>NZ_PDBS01000001.1:2724941-4087412 GCF_002572525.1 Natrinema sp. CBA1119 | reverse complement strand
TCGTCGCTATAGTCACCTGTAGCATCTCTCGTGCCGCTTGCTCGAGAAGCGACGCATCGATCTCTCTGACAGCCGCTATTTCCCGAACGATTGTCCGTCGCTTCGGGACCCCCTCGAGTTGCGGGAAGATATAGCTGATAACCGCTTGGGTGAGATGGTACTCGAGTTCGTCCTCGGAATGTTGATTGACGTATCGGAGTATATCTTCGATTATCGCGGGGCCGATCGACCGTTCCTCAACAGCATGGTTCGTCTCCCTCCAAACGCGACCGATAGCCATCGCTTCGTTGCGATTGAGATCGAGATCCCACGCGTTTGCATAGTCGTAGATCAGTTGCTCTAACTGATCATCGTCTGCTGGATCCTCGGGGAGTTCAGGAGCGGGAACCCGAACGAAAGCGAACCGGCGCATGAACGCGTAGCTCATCTCGTAGAGCGAGGTCTTGTCGTAGGTGTTCATCGTCGCGAATATACGCCACGAATTCGGCACGAGATACTGATGGTTTGCGGGACGTCCAGCGATCTCGTCGGTCGTTGTGAGTTCGATTTCACGACCGTTTTTGGTGTACGGCAGTTGGACCGATTGCCCCGAAAGGAGCGTAAAGAGTTGGCCGAACGCTTTGTCGATGTCGGCACGATTCAGTTCGTCGATAATGAGTAAATCGTTCGATTGCGTCTCAGTCCGGGTGTTTTTGAGTCGGTTGAGGACGATCCCCGGGGTGAACGAGAGGTTATCACCATCTCCTTCGGATTCGTTCGGCATGTACCCGCCGACCGTATCGAAGGTCGACCAGTCGGCAGTCGCCGTCGTCATTTCGAAATCCGAGTACAGGTAGGGCAGCGTATCCGATAGCGAGTCGCATACTCGGCGAGCGATCTCCGTCTTTCCGGTTCCCGGTGGACCAGTCAGGAGAACGTGTTTCCCGGATGTGAGTGCCGTCGTGATCTGCTCGAGAATCCGATCGCCCTGATCGTCTGGGAAGTAGAGACCGTCGAGCGTTTCGGGCGGGATCGAACCGTGATACTGTTTGTGGACGTTGATCGCTGAGGCCTCACTCAACGTGTCCGCGATCGCCTCGATGAGGGCCACTGGCCGATCGTGATCGATCGCACCATCGTCCGTTCGAAACGTCGCGTACTGTGACTGGACCGGGAATTCGATACCGGCGACCTCGTCACAGATGCTGTTGGCTTGCGCGATCGGGAGGAGATCCGTTGTTAGCGCGTCGGACTCCCGATCGATTTCCGACGTTGTCTTTTCAGTGATCGATCGAGACGTATCGATATCGTCAATCGAGCCGGTAAGGAATAGCCGATCGAACATCGCAACCAGCGGATACGACTCCCCCCGTTCGTGTTCGTCCCACCACCACGGTTCTTCTTTCTCGAACGTCCGTCCGAGAATTCCGACTCCGATTATGCCGTTTGGATGACGGCCGAGTTCTTCGTTCGACGGCTCTTCGCGGGAATGGAGAATCGCGACATCGCCTTCCGAGAAGTCTTCCCATCGGCTCCGATATTCCTCTCCGGACGACACCGCGCTGTACTCGATACTCGTTAGCCAGTAGTCACACGGGGCAGTGAACTTGTATACTGTTGGTGACGTCGCTCGAATGTGTGATAGCACTGGATGAGTGCTATCAGTCGGTTGAGCCACCGGCTCCGTTTCCGTCTCAGTCTCCACAGTGTAGGTATCGCGAAGAATACTGTTCAGCCGAGGTTGACTCAAGACACTCCCGGTATCGTCGGCTTCCTCCTGAAGAATGCGAACCCAACAGAGAAAGAGCGTCTTTGCCGGCGAAAACGAGTAGTGAGAGCCGACACCGATTTCGGCGGCAGTCTCCTCGAGTTCGGGTTCGAGTAACTCGTAGACGGATCGAAGTTGATCGAACGTTGTAGCAGTGCTCGTGGAGACGGTACCGGACGGTTTGAATCCAGTGAGTGAAGCAGACCACTCGGCGACGAGTGCTTCCCCGAGACGGGTTTTGAGCCACGACGTGTTTTCGGAGGATTCCTCGAGTCGACTTCTGATATCGGTTATCGCCGCCTCGAGCGTCTCGTATTCGTCGGCCGATTCGGTTTCGACGGCAAACTCGGTCGGATAGATCTTGTTGCCGCGGATCTGCTCGAGAAATGCCTCGATCGAGTCGTATTCTGCAAAGAACGTTGATCCACTGCGACCGAAATCGATGCCGCTAAACGTGTCATTTGGCCATCCACGGAACCCGAGCGTTTCCCAGAACCCCTCGCGATCGAGAGTCGTCTCGTATATCGGATCGAGAAACATTACGTGTTGATACGAAACGTCCGACACCTCTCCCCAACCGATCGCGTTCGTAAACGCCGCTGCCGTCTCCTCGTCCAGAATCGTCGCGTGATCGATACGGGCGAGATGCGTATAGTCGCCCCCGTGACGCCCATCACGATCTGCAAATAAGAGATAATCACCGGTATCTGCCGGTTCGTCCTCTGTATTTCCCCACACCCGAAGCGTCTCATGCTCGAGAGGGATTTCACAGAGATCCGCGAGTTGCTCTCGGCGGACTCCGTCGACGATCGTTCGCTTGAAGTTTATTCGAATTGGCTCGTCGTCTTCCGTCTTTACTGGAACCTGATAGACTGTTGGTGGATCTCTGTTTGTTTCATCATTCTCTGATAATCCCGCTCCCATTGTTTTCTAAACCGAGACAGTATCTACCTATAAATCCTGTTGCGATATCACGAAGATCAGTATTTGAATTGATCTAAGCTTAAGAATTTTTATATGAGTGGTATTTCCCGAAAGTTACGCAAACTTCCCCGAGATCACTACCAAGAACAACTCGCTGGTTGACCGACTCCAAAAGCTCACCCTGCCCGCCGTCGACGACGTTCGCGAAGGGTTGGGAAGCTACCTCGAGACGAAAGCGAGAGCCGAGGAACTCAAGGAAAAGATCGAGAAGACGGACGAGTTGATCGACGAAATCGTCTACGAACTCTACGGACTAACCGACGAGGAAATCGAAATCGTCGAAGAGGCGGTTGGAGAAGAATAGAAGGGAAAACGTGCGCCGACTCATCCCTATTTCAGGACATCCGGCGGTTCTCGATCCCCGGTCGTATTCGAGTCGGGATCGACCCCCAGGTCGCGGAGTTCCTCCTCGGTCGGCTCGCTTCCGATCTCATCGCGGTGGAGTGCAACCGCCTCGTCGAGGTTCTCGAGCGCGGTTCCTCGAGACGGTCCCTGCGTGGTAACGCCAGTTTCTACGTCCGTGGCGATCCACCAATCCTCCTCGCGCCAGAGACGGATCTCGCCGTCGTGGACGCCATCATTGCGCGTCGAACTGGCCATTGTATGCATAGGTTTCCGGACAATTCGTAAAAGCGTTTGGCTCGCAAAGATTCGATACACTCGAGTCCCGGTTCCGAACCGGCCGTCCGACGGGCGATGTCGGCAGGTGGTGTGTGGTGATTCGATCGGACCCGCCGACCGGCCGGCTGATCGTCGGGGCTCGAGCCCGGTCCCGACCTACTCCTCGCGAAGGCTCGGAAAGAGATCCGGCGGGACCGAACAACCACAGGGAGCGACGGAGCCGGTGTGGGGACCAGTAGCAACCGAGAACAGCACGGGGTCGCCACAGCGCGGACAGTCGGGGAACGGCGACTCGTCGTCGTCGCTCGCGTCCGAACTGCTATCCATCGCGACTGCGCCTCGGTCGTTGCGGCGAGGACGCTACTCGTGTCGGGCGATTCGACGGTCGTGCGGGACGTTTATATCCCGGTAGAATGAACGCAATCATGGCAACCGAATCCTCCGTGGATTTGGAAGCCGCGTCTCGGGTGTTGGTTCCACCCGGGGCATTTCGATGCAGCCCCTCGCATCTGCGTTTCGAGACTGACTTCCGTTTGGATTGTTGACCTATTGGGACTTATATCTATTGTTACTACGGGGAAAAGAGAGTCCCCCGCCTCGAGCCGCCCCGAACCCCAAACCTCGAATCACCGACGCTCGAGTCCGCTCGAGAGCGCGGCGGTGGGATCGTGCGAGGCATCGATCGGTCCTCGCTCGCTTTGCGATGCACTCACTTCGTTCGCCCATCGTATCGCTCGGGCATGCAGTGACTTTCAGTGGGTACCGTCTTGATCGAGTTACTCGTCTTTCCAAATAATTCCGTTCGTCGATGAGGTCAACACGGTCTCGCCATCCGCGTTCTCACAGACAACGGCTGACGTGAATTCGTACCGGTCGTCTCGTTCCTCGACTGTCTCAAACGTCGATCGGCACGTGATTGGTTCGCCGGTGTAGACCGGCCGATGGAAGTTGAATTCCATCGTACTGGCCAACACTTCGTTGTCGCTACCCAGTTTCGTCGGGAGCGTCGCGGTCAGTAATCCCTGTACCATCACCCGTCCGTCTTCGTCCGGCTCGGTATGACGGGATTGATCGTCACCAGTGAGGTCCGCAAACTGCTGTACATCTTCGACTGTGAACGTTCGCTCGTATGTTCTCGTCTCGCCTTCGATTGGCTGCGTCATCGGAATCGACCTCGAGAATGAATCTCGTCGTATAACAAGATACCGAGACGAACGTACCCGAACTGCGAACCCGGATTCGGAGAAGCGATGTCTAACGGCACCAACACTCGAGAGACCCCGGTTCCGAACCGGCCAGCGAGCGATGTCGACGGGTGGTGTGCGGTCATTTCGATCGGACCCGCCGACCGACCGGCTATAGTGTCAACTGAAACGGTTTCCATACCGATCGCATAGTCCGCGGTTCTCGCTCGCGGTGCTCGCTCACGGCTCGCTTTGCTCGCCGTTCGCATCCCCGCGGTTCTCGCTCACTCCGTTCGCTCCGAACCGCGCTCGCTCCGAACCGCGCTACTGTCGTGCGATCGGATATGCAGTGACGTCCAGTTGGGACTGTCGTCCTCGAGTTGGAGGCCTGACCGCCATCTCGTTCGGTCCAAACGAGCGAGCGACCGAACCGGAGGCCCAAATCTATATCCACACCGTACCGAGAGATAGGGCATGAGCAACCGAGACGAATCTCGACACGAGAGCGTCTCGATCGAGCCGGTTCGCGTCCTCTGTGTGGACGGCGACCCGGAGCGCCTCGCTGAGACGGCCGACGCCCTCGAGCGAGCGGACGACGCCATCGAAACGCTCGATGCGACCGGCACGAGCGATGCACTCGAGCGCCTCGCCGGGACCGACGTCGACTGCATCGTCTCGGAGTACGAGCTCCCCGATTCGGACGGACTGGCGTTGCTGGATGCGGTCCGAGCTGACGACGAAGCCTGTCCCTTCGTGCTGTTCACGGGCGCGGGCTCCGAAGCGATCGCGAGCGAGGCGATTTCCGCCGGCATCACGGACTACCTGCGGCGGGACGCGACCGAGTACGCGACGCTGGCGGAGACCGTCCGCACCGCCGTCGAGACGACGCGGAGCCGCCTGCAACGACAGCGCCAGCTCCGCGCCATCGAAACCGCACGGGAGGGGATCAGTCTGCTCGACGAGGAGGGACGATTCGTCTACGTCAATCGGGCGTACGCCGATCTGTACGGCTACGAGCCCGCCGACCTGCTCGGCAAGCACTGGGAGCAACTGTATCCGGACGACAAGATCGAGCACGCCCGCGACGTGATCATCCCGACGGTGATGGCCGAGGGCGACTGGTACGGCGAGACGACGGGGCTCCGATCGGACGGGAGCACCTTCGTCGAAGCCCACTCGCTGTCGACGACCGGCGACGGCGATCTGATCTGTACGGTCCAGGACGTGACGGACGAAAAGGAACGCGAGCGCGACCTCGAGCGATACGAGACGATAATCGACGCCCTCGGCGATCCCGTCTATACGGTCGACGCCGAGGGCCGGTACGCGTTCGTCAACGACGCCTACGCGGAGATGACTGGCTACGAGAAGGACGAAATCATCGGCCAGGACGTTTCCTTCCTGCTCGATGAGCCATCCGTCGAACGCGGCACCGACTGCGTCCGGTCGCTGCTCTCCGACGCGACCGCCGAGCGCAAGCGCACCTACGAGATCTCCGTCGAAACGAGCGACGGTGAATCGATTCGCTGCGAGGATCACTGCTCGTTACTGCCCATCGAGGACGGCCAGTACCGCGGCGTCGCCGGCGTCGTTCGAGATATCACCGAGCGCACGGCCCGCGAACGAGAGCTCGAACTCGACGAAACGATCCTCGAGACGATCCCCGATGAGGTGTACGCGCTCGACGAGGAGGGGTACCTCACCAAGGTCGTCCCGCCGATCAACGCCGAGATGACGACGACGGGGTACCGGCCCGAGGAACTGGTCGGCGAACACGTTTCGATCATCATGGACGACGACGATATCGCCACCGCCGAGGCGGAGATTCGTGCACTGATACAATCGGACGAACGCGAACACGCCTCGTTCGAAATGGAGACGATCACGGCCGACGGCGAACGCGTGCCCAACGAGAACCACATCGCGCTCCTCCCGCGGGACGAGGACGGTCGCATCCAGGGAACCGTCGGCGTCCTGCGCAATATAACCGAGCGCAAAGCGCGCGAACACGAGCTAAGGGCCCAAAACGAACGGCTCGATCGCTTCGCCGGCATCGTCTCCCACGACCTCCGCAACCCGCTGAACGTCGCGCAGGGGCGACTCGAGATCGCTCGCGAGACCTGTGACTGCGCCGCCGACGATCTCGAGGACGTCGCGTGGGCGCACGACCGGATGTCGGTCCTGATCGAGAACATCCTGACGGTCGCACGGGAACGCGATCCGTCGCTGGACGTCGAATCGGTCGACCTCGCGACGCTCGCCGAGGACTGCTGGAGCCACGTCGAGACGGCCAACGCCGCGTTGCGAATCGAGACGGATGCCGTCGTTCGTGCCGACCGGGCGCGACTCGCTCAGCTCCTCGAGAACCTGATCCGCAACGCCGTCGAACACGGTTCGACGAACCCCGACTCGCAGACTCATCGGGATACCGTGGAGAACGGCTCTGCGAGCCGTTCAGACCCCGGCAGGTCTGAAGGCTCGATCGGACCCGGCCGCCCGAGCGTCACGATCACCGTGGACGATCTCGCGGACGAGACCGGCGGCGGCTTCGCCGTCGAGGACGATGGTCCCGGTATTCCGGCGGACGACCGCGACCGCGTCTTCGAGAGCGGCTACTCGAGCACCGACGGCGGGACCGGCCTCGGACTCTCGATCGTCGACCGGATCGCCGAAGCCCATGGCTGGACGGTGACCATCGCCGACGGGGACGACGGTGGGACGCGGTTCGAACTGACCGGCGTCGAGCGGGCGGATCGGCGACGAGCCGACGGCGACGGAGAGTAATCCTTTTGCGGGTCCCCTGCACACGGTCGGGTATGAGCAGCAACTGGCCGGTCGATCCCGACGGCGAGGAGGGCAGCGAGGGGATGCGCAAGTTCGACATGCGGATCATCGCGGACAAGGTCGACGAGGAGGAGGACTTCCCGATGGATCGCGACGAGTTCGTCGCTGAGTACGGCGACTATCCGATCCGGATCAACTACGAGACCGTCGTCCCGATGAGCGAGATCTTCGAGCACGTCGAACCCGAAGAGTTCGAGACGATGGTCGACATGCACAAGGCCGTCGGCGCGGCGATGCGCGCCGGTAACTTCTGGAAGTACCACCCGCAGGGCAAAAACCCCGAGAAGAAACCCGCCTGAGGCCCGGTTCCCGAGTCGCGTCACGAATCTGGATTACGTATCACTTATACGACGGCGTTCGAAAGAATCGGTCACAGTGACTAACACGCAGGTGACGCTCGTTCAGATCGACAACTACGGGCCGTGGACCGTGACGCCGGAACCCCGACGGGAGGCCGACCTCCAGACGATGCAGTCCCGACTGTTCGCAGATATCTCCCAGTTCGTCGGCAACCGCGGCGGCTACACCTTCTTCACTCGCTTCGACAATATGATCGCCGTCACGAACGGCTGTTCGCTCGAGGACCACGCGCTCCTCCAGGAATCGGTCGGTAACCGGTACCCCGTGACGCTCAGTCTCGGTGTCGCGACCGGCACGAGCCCCGTGCAGGCACTCTCGGACGCAACCGAATGCCTGCAAGACGCCGGCAGCGCACAGGACAAGAATCGCCGCGAGTGCCTCGAGGGCCGGGCCATCGCGGACGACTACCGGACCGACGACGACATCCAGATCGCACACTTCGACGTGATCGACGCGACCGGCAACTACACCGACGAACTCAACGCCTTCGACACGTTCATCGAGATCGAACAGGGGTACGCAGAACTGATGCGGCACATGCGCTACACCCAAAACAGCCTCTCCTTTTTCGTCGGCGGCGACAACGTCATCGTCGTCTGCCCCGACCTCGAGCGGGCCGACTACGAGGAGGCGGCCGCTCACGTCGCCGAGGCCGTCGACGTCGAGATGCAGGTCGGCGTCGGTCGCGGAAAGAGCGCCCACGAGGCGGGCTACGATGCGAAACACGCGCTCGAGACCTGCCGGGCCGACGGGACAAGAGTCGAACTCGAGTGGGAGACGGCCTGAAACGGACCGGTGATCGTCGGTTTCGGTCCGGCCGGGACCCGCCCTGTGATTGCTCCGGGAACATCGGTACAGTAGCCTGGATGAATTCCGGAAGGGGAGAACTTTGTTGCCGATTTGCTTAAGCGTGATGGAGGTAGCTTTTAGCCCGTTCGTGGGATGCGTTCACACATGGAATCGGAACTGTCAGTCAGAGAAATCCTGACGAGCGACTACGTCGGTGTCAGCGAGTCCGACACCGTTCTCGATGTCGTTTCCCTCATGCGAGACGAACGGACGAGTTGTGCGCTGGTCGTCCGCGGTTCGGAGCCAATCGGCATCGTGACCGAGTGGGACGTGCTTGGTCTCGTCGACGACGAACGCGATCCCGCCACGACGACCGTCGACGAGGCGATGACGACTCCAGTCATCACGGTCGGTCCCGACCGGTCGCTCACCGACGTCGCCACCACGATGGCTCGACAGAACATTCGCAACGTCATCGTCGAAGACGACGACGGGATCGTTGGCCTGGTCACCCAGCGCGACGTGATCGCCGCTGCGAGTTCGTTCCAGGCGACGATGACCCCCACCCGCTCGAGCGAGCCGCCGGTCGATCGGGATCGCGAGCTCGCGGATCCCGTGGCCGCCCGCGCGAGCGGGGCGGGCAACGGCGGAGCGCTCCCCAACGGCGGCGACGAGTACACCACCCAGGGCGTCTGCGAGGCCTGCGGCTCGCTCGCGGACGAGCTGTGGGACGCCAACGGCCAACTCGTCTGTACGGACTGTCGGTCGGTGTGACCGGACCCCGGCCGGCCGGCGGCGTGATCCGTGTCACCGGTCGCCGAGCCCTATCTCTCCGATAGAAAGACCTTTCGGGGGCCGCGGTGCACGGATCGATAATGATCGCGACCCTCGACGATCTTGACGTCGAAGGGACTACCGTCGGTGTTCGCGTCGACGTCAATAGTCCGATCGGCGATGATGGCACGCTCGCGGACGACGCCCGACTGCGCGCTCACGTCAACACGCTCTCGGAACTCTTAGAGCGCGACGGTCGGGTCGCCGTCCTCGCCCATCAGGGTCGGCCCGGCAGCGACGATTTCGTCACCCTCGAATCCCACGCCGACCGCCTCTCGGAACTGCTCGGCCACCCCGTCGACTACGTTGACGCGACCTTTACCAATGCCGCCCGCGAGGCCGTCAGGGGACTCTCGAACGGCGACTGTCTCGTTCTCGAGAACACCCGCTTTTACAGCGAGGAGTACATGGAGTTCGAGCCCGAACGGGCTGCCCGAACGCATCTCGTCGACGGACTCGAGTCGGTGCTGGACGCCTACGTCAACGACGCCTTCGCCGCGGCCCACCGCTCACAGCCCTCGCTGGTCGGCCTACCGACCGTCCTGCCGAGCTACGCCGGCCGCGTCATGGAGTCCGAACTCGACGTGCTGGGCTCTATCGAAGAGACGCCCGAGCCCCGCGCCTACGTCCTCGGCGGCGCGAAGGTGCCCGATTCGATCGACGTCGCCTGGTCCGTCCTCGAGAAGGGGCTGGCCGATCACGTCCTCACCGCGGGCGTCGTCGGCAACGTCTTTCTCATCGCGGACGGCGTCGATCTCGGCGACGCCAGTTCCGACTACATCTACGATCAGGGCTACTGGGACGAAATCGACCGCGCCGCCGATCTGCTCGACGCGTACGGCGACCGGATCGCACTGCCCCGTGACGTTGCCGTCGCCCGGAACGACGAGCGCCACGAACTCGGCGTCAATGCCCTCCCGCCCGGTGACGGCGAGTCCGCAATGGACATCGGCGAGTCGACGCTGGATTACTACCGGCGAATCCTCGCGAACGCGGAAACGGTGATCCTCAACGGTCCCGCCGGCGTCTTCGAAGACGAGCGCTTCCAGACGGGAACCCGACAGCTCTACGACGCCGCGACGGACAGTCCGATGAGCATCGTCGGGGGCGGCGACACCGCCTCCGCACTACGCAAACTCGGCGTCAACGGGTTCTCCCACGTCAGTACCGGCGGCGGTGCCGCGTTGCGGATGCTCACCGCCGAATCACTCCCCGCCGTCACGGCACTCGAGAATGCCCCCGAACGACCCGCAGCCGACGATTGAACCCGCCTCCCGGGACGACCTCGAGACGCTTACGGACCTGTGGGTCCGACTCGCCCGCGATCAGCGCCGGTACGAGTCGGCCGTCCGCGCCGACGCGAACCGCGAGACGATGCGCGAGACGCTCGGGGCCTATCAGGTCGCCGACGGGCTGCTCGTCGCCCGCCTCGAGGGCGACATCGTCGGCTTCGCGTCGGTCTCGATCGAACGCGGCACCCTCGAACTCGACAGCACCCGCGGCATGCTCTCGAACATCTACGTCGAGCCGGCCGTCCGCGGTCGCGGGATCGGTACCGCGTTGCTCGAGGCGGCCGAGGAGTCGGTCGCAGAGCGGGGTGCCGACGAACTGTTACTCGAGGTGATGGCAAACAACGAGGCGGCTCGCCGCTTTTACCGTCGCCAGGGGTACGACGAGTTTCGGGTCACGATGTCGCGCTCGCTCGAGGACCGGAAGGAAAACGATACACATTCAAAGGAGGACGGCTAACCGACGACCTGTGCCAGGGGAGCATGGGCGGTTCATGCACTCGACTTGTAATCGAGACTCCCGGGGTTCAAATCCCTGCCCTGGCTTTTCTCCTCGCGAACGGACGTGAGCGTCGGCAGCTGAAGTGGGAGTTCGAGTAGCCCGCGAACGAGCGCAGCAGGGACGGAGGCGTGGGTCAAATTCCACCCTCGGCCGTTTCTCGCGACGGATCTTCGCAAGTGAAAATCCGGCTGCTATTTGAACGACGCGACAGGTACCGTCTCGCTGCTTCATTTCCACGGATTAGTCTCGCCTTTGTTGGACGAACTGACCGACAGATCGGGGAAGACGCTTCCCGCTAGATCGAATGTGTCCGGATTGATATGTGGCCATACAGGTTAATGTACTCTCGGAGAAATTCGCGGATGTGAAAAACAGGTATATCGTGATATTCGCGGTTGAGGGCGCTGGAGTCGGGGTCCTCTTCTATTTACTCCTTCGGCATACGATTAGAAACATCATCGATGTCTCTCAATTGATACCACAGTTTCCATATGTCGGGATCGTTGCGAATATAATCGGACTCGGTCTCGTTCTCCCGCTCGTCGTGTACGTGACTATCATGGCAGTAAAGCGTCTGAGTTTGCACAAGGTGTAGTGTTACGAGCGATGGATTCGATCGAACAGTCGAATCGCTGTACACCGCTTCTCACAGATCACCGCCGGTGAGTAACGGCAACCGCCCCGTCAAGCGGTCACGGCTTCATACCGGAGTTCAATCCGAAAGCACTCGGTTCGCTGTTCCTGAGCGCAGGGAATTGGCACGTACTCCAGTAACGTCGTTCGATACCCGACGCTACGCGGTCACCAAGCGATGGCACTTAGCCGCTCGAGACAGAATTCGACGGCTAACCGCTATGATATCGTCGCATAACGAGCGCGCGCTCACTCGAATACACGTTGCAGTCCCTACTCGGTGTCGGGTCCCTTGGCGACCCGGGCCTCGCTCGTCACGGCGTCGACGTGGACGTGGACTGGTCCCGCGTCGGTCTCGAGGGGCACGATCCAGGAGGCGCTGGTCCGGTGTGGATCATCCGAGACGCGGATCCCGTCGTACCCCTCCTGATCGGCGGTCTTTCGGGCGATCTCTGCGGCTTCGTCGGCGTCTTCGATCCGAATCTCGTCGTTCAGGCGGACGGTGACGACCGGGATGTCGGCCATTCGGACGATGCGTTCGGTGACGCTGCCGACGAGCACCCGATCGAGTCCGGTCCGGCCCTGCGTTCCCATGACGATCATGTCGATCCCGTGGTCGTCAGCGTACGCGAGGATCGCCTCGTGGGGGACACCCTGCTCGACCGCCGTCACGACGTCGACGCTCTCCCGCGTCGCTTCGGCCTCGATCCGCTCGACCGCCCGCTCCGCGGCGGGGATCGCTTCGTCGGTCTGGAGCGTCCCCAGCGGCCCTTCGGGGACGACCGACAGCGCGTGAATCGTCGCGTCGAATCGCTCCGCGATCGCCAGTCCGTGCGTGAGCGACCGACGGGTTCCGTCGCTCCCGTCCGTCGGAACGAGGATGTCCTGGTACATCGATACCGCGAGGCTAGGTAACGCGGCCGTAAATACCCTCGAGTCCGTCCCCGTTCCTCACAGTAGCGTTCTCGTGACGACTGAGAGTCAACGCAACGACACTATTATATATTCACACAGAGAAGTCGGAAATATGTTCGACGGATTTCGACGCGGGCTGGCGGTTATCGACGCCAGCATCGACGTGTTTCGAGACCGCCCCCGACTCGCGATTCTTCCGCTGTTGAGTCTCGCGGTCGTCGGAAGTGCGTACGCGGTCGGCGGTGTCGCATTACTCCACTACGGACTCGTCGATTCGGTGTTCACGAACCGGCTCGTCAAGTACGGCGTCATCTTCGTCGGCCTCGCCGTCGCCTCGAGCGTCGGCATCTTCTTCAACGCCGCGATAGTCCACTGTGCGACCCGACAGTTCGCCGGCGAGGAGCCGACCGTCCGTGACGGGTTGGCCGCCGCGTGGGCGGTCCGCGGTCGGATCGCGAAGTGGGGGCTGCTGTCCGCGACCGTCGGCACCCTCCTCTCCATCTTGAACGACAACGTTCCCGGGGTCGGGACGCTCACCCGGTCGATCCTCGACCTGGCGTGGGGGCTTCTGACGTTTTTCGCCGTCCCGGTGATCGTCACTGATCGGACCGATACGCTCCGGTCGGATCTGCGACGGAGCGGGGACACCTTCGCTCGAACGTGGGGCGAGAGCGTGACCGTGACGTTCGGCATCGGGCTGGCGCTACTCCCGGTCGCACTCGTCGGCATCGGCCTCCTCGCCGCCGCGTACCTGTCTGCGACGGGCGTTGCCGCATACGTTATGGGCACGGTCGGCGGCCTGCTGCTCGTCGCGACGATCGTCGTCACGCAGGTCCTCGGCATGATCGTTCGCGCCGCCCTCTACCAGTATGCGACTACCGGCGAACCGGTCGGTCCGCTCGAGGCCCTCTCGCCGGACGACATCTTCTCGGAGTGACCGACGGCTCCTCGTCAGGCCGTGTGTTTACGAAATATGATTTACAGAATACGGGGTTTGATATTCAAATCGCTATTTACCAGGCGATTTCCGGCCCCTATCTTCTGTGGTGCCTTAGTATGTTTATTTATTAATATAATTGGATTAGATTATAGTATAGCTACCTTGGTTGCCCCATCAGCTCCATCAGCTGGAGCCGGCCAAATCGTCGGAGGATTCGTTGCTGGCTTCCTTCAGAGCGGGACACGCCGAGATGCTTTGAAAGCTGGTGGGTATGCCGGCGGACTACCGATTCTCGTTCTGGGCCCACTGGCCCTTATTCTTCGCATCGGTACTCAATCGGCTGCTCTCCCGCTAGGGTCTATCGCTCTCCAATACGCATTCGGGTTCCTACTAGTGTATCCGTTTATGATCGGTATGGGTTCGCTCTTCGGCGGTATAGGGGCCTTCGTTGGACAGTGGCTATCGAAGAAACGCTCGTGAAGCCGACCGGAATCATCCGCTCTCCGCATTCTTTCACGCTCTATCCGATGGTGAATCTTACCGTCGGTAGAACCACTTACGGGGCGATCAGCGTCGCCATCCTCCACTATGATCTCCCCAATACGAAATAGACGAACACGATCTGTAGTGCGTCGCGTTCGTTCGCTGATCGACGGCTGGCGTCGTCTTTAATAATCTTTTTTACGGTACACGGAAACCTATTGCACGGACTATGACAAATCTTGTCACTAATGTCGCGGATGCCGTCGGGGAACACGGCGACAACACCGCGATCGGGTTTCAGGGGTCTGAGACGAGCTACGAGGAGTTCTGGGGGCAAACGGGTGCGTTCGCGACGGCACTCGAGGAGCGCGGCATCGGCGAGGACGACCGCATCGCACTCTATCTCCCTAATTTACCGCAGTTCGTGATCTCGTTCCACGGGACGCTTCGCGCCGGCGGGGTCGTCGTTCCGATGAACCCGCAGTACAAGGCCCGCGAGATCGGCCACCTGCTCGAGGACAGCGAGGCCAAGGTGGTCGTCGCGCTGGCCGACCTCGTCCCCTTCGTCGACGAGGTGCGGGACGACACGAGCGTCGAACACGTCGTCAGCGTCGGCGGCGACGCCGAAGGTGCGACCGCGTTCGGGGACTTCCTCGAGCCGGGTGATCCCGGAATCGCCGACCGTGCCGATGACGACGACGCGGTCCAGCCCTACACCTCGGGGACGACCGGTCAGCCCAAGGGCGTTCAGCTCACCCACAACAATCTCGCGTCGAACGCGAACGTGGCGTCGAAGCTCATTCCCGACGGAATTCGGCCGGACGACAAATCGCTCGGCGTCCTCCCGCTGTTCCACATCTACGGGATGACCGTCGTGATGAACGCGTCGCTGTTCAACGGCGGCGCGTACTACCCGATGGCCTCGTGGGACGCACAGGAGGCGGTCTCGCTCATCGAGGACGAGGAGCTGACCATCATGCACGGCGTGCCGGCGATGTACAACGACGTGATCAACCAGCCCGACGCCGAGTCGTTCGACATGTCGTCGCTGCGTCTCTGCGGCGTCGGCGGCTCCGGTATTCCGGTCGAGGTCCTCCGCCAGTTCGAGGAGCTCTACGAGCCGAAAATCTACGAGGGGTACGGCCTGACCGAAACCAGCCCGATCACCCACTTCAACAGCCCGATCGAGGGCCGCCGCGTCGGCAGCATCGGGAAGAGCCTCCCGGGCGTCGACTCAAAGGTCGTCGACGAGGAGTTCGACGAGATCGACCCGGTCGAGGAGGGACCGGTCGACGAGGAGGAAGCAGATCTCCACGAGATCACCGGCGAGATCGTCGTCGCCGGCCCGAACGTGATGAAGGGCTACTACGGCCTGCCCGACGCGAACGAGGAGGCGTTCACCGAGGAGGGCGGTCGGCGCTGGTTCCACACCGGCGACATCGGCTACCGCGACGAGGACGGCTTCTTCTACGTCGTCGACCGCGAGAAGCACATGATCGTCACCGGGGGCTACAACGTCTACCCGCGGGAGGTCGAGGAACTCCTCTTCGAACACCCCGACGTGGCCGACGCGGCCGTCGCGGGGATTCCGGACGAGCGCCGCGGCGAGACGATCAAGGCCTTCATCGTCCGGACGCCCGACGCCGACGTTACCGAAGACGAGATCAAGGAGTACTGCCTGACCAATCTCGCGGAGTACAAACACCCCCGAGAGGTCGAGTTCGTTCAGGAACTGCCGCGGACGACCACCGGCAAAGTCCAGAAGTTCAAACTCCGTGAGCAGGACGGCGACGAGGAGGTGGCCGAATAATGGCGCTCGGCGACGCGGTCCTTCTCGATATCGAAGACGACGGCCCCGCGACGATCACGCTGAACCAGCCCGACCGCAGAAACGCCTTCTCGGCAGAGATCCACGACGGGTTCGTCGCGGCCTTCGAGGAGATCGAGGGCAGTGACGCCCGCTGTGTAGTCATCAAAGGCGCTGGCGGTGCGTTCTCGGCCGGGGGTGACGTCGATCGAATGGTCGACGCCCTCGAGGAAGACATCCCTGCAGACGATCGGGCACGCAGCCTCGAGCAGCGAACGAAAGAGATGATGACCGCGCTGGTCGACTGTCCGATCCCGACGATCGCGGTGATCGACGGCCCCGCAGTCGGTGCCGGCGCGAACCTCGCCATCGGCTGTGACGTGCAACTGGCCAGTGACCGCTCGGTGTTCGGCTTCGTCTTCCGACAGGTCGGCCTGAGCGTCGACGCCGGCACCTCCTACCTGCTCCCGCGGATCGTCGGCGAAAACGTTGCAAAGGAACTCGTCCTCACGGGTGACATCTTCGGCGCGGATCGTGCGGCCGACCTCGGCCTGGTCAACCACGTCTACGCCGCCGACGAGTTTGATGAGCAGGTCGACGAGTTCGTCGAGAAGATCGTCTCCGGCCCGCCGATCGCGCTGCGACACGCCAATCGACTTGTCGGCGAAGGCCTCGAGAAATCGCTCGAACAGGCCCTGACCGACGAGGCGGTCGCACAGGGGATCGTCTTCGAGACGGACGATCACGCGGAAGGCGTGAACGCCTTCCTCGAGGATCGCGAGCCCGAATACGACGGGCAGTAGCACCGCTCAACGGGATCGATATCGTTCGCCGTCTTCGTCTCTCGACCGATGGCAGGACACTTCTCACACGGATCCACTCAGAACCCGCTATACCGTTCACACGGTTACTGATACACGTATTCACCGAACCGCCAAACCGCGACAAAATCAGTGGCCGCTGACCGAAACCGACTGCGGAGTCACTGAGAGCTGCCGTGGAGTTCCATTAGCGTCGACACCCGCGCGTTCTCCTTCAGTCGGAGCCCGCCGTCGGCCACCGACAGCGGCAGCAATGGCAGGTGGTCTCGGACGTGCATCGAGGGATGAGAGCCTCCTCGAGCCAACAGCTCGTTGCGCGCCTGGAGCTGTGCTGCTCCCTCCAGCCCCGTCAGAAACTCGTTGTGCTGGATCACGTACTGGCCGCCCTCGAGGTGCCACCAGCCGTACTCGTCGTGGGGGCTCTCCTGTTCGGTCGGCACCGGCTCGAGGTCGGCCTCCGCGAGTTCGTCGCCGCCGAAGTCGATGCGACCGGGAGCGGCGACCTCGTAGATCGCACCGACGGTCAGGTCGATCCCGTGTTCGTGAACCTGTACCGGCTCGTACACCAGATTGTCGACGGAGTCAACGAGGGGGTGTTCGGCGGACATATCTGGTTGGTAGACGGTCTCGAGCCAAAAAAGAGTATCCTCGCCGGTGGCTCGCGTTTCAGACAGCGACCCGCAGCGGTGGCCGACACCGCGGCTGACGGGATCGACACCTCGTCCACCCGCGGAACGGACAGCGGGTGAAAAACGACCGCTCGAACGGGTAACCGATCTCTACGAACGGGTCCTCGAGCGATTCGACGAACATCCCGATCGCGTCTCGTTCCTCGCGAGTCGGAACCGGTAGGCATCCGTCGGGTGCGGAACGCGGATGACGGGACGAGTGGGACGGAACGACCGCGTCCGGCTCCCCGAACCCTATAGGCTGGCGATCGTATTCTCGCGTATGACCGAGGTCCTCACGGACGAGATCGCCCGCTTCGTTCGCGCCGTCGGCCCGGATCCCGACGAAACCCTGATCGAGATGGACGAGTTCGCCGCCGCCGAGGGGTTCCCCCACGTCGGCCCCGCGGTCGGCGCGTTCCTCCGGTTCGTCGCCCGACTGAGCGACGCCGAGCGCGTCTTCGAGTTCGGATCGGGCTACGGCTACTCCGCCTACTGGGTCGCCGACGCCCTTCCCGCGGACGGCGAGATCGTCCTCACCGAGGTCGACGAGGACGAACTCGAACTCGCCCGCGAGTACCTGGCTTCGGGCGGCTACGACGGAATCGCACGCTACGAGCTCGGCGACGCGATGGAAACGATCGATCGCGCCGACGGCCCCTTCGACGTCGTCCTGATCGACCACCAGAAAGAACGGTACGCGGACGCGTTCGAGGCCGTCCGCTCGAAGGTTTCGGTCGGCGGCGTCGTCGTCGCCGACAACGCGATCACGGCGAGCGTCCTCGACTTCGAAGACTTGCTCGAGTGGGCCGAGGGCGGCGCTCCCGTCGACTGTACCGAACACACGCAGGGGGTCATCGACTACCTCGAGACGGTTCGTGCCGATCCGGCCTTCGAGACGGTCGTCGTCCCGCTGGGAGAAGGAATTGCCGTCAGCTATCGAGTCGAGTAATCTGACGCATCGCCGTCGAACATTTGGTCGTCGGGTTCCGCTGCTGGAGCCGGGGAGCCATACTCGCGGAAGCCAAGGAAAATCGTCGACGCGGCGGCGGCGAGCAGCGTCGCCCACGTGACCGCGGTGAGCGCGACGACCGTCGCCTCAGCGGGACCCGGTGCGATGGAGCCGATCGACTCGAGGCCGACGGCGTGAGCGCCGGCAACCCCGAGAAACGAGACCCACAGCGCCAGTGCCGTGACGGCGAGCGTCTGTCGGGAGACGGACTGGGCGTAGCGAGCGACGCAGTAGACGCCGACGACGGCGAGCCCGGTCGCTCCGAGCAGTAGTCCGAGCCCGTCGAGAGCAGCGGCGGTCGCGACGCCAGCGACGGCGAAACAGGCGAGCGAGGCGGCAAGCAGAGAGCCATCCGAACCGCGTATTGTCGGAATCACGTCGTGCACCGCTTTGCCGGGTCGAGTAGGTGCTCGAATATATAGCTGTTGACTGACTGCAGTCGATTCGAATCGATCGCTTGAATCGGTGTTACGGCTATAGCAGCCACTGAACGCCAGTGTATACCTGATCGCATAACGGCGTTGCGATCAGTATGTAATTCGTTTCAGTGGCTACTATATTCCGACGCCGGCGACGACGGTTCGGTCTCGTCGACGGCGGGCAGGGTAAGCGAGAACGTCGACCCCTCGCCGGGCTCGGAATCGACGCGAATCTCGCCGCCGTGGCGCTCGACGATCCGGTGACAGAGCGCGAGGCCGATCCCGGTTCCCTCGTGTTCCTCGTGGCTGTGGAGGCGCTGGAACACCTGAAAGATCCGATCCTGGGCCGACGGATCGATGCCGATCCCCTCGTCGCGGACCGAAATCTCCCACTCCCTGCCGCTCCGTTCGGCGCTAACGTGGATCCGCGGGGGCTCGTCCCCGCTGTACTCGATCGCGTTCGCCAGGAGGTTCTGGAACACCTGTCGGAGCTGGCTCGCATCGCCCGCGACGACGGGAAGCGGCTCCGCCGTGATCTCGGCGTCTCGCTCCTCGATCCTGACCGTCAGATCCTCGCGGACGTCGGCGAGAACATCGTCGAGATCGACCGGCTCGAGGGGATCGCCCTGCGACTCGACGCGGGAGTACTCCAGGAGGCCGTCGATCATCGCCGCCATCCGCTCGGCACCGTCGACCGCGTACTCGATGAACTCCTCGCCGTCCGCGTCGAGTTCGTCGCCGTAGCGGTGTTCGATCAATTGGAGGTAACTCGTGACCATCCGAAGCGGTTCCTGGAGGTCGTGGGAGGCGGCGTAGGCGAACTGCTCGAGTCGCTCGTTCGACTCCTCGAGTTTGCGCCGGTACTCCGTCCGCTCGGTGATGTCCTGGACGACGAGCATACCGCTCGAGACCTCGCCGCCGGTCTGAACCGGCAGCGTCGTCGCACGGAGGGTTCGACCGCGATAGGTCACCTCGAAGGAGCGTTCGTCGCCGTCGAGAGCGGCCCGAAAGTGGGGCTCTATCTCCGTCACTAGCTCGTCGGGATACCGCTCGTAGATCGTCTGCTCGAGTTCGGCCGCTCGATCGATGTCGAGATCGTCGAGGAGCTGTCCGCCCGCGGCCGTGTACCGTAGCTCCTCGTTAAACAGGGCGACGACACCGTTCGGGAAGTTCTCTGCGAGCGTGCGGTAGCGCTGCTCGCTCTCCTCGAGCCTGCGCTGGCGTTTCTTCCGTTCGGTGATGTCCCGGACGACGCCGATCCGTTCGGACCCGCTTTCGTCGGTGGTGATCGACGTGACCGTCGCTTCGACCGGCCGTCGCTCGCCGGATTCGGTCTCGAGATCCATCTCGACGGTCGGCATGTCGCTCTCGTCTTCCGCGACCTGCCGGGCGTGGTCCATCACCTGTTCGTCGACGACGAGCGAGGCGTGGCTTCCGATCAACTCGTCGCGATCGTAGCCGGTGAGCGCCACGTACGCGTCGTTGACCATGGTGAATCGGCCATCCCCGTCAAGGACGTAGATCCCGTCCTCGACGGTTTCGATGATCCGTTCGTACTGCTCGAGTTGGCGCTCGCGACGTTTCCGATCGGTAACGTCTCGGAAGTATACCGATAGCCCCGTCTCGGAGGGATACGCCTGAATCTCCATCCAGATGTCGAGTGAGCCGGAGTACCGCTCCCACGAGACCGGGCGCTGAGACTCCATCGCCTCGCGATACCGGTCGCCGAGATCGGATGTCGTCGCGTTGGGAAACACCTCCCAGATGGTCTCACCGAGAAGCTCCGCCTCCGTGTGGCCCAGCAGTTCCGCGGCGCGATCGTTGACGTGGGTGAAGCGCCACTCGTCGTCGAGCGCGTAGAACGCGTCTGAGACGCGTCCGAGGATCTCGCTCAGTTCGGTCTCGAGTTCGTGCTTGCGCCGTTCGAGGCGGCGTTCCTGTTCTTTGAGCGTCGTAATGTCTTCGCCGGCGGAGATGACTCGCTCGAGCGAGCCGTCCGGCCCGAAGACGGGAACGGCCGTGATGGAGAACCACGTTCGGTCACCGGTCGGGTCCTTGACGACGAACTCCTCGTCACGTACCGGCTGGCCGGTCGCTCTGACGCGCGCCGAGGGACCGGTCTCGGGATCGATCGGCTCGCCGTCCGCATCGAAGACGTCCAGCGCGGCGAGCAACTCGGTCTCGCCGAGTGGATCGCGGTCGCCGAGTCCGAGTTCGGTCTGCGCGTGACGGTTCGCCAGCACCGTCTCGCCGTCGGCGTCTTCGACCGAGATCGCGACCGGTGCGGTCTGGAGGAGCGTTTCGGTCTGGCTCCGCTCACGTTCGAGCGTCCGTTCGCGGCCGATCCGGTCGAAGGTCGCCTCGAGACTCGAGGCGACGATATTCGCGAGCGAGAGATCGGCCTCGTCGAACGCAGTCCGCTCCTCGGAGCCGATGATGACGACGCCGTGGGTCCCGAGGGGAAGGCAAATCTCGCTTCGGATCGGCGTCTTCGGATTGTAGACGTTCGACTCCGTCGTCACGTCATCGTAGATCGCCGGCTCGCCGGTATCGTAGACGTGCCAGGCGATCCCCTCACCGGCCGCGAACGTGGGAATTTCCTCAAACAGGGACGCTGCCGGCTGGGACCAGGCGACGGGCTCGAGCGTCGCTCGCTCCGGTTCATAGAGGAAGACGCCGTTGATCTCGAGGTCGAGGATATCGAACAGGTGCTGACAGGCCTGCTCGGCGACTGCTTCGCGCGTCCCGGTCTCGAGCCACTCGCGAACGGCCTCGTTCAGCCGGCGGAGCTGGTAGGTGCGTCGGTGCTGTTCGGTGACGTCGTAGTAGAGTTCGACGCGTCCGCCCGCGTACGGGCCGGAGTCGATCGGTTTACTTCGGTGTTCGAGCCAGCGTTCCTCCCGGTCCTCGCTCGGCGTCACGTGACAGTCGAATCGTTCGGTGTCGCTGTTGTCATCGTAGGTCGCACTGAGCGTCTCGACGAATCGATCCGGATCGCTGACCCGCTCGGCGATGATCTTGTCCAGTAGCTCGCGTTTGTCCCGGCCGACCACCGCCGTCGAGTCGAGGCCGAAGTATCGCTCGATCGCGTCGTTGACCCACGCGACGTCGAACCCCTCGTCGAGGACGAAAACGCCCACATCAGCCCCCTCGAGCACTGCAGTAATCGATTCGAACGAGCGAAACGAGCCGGACTCGGACGCCGCGACCGGCTCGACCGGCCGGTCTGCGCTCTCGCCCGTCTCCAATTCCGCCGGCGACGCGCCCTCGGACGGTCGCGACTCGAGGTCGCGAACGACGCCGACCGTCCCCCGCCGGCCGTCGTCGGCAGGCACCGTCCCGAGGCGTAGTTCGCAGGGAATTTCGGTGCTAGCGGCCGTCCGGATTACTCCCTCGGTCGAGGTGACGCCACCCTCGTCATCGCTCGCTGTCCCGTCCCTCCCTTCGTCCCCGTCAGTACCTGCGTTCCCGTCTGTATCTGCGTCCCCGTCGCCATCCGAACCCGGATCGCTATCCGCGTCCCCATCGCTACCCGAACCGTTCTCATCGCCCCCGAGTGCGTCGGTTCCGAATCCGCCAACGAGTTGCGAGATGTGCTCGCCGCGGATCGCCTCGCGGTCGTAACCGGTCAGCTCGAGCAGGGTATCGTCGATCGCGACGATCCGATCGTCGGCGTCAAGCTGGAAGATTCCCTCCGCGACCGTGTCGACGAGCGTTCGGTACCACTGGAACCCTGACTGATCTCCACCATCGCTCCAGGGCGCGGAATCCGCCGGTTCCACCCGTTCAGTCATTGGACGAATGATGCCGTTCGAACGGATAAGTCCAGCGCCGCCGGTCTCGACTGTACGCCGGTTTCAGCGCCCCGTCATCGCGGTCGGCGGACGGACGCAAGTACAGGCCGCTCGTCGAGAGCCGTTACTCCTCGCCGCCGTCGGCGAGGACGCGCTCCTCCGGCGTGGGCCGTCCCGGATGGATACCGTACCGGGCGAAGCCGTACAGCACCGTCATCGACACCGCACAAAGAACCGTCGCGCCGGCGACCGACTCGAGGACGAGGCTGGCAACCGGACCGGCGAACGCGTCGCCGACGGCGGCCGCCGACTCGCTGGCGGGAGCGGTCGCCAGCGCGTAGGGAAGAAACGTCGCGAACGCAAGCAGCCACCATCGCTTCGCCGTGTGGCGGAGCTGTGTCGTGCTGTACTCCTGGGTCGTCCTGGTGACGCCGGCAACGCCGAGCGCGATCAAGAGGAGCGCGGGAATCGTTCGGAGGGGGAGTCAAAGCCGGTATTACCCGCGACGCCGAGGGCGACGATCGCGACGGAGCCGGCGAGGAAGAGAATCGAGCGGCTGCGGCCTGTTCGAGGCATTCTGTCCTGCGGTAGTCACGGATTGTACAAAACTCTCGCGAAGCGACGATCGCCTCGATAGAGTGACAGTCTCGCCGTCCGACCATCTCCCACAACAAAGGACGTATTACCGATGCCCGCAACTCGAACGTGAGAACGAATGAGGGAACGCGATGGCGCCGACGCCGGGACACTCCTCCGCCGGTATTCGTCGGCCGCGGCCAAGAGACTCACCAACGTCGTCTCGGGGTTGCCCGGCACCGGAACTGCAGGGCGTTTCGGGCGACTCTGGCAGCGCCACGTCCGGGAGCGTCCCGACCAGTATCGGGCGTCGATCACCTTTCCGACCGCCCCGGACCGCCCGTCGGTCGGCGAGGTCCACGGCTGGATCGAGGATCTCGAGTACGCGTTCGAGGGCCGTCTCGATGTCTACGCCCGGCGCGGGAGCGTCGCGGTTGAGACGGACAGGGTCTCGGCAGAACTGTTCGACGAGGCCGAGTTCGACGCGATCTGTGAGCGCATCGAGGACGGGTACAGCGGTTCGCACTCGATCGCCCATCTGAAAAAGTGGCGACGACACGACGACAGACTCGTCAGAGCCCACGTGATCGTCCCGGTCAAGCCGCTGTTTCCGCCCGACGAGGCCGACGATCCGACGGCTCGAGCCGCGACCGAAATCGAAGCCGACTGATCGGTGAGTCGCGACCGATCGGAATCGGCCGCGCGCGGGTACTGCGCCAACAGCGTCGACTGTGATTGATACCGTACCGACAGCGTCGATCGCGAGCGTGACTGCGCGATTCGACGCGTGCGATCAGTCGTCGTCGTCGCTCGGCCCGGGACCGGGCTCGGATCCAGGTTCGCGGTCGGTGCTCGGACTGCTTCCGGCCCGCTCGCTGCTTCGGGATCGGCTCCCGCTGGACTCGTCCTCGCTCGGGGTGACGCTGCTCGTTCGGCTCATCCAGCCACTGATGTTCTCGGCGACGTAGTCCTTGCCGCCCCAGCCGAACGCGATGCCGGCACCGATGGCGATCGCCGCGCCGAGACCCCACGCGAGTGCTCGGGCGAACACGTAGAGGATGCCGACGTCGATCCCCATCGTGTCGAGACCGATGACGATCGCCGTGAAGTAGAGGAACATCCGCGCGCCGGTCGCGAACCACGTGGTGTAGGCTGTCTGGGTCGCCGCGCGAGTTCGTTCGATCGCGTCACCGATGAAGTCCGCGACGACGAACCCGATGGTGATGACGAGCAGCCCCGCGATGAACGCCGGCAGGTACGAGACCGCCGTCGCGATCCACTCCGACAGCAACGGGATCGCCAGCGCGTTCGCGGCCGCGAGGAACGCGAGCGCGTAGACGAACCACTTCGCCAGCGAGCCGAACGCGCTCGAGACGGCCTGTTCGGTGCCGCCGAGGATGCGCCCGAGCGGCGTCTCGAGGACCATCCGGTCGAGTTCGACGCCGTCGGCGATCCGTCGGACGACGCCCGCGGCCAGTCGGCCGACGATCCAGCCGATGAAGAGGATCACCAGCGCGCCGACGATCCGCGGGAGGAACGTGATCAACTCCGCGATCGGGTCCTGTAGCCAGTCCGGAACCTGTGCTTGAGCGGGATACAGTGGTGCCATGTGCAGTCGTGGTTGGTGCCGCCCGCCTTTCGTAATTGAGTGCGTATTAATCAGTCACGAAACCAACCTGTTCCGATCACTGTCGCCGCGACGATTGAAGTGTCTGTTACGGCGAATTGCGCGACGACCGTACCGTGACAGTTCGTGACGGGTTCGGCTCCAGACGACAGCGTTTCCGGCCAGTGATCGCGAAATGACCCTCGAGCGGGCGGGCGATAAACGCGCTTTGTAACCGAGTTCGGAATCGGCGGCGAACAGTTATCAATCGAGTGGAAACGACTGGAGGAACCGACCGGCCAAACCTGTCCAGTTTCACTCATAGGGGCCGGTCGGCGGGCCGTCGGACGGGACGGAGATATTGCGGCCGAACGCGGCCGATTTCGATACGATGAGTGGCTGTCGTTGCCAGCACTCTACGGATCTCGATGCTCCAACTGTGGGGCGAAGGAATTGGACGAACGAGCGTCTCCTAGCCGATCGTTCGAAATACTTCTTGGAATTCGACGTCGGTCCGTACACCTTGACGGAACGAATCGCGCAGAGAGACCGGGAGCAGCCACGAACACCGCCGAACTCGGTAACCAACAATTACCGATGTCGCCGCGTCGACACCGCTGGCGTCCCGAATTCGCGTCCCGGCCCCACCGGGTTCGGCGCTGGTACTGCGACCGGTTTCCGGACCGGGTTCGCTCGCGGATCTGCCGTCGACAACACGTTATTGGTGGCTCGCACACGAAATCCTTCCATGTACCTCGGCGACGAAGCGTGGCCCGACCTCGAGTCGTACTTCGAATCAGAATCGCTCGCACTGGTCCCGCTGGGATCGACGGAACAGCACGGGCCGCACCTGCCGGAGGCGACCGATCACCTGATCGGCGAAGCGTTCGCGCGGGCGGTCGCGGATCGGACGGGCTATCTCTGTACGCCGACGATCAATATCGGCGTCAGCGGCCACCATCGGCAGTACCACGGGACGATGTGGGTCGAGCCGCCGGCGTTCCGACAGTACATGGAGTCGCTGACGCGAAACCTCACGTCCCACGGGATCGATCGGGTGATCTACGTCAACGCCCACGGCGGGAACGTCCCCCACCTGCGCGAGGTCGGAGCACGCCTTCGGCAGGACGAAGTCGCGTACGCCATCGAGTGGATGTGGAACGACTCGATCCCGGAACTCGTCGACGACCTGTTCGAACAGAACGGCCCCCACGGCGGTCCGAAGGAGACCGCGCTGATCCAGTACCTCGAGCCGGAGCTGGTTCACGACGACCGACTCGAGGAGGCCAGAGACACCGGAATCCCGGACGTCGAAGCGGCCGAGACGGTCAAACACGGCTCGCGAACGTTCTACGACGCGGCCGACAATACGACCAACGGCGTGCTGGGCGATCAGACGGATGCGACGGCGGCGAAGGGCGAGCAACTGTTCGAGGCGGCGAGTGATCAGCTCGTCCAGCTCTGTGAATGGCTGGCGGCCCAGGAATTCGAGGACTTGCTTCCACGGAAGCACGTTTGAACTGGAGGGGCAGACGGCGAAACTGGGAGCGAGCACCGCTGTCCCGGTCGGTTCTCGACGCACATCGACGGCCGTTCGTGATGATAATCCTTAATAGCTGTAGCGGTCAGTTTATTATATGGCAGTTGTCAGCGTCTCGATGCCGGACGAACTCTTAGAACGGCTCGATCAGTTCGCCGAAGAGCACGGGTACACCGGTCGGAGCGAAGTCGTGAGAGAGGCCTCGCGAAACCTGTTGGGCGAGTTTGAGGACACTCGGCTGGAAGAGCGGGACCTGATGGGAATCGTCACGGTGTTGTTCGATTACGAGACGACGAGCGTCGAGGAGCGGATGATGCACCTGCGCCACGAACACGAGAGTCTCGTCGCGTCGAACTTCCACAGCCACGTTGGGAACCACTACTGCATGGAACTGTTCGTCCTCGAGGGAGAACTCGAGGATATCTCGGCGTTCGTCGGGAAGATTCGAGCGACCAAGGACGCGCTGACGGTCGACTACTCGGTCATGCCGGTCGATAGTTTCGATCCGCTCGCTCAGGGGTAGGACCGCAGGGCGAATTGAATGCCGATTCAGCGTAGACGAATCGAGACGGTGCAGACCGCACATACCAGTACCCGGCGATCATGATAGTAGAGTGACAGGACGATCTCGGCGAATTCCGCGACCAAAGCCAGTCAACAGTATAGTTTTACTGTCGTCCTCACGTAAGGGTCCGTATGACATACCGGAAGGTCAACTACGAGGAGGTCGAGCAGGTCTCGAGTGCGATGCACGTTCTGAGCGATCCGCTCGAGACGGAGCAGGTGGGAGTCACGGTGGCTCGCTGCGATCCGGGCTGGAAGAGCAAGCCCCACGATCACACGGACAACGACCACGAGGAAATCTACGTCCTCATCGAGGGGGAGGCGACGGTCGTCGTCGACGACGAACCCGTCTCAATGGAAACCGGCGACGCGCTGTGGATCCCGCCCGCGTCGACCCGACAGATCCGCAACGGTGACAGCGAAAGCGCGTTCGTCCTCGTGAGCGCGCCCAGCATCGGTGACGACGAGGGCGACGGCGACGAGTGGCTCCTGTCGGGATTCGCCGGGTGAGTCTCGAGCGGCGACGGGACGGCCGCGGCGTCCAGAACCGGAAAGAGGCAGGACGGTTTTGTGGTCCCGCGTCGTCACCGCCCGTAGGTGACCCTCGATCTACTCGAAACACCACGCAGCCGTGTCGCTTGTCGTCGCCGGGGTTCTGACCGCATTGCTCCCGTCGATAACGCTCTTCGGTCATTCGGTCCCCGCCGCGGCCGTCGTCGCCTACGGCACCGCAGTCGGCGTCTTCATCGACCTCGATCACTTTCTCATCGCTCGTCTCAAAACCGGCGACTGGGACGCCGTTCGGTTCTGTCTCACCGATCCGGGTGCGGCCGTCGCTGACCAGTCGGAGATTTTCGATCCCGGTGACGTCGGCGTCCTCTCGCGTCTGTTGAGCCACGTCGTCCTGGCCGGAATCGCGGTCCCGGTGATCGCCATCGCCAGTGTTCCCCTCGCTATCGTCACCGGCGCCGTTCTCTACGCCCACCTGCTTGCCGATCTCGTCTGGGATCTCACCCAGCTCGAGGACCACGCGGACGCGGCGGCATCCGTCGACGATCTCGCACGGATGCTCGGCTAAGGACGACCCGGCAATGGGCCGTCGAACCGCGTCGGGCACAGCGGTTTCTCAGGTTGCATTGTTCGACCGCGGCTATTTGCACCGCGCGACCGTTTCGCGGGATATGGAGCTACTCGACGACAGCATCGTGCCTGAGCACGCTCGAGACGTCAAGGCCGAGGCCCGCGAGTTCGCTCGCGAACACATCGAACCCAATGCGCAGGAATACTTTCAGGCCGGCGAGTACCCCGAGGAGATCCTCGAGGCCGGTCAGGAAGCCGACCTCGTGGCACAGGACATTCCGGCGGAGTGGGGCGGCCGCGGGCTCGATCTGGCGCAGTTGCTCGCGATCACGGAGGAGTTCTACCGGGCCGACGCGGGAATCGCGCTGACGCTGCAGCTGGCGAGTTTCGGCTGCGAGATCACGTACGAACACGGTACCGACGAGCAGTGCGAGGAGTACATCCGACCCGTGGCGGCGGGAGAACAGCGCTCGGGACTGGCGGTTTCGGAACCCGACACAGGCAGCGATCTCTCGGGGATGCAGACTCGAGCGGAGAAAGATGGCGACGAGTACGTCATCAACGGCGAGAAGTACTGGATCGGCAACGGCGTCGAGGCGGACTGGGTGACGCTCTACGCCCGCACCGGGGACGACGAGGACAACCCCTACGGGAATCACTCGATGTTCATCGTCCCGACCGATACCGACGGCTACGAGGCCGAACACATCCCGGAAAAGATGGCGATGCGCGCCTCGAAGCAGGCGCACATCGAGTTCGACGACTGCCGCGTTCCGGCGGAAAACCTGATCGGCGAGGAGGGTGACGGCTTCATGCTGCTCGCGGACTTCTTCAATCACGGCCGCGTCGCCGTCGCCGGCCACGGACTCGGCATCGCCGCGGCCGCCATCGAGGAGGCCTGGGAGTTCACGCACGACCGCGAGGAGTTCGGCCGGACGATCAGCGACTTTCAGGCCGTCCAGCACGGCCTCGCCGACATGCTACTCGAGTTCGAGAGCGCCCGGACGCTCACCTGGCGCGCCCGCGAGAAGGTCACGAACGAAGACAACGCGGGGTACTGGGCTGCGATGGCGAAAACGAAGGCAACCGAGACGGCCGTCGACGTGTCCGAGCAGGGCATGCAGTTCCACGGCGGCCGCTCGATCCTCGACGAGCGACGGATCGCCCGCGTCTTCCGCGACGCCCGCATCCCAGTTATTTACGAGGGGGCGAACGAAATTCAGCGCAACCTCATTTACGGGCAGGCTCCCTGATCGACGGCTGCGGTCTCCTCAACCGCAGCGAGGAGCCGGTTCGACACTCACCCATGGCGACGCCGCTGTCACACGTCGGTCGAAAGAACAATCTCCATCGGTAACATGTGATCGGGCAGACTAACTACTGTGGTGATCGAGATGACATCTGTCCGAACTGCTCCGTTATGAGTCGACCACGCGTGCTCTGTGTGAGCGGCAATCGTTCGACACGAGCGGCCGTCACGCTGTCGTTGACTGACGCCCCGGTCGACGTCGTCATCGCCCAGCGACCCGCGGCGGCGATCGACCGACTCGAGCGGGAAGGGATCGACGCGGTCGTCATCGACGCGAGCACGGTGACGGACGTGCCGGCGCTCGTCGATACCGTCGAGTCCGAGGCCCCGAGGACGCCGACGTTCGTCTCCTGGGGAGCGAGCGACGACGGCGGTGGGGTGTTGAGCGAAGTGATCGTTCGGGCTGGGGAGATCGAACCGGGAGCGCAGCTGGCGGCCGCCATCACTGATCGACTCGACGACAGCTCGAGCGCGGAACTCCCGAGAGCGGGCGACCCGAACACGGGTGACCTCACGACCGAGCCGGCGGCGTCACTCCGAGAGTTGCCCGCTGACCTCGCTGAAATCGTCGGTGCCGTTCGCCGCCGACTGGTCGATGTGACCTCGCCGCTGGCGGTCGAACGGGTGCTCCGCGAGGAGCTGACCGGCAGCGATCGATTCGCGTTTGCCTGGGTCGGCGAGTACGACCGCGGCGAACGCGAGATCGTGCCGTGGCTGTCGGATCCCGAGGCGATGGCGTGGTCGCTCCACCGAACCGTCAGTCTCGGCGACGGCGAGCAGCCGCTGCTCGAGCGAGCGATTCACACCGGGGAGATCCGGTTTCGGCGGTTCGGCGAAGCCGATCGCGATGCCGTCCCGTTCGGCGACCGCGCGTTCGAGCGCGGCGCTCGATCGATCGCCGTCGCACCGCTTGCAGCCGGCGGCGAGCTGTACGGAGTGGCGGTCGTCTACGCGACGACGCCGATTTCCGCACGCGAACGGGACGCGATCCGGGCGATCGCTGCGACCGCGTCCCACGTCCTCGAGACGATCGCCATCCGCGGCCGCCTCGACCAGCGAGAACGCGCCCTCCACCGGTACGAGCGACTCGTCGAAACGGCCGGCGACGGGATGTACGTCCTCGACGACGCGGGTCACTTCACGACCGTCAACGACGCGCTCGTCGAGATGACCGGCTACAGCCGCGAAGGGCTGCTCGGCGAACACGCGTCGATCCTGTTCGACCGCGAGGACGTCACCGCCGCGACGGCCCTCATTCGATCGCTGCTCGAGGCCGAGAGTCACACCGAAACCATCGAACTGCCACTCGAGACGAAAACCGGCGAGCGGATCCCCTGCGAGGCTCAGATCGCGGTCCTCGTTCCCGGCGGCGAGTTTCTCGGCTCGGTAGGCGTCCTCCGCGACATCACGGAGCGAAAGCGAAGCGAACGGAAGCTTCGCGAACGCAACGAGCGACTCGACACGTTCGCTCGGATCGTCAGCCACGACCTCCGCAATCCGCTCGGCGTCGCCCAGGGCTACCTCGAACTCTTCGAGGAGACCGGGGACGTCGAGCACGCCGAAAAGACCCGCGAGGGACTCGAGCGGATGGAGTCGATCATCGAGGACGTGCTGGCCATCGCCCGCGAGGGCGACTGGGCCGCAGACACCGACCCCACCGATCTCGAGTCGATCGCTCGCGACGCGTGGGACCACGTCTCGACCGCGGAGGCGACGCTGTCAGTCACGGGCACGATGACGATCGAGGCCGACCGCTCGCGACTCCTGCGGCTCCTCGAGAACTGTTTCAGGAACAGTATCGAACACAGCGACACGACCAGAACCGTTCGCGTCGGACCGCTCGAGCGTGACGGGCGAGACGGCCGTGGCGAACGGGACGGACGTGCGCAGGGATTCTTCATCGAAGACGACGGAGAGGGGCTCCCCGAGAAACTCCGGGACGAAATCTTCGACCCGTCGGTTTCGTCGTCGACGGAGGGACTCGGAATCGGCCTCTGGATCGTCAGAGAAGTCGCTACCGGGCACGGATGGTCGGTCGTCGCGACCGAAAGCGAGGGTGGAGGGGCTCGGTTCGAGTTCGAAATCGGCGTCTAGTTCTCTGACTGGAGGTCTTGAAATGCGCCGACGAAATCGTCGTGGGAGGACATTCCGGAGACCGTCTCGTCGACGCGCTGCTCGAGCTCCGCGACGCGGTCGGTGAGGTCCTGATACTCCTCGTTGTTCGCGAGTTCTCGGTCGGCCTTTTCTGACTCCAGTAACGCCTTCTTCGAGACGAGCGCGTAATACTCCTGTATATCGGACTCGTAGTCGGACCGGTCGGCGACGTCGTCGACCATATCGACGAGTTCGTCCTTCGAGACCGGTTTGACGAGGTAGTCGTCGAACCCCATCTCGATGATGTCGAAGTCCGGATCCACCGCCGTCACCATGACTACCCGCGAATCGTATCCCTGCTCGCGAATCTGCTCGAGGACTTCGTCGCCGGAGAGACCGGGCATCCGCCGGTCGAGAAGCACGACTTCGACGGAGTCGGCCATCTTTTCGAGCGCCTCTTCACCGTCATAGGCCGTCTCGACGACCCAGTCGGCCTGTAGCCAGGCGGCAAATAGGTCCGCGAGTCGAGCCTCGTCGTCGACGACGAGCACCTCGGCCCCGTCACTCATTTGGGAACCCCTCCATTCTCTTCATCGATTACAGCCACGCGTCACCAATGGTACCTCTCTGTGATAAATCTCGCGACCAGATGTCAACTGTACAGAATTACTGCAAGTCAGTGAGAGGGACCGTTTCGGTCACCCACCTGCCATGACGAAGCCGACGCTCCGTTCGTCGGCGGTCGCCTCATACGGTCTGCTACACCGATGTGTCGGAGCAACCGCAGAACGGTTCGCGGTTGCTCCGGAACTGACGTATCCCAGTCCGTCTCACTCCCCCTGAAAGTTCGGCTCTTCGTCTCCCATGAAGGCCATAATACCCTCCATCAGGTCGTCGGTCGCCATCAGATGACCGAACGCGGACGCCTCATACTCCAGTCCGGCTTCGGTATCGTCGCGACCGGCGAGCATCGCACGCTTGGTGAACTTCTGGGCGATCGGCGGCCCGCCGGCGAGGTCGGTCGCCAGCTCGAGCGCGCGCGCTTCGAGCCCGTCGCTATCGACGACTTCGTTGACGAAGCCGTAGTCGGCCATCGTCTCGGCGTCGTAGCGCTCGGCGGTGAGGATGATCTCCTTCGCGCGGCCCTCGCCGATGATGTGTTTCAGTCGCTGCGTCCCGCCCCAGCCGGGGAGCAGTCCGAGGTCGAGTTCGGGCTGGCCGAACTGGGAGCGTTCGCTCGCGACGCGCAGGTCCGCACAGGTCGCCAGCTCCATTCCGCCGCCGAGACAGAAGCCGTCGATCCCCGCAATAACTGGCAGATCGCAGGCCTCGAGTTCGCCGAACGTCGACTGTCCCAGTCGCGACAGCTCCTGACCCTCGATCGGGTCGGCACCGTCGCCGGCCATGCTCTGGACGTCCGCCCCCGCGGAGAACGCCTTCTCACCCTCGCCGGTGACGAGGATCGCACGCACCTCGTCGTCGTCCTCGAGCAGGGTGATCGCCGCCGAGAGCTCCTCGAGGAGTTCGTCGCTGATGGTGTTCATCCGGTGTGGCCGGTCGAGGACGACGTGGCCGACCATGTCGCCGGGGTACTCGACGCGGATCGCATCGAAATCGACCGCGTCCGAATGCTCATCACTCTCGTAGAAACCGCCCTCGTCGGCGCGTTCCGCGAGGTACTCCGCGGCCGCGTACCGCTCGTGGCCGGTCCGCTCGTAGGCCTCCTCGAGCGTCTCGTGCAGCGTGTCGAGGCCGTAGTCGTCGACCAGCGTGACCGGGCCGTCGGGGAAGCCGGCCCCGAGCTGGACTGCCTCGTCGATGGATTCCGGCGGAGCGACGTCGCCGCCGATCAGCTTGGCCGCCTCGTTAGCCATCGTCGCGAGGAGCCGCTTCTTGACGAACTCCGACTGCTCGTCCGTCGGGATCTGGACGCCCTCGCCGTCCTCGTAGTCGTAGAACCCCTTCCCGGACTTCTTGCCGAACTCCTCGTTCTCGACCTTCTCCGCCAGGAGCGGAGCCGGCTCGTAGGCCTCGCCCAGTACCTCGTGCATGTACTCGAGGACGTGGTAACTGACGTCGTTGCCGACCTGATCGCCGAGTTCGAAGCTGCCCATCGGCAGGCCCATGTCGAACTTCGTCGTCGAATCGACTTCGGCGATGGTCGCCTCATCGTTGCTGACGAGCCACGCGGCCTCGTTCATCAGCGGGACCAGAATGCGGTTGACGATGAAGCCGGGCGAGTCCTTGTGGACGCGAACCGGCGTCTTCCCCAGATCTTCGGCGAGGTCTTCGACGACCGCGAGCGTCTCCTCGGCGCTCTCGGCACCCGAGATCACTTCGACCAGCTGCATCCGAACCGGCGGGTTGAAAAAGTGCATTCCGCAGAACCGCTCCGGTCGCTCGGTGAACTCCGCGAGGTCGGTGATCGAGAGACTCGAGGTGTTCGTCGCGAAGATCGCGTGATCGGGGGCGACCTCCTCGAGTTCTGTATACACGTCCTTCTTGATCTCCATCTGCTCGGGGACGGCCTCGATGACGACGTCGGCGTCGGCGACGGCGTCCGCCATGTCGACCAGCGGCGTCACTCGCTCGAGGGCGGCGTCAGATTCTTCTTCGGAGAGTTGATCGTTCTCGGCGAGTTTGCCCAGCGACCACTCGATCTGGTCGTAGCCGTTCTGGACGAACTCGTCTTTGATATCGCGCATGTTCACGTCGTAGCCCGCGATCGCGGCGACCTCCGCGATACCGTGGCCCATGTTACCCGCACCTAGAACTGCGACAGTGTTGATATCCTCCAGGTCCATGCTCACGATTCCTATTCGGACCCGTTTCAACGTTTCCCCTCGTATGATGGAAACTACACTTCCGTTTACAGACGGTTACAAAGGTCTTTATCGCTGCAATAGTAACGATTGTCCATGGAATTCGGACTCAGCGAAGAACAGGAGCAGATCCGCGACGAGGTTCGCCGATTCGCCGAAAACGAGATCGTCCCCAACGCGGAGGAGTACGACAGCGAAGAGAAGTTCCCCCACGAGATCGTCGACGAGGCCGCCGAGATGGGCCTGGTCGGCACCTCGATCCCGATGGAGTACGGCGGTGCCGGCTACTCGACCCTCGAGTCGGCGCTCATCGCCGAGGAGCTGTTCTCCCACGACGCCGGGATCGCGCTCTCGATCATGGCCTGCTCGTTCGGCACTGAGGCCATCAGCGAGTTCGGAACCGAAGACCAGAAGGAGCGCTTCCTCGAGCCCGTCGCGCTGGGCGAGAAGATCTCCGGCGCGGCGATTTCCGAGCCCGACACCGGGTCGGATGTCTCCTCCGTCTCGACGCGCGCCGAGAAGGACGGCGACGAGTGGGTGATCAACGGCAACAAGATGTGGATCACCAACGGCACCGTCGGCGACTTCTTCGTCGTACTGTGTAAGACCGATCCCGACGCCGACAGCCGCTACGGCGGCTTCAGTCAGATCATCGTCGAGTCCGACCGCGACGGCTTCAGTTCGGACAAGATTACGGGCAAGCTCGGCATCCGGGCCTCCGACACCGCCGAACTCATCTTCGACGACGTCCGCGTGCCCCAGGAGAACCTCGTCGGCGACGAGGACGCCGCCTTCCTCCAGCAGATGCAGTTCTTCGACGCCACCCGGACCGGCGTCGCCGCGCAGGGACTCGGCATCGCGAAGGGCGCGCTCGAGGCCGCCCGCGAGTACGCCCAGGACCGAGAACAGTTCGACCAGCCCATCTCGGAGTTCCAGGCCATCCAGCACAAGCTCGCGGAGATGGCCACCGAGACCGAGGCCGCGCGCAACCTGACTTACAAGGCCGCCTGGAACGTCGATCAGGGCAACGATATCACGAAGCTCGCCTCGATGGCCAAGGAGTACGCCTCCCGCGTCGCCGTCGACGTCTCCAACGAGGCCGTCCAGATCCACGGCGGTGCCGGCTACGTCAACGACTTCCCCGTCGAGCGCTTCTACCGGGACTCGAAGATCACCCAGATCTACGAGGGCACCACCGAGATCCAGAAGAACGTGATCGCGCGGGAGCTGCTAGACGAATAACAACGAAATTTTGCGCTGCGGTCGCGGCTTCGCCGCTCCCTCGGCAAAATTTCGATCAAAAGCACTCCTCCTTCCCCTCCACTTGGCTCGCGGCTTTGCCGCTCGCCTTTCCGCGGCGCGAAGCGCCGCGCTTTCGTTCCGGGTCAGTCGTCGGCCCGCTCGCTCACCCTTCGGGTTCGCTCGCGGTCGTAATCGAGTAGCAGCCTGCCCTTCCCCGGATCGCGCGACTCTCGCGTTCGCTCGAGTCGCGCTCACGGCCACTGCTTTTCGTTTCGTTGAGCGTGACAGAACTATTCACAAGGCCTTGGTTTCGCCCTGAATCCGGTGAAGTAGGCGGCGAACCGTGCAGCGTACTCATCTCGGGTTTCACGTCAGACGCTGAATAAAGGAACTGGCTTGTCCACTACTGTTACCTGGATCTCTCCCGTTACCGAACCCTCTGTCCGTTCCGAAGGGGTAATTCCGGAGTTCGGTCTGTTGTGTCGTATTCTCCGTTATATGGTAGGTGACTGCGTACGTGAACTCCTCCGATTCTGAATAAGTGTATTCCCCCGGTTCAGACCATGGCGATTCGACGATGGGAATCCCACCCCGACACTCTAAACCGACGCGAAACTCGTCTGTACTACCGTTCGAGACCGAGATAGCGGTACAGTTGGCTATCACTCTTTCCTCGAAATCGAAACTGTGGTTACGGCTCGCAAGGAGATCGTTATAGAACAGGCGCTCCTCGTAAGTAACCGTGTAGTCCACGACGTTCGAGGAATTCAAAGGGATCGGTTTCTCGGGACCAAATGGATAGGCGTCAATATGCACATCACCTTCTGTCTGCTCATCTGGCACGACATGAAACAGGATGAATACGCCAAGTCCAACAAGAAGCACCATAACAAGAAATCCGAGTGGGATGGCCATCCAGTCTGAATCCATTGGATCAAAATAACACTTCCAACTGTATAATTGTTAGGAGTATTGCGTATAATTCTATCACGTGTTACGTCTACCGCCTGTATTGAACGATTCGCTAGTGACTTCGATACGGTATGCGAGCGGTTCTATGACGCCGTCGTCTACTTCAGTCCCACAGACGACCACCATCACCAGGACAGCACGATGAAGACCACGTGTGCAAAGACGTGACCGATCACGGCCGCTTCGAGGCTTCGACGACGGAAGCTGGCGGGAAACCCTTTGTCGCGTCGGCCCCTTCCTCGGGATATGAGAGAGTTCGTCTTCGCCCTCGAGTACGAGCCCGGTTGCAACGGGGTGGCGGACGCGCTCGCGGACCACCCCGACGCCCGGGTCCGCTCGCTGTCGCTGCACGCGACCGACGACCGCCTCTGGCGAGTCGACCACGCCACCGGCACGCCGGACGCGCTCGCGGACATCGAGGACGCCTTCCTTACCAGTGACTACTACGCGGACTGTCTCGCGACCGACGACTGCGGCGCGACCCAGACCACGCAGGTGCTCGACCGCACTGACGACACGCTCGTCCTCTACTCCGACTGGGAGCGCACCCCAACCTGTGCGTCCGTCCCGCACATCGCCCGCGACCACCTCGGCGACGGCGTCCTGTTCGAGACCCGCCACGAGGGCCGTCACTACACTTGGCGGATCGTCCACTCCGGCGAGGGCGACGCGGCCGCGTTCTTCGACGCCCTCGAGGCCGCGCTCGGCGACCGCGCCCGGATGGAAATGCTTCGAGCGGCGACGACGGATACCGATGCGCCGACGGGCGACGCGAACGGTGGGTCGAACGAACTCACTCCCGAACAGGAGGCCGCGCTCCGGGCCGCCGTCGAACACGGCTACTACGAGTCCCCTCGCGAGATCGACGCCGGCGACCTCGCGGACCACCTCGACATCCCGCGGTCGACGCTCACCTACCGGCTTCGCCGGGCCGAAGAACACCTGGCCAAGCAACACGTCGCGAGCGAGCAACTGGTCGACGGGCCGTCGACACCGCTCTAGCGGCCCCGAAGATTATTGGAATATTCCAACGAAGGCTTATCGAACTGACGCGCTTACCTTTGGGTAATGACTGACGAATCGGATGCGACGAGAGGAATGGACGAGGCCGGCCAGCGACGGGAACTAACCGTCCGGCTCGCCGTCCCCGAGATGGACTGCCCATCTTGTGCGGGAAAGGTCGACAAGAGCCTCGGCCGCGTCGACGGGGTCGTCGACGCCGACCTCAATCCGACCACCGGAACGGCCACGGTTACGTACGACCCCGATCGAGCCAGCGAGGCCGACATGGCCGACGCGATCGAAGGTGCCGGCTACGAGGTCATCGGAGGGACGGACGGCGACGAAGAGCCGACCGAATCGGCCTCGAGCGCCGGCGGTGTCGACGTCGCACCGCCGTCAGAGGTCTGGACGACCCCCCGCGCGAAGAAGACGTGGCTCGGCGCGGTGTTCGTCGCCCTCGGGCTGGGCTTCGAGTTCCTCCTGACGGGCGGGAACGTCGCGGTGGCGAGCGTCCTCGAGTATCCGCTCCATGTCGCGGATCTACTATTCCTCGGCGCGGTCGCCGTCAGCGGCGTCCCCGTCGTCCGGAGCGGCTACTACTCCGCGACAAACCGGAGTCTCGACATCGACCTGCTGATGGGGACGGCGATCATCGCTGCGACGGGTATCGGCTACTTCGTCGAGGCCGCCACGCTGGCCGTCCTCTTCAGTATCGCCGAACTGCTCGAGGACTACGCGATGGACCGGGCCCGAGACTCCCTGCGCGAGCTGATGGAGCTCTCGCCGGACGAGGCCACAGTTCTGCGCGACGGCGAGGAAGTGACCGTCGACGCGGAGGACGTAGCGGTCGGCGAGCTCGTCGTCGTCCGGCCAGGCGACAAGATCCCGCTCGACGGGACGGTCCGCGAAGGCGAGAGCGCGGTCGACGAATCGCCGATCACCGGTGAGAGTGTCCCCGTCGACAAGTCTGCTGGAGACAAGGTGTACGCCGGCGCCATCACCGAGGAGGGCTACCTCGAGGTCGAAGTCACCTCGACAGCGGGCGACTCGACGCTCTCGCGGATCATCGAGATGGTGCAAGGCGCACAGGCCGAACAGACCGAAACGGAGCAGTTCGTCGATCGGTTCGCGGGCTACTACACGCCCGTCGTGGTCGTGCTGGCGATCCTGACCGCTGCCATCCCGCCGCTCGTCATCGGCGACCCCGTCACCGCGGGCGTCGCCGGCTACGAGCTCGTATTTACCGGCGACTGGGGGACGTGGTTCGTTCGCGGCCTCACGTTGTTGGTGATCGCCTGCCCCTGCGCGTTCGTCATCTCGACGCCCGTCTCGGTGGTCTCGGGAGTCACCAGCGCAGCGAAGAACGGCGTCCTGATCAAGGGCGGCAACCACCTCGAGGCGATGGGCGAGGTCAACGCCGTCGCCGTCGATAAGACGGGTACACTCACGAAAGGCGAACTCGCCGTCACCGACGTCATCCCGGTCGGCGACGCCGACGAGGCGACGCTCCTCCGTCACGCCGCCGGACTGGAGCGACGCAGCGAGCATCCCATCGCCGCGGCGATCCTCGCCCGCGCCGACGAGGCGGGCGCGACCGAGTTGCCCGAACCGACGGGGTTCGAGAGTCTGACCGGCAGGGGTATCCGCGGGGAGATCAGCGGCGAGACGTACTACGCGGGCAAGCCGGCGCTGTTCGAAGAGCTGGGGTTCGATCTCTCGCGGGCCCGTGCCGACGGCACGTCGGACCCGCGGACTGACGGTGGCGTCGCCCCCGAGGGAACGCTCGAGGCCGACGATGGGGCCTTCGCCACGGACACGCTCGCCGCGCTCGAGCGGGAAGGCAAGACGGTCGTCCTCGTCGGAACGGAGACCGAACTGCTCGGTGCGGTCGCGATCGCCGACGAGGTCCGACCGGCCTCCAAGCGGGCGGTCGAGCGGCTCCACGACCTCGGCGTAGAGCACGTCGTGATGCTGACCGGCGATAACGAGGGGACGGCGCGGGCGATCGCCGAGCGGGTCGGCGTCGACGAGTACCGCGCCGAACTCCTGCCCGACGAGAAGGTCGCGGCCGTGGCGGACCTTCAGGAACGGTACGGCGACGTGGCGATGGTCGGCGACGGCATCAACGACGCGCCCGCGCTGGCGACCGCCGAGGTCGGCATCGCGATGGGCGCGGCCGGCACCGACACCGCCCTCGAGACGGCCGATATCGCGTTGATGGGTGACGATATCGGGAAGCTCCCGTATCTCTACGAGCTGTCCCACACGGCCAACGGCGTCATCCGACAGAACGTCTGGGCCAGCCTCGGCGTGAAGGCGCTGCTCGCGCTCGGCGTGCCGCTGGGGCTGGTGAGCGTCGCGCTGGCGGTCGTCGTCGGCGACATGGGCATGAGCCTCGGCGTGACCGGCAACGCGATGCGACTCGCGAATGTGGAACCCGAACGCTCCCCGGACCTCGAGTGACTCCCTCGAGCGGGGCCCCGACCGAGAGGTCTATGCCTTCCCGGCCCCGTGCTCCCGTATCGACAACGTGCGCATGAACGAAGAGGCACACGCCGTTCTCCGCGAGGACCCCGTTATGGCGGGGCTCCTCGACAGGCACGACCCATACGCCGAATCGGACCGGGACGAGTACGAGCGGCTCTGCATTTCGATCATCAACCAGCAGCTCTCGACCGCGAGCGCGGCGGCCGTCCGCGAGCGCGTGTTCGATCTCCTCGAGGGAGACGTGACGCCGGCGTCCGTCCTGGCCGCGGACGAGGCGGCCCTCCGGGATGCGGGGCTCTCCCGGAGCAAGGTCGAGTACGTGCAAAACGCCGCCCGCGCCTTTCGGGAGAACGATTACACGCAAACCGGGTTGGCCTCGTACAGCGACGACGAGGTCGTCGATCGACTCACCGATATCAAGGGGATCGGCGCGTGGACCGCGCGGATGTACCTCCTGTTCGTCCTCGAGCGCCCGGACGTGCTCCCGCTCGGGGATCTCGCCGTTCGCCGCGGTATCGAGCAGCTGTACGGCGATGGCGGGGAGCTGACCCGCGCTGAAATGCGCGAAATCGCCGAGCCGTGGCGGCCGTATCGAAGCGTCGCCACGCGGTACATCTGGGCCGAGTACGAATCTGACTGAACCCGATCGGTCTCTGACCCGACGGAACCCGTCCCGACTCGATCGGCTCCCGCATCCCGGTTCAAGAGAGTTCGGATCACGCCCCGATTCTCGCGAGCGGTAAGCACGTTCTACACGCATCTCGGGGTCGTGAAACAGTCACCGCCAAGACGGACAACACCGGATTACGACCCGGCCACTGCCGGCCGAAGGAAGGGGCTCGAGAAACGAGACACTGTCCCGACGGGATGGCCCTGTTGACTGAAGTACGGATCGATCGCAGTGCCACGGGAGATGGCGAACGATACGTCCCCGACGGAGACCGGCGAAGCAGAGCAGCGGCGAATGACCACCGATATCGAGCGGATCCGGGAGTGGGCCGAGGCCCGCGACGCTGTCCCGGTCAGGGTCCGAGATAACGAGGATCACGGCCACTCCTTCGCCCGGCGCGACGAGATGGGCGAACACCACGAGGAGTACACCTGGGACGAGTTCGAGCAGCGATTCGACGACGACGACCTCGTATTCGTCTACCATGAGGAGGAGCCGACCGGCGAGGAAATGGGCTTCTTCGAGATCGTCGAGCGCGAGCACGCGTTCGAACGCGCCGATCTCGGCCGGGACGAACTCGAGGACTCGCTGCGAAGCGGCGAGACGGTGACGACGGAGATCGTCGAGACGCAGGTCGTCGAGCGGGAGATCGTCGAACGAGATACGATTGAGAGCGAAGTAATCGACACTGATCTGGTTGAACGCGATGTCGTCGACTCCGAACTGGTGAGCCGCGACATCGTCGAGACGGAGTTCGTCTCCGACGACATGATCGAGGTGACGGTCGACGAAACGAAGATGGACACCATCGAGGAGATCGAGCGCTACATCGTCGAGAGCGAGGTCGTCGACGTCGATATCGAGCAGGACGAGGAACTCGAGCGAGACGACATTCAGACGGACATCGAACTCGAGAGCGTCCAGCGATCCATCCTCGAGAGCGACGTCGTCCGCTCGAACGTGACGCCCGACGACGTGGTCCAGCAGGAGGTCATTCAGAGTCAGCGGACCGAGGGAGACGCCGTCCAGAGCGAACTCCTCGAGCGCCGGACGGTCGAAGAGGAGGTCACCGAGCGACTGCGGATGCAGTACATGCTCGAGGACACCGAACTGATCGAGTCCGAAGTGCTCACCAGCGAGGTGCTCGAGGGAGAGATCATCGACGTCGACGAGTACGAGTCCATAGGGACCGGCGGAATGGAACCCGGAACCGCCGGGGCCACGGGCGACGAGACGATGGCTGGCACCGGAGCTGACGCCGACATGGGACCGGCGGATGAAGTGGGAACGGCGGACGAGATGGGAACGGCGGACGAGATGGCGGAGCCGTCGGCGATCGAACTCTCCCACCACGATCAGGGGAAAGACGTCGTTGACGAGTCGGGCCAGCAGATCGGCATGGTCGCCGAAGTCGAGGGCCAGACGGCGTACGTCGATCCGGAGCCCGGCCTGACGGATCGGCTCAAAGCGCGCATGGACTGGGGCGGCCACGGAGACGACGACTATCCGGTCGATTCCTCGCAGATACTGGAGATCACGGACGACGAAGTCGTCATCCACAGCGAATAGAGAAGTCGGTCGCGGCGGGAGACCGCGACCGGTCGATGATCGATCCCAGCGAACGCGACGGTCCGTCGGCGATGCGTCAGCGGCGGTGCGCCCGCTCGCTTACTCGAGGTCGAAGCGATCGAGCGTCATCACTTTGTGCCACGCGTCGACGAAGTCCTCGACGAGCGTCTCCTCACCGTCAGCGGCAGCATAGACGTCCGCGGTGGCGCGCAGTCGGGCGTTCGACCCGAAGATGAGGTCGAAGCGAGTGACTTCCCACTCGATCTCGCCGGTGTCGCGGTCGCGCACTTCGAAGACTTCCTCGTCCTCGTCGAGCGGCTCCCACTCGTAGCCCATGTCCAGCAGGTTCACGAAGAAGTCGTTGGTCAGGGTTCCCGGTTCGTCGGTGAAGGCCCCGCGGTCGGCGTCCCCGTAGGTCGCGCCGAGCGCGCGCATACCGCCGATCAGCACGGTCATCTCGGGCACCGTCAGGTTCAGCAGTTCCGCCTTGTCGACCATCCGCTCCTCGGGCGTGTCGTACAGGTCGTCGACGTCGCCGTCGCCGAGGTAGTTGCGGAAGGCGTCGACCTCCGGTTCGAGCACCTCGAAGGAGTCGACGTCGGTCTGGTCCTGCGTGGCGTCCGTGCGACCGGGCTCGAAGGGGACCTCGACGTCGTAGCCGGCCTCGGCCGCCGCCCGCTCGACGGCCGCGTTGCCGCCCAGGACGATCAGGTCGGCCAGCGAGACCCGTACGTCGTCATCGCGCGAGGCGTTGAACTCCGCCTGAATGCCCTCGAGGGTATCGAGCACCGTCTCGAGTTCCTCGGGTTCGTTGACCTCCCAGTTGCGCTGGGGGTCGAGCCGGACGCGAGCGCCGTTCGCGCCGCCGCGCTTGTCGCTGTCGCGGTAGGTCGAGGCCGAGGCCCACGCGGTCTTCGCCAGTTGCGAGACCGGGAGGTCCGAGGCGAGGATTTCGTCTTTGAGCTGTGCGGCCTCCTCGTCGCCGACGAACTCGTAGTCGGCCTCGGGAATCGGGTCCTGCCAGACGAACGTCTCGTCGGGGACCTCCGGGCCGTGGTACCGCTCGGGTGGCCCCATGTCGCGGTGGAGAAGCTTGTACCACGCCTTCGCGAACGCCTGCTGGAAGGCCTCCGGATCCTCCCGGAACTCCTCTAAGATCTCCCGGTAGTCGTCGTCGTGCTTGAGAGCCACGTCCGTCGTCAGCATCATCGGCTCTTCGGTCTCCTCGGGGTCGTGCGGGGTCGGCGCCTCCTCGATCTCGTCGCCGACCGGTTTCCACTGCCATGCCCCGCCGGGGCCCTTGACCGAGGTCCAGTCGTGATCCAGCAGGTTGTCGATGTAGCCCATGTCCCACTGGATCGGCGTGGCGTTCCACGGCCCCTCGATACCGCTGGTGATGACGTCGAGGCCGCCGGCCTTGTCTTCGAGGTGCTCTTGGGCCCAGCCGAGACCCTGCTGTTCGATGGATGCCGACTCGGGATCGGGACCGACGTGCTCCTCGGGGTCGTCCGCGCCGTGGACCTTCCCGAAGGTGTGACCGCCGGCGATGAGCGCGACCGTCTCCCGGTCCTCCATCGCCATGCGCGAGAACTCCTCGCGGATGTTCTTCGCGGACCCTTCGACGTCCGGTTCGCCGTACGGGCCCTCGGGGTTCACGTAGATGAGCCCCATCACGGTGTTCGCGAGCGGGTTCTTGAGATTGCCTACCTCCCCGTCCTCGAAGCGCTCGGGTGAGGTCGTCTCCCACTCGGTCTCGGGCCCCCACTCGACGGCCTCGTTGGACTTGAACTCGTCCTCGCGGCCGCCGGCGAAGCCGTACGTCTCGAAGCCCATCGACTCCAGCGCGACGTTCCCGGCCAGCACGATCAGGTCGCCCCACGAGAGCTTGCGGCCGTACTTCTGTTTGACCGGCTGGAGCAGCCGACGTGCCTTGTCGAGGTTCACGTTGTCCGGCCAGCTACTCTCCGGCGGGAGGCGCTGTAGACCGCCCGACGCGCCCGCGCGGCCGTCGGCTGTCCGGTAGGTCCCGGCGCTGTGCCAGGCCATCCGGATGAAAAACGGCCCGTAGTGGCCGTAGTCGGCCGGCCACCAGTCCTGGGAGGACGTCATCACGTCCTCGATGTCCGCTTTCACCTCCTCGTAGTCGACCTTTTGGAACTCCTCGGCGTAGTCGAAGTCCTCGCCGTACGGCCCGGCGTCGAAGGCGTTATCGTCGAGAACGTCTAATCGCAATAGGTTCGGCCACCAGTCTTGGTTGGACCATGTCATCGTCCGTTAAAAGCCACGTTCGCCTATTAATATTTTCGGTGCTATAACGTTGTCTTCCCACTGCCAAAATAATTTTTTCGTATATATTAACACTGGTTGGCTCCCGCTCGGCTTCCGGTTCGGTCCGGATCGAGGAACGTTTAGAATTCGAGCGTCTTCCTCGAAGCGCTCCCGAGATCCGTCCGCGATCCACTCGAAACGCCGCGACGTAGCTAGACCGCTAGCGACGCGGAGTCTGTCCCGTCGACGACGGTCTTCGCAAGGGGCGGCGATCAGTCGCCCCTCGGATCGTCACCGTCGGTCTTCGACTCGTCCGGCGGACGCGATACTCGCCATTGTCGGACGCCACGAATCGGAAGCCATCGTCGGTCGTCAGTTCGATAGGAGATATACAACAGTTCGGCCGTTCCGAGATCGATCGTTACGTTTCTTATTCCTCTTCCTCGGGCGTGTCGGCCGCGTCGCTGTCGATCCGACGACTAACGTCGACCTGATAGTTTCCGAGAATGTCTCGCCCGAGCAAGACGGGGTAATCCATGTGGCTGCGGTCCTCGACGCTAGCCGTAACGGTGTGTTGGTTGCCGCCGACCCCGACGACGACGTCGACGACGGGGCGGCTCTTGGACTGTTTGCTGCTGCCGGATCGAATGCGGGTGATGGACTTGATCGGGCCGGCCCCGATATCGGCGGCGAGACTGGTGTCGATGCTCGTCCGTGTGGCACCGGTGTCGGACTTCGCGAGAACCGTTTTCGACCCGCTGGTCCCCGAGAGAATGACTTCCTCCGTGTAGCCGATCACCGCTGGTTCCGTATCCTGTCCCCTCACATCCGGGGGCTGTGCTGCCGGCCGGGAGTCGTCAAGGACGTTCGCGAGATCTCGCACGCGCTCGTCGTCGACCTCGCCGCCCGCCCGTTCGATCGCGAGTTTGGCGATATACGGTGCCGGGCTCATCTGGGTCGCCTCGTAGAGCCCCTTGAACCCCGCCGTCGGGTTGACCTCGAGGACGAACCAGCCCTCGTCACCCTCGACGAGGTCGACGCCGGCATAGTCGAGGCCGACGATATCCGATGCGCGCTGGGCCATTTCGCGAGCCTCGTCGGGGAGGTCGTCGGTCGCGTCCTCGACCGAGCCGCCGAGCGCGACGTTGGTTCGCCAGTCGTTGTCCGGCGCGTAGCGATACATCGCGGCCACGACCTCGCCGCCGACGACGTAGACGCGCAGGTCGCGATGGCGAACGTCCTCTTGGTCGACGAGTTCCTGCAAGAACGCATACCGGTTACCGACCTTGGCGTTGATCGGGTCGTCGGGGCCGACCTTCCACGTCCCACCACCGTGAGTGCCGATGGCGGTCTTGTAGACGGCCTCCTCGCCGTAGCGGTCCCGCGCAGCGTTCAACTGCTCGCCGCTCAACGCGAGCGTCACGTCGGGCGTCCGCACGTCGTTCGACGCGAGCGCGGTCGCCGTCGAGAGCTTGTGGATCGCCGTCATCACCGCCATCGGTTCGTTGAGTGTCGGAACCAGCTGAGAGAAGGCGTTTACCAGCCCGAGTTCCTCGGCGGGCTGTTCGGTATTCGATAGCAGTACCCTGTTCGCGATGACATCCACCGCGGGCTCGAGCGTCGGACTTCCGTCGGCGACACTGACGGACGTGTTCTCGGAGCGAAGCCACTCGGTGTCGTGTCCCAGATCCTCGACGGCGTTGAGAATTGCTTTGGTTTCCTTGCTCGTATGAAGACTCAGTACCCCCACGGTCACGGGATCGGCAACGGCCATACTGCCTAGACACCGAACCCTCGGATAAGCGTTGATAGTTCACTCAGTGATAGCGGAATCGGATGGGGGACATCCGGACGGTTCGAGCCGCTGTCACCCGATGACTGACCGAACCTGTCCCGGATCGACTAGGCCACTCAGCACCGCCAGCACGGCCCAGGTGACGGCACCGAGAGCGATCGCCCCGAACAGCATAAGCAGGTTCGAAACCAGCGGCGTTACGAGCAAGACGGCGGCCGCCATGACGCCCGTAATTCCACAGACCATCCCAGTCGTCCGCGCGAGTCGCCCCACGTGCAAGCCGAGTTCGGTATGGACGATATAGAGGTTGACCGCGACGTACACCGAGTGGGTCGCCACCGTCGCGATCGCCGCCCCGACGACGCCGATCAGCGGGATCAACACGATGTTCAGTCCGAGATTGGCCAACGCCGTCGCGCCCTTCGCGACCGCTCGAGCACGAGCGCGACCCAGATAGTCCAGGCTATCGCTGGTCAGGTTCGTGATCGCCTGTAGCACGACGAATCCGGCGAGCACCTGTAAGACGGGAATCGCACCGGCGTAATCGGCCCCGAACACCATCGTCAAGAGCGGTCCCGCGACGATCGTGAGGCCGGCCGCTGCCGGAATGTAGAGCAACAGGATGTTCGTCAACGAGGTCTCGTAAATCCGTCTGGCTTCCTCGAGTTCGCCGGCCGCCTTCTGTTCGCCGAAGTTCGGCGAGATGGTAAAGCCGAGCGACGCCGCGGGCGCGAGCACGAACTCGGTGATCTGCTTTGCGAGGGTATAAAAGGCGACCGCAGCCGGATTGATGAAGGCGCCGACCAGCACGATGTCGATCTGCTTGTCGATGACGTTCGCACTCTGGGTCGCCGTCAGGGGAACGCTGTACTCGAGGAGGCGGCGCGAGAGGCCGTCCTCGTATTCGTCCGCGGCGTCGTATCGGACGTAGAACCCGTAGTAGATGATTCCCATTCCGATGACGGCGGCGATGGCGTAGCCGACGATGTACCCGAAGAACGCGCCGAGCGCACCGAACCCGGCGAGGACGAACGCGACGACGAAGACGAGTCGGGCAGCGCCGCTGATCGCCTGAACGAGCGCGCTGTAGCCGAGGTGGTTGAAGCCCTGTAACGCCACCCGCGCGAACGCGCTAAAGGAAAAGACGCCGAGATAGATCACGCCCGCGGCGAGAAACGGGGCCGCACCCGGTTCGCCGAGCGCGACCGCGATCTGCTCGTGAAAGAGCAACAGGGCGTAGGAGACGAACGCGATCAGGATGAGTTTGACCGTGACCGTGGACCTGAGCAGGTGCGGGATCTGGCCCGGGTCCGCCTCGCGGTATTCGGAGATGTACCGCGCGACGGACCGGCTGAGACCGAGGTCCACGAACAGTTGGATGATCGCCAACACGCCGATCGCCCAGTAGAGCACGCCGTAGCCGTCCGGCTCGAGCAGATACCGCGCCAGGACGAACATCAGCAACGCGCTCGAGAGCATGTAGACGCCACGCGCGGCGAGCGTTGCCTTGAAACCGCTGACGATGTGGTCTTCCCTATTCATAGTAGACTGGGACGGTGAGAGACGCGCGACCGTCCGATGCGACGGTGAACTCGACCAACGTGGTCGTCCACTCGAGGGATCGGACATTTGTAATGCGGCGACAACACGCGGAAATGGGCCGCAACAGCGGCGGTGACGGGGTCGGTCCGACGAACGGTCCCAAAACGACCTGCGCGCCGGATCGACGGGGTACAACTCGAGTGTACCGTCACGCAAACGATCGCAAGCGAACCATACACGGGGCCAAAGTGCTGTTGGACAGAATCAGAACTGTACTGTACAGGGTGTTCAGTAGTGAGTTCGATGAAAGAAGTTCCCTGCTACCGTGGCAACAGGAAATCGCCACGCCCTCCCCAACCGATTGCTACTCACGGACCGGAGGCCCCAGGTCACTTCGTTCCCCGTTCACCTCGCGGTTCTCACTCCTGACAGCCGCTCCGAACGACGCACCGTTCGTATGGTTTGCGGGATCGACGGTCCTGAGCTATTCGTTCACTTATCCCTCACGCAACGTCATCGGCCACCCCCACTGACGTTCGGTCGGCCTGCTCACGGCTCGCTCCGCTCTCCAGTCGCTTCCGAGGCGCGACTATCGGGAGCGCCTCGCTGACAGCGCGCACCACCGCACGCCGGTCGGCTGGCACCGAGTAATACGGTGTTTCCCTATACCGATCAACTGGTTTGTGCGCCGGTCACTGACTCGACGTGGCGCGACGATCACGGTTTTGTTTGCGCTCCCGCCCCCTCTCAGTCGATGGCATTGCGGTGACTGTGTGAACTCGTGTGGGTGAGTCGCACGCTACTGCTCGGCCACGACACTGAAATAGGCGTCCCACGAACGATGTGCTGACTGTCTGTCGATGATGCAAACGGCTGAGGGAGGGGATCTCCTCGAGAGAGATGAAGGGATGAATCAGTCGCCGAACGGAGGTGGAGAGCCGTGACGATGCGATCCGTTCCGATCGTCGACCGGGTCACCGACGCCTTCTTCGCCCTCGATACCGGCTTTCGGTTCACCTATCTCAACGAGCGAGCCGAAACGCTGCTGAAACGCTCGCGCGCGGAGCTGATCGGCCGGGTCATGTGGGACGAGTTTCCCCAGACCGTCGAGACGCAGTTTCCCGAGGGCTTTCACCGCGCGATGGACGAACAGGTGCCGGTTTCCTTCGAGATTTACCACGCTCCCCTCAAGACGTGGTTCGAGGCGCGGGCCTATCCCTCCGAGACCGGCCTCTCGGTGTACATGCGCGACGTCAGCGAGCGGAAGGCTCAGGAGACGACGCTGGCCCAGCACGCCGCGGTCGTCGAGGCGATCCGGGACGCCGTCGTCACGCTCGATCGCAACCGCGAGATCGTCACCGTCAACGGCGCGACCGAGTCGATCTTTGGCGTCGGCCGATCGCGACTCGTCGGCGAGCACATCGAGACGCTGACCGAACTGGCAGGGATCGACGCCGAACGCGCCGTCGAGATCGGCCGGGCGATCACCGATGTCGACGTCGGCAACGCCGGCCGTCGCCAGCTCGAGCTCCCCTACACCGGTCGGGGCGGCGACGACCGAATGGGTGAGTTCCGGTTCGTCCCCGTCGAGGACAACAGGGCGACCGTCGCCGTCGTCGTCCGGGACGTTACCGACCAACACGAGTACGATCGCGTCGTCACGTCGTTACACGAGGTCACCCGGTGGCTCCTCGAGTCCGACGACCCCGAAGAGATCTGCGCGATCGCCGTCCACTCCGGCAGCGACCTACTCGATCTCCCCATCAGCGGCATCTGGCTGCTCGAGGAGGAGCAGGGCTATCTCGAGCCGGTCGCCGGCACCGCCGGCGCACACGACGAGTTCGGTGGCCTCCCGCGGTTCAATCCCGGAGAGGGGCTCGTCTGGGATGTCTTCGAGGCCGGCGGCGTCGAACTGTTCGACGACCTCGAGACCGTCGACGACATCTACAACCCCGAGACGCCGCTGCGCTCGGAGATCATCGCACCGATCGGGACCCACGGCGTGCTCATGACCGGTTCGCTCGAGCCCCACCGGTTCGACGAGAGCGACGTCGACCTCATTTCGACGCTGGTCGAGAACACGCGGGCCGCCCTCGATCGGGCCGACCGAGAACGGATCCTCAGGGACCGCACGGACGAACTCGAACGCCAGACTGAACGCCTCGAAGCCGTCGCCGACGTGCTCTCGAACGACCTGCAGCGCCAGCTCGAGGCCGTCGCCGACGCGCTCGAGGACGACGGAGCCGAAGCATGGGAGTTTCCCCTCGCGGAGGACACCGTCGAAACGACTCTCGACCGGGCCGAGCGCCTCGTCGACGACGTTCGGGAGTTCGCCCGCAATGCCACGGCCATCGGTACCCGTGCTCGGCTCGACCTCGAGTCGGCGATCGACGACGCCATCGGGGAGTCCCGCCTCGAGGCGGACGCGCTCGTCGTCGACGCCCCGGCCACGCTCCGGGCGGACCCCGAGCGGTTCGTCCACCTGCTCGAGACGGCGTTCGACAGCGCCGCCGCGCGGGCCGACGGCGATGTGACGATCCAGATCGGGCTGGTCGGCTTCGAGAACGGCGGCAGTCGCGGCTTCTTCGTGCTCGACGACGCCGCGGAGATCCCACCGAACGCACACGAACGCGTCCTCGATCCGACCGCTGACGACGACACCGCAGTCGACGGACTCGGCCTCGCGCTCGTTCGGGCCATCGGCGAAGCCCACGACTGGAAGTGTACCGTCACCAACGGCCAGAACGGCGGTACGCGGATCGAAATCCGAGACATCACGACGCTCGAACGACGACTCGAGTAACCGAATCGGACCCTCGAATCCGCGTTCGGGGTAGGCCGATCAGGGGTAAGCGGATTCTGCGCTGGGACGATTCAACGTTGTGACCGTTCCGCGCGGACGAACGTTCCGGCTCGTCGACTGATGGACTCCGGCTCACCACGCCGTCTCGATCCCCGCTACTCCTGAAAAACGGATTCGCGCGCAATGTCCTGACAGAGCTCCCGATAGCTGTTCTGTTCGAGGAGTTCCTGCATCGTGTCGTTGACCCGGACGCGGAGGACGGCCATCCGGTCTTCTAGTTCGGCGTACTCCTGGCTGGACCGGCGTTCGGACTCGGTCTTCTGGTCGTCCAGCAGCGCCTTCTTGGACGCGAGTGCGAAGAGCTCCTGGAGTTGCTCGTCGTGGGTCGCCCGGAGGAGCAACTGGTCGATAATGTCGACCAGTTCGTCCTTCGAGACGGGCTTGACGAGGTAATCGTCGAATCCGAGCTCGACGATGTCGAAATCGGGTTCGACTGCCGTCACCATCGCGACCCGGCACTCGAGTGACTGCTCTCGAATGGTCTCGAGGACGGTATCGCCCGAGAGACCGGGCATCCGACGATCGAGGAGGACGACATCGATCGCGCCATCGATCGCCTCAAGCGCTTCGCTGCCGTCGTAGGCCGTCTCGACGTCGCAGTCGTCCTCGAGCCACGCGGCGTAAAGGTTCGCGAGGTCGGGCTCGTCTTCGACGATCAGGACGGACGGGGTGTCTGTGGACATCGAACTTCCTCCGGTCTGGCGGTTCGTTGGACGAATCGGCCCGGTCGTATATCAATATACCGGACAATACGGCGAAAAATCCGTCGAATCGGTTCGTGGACTCTCGATCGGTCCCGTCACTCGAGTTCGCGTTCGATCGTCGCGCGTCGCTCGCGGATCGCGGCCGCGTCGGTCTCGAGCGTTCGATCGCCGAGATCGATCGCGAGCCGACCCTCGTCGGTCGCCGTCCCGAGTTCGACGACCGGGGCGATGCCATCGAACGCCTCGCGGACGGCCGCGACCGATTCGGTCTGGATCAGCGCGCGGCCCGGCTGTTCGTGGAACAGCGCGCCAGCGGGATCCGCCGCCGGGATCGACACCTCGAGGCCCGCGTCGTCGCCCACCATTTCGGCGAGCGCAACGGCGAGGCCGCCGTGGCTCACGTCGTGAACGGCCAGCGTCGAGTCGTCGTTCGCGACCGCCGCCAGCGTCTCGACGACGCTCGCGGGATCGTCGGGCAGCCCTGGGAACCGATCGCTGCCGTCGAAGCGCGCGAGGTACTCGGAGCCACCGAGCCGGGACTCGTCTCGATCGAGGCCGAGATCACCGACGAGGACCAGATCGCCCTCGGACTCGACCGACAGCGGCGGCGCATCGTACCCGTCCTTGGAGCCGACCATCGCCAGCGTCGGCGTCGGCGGAATCGGCCCCGCGACGGAATCGTTATACAGCGAGACGTTCCCGCCGACGACCGGCGTCGACAGCGTTTCGCACATCTCCGCGAGGCCGTCGACGATGCCGGTGAAGCCGCCGTAGACGTCCGGCTTCTCCGGGTTGCCGCCGTTGAGACAGTCCACCGCGGCCAGCGGCGTCGCGCCCTTCGCCGCGATGTTCGTCGCGTTCTCGAGTGCGACCGCGCGAGCGCCCTCGTATGGCGCGACGGCGGTCCAGTTCGGTGCGGCACCAGAGGAGATCGCAAGCCCTTGCTCGGCCTCTCGGACCGCAACGATCGCCGCGTCGTCGCCCGGTCCGACGCTCGTTCGCACGCCGACCTCGTGATCGTACTGCCGGTAGACCCACCGCTTCGAGGCGGTGTTCGGACTCGAGACGACGGCATCGAAGGCCGCCTCGAGGTCCGCGTCGGGCAGGTCCGTCTCGGGCTCCTCGAGTTCCTCGGTCGCGAGATCGTTCATCGGCGCGCCCTCGCCGAGGAAGTAGGCGTCGACGTCGACGACTGTCTCTCCCTCGAAAAGACACGTGTAGTTTTCGTCGGTGACCTCGCCGATGACCGAACAGCCGAGATCGAACCGCTCGACGATCTCGCGCACGCGGTCGACGTTCTCCGGCTTGACCTCGTAACACATTCGCTCCTGAGACTCGGCCAGTAGAATCTCCATCGCGTTCATGTTCGGCTCGCGCTGGTGGACTCGCTCGAGTTCGATGCGGGCACCGAGGTCGGCCTTGGCGACCATCTCGCTCGAGGCCCCGCCGAGGCCGGCGGCGCCGAGGTCGCGAGCGGACTCGATCAGGCCTTCATCGACGAGTTGCTCGTTGGCTTCGATGAGCAGCTTTTCGGCGTACGGATCGCCGACCTGTACCGCGGGTCGATCCGCCGTCTCGGCGTCTTCGGCGAGGTCCTCGCTGGCGAAGCTCGCGCCGCCGAGCCCGTCGCGGCCGGTGGCGTTTCCGACGAGGAGGAGTTTGTTTCCCGGCTGCTGGGCCTCGGCGGTGACGAGTCGCTCCTCGTTCGTCAGCCCGACGCAGGCCACGTTAACCAGCGGATTCCCCTCGTAATCGGGGTGGAAATCGACGCTTCCGGCGACCGTCGGGACGCCGATACAGTTGCCGTAGTGGCTGATTCCCTCGACAACGCCCTCGAAGAGGTACTGCGAGTGGTCATCGTCGAACTCGCCGAAGTACAGCGAGTCCGCGAGCGCGATTGGATACGCACCCATCGAGAGCGTGTCCCGGACGATGCCGCCGACGCCCGTCGCCGCGCCGTCGACTGGGTCCACGTAGGAGGGATGGTTGTGGCTCTCGATTCCCATCGTGATGTACGTGCTCCCGTTTCCGTCTCCGCTTTCGCTGTCGGGGAGCGCGACAACCGCCGCGTCGTCGCCCGGCCCGACGACGACTTGCTCGCCCTCGCTGTCGAACGCCGACAGCAACGGTCGCGAGGAGCGGTACGCACAGTGCTCGCTCCAGAGGTTCTCGAACAGCGCCGCCTCCGCTCGAGTCGGTTCCCGCCCCAGCTCGGAGACGACGAGTTCGCGGTCCGAATCGGCAAGACTCATTCACCTAGGTGGTGAAAGTCGGCCGGTAAATGGGTTTCTATATGCACGAACGTGGATAAAATCGGTCGATGGGCGGCGTCGAGAGGTGCGGACCGAGTCGTTTTTCATCAGCCCCGCTAAACGTCCGCCCGTGCTGTCGGTCGAACTTCACACGCATTCGTCGTTGTCCTACGACGGTCGCGACCCGGTCGAGCTCATTTTGGAGCAAGCCGAGGCCGTCGGTCTCGACGCGATCGCGGTGACGGACCACGACGAGATCGATGCGAGCCTCGAGGCCGCCGAGCAGGCCCCCGACTATGGCCTCGTGGGCATTCCGGGAATGGAAATCTCGAGCAAGGCGGGTCACATCCTCGGACTCGGCCTCGAGAAAGCGGTTCCCCCGGGACTTTCCTTCGAGTCGACGCTCGAGGCGATCCACGACCAGGGCGGATTAGCCGTGATCCCCCACCCGTTTCAGGAGTCGCGCCACGGCGTGATGGCGAGGGTCTCCCGCGAACAGCTCGCGCTCGGCGACGCCATCGAGGTCTACAACTCCCGTCTGTTCACCGGTCGGGCGAACCGGCAGGCCGAACGCTACGCCAGGTCTCGAAATCTGCCGATGACCGCCGGGAGTGACGCCCACATCAGCGAGATGGTCGGGCAGGCGATCACCCGCGTCGACGCCGACGACCGCTCCGCCGATGCGATCCTCGAGGCGATCGCGGCGGGCCGGACGACCGTCGAAGGGAAGCGAACGCCGTGGCGGATCAGCATTCGACAGTTCGCCGGCGGCGTCACGCGACGAGTGGGTCGCGTTTTCAATCTCATCCGATGACCGACACAACGCTTCACGGTACCGAACCGCCGATCGTCCGCGACGCGCTCGAGCGCGCCGACCCGCTTCCGGGAACGGCCGGCTTCGCGGGGGAGATCGACGGCCGACTCGTTCGAGACGTGCTCGGGAGAGTTCCGCTGTTCGTCGAACTGGAAACGAGTCTCTCGCACGCGGGACCGTCGTGGGCGTTCGAGCCGACCGTACTCGAGAACCCGATCCTCTTTCCGGCCGGTGCGGTGGCAGCCGTGGACGATCCCGTTCCCGACGCCGAATCCCGCTGGGCGCTCCCCGATCCGGCCCCCGTATCGGACCACGAGGCCGCGATCGACGACCTCGAGGGCGCAATCGAAACGGCGATCGCGAGCGTTCGGCAGGACGATCGCGATATCGCCGTCGCCTTCTCCGGCGGCGTCGACTCGGCGCTGGTCGCCGAACTGCTCGACGCGCCGCTGTACGTCGTCGGCTTCTCCGACAGCCACGACGTCGCGGCCGCGCGGACGGCCGCCGATGCGATGGGGCGCGACCTCACGGTCGTCGACCTCGAGCCGGCCGACCTCGAGCGCGCCGTTCCGTCGGTAGCGCGAGCGACCGGACGGACGAACGCGATGGACGTCCAGATCGCGCTCCCGCTCTACCTGGTCGGCGAGCGCGTCGCCGCGGACGGGTTCGACGCGCTCGCCGTCGGTCAGGGAGCCGACGAGCTGTTCGGCGGCTACGAGAAGGTCGTCCGACTCGACCACCGGGTCGAGGCCGAGACCGTCCGCGGAGCCGTCCGCGAGGGAATTCGAAGTCTCCCGAACCAACTGCCGCGGGACGTACTGACGATCGAGGCGACGGGCCTCGAGTCAGTCGCGCCCTTCCTTCACGACGCCGTGGTCGAGGCGGCGCTTCGACTGCCCGACGAGCTACTGGCCGACGCGGACGAGCGAAAGCGCGGGTTCCGACGAGTTGCGGACCGGCATCTGCCGGCCGAGGTCGCCAGCAGGGACAAGAAGGCGGTCCAGTACGGTAGCCTCGTCGCTCGCGAACTCGATCGACTCGCCCGGCAGGCCGGCTACAAGCGTCGGATGGACGATCACGTCGGGAAGTACATCGTCTCGCTGCTCGAGGACGAGGAGACGCGGAAAAGCTCAGACTGACTGCATCACCGGCACCTCAGGACGGCATCGGACAGAGGCTCGCAGTGAAGATCACCGTCTCGTCGGTCTCGTTTTCCGCACCGTGTCGACGCCGCGCTCGTGGTGGACGACTCCTGGCGCGTCGATCTCCTCGCGCTCGTCGTCCTGAATCACCGTGACTGTCCCCTCGAGCACGTGAAACACGTTCGTGCTATCGGCGTGCTCGTGGGCCTCGAGTTCAGCACCCGGTCCGAGCGCGAAGGCCTTCACGAGGACATCGTTGCTGACGACCAGTTCCGCGGTCTCGACCTCGCCGGCTCCCGGCTCGAGGTCGTCGATCGAATCGGCGTACGTATCGAGCATTGCGTCTCTGTTCGATGGACGGAATCATAACTGCAGGGGACGGAGAAAACGGGTTCGGAGAGAACGATGAGCCGCGATAGGTGAGCGCGCCGTCGGAGCGCTCAGTCTTTCGTCTCGGTCGGTAGCTTGTTCGCCGGTTCCTGCGTGATGTTTTCCGAGACCGTACGGCGGTTGGCCTCGCCGATTCGGTCGGCGACCTCGCCGACGAGGTCCTCGAGGTGCTGTTGGACCTCGCTGTCGTCGTCCTTGACGAGCGCCCCCTCGCTGCCGTCGGCCCCGAAGTCGGGGTGGATCGGAATCTTGCCCAGCAGCGGAACGTCGTACTTGTCGACGATGGTGTCCGCACCGCCGGTCCCGAACAGCCCGTGCTGGTCGCCACAGGACGGACAGATGAAGGAGCTCATGTTCTCGACGACGCCGAACACCGGCGTGTCGTGTTTGTTGAACATCTGAATCCCCTTTCGGGTGTCGTCTAACGCCATCTCCTGGGGCGTCGTGACGACGACCGAGCCCGTCACGGGCATCGACTGCAAGAGGTTCAGCGTCGCGTCGCCGGTCCCCGGCGGGAGGTCGACGATGAGGTAATCGAGTCGTCCCCACTCGACGCCCTCGAGGAATTTCATCATAAACTTGTTGACCATTGGCCCGCGCAAGATTGCGGGGTCGTCGTCGTCTTCCATCATCATGCCCATACTGATGACGCGGACACCGTCCGAGCGTGGTGGCACGATTTCCTCGTTGGGCGTGACGCCGGGGTCGCTCTCAGGCGGGAGGATCTGCGGAACGTTCGGCCCGTGAATGTCGGCGTCGAGCAGGCCGACCATCGCACCGCGTTTCTCGAGTCCGGCCGCCAGGTTGGCCGCGACCGTCGTCTTGCCAACGCCGCCTTTGCCGGAGGAAACGGCGATGACGTTGCGCACGTTCGGGAGGACCTCGTCGTCGAAGCCGTGTTCCTCGCCGACGTGGGCCCGCAGGTCGGGCTCGAGACCGGCGTCCTCGATGACATCGCGGATCTGATTCCCGATCGCCATCTCGGAGGGAGCGTACGGCGCGTTGAACGCGAGCGAAATGCGGGCCGTCTCGTCGTCGATAACGACGTCGTTGACCAGTCCGAGCGAGACGATGTCTTCGCCGATGTCCGGATCTTCGACCTCCTCGAGTTTGATCTCGAGTTCGTGTTCTGTAATGCTCATAGTGGCTGTGTTAGTCGTTGGAAGGATGTGGAACGGGATACGTGTGATGGTTCGGGACCGAATCACTGCTGAACGGCACCGCTTACGGGTTGACGGTCGCGAAAAATAAATCGGTGTTCGTTGTGAGACGGCGACGGTTACGGCGGGCCGACGCCGCTGATCGGCTCCGGCGGGCCGCCGTAGAAGACGATACCGATCAGGACGGTCAGGACGAACATCCCGACCCACATCGATGTCGTCAGTCCGACGAGGTAGCTCACGCCGAGCAGTCCGGTCTTCGTGTCGCGGGGTTCACCGAGGAACCACGCCGCGAGCATGATGTAGACCGGAACCAGGATGACCGCGAAGATGATCCAGGTTCCCTCGTTGGCGAAGCCGGTGAAGCCGGCGGTGCCGTCGTAGCCGTGGTACAGGAGTTCCGATGGGATCGCTGTCAGTGCTGCGTTCATGCTTCCACCTCGGGTTCGGTCGCTTCGTCATCGTGTGCGTGGTCGCCGCGCAGGTGTTCGACCGCGTGGAGTTCGACCACTGGAACGAGCTTCGAGAGGTTGAGGAATAAAAGTGCAACCAGCGCAGTCGTTCCGACGAGCGAGAGCCACTCGATGAGGCTCGGGAAGTAGGTCCCGGGCGTGTTGGCGTAGATGTCGAACGTCGGGTGCAGGAATCCCTCGACGACGAACAGGATCTTCTCGGTCAGGGTCCCGGCGAGGATGATACAGCTGGCGATGAGGGCTCGCTTCTTACTGAACAGGGCCGGACGGATCCCCTGCAGGAAGATATACACGAGCGTGCCGAAGATCATCGTCATCGCAACCTGGTAGACCGGATGGCCGATCTTCGCTTCGATCGCGACCGCCTTGTTGGTCGGTCCGAGGAAGACGCCGTTGATGATCGTCTGCAGCTGGAACCACAGGAACAGCAGGGTGAAGAATCCGAGCCACAGGAGCAGTCCGCGGAAGATGTCGTCGGTGATGATATGATCCCAGTCGTAGGCTCGGCGGAACGCGTAGGAGATGATCATGATGCCGCTGATCGCCGACATCAGCGCGATACTGAGGAACATCGGCCCCTGAATCGCACCGGTCCAGCCGGGCATCGCCGGAAGGAGTGCGAACAGCCACGGAATCACGCCGCCGTGGAGCAAGAGGGGGGCCATGATGATGACTGCGGCGGCGAGCCACCAGACCATCCGATCGATGACCTTGTCTTCTTTCTCGCTGTAGCCGATAGTCAGTATCTTGTAGACCGGTTCGAACTTGTCCGGCAGATCGTCACGCAGGCGGTTAACGTCATAGCGCAACGTCAGTCCGAGGTAGGTCGCAGACAGCACGAAGTAGGCCGTGATGACGGTCACGTCCCACACGAGCGGCGAATTGTTGACCGTGATGTGGTAGTGACCAATGACGCTCGTCACCATCCGGTCCGGACGTCCCATGTGGACCAGGATGTAGAAGCCGGCGGCCGAGAGACCGCCGATCGTCGTCATCTCCGCGAGTCGAGCGACCGGCATGTACCGGTCCATATTGAGCAGGCGGACGGCGGCCGAGAGGATGATGCCGCCGTGAGCGACACCGACCCACCAGATGAACGCGCCGATGTACAGTCCCCAGGTCGAGCCGCCACCGCTCCCCCAGTCGCCGAGGCCGGTGACGATAAGGCCCTGCTGAAGCTGGTAGGCCCAGGCGATGAGGAAGGCGACGAGACCCAGTGTCGCGGCACCGTACAGGATGAAGTACTTCTTCGTGAGCGTGTTGATCGGACGAAGGATGTCCGCTTCCGTTGGCTCCTTCGTACTCATAAGGACACCCCGTCAATCCGCCCGACCGTGCCTTCGTCGAGGTCCTCCTGGCGCTCGTCGAGCAGGTCGACGTCCTCGTAGGCGGTCGGACCGTCGACCTGGTGGGCCTCCGGTCCGGGCTGTTGGCCGAGGTAGGTGATGTTCGGGTTCGTTCCGATGTCCTCGAGCAGTTGGAACGAACTCGGGTCGCCCGTGTATTGCTCGAGTCGGAACCGAGCCTGCTGTTCGCTGCCGTCGCCGAGTCCCAGTTCGGTATACGCCTCTTCGGTGTCGAGGTCGACGTACTGCTGGAAGGCCTCGACTGCGGAGAGGATATCCTGTTCGGCCGAGAGGATGGAGTTGTTCTCGTCGTCGCTGGGCTCGGTGCCTTCGCTGACCATCTCGATCGACTTCATGACCGCGAGAATGTCCATGGTGAGCCCCTCGATATTATCGATCGCAGTCTCGAGGTCGTCGCCCTCGCTGAGGGCGCTGTCGATCTGGTCTGCCGACGGAGCGGATTTACTGCTTTCGGTGCCGTTCGTCAGGTGAATGACCGCGCGACTCTTGACTGGGTGCTCGCGGTGCTGGGATGGATCGCTCTTCTCGTCTTTGACGTTGCCGAACTGGATCGCGCCCGGCGGACAGGCCGACTCGCAGGCGGTCGTCCCGACCTGCTCTTCTCCCTGTTTGCCGTCCTGCATGGACGGACACATCGTACACTTGCTCATCGTCCCGCGAGGCGCGCGACTGTCGACCCAGCGCTCGCCGTGATCGTACTCGGCGTGCGTGATCTGGTCGGGGTTGTCGGGATCCTCGAGGCCGTCGATGTCCTCGTAGGCCGTATCGGGTTCGTCCCACTGGAAGTAGTTGACGCCGTAGGGGCAGGCGACCTGACAGTACCGGCAGCCGATACAAACGTCGTAGTCGGTCAACACGAGACCGTCCTTGTCGCGCGTGTGACGCGCCGTTGTCGGGCAGACCTTCTCGCAGGGAGCGTCCGTGCAGTGCTGGCACGGCCGCACGAGCATGTTGAAGTCGCTCCCCATGTTGAAGTCGGTGTAGACGTCGTACTCGGAGCCCTCTTGGCCGTGGTGGTTGTCGTCCTCCCAGGCCATGACGTACATCCAGTTGACGCCCTGGTCGAGATCGTTCTCCTCGGAACAGGCGGTCATACAGGAGAGACAGCCGTCACACCGCTCGAGGTCGATCGTCATCCCCCACTGGGTGTCGCTCTCCTCGGTGGTCTCTTGGCGCGGGCCTTCGGCCACGCTGTGCTCGGGACCGTCGCTGACGGTACCGAACGCACCGAGGCCGACGGCCGTCGCGCCGACGCCCATCTTCTTCATGGTCTCGCGACGGGTTTCCTCGCCGTCGCCGTCGAACTTATCGACCATTCGGGAGAACGTCCCCTTGGCCTCCTCTTGGGCCGCCTCGTAGGCCTCCTTGGTCGGTCGCTCGTCCTCGCCGAACTCCTCCATCACATCCTCGTGATACTTCTCGTGGAAGTCGGCTTCGGAGAGTTCGCCCTTGGTGACCCGCATCGCGTCGCGGGCCATGTCCATACCGAGTTGGCTGTCGTACTCGGTATCGTCGAGCATCGTCTCGAGTTCGCCTTCCCACTCGTCTCCGAGGGGGTGGAATGATTCATCGTCCGTGCTCATTAGATCAGAACACCTCTGTATATGACACTGGTGTCATGCCGAGAGTACTCGACGGCATGCACTTCAAATCGTTCATTTGTGGATCCTCATTCCTCGTCTCATAACCGTACTCGCATGAAGGAGTGAGCCGATTTCCACACCATGAGAATCGAACCGATCATGTTCGCCCATATAAGTCAATCGCCGTCGGAATCGGATATCGACCCAACTCGACAGATGGGCTTCAGTGGCGGAAGCCCCGAAGCGTCAGGTGGGTGGATTTCATTGTTTCCTCCCGGAGTTCGAGGGCGGGAACCCAGCGCGACGCGAGTCTCACACTCGAACCGATTCCCCGGTACTGCAAAATTCGGCCGTCGATTTTCGTCGGATCACCACTCTACCGACGCGGACGGCAGAGAGGTGTCCCAAACCGGAGCGCGACGTCAGCGGATCGAATTACGTACTTGCGGCCGTTTCTTCGAGCGGTTCTTCTCCGTCGGAGACGCTGGGGACATCTTCGACGAACCGCTTGACAATCGCTTCTTCCGCCCGATGGAGCGTCTCGCTACACGTGGATTTGGCAATCGTGAGACGATCAGCTAGCTCCGTCAGTGAACTGCGCCGTGGGGTGTCGTAGTAGCCCGCTTCGACGGCGGCGACGATCACCTCGAGCTGGCGGTCCGAGAGGAGCTGGCTCTCGTGGAGCCGCTCGCGGACGTGCTCGATCCGGTACTGGAGGCCGAAGTTCTCGAGTTGTTCGGCGAGTTCGGCCAATCGCTCCCGGGAGCCGGTGACGTCGATCGTCGCCTCGCCGTCCTGGATTTCGACCGGCAGTTCGATCGGCATCCCCGATTCTCGAGAGGAGAACAACAGGAGCGGTGCGGTGGTCTCGAAGTGGACCGTCGCCTCGTCATCGCTCCACTGGGCGAGGGAAAGTTCGGTGATCTGCGGGTGGTCCTCCATGGCTTCGACCACGTCCGGAACCGCCGAACCGGCGATTCTAACGAGGGCGAAGCCGGTGTCTGAGCCGGGAACGGCCGCGAGGACGCGAAAGTTCGACTCGGGAAAGTCCGTCGAAACCTGTTGGATCCAGATCGACTCGGGCATCGTGAGCGTGAGGGTTGCGTGGGCCATACGAACGTGTTCTGTTCGGAGCTATATACTGGCAGTGACGAATATGTTCGGCTGATTCCCGCGCACCGGGAAGATCGGCTGCCGCGAACACGTTCGGACGAACGGCCAACCCGCCGCGGACCGAACGACGGACCGATGACGATCGAATCAACAGAACGGACGCTCGACGTCCGTGAGATCGACGGACCGCCGTTCGACGACATCGTTACCGCACTCGAGTCGCTCGAACGCGGCGGTCAGTTACGACTGATCGTGCCGTTCGAACCGGTCCCGCTCTACGAGGAACTCGACGATCGCGGATTCGCTCACGAGAGCGAGCGACGCGAGGACGGCGTCTGGCACGTGCGTATCGAACACGCGTAACACCGCCCGAACCGTGTCGTCGACCGTGTGAGACCTAGTGATGATTCACGAGCGCTCCGGCATCCCGAACGTGTTCGCACGAATTACCATCCGGCAGCCGTTCCGATGCACCAGTACATGACGCGACTCGATGTCAGAGACATTCAACCGGTGAACCGCCACCCGACCATCCACGACGAGTTCGAGGCCCTCGAGCCGGGCGAGACGCTCACGATCGTCAACGATCACGAGCCCAAGCCGCTGTTCTACGAGTTTCAGGCCGAAGTCGAGAGCTTCGACGCTGACGGCTACGAGGTCGAGCAACATGCCCCCGACGAGTTCGTCGCCCGATTCCCGAAGCTGGAGGCCTGACCGATCGCAATCGGTCGAGATATCGCTACCCACATCGCCATGTCCACGATAGCAGCCATCGTCGACGGCACGGACGCACCGTCCGACCGACCGCGGGAAACGATCGACGTACGCTCGCTCGGTCCCCCGGAGCCACTGAAACGGACCCTCGAGACGCTCGCCGAGCTCCCCGCGGAGACCGTTCTGGTCCAGCGAAACGACCGCGTCCCCCAGTTTCTGTTTCCGAAACTGGACGACCGCGGCTACACCTACGAACCAGTCGAACGCGATGACGACGTCGTGACCGTCATCTGGCGGACGAACGGGGCGCTCGAGACGAGAGACGACGCGTAACCGGAAACCGACTTCGTGGGGCTACCCCCACGACCACCGACGAGACGATGCTACCGATACCAGATGATTGACGATCTCAACCAACGACGATTTGCGGACTTGCTCGCAGCGACGACGATCGCGGCCTACATCCTCGTCGCGCTCGGGACTGCCGTTTCGGCGACCGACGGCGCGGCGTCCTGTCCCACCTGGCCGGGCTGTGCGACCGATTCGTCGCTCGGCTCGCTCTCAGGCGACCTCCTCCTATTCTGGGCTCACCGCGTGGCGGCCCTCGTGACCGGCCTCCTCGTCGTCGCGTCCGGGCTGGCCGCCCGGCAGGTCGATATCGGGCGCCGCGTGACCTGGCTCGTCGGCTGTGCGATCGTCCTCTTTCCGATCCAGGTCGCTCTCGGTGCCGCGCTCGTCGTCGGCGGCCCCGCCGCGGCGTCCGGCCTTCACCTCGTCCTCGCGATGGTCATCTTCGCCTGCCTCATCGTCGCGCTCGTTCGGACCCTCGAGGACGGTGCCAGCGATCGATCGGCGCAGCCGGACGCCGTCGAGCCAGCGCGATCAGTCGCAGAAGCGAGCGACGTCGCTGCCGGTGAAGACGCGAATATCGCGGCAGAGACCGACATCCCGAGCGGGCGAATTGCACGCTTCCGTCGAACGGCTGGTGCGTATCTGACGCTCACCAAACCGCGGCTGATGTGGTTGCTCTGTCTCGTCGCACTGGCCGGGATGGGGCTGGCGACGCTGACCGGGACGCCGCTCGAGCCGTCGGTCGCGCTCGCGACGCTCGCCGGTGGCGTCCTCGCGATCGGCGCGAGCGGGACGTTCAATCACGTGTACGAGCGCGACCGCGATCGGCGGATGAACCGGACGGCCGACCGGCCGCTGGTTCACGATCTCGTCCCGGCGCGGAACGCTCTCGCGTTTGGCATCGTCCTCACGAGCGCATCGATGGCCGTTCTCGTCGCGTGGGTCAACGTGCTGGCCGCGGCGCTGACGCTCGCCGCCATCGGCTACTACGCCGCCCTCTACACGGTTGTCCTGAAGCCCAACACCGTCTGGAACACGGTTCTCGGCGGCGGCGCGGGCGCGCTTCCCGCGATCATCGGCTGGGCGGCCGTCACGGGATCCGTCGGACCGCCCGCGATTGCCCTCGCCGCGGTGATCTTCCTGTGGACGCCGGCACACTTCTACAGCCTCGCGATCGCCTATCGCGACGATTACGCACGTGGTGGTTTCCCGATGTTTCCCGTTACCGAAGGCGTGCTCGCCGCGCGTCGACACATCGCGCTCTATCTGGGTGCGACGCTGCTAGCTGCGAGCGCCCTCGGCTGGCTGGCGGGACTCGGCTGGGTCTACGCGCTCGCGTCCGTCTCGCTCGGTGCCGTCTTCCTCCGGTCGGTGATCCGCCAGTATCGTCGCCCGACCGACGCGGTCGCGCTCCGCTCGTTTTACGTCTCGAACTACTACCTCGGCGCGATCCTTCTCGCGATCGTCCTCGAGACGCTCGTGATCGCCGGTTGACTGCCGGCGAACGCCACGTGGTCACCCGCTCCCGTCGGCAGTTATCGGCGGGGTATATAGTAGCCCACAGTATAGCGGGAAGTGCCAATTCAATTACTGATTTTCGAGAACCGTCGCTGCTATTGAACGTCTGTCTGCCATCTCTTCGGATGTAGGACGATGACCCAACACAACGCTCACCGACGACGGTTCCTGCAGGCGATGGGTGCAGCCGGAGCGGTCGCAGTCGCCGGCTGCCTTGGCGGTGACGAATCGGGCACCGAAGCGAACAGCGACCAGAACGGCGGCGAGGAAGAAGAGGAAGGACTAGAAGCGGCAAAATCGGTCGACATCGACCAGATCGCGCGGGATCCCACGGACGTTCCGGCACCGGTCGACTGGAACGAGCCCCGCACGCACGACGTGACGCTTCGAACGCAGAAGGTCACCGCCGAAATCGAACCCGGCGTCACCTTCGACTATATGACGTTTGAGGGGCAGGTGCCGGGACCAATGATCCGGGTCCGTCAGGGTGACACGGTTAACCTCACCTTCGACGTTCCCGAAGACATGAACGCGGCGATGCACAACGTCGACTTCCACGCGGTCTACGGCCCTGGAGGCGGCGCCGACGCGACGACCATCGCCCCCGACGACGACCCGACCCAGATCAAGTTCCGCGCGGAGTATCCCGGCGTGTTCATCTACCACTGTGCGGTCCCGGCCATGGACTACCACATCAGTAGCGGCATGTTCGGCTCGATCCTCGTCGAACCCGAGGACGGCCTGCCCGAGGTCGACAACGAGTTCTACCTCGGCCAGCACGAGATCTACACCGCCGGCGAGGTCGGCGAGGAAGGCCACCACGCGTTCGATCACGACGCGATGATGCGCGAAGAGCCCACCTACGTCGTCTTCAACGGTCAGGCCTACGGCTTCACCGCCGACGGCGTCGGCCCCATGCAGGCCAACACCGGCGAGACCGCCCGGGTCTACTTCGCCAACGGCGGCCCGAATCTGCTGAGCTCGTTCCACCCGATCGGCAACGTCTGGAGCAACCTCTACCGCAGCGGCGACCTGCTGAGCGAACCCGCCAACAACGTCGAGACGACTCCCGTCCCGCCGGGCACCACCACCGCCGCTGAGATGGAGTTCCCCGTTCCCGGTCCGGTCAAGCTCGTCGACCACGCCCTCTCGCGGGTCGTCCACCGCGGCGCACTCGGCGTCGTCAACGTTCAGGGCGAGGAAAACCCCGACGTCTACGACGAGGATCCGTGAGCGAGAGTGGGTATCCCGCCGCGGACGGCCCACCCGGAGAACTGCCATTCGTCCTCCTTTTCACACCTCGTCTTCACGTCTCATCGTACCGTTGGTCGCTCTTTCCCTCGATTCTGCCCCGTATTAATTCCAATATCCTGGGGCGAGAATGTGACTGGTCGTAATTGCAACTCTTTTGACAGAGAGGAAGGGGAATATGTGCGGGAGAACGGCTATGCAGCTTTCATAACGAATTTCGACCGAAAGGAAATGACTGGGTCACACTCGAGCGAATCGGAACCGATGATGCAACGACTGTACAACCGCATCTGGCTACTCGCGGCGGCGGCGCTCGTGTTCTTCGCGCTTTCGTACGTCGCGTGGGGCTGGGTCGACGTCTTTTCCGTTCCACTAGGGTGATTCGATGACGTCACCACTCAAACCCCCGGACGGCAACTGGTGGGATCAGCCGGTCAACAGACGCGAGTCGATCTGGCTCGGGCTGGGCGCCGCCTGGTCGCTCATCCTCTTCGGGTGGATGAGCACCTGGACGCGCGTCGGCGATCAGAACCCGATCGGCGAAACGTTCCGCATTGACGCCGAGGCGTACCGCGAGAAGATGAGCGCGTACAAGGAAGACGGGACCGAGACCGAGGACGGCCTCGTCCCGCCCGAGACGGACGTCTATCTCAATGCGATGCGCTTCCAGTGGGACGGCGCACCGGTCATCCTCGAGGCGGGGACGGAGTACGACATTCACCTCAGCTCCATGGACGTCCAGCACGGCTTCTCGCTGCGGCCGGAGGACGCGCTCAGCAAGCAGATCAACCTGCAGGTGCTGCCCGGCTACGAGTGGGTCGTCCCGATGACGTTCGACGAGCCGGGCACCTACCACATCATCTGTAACGAGTTCTGCGGGCAGGGGCACAGGACCATGCACGGCACGATCATCGTGGAGGAGTGATATCGATGGCACACAAACTAGACGTTCTCGGCCTGTTCGACAACGAGTACCGCGACGACGGCTTCCGAACCTGCTCGGTGACGGGCCTCGAGATCCACCGGTCCGTCGAAAACCTCGTCAAACTGTTCGGACTCACGGCGGTCGTCGCCCTGCTGTACGGCGGCATCTTCGCCATCACCGTCGCGATGACACGCTGGGAAGTGATCGGGCTGCTCGATCCGGGCGATTTCTACACGCACCTCAGCCTGCACGCGTGGAACCTGCTCATCTTCTGGATGGTGTTCATGGAGATCGCGATCCTCTACGTGGGCGGGCCGATGGTTCTCGGCCGCCGGCTGCCGTTCACGAGCGTTGCGAAGGCCGGCTGGCTCGTCATGGTCGCGGGCGCACTGCTGGTCAACTACGCGATCTGGACCACCGAGGCGCCCAACGAAGCGCCGCTGTTGACAGCCTACGTCCCGATGCCGATCTCGCCGCTGTTCTACGCCGGTGCGATCGTCTTCATCCTGGGCACCGTCGTCGCCGCGCTGCCGTTCTTCGCGACGATGTGGTACGAGAAGCGCGAAAATCCGCGGAAGACGCTCCCGCTCGTCAGCTTCGCCGCCTTCGTTACGGGAATCATCGCCGTCGAGGCGCTCGTCGGCGGCCTGTTCGCGTTCGTTCCCACCCTGCTGTGGCGACTCGAGTACATCCAGTGGTGGGACGCCGCCTGGTACCGTCAGATGTACTGGATCATCGGCCACGGAACCCAGCAGATCAATCTCGTCGCGATGATCGCGGTCTGGTACTTCCTGACCCACGTCGTCGCCGGCGCGGAGGTCGTCAGCGAGAAGGTCTCGCGGACCGCCTTCATCCTCTATCTGTTCTTCATCAACCTCGGGGCGGCACATCACCTGCTGTCGGATCCCGCAGTGTCGACCGGCTGGCGTCTCTGGAACACGTCCTACGCGTTCTACGGAGCCACGTTCGCGAGTCTGATCCACGCGTTCGCCATTCCGGCGGGAATCGAGGCCGGCCGCCGAAAGCGCGGGAAGGGCGGCGGGCTGTTCGGCTGGTTGACGTCGGCTCCCTGGCGGGATCCGGTGTTCTCCTCGACGATCTTCTCGATCATTCTGTTCGGCTTCCTCGGCGGGATTACGGGGGTTATGATGGGCCAACTGCAACTCAACATGACCTGGCACAACACGTTCGCGACGGTCGGTCACTTCCACGCGACGGTCGTCCTCGGGACCACGGTCGCGTTCATGGGCCTGATCTTCTTCGTGATCCGAACGATGTTCATGCGCCAGTACGTCTCCGAGCGGCTCGCGTCGATCCAGCCGTTCTTCTACTCGGCCGCGATGGGCGTCGCCGTGTTGATGATGATGTACGTCGGCATTCTCTACGGCGTTCCTCGCCGGACTGCCGAGGTAGTCGAAAACATCCCCGGCACCGAGTTCAGCCTCTCGGCTGCAGCACCCCTGTTCGCCGTCTTCGGGATCTTCGCTCTGCTCGCCATCGCGGGTGGCATCCTCTTCGTTCTCGTGGCAGTCGGTTCGCTGGTCTTCGGCGACCGCGTCGAGAGCGCCGACGATAACGCCGACCTCGTCGCGGACGGCGGGCTGGGCATGGCACAGGACCCCGACGATCCCGTCCATGCCTACGAGATGCGCGGTACGTTCGTCCTCTGTCTGGTCTTCCTCGGTGCCTTCGTCATCACCTACCTACTGAACTGGTATCTGCTGACCCAACTCTGGTCGATCGGCGCCTGATCGACCCGACGAACCGTTTCGTTCGTTCCACCCACCCATGACACACTCCGATGCTGACGCCGACGCGACCGCATCGCCGCTATCGTTCGTCAGGCGAGTCCTCGTCCAGGCCTGGCGGGACCTCCTGAGCGTCTACTACGCCAACACGCCGATCTGGCGGCTGTTCAAGAGCGCCGGGCTGCTCTTCTTCGGCTTTTTCTGCTGGTCGGCGAGCAGCCTGGTCCTCTCCTACGGGATCGAGTGGACGATCCTCGAGTACGTTCGGGCCTACGGCTTCGTCCTCATCCTCTGGGGGCCGCTGACCCACGCCGTGATCGTGCCGCTCGTGATCCGGCTCCGGCGGACCGCCGAACGCCCGATCGTCCGGACGATCGCTCGAAACGGCTCGAAGATCAACATCTCGATCTTCCTGACTATCGTCCTGATACTCGGGACCGCACCCATCTCGCCCATGGTACTCGACTTCCAGTCACCGTTAGGGAACGATTCGGGGACGGATGTCAACCCGGATCTGGCGTGTAGCAAGTCCGGGGGCGAGATCGACTGCCAGCTCTCGGACTCGACGGGGATCGATAGCGTCGTCGTGACCAGCGGCGACCGCGAGGTCGAGCGCGTCGAGGAACCGCCCTACGAGTTCACGATCCGCGAGGCCGACCTCGAGGAGACCGTCGGCCAGGCGGAGTTCGTCGTCGAACTGCGCGACGAGGACGGCGAGACCCTGCGTCGGTACCGCCGGTACGTGTCGTCGGTTCCGGAGGCGTAGACTCGATCCCATTCTTCTGGTTTTCGCATAGTGGAGTACCCACGAACTAGACCGGTTGGTATCGCTGTTCGTCGCGACCAATAGAATCGGTGACGCACCGACGGGCGATCACAGAAAACCAACAGCAGGCGGTCTGGGGGTTCCGAGCCGATTCAACGACGGTCCTGTTGCGGCCCCCTCCGTCCCTCTTCACATCTGAATTCGGTCACAGCGATTCGTAGGTGAGTGCGAATCGGTGGCGCGAGTACGCTGGAATAGCCTCACGCTTCGAACAGTATCTCACCACGCTTACTACGCCGATTCGTCGAGGGCGTAAATGCCACCGCCGTCGTCATCAGTGTCGTCTTCTGGACCCCCACACCCAGCGAGAATGACCGCCGCGGCGGTCGCAGACGTGAGGAGAAGCCGTCTCCGTTCCATATCTGTGCCTTGGTAACGCATATCGATAAGTGTGGGGGTGGAGAGGGGGTCGTACCCGAAACGGAATCGACTGCGCTCTCCGTGAGACGGTATTCGAAATCGATCGAAGCCGAGGCGCAACGGTGAGACTCCACCGGAAACGTACTCATCGATCGTCCAGCACCGCCCGCGAGGAGTTGACGACGACGATGGTGCTGCTCGCGGCCATCGCAACCGCGGCGAACAGCGGATTGAGCAGTCCGGCCGCGGCCAGCGGGATCGCCACGGCGTTGTACAACAGCGCCCAGGCGACGTTCTCGCGAATGCGACGGCGAGTGCCGCTCGCGAGATTGAACACGGCGCGGACGCCGCGGAGGTCGCTCGAGGTGACGATCGCATCGGCGGCGTCCGTCGCGCGGGCCGTTCCGTGGCCGAGCGCGATACCGACGTCCGCCGCGGCCAGCGCGGGGGCGTCGTTCGTACCGTCGCCGACCATCGCCGTCACCCCCTCGCGGGAGAGTCGTCGGACGGTCTCGACTTTCCCGTCGGGCGGAACGCCCGCGAAGACGCGATCGACCGCCGGGTGGTCGCGAAACGTCTTGGTCGCGGCCTCGTCGTCACCCGTCAGTACGACCACCTCGCGGTCTGCAAACGACTCGAGGACGTCGCGCCACTCGGTTCGCGTCCGGTCGCCGACGACGATGACGGCCCGCGCTCGCCCGTCGTAGCCCACGACGGCCGGGAGCCGACCGGCCGCTCGACCCTCGTCGATCGCCCGCTCGAGGTCGTCGGGAACTGGCCCGATCAGTCGCTCGACGAGCGCGGGCGTCCCGACGACGCATCGCTCGCCGTCGACGGTCGCGCTCACGCCTTCGCCGGGGTGGCGCTCGAAGTCGGTCGGCTCGAGCGCGGGCTCGGTCTCGATCGTCTCGTCCCCTTCTGAGCGCTCGAGGTGGCCGCCATCGGACGCGACGGTCGCGCCGCTTTCGGTCCGGTCCGACTGCCCGCTCTCCGCGTGGGCCACGATGGCCTCAGCCGCGGGGTGCTCCGACAGGCGTTCGACGGCCGCAGCGCGCTCGAGCGCGTCGGAGTCGCCGCGGACCTCCTGAACGGCCATCTCGCCGGCCGTCAGCGTGCCGGTCTTGTCGAAGACGACCGTCTCGGCGGCCGACGCCGACTCGAACAGGGTCGGGTTCGCGACCACGATTCCCCGCTCGAGGGCGTCGCGCAACCCGGAGGCGACCGCCAGCGGCGTCGCCAGCCCCATCGCGCACGGACAGGAGACGACCAGTACCGTCAGCCCCGTGAGAACTGCATTGCTGACCGGCGTCCCCGTCGCGAGCCGCCAGCCCGTGAGGACGACCGCGAGCGTCAGGACGAGCGGGACGAAGATCGTCGCGAGCCGGTCGGCCAGCCGCTGGACGCCCGGCGTCGAACTCTGGATCTCCCACATGAGCGTCGCGATGCGATCGAGCGTGCTCTGGGCCCCCTCACCCACTTCGAGGACGAGCGCGCTATCGGTGACGATCGCTCCGCCGACGACCCGCTCCCCCGGCCGCTTCGTGACCGGCAGGGACTCGCCGGTGAGGACGGACTCGTCGACCGCCGCCGTCCCCTCGACGACCGTCCCGTCGACGGGGATCCGCTCGCCGGGTTTGACGAGGACCTCGTCACCGGCCTCGAGCCGATCGACCGGGACCGTCTCAACTCCCGCCGTCGTTCGGCGAGTCGCGTCGCGAACCCGTGCGGCGGTCACGTCGGTGAGCAGGTCCGTCGCCCGACGCTTGATCCGACGCTCGTAGTAGGTCCCGAGCGTGACGACCATGATCACGGCGACGGTCACGTCGTAGTAGAGGTGCGTGCTCCCCGTCGCCAGCGCGACCGTGCTGTAGCCGTACGCCGCGGTCGCCGCGATGGCGATCAGCAGATCCATATTCGGCTGGCCGACCCGGAGGCTGACGTACGCGCCGCGCAACACGGGATAGCCGGTATAGAACAGGACGCCGCCCGCCAACAGGCCGATCATCGCCATCGGGAGGTAGATCCCGACCGGCGACGTCGCGTCGACCGAGAGGATCCCCGTCTCGATTCCGACGTAGCTCGGGTAGAGGTAGAACAGGTACCACGGCATGACGAGCATCGTCAGGAACCCGCCGATCAGCAGTCGCTGCGCGATCTCCTCGTCGGCTCGAGTCCGCCCGCCGCCCGCGTCGTCGTCGCGGAACCGCGCCTCGTAGCCGTACCCCGAAAGCGCGTCGGGAAGGTCGGCCTCGAGCAGCCGATCGGGGTCGTAGACGACGCGGACAGTGTCGGTCGCGTAGCTGGCTTCGACTGTCAGGATCCCTTCCTCGCGTTCGCCCAGCAGGGAGACGAACCCCTCGCAGGTCGAACAGTGCATCCCTTCGATCGCGAGGAACGCCTCCGCACACCCGTCGGGAACCGCTCGTTCGGCGGACTCGGCCGCCCGGTCCACGACGTTCGAGCCGTCCATGTTGTCGACTTCAGCGAGCGTCGCGCTCACCTCGAGGCAACCGCGACAGCAAAAGCGGCCGGCGACGTCGTCCCCGGTCACCGGCGGCTCGGGCGTCGGGAGCCCGCAGAGCGCGCAGGAACTCATCTCACGAGCGATACTCGCGGCCGCTGGGTAGCCGTGACGCCGAACGAGTTCGGTCCGACCGCGGTCGGCCGATCGGCTCGCAGCCGTAAGGGGGTGGAGCAGGTGGCCAGCCGACTCGAGTCCGGATCGGCAGTACGTTCCGCGACCACCGGCCACCGTCGCCACCGCAGCCGCGTCCCTGACACTACTGCACGCGACGGTCACGTACTGGTCGCCGCCGCCCGCGATGGCCGCGTACTGATCATCGTCGCCCGCGACGGCCGCGTACCGGTCACCGCCGCCAGCGGCAGCCGCCGGCCACCGCGAGCCGCCACGGAAGGACGAACACGAGCCCGAGAGCGGCGTTGACCAGCAGGAACTCGGGCGGGGCCCCGCCGGGGACGTACGGCGAGGCGCGGATCCCGCCGCCGAGCAGTGTGACGGTGAGCCACGCGGCCCCGACCACGGCGACCGTCCGTCCGACGGACTCGAGCGTCCGGCGGCGGTACGCGCCCAAGAGCGGGGCGACGATCCCCCAGGCGATCACGAACGGAGCCGCCGTTCGGAGGGTGTAGAACGGGTACTCCCACGGCTCGAGCCCGTGAGAGAACAGGCCGAAGCCGAGAAACGCCGTCACGACGACCGCGTCGGCGGCGGCGAGGGCGAGGACGAACGGGTCGGAAGCGATTCGGCCGATCGGGTTCGGACGCGTGTGTGAGTCGAGCATAGCTCTCGAGGGCGAACACCGCACGGTGTCGACGCCGACCGACGGGAGTCGTGACGGCCCGTCCCTCGGATACCTGCGGTGCTGGTCGGTCGAACTGACGCACACCGGGGACGAGAGTCATCTCCCGAACGTGTTCCGGTCGGCTGACTCGAGACCGGTCTCCAGTCGCACGGAACCGAGCACGCGCTCGCTATCCGGCGGCGTGGGGGACCTTACGCTACGCGCTCGCGTGTTCGAGCAACAGTTCCGTCAGTCGCTCGGGTTCCTCGTGGGGAACCCAGTGACTCACGCCCGGCAGTATCTCGAGGCGGCGCTCCGCACAGAACGCCGCGCTGTCGACCGCCAGTGGGGGGACGAGTGCCGAATCGTCTTCGCCCCAGACGACGAGCGTCGGCGCGGCGACGCGGTCGATCGTCGGATTCGGCGGATACCGCGCGGCCGCCCGGTACCAGTTGAGCATCCCGGTCAGCGCGCGGTCCCGGCTCCAGGCCCGCCGGTATCGGGCCAGATCGGTCTCGGTGAACGTTCCCGGCGCGGCCGTTTCGCGAAGCGCCCGCTCGAGGAGGTGATACTCGTCGTACCGACACGCGAACTCGGGGAGCCACGGCGGCTGAAAACAGACGGCGTACCAGCTCCGACGCAGTTGCTCGAGGTTCGCGAGTAGCTGCCGACGGTACGCGGTCGGATGCGGCGCGTTGACGACGGCGAGGCGGTCGACGGCCCCGGGGAACCGACACGCGAGGTACCAGGCGACGACCCCGCCCCAGTCGTGGCCGACGACGTGGGCCGCGTCGCGTTCCTCGGTCGCGATCAGAGCGACGACGTCCCGCGCGAGTTCCGCCGTTCGGTACGCTCGCACACCGTCGGGCTTCTCGCTGCGATTGTACCCCCGCTGATCGGGAACGAGGACGCGATAACCGGCGTCAACGAGCGGTGCGATTTGCGTCCGCCACTCGTACCAGTACTCGGGAAACCCGTGGAGCAAGACGACCAGCGGATCCGCTCGATCGCCGGCGGTGACGACGTGTAACTCGATCCCGTTGACTGTTCGGCGGCTCGAGTTCGCGTCGACCCGTTCCGGGATGGCCGACTCGAGTTCCGACTCCGCTACCGTCGCCCGTGTGCTCGTTCCCATTTGGCATCACCTAGCCGCAGACCGTCCTTAGAGGACGTTTTTCCCGGCCGGGCTCGCGCCTCGAGCGCTTCGAGCCGGTTCGGCGCTCACGTCCAGACGCGCAGACAATCCGTCGAGCAGAAGTGGAGGTCGACACTCTCCTCGACGCCGGATTCGACGTAGGTCGTTAGCGTGTACGCAACCTCGTCGGCCTCGCAGTTATCACAGTCCATACTTTCAGTCCCCGGACAGCGACCTTGAGTATGAACTGATTATCTCCCACAGTTGTAGTATTAGTACCTGATTAGACAGCGGTAATAGTATCTTAAGGCCGCCATCGTGACCGGGATCGAGCACTTCGGGGCCAGTCGTCGACTGAACTGGAACGGACAATTCACGTTCGGCCCTCGTGACTGAAGGCGCTCTCTTTTCGCACGAGCAGGGTGGCGTTCGAGAAGCGGGCGGTATCGAAACCCTTACTCTCCGGAGGCCGGTGCGAACACGTATGAGCGACGACGCCGTCAGTCCCGAGGAAGTCCGCCACGTCGCGGAGCTGGCTCGCGTCGACCTCGACGACGACGAGGTCGACCGGTTCGCCGGGCAGTTCGCGGACATCCTCGAGTACTTCGAGACGCTAGACGAGGTGCCGGAAGTCGATCGCGACGCCGACCTCGCGAACGTGATGCGACCGGACGAGGAACGCCCCTCGCTCGACAGCGAGGAGGCGCTCCGGAACGCGCCGGAAACCGAGGACGGCTATTTCAAGGGCCCCAACGTCTCGTGAGCATGTCGGAGAATATTTTCATCACAGGAGCGCGGATCGAGGGCGACGACGACGACGGCCCGCTCGCGGGAACGACCGTTGCGGTCAAGGACAATATCTCCACCGAGGGCCTCCGAACGACCTGCGGCTCGCGGATGCTCGAGGACTACGTTCCGCCCTACGACGCGACGGTCGTCTCTCGGCTGAAAGACGCCGGTGCGACCATCGTCGGCAAGGCCAACATGGACGAGTTCGGGATGGGGACGACCACCGAGACCTCTCACTTCGGTGCGACGGACAATCCCGCCGCGCCGGGCCACGTTCCCGGCGGCTCCTCTGGCGGTTCGGCGGCGGCAGTCGCCGCCGGCGAGGCCGACCTCGCGCTCGGCTCCGATACCGGCGGCTCGGTCCGCTGCCCGGCCGCCTTCTGCGGCGTCGTCGGTATCAAGCCCACGTACGGGCTGGTTTCCCGATACGGCCTCGTCGCCTACGGCAACAGCTTAGAGCAGATCGGTCCCTTCGGTGAGACCGTCGAGGACGCCGCGGGGTTGCTCGACGTGATCGCTGGGAGCGACGAACGCGATGCGACAACTCGCGAGACGCCGCTCGAAGACGGCGCGAGCTACGCCGACGCCGCCACCGGCGACGTCGACGGCCTCCGGATCGGCGTTCCGACGGAGCTGCTCGAGGGAGCCGACGAGGGCGTCGTCGAGACGTTCTGGGCGGCAGTGGACGACCTCGAGGAGCGCGGCGCGGAGTACCACGAGGTCAGTCTTCCCTCGGTCGAACACGCCGTCGAAGCCTACTACGTCATCGCGATGTCCGAGGCATCGTCGAACCTCGCGCGCTTCGACGGCGTCCGCTACGGCCGTTCGGGCGGCTACGAGGGTAACTGGAATGAGGCGTTCGCCAAGGCCCGCGAGGAAGGGTTCGGCGACGAGGTCAAGCGCCGGATCTTGCTGGGGACCTACGCGCTTTCGGCGGGCTACCACGACAAGTACTACAAGAAAGCCCAGGACGCTCGTGCGTGGGTCAAACAGGACTTCGACGAGGCCCTCTCGGAGGCCGACGTGCTCGCGAGTCCCACGATGCCGGTCCCGCCGTTCGAACTCGGCGAGAGTCTGGACGATCCCCTCCAGCTGTATCTCGCCGACGCGAACACCGTTCCCGTGAACCTCGCCGACCTGCCCGCGATATCGGTTCCGGCGGGCGAGACCGACGGCCTCCCCGTCGGGCTCCAGCTCATCGGTCCCGCGTTCGGCGAGGAGCGGTTGATTCGCGCCGCGAGCGCGCTCGCCTGAACGGGCCGCGACGTCCGCTCCCCACTTCTCGCCCGATTCGGCCGCGTCTCTATCTTCGTCGACAGATACATTTTTATACAGTTCTGTCAACTAGGACCATACCGAACGAATCACTGCAGGAGACTCTCATGAAACTCTCACAGAACCAGGAAGTCGAATTCGACGAGTTCTCGAGAGCGTGCGACCTCGTCGAGGAGTATTTCGCCGACACGATCGACAACGTCGCCTTGCACGCACCCGTCTCTCGTCGTCAGCTCATCGCCGTTCTCGCACGCGCACAGCTCTCCGGCCGCCAGCTCGCGATCGACGGACTCACGGAGGAAGGAGAGGTCGTCTATCAGTCGAACGACGAAACGCTGCTCTGGCTCGACGGTGGATTCTGGACGGACATGCGCGGACAGCACCACTTAGCGCCCGACGAGGGTCGCGCCGCACGCGAAGTCCACCGCCGACTCATCGAAGCCATCGACGGCGACGTCCCGTACTACAACCGCGAACGCGACCCCTTCGTCCTGATCGAACGGTTCGACCCCTACGAGTAATCGGAATCTCTCCCTCCTAAATCGGACTGGTTTCCGCCCCGTCACAGCCCCTGCCCGCGTCGGACTGCTGTGGCGTATTCATGTCGGTCACTTTTTCGTCAGAATACAGTAACTAGTGCGTGCCCATCGCTCCGGACCCCAACGAGATATTCGACCGGGCAGTCGAGGAAGGCGAACGGCGGATCGATCAATCGCTGCTCGAGCTGACGGCGACCAGCTTCATCGCGGGATTCACGATCGTCTTCGGCATCGCAGCGCTGGGGGTCGTCGACGGACTGGTCGAACCGCGGTTCGGCGACGTCGCGCACATCGCGGGTGCGCTCGCCTTCGGCGTCGGCGTCGTCTTCCTGGTCGTCGGCCGAACGGAACTGTTCAACGAGAACTTCTTCGACCCGGCCGCGAAGGCGGTCGATGAGGACGGCTCCTGGCTGCTCGGGTCGCTCTTTCGACTGTGGGCCGTCACCCTCGTCGTCAATCTCATCGGCGGGTTCCTCTTCGCGTTCGCCTTCGCCGTCGACGGCGTCCTCCCGTCGGGGTCGGCACACGCGCTGTCCCGGACCGCCGAAGGGATCGTCCACCGACCGATGCGGGGGATGTTCGCCAGCGCCATCGTCGGCGGCGCGCTTGTGAGCCTCCTCTCGTACCTCCTCGAGGCCGTCAACAGCGTCCGGAGCCGCATCACGATTGCGTACATCGTCGGGTTCCTGCTGGCTCTCGGCCCGTTCGACCACGTGATCGTCACCGCGATCCACGTGTTTTTCGGGTTCCTCTTCAGTGCCGGTATCGGGTACTGGTCGCTGGCCGAGACGGTCGTCATCGCGACTGCAGGAAACGTCGTCGGGGGATTGGGGCTGGTCACGTTTACCCACGTCGCTCAGGTACGGGGCGCGCGGAACTCGATCGGATCGGCTGAAACGTGACCGACTACTGCGACGAACCGATCACTCCTCGTACGCGAGGTTCATGATCCACTGCGAGAAGGCGTCGCTGTTGGGGTCGACCTCTTCCTCGCCGATAAACGGCGAGAGCATGTCGCCGGCCATCAGGAGCGTGAAATCGAGGTCTCGAGCGGTCGGTGAGACGTAGTAGGTGTTGTGGCCGTCGTACACGGTCTCCTCGCGATCGACGAGTTCCTTCTCGACGAGCGACTCGACGATTCGGCTGCCTTTGCGCGAGGAGACGTCCAATTCCTTCCAGAAGTCGCTCTGGTGGATGCCGCCGGACTCGCGGACGAGCTCGAGCCCGGCCCGCTCGTCCTCGGTGAGTTCGGCTTCGGCCGCGGTAACGCTCACGGTGACCACCTCGCCGTGTGCGTCGCTACAGGCAGGAGTGCGTCCATATCCATACGAGATGGAGCGAGCCGCTTAAATGTGCCCTTCCCCTTCGAGTGCAGAGTCCTCGTCGGTCTCGTGGCCCCCGTGTTCGGGATCGGTCGCATCGTCGCTGGTTCTGACGGATACGTCGTTGTAGCTCGTTCGACACGGCGGCCCCGGTGCGAAGGCGTATCGCGCCGTCTCCGGACCGAGCGCGATCAGCGACGACGATCGCGTCCCGAACCCATTTCGGTGGATGCAGACGCCGAACTCGTGGTCGCCGAGCACGTCACCCGCCCGCTCGAGCCACGCCGCAGCGGTCTCTCCGGACTCGGCCGCGAGCGCCTCTCGCACTGATTTCGCGTTCGCTGCTTGCGCTCGACCTGCAGACGGACGGATCGACGGGACGTCGACCGCGTCGTCGATGGCGACGTTGACGACGACGTGAATCCCCGGCTCGAACTCGGTCAGGGAGAGCGCGCCGTCCCACTCGTAACAGAACGCGTCCGCCGCGTCGGCCACGACGAGGTAGAAGCCGTCGTACTCGTCGGCGTCGGTCGCCGCTTCGACGATCGATTTCGCATCCGCGGCGGAGCGTGCCTCGAGTACGTCGGCGACGAGCAATCCCCGAGAGCGCTCGCCGGCGAGATCGGCGTCGGTCCACTTGTTCGTGATACCGACGAAGACGCCGTACTCGTTGTAGCCGATCCAGGTGCCACCGGCCTCGGCGTCGCTCGGCGCGACGATCAGCGGCTCCTCACTGTAGACGGCGGGCGGCAGCGCCTCGCGCTCGAGCGCCTCGTCACGGTTCGCGGCGACAGCGACCGGCGCGTCGTCGAAGACCTGCCAGGCGAGCGTGAGCGTACACACGGGTCGGCGTAAGGACGCCACCGTCTTAACTTCGGCTCCGACGGGGCGCTCGCTCAATCGTCGTCAGTCACGCTGCGGGTAGTCCGCTGCCGGCGGACCGTCTGGGGACCCAATCGTTCCCGCTCGTCGTCCCGGACGTAGTCCCGGGCCACGACGTAACTGCCATACAGGATGAGCAACAGGAACAGCGAGAACGGGAGCGCCATGGTCACCGAGAGCGACTCGATGGCGCTGAACTCCTCGAGTCGGAGTGACATCATCCCGAAGAGCGCGAGCAGCGCGCCCCACCACGCGCGGTTTCGCGGGTTGGGGTTCTCGTCGCCCAGCGTAATGGCCGAGATCATGAACACCGCCGAGTCGAGCGACGTGATGATGTAGCCGGCGATGATGAGGACGAACAGCACCGCGAGCACCGTGCCGAACGGCGTGATCTCGAGCGCTCTCGCGATGGCTGCGGGATTGCCCGCCGAGGCCATCGCTTCGGCGACCGGTTCCTGATAGCCCGGCGCGAGCACCCAGCCACCGATGAGGCCGTGCTGGATCCACGTGAAGACCGTCGGGACGACGACGAGCACGGCGAACATCTCCCGGATGGTCCGCCCCTTCGAGACGCGGGCGACGAAACTGCCGACGAAGATGCTCCAGGCGGCCCACCAGGCCCACCAGAAGCCGGTCCAGTTGGCCGCCCAGTTGCCCTCGGCTCCCGGCGCGGTGTACAGCGTCAGCCGGAACATATCGCTGAGCCAGACGCCCGTCGCGTCCAGGCTCAGTTCGAGCATGTAGAGCGTCGGTCCGACCACCACGAGCACGGCCATCGCGACGCCGATGAGCACCACCGTCGCTCGAGCCGCGTTGCGGATCCCTTTTCGGAGGCCGAGCCAGACGTCAGCGAGGAAGACGGCGCCGATCAGCGCGAACACCGCGTAGGTCAGGACCGTCGCGTCGAGTCCGAACACGCGGCTGAGGATCGCCGACATCGTCTGTGCGCTGAAGCCGAGCGTCGTCGAGATGCCGCCGATCGTGGCGATGAGCGCCGCCAGATCGACCAGCCAGTAGAGCCCGGGGATGCGATCTTTGTCGACGACACCGGTGAGCATCGAACTGATCTTGTACTCGCCGACGCCGTCCGTGTAGACCACGATCCCGAAGGCGATCGCGACGGGGAGATACCACATCGCCAGCCCCGGGAACACCTCGTGAATGAACATGAAGGCCAGCGCCATCGACTCGACCGACGCGCCCTGGACGGGGGCGGGATCCGGCGGCGGATGCTGGACGATCGACACCGGTTCCGCGACGCCCCAGATGAGAACCGAGGCACCGAACCCGACGGTGAACACCATCGATAGCCACGAAAAGAGGCCGAACTCCGGTTCGGCGTCGGGGCCGCCGATACGGAGCCGACCGTATCGCGAGACTGTGAAGGCGAAGACAGCAATGAGTAGAACGAACCCGAGGAGGATGAACCACCAGCCGAAGTAGGTGAGTATCCATCCCTTCGCACCGGTGAGAACGCTGCTCAGCAGCGACGGCCGGAGAAAGCCGAACCCGCCGAGCGAGAGCATCACGCCCATCGTCACGAAAAAGAGGGCCCGCTCCGCCCGCGACGCGTCCTCGAGGCCGAGAAGTTTCCCCGTGTTCATCGGTCGACCCCCCTGAGAGCGCCGTCAACACTGAGAGTGCTGTCAACACCACAGTTGTTCGACCGCGTGATCTTCGGCCGCGTGATGTCGCTACTCACAATTTTGTGAGCTACCATCAGATGTGTCCCGAATCCCGCGGCTAAATACTGATATACCCTTTGTCTCGAGATCGTCTCCAGAACCGTTACCACACTCGATCGTGCCGTCTCGATACCGGTCTCCTCGACGGAAACGAAGCGCGACTTCGTCACTCGAGCGGTCGGGCATCGCCCGACGACGGCCACCGCCGAATCACGACGACTCGGCCGGGTCGTTGCCGTCCTCGAGCAGCCGATCCCGAACCGCGTCGCGGTCGACGGTTCCCGACGCTGTCCGGGGAAGTTCGTCGGCGAACCCGATCGTCTTCGGTCGCTTGAACCCGGCGAGGCGATCGTCACAGTGAGCGAGCAGCGACCGCTCGAGCCGCCCGTCCGAATCGATCTCGGGGTTGGGAACGACGAGCGCCGCGACCCGTTCGCCCCACTCTTCGTCGGTGAGCCCGACGACTGCGGCGTCGGCGACGCGGGGATGCGATCGAAGCACCGCGACGACCGCCCCGGGATCGACGTTCTCGCCGCCGGTGACGATCCGGTCGCTACGGCGATTGAGGATCCACAGTCGGCCGTCCGCGTCGCGATAGCCGACATCGCCAGTGTGTAATCCGCGCTCGCCGAACGCGGACGCGGTGTTCGCCTCGTCGAGATAGCCCGGCGTCACCGTCGGTCCCGACACGACGAGTTCTCCCTCTTCGTCGGGCCCGACCGTTGTGCCGGTCTCGTCGACGACGGAGACATCGGTGAACAACAGCGGCTGTCCAACGGTTCCGTCGTGCGCGTCGATTTCGGCGGGCGTCGCCGTCGCGATCTGGGAGGCCGTTTCGGTCATCCCGTAGGTCGGATGCACCGGAACGTCAGCCGTCCGGCAGCGCTCGAGCAACTCGCTCGAGGCCGGTGCGCCGCCGAGCAGGACGAATCGCAGGGCGTCGGCCGGTTCCCAGCCGGCCTCGAGTAGGCGCTTGCACATCGTCGGGACAAGCGAGACGCCCGTGATATCGTACTCCTCGAGCACGCGCGCGGTCGATTCCCCGCCGAACTCTCGCTGGATCACGACTGGCGTGCCGTACAGCGCCGACCGGAGGACCGGTGCCAGCCCGCCCATGTGGTACATCGGGAGGCAGCACAGCCACCGATCGCTCGGCAGCACACCGAGTCGGAACGCGGAGGCCGTGGCGCTCGCGACCAGATTGCCGACCGTGAGCTGGACGCCCTTCGGCTCCCCGGACGTCCCGGAGGTGAACATGAGTAGTTGTGTGTCGTCGCGCTCGAGCGGGACCGGCTCGACCGATCGGCCGTCGAGCTCGCGGTCGGTCTCAGCCGCGTCGCTCAGCTCGGACGAGAGCAGCGATCCCGTCCGGTCGTCGGTCGGTTCGTCGACAGAGCGAACGTCGACCGACTCGGTTTCGGCCGCGATCTCGAGCGCCGCGGCTTCGGTGGCCCGCTCGCAGACGACGGCGGTGATATCGGTCCGCTCGGCTTTCCCAATGAGTTCGCCGGTCGTCTCGCGAACGTTGAGCGGGACGACGGTCGTTCCGGTCCGCATCGCGGCGAAAAAGAGGGTCGCGAACTCGGGGCGGGTGTCCATGAGGACGCCGATTCTCTGAGAGTCGCCTCGCTCCGCGTCGCTTCGCTCGAGGACGGTTGACTCGAGGGCTGACGCGGCGCGGTCGACGCGACGATCGAACTCGCGAAAACTCCACGCCGCGTCGGTCTCGATATCGAGCAGCGCCGTCCGCTGTGGCGTCGCGGCCGCGCGGTGGGCGATCGGATCGCGCGTCGGCCAGTCGACTGGGGCCGGAGTCATCGCTCACTCCAGACGTCCGAGACGCCGAGTCCCTTCGCCTGCGGGACGACCGCCGACCCCTTCTCGAGCAACACGGGATCCCGTCCGAGATCCGCCGCGAGCAGTTCGCCGGTCGCGAGCCCGCAGGCCGGCACGTCGGGGATCGCCGCCGCGAGGTGGACCGCGCCCGTCCGCGCGACGACCCCGTCGATCGTCGTCGTTACCAGCGGCGTGATATCGAGTTCGGTCAGCCAGGCCGCGACCTTCCGGGCGACGTCGATTCCGCCGAGTGCCATCGGCTTCAGGACGACGACGTCCGCCGCGTCGGCCTCACAAATCGAGTCGACGCCGTGCTCGAGCAGTCCCTCGTCGAGTGCGATCGAGACGCCGCGACTCATCGCCCGAAGGTCGGCGTGTCCCTCGAGCGCGCCGGCGGGCAGCGGCTGCTCGAGGATCGAAACCCCCAGATCAGCGAATGCGTCGAGCGCCGATTCGGCTTCCTCGTAGGTCCACGCCTCGTTGGCATCGGCCCGCAGTTCGACATTCGGGCCGACGGCGTCGCGAACGCGACGAACGCGCTCGATATCGTCCTCGACGCTTCGGATCCCCACCTTCAGCTTGCAGCAATCGAAGCCGCGATCGACCGCCCGACGTGCTTCGGACACCGTTTCCGCGGGGGAGCCGTCGCCGATCGTCGCGTTGACGGGAACCCGACCCACCATCGGACCTTGGCCGAGATAGCGGTACAGCGGCGTCGACTCGCGCGTCGCCTGCAGGTCCGCGAGCGCGAGCGAGAGCGCGTGTCTTGCCGCGACCTGCCGGTCGACAGTCTCGAGCGCCTCGCTCGGCCCGCCCGTCCGAAGCGCGTCCCAAGCGCGCTCGAGCGCCCGTTCGCAGTCCTCGAGGGACTCGGTCCACCCCTGAAGCGGCGTGGCTTCGCCGTAGCCGACGGCGGGTTCGGGCGGGACTCCACCGCCGGTTCCGTTCGCATCGGTATCGCTGCTCTCGTCGACCAACCGGACGAGAAATCCGTCCCGCGAGTCGATCGTCCCGTCGGCCGTCTTCAACGGCTCGGCGAGGGGGAGCGAGAACGATCGGTACTCGAGGGAAAGATCGCCGATCTGACTCATAGGACCACCAGCCCCCCGCGAAACAGATCGCGTACATCGCGAGCAGTTTGCCGGTCCCCTCGAGTGCCGGATTGAGCGCCTCGCCGTCGGTTCGCGTACAGACGGTTCGGGCGACCATCGCGGCGTAGGGCAGCGTGACGAGCGGGAGCAACACGCCGGGGCCGAAGCCGGCTGCGAGCCAGAACCAGACCGGGACGACGTAGGCGAGCGCGAGCATGGCGACGTACTCGAGGCGGCTCCACCGGTAGCCGAGCCGGACTGCGAGCGTCCGTTTGCCGGTCTCGGCGTCTGTCTCCAGATCGCGGACGTTGTTCACGACGAGGATGGCGGTCGAAATCCCGGCGACGGGCAGGCTCGCCACGACGGCTTCGAGCGGTATCGTTCCGTCGGGGATCGTCGTCGCCAGCGGCTCCGCGAGGACGGCCGCGGCCTGGACGTAGTAGGTCCCGGTCACGGCGACGAGGCCGAAGAAGACGAACACGAAGAGGTCGCCCAGTCCGTGATAGCCCAGCGGGTAGGGGCCGCCGGTGTAGGCCCAGCCACAGAAGACGCTCGCGAGCCCGATCACGAGGATCGGAAGCCCGCCGACGTAGACGAGGTAGGTCCCGGTGAGGATCGCCAGCCCGAACGTCACGACGGTCGCGAGCTTTACCTGCTCGGGCGAGATGAGCCCCGACTGGGTTACGCGGGTGAAGCCCTCGCGATCCTCTGTGTCGGCACCCTTGACCGCGTCGTAGTAGTCGTTGGCGAAATTCGTTCCAATCTGTATCAACGCCGATCCGACGAACGCCATCACTGCCGGCACCAGCGCGAACACCCCCTCGTCGGCTGCCAGCCCCGTCCCCACGATGATCGGGGCCGCAGCCGCGGGCAAGGTCTGGGGGCGGGCCGCCATCAGCCACGCCTTCGTCCGTGATATCTCGACCTCGGCCGAACTCATTAATCGAGTGTCCCACTCGAGAGAGTGTCAACGTTGGCATTGCGAGCCGACCGATGCCCTATCGACAGTGAAATTACGGCTCGGGAACCACCAGCTCGAGTGGCTCCATCTCGACGAACGCGGTCTCGTATCCCTGGTGTCGCGCCGTTTGCGGCGGTGATTCGACCGTGATCGGTACCGAATCGCCCGGTCGCGCGTCCGCGAGGGACACTCCGTAGTGGAACCCGAACTCGCTATCGAGCGTTTGCGTGAACTCGAGCGGCTCCTCGACGGCTGGTTCTCCGTCCCGTTCGACCCCAGCGCGCAGCGACATGTTCGCGAGCGGCACGCGGTTGTACGGCGTCCGCGGCGAGACGAGCAGGTATCGGTCGTCGCCGTCGGCCAGCCGCGAACCGGACTCGAGCAGCGTGGCGACGAACGCCGCATCGCCGCTCATCGGTCCCTCGTCGCCCGAGTCCGTCCCGGGGTCCGCGTCCGTCTCGAGCAACTGGGTTCCGGGGTAGTCGTCGGCGGGCGGCAGCGCGGAGTACGGAATTTCGGAGTGCATTCCCTCCGTTTCTCCGTCGCTATCGTCGGTCATGGGTTCGAGCGCGCCCTGGTCACCCCAGCGCTCTCGCTCGAGGAGGTCGATGCCGTCGACGACCTCCTGGCGGAATGCGTCGTCATAGGTAAATTCGAACGTCGCCGTCTCGGTCTCGCCGAAGCGTCCCGCGAACGCACCGGTTCGCCGCATCGAGACGGGCGGCAGTTCGACCCTGACGGCGTAGGTGCCATCGCTCGGGAGGGAGACGGTGTCCCCGACGTGGAGCCCCATCTCCTGGGAGAGCATCGGCCACAGCGACGATCGTCGCCGCCAGTCGTCCTCGCCGTCGATCGTCACGAGGGGCGTGCCGTCGACGGGAAGCACGCGCTCCGTCGCCGAGTCCCAGACGACGATCATCAGGTGGACCCCGCGGCTGCCGTCGGGTTCGACGAGCTGGCGATCAGTGCCACTGACGAGCCAGAACGGATGGGGATACGTGAGCAACGGTGACAGTGCGTAGTCGCCGGCTCGCACCGGCTCGAGGACCCGCATCGATTTCCGGTGGCCGGGGAGATAGACCGCGTCCGGCGGGTCCTCGATCATCGGAATCGGCGCGGCTCCCGCGGCGTCGTCGCCGTCGCGTTCGGCTTCGGTTTCGCGGTCGTCGCTGCTCTCGTTACCCTCGTCCGTTCCGATACCCGGCGCTGTACAGCCAGCAACGGTGAGCGCAGCCGGGAGGACGGCCGCCCGCCGGAGGTACGTTCGTCGATTCATAGCCGGTTGAATTACTCGAGGAGCGGGCAGACAAGCGCCCGGCCGCTCAGTAGTGCCACGGGTAGTCGTCGAAATCGGGGTCACGACCCTCGACGAAGGCGTCCCGTCCCTCCGCCGCCTCGTCGGTCATGTAGCCCAGCCGCGTGGCCTCGCCCGCGAAGACCTGCTGGCCGACCATTCCGTCGTCGGTCATGTTAAAGGCGTACTTGAGCATCCGCATCGCCGTCGGGCTCTTGGAATTGATGCGCTCGCCCCACTCGAGTGCGGTCGCCTCGAGTTCCTCGTGTGGCACCGCTTCGTTGACCATGCCCATCTCCGCGGCTTCCTCGGCATCGTAGGTCTTCCCGAGGAAGAACACCTCGCGGGCCTTCTTCTGGCCGATCTGTTTGGCGAGGTACGCCGAGCCGAACCCGGCGTCGTAGCTCGCCACGTCGGGGTCGGTCTGGAGGAACTTCGCGTGTTCCTCGCTCGCGAGCGTGAGATCGCAGACGACGTGCAGCGAGTGGCCGCCGCCGACGGCCCACCCCGGGACGACGCAGACGACGACCTTCGGAATGTGGCGGATAAGACGCTGGACCTCGAGGATGTGTAGCCGCCCCTGCTCGGATGCCCGTTCCTCGTCCCCTTCGTACTGATAGCCGTCCTCCCCGCGGATCGTCTGGTCGCCGCCGGAACAGAACGCCCAGCCGCCGTCCTTCGAGGACGGACCGTTGCCGGTCAGGAGGATACAGCCCACGTCCGTCTGGCGCTTGGCGTGATCTAAGGCGTCGTAGAGCTCGTCGACAGTCCCCGGTCGAAAGGCGTTGCGGACGTCGGGTCGGTCGAACGCGATCCGAACCGTTCCGGAGTCGATCGCTCGGTGGTACGTGATGTCCTCGAACTCGTCGTTCAGGTCCGCGACCGACTCCCACTGCTCGGGGTCGAAGAGTTCCGAAACCATTTGCTCGAGTGTGGTGTGCGGGACGTGAAATAGGTTCTCGTCGCGATTCGACCGATTTGATATAGCATCATACAGTTTATCTGGTGGATGCGGACCGAATGTCCGCGCCAGCGAGTGCTGCGGTCACGGCGCGATCACCGTTCGCGAGTGACAGTCATCTAGCCCGAGTGGTTTTTTACCAGAATTGAGGCGAGAATGCCCCTTCCTCAAGGAGCGAGTATTGCGAGCGAGTAGGGAGGGGATGAATCGCCGCACGACAGTACAAGCCATTAAGTGAACACATCTCTAATCAGGGGATAGCGATGGAGTACAGTCACCGCTATCCCGCATACCCGACACAAAAGGTAGCGGCTGGACTGGACTCTCACATCGACATTCATCGCCAAGCGTACAACTACACTCTCTACGAATACGAGAACGTGGACGTTGATGACATCGGTTCCGCGTACAAACACCACTACCGACTCACCGACTGGAAAGACGAATTCCCCGTCTTCGCGGAGGTTAACTCCAAAGCACTGCAACGAACCGTCACTCGGTTCTACCAGAACCTCAACGGACTCTCCGAGCAGAAACAAAACGGGCGCAAGGTCGGGAAGCTCAAGTGGAAGTCACCACAGGAGTTCCAGAGTATGACGTACTCGCAGTCTGGCTTCGAACTCAAAAACACGAGTGGCCGACGCGCGACGCTCTGGCTCTCTAAAATCGGCGACATCCCGATCCGCTACCACCGCGAAATCCCCGACGAAGCCGACATCAAAGAAGTCACGGTCAAGAAAGAGTCAACTAGCGACTGGTTCGTCTCCTTCGGCCTCGAAACCGACGAGGCCGACCTTCCCGAGAAACCCCCGGTTGATTCGCTCGATGCGAGCAACAGCGTCGGCGTTGACCTCGGCATCCAGAACTACATTCACACTAGCGACGGCAAGATCGTGGACTGGATCGACCTCGAAGACGAGTACGACCGCCTCCGCCACGAGCAACGGAAGTTGTCGCGGAAGGAGAAGGGGTCGAACAACTACGAGAAGCAACGCCGAGAAGTGGCGACGGTCAAGCGGCACATCCGTCGAAAGGTGCTGGACTACCAGCACAAAATCACGACGTGGCTCGTCCGCGAGTACGATGCTGTGTTCGTCGAGGACTTGGACGTGAAGGGGATGTTGGAGCAGTCACAGAACGCTCGGAACAAGCAGGACGCGGCGTGGCGTCAGTTCATCACGCTCCTCGAATACAAGGCAGACTTGTACGGCTGTCACGTCGTTCAGGTGGAAGCACCAGGAACGACGAAGGAGTGCGCGAAGTGTAATGTGGAGACGGCGAAACCCATCTGGGTTCGAGAACACTCTTGTCCGTCGTGTGGGCTCGAGTGTGATCGGGACGCGAACGCGGCGATGAACGTCCTCAAGCGCGGCTTTTCTGAACTAGGGCTGGGTGGCCCGAAGACACGCCTGTGGAGACTGCGCTCCCTCCGGACACCCATTCGGTGTCTGCAAAGCGCGTCATCGAAACAGGAAGCCCCACCCTCAACGAAGCCGCACCAGCGGCTGAGTAGGGTGGGGTAGTTCACCCGGCCGCCGAAGCGCTCACGCGATGGGCGAGTCGTACTACGAGGTGCTCGAGGTCGGGTCCGATGCCACTCGAGACGAGATCGAGTCGGCCTACCGAGAGCGCGTCCTCGAGACGCATCCGGATCACTCCGACGACCCCGATGCGGCCGAGCGGTTCCAGCGGGTCACGACAGCGAAGTCGGTGCTCACGGACGGCGCGGAGCGCGCACGCTACGATCGGCTCGGCCACGACGCCTACGTCGGTCTCGCGCGGGGGCCCGCCGGTGGGGAACCCCCGAGCGGCGGCGATCATGCGAACGGGGCAGCCGACTCGAGCGGCACGGACACGGTCGGTTCCGCGACCGACAACGGCGGCGCGACTGCGGCTGGCCGACGGAAATCGGGTCGCTCGAGCGGGGCCAGAACGAACCGGCGGACCCGAAGCGGGACCGACGGCGACGGCGGCGCTCGAGCGGGGACCCATCACGCGCGTCAGCGGAGCAATCGGCAACGCCGACGGAAAAAGCGACGAGCGACGGGCGACTGGCCCTTCGACGGCGACCGATCGCATCCGAACGGGAGTCCGAATTCGGGATCGACGGCGGGTCCCGGGGACGCGGCGGACGCCGACGGCGACGGTGGGAGCGGGTTCCGCTACGCCGTCCACGACTGGGACGGCGCGGTCGATCTCGAGTGGGAGGGGCAACCGATCGATGGAACGACGGCGGTTACGGTGGGATCAATTGCGTTCCTCTACCCGATGCTCGTCGTTGCGAGTCTGACGCCGTTGTTTTCACTGCCGGTGAACGTGACCGTCGCCGCGTGCACGCTCCTGTTGATCGGCTACCTGCTCACGACGCCTCGAGTCGCGATGATAACGTTCGGCGTCTGGAGCGTCCTCTTTCCGGCCGGGATGGTGGGGTTTTCGCTGGTCGATCCGCTCTCCCTTCTCGGCTTGCTGGCGCTCGGATTCGCCTGGGTCCCGTTCGGCTACGCCGTCGCCCTCTGGTGGGCCCTCCGACCCTGAAAACCGATATTGAACTGTACGCGTGAATCTTCCAAATATACTCTGTCAGAGACACGGACGAGATCGATCTTGATTCGGCGATAGGAGAAGCAAGTGTTCTGCTACCGTGGGCACAGGGGATTTCCACACCCTCCCCAGCCGATTCGCTCGTTTCACTCGCTCATCCCTCGCACGGCGTTATACCGCGGCTCACACGGCTCACGGTTCCCTGCGGTCACCGTTCGCGTTCCGAGGCGCTCACTTCGTTCACGCCTCGCCTCCGTTCGCCGCGGCCCAGCGCGCGCCACCGCATGCCGGTTCACTAGTCGAGAACGAGCCTCGAAGTCCAAATCAGTCCGAACTGCCGACAGCATCGTCCTCGAGCGCGCTCGCGACCCCCTCCGTAACTCGTTCTTCGAGCGCGTCGCGTCGCCGGTGGTTCGTTTCGGAATCGAATTCGATGGCGAGGACTTGCGTGCCCGCGGCCTCGAGCGATCGGCGGTAGGCGGCCGCGAAGTCCGCGGGAGCCACGCGCTCGAACTCGAGACCGTACGTTTCCCCGAGCGCGTCGAACTCGAGGCCGTGGGGCGTTTTGAACTGCTGCGTGAAGGGGGGATCGAACTCCTCGATCGGGAGTTTGTGGAAGATACCGCCGCCGTCGTTGTCCAGCAGCACGATCGTCGCGTCCACGTCGCAGCGATCGACGGCGAGCAGCCCGTTCGAATCGTGGTAGAAGGCGAGGTCGCCGGTGACGAGCACGAGCGGGTCGTCGGTCGCGCTGCCGGCCCCGAGCGCCGTGCTCGTGATCCCGTCGATCCCGCTCGCACCGCGGTTGCCGAGCACCGTCAGGTCGGCCGCTCGCGGCCGGCCGAACCGGTCGGCGTCCCGGATCGGCATGCTGTTCGAGACGAACACCGTCGCCGGGTCCGGCGCGTTCGAAAAGACGGCTGCGAGGATCGCGCCCTCGAACGGCTCCGACTCGAGCGCACCCGCCGTGAGCGCCCCGTCTCGGACCTCCCAGTGGCGTCGTTCGGCCGCATCGAACCGGGTGCGCCAGTCGCGGTCGACCGTCGCGCTCGTCGTCGAATCGGTGTGCTCGCCCTCGGCGCGTTCGTTCTCCGCGATCGCCTCGAGCAGCCCGTCGATGACGGCCCCGGGATCGGCCGCCAGCAGGTCCGTCGCGGTGAACGTCGCCTCGCGCCACGCACCTGCGGGATCGATCAGGAACTGCCGGGCGTCGGCATCCCGGAGCCAGTGTCGGAGGGGTTTCGACGTCGGAGAGGCCCCGAACCGGAGGACCGCATCCGGCGACGGCAGTTCGTCGACGTAGGCGTCGTAGCCCCCGTAGATCGAGCGCGATCCCTCGCTGTTCTCCCCGCCCGCCGACCCGACGTGCGGGCCGAACCGAAGCCCCGAGAGCGGATCCGCGAGTATCGGTGCGCCGAGCCGGTCGGCGAGTTCGGTGACGGCTGCGGGCTCGAGGTCGGCGAGAGCCGCCGGATCGGCGGGTCCCGCGACGAACAGCGGCCGGTCGGCCGCCTCGAGCGCATCCAGCAGCCGTCGGTGGTCGTCGTCCGCGAGCGCTCGCGTCCCGCCGGTCGTTTCGACGAACGGCCCGTCCCGTCCCCTTCCGGCCAGCGTCTCGGTGAACGACTCGGGGACGTCACCGGGCACGTCGATCGGCTCGAGAGGCTTTCGGAACGGACAGTTGAGGTGGACCGGCCCGGGCTCGACGCCGCTCGTTTCGGCCAGCGCCCGCGCTGCGGTCGTTCGGAGGCTACGCCCTTTTCGCTCGTCGGCCTCAGGTGCTGGTAGTTCAGCGTCCCAGCGGACCGCGTCGCCGTAGAGTTTGACCTGATCGACGGTCTGATTCGCCCCGCTGTCGCGCAGTTCGGGCGGCCGGTCTGCCGTCAGAACCAGCAGCGGGACGCGGGCCCGATCGGCCTCCATCACCGCGGGGTGGAAGTTCGCCGCGGCCGTCCCGGAGGTACAGACCAGCGCCGTCGGCTCGCCGGTGCGCCGTGCGCGGCCGAGCGCGAAGTAGGCCGCGGCGCGCTCGTCGAGGTGCGAGTAGACGTCGATCTCGGAGTGCTCGGCGACGGCGACCGTCAGCGGCGTCGATCGGCTGCCGGGCGCGAGACAGACGGCCTCGAGGCCGCTCTTTGCGAGTTCGTCGGCGAGGACGCGACCCCAGAGGGTCGCGCGGTTGGGTGCGGTCATTGGATCAGGTACTACTGTAATTCGTCGAGGATCGGCCGGAACTTCAGCTGTACTTCGTCCCACTCGTCGCCGGGATCGCTGTCGGCGACGATTCCGTTCCCCGCGAACAGCGTCACCGTCTCGTCGCTCGCGACGCCGGAGCGAAGCGCCACCGCGAACTCGCCGTCGCCGTCGGCGTCGAACCAGCCGACCGGCGCGGCGTACCAGCCCCGATCGAACGGCTCCGCGTCGCGGATCGTCTCCCAGGCCGCGTCGGGCGGGACGCCGCCGACCGCAGGCGTCGGATGAAGCGCCTCGACGATCTCGAGGACGTGACGATCGCCCTCGAGCGTCGCCTCGATCGGCGTCTGCAGGTGTTGAATGGTCGCCAACCGGCGAATCGTCTGTTCGCGGACGGTGAGATCCCGTGCGAACGGAGCGAGCTGTTCGCGGATCGCGTCGACGACGAGCCCGTGCTCGTGCTGGAACTTCGCGTCGGCCCGCATCCGTTCGACGTGTGTCTCGTCTTCGGCCGGCGTCTCACCTCGGGGGACCGAGCCGGCCAGCGCCTCCGTCTCGACGCGGTCGCCGCGTTTCGAAACGAGTCGTTCCGGCGGTGCACCGAAGAACGTATCGCCGACATCGTGAGCGACCAGAAATCGGTAACAGTTGGGGTACTGGCGTCCCAGCAGCTCGAGCGTCGCGGGAACGTCGATCGGCCCCTCGAGGTCGACCCAAAGGGCCTGCGCGAGGACGACTTTCGCGAGCCGTCCCGCAGCGATTCGTTTGAGAACGGTTTCGACCTGATCGGTCCACTCCGCCGGCGAGGTAGTGCGCCGCGTTCCCGCGACGCCGGGTGGCGAAGCGCTCGGTCGCGTCGTCGACAGCGCCGACAGGCGGTCGTGCCAGCGCTCGAGGCGGTCCTCGGCCTCGTCCGCTCGGCTTCCGACGGCTGTCAACCACGTCCTGTCGTCGGTGCGGGTCACGAGGATCTGCGGAACGACGAACGAGGCCGCGTCGAAGCCGGCCCAGGGGGCAGCCGGCTCGTGGCCGTCGTGAAACGAAAAGCCGCCAATCGCTCGCGGTCGGGCCGCCGCGGGCCCGTCGTGTGTGAGCCGGTCGAACGCTCGGCTCGCCTGCGATCGAATTCGATCGAATCTGTCGGTACCGTCCGCGGTAAACCGAACGGCGACACCTCGACCGACGAGTTCGAGACCGTCGGGATCGGCCCACTGAATGCGTGAGTCTGCGTTTCCGTCAAGGATCGAACTGACGGAAACACTCCCCAGGTCGCGGCTCCGGCTGACGAGTTCGACGGCACCATCCGCCGACTCGGTCTCACCAGCCAGTCGGCCCTCGCCCGACGATCGGTCCATCGACACCACGTCAGGACCGCCCCGCCTTCAGCCTAACTATTTGCAGACCGATCGCGAAACGGGTCCACTTCGAAGGTCTCGCCGGAATCGACGCTAGCTGTACCGCTCTTCCTGCCACGGGTCTGCAGTCTGGGAGTACCCCCGGCGTTCCCAGTACCCCCGCTGGGGTTCCGTGAGAAATTCGACGCCGTCGACCCACTTCGCACCCTTGTAGGCGTACTTGTGAGGCGTGACCACCCGGAGCGGGCCGCCGTGATCCTCGGGGAGCGGTTCGCCGTCGAACGCCCACGTGAACAGGACATCATCGCGCATGCAGTCCTCGAGCGGGAGATCGGTCGTGTAGTCGTCGAGTGCGGAAAACATGACGTGAACCGCGTCGTCGTGAACACCGGCTCGGGCGGCGATGTCGGGGAACGAGACGCCGGTAAACTCGCAGTCGAACTTGCTCCAACCGGTCACGCAGTGAAAGTCCTGCCGTTGCGTGACGGTCGGTAACTCTCGAAACTCGGCCCACGAGAACGTCAGCTCCTCGTCGACTGCACCGGTGACGGTGAACTCCCACGTCTCGGGATCCCAGTTGGGGGTTCCGCTCTTCGAAAGGACGGGAAACGCGGACGTCTCGCGCTGTCCCGGCGGCAGTCGATCGTCGCCAAACTCCTGATAGAGTTTAGTCACATCCGTCGGATTCATACTCGTGCGTACGCCGCGATAGACGTAGATCTGACGCCATCACCTGAGACGGTCTGTTGTCCCTCTCACCTGATTCGGTCTGTTGTACCCGGGTTTCGGTGCACCCGTATGCGGGTCGGGGTGCATCGGAACTGACTGACAACACTCCGACTGAGTGTCGCGTTCGATTCGGCCCGGTCGGTGACTCGGGCTCGAGTCTCTGGAACGAGAGCCCCGGATGAGCAAATCGGATGGACACTGAGATGCGAGTACCGCCGCGACCGAGACGGTCGCCCCAGAGCAATCCCAAATTGGCAAGCGGGGATCGGGACAACAACTGGTCGAAACGATACAGTCACGGGCGCAACTCGGGGGTTTCCGTCGAAACCCTCGCCATCCCTTAGTACGGTCTCGGCGACGGCTATCACTGCATGGCGAGCAAACAACAGCTAACGGAACGGGAACTGTCCGGACAGGAACCAGCGGAGATCGGCCAACAGGCGATGGGTCCCGCAGTCGTCGCGTCGGCCGCGTCGGTCGGCCTCTCGTTGTACTACTTCTTCTTCCGCGGAAAGCGCGAGCTCGGCGCGTTCGTCGGTCTCTGGCCGCCGACGATCCTCGCGTTCGCGAGTTATTTCAATCAGCGGAAGATGAGCCGGCAACTCGAGACGCTGACTCAGCCCGGGACCAAACTGAAGGACGCGTTCGATTCGATGATGGGCAACCGCTAGGGCGACCCGCGACGACGACTCCCGCCTGTACGGCCCCGCGCGACGGCTTCGGCTTTCCTTTCTCGGGGTCTGTCGTTCCGACGAGACGGATCGTGTGCTTCCGATCGATGTGGACTCCCCGTCAAACCTAAATACCCCCTCGCCGAAAGCCGAATCAGATGCCGAAAGTAGAGATCACCATACCGGAGCACCTCGAGATGCAGATCGCCCAGATGGTCGAACGCGGCGAGTTCGTCAATCGCGAGGAGGCGATCGAGGACCTCCTTTCGACGGGCATCAAGGCATACAAGACCAGTGGACCCTCGGACGAAGACGAGGGCGCAGGAACCGGCTTCGAAGACGATGGCATGATGGGCCACGACGACGAGTACGTCTTCTAACGTATATTCAGACCGCGAGCAACGGAATTCCGAAGGCGATCGCTGCGCCGATCAGTGCGATTAGGGCACCGATGAAGACGGCTCGCGACGAGTAGTCGCTCATCGGTGCGGTCGTTCGGTCGGCGTCGAAATCGTGACCGATGTCGGCTCCCGAATCGTCGTCCTCGGGTGGTTCGGTGTCGTCTGCCATACGCGTCCCTTCTCGATTCGATCACTTAAGAACACCTACACCGATCGGCCGCGGTGGGGGCTGGCGACCGGTCGTCTGATCGGAAGTCTGCGGCCGTCGCTCGAGTCCGCGCTCTGGATCGACCGGTCCGAGTCGTGTCATCCCGCGCGATCGATCCAGACCCCTTTACTACCCGGAGTGCGAATCGAGCGGTAGTTACCACATGGTCCTGACCAAGCGAGTCATCCCGTGTATCGACGTGGACCTCGACGACGACGGGAACCCGGCGGTCTACACCGGCGTCAACTTCGAGGATCTGAAATACACCGGCGATCCGGTCGAGATGGCCCGCGCGTACAACCGCGCGGGCGCGGACGAGTTCGTCTTCCTCGACATCACCGCCTCTGCCGAGGGTCGCGAGACGATGCTCGACGTCGTCGAGCGCGTCGCGGACGAGGTCTTCATCCCCCTCACAGTCGGCGGCGGCATCCGAACCACCGAGGATATCAAGGAGACGCTCCGGGCCGGCGCGGACAAGGTCTCGATCACCACCGGCGCGCTCGAGCGGCCCGAACTCATCAACGAGGGCGCGAAGGCGTTCGGAAACCAGTGTATCGTCATCAGCGTCGACGCCAAACGGCGGTTCGACGAGAAGGGCGAGCACTACGTCGAAATCGACGGCGAATCCTGCTGGTTCGAGTGTACGAAGAAGGGCGGCCGCGAGGGGACCGGAATCGACGTCCTCGAGTGGGCTGCAGAGGCCGAATCGCGGGGCGCGGGCGAACTGTTCGTCAATTCGATCGACAAGGACGGGACGAAAGACGGCTACGACCTCCCCCTGACGACGGCCGTCAGCGAAACCGTCGACACGCCGGTCATCGCCTCCTCGGGCTGTGGCGGTCCCGAGGACATGTACGACGTGTTCACCGAGGCCGGTGCGGACGCGGGGCTCGCGGCGTCGATCTTCCACTTCGACGAGTACTCGATCGAGGAGACGAAAGCCTATCTCGACGAGCACGGCGTCCCCGTTCGTCTCTGATCTTCGTCCGTCTCTGAACTCGAGCGACGAACCGTCGCCGCGATCCGCCGTATTCGTTATCCGCTGTATTCACGATCAACCGGATTCGCGACCCGTCGTATTCAATACGTTTATTCCGTCGCGGACCCGCGTTTCGACCAGTGAAATGGCGGTGTACGTGGTGTGGGAAACCGCACGCTGAAAACGACCCTCCCTGTGATGCCTGCGGTCACAACACCTTCGAGAAGGCGGTCGTCCGAGTGGACGACGAAACCCAGAGCGAGACCGAGAGCGATGTCGATACCGATGCGGATTTTGGTTCCGAACTGACGGAATCCGGCACCGTCGACACCGGTCCCGACTACGTCTGGGCCTGTCCCAACTGCGGCCGGGAGCACGTCCGGAACACTCCGCCGTGTTCTCGCTGTGGCAACCCGGACCTCGAGCGGGTCGAGCAGACCTACGAGGGGCTCGAGCGCGATCTGGAAACGCCGAGCTGGTTCGCGGTCGCGAAACCGTATCTGCCGATTCTCGTCGTGATCGGCGTCATCGTCGCGCTGTTCGCGACGGGCGTGATCTCGCCGTCGATACTGCCGGGTATCGGGCCGCCGTCGCCGCCGGACGCACCCGGTGACGGAACCGAAGCCGCCGGGATCGATCTCGAGGCGACGGAGGGAGAGATTCACGATCGGCTCGAAGCCGACCGCGACGAGTCGCGGGCCGTCGACGACGGGCTCGCGGCGTATTCGGAGTATTATAACCGCGCGTACGTGGCGAACGAGTACGGTGACGCGGATCACGAGCCGCCGGAATTGAGCGACTTCAACGCCGACTGCAGTGGCGATCACGTCGTGAGGCAGGTGCCGGGCGTCCTGACGATAGACGACTACGACGACGAGCGGGAACTCGCCGAGGACATCGTCGGAGCCCTCCGCTCGAACGATGACGTCACTCGCACCGGGTACGATGCCGAAGGATTGGATATACACGTCGTCGACGGATCGGTCTACGTGATATATACGACGTGTTAGTCGGCCGGTGTTCGGTCGGCCGACAGTCCGGACCGGCGGCCATCGGACTGCGTGTTCCCGGCGGTCGAGTCGTACTCCGGAGCAACGAGAGACAGAATCGGACGTGATCGAGCCGGATCGAACGGGGGTTATGCGGCCGCTTCGAACGCGTCGCGGAACGACATCGCCTTCTCGCGAACGGTTACCGCTCCTTCCTCGAGCGCCTCGAGCGGATCCGCACCACCCTCGGTTTTGATGGTCAGGATCGGCTCGGTCTGGCCGCCCGACTGTTCGGGGTTGACGTCGTAGGTTGCTGCACTCACGTCGTCGTGCTCGAGCAGTGCGCCCTTGAGCACGTTCATGAAGGTGTGGTCCTCGCCGGCGATCTCGATGGACAGTTCGTTCTCCGTGCTCTCGGTGACCCGCAGTTCCATGGCGGATAGTCCGGTCGTCGGCCGCTTGTACCTTTCGAAGCCGACGCTCGTTGCAGTTCGTGGCGCTATTGCTGCCCTCTCTCCGCCGGGGACGCGGCTCGGACCCGAGGCACGACGACGTTTCTGATGGCAAACCACTATACGGCCCCGTTCGAACCACGGCATATGCGCTTGCTCGCGGCCCTGCTTGCGGTCGTCGTCACCGCGTCGCTGGTCGGGTCGATCGCGGTCGTCAGACGGGTCCACCGGCCGGCGCGGCGCTGGCGGGACGTGGCTCGGGAACGGCTCGTGTACGGCGTTCCGTGGGGTTCGCTCGTCGTCATCGCGTTCGTCGTCGGCGTCTATCTGTTCGTCCAGAGCGGGATCGCGGATTTCGACGATCCCGTGACGATTCCCTTCCGCACGTGGTCGTACTTCTATCCGCTTGGGATGGTGACAGCGGCGTTTTCCCACGCCGGCCCCGGTCACCTCATCGGCAACCTCGCCGGGACGGTCGTCGTCGCGCCACTCGCGGAATATGCCTGGGGACACTATCCGGACGACCGAGAGCCGAAGCGAGCCGACTCGTGGCGCGCGAACCCGCGGATACGGGCGTTCGTGCTCTTTCCACTGGCCGTCGTCGGGGTCGGACTGCTGACGAGCCTATTCGCGCTCGGCCCCGTGATCGGCTTCTCGGGCGTCGTCTTCGCCCTCGCCGGGTTCGCGATCGTCCACTACCCGATCGTGACGATCATCGGAACGCTCGGCGTCCAGAGCGTCGTTCTGCGGCTATATTATGCGCTCCAAGAACCGATCAGTGTCTACACTGCCCAGCCGAGCCCGCCGTCTGCCCCGTCCTGGGCCGGTATCGCCATCCAGGGTCACGCACTCGGGCTCTTTATCGGGTTCGTCCTCGGCATCGTCCTCCTCGAGCGGCGGGGCGTCCGTCCGAATCCGCTTCGACTCTGGCTCGCCGTGTTGCTGTTCGGCTTCTCGAAGCAGCTGTGGGCGATCTACTGGTACGGAGCCGAGAACACCTTCGTGCTGTTCCAGGGGCCGGGCGTTGCCATCGTCTCGGCGCTCGCGCTCGTGGTCACGCTCTCGATGACCGCGTCCGAGCGTCCCCTCATCCCAGCGGAGATTCGGCAGCGACTCGGTCGCTCGGGGGACCGAACTGCGGGAGCCGCCGGTGACGCCGAGTTGTCGCTCGCGCGCTCGCTCGAGCTGGCACGCGGTGGCCGCAGTGGCGGCATCGTCGCGGCTCACGTCGACCGCGTCCGCGAACTCGTCGGCGGAAATCGGCCGAGCCCCGAGTCCGACCGTCTCTCGGATCTGACCCGCAAGGGAGCCGCGTTCCTGACGGTTGTCGGCATCCTCGCGATCGTCGCCGGGATGGCCATCCCCGCGAACTTCCTCGTCGTCGACGAGTCGACTGCGTCCTCGGACGCGGCCGTCCAGATCGAGGATTACACCGTCGAGTACGTCGAGGACGTTCCCAACGGGCTCGTCACCGGGATCGGTATCGAGGCCCTCGAGGACGACGAGGGGCTCGAGTCCAGCGGGGTGATCGTGGCCAGCGACCAGCGCGAGATCTGGCTCGAGGCGGTCAGCGCCCAACGCCTCGCCTTTACCGGCGAGGAGACGGTCGCCGTCGGCGGCCTAGGCTGGCGCGAAGCGGTCCACGTCGAACGCACCGGCTGGGAGCCGGTCGGCAACGACGCCGTCTATCAGGTCTGGCTGTGGGAAGACGGCGCGGACCGACGGCTCGCACACGAATCCAACGCCTCCCGGGCCGAAGCGCAGATCGCCGGCCGAAACGTGACCGTCGGCTCCGACGACGGGACGTTCGTCCTCGCGGTCAACTCGACCGAGACGAATGCCGTCGCGACGACAGCGATCCCCGACGAAAACGAGACGGTGACGGCCGGCGGACTCACCTTCGAACGCAACGACGAGACGATCTACGCGGCCGCCGACGGGACGCGGGTCGCGATCGCGAGTCAGGAGACGTACAACGGCTACTGATCTCCGATTTCTCCCTGAACCACGGAACCACTCTGCGGTGGCGCGCGCTGTCGACTGACCGAAGTGAAAACGAGGGCAGTCGATGACCTGTGCGAGGGATGAGCGAGTGAGCGGAGCGATCGAGCGAATCGGCTGGGGAGGGTGTGGAAATCCCGTGTTGCCAGTGGTAGCTAAACGCTCGAGGCACTGAGAACCGCTCGAGACACCGGTATTACCTGTGATGGTACACTCGAGACTCGTCGCTTCTCAACGCTGATCGAGTAGTTTTACCCGTTACTTCCGGGATGGCCACTCGATGCGAAAGACCTCGGCCTCGAGCGTCTCCTGTGCCGCGGTGTGAAACTCGAACTGTTTCGGAATCGGGAACTCGGCACGGAACGCGTGGGTCACTGACCCGCCCTCGTCGTCGGCGAACGATTCGACGAACGTCTGGCTCCCCTCGTTGTGGATCGTATAGGAGACGGACCCGATCTCGCGGGCCGTCTCGAGGAAATCCCGGTCCGCGTGCCGGTTCCCGCGCTGGGCACCGAAGGGGGGATTCGAGAGCACGGTGGCGTCGGTGAGCGAAAACGGATGGCGGGAGACGTCGCCGCGGAGCCACTCGATCGAATGATTTCGGCTGCCATCACCATCACCGCCACCGCCACCGCCCGCAACCGCCCGCTCGTTCCGCCGAGCGATCTCGAGCGCCCCCGCGTCCAGATCGATCCCCGCGACTCGATCACCGCCGGACAGCGAGGCCGCGATCGCGAGCATCCCCGTTCCCGTGCCGAGATCGACGACCCGGCCCGCGAGATCGCCCTGTAACCCCGCCAGATGGCAGAGATGGGCCGCCAGCTCCGCGGGCGTCAGATACTGTTCCAATCGTGCCGAGGGCTCCGAAAAGTCCTCGATTGACTCGAGTCGACGGGCGAGCGTGCGTCGAGACGGACCGGACATCCCCGACCGTTCAGTCCTCAACCGAAATCGGTCCCTCGAGTTCGAACGCGAGCCCCTCGCGGTCGGCCCGTTCGGCACACGCCGCCAGCGCGGGTCGGACCTTCGCGGGGTCCGCGACGTCGTCGACCGTGACGGTCACGGTTCCGACGCCGAGGAAGGAGCTGGCGCGCACATAGCCTCGGATGCGGTCGACTTCCTCCTGCGTCGCGAGCGAACAGTCCTCGTCGAAACACGCCACAACGGTCAACTCGGCGGGAATCAGCCCGTCCGCAGTCAGTTCGCGCTTGAGGTCGCGGAGGTATTCGGGAGCGGTCGACTCGAGCGCAGTCGCCTCGAGGGCGACGGGAGTGGCGTCGGCCGGCTGACACCGCTCGATCGCGGACTCGGGTGACGATGTCGTACTCATTGCTCGGCCATACATGGCTTGCATACAAAAAGGTTGTTGAATACGTAGTAGTAATACATTCGGCTCGATGTGTCGCCGATTGTGACGCCGTTCTCGAGAGGGGGACGATTCCCTCGCGCGAATTCGAACAGTCAATTTCATGATGGGTTCGAATAGAGTTAAGGACATCCCGGCGAAGTTACAGGTATGGACGAGTGTCCACGGTGTGGGGGAGCCATCGAAGAACTCTCGCTTGGCGACGTGTCGACGATCTCGTGTTCCCAGTGTGGGTTCGCAGACATTCCCGTCGAACACCAGCCGACCGGGGAGGACGTCGAGTCCTGGCGAGACGCGTTCAATCGATTCTACGAGGAGTCGGCCGACACCTGAACGCGAGCCGTCGCTTCGCGGTGCTCGAGGTCGAACGAATACCACCAAAAAATCGCAATCAGCAGCGCCGACGGGTTACTCGTTTGCGGCCGCCGCTTCGGCCTCCTCTGCTTCCTCCTCGTGGTCGATGTCCTCGTCGGAGCGAGCCGCGACGAGGCCACCGCGTGCCACGCTGTACAGCGGTTCGTTCGCGTGCGTGACGCCGCTGATCGAGAACGGAATGTTCGCCTCGTCCAGGTGGTCCTTGAACAGGGCCTCGAAGCCGCTGGGACTCGAGGTGCCGCCGGTGACGACGACGGGGACGTCCAGCCCTTCCTCGACGTCCTCCTCGTCGACTTCCTTCACGATGTTTTCAATGACGTAGTCGAGCAGGTTCTCGTAGTAAATCGAGAGCGCGCCCTCGACGCCGCCGACGTCGGTCGTGAAGTCGAGCTCGAAGTCGTCTTCCTTGATGGAGGTGACCTTGTCGACGGGCGTCCCCGTCGCGCGGGCGGCCTGTTCGTCGACCCAGTCGCCACCGCGGGCGACGGAGAACTTCATGACCGGCACCGCGTAGTATGAGAGACAGACGTTCGTCATCCCGGCACCGAACGAGATACCGAGGCCGGTGAAGTTGTTGTCCGCGAGTTCGCTGTAGATGACGGACATCCCCTCGTTGATCGGTTCGGAGTCGTACCCCATGTCGTCGAGGAATGACTCGATCGTCTTCTGATGGTAGAGCGTCGAGAGGTCGGAGTCGATCGGATCCGCCGGGGACGAGAAGTAGAGCTTCTCGTCCGGATAGGCGGGCTCACCGACGACCTGCTCGATGATGAGCTTCATCATCGGGATCGCGCTCTGTTCGTCGTTCGAGAGGATCCCGTGTTTCATCGGCCGGCGGGTCTCCTTGTTGAAAATGTTCGCGAAGTTGAGCGCGTCGTCGCCGACGACGTAGACCTTGTCGTCTTTGCGAATATGGAGAACTTCGCTTCGCGAGAGCATCTGCTCGGCCATATCCGAGTACTCGATCTCTACGAAGGAGTTACGCTGTTGCACGAAAACCGTGTCGTTCCCATCCTGCTGTGCTGACAGGATGTTCATCGTTCCGACGTCCAGGCCTTTAGCCATGTGTTGGGAAGGCCACTGACGGATTATAAATCTATGTGCGAAACTTTCGGAACTGATACTACGATATAAGACGCTATTTCTTTCCGTAGCCCCGTCTTAATTCCGCTTTACCAGGTTTCGGAAGCGATCGAGCAGATTCGTGAACGGTTTCGTCACCGTCGTGACGGCGCCGTCGTCGTCGGCCGTCGCCAACTCTTCGGCGCGCTGTTGCTCCCGAAGCTCTTTGAGTTTCGCCGTCTGATCGTCGACGGTCGAACTCGAGGTGGTCTCCTTCGTTTCGCCCCCTTTGAGGCCCTTGAGACCGGCGACCTGTGCGTCGACGCCCGTCGATCGGGTGGTCGTGGTGCCGGCGTCTGAATCGATGCTGACATCGTCGAGGGTGTCGCTCGAGAAGTTCAGTCGCTTGTGTTCGGTCTTCTGGACGCCCCCCACGAGAGTTCGACGCCCTCCATCGCGTCGTCGATATCCTGTTGAATCTCCGCGTCGGTTAGCTCGGACTCGTCGTCATCGGTTTCCTCATCGGTCACCACCGCCTCCGCTTGCTGCGCCATATCGAGGTAGTGGGCGATCAGTGCCGCCCCCGTCGAGGCGGTAATGCCGGCGAGGCCGACGGCGTACACTGCGACGATTTGAACGGTGTAGTCGGCACCGTAGCCGTTCCAGTTCTTCGGATAGGCGAAGAGGAAGCCGGCGACCGCGGCGACGGTGATCGCCACGCCGCCGATCGACGCGTACAACATCCGCCGTTCCGACGGAAGGAGCGTAACGATCCCGAGCATTACGACCGGGAGTCCCATCATCGCGAGCGCGTACGCGGGACCTACCCACGAGAAGTAGCCGGCGGATCGTGCCTCGAACGTGTTACCCCAGAGAAAGAGCAACAGCGCGACGACTGCCAGTCCGATGCCGCCCAGAAACAACCCGAATCCGACGTAGACGTCGGTTCGATCTTCCGGTTCACCGATGTATCGACGATAGAGGTCGAAGAGATACCCGTCTGGGACCTGTTCCGCTGCCATTAACCCACTGTTTACACTCCAGTACTATGACTGTTGGGACGGGAAACGAACCGAGAATCGGACCGGAAACGGGCCGAACACACCCGTATTATCCGCGATCGGACCGGTGTAGTCGCTTCGACTGCGCGTCGTCGCCGTCCGACTCGAGACGCGTCTGGTCTCCGTGCGCCCGCTCCTCGATTATCGACGGTCGCGACGAGTTCGACGATTCGATCGCCGCTGAACGTGTTACTGATGCTGAATTAGTCCATAGTTTGATATCGCTCGGGTCACGAAGTACTACCATCTCGAATTATGGTTGGTGATACGAACACCGTCCTCGTCGCGGACGACGATCCGACCGTCGTCGCTCAGGTGCGATCGTGGCTCGACGATCGCTATCGAGTCGAGACGGCGACGACCGGCGACGAGTTGTTGTCGCTTCTCGGGGACGCAGACGCAGTGTTGGTCGACCGCGATCTCCGGACGGCATCCGGAACTGTCGTCGCGGCCGAGATCGAACGTCGAGCGACGGCACAGACCATGGCGATCATCTCGAACGACGAGTGCGGAGCAGCGGTCCACTCGACTGCCGGCGGCTCCCTCGAAAAGCCCCTCGAGCGAGCCGCGCTTCTCGAGACCGTCGACCGACTGCTTCGTCACGCTCGATATGACGATCTCCTGGACGAGTGTTTGACGCTCGCTGCCGAACGCGGCGCACTCGAAAGCCGGGACGATTTCGAGTCGGACGAGGAGTACGAAAGGCTCCAGCGACGGCTCGAGGAGGTGTTCACCGCGTTAGACGAACTGGTGGCAACGTTCGACGGCGACGATTTTCGGGCCGAGTTCGCGACGTGCGAGTTGGGTACGCCGACCGAGCCACACCGTGCGAGCGAGCGTCCCTGATCGGGACTCGAGGAACCGGTCGAAACTCTACCGGACCGATCGAGCGGATCCCAATTTCAGGCGCTGATTCACAAGGGCGCGTTCACCGTTATACCCGCCGAATTCGGACCGCTCGGTACAGCGTGCAGTATATACGTCCGTGGGCGTTAGGACGGCCAATGAGTCAGGAGTCAGAGTATACCGAGGGGGACCTTCGGAACACAGGGATGAGCCTCAAGCACGATCGCGAGTGGGACTACGAACTCGAGGAGATCGTCGAGGCGATCGAGGAGCGCGACGCGAAAAAGGTCGGATTGCAGTTCCCCGAGGGACTGAAGCGACGCGGGCCGGCCGTCGCCGACGACCTCCGTGCACTGGCCGACGACGACGTGACGTTCATGCTCTCGGGACAGCCCTGTTACGGCGCCTGCGATCTCGATACGTATCTGATGAAGCGGACCGACGTCTTCGTCCACTTCGGGCACTCGCCGATGAAGGACACGGACAAGGTGATCTACGTCCCGCTGTTCTCGAACGTCGAAGTCACGCCGATCATGGAGGAATCGCTGGACACTCTCGAGCCCCCCGAGGAGACCGAGGGCGTCGGCCTCGTCACGACGGCCCAGCACATGAACCGCTACGAGGAGATGACCGCGTTTCTCGAGGAGCGCGGCTACGAGGTCCAGAGCCGTCGCGGCGACGAGCGGCTGACCAACGAGGGGCAGGTGCTCGGGTGTAACTACGCGAGCGCGGATGTACCCGCAGAGCAAGTCCTCTACGTCGGTGGCGGCAAGTTCCACCCGCTCGGGCTGGCGATGGAACATCCGGACAAGCACGTCGTCATCGCGGACCCGGTGAACAACGTCGTTACCGTCGCGGATACGGACAAGTTCCTGAAACAGCGCTACGGTGCGGTTCACCGCGCGATGGACGCCGAGAAGTGGGGTGTCATCTTCTGTACCAAGATCGGCCAGGGTCGCTGGGAGATCGCGCAGGATATTATCGACGACAACGACAACGCCTACCTCATCACGATGGACGAGGTCACGCCCGACCGTCTGCAGAACTTCGACATGGACGCGTTCGTCAACACCGGCTGTCCGCGGATCACGACGGACGACGGCCCGCAGTTCCACAAACCGATGCTCACTCCGGGCGAGTACCGGATCGCCGTCGGCGACGAACCGCTCGATAGCCTCTCGTTCGACACGTTCCACGGTACCTGGTAGCGCCACGATAGTCACGGCTTTTTTCGCGCTTCTCACGCTCGCGGCTTCAGCGATCGATACTACTCGATCAGGTACGCCGCGAGTACAACCCGGTGAAAGAGTATGTTCTTCAATTTTACCGGAGTAATCCACTCTGTCCACTCCCCAATAGTATTATATCATTGAATATCATGCTAAAGAATCGTAATAAGTCACTGATTCCAAAGCAGTTTGGAGCAGTTCTTTTGCACGCTAGTCCCCGACGAGTAGTCAATGAGTAACTCAGCTCCGAGCGGATCCACCGCCGCTACTCGCGACGAGCGCTTCGACATCCTCGCTGACGCCTCTCGGCGAGCTGTTCTCGAGATCGTCCGGGAGCGATCGCCCGCGGGAATCGAGAAAGACGATCTTGCGTTCAGGCTCGCGGCAGTAATCTCGGATACCCGGCTCGCTTCGGTCTCCGAGGACGAGCACCAACGGGCGCTCGTCGAGCTGTATCACCGCCTTGTGCCGCAACTCGTGGCTGCCGGCTTCCTCGCGGAGACCGACGACGGATCGGTCGTTCCGGCCGAGCATTCGCCCTTCGACGACCCCCGTCTCGAGCGGATCGTTTCGGGGAACCACGATGCCGATTGGGAGACGCTCGATGCGGTGTTCCGTGCGCTCGCCGACGAACGCCGGCGGACGGTCCTGTCGGTACTGAGCGATCAGTCCCATCCCATCGGGACCGAACCGCTCGCTCGAGATGTCGCGGCTCGCGAAGCCGAAACGACCGACCGGGAGGTTCCCCGGGACCGCATCGACGATGTCGAGGCCTCACTCGTGCACGTCCACCTTCCTCTGCTGGCCGACGCGACGCTCATCGGATACGACGACGAGACGGGCCGCGTCTCGTACGAGGGCCATCCCGCAGTCCGCGCCGAATGGATCCAGTCCACAGATGAAGTCACGACGATCGACGACGCAGCTGCGGACGGCACGGCGACGACGAATACGGATGTCCGCACGCTCGAGGGCTGTCGCCCGGAGTTTTCGCGATAGACAGTGACCAGTCCGTTCGAATCCTCGCTCTTCTCCGAATTCCCTCACGCGCCGTCCTCGTCGGCCGTCAGCGCAGACGACAACACTTACCCAGTCGGTCCTCGCATCCTCGCATATGATTCAGAGCGACTGGGGAGACTGGCTGGTTCGCGACGTCGAGGAGGCGAACCCGACGGGCGTTGCGATCTGGTATCTCGGCTGTAACGGGTTTATCGTCAAAGGCAGCGAGGGAACGACGATCTACATCGATCCGTACCTCGGATTGGGCGATCCGCCGCGGACGGTCCGTATGATCCCCGTGCCGTTCGATCCGGCGGCCGTCGACGAGGCCGATGCGGTCCTCGCGACGCACGAACACACCGATCACGTCCACGGCCCGAGCCAGGCACCAATTCTCGCGAACACCGGTACGACCTTCTACGCGCCCGACGACAGCGTCGCGGTCGCCCACGAGGATGAGTCCTGGACGGACGAGTGGGACGTGACGAACGACCAGCTGATCGAGGTCGCCGAGGGCGAGGCGCTCGAGATCGGCGAATTCACGGTCCACGTCGAGGTTGCGAACGATCCGGACGCGACCCACCCAGTGAGCTACGTGTTCGAACACGACGCTGGGACTTTCTTCCACGGCGGCGACACGAAACCGACCGACGAGTTCGAGCGAGTCGGCGACGAGTACGACATCGACCTCGCGGCGCTCGCGTTCGGCTCCGTCGGGCGGATTCCCGACAAGCAGACCCGCGAGCCAAAGCGAACCCGCTGGTACAACGACGAGAATCAGCTCATCGAATGTGCCGCCGCACTCGAGACCGAACGGCTCCTGCCGAGTCACTGGGACATGTGGAAGGGGCTCACCGCCGATCCGACGGCGCTACACCACCACGCCGCGAGCTTTGACCGTCCCCGGCGACTCGAGGTCGTCGAGATCGGGGACCGGGTCGAGCTGTAGTCCCCATCGCGAATCGGCACCCAGACTGTCCGCACGTTTTATAGTAATGGTATGGTAACGTTGGTCTCATATGAACAGTACCGCCGACACGGACGACACAATCGAGATCAGCGCAGACGGGATCTCCGTCCGGAAGACGTTTACAGCGGACGAGTTTCCGGTTCCCGCGATCCGGTTCGAGATCGAATCGGACCGCGATAACCCGGTCACGTTTCAGCTTTCCGAGGACATTCCCGAATCGTTCCCGATGGACAAAGTCGGATTCCACCCCGACTATCACAGCGACGACTGGACGGCCTATCAGGACAATCACGTCGAATTCACCGGCGCGCTCGAGGCCGGCGACCGGCTCGTGACGGTCTACGGTATCCAACTCGACGACGAGAGCCGGGCTGCTGAGTTCCTCACGGAGCCGTTGGTCGTCGAACTCGATGCCGACGATGACGACGACCGCTCGACCGCCGACGAGGTGGATGATGAGGTCATCAGCAACATCGTGTCCGAGGATCGCAATCAGGCCGTCAAGGACATGATCGCCGGCGACTCGGACACCGTTCCGGGGCTCAAGGACGAGGAGAGCCAGGACGATGTGGCTGTGGCCGACGAGGCTGCTGCCGATCCGGCATCGGATTCGGACCCCGAGACTGACGCGACCGCGGATGCACCGACAGACGAGTCGGCAGCACTCGAGGACGAGTCGGCGGCGCTCGATCTCGATCTTGGAGATGTTGATCCCGATCCGGAGCCGGTAGACATCGAATCGGACGACGAGGACGACGAGACACCGGATATCGATCTCGGCTTCGAGGAAGAAGAGATTCCGGAACCCGCAGACGATGACGGAAGCGAGGCGGAGGATGACGAACTCGGCGTCGACCTCGATCTCGAGGCGGACGACGAACCGGCCGACGAGGGGGACGATGCGGACGAACCCGAGATCGACCTCGATCTCGAGGCCGACGCGGCGACCGACGAATCCAAGGATGACCACGCTACGGAGACCGACGCGCCAATCGAGACGGACGCTGACGAGGCAACCGCCGAGGACGAACCGACCGACAGTGACGCCGAACCGATAGCCGAGGACGAACCGACCGACGGTGACGCCGAACCGATAGCCGAAGGCGAACCGACTACCGAGGACGCCGAACCGATAGCCGCGGACGACTCACTCGAGACGGCTGATACCGAGCCCGAGACGCCAGCCGCGGACGACGAGCTGGCCGCGGACGACGAACCGGCTACTGAAGACGAATCCGACGAGTTAGACGAGACGGCCAGCGAATCCGACGATACTGCCGAACCAACTGCCACAGCCCCGAACGCCGTCCCCGAATTCGACGGGTCGATCGCGGCCCGGCTCGCAGCCGAAATTCGCGACGGGACGGTCGACGACGACGATCTCGAGACGATCCAGTCCGAACTCGATCTCGAGCCCGCTGGCCCGGAGATCGCGAAAGTCGAACACCTCCAGACCCGCGTCGAGGAGGTCACCGCCTACACCGATGCGCTCGAGACGTTCCTCGAGGAGAACGGCACCGGCGCACAGCTCATCGAGGAGCTCCAGACCGATCTCGAGGGGCTCGAGGATGACCTCGCGTCGATGGACGATCGACTCGCCGGGACGGACTCTCGAGTCGACGAACTCGACGACGATATCGCGGATCTCTCCGACTGGAACGCCGATCTCGAGTCGGACATCGGCAGCGTCGCGGACGACGTCGACGAACTCGACGATACCGTCGACGATCTGACGGACGACGTCGAGGAGATCGATACCGATGTCGCCGACCTCGAAGACGGTCTCGAGGGGGCCGAAAGCGAGATCGAACGCGTCGAAGACGACCTCGAGACGGTCGCAGAGGACCTCGAGGACGTGCAGGCGGACGTCACGGACATCCAAGAGTGGCGCGACCAGCTCGGTTCGATGTTCTCGGACTGAGTTCGGACCGCAACGGCATCGGGCCACCACTGTTCTTGAAACACAACTCGTTTATCTATCGCCAGTAGAGAGTCGATCGATGGGCGAGACGATACCGATCGCTGTGCCACGAAAGGGGCGACCGCTCGAGTCGGTGCTCGACCGAATCGCAGGTCGCCTCGATGTCCCCGAACTCGCGGACGGCATCACGTCGACGCTCCGCCACGAGAAGGCGGTTACGAAGGACAGCGTCGATCCCGAAGAGGAGGATGTCTACCATCGTCTCGCCGACTACAGCACCGTCGACGATCCGACCGAACCCGAGTACACGCTGTTGCGGGACGACCGCGCCGGAAAGCCGCGGCGAATCGTCTTCGACAGCGTCACGATCCCGCTCGCGGGTGTCAAGGGCGCACCCGACGACGCGGCGATCCAGCTCGTGGGTCGCGAGGAGCCGTTCCGATCGCTTCGGACCCACGAATTCGCGCTCGGCTTCGATAGCGCCGATCTCGTCCTCGAGGAGGTCGTCGAACTCCGACCGGAGCCGCTCGACCGAATCGCTGACGTAAACGCCCGAATCGATCCCTCTGATACTGACGTCCAGGTCGTCACGGGGCTCGGTGACACCGTTTACCACACACTGTTGGCCACGCCCGACGTCGTCCCGTCCACCGAATCGGTCGATCGGGACTTCCTCGAGACCTACGAGGGGCCGCTCTGTATCGAGCCCAGATACGAACGGCTCGTCCAGGCCGTGCTCGGAACGCGAACGCTCGACGGCGTCGAATTCCGCTACCCCGAGGAGGGCCGCGAGGAGGAGGCGGCCATCGCCGACGCGGGGCTTGGCGTCTACCTGACCGTTACCGGCTCGACCGCACGCGATCACGGCCTCTTGCTCGGCGAGCAACTGTTCCCGAGCGAAACGGTGTTGCTCGAGAACGCGGCGGAGACCACCGAGACGGTCGAGCTCGTTCGATCGCTGCTGGACGGGGCCGACCTCGAGACTGAACTCGCGGTCGGCCGATAAGGTCCGATAGCCGTTCCGTCTTCCTCCAGTCGACTACTCCCAGTTGTGTAGCGAGTCGCGGAAGATTTCCGCGACGTCGTCTTTCGCCACCGGACGCGGGTTACACCGAAGCAGCCGTTGCTGGGTGTCGACCGTCTGCTCGGCCAGCCAGTCGATCTCGTCTTCGGTGACGCCGGCGAGTTCGTGGAGGCCGCTCGGCAGGACGGTCAGATCCCGCTGGAGGGCGACGAACTCCTCGCGGGCGCGATCGGCGGCCGCGCGGGTGCCCAACCCGTCCGTATTCGCGCCGAGCATCTCCGCGATGGCCGCGAAGCGGTCGGGATCGCTTGCGACGTTGTATCCGAGCGTACTCGCCGGCGTGAGGGCGGCGATGGTCTCCCCGTGGTACGTGTGGTACTTGTTCCCCACCGGATACGCCATCGCGTGGCAGAGGCTCGCGCCGGCCGTCAACCCGGCGATCGCACCGTACAGCGCGCCCTTCAACATCGCCTCGCGAGCCTCGAGGTCGTCGCCGTTGTTGACCGCCCGTCGCACGTTGCTCGAGAGGAGGTCGATCGCCTTCTCGCTGAACAGTTCGGTGAACCCGGTTCGGCCGGCATACACCGGGCGATTCGCGGGCTCCTCGGGACGAAGTAGCTCGTCGTATCGATGAGTCGTGTACCCCTCGATGGCGTGACCGAGCGCGTCCATCGCCGTCTTCGCGGTGAGGTCCGGTGGAAGCGACGTGGTCAGCGTCGGATCGAGCACCGCCGCGTCGGCCCGCACGTTGTTGCTCGATATTCCTTCTTTGATGTCTTTCTCGGCGACGGAGAGGATCGCGACCGGCGAGATTTCCGACCCTGTCCCCGCCGTCGTCGGGAGTAAGACGAGAGGCGGGCCCGAATCCGTCAAGTCCTCGCCGGAGCCGGTCGGCTCGGCCACGTAATCGAGGATCTCGCCGCCGTTAGCGACGACCGCGCGCGTCGTCTTCGCGGTGTCGAGACAGCTTCCGCCACCGAGCCCAACGTAGAAGTCGTAGCCGTCTTCGCCCATCTCCTCGCGGACGAACGAGATGCAGTCCTCGACGGCTTCGATCGAGGGTTCGCGTTCCGAGTCGTCGTAGATATCGACGTCGAACCCCCCGTCCTCGACGTGGTCGGCGACTCGCCCCGCGTGGCCGATCTCGGCGAGGGTTTCGTCGGTCACGATCAGTCCGCGCGCGTCCCCGTCGACGCCCAGGTCCGCGAGCTGGAATCCGAGTTCCCTGACCGCGCCGCGGCCGACGCGAATCTGTGGCATCTGGACGTGCCAGACGGTCTCCGGCGTGAGTTCGTGCGGGCTGGCGGAGACCGACCGGTCGTAGCTCACAGCCCCCACCCCGGCTGCATGGCCTCGAACTGTTCGGGATCGTGTCCGTAAACGATCTCTGCGTCGTGACGCCGCTCGAGTTCCTGGATCCGACGGAGGCTGTCGAACCACTCGGTCTTCCCCCAGAGGAGGTTCGCTCCGAGCGGGATCTCTGCCTCGAAGTTGTCGGCCATGTAGACCTGGTCGCCGGTGAACACGATCGTCCCCTCGCCGTCGAGGTGGATCGTCGTCCCGGTGAGTCCGGGGGTGTGCCCCGGGAAGCGGACGAACGCCAGATCCTCGAAGTGTCGCTCGCGGTCCTGATGTAGCACGTGCCAGTTCAGGTCGTGATCGAAGTCCTCGAGGATGTACGCGCCGCTGCCCTCGTCGGTCTTGGCGCTGTAGTAGGCGTACTTGAGTTCCTTCTCGTGGACAAAGACCGGGATGTCCGTCCCGTCGAAGAACTCCAGTCCGCCGGCGTGGTCGAGATGCAGGTGGGTCTGGAAAACGTAATCGATGTCGTCGATTCCGAACCCGGCCTCGTTCAGGTCGTCGTCGAGGCGATGCTCGTGGGCGTCGTAGGGATAAAACGCCTGTAACAACCCTTCGGGCCAGTGCCCCTCGAGCGCGTCGTGATGGGAGCCGGTGTCCCAGAGGATCGTCCCCTCGGGGTGATCGATGACGAGGCTCCAGACCGGGATCTCGCCGTAGTCGATGTCGGGATTCGGCTTGTCGTGCGTGCCGAGCACGTGGCCCTCCATCATGTAGTTCATGTCGACGTCGAGACTGCCGCGATCGAGCACGTGGATGTTAGCGTCTACCATATGACACCACAGGCAAACGCCAACACAACGGCTAATAACGTTTCGGGAGCGTGTATCGCTGGGAGCACCCGTTCGGCGGTTGCGAGAGCCCCCTCTCGACGAAATCAGTCCTTCCAGGGGAATATAACGGAGAGACGACTATCCGAGGCCCCCTGGAGGGGGCGATATTGGTATAGCAGTATGTGATTTATGGGGGCGAAATACAACAGGAGGGTTTAGTATGGTTATAGTAAAAACTTGGCACGAGACGTTTTTCGTGAAACAAAACCGGCGTCAGACGACAATTTCGAACGGTTCAACGCCGAAATGAGCTGAGATCCGAACAGACGCCGACCTGAAACTCGACGAGACGGTCGAAGGGTCGGTCGGACTGCCAGTGCCCGGTCACCGGGTGACGGAGTAAATCGACTCGAGGTAGGTCTCACGGACGCGGTCGCCCCAGTTGTGGGTGTAGGTATCAATCACGTCGCCGGCGACGTCGCCGCGGAGGTACTGGACGATTCCCCGATCACCGGTGCGATCCCGCAGATGCGTGGTGAAGAAGTGCCGAAAGTAGTGTGGCGTGACGTTCTCTCCTGTGCCGCCGCCGGTCCGGTACCAGCCGTACTCACGAGCGTGTTTCTCGACGATATAGCGGACGTCCGACGGTGTTAGCCGTTCGCCCCAGGACGACCCGGTATCGATGAAGAGCGGCCGTGCCGACGAGATCGCGTCGGGGCGGATGGCCAGCCACTCGAGTAACGCCGCTCGAAGCTCGTCGTCCACGGGGACGACCGTCTCCCGCTTTCGCTTGTTCGAGGCCGTCCGTTCCTCGCCGTTGACGGCCGTTCCGCGGGCCGGCTCGGACGAGACGAACACCGACGAGGGTCGCCGTTCGAGGCCGACGCGGGGCTCCCATGCGAGGTCGAGTTCCGGCAGCTCGAGGTGTAGGTCCCGTAGATCGAGATTACAGCACTCGCCGACACGCATCCCCGTCTTGAGGAGGGTGACGATGACGGCCCGCTCGAGGGGATGAGCGATCGTTCCGACGAACGACTGCATTTCGCCCACCGAGATATCGCGTCTCGTCGGGTTCGTATCGATCGATTCGGGCATCTCCTCTATGACGAGCGCCATCGGATTGTCGTCGAAGACACCGACGCGGACCATGTAGTCGTAGAATCGATTGAGATAGGACGCATACGACGCGATTGTGCTGTCTTCGAACTCGTCGCGTAGCGAGTGAATCCAGGCCATACACTCCCGACGCTGGGCGTTCCCGACCGCTTCGACGTCGAAGCGATCGGAGAGAAACGTCTCGAACCGGCGAAGCACCCGCTCGTAGGCCTCGAGCGTCCGTTCGCTCTTGCCGTGATAGCGCTGGTCGTCGAGGAAGTACGCGATCGGTTCCGTCACATCTGCCGGCGCGTCGCCGGTGGGTTCAGTCGCCATCGCCACCACCGTCGACGGTCGTGTACCCCCCGTGGCGTCCGCTGTATCGAATCCGATTGTTCGATTGCAGTTCCTCGAGCGTCTCGTCCAGTCGCGACTCGATGTCGTTGGAGACCGCCTCGAGCAGTTCGTCCCACGAATACGTGTCAGCAGAGAGGAGTTTGAGGATCTGCGTTTCGAGGGCGTTACCCCCAGGGTCTGGGTCCGGAGAATCGGGTTCCGCAGAGCCGGTTTCGAACCCTTTTCGTCCCGCCTGAACCATCGTTCGGACGAACTCGCTCTGACTCATATCGAGATCGTCGGCGTGGGATTGCCACTCCGATTTTTGGTAGGCTGGGACGTAGGTCTTGACAGATTTTCGAGAAGTATCTCCTGAATCGCTCATACGTCATCCATCAAACGCGATGATCTTCAATCTACCCATTATTCGAGCTAAGTATATTTATCTCAGCTAGCAGGGCTAATCAAACGCGGAATGCAGTCCTATTATCGAAGATAAGTAACTACAGTGGTGATACGAGATCAGATATTGATTTTTGATGTGTGGCCCTATACTTTGAGATACAGAGACAATGAGCAGCTGGGTGGCCGAGACGCTTCCATCGCTCGTGGCGTCAAATCGTCGAGTGCTGACCGGCGAATGGAGTCGATTTTACGTACGTATCGCGATTCGTTCGGCGACTATCGATCGGAAATGCAGTCCCGAATCGAACCTGCTCCAGCGACAACGCACTGGTCTCGTAGACGCCGCTCGCATTCGGCCGGATCTCGGTCTTTCTCTCTCCGGCGATAGCCTGTTACTGCGCACAGAATGATCGACTCGGCAGCGCGCTTCGGTTCCGAACGAGTCTACATCCGGTCGTCCAGTCGTGCCTCTCCGAGAGTTAGAACGTCGCGATCACGAATTCACTCGAGTCGGTACCCCTTTCGCGCATCTCCAGGAAAGAGGGGACCTTCTCAGTTTGCGGTGGACGCCAGTACCATCGTATGAGGGTCAAGCGAGTCATCCGACCGTTTCCAGAGGCGGAGTCAGCTCGGACTGGTCGCTTCGACGCGCTCTCTCAGCGAGACTTTCTCGGTCACGGCCACTGAGTTGCAAGTTCAGCGTTGAACGATGACTGTTCTCCAGTCGACGCTGTGTCGAACCTCGGTATCGGCGTCGTCGACGAGCGATTTCACCGGTTCAGACCGGACACCGTAGACATCGATACGCAAGCCGTTCCGGACATCGACTATACTACCGACTGCAACGGTCACACACCGTTCCCATTCACATACCGATCACACAGCCGTCGTGCGAACGGGAAGTGACGTTCGGTGGCTGCTATGGTTCTGCCACTCTTTGTTGTCTGTCAGTGAGACTGCGGTACTCCTATGCTCGAGTCGATTCCGATCCGTCTGTCGTGTCTCTCTCGGAGCCCTCTCAGTCAGACAGGGGAAATACCGTATGCGACTCGAGTCGGCTCATGACGGCGTGAACGGCGTTTAATCGGCTGGTAGCCTTGTACGAACGTAAGTGCGATAGCTCCTCACGGGACGCTGTGGGTCCCGAATTCGATACGTGTACTCGTTCGGCCAAGCGATCTCTTGTCCAGCAAAATTGTCGCACTGATGTACTTTCCGGAGTCGTGCACTGTCCGCTCTCAAACCCATAAATCACATACCGCTATACTGATTGGGTGGGCGCTGGCAACCTACAAGTTCGGGACACGCACCCAATTCATCTGACGTCGGACGGGGCGCACCGATTCCCGGCAGTGCTCTCCAGCATCCGGTAGTGAGAGCAATTCAGCCGGTCGGTTGCGCTAGGAATACCTCGGCGGTAGTTATTCCCCGTTGGTCTCCATCCGAATCGATATGGCAGACATGACCGTCGAGGAGGCGATGGAAACGTACGGACCGTCCAAACTCACTCGCGACGATCTGCTGGTACTCGAGGACCCACAGTATACCGCCGAGAACGTCGCGATTGTGACGGGGGCCGGCTCCGGTATCGGACAGGCCACTGCGCTGGCCTTCACCGCGAACGACCTGACCGTCGTCGCGACGGACCGCGACGAGGACGGCCTCGCCGAGACGCAGAGCCAGGCCGAAGACCTGTCCCTGCCGGGCGAACTCGTCACGGTCGTCGGCGACCTGACTGACGACGCCGATCTCGAGCGGATCGTCGACGAAGCGGCCGAACAGGGCAACGTCCGGTATCTGGCCAACATCGCCGGGATTCAGACGGTCGCACCGATCGAATCGTTCCCCCTCGAGCAGTACGACCTGATGCACGACGTCATGCAGCGGGCACCGATGGTGCTCACGAAACACTGTCTCCCTCATTTCCGCGACAACGAGGACGGCACGGGCGTCGTCGCGAACATGTGCTCGGTCCACGGCCACATCGTGACGCAGGACAAGGTCGCGTACAACACGACGAAGTTCGGGCTCCGGGGGCTGACCCAGTCGATTGCCGCCGAGGGCGAGGGGGACGTACGAGCGTTCACCGTCAGCACCGCCTACGTCAAGACGGCGCTCGTCGCGAAACAGCTCCCCGAGACGGCCGATCGGCGCGACATGACCGTCGACGAGGTCGTCGAGAACGTGATGTTAGAACACACTCGTGTCAAAGAGATGATGGAGCCCTCCGAGGTCGCCAACCTGTTCGTGATGGGCTGTTCACACCACAGTACGCATCTCAACGGCGGAGACATGACCCACGAGGGCGGGATGAGCCTGACCTACTAATCCCCGGATGGCGAGCTCCGGGACGACGTGTGTCGGTACCAGCCCAAGAGCGCACAGATCGCGCCGCCAAGCGTTCCCGAGAAGCCGATGAGTTCGTATTCCGGGCGCGCGATTTCCGGTAACAGCCGCTGGAGCGCCCCCGCAGTAAAGGCCGTGTGCTCCCACCACCCTGACAGGCGATCGCAACTTTCGTGTGCACGTCGCTTATTCCATGGCCGTTTCGGAGTCGGTCATGTACTACTCCTCTCGAGCCGTCGGCAGTCGTTGCGCCCCTGTGGCCGTCACCGCTCGTCGTCGCGGTCTACCGACGCGTCCTCGTCCGCCGACTCGTCGTCGCTCGCCTCCCGAAACCACCGCCCGACCGTCCGCTGGCGCTGGCGCGCCCGGAGACGGTCCTGTAATCGCTCCTCGATGATGGCCTGTAGCTCGAGGCCGCGATCCGTATCCACGTCGTGGGCCGTCGCTGCCCGGCCGAAGAAGGAGGCGGAACTCGCGGTGTCAGCAGTCACGCTGGCGAGACGGCGGCGACGCTGGAAGATCGTCGCCTCGTGAAGGACGGCCTGCACCCGATAGTAGGGGACGATCTTCGTCGTTCGCCGCCAGAACCCCGCCCGCGTGAGGAAGTACCGGTCGCCGACGCAGTAGCCCCGATTCGACCACTTCAGGTGGGCGGCGAACGGAGCGAGCACGGCGAGGACGGCGAGGACGTACCACTGGCGAACGACCGCGGTATACCGTGCCACTGCGTACGCGCTGCCGACGATCGCAGCCACGACGAGTAGATACCGGACCGCATACCGTTCTCGAGCGCGACGCGGCGGCGACTCGAGATCCACCGGGCCGAACGGTTCGATCGCGCGTGCGAGCGCGACCACGCGGTCGGCGTCGGCGAGCGGAATCGCAGATTCCGTCCCGCGGGAGCCGGATTGACCGGGCGCGTACCCGGCCGTCTCGACGCCCAGGGCAGCGTAGCCGAACCACCGGAAGGGGATCGACTCCGAGATGGTCAGCGTCTGGACCTTATCGAGGGGGATCGTCCCGCTGTAGCGCTGGAGGAGCCCCCGTTCATAGTAGAGTTCGTCGTCGACGCGAGTGAGCCGGAAGCCGTAGTACCGGGTGAACGTGAGGATTGCGCTGACGATCCAGGCGGCGAGCACGAAGAGCAAGAGCCCCCAGGCGAGGAGGAATATTCCCGTCGCCGGTCCCGGAAGCCCGGCGATTCGGTCGGTCGGGAGCAACGTTTCCGGATCGAATCCGCTGGCGAATGAGAGCGCGATACCGCCCAGGACGCTGGCCCCCGGATCGATGGTGAAGACGCTCAAGATTGCGAGTTCGCGGGGTTCGATCTCGAACAGGATCTCTTCGTCCGCCGACGGCTCCACAGCGGAATCGGCCGCGTCTACCTCGTCCTCGAGTGCCTCATCGTCGTCCCCTTCGGTCCGCTCGGGGCTCGCGCCACCCCGTAGTTGCCGTCTGAGGTGCCGGGCTTCCGACTCGTCGACGTACTGGAGGCTGACTTCGGTTTCGCCGCCGCCGGCGGTTTCGATGTGGACGGCCGCGATCCCGAGAAGTCGTTCGATCACGTTCTGTCTGATATCGACGTTCTGGACCCGACCAAGGGGGAGTTCGCGGTCCCGACGCGAGATCACTCCGGAGGTAACATCGAACGTGTCCGCAGTGAGTTCGTACCGAAATCGCTGGTAGTAGGCGAACTCGTAGACGATTCCCGTAACGACCCCGAACAGGACGAGACCGAACACCGAGAGCAGATTCATCCCGTTACCGCCGGGCGAGACGATGACGCCGACGACGAAGAAGACGAAGCCGGTGTTGAGGCTCCTCGAGAGCGATCGGACGGCGACTGACGCCGGATGGAGTTTCTTCATACGGCGTCTTCACCCGCGCTCTCGATCGCGAGCCGGCGCAGCGACTCCTGTAGTTCCTCTGCCCGTGCCGGCGTCAGACCGGGGATCGCGACGTCGGAACTCCTCGAGCCGGCCGTGTATACCACCACCGTCGCGAGGCCGACGGTTCGCTCGAGCGGCGAGCGTCTGGAGTCGACGTGCTGGACCCGGACGTAGGGGACGACCGTCTTGGTTCGCGTGAAGACGCCGCGTTCGATGTAGAGGTCGTCGTCCCGAAGGTCGAATCGCCAGACGCCGTATCGCAGCCAGGCCACGCCGATCCGCAGGACGGCGAGCGCGAGGGCGATCGCGACGGCAGCCGGGACGAGTGCCGCGGGCGCGTCGGTCCAGAGGTCGGTGCGGGAAATAGCGATCGTCGCGCCGACGATGATCCCGCCGAAAATCGCGGCTCGAACGATCGCGAGAGCGAGCCAGACGCCCCGCACTCGCGGAGTGAGCCGTTCCATACGTATCGTCACGGAACAATCGTGATTAAAGGGTGGGAAAGCGGCGGCGGTTCGCACGCCGTGAGAGTCCGACGGGTTCGGGTCGCGTTCAGTTCGATTACCCCCGAATTTATGCGGAGTTGACGGGTGGTAATCGGCATGGCAACGCCCGACCTCGTCGCGGTGGATCGATCCGATGGGATCGCTACCGTCCGATTGAATCGTCCGGACAAACTCAACGCCGTCACCCTCGAGCTCCTTTCGGAGCTACGTGACGCTCTCGTCGAGTTGCCGGAGGAGGCGGTGGACGGGCTCATCATCGCCGGCAACGGCCCGGCAACCTGTGCCGGAATGGACAGGGAGATCGTCGCCGACGAGGAGTATGACGAGAAGTACGCGGACGAGATCAATGACCTGAACGACGAGATCTACGGCTTCCTCACCTCGCGTCCGTATCCGACGGCCGTGGCGGCCCACGGGGCACTCGTCGGTATCGGGTTCATCCTCTCGCTGCGCTGTGACTTCCTCGTCCTCGGCGAGGAGACGACGCTGTCCCTGCCGGAAGTGCAGTTCGGGATCGCCGCGACGCACACGATCGCACCGCTCGAGCGGATCGTCGGAACCAGAGCCACGAAAGAAATCGCTCTCACCGGCGATGCGATCGATCCCGACCGAGCCCGCGAACTGGGGCTGGCGAACAGGGTCGTTGCCGAGGACGACGTCGAAGATGCCGCCCGCGAACTCGTCGGCGGGATCGCCGAACACGAGTCGACCGTCGTCCGTGAACTGAAATCGGCCACGTACGTTCCCGAGTAAGCTGACGCATCAAACGGGTTTCGACGGTAGAGTCGCGAACCCGTGAACCACCGTTTTCACCGATCGCTCGAGAGCGAAAGTGAGAGCGAGTCTACTGTGGCTGCGAGAAGCGGATCGCGAGCTCAGTGGGTCGTCGTCCGGACGTCCTCGACGCGATAGAGATCCTCCTGGAGCCCGTCGCCGTCACAGTCCTCGTTCGGACACTCGTAGTGCCAACCGTCCTGCGTCGCCGTTCCCTCTCGGAACCGCTCCCCGCATACCTGACAGAAGAGTTGTGCCTTTTTGCACGTATCTCGATGCAACTCGAGGGCGAGCTCGGTCTGGAACGACTGGTTGCAGTTGCGACAGGTGTGCATATTTCGTCAGACGTGAGCATCAGCTAAAACTGCTTGGTTATTTTATTGCGCCGCATTCCGAGATGATTCGGCGTCACTGTCCCGATTTACTGCACACCGATCAGGAATAAAGAACGGATAGAATTCGTTTTTACTCGTGTTCGAGTATTCAGAGCGCTGGTAGATGTCCACACCCGTGTCCCATGTGAACGTATAACTTCAAACTATGTTCGCTCTCTGGTAGATCAGTCGCGAATCCGGGTTTCGTTCGGTTCGGTCTCGCTACTAATTTGTGTGCGGCGATTAAACGACATCCGTAATGGATCCACTCGTCATTGCCGGTCGATTGATCGCGGGCGTGTTGCTGATCCTGGCGAACGCCTTCTTCGTGGCTATCGAGTTCGCACTGACGCGCGCACGGCAGTTCACCGAAGAGGAGTTCGTCGGCGGGAACCCCAAACTCGAGCGGGCGTGGGAGATGACGGACGACCTCGAGCTGTATCTCACCACGTGCCAGGTGGGGATTACGGCCTCGAGCATCGCCGTCGGGATCGTGGCCGAACCCGCGTTGGCGGCCATCTTCGAGCCGGTGTTCGCGAATACGGCGCTGGCTTCGATCGGGAGCGGTGCGATCCTCGCCTTCCTGATCATCAACCTCGTTCACCTGACCCACGGGGAGCAGACGCCGACGTATCTCGGCGTCGAGCGGTCGCGGTTGGTCTGTCGGTACGGTGCCGCGCCGCTGTACTGGTTCCACTGGATCATTTCGCCGGTCATCACGCTCGGCGACGGCGTCGCGAAACTGACCCTCAAACTCTTCGGGGTCGAGATGACCGGTGCGTGGCTCGAGACCGAAGAGGACGTCATCGAGTCCCGCGCGGACCTCCGAAATCGGCTCGGTTCGGTCCTCGATGAGGGAGAACTCTCCGAGGAACGGCGCGAGGAGGTGATGAACGCGTTCCAGATCGGTGAGAAACCGATCCGCGAAGTGATGGTGTCCCCCGAGGAGATCGTTTCGCTGTCGATTGAGGACACCACCGAGGAAAACTTCCGGAAGATGGAGGAGCGACCGCAGACGCGGTATCCGCTCGTCGGCGAGGAGCTGACTGACTTCCGCGGAATCGTCTACACGCCGGTTTTCGTCCGGCATCGGCAGGAGCTGGCCGACGGAACCATCGACTTCGAGGAACTCGCGGCCCCGCCGATGACGCTCTCCCCCGACGTGGACGTTAGCGACGCGGTCGACCAGTTTCAGGCCGAGAATCAGGAGATTGCGCTGGTTATCGAGGATGGGGAGGTCGTCGGACTGGTGACCGTGACCGACCTGCTCGAGGCGGTGATGGGCGATATCGAGGACCCGCTCGACGAGGGGCGAATCGATCCGATCGACCGCTGACTGAGCGTCGACGGTCGGGACGGGCCAGCCAGTGCGCGTGTCCAGCTTTTCCGTCTCCCGACGGAATCGGGACCCGTGTACGACGATATTTTGGTCCCGACCGACGGGAGCGATTCGAGCACGGCGGCGGTCGAGCAGGCCGTCGCGATAGCCGAGGGGGAACCGACGACGGTCCATTTTCTCCACGTCGTTGACGTGGGGACGGAGATGTCCGCATCCGCGTCGGGCAACATCGCATCTCAACTCACGGAGACGCTCGAGGAAAAGGCCGAATCGGCCCTCGACGACGCGGTAAGCCGGGCCGAGGCCGCCGGCGTCGACTACGAGAAAACCACGCGCGAGGGAGATCCCCACGAGGTGATCGAGGAGTACAGTACCGAACACGACGTCGACCTCATCGTCATGGGGGCCAGTGGTCAATCGGGGTTAAAAGAACGGCTCCTCGGGAGCACGACCGATCGCGTGGTGCGTACGGTCGAGACGTCGGTGTTGATCGCGCGACCCTGAACGCCGAGCGAGTCGAAAATATACCGAACGGACGGCTGACCGGTCCGACCGGTCCGACTCAGTCGTCCTGTCCGAGAATACCGCGCTCGGTCATCTTTCGGGGGTCGAGCACCTCGTCAGCCTCTGCTTCGGTGAGATACCCCTTTTCGAGGACGACTTCGCGAACTGTTTTGTCCTCCTTGAGCGCGGTCTTGGCGACCTCGCTGGCCTTGTCGTAGCCGATGTGGACGTTGAGCGAAGTCGCCATCGCCATCGACTGCTCGACTCGCGACTCGCAGTACTCCTCGTTGGCCTCGAGCTTGCGGACGAACCGTTCGCCGAACACCTGACTCGCGTTCGAGATGAGCTCCGCGGACTCGAGGAAGTTGTGCGCCAGGACGGGCTTGTAGAGATTGAGGTCGATCTGGCCCTCCGCCGCGCCGGCGGAGACGGCGGCGTCGTTGCCGACGACCTGCTTGTGGACCTGGTTGACGGCCTCGGCAACGACCGGGTTGATCTTGCCGGGCATGATCGAGGAGCCGGGCTGGTTCTCGGGCTGTTCGATCTCGCCGAGTCCGTTCCGCGGACCCGAAGCCAGCAGTCGCAGGTCGTTAGCGATCTTGTTCAACGAGCCCGCGACCGTTCGCAGCGCGCCGTGAGCCTCGCTCATCGCGTCGTGGGCGGCCTGGGCCTCGAAGTGGTTGTCGGCCTCGCGGAACTGGACGCCGGTCTCTTTCGTGATGTACTCGGCCGCGCGGCCGGGGAACTCCTCGTGAGTGTTCAGCCCCGTGCCGGTTGCTGTGCCGCCGAGCGCGAGTTCGCCGAGGTGATCGCGAACGCTATCAACGCGCGCCAACCCCTTCGCGACCTGCGTCCGGTAGCCGCCGAACTCCTGGCCCAGCGTAACCGGCGTCGCGTCCTGCAGGTGGGTTCGTCCCGTCTTGACCACGTTGTCGAACTCCTCCTCTTTCTCCTCGAGCGCTTCGCGGAGGGTGTCCAGTGCCGGGATGACGTCTTTCTCGACGGCCTCGAGGGAGGCGACGTGCATCGCGGTCGGAATGACGTCGTTACTCGACTGGCCGTAGTTGACGTGGTCGTTAGGGTGGACGACGCGGTCGCCGATCTCGCTGCCCATGAGTTCGGCGGCGCGGTTGGCGATGACCTCGTTTGCGTTCATATTAGAAGAGGTCCCGGAGCCGGTCTGGAAGATATCGACCGGGAACTGGTCGTCGTGTTCGCCAGCGATGACCTCGTCGGCGGCCTCGATGATCGCCTCGGCGATGTCGTCATCGACCAGGCCGAGGTCGCGGTTGGCCTGTGCGGCGGCCTTCTTGACGACGCCGAGCCCGCGGACGAATCGGCGACTGAACGTGATCCCCGAGATGGGGAAGTTCCCGATGGCGCGCTGGGTCTGGGCACCCCAGTAGGCGTCCGCGGGTACCTGCATCTCGCCGAGGCTGTCCTCCTCGATTCGGTAGTCGTCTCCGTCTGCCATATGCGGAGGGTCGGGGTCGGTCAGGTAAAATCCACCGAAAGCCCGATATCGTCCTCGCGAGCGCGCTCGCGCAGGGCCGACTGGAGCCGTTCTCGACCGGTGCCGTGGATCTCGCGGGCCGTCTCGAGGGCGATATCGTCGATCGTCGGCGACCCCCACGCGAAGGTGCGCGAACTGGCGGTGTCGACGGCCAGCGACGCCAGTCCGAGCCGCCGCTGGAAGATCGATCGGCGCGTCGAGACCGTCTGAATGCGGTAGTAGGGAACGACGGTCGTCCGGCGCTTCCAGAAGCCGCTTCGGATCACGAGGTGGTCCTCGCCGACGAAGTAGCCCAGATTGACGTACTTCAGGTGGGCCGCGGGTGGCACTGCGGCGAAGACGACCGCGGCGAGATACCACCGCTCGAGGCTGGTGACCTGCGCGAGACCGAACGCCGCGGTAACGACGGCAGCCGCGACGATGGCGTACCGGACGAGATAGCGCCGACGAGCCAGCGTCGGTGGGCTTCGAAATCGCGGCGATTCGACGCCGGTGAGATTCTCGGCGAACCGATAGACGCGATCGGTCTCGGCCAGGGGAACGGCCGACTGGCTGCCGCTACTGCTGTCTGGGCCGTAGCCCGCGGTTTCGACCCAGAGGCCGGCGTAGCCGACCAGTCGCTGGAGCGGGTTCTCAGTGACGGTGACCGACTGGACCTTCTCGACGGGGATCGAGCCGCTGTAGCGCTGGATGAGCCCGCGCTCGTAGACGAAATCGTCCCCGGCCCGCCCGAGTCGGAACCCGTAGTAGTTCGCGGCCGTGTAGATCGCGCTGGCGACGTAGGTGGCGACCGACCACTGGATGAGAGAGATCCCGATCAACACGAGGAGGGGTCCCATGCCGGCACCGTCGAGCGTCTCCGGGCCCCCGAACGGGCGAGCGATGTCAAGAACGAACGCCGGGACGAGGCCCGAACCGGAACTGGCACCACCGAAGAAGAACAGTATCGCGATCGGGAAGACCGCTGCGCCCCACCGGAACGAGGTCAGCGCGTAGAGCAGGAGTTCGCGGACCTCGAGGTCGAACAGAAGGGTCGGTTTCCCCTCGTCTCGAGAGCGCGTTTGCTGTCCCTGCTCGCCGACATCGGTAGCCGAATCGTCGCCGTCGGCCGGGGCCGCGCGCTCGTCGGTGTCCGCTTCGGCGTCCGTCTCGGCCGTCAGTCGACGGATTTCGGCCCGAAGGCGCTCGGCCTCGCCCTCGCTGACGTAGTTCAGCGTCGCCTCGGTCTCGCCGCCGCCGGCGGTCTCGATCGAGACGACGGCGAGTCCGAGAACGCGATGGAAGATGCTCTGAGACACGTCGACGTTCTGGATACGGCGGTACGGGATTTCTCGAGATCGGCGGGAGAAGACGCCCGAGGTGACGTCGAACGTGCTCGGCGTCGCTTCGTAGGCGAACCGATAGTAGTACGCGATCCCGTAGCCGATGCCGGCGACGAGGCCGATCGGGGCCAGCCAGAACACCCAGCCGATGTCGACGGAATCGGAGATGCTCGAGAGCACCATCACAACGAAAAACGGCATCGAGAGCCCGGTAACGCCACGCTGGAGGGCGAGCGTCACCGCACTGAGCGGATGCAAGCGATTCATGTCAGACGGCGTCCTCGGCTTCGCTCTCGACGGCCAGTTCGCGGAGGGTGTCCTGCAGACGCCGCGCGCGATCGGGGGTCAGTCCCGGGATCCGTACGTCCGCGTTCCGGGAGCCGGCCGTATAGACCACGACGCTCGAGAGGCCGAGCACCCGCTCGACGGGGCCGAACTGGGTGTCGACGTGCTGGACGCGGACGAAGGGGACGGCCGTCTCGACGAACGTGATGACGCCGCGCTCGAGGTAGAGGGCGTCGTCTTGCAGCTCGAACCGCCAGAGCTGATACAGGCGGAGCGCGTAGACGGTTCCCAGGACGAGTCCGATCGCGACGACGCCGGCGATTGCCGCCAGCGGAACGCTGAACTGCCACTGATCGAGGCCGAAGAGGATCCCGCCGAGGACGATCGCGGCGATCGCCCCGCGGGCGATCCAGAGCAACCTGATGCGGGGGTGGAGGGATTCCATACGTATAACGTGTCAGGACTGGTGGATAAATCTACGGTTCCGAGCGGACGCAGATCGAGAAGAAACCCGGTCGACAGTGGTGGCAGTCAGTTCTCACCGGGGACCGTGAGCACGGGCACGGGCGCCGATCGGCGGACCCGTTCGGTGACGCTCGTCGAGGAGATGTATCGACGGAGACCGGTTCGAGTCGGTTCGCCCAGAACGATGAGATCGATATCGTTGTGGCTCGCGTAGCGAACGATCTCACCGCTTGGATCACCGTACCGAAGCCGTTTCTCGACCGAAACGTCGGTTTCGGTGGCCGCGTCGCCGATCGCATCCAGGGCCGCTTCGGCGCTCGCCTCGCGTCTCTCGACGACCATGTCCCACCGGTCGACCGACGCGTTCATTCGAACGACCGACAGCGCGTCGACTCGCGCGTCGTGACGGAGCGCTTCCGAGACTGCGACCGAACCGACCGCATCGTCCGTCTCGCCGTCGACCGCGACCAAGACGCGATCAAATCTCCCCGTCTCGTTCGGAAGCGCGTCTGCGACGTTCTGGCCGCCGGCCGCGGTCGATTCGGTCGTCTTTCTCGACTTCGATGACATTACGTCATGGTATCGGGCAGAGCGATAAATATTTGTCCAGAAAAGTATGCATAGCGTCTCACGGTTTCGTTCCTCGCGTCCGAATACGGACAGTGAATCGGATTCACGGTGTGAAACGAGCATCCGAACGCGCGAGCACGTCCCAGGTGTTTGGCGGAGGGTCCGGATGCTGTCGAACAACGCCGGCTATCGGGGTGCAACGGCGACCGCGGTGAACGGACGTCCCGCTATTCGGCCTCGAGATCCGCGTACTCCTCGGGGGTGTACGTCGATAGCTCGAGGGCGTGGATGTCGGTCGTCATGTGGTCGCCGAGCGCGTCGTACACCTGCTGATGTTGCTGGACGAGGGGCAGGCCATCGAAGACGGGGGAGACGACCGTCGCGGCGAGGTGGTCTTCGTCGTGTTCGTCACGCGCGTGGGAGACCGTCGCCTCACAATCCTCGAGATTCGATTCGATGAGTTCCTCGACGGCAGCTGGATTCATAGTGGGAGGAAAACGCGCTCGAGGCAAAAGCGCCCCGGTCGCGGCCAGTGGGGTGACGGAGTCGCGGGTTCGAAGGCGACGGGCCGCTCGCCCGGACTCAGAAGGGGGTATCGGGCGGGACGTCGCGGCCCGAGGAGCCCTGCTCGGCCAGTCCGTCGAGCCCGGTACTCACGGAGACGTGATCGATGTCGTCTATTTCGGCCGGGAGGCGCTGCTGAATCGCCTGAGTCGTCATCGGGCTGACCCCACAGCCGCTACACGCGCCGCTGAGATTGATCGAGACGCGGCGCTCGTCCAGGTCGACGTCGGTGATCGATGAATCGCCACCGTGCATCTCGATCTGGGGGAAGTTCCGGCGGAGGAACAGCGATACGTCTTCGCGAACGGTGTCCTCGGGGGACTGCTCCGGCTCGGACTCGCTCATACGTAGACCAAGCAACTGGAGAGATATATACTGTCGGGCGAACCGGTTCACGGTTGCGTCCTCGAGCCGGTACGACTGTCTTCGAGCCGGCCGAACCGAGAGTGCGCCGGCCCGCGCGGGCCGAGATGACGGCGACTTTATACCGACTCGAGACGCCGTCTCCGATATGTCACTGGCAGCCGAGACGCGCCGGGCGGTCGACCGCCACCCGTTTCTCCGGACCGCCCTGCGAGCCGGCGTCGTCAACTACACCGCCGCCGCCCGTTATCTCGATATCGATGGCGAGATCGACGCTATTGCGACTGCGCTCCGGCGGTACGCCGAGGAGTTGCCGACCTACGAGACCGAGTCACGAGACGTGCGGGTCCGAATGGAAAGCGGGATCGGGCCGCTCGAGGGCGGGGACGAACGCGGGACCTCGACCGCTGGAGACGACGCACTCGTCACCGTCGGCGGGACGGCCTTCGGTCCCTGCGGCGGCGACAGAACCGCTATCGTCGCGACCGGCGACGTGGACACGGCCGCACTCGCGGCGATGCTGGCGCGACTCTCGCTCGAGGACATTTCGCCGAGTGCGGCGGCCGTTTCCGGCGGCACGATGGTCGTCGTGGTCGCCCGGCTCGAGGGAGCCAATGCGCTGCGAGCGGTCGAAGCGGCGCTCGACAGCGTGGGCGTTCGGACGGAGTGAGAGACGGACGAAATGGACGAGCGAAATCAGGGTTCGCTACTGTCGTACGCCTCGCTGAAATCCCACTCGCGACGGAGGAGTGCTTCGACGCCGTGCTCAAGGAGGGCGTCACCGAGGATCGTCGCCCTGTAGTACGTGTAGAGCCCGTCGCTGTCCCGTTCCGCTCGGACGCGCTTCTCGATGAGCCCGACGTCTCGGAGTTTATTGAGATGGTAGTGGAGCGTGCTATCGTCGATCTCCAGTACCGAATCGAGCTCCGTCGGTGTCAACTCGTCCGCGTGAGAGAGACGGTAGACGATCTCGAATCGGGTTCGATTCCCGATCGCGGCCTGCATCTCGAGGTACTCCTCGAGGGAGAGGACGCTCTGCTCCGGCAGTAGGTCGTCCGGGTCGCTATCAGTTATCCGACTGTTTCCCGTCCCCATTGTGTCAGATGCTACTCGCGTTCATCCCTTAACCTTTGTTCGGCCAGTATCCGCTGAAAACACGCTTCTTCATATACTATCGGCGAGCGCTCCGAACGTAATCCGGATCAGGACGATGAATCGCAGACGGTTTTGCGGCCAGTAGTATCCATCCGAACGTCTCGTCAACTCGTCGTGTCGCGGATGAACGTGTACCCAGATGCCATCACACGCTTTAACTTTCGTCCGGGGGAAGTGAGCCTAATGACCCTGCACGTGACGAACACGTTGACGGGCGAAAAAGAGCCGTTCGAGCCACGGGATCCCGAGAACGTCCTCCTCTACTACTGTGGCCTGACGGTCTCGGATCCGCCACACCTGGGCCACGCTCGCTCGTGGGTCCATGTCGACGTCATGCACCGCTGGCTCGAGCATCTCTCCTACGACGTGCGTCACGTCGAGAACTTCACCGACGTCAACGAGAAGATCGTCGCCCGCGTCGGCGAGGACGAACTGGGCGAGAGCGAGGCCGACGTCGCCGAGACCTACATTCAGCGGACGATCGACGACATGCGCTCGCTGAACCTCCTGCGGGCGGAGGTCTACCCCCGCGTCTCCGAGCACGTCCCCGAGATCATCGACCTCGTCGAGACACTGATAGAGAAGGGCTACGCCTACGAGTCCAACGGTTCGGTCTACTTCGACGTGAGCAGCTTCGACGAGTACGGCAAACTTTCGAATCAGGAGCTCGGCGAGATCGAGTCTCAGGGCGATCCCGACGAGCGTACCGAGAAGCGCAATCCGGCGGACTTCGCGCTCTGGAAGGCCGGCGGCGTCGATCCCGACGCGGTCGCGGAGCACCGCCACGAAGGTGTCGGCCACAGCGGAGATCCACCCACGGGGCTGACCTGGGACTCGCCGTGGAGCGAGGGCCGTCCCGGCTGGCACATCGAGTGCTCGGCGATGAGCATGACCCACCTCGACGAGACGCTGGATATCCACGTCGGCGGTCGCGATCTGGTCTTCCCCCACCACGAAAACGAGATCACCCAGTCCGAAGCCGCGACGGGCCAGCAGTTCGCGAACTACTGGCTCCACTGCGAACTGTTCCAGATGGACGAGGAGAAGATGTCCTCGAGTCTGGGTAATTTCGTCACGGTCGAGGAAGCGATCGATCGTTGGGGGACGAACGTCATGCGGACGTTCCTGACCGCCGGCTCGTACAACAGCAAACAGCTCTACTCCGACGAGACGATCGCCGAGGCCGAGGAGCGATGGGACCAACTCGAGCGGGCCTACGAGGCGGCCGTCGAGGTACTCGACTCCCCGGCGGCGAGTTCGAAAGTCGACGACGAGTCCTTGCGCGACGAGGTCGACGGCGCGCGCGAGTCGTTCGCGACGGCGATGAACGACGACTTCAATACCCGAGAAGCGCAGTCCGCGCTGCTGTCGGTCGCGACGGCGATCAACCGGCATCTCGAGGACACGAACGACGAGAGCGATCGGAAAACCGACGGCTACGATTACCGCGGACTCCGGCAGGCCGTCGAGACTCTCGAGGAACTCGGCGGCGTCCTCGGACTCTCCTTTACGGGCGATACGACGGGCGCTGCTGCACTCGCCGGCGACGTGGTAAACCTCGTTCTCAGCGTGCGCGAGCGAGAGCGCGAGGCCGGCAACTACGAGCGCGCCGACGAATTGCGCGACGAACTCGAGGCCCTCGGCGTCGAAGTCCAGGACACCGACGAGGGGGCGACGTACCGGCTGCCGTCGAGCAAGTGAGGGTCGCCGATTCTCCGGTCGTGACCGCTCGATGGCCGATTCTCTCAAGTAGCCGTTTTGCTTACTAGGTGACGATGGCCGATCACAGTTCGTTCGTCACCGCGGGGTTCGACGCCCTGCCGGCGAACGTCGCGATTCTCGACGCAGAGGGGGTAATCGTCTACACGAACGCTTCGTGGGAGGCGTTCGGGGAGACGGAGGGATTGCCCGAGACAACGGGCGGGGTCGGGACCAACTATCTCGAGGTCTGTGACGCTGCGAATGACGATGCCGATGCGACGCAGGCGGCACGGGGAATACGGGCGGTCGCGACCGGCGACCGCGGCGAGTTCTCGCTCGAGTATCCCTGTCACTCACCGGAACGCGAGCGCTGGTTTACGATGCAGGCCACGGCGTACGAGCACGGCGACGAGCGGTTCGTCCTCGTCATGCACGTCGATATCACCGAACGGCGTCGGCTCGAGCAGCGAACTCGCGAGCAGGCGGATCGCATGGAGGGGTTCGCGAAACTCCTTTCTCACGATCTGCGAAACCCGTTGTCAGTCGCCCTGGCGCAGGCGGAAACCCTCGAACTGGACGACGACATCGATCTCGGTTGCGGGGACGGCGACCGCAGTCCGTTGCGCTCGTCGCTCGAGCGAATGGAGTCGATCATCGACGACGCGCTGGCGCTCGTGACGATCGAGGACGTCGAGGAGACCGAGGTACTCTCGCTCGAGACGGCGGTCGAGACCGCGTGGGCGCACGTCAGTACTGGATCTGCGACAGTATCGGTCGCCGATGACGTCGAGTTTCGCGCGAACCCCGATCTCGTGAGTCATCTGTTCGAAAACCTGTTTCGCAACAGCGTCGAGCACGGCACCACAGGCAGTCGGTCGAAGGCCGACGATACGATCGAACGCGGTGGCGACGCCGTCGCGATCGAGGTCGGCGTGCTCGAGGCAGTCACCGAGACGTCTACCGACGCGCCCGCCGAGCCGAGAGCGGGGGGAGCGTCACTCGAGCGGTCGACCGCGGACGGAACGGATGAACGAGTCGCTATCGATGGGTTCTACATCGAAGACGATGGACCTGGAATTCCGCCCGAACACCGCGAAAAGGTGTTCAGGTCGGGGTTCTCCCCCGATGGCGGGTCCGGTCTCGGTCTCGCAATCGTTCGCGATGTCGCCGACGCGCACGGTTGGTCGGTCACCGCCGAGACGAGTCGGGACGGCGGCGCAAGATTCGAGATTCGGAACGTCTCGACGGTCGACCGATAGTCGCCACCGGGCGCCGATGTCACTGCTCGAACGGCCGTTTCACGGTCGAATGTTCCGGTTCGGTCGGTCGTCTATCGTTGCCGGTTGGGCGAATTGTCGAACAGTAATCAGGGAGTGAAGATCGCCGCGGCGTTTATTTCTTCGAGTCTGGTCGGAGACTCACATGAATCGACGGCTGTTTCTCGGCGCGCTCACGGCGGGCGGCGTCGGCGCGGTGGCCGGCTGTCTCGGCGGCTTCGCCGACGATATGACGATGGTTTCGGCGGCACCCGCACGCGTTTCAGACGAGGCAGCCGCCGAGGCCGGCTACGAGTATCAGGGAACGATAAAACGCGTCGAGACACAGCAGGTGGGCGGCGAGGATGTCGAACTGACGAGCTACAATAGCGTCTACGATCGGGCGATCGAGCTCCCGGCCGAGCGCTTCGGAGACCAACCGGTGCGGGCGGGGGCGTTCAGCGTGCTCGCAGCGCCACACGTCACCGCGGGTGGCGAGGAGTTCAACCCCGTCGGTGGGCCGTCGACAGTGGAACTCGCCGAACGCGTGCAACGTCGCTACGACGGCCTGTCGATCGACCGGGCCGTCGGGGGCCGCGCGCTCGAGGCGCTCGGCGAGCGGTTCCCCGTCGAATCCGTCGAGGGAACTGCGACGTTGAACGGGGAGTACGACCTCGACATCGCCCTGGACAGCATCCGGGACGAACACGAGGACGACCACCTCGTCGTCGTGGCGATCTACCCCACCGGGGCCGTCCGCGATAGAGAGTCGGAGCGAACGCGGATCGACACGCTGGTTCGAGGACTCGAGCAGTACGACGATCTCGAGGTCGATATCGTCGAGGCCGAGGGAGCGGACGGGTGACGGCGATGGAGAGCGACGGTCATACGGACTGCTGTAAGTCATTTCCGGTGCGACCGCGAATACGGCCTGCGGTCGCACCGGTACATCGTTACAGCAGACCGTATCAGAACCCGATCGCCGTCGCGAGTGAGAGTCCGCTCGCGAGCGCACCGAGCAGGTAGCCGCCGATCGCGCCGCCGTTGAGCAGCGGCAATCCGGCGTGGGGGCGCCCCTCGAGGACCATGTACATGAGCACGAGCAGGCCGGAAATCGTCCCCACCATCGCACCGAGCGCCGGCAGGTTCAGTGCGATTCCGGGAACCGAGAGCGTCCCAGCCTCGAGGAAGTACGCCGCGCTGGCGACGAGAATCGATGGGATAACGGCGTCGCCGAGACCGATGAACAGGGCGTCGCGCTCGAGGGCATCGGCGTCAGTCTCGGCATCGGTTTCGGTATCGCGTTCGTCGGCATCGGTGTCCGAACTGCCGGCGGCGGCTCCGCCGTCTCGCTGGCCGCCGTCGGCGGCGCTCCCGTCGGCGGTGCTCTCGTCGGGAGCGCTCTCGTCAGCGGTGCTCTCGTTGGGATCGCGATCGTCCTCGAGCACGTCGTCAGTGCTTCCGGCCTCGAGATAGGAGTAGGAGAGGGTCATGGGGATAACGAGCACGACGGGGATCTTGAGGTCCATGACGCCGTCGGCGAGGTCGAGCATGTGTTCGGTGCCGTAGACGCTGATCGCGTCGTAGATCGCGAGCACCGAAAGCAGGAGTAACGCGGGCAGCAGGCCGAAACTGATCCCGAACAGGGCGGCGGCGCCGGCGCCCATCACCACCCCCGCACTGTCGATGACGTACCACTCGGGATACCACAGCAAGGCCGCGCCGACGGCCAGTGAGGCGATAATCGCGAGGGCGTTTGCGACCCCGTCGGAGACGAACGTCCCGACGATAGCCGGCACGAGTTCGGCGAAGACGTACCACGAAATCATCACGCTGACGCCGACGAGCAAGAGCCTGATGAGCCAGTCGAGATCGTACCTGAACGCGGCGAGCATGAGGCCAGTTGCGACGAGCATGACCCCGAAGTAGAGGACGCTGTTCGTCGGATTCTGTGGATCCTCGACGGCCTGTCGGCCCGATTCCTGAAACGGCTCGACCAGCGCCAGCGCACCGAGCTGGACGCCGAGAAAGAGCAGTACCGTCGTACCGACGGCGGCGAGGATCCGTGTCCGGTCGTTCATGTCGCGGCGTTTGCACCCCGCTCCTATCGTCTTTTCCACTTCGAGCGTTCGTATATCGCATCTCGAGGGGAGTGTCTCGTGTGCCGCGTTCGTGGGTTATGCACCGTACGCCGTGCGTATCGAACGGTGTGGGTGATGGTATCTGAGTGGCGAAAGCGTCCTGCTATCGCGGCAACAGGGAATCGCCACGCCCTCCCCAGCCGATTCACTCGCTCCCTTCGGTCACTCGTTCATCCCTCGCGCAATGTCGTCAGCCGCCCTCACTCCCGTTCGGTCGGCTTCAAGCGCGCGCCACCGCATGCCAGTCGAGTCCCTGGAGTGACACGTCGATCCCCCAGTGTACGGTCTGTTGAAAATCAAACCGAAGCGGAAATCGAGGGGGGGGGGGGGTAACCGCTGACGCTATCGCGCGTACAGCGTCGATCCAATCAGCGACGGCAGGTGAACGCCGTCGTCCGGCGTCACCGCCAGATACGGCCTCGAGACGGGGCCGAAGACGTCGACGACGCGGCCGACCCCCTCGAGGTCGTCGTCGAGGACCATCGTGCCGATTTCGTCGCGGAACTCGTCGGGCGTGTCGCTGCCGGCGTCGTCCGCCTCGTCCGCTCGGAGGACGGCCAGTCCCTGCGCGGTCCGGACGACTGCGCCTACTCGGCGCATGTCAGTCGCGCATCGCGACGACGTACGCCGCGACGGCTTGGACGAGGTCGTTCTTCGTCGAGTCGTCGGCCCCGCGAACGACGACCCGGCCCCGGTCGGCCCAGTGCTCCCGGGAGTAGGACTTGTCCCGCTCGATCGTGGCGTCGTACCCGATCTGCTGGACGGACTTCGCGATCTCGTCGACCGTCGGTTCCTCGACCGCCAGATCCTCGGACACGCGCCGTCCCTCGGCCCTCGAGAGGTTCGCATCGAGATAAGCGGGCCAGATGACGTTCTCGACCATGCCATAGTCTGTGTAGCCCGGCGAGTAAACCCTTTTCAAAACGATACGTCGAACGCCGACAACGATACGAACAGTGAGAACGGTGAAAACAGGAGCAACGAGAGGTCTGCGACCTATCGTCGCCGCGCGACGAATCCGGCGGTAGCCAGGAGGGCGACGAGCGCGACGGGAACACCGAATCCGGGGATAGCGCTGTCGTCACTCTGGTCTTCGTCCGTATCGTTGCCGCTCCCGTTACCGGGTTCGCCGGAGGCCTCGAGTTCGGCTTCGATCTCGGCGTACACTTCGGGGTGGACCTGCTCGATGATCGTTTCGATCGCGTAGACGACGTTCGGGCCGGGTTGGCTCATCGCGTTATCGTCGACCGCGACGACGTTGCCCTCGGTGATGGCTGTCGTCTCCTCGAGACTGTCCGCCGACGGCGGTTCCGCCGTTCGGTCGGGGTAGACGATCCACTCGGGATCCTCGTCGACGACGACTTCCGCGTTCATCTGGCCCCAGCCGGTTTGACCGACGGACGCGGCCAGGTTGGTCAGACCGGCAGTAGTCATCACCTCGTGTTGGAACGTCTCCGTCCCGTGCGTGTCCCCGTTCTCGCCGCCGTCGTAGTACGCGAGCGGTTCGGACTCGTTCTCGAGGGCGTCCTCGTAAATTTCGAGTCGCTCGTCCATCCAATCGATCGTCTCCTCGGCACCGGCACATTCACCGGTCACCTGCCCGGTTACGCGGACGTTCTCGCGAACGTCGTCGAGCGAGGTCGCGGTGTCGAGGACGACGACCGTGATCCCGGCGTCGTCGAGCGTCTGGAGGAGGTCCTCGTTGAACGTGGCGATGTTCGCGGCGAGGACGACGTCGGGGTTGAGCGCGACGATCTCCTCGGCGACGGGGGTCACGCCGTCGTCGCCAGTAATGTCAGTCCGATCGCCTGCGTCGAGCGACTCCGTGTATTCGCTGACCGGCATCCCGACCACTTTGCCCTCGGCACCGATGGAGTAGGCGAGTTGGGCGTCACCCGGATAGAGCGTCACGACCGACTCCGGCTCGCTCTCGATCGTGACCTCCTCGCCGGTCGCGTCGGTCATCGTGAGCGGGTATTCACACTGCGAATCCGATTCCTGAACGGCAGCGTTCGGTGCGGTAGTCGCGCCGGCCACGGCGGGGCCGATCGTGGATAGTGTCACCAGAAGTACTACTAGGACGGCTAGCTGTTGTCGCATCGTCGAATACGTGAGCCCTACTTCAACAAATATTTGCCTACTCCAACCGAGGTTGAGGTGTATGAAGCGATCGGTCCGGACAGCGGTCTGGTCGACGGGCCTCGCGGGCCTGCTCGTCGTCGCCGTCGTCGTCAGCGCCGCACTCGGACCGGTTCGGATCGATCCCCTGACCGTCGCGATGGCGATCCTGAACGGGATCGTCGTCCCGTCGGGCCTCGAAACCGGATCCGGAACCCTGCCGGTATTCGGCTGGTCGGTTCCAGTGGTGGGCCTCGAGTACGCGTCCGTCTTCTCGTTCGACGTTCCCGAAACGCACCAGTTCATCGTCACGCGGATGCGACTTCCCCGCATCGTCCTCGCAGCCACGGTCGGATTCGCACTCGCCGCTGCGGGGACGGTTATGCAGGGTTTCTTCCGGAACCCGCTCGCGGACCCCTCGATCATCGGTGTTTCGTCCGGCGCTGCAGCCGGCGCGGTCGCGCTGATCGCTTTCCCGGCAATCGTTCCGTTCGGAAACCTGCACCTCGCCGCGTTCGCGGGTGCACTCACGACCGCGTTTCTCGTCTACGCTATCGCCACCGAAGGTGGTCGAACGCCAGTCGCAACGCTGTTGCTCGCCGGAGTCGCCGTCCAAGCGTTCCTGGGATCACTGATTTCGTATATGCTCATCCACAGCGGCGACGGTCTCAGGGAAGCCGTCGTCTGGCTGATGGGGAGCTTGCGAGACCGGGGATGGAGCGACGTCGCGTTCGCACTGCCAGTCACCCTCATCGGCGTTCTCATTCTCGGCGCGTACGCGCGGGAACTCAACGTCCTCTTGCTCGGCGAGGAGGACGCACACCATCTCGGCGTCGATGTCGAACGGACGAAGCTACTGTTGCTCGCGCTGGCAAGCATCGTTACCGCAGCGGGCGTCGCCGTCACCGGCGTGATCGGCTTCGTTGGACTCGTCGTACCACACATCATGCGGCTGCTCGTTGGGCCCGACCACCGGATCCTCTTTCCGACGAGTGCCCTCGCAGGGGCCTCGTTTCTGGTCGTGACCGACACGATCGCGCGGTGGCCAGCCGGGCCGACCGAAGTCCCAGTCGGCATCGTTACGGCGGCGCTCGGGGCCCCGTTCTTCCTGTTTCTGCTCACTCGCCGGGAGGTGCATTCGGTATGACTGGAATCGATCGAGCGGGCGAGCGGGACGCAGTCAATCGAAATCTCGACCCGGCCACGATCACCGTCGAGGACTGCTCGCTCTCCTTCGGCGATCTCGAGGTACTCGATACCGTCTCCCTCTCGATCGAGCCCGGGGAGTTCGTCGGCTTCGTCGGGCCGAACGGGGCTGGGAAGACGACGCTCCTCCGCGCGATCAGCGGCGCGCTCGAGCCCGATTCCGGAACGGTCGCCATCGGCGGAGACGATATCCACGAACTCTCCTCGCGAGCCGCAAGCCGACTCGTCTCCGTGGTTCCCCAAGACACGACGCTCTCGTTTTCGTTCCCCATCCGTGACGTTGTCGAGATGGGGCGACATCCACACCGCTCGCGGTTTTCGTCGCCGACGTCGGAGGACTGCGCCGCGGTCGAGCGCGCCCTCGAGCGGACCCGGACGACGGAGTTGGCCGACCGGCCGATCGACGAAGTCAGCGGCGGGCAGCGCCAGCGGGTCGTGCTGGCGCGGGCGATCGCTCAGGAAACGCCGGTCATGTTGCTCGACGAGCCAACGGGGAGCCTCGACGTCAATCACCAGATAGAGACGCTCGAGTTGGTCCGCGAACTGGTCGACGAGGGACGGACCGTCTGCGCGGCGATTCACGATCTTGATCTGGCCGCGCGGTACTGCGACCGGCTCGTGATGCTCGCCGACGGCGACGTCTATCGCGACGGTCCACCATCGGACGTACTAACGGGTGATGCCCTCGGTGACGTCTTCGACGCGACCGCGACGGTCACCACACATCCGCTCACCGGGTCCGAAACCGTGACGGCGTTCCCCCGTTCAGGGGACGGTGCATGGAGCGGTGCCGATCGGAGTACCGTTCGAATCCACGTTCTCGGAACCGGGGCGATCGCTGCGCGCGTGCTCGCCCAACTCGAGAACGCGCGAGACGAGGACAGTGAGGCCAACCCTCCCGCCCTCGAGGTTAGTCTCGGTCCGGTCACCGACGGGGATACGGCGGCCGAAACCGCCCGCTCGCTCGCGGTCGACTGCATCGAAATCCCGCCGTTCGAATCGCTCTCACCGGCCCATCTGACGACGTTCGAGACCGTCGTTCGGGAGGCCGACGTGACCGTCGTTACGGAGAGCGTGCTCGACACCTCCGGCGGAGGAACACGTCGCCTTCTCGAGGTCGCGGATGCGATCGCCGACTCGATCGTGATCGCAACGAAGGGGGAATCAGAGGAAGACGAATCTCCGGAAAGCGACGCCGGTGCGTCGCGAGAGCGGGTATCCGCGGTTGAATCGAAATCCGCTCTCGAGGTGCCAGCGGAGCGGATACTCGAGGGGGTTGCGGACGCGCTCGAAACCGGCGGTGACGCGTCACGCTCGATTCCGGACGCGGAGTCGTCGAATACCGGGTCAACGTCGTCGGATGGTGACTCGAGTTCGGGCGTGTCGGCCGAGTCCTCGAGCGACTGAGATCACCACCCGAGGAACCGGAGGACGATTCCGAGAACGACGCCCGAGATACCGACGATAATCCCGACACCGGGGATGACGGGAATCGGAATGAGACCGATTGCGAAAACAATCGCGAGGACGATGACGATCGTCGAGATTCGAACCATACTCTGATATGTTGTTCACTTCGGGTAGACGTTGTGCTTGCTTGATACGGGTCCGAGACGCGGGATCGCGGTGAAACGGGTGATCAGTGCGGTGTTCTGTTCGGTGAAGAGATTCGCTCAGCTCGGTGCTTTCCAGTCGGATACGAACCCAGTCAGCAAGTGAACTACCCCGGCCTACTCGCTCACTTCGCTCGCTCCTTGAGGCCGGGGACTCCGCGCTACCGCTCGCTGAAACCGCCACCGAGAGCTGACGGCGGCTCGGTACTCCTTCCGGAGGGCGTTGCCCTCCGGAGTTCGTACACGGCCCTCAGATCGGGTCCGAGAGAATGCGGAGCGTCGACGATCCGGCCGCAACTGGACGGTTTTTTACCCCTCCGCCTCCGAGTGGCCGCCAATGACCGAGTACGATTACGAGTCCCTCGGACTCGTCGCCGGGCTGGAGATCCACCAGCAACTCGACACGGCGACGAAGCTGTTCTGCCAGTGTCCGACCGATCTCCGCGAGCCCGAGGCGTCGACGCGCCGGTTCACGCGCTACCTCCATCCCACCCGGAGCGAACTTGGGGAACTCGACGACGCCGCCGTCGAGGAGAGCATGGTCGAGCGCGAGTTCGAATACCTCGCCTACGACTCGACCTGTCTCGTCGAGGAGGACGACGAGCCGCCCCACGAACTCGACGCGGAGGCCCTCGAGACGACGCTCGAGGTCGCTCAGCTGATGGATATGAGCCCCGTCGATCGAGCCCACGTGATGCGCAAGATAGTCGTCGACGGCTCGAACACGTCGGGTTTTCAGCGCTCGTCGTTGATCGCCACCGACGGCGAGATCGAAACGAGCGACGGCACGGTCGGGATCGAGGACATGCTACTCGAGGAGGAGAGCGCCCAGCGCGTCGAAGAGACCGACGAGGGGGTCCGCTACAGCCTCGACCGACTCGGCATTCCGCTGGTCGAGATCGGGACGAGCCCGGACATTTCGAGCCCCGAACAGGCCCTCGAGGCGGCCGAACGGATCGGGATGTTGCTGCGTTCGACCGGGAAGGTCAAGCGGGGACTGGGAACGATCCGCCAGGACGTCAACGTCTCGATCGAAGAGGGCGCTCGCGTCGAGATCAAGGGCGTCCAGAGCCTCGACGACATCGACGACATCGTGCGCAACGAGGTCGCTCGACAGGCCGAACTCGTCGCGATTCGGGACGAACTTTCGGAGCTCGAGGCGTCGGTCGGTGACGTTCGGGACGTGACCGAGGTCTTCGAGGGTACCGAGAGCGGCGTCATCGGCGGTGCACTGAACAGCGGCGGGTCTGTGATGGCGGTACCACTCTACGGCTTCGACGGTATCGTGGGCCGCGAGATCGCCCCCGATCGCCGGCTCGGAACCGAGTTCTCGGATCACGCGAAGCGCCACGGCGCGGGCGGGATCTTCCACACGGACGAACTGCCCGCGTACGGAGTCACCGAAGACGAGGTCGCGTCGCTTCGAGACGCCGTCGGAGCGAGATCCGAAGATGCCGTCGCGATCGTCGCAGCCGACACCGAGATCGCGGAGTCGGCGATCGACGCCGTCGCGGAGCGGGCGGAAACCGCACTCGAGGGCGTTCCCGAGGAGACACGCGGTGCGAACGACGACGGGACGACCCGGTACCTGCGACCGCTGCCCGGCGCGGCGCGGATGTACCCCGAGACGGACGTGCCGCCCGTCGAACCGGACCCGAGCGACGTTCCGGAACCCGAGTTGCTGACCGCGAAGGTCGAGCGCTATCAGGACGAGTACGGGCTCGGCGAGGGGCTGGCCGAACAGGTCGCCTACGGCGGGTACATGCCGCTGTTCGAGGACGTCGTCGCGGATGGAATCGATCCGACGCTGGCGGCGACGACGCTCGAGTCGACGCTGACCGAACTTCGGCGCGACGGTGTGCCAGTCGAAAATCTGACTCGAGAGCACCTCGAGGCGGTCTTCGCGATGGCCGAGGGCGGAGACCTCGCGCGTGAGGGGGTTCCGGATCTGCTGACGGCGCTCGCGGAAGAGCCCGAACAGTCCGCCGACGAAGCTGCCGAAGCCGCCGGACTCGGTTCTGCGGGCGAGGAAGAGGTCCGGGAGGCAGTCGTCGAGGTCGTCGAACGAAACGAGGGTCAGGTCGAAGCAGAGGGAATGCAGGCCTTTTCGGGGCTCATGGGCGAGTGTATGGGCGCGCTACGGGGGAAAGCCGACGGCGATCTCGTGAGCGAACTCCTGCGCGAGGAGATTCAGAAGCGAGCATAGTATCAGCCGGAACCTTCGGACGCCTCGAGCGACGACGATGAGTTTTTGGACTGTTCCGAGCGACGACGATGAGTTTTTGGACTGTTCCGAGCGACGACGATAGATTCTCGGGACGACCGGTCCCGAAGCCGTCGCCATCACTCGGACCGACCGCCGCTCGGTCCTCGCGGTTTCCGGCGACTCTCCCATCCTAGTATGATATAAGACACCTTTAACCGATATAGAGTCGCCCCCAGAAACCTTTATCAGTTCTTCCGTTGGCAAACTTCACAACGATCCCACATGACTGACACCACAGCCGAAATTACGACCGTCTGCCACGTTCGCGCACCGCTGTTGCTCGAGCCGGTCGACGCCCAGGTCGAGACGCTTCAGGCCTGCGAGTCCGAGGGCGCGGTCGACGAGTTGCTCCTCCGGAGCTGGCCCAAGGAAGTCGCGCTCTCCGAGGAGAGTCCCCACCAGGAAGTCCTCGAGAACTTCGAGCGGTTCGCCGAGTGGGCCGACGAGCGCGGCGTGAGCGTCCGCCCGCCGTTCCGGAAGCGGACGACGACCTCGCAGGTGACCGGGACGACGCGACAGCGACTCGTGACGCCGCTGTTGTGCCTCGAGCTGTACGCGGACGACGAACTGATCGGCGTTTTCCCCCACACGAACGAGGCGGCAGAGGAAACGTACACGACAGACGAGGCGATCGCCACGCTCCGAACGGGCGAACTCCCGACGCCCCTCGGGTCGGTCAGGGATGCGGACGCGAGCCTGGAGTCGGCGATGTCGGATACCTGCCCCGACTGCGGCGGCTCTCTGATCGATGGCCAGGGACTGTTCGCCTGTAGCGATTGCGGGTGGATCGGTACCGTTACCGAATCCGGCCGATACGAGACTCGGCCGGACCGACCCGCACGAGAGCGCGAGTCGGCGCTCATCGAGTCTCGCTAACCCCGCACGGACCTCGGAAACCGAGCCGGCCTGAAATGAACTGCGGGGGAAACGAACCGCCGGGGACTTGTGACTACTCGCGAGCGAACTCCCCGCCGTACTCGGCTTCGATGTCGACCCCCGAGCCGTTCGTGACGAAATCGACCGTCTCCGCCTCAGTTCCCAACGACGATTTGAGGCGGGCTTCGTCGACGCGATCCTCGCTGCCGTAGGTGACGACGGCGTTTGCAGTCGCGTCGCTCCCAGTCACTGCGAGTTGCTGGTGGACGCCGTGGGATCCCTCGACGGACCCGAATTCGAACTGAAGGCCCTCATCGTCGGCCGCTTGATCGTTCGAAAGGGTCTCCGCGGCGAACTCGTCACTGTCGGTGTACAGACAACACGCGATCCCGCCGTTCTCGCCGGTGCGGAGCAGGCGGTCGAAGCCCTCGTCCGCCTCGTGTTTGGGCTCCCGATCGCCGGCCGCCGTCGCGACCGTTCGTTCGACGGCCGCGACCGGATCGAACTCGGAATCGGCTCCGTTCGGGTATGAGTACGCGTACACGCCGCCGGAGACGCCGACGACCTCGTCGCTCTCGCTGTCGGTGTAGACGACGTACGCGTTCCCTTCGCTCTCGACGGTATAGCTCGCAGCCTCGAGGTCCGTCTCGAGGCCGGTTCGGTCGTACGAGCCGACGAACGCGTAGACGCCGTCGGCGTAGACGAACTGTTCTTCGCCGTCGGCCGTCTCGTTGTTTTCGGTGTACGCGTTGCGCCCGGCCGAGTCGACGAGTTGCTGGACACCGAACGAACAGAGGAGCGCGACGACGACCGGATTGCCGACGAGCGGATCCGTCGGTTCCCGGCCGGCCTCGGCACCCTCGTCGTCGAGTAGGGTGTTCATGGTTTCGACATCGATCGCTCCGTAAAAGTACTCCGAACGCTCGTTCGTCGGGAGCGTCGAGGCGTACGACGGGAGATTGCCGTCGATCGAGTCACTCTCGGAACTGTCTTCGGTACCGTTGCCGTTCCCGTTTGACGACTCTGAACAACCGGCCAGAAGCGCCATCCCACCACCCAGTAAACTCAGTGCGTTTCGTCGGCAAAGGTCGGTCATCCAGTAGTGGTGGTTACTGGGTACGTATTACTGTACTGGCCCTCGAGAACGGCTGTGGTGGCTGATTTGACAAGTCTCGTTCGAGGAATCAGTCCTCGGCAGGCCGTTCGGTCGCCCGACGGAGGAGTCCCAGCAGCGTGTTCGCCTCACGCTCGGTCAGGTCGGCCCGACCGAACACCCGCCGCAGCATCCGCATCGTCTTGTCGCGTTTCTCCTCGGGGCGATTGATCTCCTCGAGTAGGGCCGCCCACTGGTCGTAGAGCCGATCGACAGTCGGTTCGGGAGCGCGGACGCGCTCGAGGTCGGGTAACTGCGTCTCGTCAAGGGTCAGGGTCCGGAGTTCGTAGAGCGTGATCGTGGCCGCCTGCCCGAGGTTGAGGACGGGATAGTCAGCGTTCGCGGGGATCGAACAGATCTCGTCGATCTGTGCGAGTTCCGCGTTCGTCAGACCGACGCGCTCGCGACCGAACACGAGCGCGGTCGGTGATTCGACGGTCGGCAGCCGATCGGCTAGCTCAGCGGGCGTCGAATAGGGAAACCGCATGTGACTGTGATCGTCTTCATTCGTGACGGCCGTACAACCGATCGTGTGGTAGTTCTCGACGAGCGAGTCGAAACCGATCTCATCGGCGTTCGGGAGGACGTCCTCTCGAGCGTGCCCTGCGAAGCCGTACGCTTCCCCGTCGGGGTCGAGTGTCGGCGGATCGATGAGCAGGAGATCCTCGAAGCCGAAGTTCTTCATCGCGCGAGCGATGGTTCCGACGTTGCCCGGCGACTGGGCGTCGACGACCGCAACCGCCGGCGTCGTTCGACTCGGAGGCGATCCGTCCGGGATCGATTCGTCGGTCATTGGGGCGTCGATGGCGAGAATTTCGGACGAAGTGTTTCCGGTAACAGTTCGGGTTCCGTCCCGACGATGAGTGTGAGCCGTAACGTCGGTGCTGTGACGATTGACGCGTTCATAGACGGAGTACCGAGCGCGAACGCAAAAAGAACGCGTTCACGTCTCGGGAATGCTAGCCGTCTCAGTTTTGCGATTGGAGTGCTCTTACTGTTACATTCGCTCTCTTCACTCTCTTTCTCTTTCTCCCTTCACTACTCTAGCTTACTCTAGCTAGTTCTAGTCTAGGCTAGAACTAGAACGGGACTATATTGACGACGATAGGCATCTCGTGCCTGTCGGCTCTATTCTGAATAGCGGTTCGATTGCGAAGAACGGCCCCATTGTGACTGCCAGTGTTACTGCATCTCTGAGAAGCGATAGCGCATGTGTCCGATTGGACCAGTGGCGGTTCTCGAGTAGCAGGTACTGATCTCGTAGAGAGTGAGAGAGGGACACACCCCCCTCGCGTTTGTAAGGCGAAATACGTGTGGAGGTCTCTCGTTGGAACACACCAGTGCCGCGGATGTAAATCGGGCCAGATGAAGTCCAATAGTGTGGAAGATCGAATATAACACTTGACCACCCCTCCATTATTCCCGTTACAAACGCGAGGGGGGTGTGGGTCCCGTGAAGTGATCGACGAATTGCTCGTTCGGTCCCTTGGGCCCTCGTTCGCCGTATTCATGTGGATCCTGTCCTCGTTCGTCGAACGGGATCTTCCCACCGAAACCGGGTATAGCGCGGTCGTTAGCCGGTCGAGCGCACGAGCTTTACATCCGCGACGGGGGTGTCCGTGGTGGGTGGCGGTCATCTTCGGCGGTTAGAAGCGCGAGGCAGGCGTTCAGGGCGAATTTTGGTTATGCGGCCGCGAGGTTCCACTCGAGTCGCTCTGTCGGGGTATTTACATCCGCGATCGATCCCCACACCTTTATTTCAATTCAGTTGGAAAGGGCGCGGTACCGCAATGTCCGCCAACGACGATCGAGACCCGCTCTTCCGGTACGACGATCCGGTCTTCGCCGACGAGCGCCTGCTCGAGATCACGCACCTCCCAGGCCCCGATCGGATCGTCGGTCGCGACGAGCAGATGCAACGTGTTGCGGACGCCCTGAACCCGGCAGTCTTCGGAAGCGAGCCGAACCACCTGTTCATCTTCGGCAAGACCGGCACCGGGAAATCGCTCATCTCGCGATCGGTCACCCAGCGCGTGATCACCGAGGCCCAGCACGACGACGTCACCGTCAAGTACGCCTTTATCGACTGCGGCGAGCAAAATACGGAGGCGTCGATCGTCAAGACGATCGCCCAGATCGTCAACGACCCCGACTCCAGCGGGGTTACCGTCCCCGATCGGGGACTGGGAACCGGCGACTACTACAAGCGTCTCTGGCAGTCCATCGACCACTGCACCGACGTCACCATCGTTATCCTCGACGAGATCGACATGCTCGAGGACGATGAGGTCCTCCGCAAACTCTCGCGGGCCGGCGAAAACCGACGAATCTCGGACTCCAGCATCGGTATCATCGGCATCTCGAACAAGATAGATTTCCCCGACCACCTCTCCGAACGCGTCAAGTCGAGCCTCTCGCGGGACGAACTCGTCTTCTCACCGTACGACGCGAATCAGCTCGTCGAGATCCTCGAGAAGCGCCGCGATGCGTTCCACGATGGTGTCCTTTCGGATGACGTGATCCCGCTCACGGCCGCACTCGCCGCCCAGGAACACGGCGATGCGCGCAAGGCGATCGACATCCTCCGGAACGCGGGCCGGATCGCGAAGAAGCGAAGCGACACGCGGGTGACCGCGGATCACGTCCGCGACGCCAAGGAGAAGACCGAGGCCGACCGGTTCAACGAACTGATCGAGGGCTCTCCCCAGCAGGCCAAGGCGATCCTCTACTCGCTAACGCTGCTGACGGAGAACAGTTCGGAAAAGGAGTTCACGACGAAGATCATCTACAACCAGTACAAGGAGATCGCCCGCCGGCTCGATTTCGACGTCCTCTCCGAGCGCCGCGTTCAGGAGATCCTGCAGGAACAGAACTTCCTCAACGTGATCCAGTCCGAGCGCGAGGGACGCGGCCGCGGCCGCGGCGCACATGCGAAACACCGCCTGCTCGAGAACCCCTCGATCGTCAAGAAAGTGCTCCTTCGGGACTCGCGGCTGGCAGTGCTCGAGGACGAGGAGTAGACCGCGCTCACTCCCGCGTACTGCTCGCTTCGCTCCGGCTCGCCGGAACCGCGATATCTTTTTGTCTCGCTTTCACAGTCCGGGTATGAACAGCGTCGACGCCGCCGGTCTGGGGATCGGAGACGACTACCCGCCCCGGATCATGGGCGTACTGAACGTCAGCGAGGAGTCTCCCTACGATCCGAGCGTCTTCGACGATCCCGGCGAGGCGGCTCGCTACGTCGACGAGGAGCTAATCGGAGAAGGGGCCGACATCGTGGATATCGGCCTCGAGTCCGCGAACAAACGCTTCGACGTGCTCTCGGCCGACGAGGAACTCGAGCGGCTACACGTCGCGCTCGACACGATCGAGAGCGTCTCTGGGGATGCGATCTTCTCGATCGAGACGCGCTACGCCGAGGTCGCCGACGAGGCCCTCTCGCAGGGGTTCGACATGGTCAACGACATCTGTGGCTTCGCCGACCGCGAGATGCCGCGGGTCTGCGAGGAGCACGACGTCGCCGTCGCGAAGATGGCGGGCCCGCCGGATCTCGAGCGACCGGGAGCGGTCGAGGAAACCGATTGGTCGGCCCGGAAGTCGCCCGACTGGGCGGAAACGGCCGACTACGTCGATCAGGTCTACGAGGCGTTGAAACAGAACGGGCTGACCGATAAGACGATCGTCGACCCCGCGTTCGGCGGGTGGAGCAAGGCCCAGACGCTCGAGGACGACCGCGAGACGTTTCGGCGGCTCCGGGAGTTCCGGGCGCTCGGACGACCGATGCTGGTCTCGATCAATCGGAAGAACTTCCTCGGCGAGATCGCGGACCGGGAGACCGAGGAGCGACTCCCGGTCAGCCTCGCGGCGACGGCGATGGCCGTCGAACGCGGCGCGCACGTGATCCGGACCCACGATGTGGCCGAAACGCGGGACGCAGCCCTGATCGGGAAGGCGTTCACCGAGCGCGCGAGCGTCACCGCGGACGGACTCACGATCTCGCAACTGGACGTCCACTCCACCCGGGAGTTTCGAACGCAGCTCCGGGAACGCGGCATCGATCCCGCGATCGCCGGCGACTGGCAGCCCCAACTCCTCGAGATCGATGGCCTTGCACCCGACGCGATCGACCGGCTTACGACGGTCGCACTCGAGCACGGCGCGGTCGTCCGACGGGTGACCGGCGGGAACTGCGTGATCGTGGGATCGACAGATGCGATTTCTGACGTTGCCACCGATCTCACGGCCAAAAATGACAGTCTCAGTGGTATCGGACGGAAGCTGTCAGGGGTGCTGCGTTAAGAGAAAGCTTATGCCGGATGCTTCGAAAAGGGAGACTGGACGCCGGGCGGCCTCCCGGGTAGGGGTACTTTGGAGGCGACCCCCGGCCCACAACACGGAATTATTGTGGTCTTACACCGACCAGTGACGACTCCCGGTTGGGATGCTGCGACCTGTCTTACGCCACAACCTGTCTTACGGCACAGTGACAACACCATCGCCCACGCGAGGAAACCGACGTGCTGGCCGATAGCCCACCCGGTACTCGGAACACGTAATATATTCGACACCTGAAGCCGGATGACCGGAAACGCGGGATCGAGACCGAACACACAAACCGATAGCGCGACGAGACCGAGCATGGAGTTCGACGAGTGGGAGCCCATCTACGAGGCGATCTGCAGCGATTTCGGCTACGATCGTGCCGGTGACGAACGAGGACGCGATCTCCTCGCGTCGCTTCTCGAGAAGTCGTTCGATCTCGCCGACCTCTCGTTCGTCGGCGGAGCGACCGCCGCTATCGCCGGAGCGGGCCCGTCGCTCGAGACCGAGCGGGACCTCGAGCGAGCGCGGGAGGCCGACGTCGTCCTCGCCGCGTCGACGGCCGTCGACACGCTCGCGAGCCGCGGTATCGACGTCGACTGCATGGTGACCGATCTCGACAAGAACCCCGACACCGTCGAGCGACTCACGGCTCGGGGCACTCCGGTCGCGGTCCACGGCCACGGTGATAATCTCGCCGCGATTCGCGACGTCGTCCCCGAGTGTAACACTGCGTACGTCCTCCCGACGACGCAGGCCGCACCCCGCGGACCGGTCCGAAACGTCGGCGGCTTCACCGACGGCGACCGCGCGGCGTTTCTCGCCGACCACGTCGGCGCCGCGCGCCTCGAGTTCGTCGGCTGGGATTTCGACGATCCGTCGGTCGACCCCGCGAAGGCTCACAAACTCGAGTGGGCCGAACGCCTCCTCTATTGGCTCGAGTCGCGCCGCGACGAGCGGTTCGCGGTGCTCGACGGCCGACGGGATTCGATCGACACCGACGGAATTCCCGTCGGCTCGCGGTAACTCCCCAGTGACCCCGATCGCTCGTCTCTCGCGGGCGGTCGTTACCGAATCCGATATTCGACGATGTCGCTTCCGCCACAGGACGGACACGTCGATACCGACTCGAGCGTCGTGCCACAGCGTCGGCACTCCTCGATGACTGTCTGATCGTCGCTTCGGCGAAAGACCGACTCGAGCGCGTTCCGAATCGTCGACTGTGCAGCACCGTTCGACTGTTCCTGGCCCCTCATGGCCGATCGGTTGCGACTGGCACAATTTGTTATCCCCTTCATACTGTGAACGACACGAGAGCTGATATGTCCCCGGCGTTCGATTTCCGTGGTAATCGGTTCCTATACTCCCGGTCGGCGCTCGTGGTTCACCGATCCTCGCCGGCGGATTCGTCCCCAACCGGATCGTCAGTCGTCCGTTCGATCCGCCCCGCTCGCTCGAGTCAGTGGTAATAACAGTTAAGATGAACAGGTGACCACCATACGATGTGGATCAACGACTCATCGTCACGACGCCGTTTCTCATCTACCTCGTGCTCTGTGGGTTGTTCGGGATGGGGCTGTCGACGGTTGACGCCCCGCTCACGCAGGGGCAACCGGCGTTTATCGCCATCGTCGGACTGCTCGGGCCGCTGGTCGCGATCGGGCTGATCTGGGCGCGCAACTACGCGTACGGCGCGCCCGTGCTGGTCTCGACGCTGCTCACGAACGCGTGGTTCGTCGTGTACTTCTTTTTCATTCACGACAACCCCGCGAACGTCTTCGCCGTCTCCGGCGACGGGTCGACCGCGTACCTGACTGCGACGCTCGGGATGATCGCCGGCTCGCTACTCACCGCGGGCGTCGGCTGCTGGCTGTGGTACCACGAGAGCCCGGGCTTTCGCTCGGCGATCGATCGGCTTCTCGAACCCACCGATACGAAGCACTAGTCGAAGACTGCAACGGTCCGGTGGCAGTCGTATTTCTGCGGTCTCGTTGGTACCCACGATGGTCGTTCCGCGGTCTCGCTGGTACCTGCGATCGTCGCGACGCCATCCTCTCGCTCGAGATGCGATACGACTCGCCACTCGAGTCGCACTGACGCTCGCGGGTTGCCAGCACCCCGGTACTTTCGGCTCTCGAATCCGTACTTCGACCGTGATCGTTCACTGGCACCGGCGGGACCTTCGGACGGTCGACAACCGCGGGCTCGCACGCGCCGCGTCGATCGACGAGCCAATCGTTCCGCTTTTCGTCCTCGACCCGACCGTTCTCGAGCACGCGTCGCCGGTGCGGGTCGCGTGCCTGCTCGAGGCGCTCCACGACCTGCGGTCTCGGTATCGGGAGTACGGGAGCGATCTGATCGTCGAGCGCGGGGAGGCAAGCGGGGTCGTCCCCGACGTCGCCGCCGAGTACGACGCGTCGAGCGTCGTCTGGAACGAGGACTACAGCGGTCTCGCGCGCGAGCGTGACCGGGCTGTTCGGGCGGCGCTCGCAGACGACGGCGTCAACTGCGAGTCGGTCCACGATTCGATCCACCACGAACCGGGGTCGATCACGCCAAACCAGGGTGAGCATTACTCGGTCTTTTCGTACTTCTGGACGAAGTGGCGCGATCGCGAGAAGCGGGTACCTGCGGACGAGCCTGCTGGGACCGATTTCGCGACCGTTTCCGGCGAGACGATTCCGTCGCTCGCGGAACTCGGATTCGACGACCCAGCGGCCTCGCCGCCCACCGTAACGACGACGGCCGCTCGAGAGCGAGTCGAGGACTTCTGTGACGGGCCGATTTACCGCTACGCCGCAGAGCGCGACTATCCGGCCACTGACGGGACGTCGCGGCTCTCTCCCCACTGCAAGTGGGGAACGATCGGTCCGCGGGAACTGTACGCGGCCACGGAGCAGGCCGCCGAGCGAGCCGAGACGGCCGACGATCGTGAGAGCGTCCGCGAGTTCCAGCGCCAACTCGCGTGGCGCGAGTTCTACGCGCACGTGCTCGCGTTCAACCCCGAGACAGTCGTCGAGAACTTCAGCGGCTACGCGAACGAGATCGAGTGGCGCAACGACCCCGACGAACTGGAGGCGTGGAAGGCCGGCGAGACGGGGTATCCCATCGTCGACGCCGGGATGCGGCAGCTCCGCGCGGAGGGGTGGATGCACAACCGCGTGCGGATGCTCGTCGCCTCCTTTCTGACGAAGGACTTGCTGACGGACTGGCGGGCGGGATACGACTGGTTCCGGCGACTACTCGCCGACCACGACACCGCGAACGACGTCGGCGGCTGGCAGTGGGCCGGGTCGACCGGGACCGACGCCCAGCCGTACTTCCGCGTGTTCAATCCGATGAAGCAGGGCCGCGAGTACGATCCCGACGGCGAGTACGTCCGCGAGTACGTTTCCGAACTCGGCGAGGCGAGCGCCGACGAGATTCACGGCTGGCACGACCTCGAGCCAGCCGAGCGGGAGCGAATCGCGCCAGCGTATCCGGCACCGATCGTCGAACACGCCGATCGACGGGAGCGGGCGATCGAACTGTTCGAGCGAGCGCGGGGTGAGGGGGACGCCTAACGGCGGAACACCGGTCCCTTCGACCGAGAGACGGTAATCACGTCGTCACGAGGATATAACTGCGACGTATCAGTTGCATATATTTGCCATCACCCTTATCAGCGGGACTCTCAAAGGGACAAGTATGTCCTACCTGGACAATACGTCGACGCCCGACGGGACTGGTCCGCCGTCCCAGGCCATCATCGAGGCCGTCGCAGCGCGCGAAGGCGTCGACGTCACCGACGTCGAGCCGCCGGCGTACGACCCGCTGTTTACGGTCGTCAACCCGGAAGCGCTCGACGAACTGTTCACGACCACCGCCGGTACCGCCAGCAGCGTGGTGGTCCGACTCGAGTACGAGGGCTACGAGCTCGTCGTTCGCAACGGCAGCGACGTTGAGGTCCGCGATCCCTCGGCCGACGACTCCGTCAACAGCCCGATCGAAGAGTAGCCCCGGTTCGGGTCATTCGGCCCAGTGTGCCTCCCCGGGTTGCGTTTCGAAGACCGCCCGCTCGAGCAGGTCGACCGCCTTCTCGAGGCCCTCTCGGGAGCTGGTTAGCGAGTCCTCGTGTTCGATGCTCAGGGCGCCGTCGTAGCCGATCATGCGAAGCGTCGAGACGATATCCTTCCAGTGGGCTTCGCCATGGCCGTAGCCGACCGACCGGAAGAGCCAGGACCGATTCGGCTCGTCGGTGTACGGCGTCGTATCCAGTACGCCCTTTTCGCGGGCCTTTGCGTCGTAAATTCTGGTGTCCTTGGCGTGGACGTGGTGGATCGCCTGGCGCTCGCCCAGATATCGGATCGCGTCGGTGATCGTGATCCCCTGCCAGTAGAGGTGCGAGGGATCGACGTTCGCGCCGATCCGCTCGCCCGTCTCTTCGCGCAGTCGCGCCATCCCGTGGGGCTCGTAGATCAGCATGTTCGGGTGCATCTCGATCGCGATATCGACATCGTGATCGGCCGCGTAGTCGGCGATTTCGCCCCAGTACTCGATCGCTCGCTCCCACTGGTACTCGAGGGCCTCGGCGTGTTGGGGCGGCCAGGGGGCGGTGATCCAGTTCGGGGTCTCATCGGTCGGACTGCCCGCCGGCAGTCCCGAGAAACAGGTGACGGTTCCGACCTCGAGCTGGGCGGCCAGGCGGATCGCCTCTCGGAGTTCGGTATCGGCTTCCTCGGCCCGCTCGTCGTCGGGATGAAGCGGGTTGTTGTGGGTCGCGAGCGCGCTGATCCGCATCTCGTACTCCGCGAGCAGGTCGCGGAGCTCGGCCTGACTGGTCTCGTTGTCGAGATACTCGGCCCGCGTGATGTGGTCCTGACCGGGATGGCCGCCGACGCCCGGCTCGATCGCACCGACGCCGATCCCGTCGAGGTAGGGGAGCGCGCTCTCGAGCGGTTCGTCGGCCAGCGGTGGGGTATGAACGCCGATCTCCATGGGGGGAGCGACCACTGCCGGAGCAATAAAATGGGGGCCGGCGAGCATCGGTCGTCGCAGTGCTTCGTCCGGGTATCGAACGATCGCCGTACACCGGGTCTGCCTTCGGGGGTCAGCCTTTGATCGTCAAAACCCCGTCATTGACGATCACGTCGCTCGCTTCCGTCGGCACGTCGAACTCGAACTGTCTTCCGCCGACGGTGACGATCGCCGTGTCGTCGACGACGTCGACCGACGGATGCTCGCCGGTCGGACCGAAATCAACGGCGATGACGCTCTCGTCGTCGTACTCGCGGTTGCTGATCGTGATCTCGTCCCCGTCGCCGGCGACGTCTTTCAGTTCGGGAGGCGTTTCCATATCCGACCGTTGGTGACTCCGCGACGTAAACGTCGTGCACGAAATGGCCCCGTCGGTGCGGCCACCCGTTCGCGTTTCGCTTCGGTGCTGTCACCGCGGTTGTCGGCTCGTACCGGTTGATATCGGTGGCAAACGGCGGACCAGACACGGCTATTCGCTCGAGTCGTTCATTTCGTCGATCGTGTACGTCCGTTCCTCCTCGCTCGAGCGATAGATGCCGTCGATGATCCGCTGGACCGTAAGCGCCTCCTCGACGCTGTTGGCGGGCCCGCCATCGCCGACGATCCGGTCGAAAAACGCCCGCTGTTCGTCCGTGTGGGTATCGTTCTGGCGCGTCTCGATCGTCGTGTCCTCGAGGTGGTCGGGGCCCTCCTTGCTCGCCGAATAGACGGAGAGGTCGCCCTCGAGGAGGTCGAACCGGGCCGCCGCGTCGGTCCCGCGGGCGACGAACTCGTGGGTCGCGGGTCGGTTGGTCGCCCAGGCGACCTCGAGCGAAATCGTTCGATTCCCCCCACAGCGGATGAAGGCGCTGGCGGAGTCGTCGACGTCGAAGCCGTCCGCTCCCGCGTCGTCGGCCCACATGTCGAGATAGGCGTACTCCTCGCGGGAGCCGAACTCGCTCCGCGCGACGCCGCTGACTTCCGTCACGTCGGGGTAGCCGAGCAGATACAGCGCGAGGTCGATGGCGTGGACGCCGAGATCGATGAGCGCACCGCCCCCGGCGATCCGTCGCCGGGTGAACCACGACCCTCGCCCCGGAATCCCGCGCCGCCGAACGTAGTTCGCTTCGACGTGGGAAACGTCGCCCAGCTCGCCTCGCTCGATGCGGTTTTTCACGATCCGGACGGTGTTGGCAAACCGGTTGTTGAACCCGACCATCGCGTACCCCTTCGACGCGGCGGCGGCGTCCGCGATCCGTTCTGCGCTTTCGATCGAGTGGCCCAGCGGTTTCTCGAGCAGGACGTGCAAATCTCGCTCGAGGGCGTCGACCGCGTACTCCTCGTGGTATTTGTTCGGCGTCGTGATGATGACGGCGTCGACGGCGTCGTACAACTCGTGGTGTTCGTCGTAGACGTCAACGTCGTACCGTCTGGCAAAGCGCGTTCGAGCTTCGGCGGCGATATCCATTCCGCCGGCCAGCGTGACGCCGAGTTCCACGAGTCGCTCGGCGTGGTACTGGCCGATGTTTCCCAGCCCGACGATACCAGTTTCGATATCTGCTCGGTTCGGTGTCATTTTCCTGTGATTCTGGAACTGCCGTCGTTCGTCTCGCACCAGTCTGATACACCCTGTGGCGCTATATCGAATATTCTCGCTCGAAGGACTTCGGTCCGTTGCCAAACGAGGCGCGGGGACCAACTGGAACTCGGTGAGAGCCGGTTGGAGACCGAGTCGTCAGCGGAGCCGATAGTGTCGGTACCGTTCCAACTCGACGGGAATCCGAGAGCGGTCGTCCGGTTTCCCGTCTCATACGGACTCCCGTCAGTCAGTTCCGGCCACTCGCGACCCGCAATGGGGTGGGCCGGGACACGGTGACACCAGACCGTCTCAACCATCGATGAACGGGGGATTAGCTGTCCACTTCCGTCCGAGTGGTGCCGGACTCGCGATCCGGGGAGTCAGTCAGGCCGTGAAGCAGCGCCTCTCCGGTGGCGGTATCGAAGAGGTGAATCTTCGACCGATCCAGCACGACATCGACGTCCTGACCCGCTTCGATATCCGTGTCGGGGGTGACGCTCATCAACAGCTGATTCGATGACGTCGAGGGATCTTGCTCCATCGACCCCGCCTCGGCCTCGGCGAGTAGCAGGTAGACGAAGACCTCGTCTCCCATCGGCTCGAGGACATCGGTCCGGGCGTCGATCGGTGCCGTCGGCGCGGTGAGCGAGTCGGCGTAACGGGTCAGATGGACGTCCTCCGGCCTGACCCCCAGCGTGACGGCGTCGCCGACTGTCACGTCCGGGATCCGCGTCGGATCGAGATCGACGGTGAAGTTGTTCGTCTCGAGGCCGTTTTCGACGAGTTCGCCCTCGGCGAAGTTCATCGACGGCGAGCCGATGAAGCCCGCGACGAACAGGTTCGTCGGTTCGTTGTAACAGACGAGCGGCGGCGCGATCTGCTGGAGTTTACCGTCGTTCAGGACGGCGATTCGGTTGGACATCGTCATCGCCTCGGCCTGATCGTGGGTGACGTAGATGACCGTCGCGTCGAGCTCCCGGTGAAGGCGCTGGAGCTCGGTCCGCATGTGCACCCGAAGCTTCGCGTCGAGGTTCGCCAGCGGCTCGTCCATCAGGAACACGTCCGGGTTGCGAACGATCGCGCGGGCGATGCCGACCCGCTGTTGCTGGCCGCCGGACATGTCCGCCGGCATCCGATCGAGCATCCCCTCGAGCTGGACGATGTCGGCGGCCTGCTCGACGCGACGTCGGACCTCCTCGTCGTCGTACTTCCGGAGGCGGAGTCCGAAGGAGATGTTCTCGTACACGTCCATGTGGGGGAACAGCGCGATGTTCTGGAAGACCATCGCGACGCCGCGATCTTTCGGGGCGAGATCGGTGACGTCGTCGTCACCGATGTACACCCGCCCCTCCGAGGGTGTCGTCAGCCCCGCGACGGTCTCCATGGTCGTCGACTTCCCACAACCCGACGGGCCGACGAAGGTGACGAACTCGCCGTCTTCGACCTCGAGGCTGACGTCCTCGACCGCCGTTTCCTCTCCGTACCGTTTCGTGATGTTCTCGAGTCGTACTCGTGCCATTGTGTTACTCTTTGAGCGCGCCGGCAGTCAGTCCGCTGACGATCTTCTCCTGTGCGATGACCACGAGGATCGCGACGGGGATGACCCCGAGGATGCTCGCCGCGGCCATGAGGTTGTACAGCACCTGGTACTGCCCCTGATAGGCGAGGATGCCATCGAGGATCGGTGCCCAGTTTTCGGGCTGGCCGTCCGTCATCAGGAACGAGAAGAAGAACTCGTTGTAGACCGCGATGAACGTCAGCACGCCGGCGGTCGCGACGCCGGGTGCCGACAGCGGAATGATGACGCGGAACAGCGCGCCCAGCCGAGTCGTTCCCTCGACGCGGGCCGCGTCCTCGAGCCCGTCGGGAATCTGCGAGTAGAACGTCGTGAGGATGAAGATTGCCAGCGGCATGAAGATCGCCGATAGCGGCGTCACGAGGGCGAAGGGTGTGTTGTAGAGCGTCCCGTTGCCGGTGATCGGCTCGAGGAAGAAAAACGAGGTGTTGAAGAGGTCGTTCAGCGGGATGAAGAAGGCCGCTGGCGGGAAAAAGGAAATGACCAACACGAGCAACATGAGCGGCGTCCGGCCGGGGAACTCGAGGCGGCCGAAGGCGTAGCCCGCGAGGCTGGCGATGACGAGGACGACGACCGTCGAGGCCAGCGCGATCACGAAGCTATTGAACATGTAGACGTGGAAGGGGACGACCTCGAAGACCTCGATGAACGCGCCAGGATTGAAGCCGTTAGGGGTGAAGACGATGTCCTGGAGCTGTCCCTCAGGCGTCAGCGCGACCATGAGCAGCCAGTAGAAGGGAAACAGGGTCGTAAAGAGGAAGAAGATCGCCGCGACGTAGAACATCGCACGGTACACTCGCTCGGGGTGGGAGATGGAGTCGGAGACCCACTGCTGGAGCGGGCCTCGATCGAGTTCAGCCTCGCGGGCGTCCTCGAGGACGTTCGTGCCGCCGTCGGGGCGGCCCGCGGACCGGTCCGTCGGCTCGCCGCCATCGGGCCGGCGGAGGGTTGGATCACGTGGTCGATCGTCTCCGCCGTCGCCGATACTGCCGCTATCATTCGGATCGGTGGAATCTCTCGGATCGGTGGAATCTCTCGGATCGGTGGAATCTCTCGGATCGGTGGAATCTCTCGGATCGGTCATCAGTACATCCCTCCTTCGGTGTCGCGGAAGAGCAGTACGTAGCCGCCGATAATCAGGCCGATCACCAGCGCCGTCGCGAACGCCACGGCAGCGGCCGTCGCGTAGATGCGCGTCCCGCCGAACATCGCCTCGACGACGAGACAGCTCAGCGATGGTACGGTGGTACAGCCGGCCGTCGATTCGATCAGCCCGAAGACTCGCATCGCGTCCATGGTACGGAACAGCATCGCAACCAACAGGGCCGGCATTATCAGCGGAAGCGTGATCAGTTTGAACCGCTGCCACGGTGAAGCCCCTGCTACGCGCGCGACATCGTACAGACTCCGATCGACGCTCTGGAGTCCCGCGAGGATCAGCAGGGCCATGAACGCCGAGGACTTCCAGATGTCGGCCACGAGGATGATGATGAACGCATCCCGGCTGTTCGCCAGCGGCGTCGCGCTAAAGATGCCGAGACTCTGCATGAGGTCGGAACCGAATCCGACCGTCGGCTGGAACAGCAAGAAGAAGATCATCCCCTGAATGACGATCGGCACCGCCCACGGGAGGATGATCGCCACGCGGACCCAGCGTCGGCCCCTGAAGTCCTGATCGAGCACGTAGGCCTGGCCGAATCCGACCACCGTCTCGACGACGACGCTGATGACCGCGAACGCGAGCGTGACGAACAGCGCCTGCTGGAAGAACGGGGTGCCGAGTTCGACGAAGGGGAACGACGACGTCAATCCGACGTCGAGGAACTGTCGAGCCAGCCGCGCGTTCCCGGTAAGAATGTCGACGTAGTTTTCGATGCCGACGAACGCGCCCAGCGGGTCCAACCCCCGCGTCTGGTTGGCTCGGAGCGAGATGACGAACGTCCGGATCAGCGGGTAGAACGCGATCAGCGTCAGCAAGGCGAACGCGGGCAGCAATAGCAGGTACGCGTACGCCGCTTCGCTCAGGTTCTCCATCCAGTTCATGACGGCGTTGCCGGTCCGCTCCCGGCTCCGTCCGGATTCGCCGCCGGTTAGCGTGCCGCCGTCGGTCAGCGGTTCGCCGGCGGGTACCAGGCCGTCGTCGGAGCGCTGCTCGTCGTCGGAATCAGTTCCCATTCGTTTGCACCTCCGCTTCGCTCTGCTCGAGTTCGTTCGCAAGATCGCTCATCGCAGCCTTGGGTGCTTTTTCGCCGCGGTACGCCGCGTTCACTTCCTGGTATATCAGCGCCGACTGCTCGGGCCAGAGGTCGGTCGCCGGTCGCGGAATCGCGTTCTCGCTGGCCGACTGGACCACGTCGGCGTAGCGGACGACGGGCCCGACATCGTCCGGACTGGCCTCCGCGACCAGCTCGAGGTTCGGCGGGAGGAAGCCACCCAGTTCGAAGACCGTGAGCATTACGTCCTCGCTGGCGAAGGCCTCGAGGACCTGCAGCGCTTCCTCCTGGCGATCCGAAAACGGGCTCACCGCGAGGTTCCAACCGCCCAGCGCCGCGGCGGTGCCGCCGACGTCCGCGTACTGGGCTTCCTCCCGGGAGACCGCGTACGGTCTCGTCATGACGCCGAGGTTCTCGCCGAAGGCCTCCTCGGTCCCGGTCTCCGCGATCGCGTACGACCAGTTTCGGTTCGAGACGGCCTCACCGCCCGAGAACGGGGCAAGCGACTGCTGTTCCGTCCACTGGACGATCGCTGACGGACAGATCTGGGGGTACCTCTCGAGGGTGTTTTGCTCCTCTCCTTCGATGAACGATCGCATCATCCGGATCGCGTCGATGACCCGCTGGTCGTCGACCGTGATCGGTCGGTCACCGGCGGTAAACAGGTTCTCGACCCCGCCGTAGTACGCGCCGCCCCATGTCGTCATCACCTCGTTGAACGTACAACACGACAGCCCCTCGTAGGCGGCCGCCTGTGTCGTGAGTCCGTAGTTGAGGTCGGCCCCGTCCCTCGCATCTCGGACCGCGTTCGCGAACTCCTCCCAGCGAGGTGGATCGGTCCCCCAACCGCTCGTGTCGTAGCCGGCGTCCTCGATGAGGTCCTCCCGGTAGAGGGTAAACCCCAGATCGGGGAACAGCGGCAGGGCGTGTAGATTGCCGTTTTGCGGATGGCGCGCCGTCTCGAGGATCGCCTCGAGATAGGTGTCGTTGACGTAGCCGAGGACATCCTCCGGGAAGCGTTCGGTCAGGTTGACCGTCTGCTCGCGAAGGATAAACGGGACCGTCCAGCCGCTGTCCATCATGTGAATGTCGGGGGGAGCCCGACCCGCCTCGAGCGCCGACTGGGTCGTCTGCATTCGCGATGCGGAGTCGCTGACAACGGTCTGAATCTCGACGCGGATGTCCTCGTCGAGACCGGCGTCCCACAGCGCTTTTTGAATCGACGGGTCGTCTCCGTCGCTGTGCATGATCCCCGCAACGTCCTGAGCGGCGGTCATCACCACCTGTCCCGGGCTGCGACCCCGACCGAGGCAGCCGGTGACGGCGACCGCTCCTGCTGTCGACGCCGATGCTGCCTTCAGGAACGACCGCCGCCTGAAGCGAGTCCGGTCGCGTCGGCCGGTGGATTCGCGTCCCATGCGGGGCAACGGACCACGTTCATCGCCTTAATTGTTAGCTATAAATTTGGTAATAAAATGTGAGTGTTCGAATCGCGTTTCAGTTATGGTCGCCCCAATGGCGGGCGCTGCGAGGATTGCCATCGACACGTTCGCAAAGCGGCTCGGAAAGGTGTCTCTACTCACCTGCTTCGCGCCGGCGGTCGGCAACTGCCGGCCGCCGGATTACCAGATTCTCCATCGGTGAGCAGATTTCACCGGACCGGCTCGAGGCCCGATTCCCCGCTCTCAAAGTGATCAGCGATCCTCGAGGGTCGGCGGCTCGTTCCGACCGATGCGGATCTCGTGGGCCTCGATGTCCTCGAGGGCGGCGACGCGACCACCGACGGAGAGTTCCTCACCCTCCGCTGTTTCGATCGTGATGCTAGCGACTTCCTCGCTGACCTCGAAGGAGATGTCGCGGACCCGACCGCGGACGATCCGCTTGCCGCCGACCTCGACATCGCGACCGTCGACGGTCGCGTAGAACTCACCGCCCTCGTCGAGCAAATCTTTCACGCACCGGCGGATCGAGGCGTACTTTCGTGGATACGATCTCGCGGTGTCGTCCTCGCCGAGCGTTTGGTCGGTGGTCGTCCAGAGAACGGTCCCGAAGAAACTGGAGACGAGAAAGCCCAGCGCCGACCGGTTGAAGATGACGCCGTAGCGATCCTGATCGTCCCGCAGGGCGTCTTGCGTCGCGTAGACTGAATAGCTGCCGTCGGCAACGGCGACGACTGGCGTTGTGATTCCCCGTCGGGCGCGGGCGGTCGACGCAACCTCACCGTACGCGAACTCCGCCGGATCGGGCGCCTCGCTCGCCGGCGTCACGATCAGATCGACGCTCACGCCGGTCTCGATCGCGTCGCGCAACTCCGCTTCGAACCGGGTCAGCAGGTCCGGCGTCAGCGAGAGCGCGAGTTCGAACTCCGCACCGTCGATGACCTCCTCGAGGTAGCGCAGGATCGTCGATCGCGATTTCACGAGGGAGACCGCCTCCGTGTCGCGCGCCGGCGCGGTGTAGCGGGCCTCGAGTTCGTCGATCATCTGTTCGAAGGAGGTCTGGACGTCGTCGAACGCCTCCCCGGGATCGATCGCGACGACCTTCATGGGACGGGATTCACGCAGTTCGACGAGGCCGCGGTCGCTGAGACTCCGGACGGTATCGTACACTCGGGCTGGGGGATGTCCGTTCGGTCCGCGATCTCGCTCGCCGTGAGCTGTCCCTGCTCCAATACGGTGAGATAGGCGTCGATTTCGTATTCGCCGAGGTTGAAGCGGTCCCCGACACGCTCGACCGTCGAGCGAAGTTCGTCTGGTGCCATATCCGACCCTACGATCCCGGCGGCTAAATGATTTATTATATTCTGAGTAGCACGCGTTTTCGAAATCGGGTTGTTACATGACCGGTGGCCGAAACTGATGGTCAGAACCCTTAACCACTACCGGCCTGAGAGTGTTGCCATGCGCAGGGTCCTTCAGGAGAACGCGAGCTCCGCGGGAGATGCGAGCTCGGCTGTCAACGCGATTCAGCGCAACATCCCTGGTGATCCTCCCGAGATCTTCATCGAGATCGCCCTCGCGTTCGTCGTGCTCGCCGTCGGCTGGTACCTCTCGAAGGTCGCGGTTCGGATCGCCGGTCGAACGGTCGCCCGTCGAATCGAACGACCGAGCGTCACGCGAACCGCTCTCCGCGGTGTCAGGGCCGCGGTTCTCCTCTGGGCGGCCGTCGTCGCTGCGACTATCCTCGGCGTCGGTGACACGCAAATCCTCCTCTCGGTGACCGTGATCTCGGCCGTCATCGCAGTCGTGCTCGCCCCGGTGGTCGGCAGCCTGATCAACGGTCTCTACGTTCTCGCCGACCGACCCTACGAGATCGGCGACATGATCGAGGTCTCCGATGCCGGTCACCGCGGGTTCGTCGAGGACATCACGATCCGGTACACCAAGATCTTCACGCTTCAGAACACCTTCATCGTCATTCCGAACTCCGAGATCCACGCGCGCGACGTCATCAATTACTCCGCGGAAGACGAGCGCACGCGGGTCTCGCTCAGACTCGATATCACCTACGAGAGCGACCTCGAGGCGGCGCGAAAGGCGACCGAACGAGCCGCCCGAGGCGTCGACGATGTCATCTCCGGCGGTCCGGACATTCGGATCGGCAGCGCCCGATACGCCGCAGCACCCTCCTGTTATATCTCCGAGTACGGCGACCACGGGATCGGCTTAGAGCTGTTCTTCTGGATGAAACACCCCTACAAGCAGACCGTCGTCCGGTCGGCGGTGCAAGACGCTATCGGCGAACGGTTGGCAGATCTCGACGTGGAGTTCGCCTACCCGCACCGCCACCACGTCTTCGACGAAACCAGCGGCGTCGCACGACTGGCCGTCAACGATTCGCGATTCGAGCGCACGGCCGCGGACTCACCCGTCGAACCGGGCGGGAGCCCCACGGACCCGGCCGACCGGTAACGACTGCGCTCTCGCTCACGACTGCACGCTCTTCTCCCGGTGTCCATCGTGGTGATGATTTATACGCCCCCCACACCAATCCCAACGTATCCGACAGATGTACGACAACGTTCTCATACCCACCGACGGAAGCGACACGATTTCCCAGACGCTGGATCACGGACTGCCGATCGCCGCGAACAACGACGCGACGGTCCACACGCTGTACGTGGTCGATAGCCGCGTCACCGCCGCTGCCGGCGAAGACACCAGTACGGACCTCGAGCGGACGCTCGAGGACGAGGGCCAGAAGGCCGTCGCCACCGTTGAGGAACGAGCGACGGCCGAGGGGCTCGAGACCGTCAGCGAGGTGCGTCAGGGAACACCCGCGAAAACGATCCTCGAGTACGCCGACGAGCAGGGGATCGATCTGATCGTCATCGGCACTCGAGGGAAGAGTCCGCGCGAGAAGGTGACCTCGCTCGGGAGCGTCTCGGAGCGGGTGGTCGATAACGCCTCTATTCCAGTGTTCGTCGTCCGAAACGCGGGTGACAAGTAACGGCGGTCGGCGGGGAATCGGAGACGGAGAATTGAACGCGGACGTCGAGGGGCCTACGCGCTTGCGCTTTCGACCGTAATGACTTCACAGTCGAGATGGCTCCGGAGATATCGATCGATATCGGGGTTGTCCGTAAAGCGCTGGAAGATGCGTCGGAGCCGACTCGCTTGCTTGCTCCCGATGACGACGGCGTCGGCTTGCTCCGCCGCGACTTCGTCGAGGATGCTCTCCTCGACGAGAAAGCCGGTCCGAACGACGTAGCGGGCGTTTTCCAGCCGTCCGAACGCTCTCTCGACGGCGTTTTTCAGGTCCAGACGCGTCACTTTTTTCCCGTTCTGGTAGAGGTCGACGTGGAGGATCGTCAACGCGGCCTCCCGCTCGCGGGCGACCTCGATCGCCCGCTCGAGCGTTCGTCTCGAATGCTTCGACAACGGATACCGAACGGGAACCACGACCAGCGACATTAGCCGTTCGAACGATTTCCGTGCGGGTAAACCTTTCAGTACGGACAGTCCACACTGCGAACCTGTCGCACACTATCGGTCGAACGCGTCGGTAAGGGGCTTCCCGGACACGGTGGCCGCTCGAGGAGGCGATATCGACCCGGACAGACAGTCATTTACCGCGAGCGACGGTACGAGCGGACATGCAAACTCGGTCGACCGACGATGACGGTACCGTCTATATTTCGGAGACGGACGGCGACAAGGGGTCGAAGGGGCCGTTCCTCGTCGCCTACGAATCCAGCGCTGCCGACAGCCGCTACGGCTGGTTCTGTACGAACTGCGAGACCCTCGACAACGCGATGGATTCGATGGGCCGAATTAAATGCAACCGATGTGGGAACTTCCGGAAGCCCACCGAGTGGGACGCCGCTCACGAGTGACGCCGTCGCCCCACCGGATACGCAAAACCAGAGAGTCGCGCGACGGGACGCTCCTAATAGACGATTACTGACGAAAACTCCTGATACCGGGACACAGCCGAACCGAAATCACTGGGTAGTTCCAACTAGTGAGGAAGTAACTGGGCATTCTTGTTACGTACTAACATTTATGGTGGATGCCGACATAGGTGGTAGTGAATGGGTCCTGTTAACATGCGACTCGCCGAGCAGGCCAGGTCGATCTTCGCTGAGCTGGGTTACACCGTCGAAGGCAACGGCCCCGAGTTTCGCGCCGAACGCGCGTGGAAAGTCGTCCACGTAAACGCCGTCCTCGAGGCGGACGAGCTTCCGTCCGCTTCGTCGGGACAGTTCCACTGTTTCGTCGCCGAACCCGAGGACGCGGACGATCTCGAGGCGCGACTCGAACGGACGAACCCGAACTACGAGTGGGCCATCATCGTCGTCGACGGAGAGGACTATCAGGTCGAACGAGCGCCTCCAGGACCGCGAGTAACAGCATAGAAACCGACGGTCCACGAGTGACCGTCGCGACGTTCCTTATTCTTCGAGCGCGTTGCGCGTCGCAGTCACGCCTGCACCCGGATCGACGGCCGCCCCCATCGACTCGAGGACGTCACCGAGCGCCGTCACCACGTAGATCACGTTCTCGGGCCGCGCTGAGTGGCCCATGCAACCGATTCGGAAGATTTCGCCGGCGAGATCGCCCAGCCCGCCGGCGATCTCGAGGTCGTACTGCTCGATCAGCGCGTCGCAGACCTCGCCGTCGTCGATGCCGTCGGGGACGCGGACGGCGTTCAGGCTCGGCAGCCAGTACCCGTCGGGCGCGTTCATCTCGAGGCCCATCGCCTCCATGCCGGCTTTCAGCGCGCCGGCCAGTCGCTCGTGGCGCGCCCAGCGGGCTTCGATTCCCTCCTCGGCGACGAGGCGCAGGGCCTCCCGGAGCGCGTAGACGTTCGTGATCGGCGCGGTGTGGTGATACGCGCGCTCCTCGCCCCAGTAGCCCTCGAGCAGTGAGAGATCGAGGTACCACGAGCGAGGGTCTTCCTCGCGCGAGAGGACCTTCTCCATCGCCTCGTCCGAGAGGGTTAGCGGGCTGGCACCCGGCGGACAGGAGAGACACTTCTGTGGCCCCGAGTAGGCCACGTCGATGTCCCACTCGTCGACCCGCAGCTCCACGCCGCCCAGCGACGTGACGCTGTCGGCGATCACGAGCGCGTCGTGGTCGTGAGCCGCCGCCGTTAGCTCGGGGACGTCGGGCTGGAGCACCCCGGTACTCGTCTCGGCGTGGACGAAGCCGAAGACATCGGGGTCGTGTTCGGCCAGCGCGTCCGCGACGTCATCGGGCTCGAGCGGTTCGCCCCACGGAGCGTCGACTTCGACGACCTCGCCGCCGGCCCGCTGGGCCATCGAGGCCATCCGGCCGCCGAAGTAGCCGTTCGTCGGGACGAGCATCGTGTCGCCGGGTTCGACGACGTTGCCGATCGCGGCCTCCATCGCGGCCGAGCCGGTCCCCGAGACCGGAATCGTCCACTGATTGTCCGTTCGGAAGGTGTAGCGCAACAGCTCCTGGACCTCGTCCATGATCTCGATGAAGGCGGGATCGAGGTGACCCACGAGCGGCGTGCTCATCGCCCGCAGCACGCGCGGGTTCACGTCGCTCGGCCCGGGCCCCATCAGGGTCCGATTCGGTGGAGTGAGTTCGCCAACGGATGGCGCGCGAGTCGCCTCGGTCGACGGTTGCTGAGCCATGGGCGTGTGCTCGCTTGCCATCCGCAAAGACCTACCGACAGCGGCGAACGACAGACCCGCGGTGGCCGTCTACAGGTATCGACGCTCGACTCGACGACAGGCCCAGTGTCCGTTTGCCGACAGGTAGAGCGTCCGTTCGACGACGGCCCGAGTTCGGTCATCGCCTCTCGAGTGGCACCCCGTTTCTCGAGTGGTAACTGCCACCGTTTGGCACTGGGGCGAGTCGCTTAAGCCCACGCATTCCGTATTCGACATGTTGTGTTCATCGGCCATGCCCTGTTCGCGTTCGCCGTCGCGGCGCTGGTCGCCGACTGGAGAGGCTGGGATCGGCGGCCGGCCCTGTTCGTCGGAATCGTCGCGGGCGCGTTCGCTGCGATTCCGGATATCGACGTCGCATACGCGCTCGTCGGCCTCCTCGAGTGGCACGCAGCGGACGGCGCGCTCGGGGCGTCGACGGCCTTCTGGGACGCGAGCCGGGTCGTCCACCGCTCGGTCACCCACTCGCTGGTCGTCGGCGTGATCGCCGCGCCGGCGTTCGGTCTGCTCGCCGTCCGCGGTCGCACCGCTCGGGCGCGAGCCCTTCAGACCGGTGCGATCGGCGCCCTCGGGGCCCTCGTCGCCGTCGCACTCGTCTGGGACGGCCCGCTCGCCGCGCTCGTGATGGGGCTATTCGCGGCGAGCGGCATCCTCGTCGCTCGCTGGGCCGCGCGAGCGTCGCCGCTCTCGCCGTTGACAGTCGTCCTCGCCGCGCTGTGGGGCCTCTGGTCGCATCCGTGGGGGGACCTCGTTACCGGCTCACCCCCGGATTGGCTCTTTCCGTTTGGCTCCCCCGCGCTCGAGTCGCGCGTCGTCTTGCATTCGGACCCGACGCTGCACTTGCTGGGCGCGTTCGCGATCGAACTCGCGGCGATCGCGCTCGCGCTCGCGACGATCTGCCGGCTCACCGACCGGTCGCTCCTCGGGTTCGTCGACCGTCGCGCCGGCGTGGGCGCGGCGTATGGCGTCGCCGCGCTCGCGGTGACGCCGCCGACCCTCGAGGTGTCCTATCACTTCGTCTTCTCCATCCTCGGCGTCGGCCTCCTCTGTGGCATCGTTCGGGAGACCCCCTCGCTGGCGTTCCCGCGAGCGAGCTATCGGCGGCTCCCGTCTTCGGACGCGTTCCTCGAGCGATCGCTTACGGCACTGGCAGCTATTGCGTTCGCTCTGGTTGCGTACGCGATCGTCTACCTGTTCGTCGTCCCGACGTGAAGAACGATCGTTGAAGGCCCGATGTTCCCGTTCCCTCGCTGCTCTCGTTCCGGCGTCATTTCAATCAGTGACAACATATGTTTTTGTGAGAACGCTCGATACGAATCAGTGTGTCTCAGACTCCACTCGAGGGATTGATCGCGGACGGGCGAACCAACGCGGCGATCGCGTGGTCGTTGGTCGCGGCGATCGCGATCGTCGGCGTCAGCGAACTGGTGACCGGCGGGTTCCTGTGGGCGACGTTCGCGGCGACGCTCGTGACCCTGGCACTGCTCCCGCCAGTTTCCTTCCGGTCGTCTCACGTCATGCTCCCCTGGGAGGTGTTATTGCTCGCCGCAGTGCCGGTCCTCGGGATGGCCATCGATGCGGATCGACTGACCGGTCACTTCGCCGCGTACCTCTCCGTCGCAGCCATCGCGCTGGTCATCGCCGTCGAACTCCAGTCCTTTACGTCCGTCCGAATGACGCCCGGCTTCGCCGTCGTCTTCGTCGTCGTCACCACGATGGCCGCCGCGGGTGTCTGGGCGGTGCTCAGATGGGGAGCGTCGCAGACGCTGGGTATCCCGTTTACCGCCGACCACGATGCAGTGATGTGGGAGTTCGTCTACTCCGCCGTATCCGGTCTCGGCGCGGGCATCGTCTTCGAACTCTACTTCAGACGCCTCGCCCGGCCGGAGCGGCGCTTCTCCGAGAACGCCATCGAGGTCGCGGAGGGTGACGATGCGTAATCTCACGAATTGGTTGCCGTCTCAGCATCGCCAGCGGCAGCTCACCTATCTCATGGAGATCGGGTTGGTCGGCATGCTGTTCGTCGGAATCGAGCGGGGCAACGGTGGGATCGTCATCAACACCGGCGTGGCGCTGGCCGTGACCCAGCTCCCGCCGCTGCTCGAGCGCGACTACGAGATCCCGATGGATCCGCGACTCACGCTGTGGATTACCACCGCCGTTTTCCTCCACGCGTTCGGTACCGTCGGGCTGCCCGGTGCCACCGCGACGCTCTACAGTCAGGTCTGGTGGTGGGACCACATGACCCACGCCCTGTCGGCGTCGCTGGTCGCGGGCGTGGGATACGCCACCGTCCGCGCGCTCCACGAGCACGCGGAGGGCATTTACTTTCCTCGCCGGTTCGTCGCCGTGTTCATTCTACTCTTCGTCCTGGCCTTTGGCGTTCTCTGGGAGATCCTGGAGTTCGTAATCGCGCTCTCGGCCGACGCACTCGGCGTCAAAGCTGTGCTCACGCAGTACGGGCTCGAGGACACGATGCTCGACTTCGTCTTCAACTCGATCGGCGCGATCGTCGTCGCGCTATGGGGCGGTGCCTACCTCACTGACGTCTCCGGTGCGATCCGCGAGCGCCTCGAGTCGCGGACCGAGTGACCCGTTCGCCGTCGCCGTTACCGACACCAGCGGGCTTCTCTCCGTGAAACCGACAGCAGTTTTACGTCGATATGGCTCGTAGGTGGAGGGGCGATGGTATTCAAGAAAATCACGCTCATCGGCACCAGTCCCGAGAGCTTCGACGCCGCAGCAGACGACGCGATCGACCGCGCGGAAGCTACCCTCCAGAACGTTCAGTGGATCGAGGTCGACGAACTGGGCGTCGAGGTCGCCAGCGCCGACGACCGCGAGTATCAGGCCGAGGTCACCGTCGCCTTCGAACTCGAGGAGTAAGCCCCGTCTCGAGTCCGGCCGGTTACTCGACCCGCTCCTGTTTTTTGTCGCTCGAGTTCCACGCTCTCCACTCCCAGCGCTGTCGGCGTTCGGTCGACTGGGCAAAACGGCGGAGGGGAGGGTGGCGGGAATCGCTGTCCGTGTGATCGATTACGTCCGGAACGATTCGCCACAGCCGCACTCGCTGACGACGTTCGGATTGTCCACGTGGAACCCTTCGGCCTGCAGGCCGTCCTCGTAGTCGAGGACGCTGCCCTCGATGTACTTCAGGCTCGCCGGATCGACGAACACGCGCAGCTCGTGGTGTTCGTAAATCGTGTCGTCGTCGTCCGGTGCGTCGTCGAACCGCATCCCGTAGGAGAGACCGGCACAGCCGCCCTGCTGGACGAACAACCGGAGGCCCGCCTCAGTCACGTCGAGGTCCTCGCCCTCAAGCAGTGAGAGGGCCTGTTCGGCCGCGTCCTCGGTCACTTCGATTTTCGGACGCGTGTCCGCCTCCCCGCCGTCCATACTGTCCGTGCTCATACCTCTCCATTCCGGCGCAACGATGTTAACTGTGACGCCATTCTCTGGGACTAGCCGACTCGGGTTCCGTCTTCGCTCGAGCGAGTGGGTTCCTCGGTTCTCGCGTTTGCTCACCAGTTCGAGCGCTGCCGGAACGAACGATAGTAGGGGCCGAACTGTCGTTTGTCGTTGCGCGAGAGCTCGATGTCGTGTTCCGCCAAGAGTTCGAGCATCCGTTCGAGCTCGCAGTCGTACCACATCGAGAGGAGCCGCACGTTCTTCTGTGCGTAATCGTAGTTGCGCTCGAGGACGCGCCTGTCCGTCGGATCGACACGCGGTTCCATCTCATTTCCCTTTCCGTTCTCTAGCCACGTAAAACCAGCTTGCAGTTCAGCGAATTGAGACACCGTCGATCGACAGTATTTCACCGATCCTTACCGATCCGCTTCCTCGTCGAGTCGGGTTCGAACGCTCTCGGCGTGGGCCTCGAGCCCCTCGGCGTCCGCGAGCGCCGTGATCGTCCCACCCAGTTCGGCGAGTCCCTCCCTGGAGAGTCGCTGGACCGTCGTCGACCGGAGGAACGTCTCCACGGAGAGGCCGCCGGTGACTCGCGCACCGCCGTTGGTCGGCAGGACGTGGTTCGTGCCGCTGGCGTAGTCGCCAGCCGCGACGGGCGTGTTCGGCCCGAGGAAGACGCTCCCCGCACTCTCGATCCGCTCGAGGATCGACTCGTCGTCGTCGGCGATGATCGAGAGGTGCTCGGGTGCGTACGCCTCGGTAAAGAGGATCGCCTCGCTCATCGACCGGGCGTGGAGGACCCCGCTCGCGTCGTTCGCGAGCGCCTCTCGGATCACAGTCTCGCGCTCGCGCGCGTCGATCTGGTTATCGATGGCGGCGGCCACGGCGTGGGCGGTGTCCTCGTCGTCGGTGACGGCCACGACCGAGGCGTTGGAGTCGTGTTCGGCCTGGGCGACGAGTTCCGCGGCGACGAGTTCCGGGTCCCCAGTCTCGTCGGCTACCACGACCACTTCGCTCGGTCCCGCGAGGAAATCGATCTCCACGTCGCCCCGGACTTCGGCCTTCGCCGCTGTCACCCACTTGTTGCCGGGGCCGACGATCTTCTGAACGCGAGTGATCGTCTCCGTCCCATACGCCAGCCCTGCGATCGCCTGCGCGCCGCCGACGCCGTAAACTGCGTCCGCACCCGCGATGTGGATCGCCGCCAGTGTCACCGGGTTCAGTTCGTCGGCCGGCGGCGTCACCACAGAGACGTGGTCGACGCCGGCAACGGTCGCCGGGACGATCCCCATGATCGCACTCGAGGGATAGGCCGCCGAGCCGCCAGGGACGTAGACGCCGACGCGTTCTATCGGTCGAAACCGTCGTCCCAGCGTCCGTCCTTCGCTGAACTCGCGTTGCCAGTCGTCGGGCAGTTGGGCCTCGTGAAACTCCCGGACGTTCGCGGTGGCCGTCTCGATCGCGTCCCGGATCCCGTCGTCGATTGCGTCTGCGGCACGCTCGCACTCGTCCGTGATCTCGAGGTTGCCGACTTCGATACCGTCGAACTCGCTCGTAAACTCGCGGACGGCGACGTCACCCTCCGTGTGGACGCGCTCGACGATCTCGCGAACGTCTTCCCTGACCGCCTCGATGCCGGCGTCGCGCTCGAAGAAGGCCGCGCGGTCGTCCGGCCCGAGGTCCGCGATCGCCTGAACGTCGATTGTCATACCTTCACGTTCGAACGGCGGTCGAAAAACGGTTTCCTTCCGGTGGTCGACTCGAGTGGAGAACGTGACCGGATCGATCGCATCACGGCGTTTCGATAGACGGAGGCACAGCGACGGCCGGCCGTCTCACGAATCGGGATTCTCGACGTTCCAGATTCCGACGAAGTCGAGGGTCGCTCTGACGAACAGATAGAGGAGGAGCCCGAAGCCGACGATCGCGAGCGGTGCCTGCAGGAGATTCGCGGTTTCCACGTCGAGGACGATCCGACTGATCCCACGCACGAAGAAGCTCGCGATGACGATCCCGAACCCGATGACCGCGAGTTTGACGAATCCCGATCGGTCCATGGCTACTCGTACGAGCACGGTCGCTAAATGGTATCGGTTATTCCCAGATCGGCGACCGTCGGGAGCCGCATACGGACTGCTGTCAGTCAGTTCCGGTGCGGCCGCGAAACCGTCCCACGGTCGCACCGGAAATCGTTACAGCAGACCGCATCAGCGAACGTCGGCGCTGGCTGCGCGGCCGATCGCGTAGACGGCGACCGATCCGAACGTGAACGCGAGTCCCACGAGAACAGCGAGTGCCGGCACGAGCGTGTCCCACATCCCGCCGAACCGGGTAACTTCGATCACGGTCATCGTATCCTCGCCGAGCATCACCGCGCGAGCGGCGTCGACACCGTAGGTGATCGGGTTGAACGTCGCGACCGTCCGAATCCAATCCGGAAGCGCCGGCAACGGGAGAAACGCACTCGAAACGAACAGCAAGGGCAACTGAAGCAGGTTCGCCCCGATAATCGTCGACTCCTCGTCGCGGGTCACCACGGCCAGTACGTTCGAGAATGCAGTGAACCAGATCGAGAACACGACGCAGATGGCCGCGATTGCAATCGCGCCCGCGATTCCGGTCGCGATTTCGGCACCGAGCAACACACCCAATCCGAGCACGATTACGACCTGTACGACGATGCGAACGACCTCGGCGAGCGTCTTCCCCAGGAAGACGGCGGTCCGGTTCATCGGACTGACCAGTATCTTCTCGAACATCCCGGTCTCGATGTCGTTGACCAGCCCGATTCCCGACGTCGCGGCCGCTACCAGCGCCACCTGGATCACGATCGCCGGCACGAGATACGTCTCATAGCTGATCCCCTCGAGGGTGGCCGTCGCGACGCCGCCGAACACCTGCGTGAAGAGCACGAGGAAGATGATCGGCTGGACGAGCGAAACGACGAGCACGAACGGGTTCCGAACCGACTTGATCGTCCACCGGACGAACGTGACCCACACGTCGCTCGCGAAGCCCCCACCGTGACGGTCGACATCTGGCGTACTCATCGGTTCACCTCGTCTCGATTGACACCGTTCCCGGTTTCGCTCTCGTCGCTCACCGTCGATTCTCTCGCGTCTCTCGAGTCACGGCCGCTGTTACCGATCGTTTCGGACCGTGCAGCGTCGGTCGTGTCCGACACGCGTTCCGTCGACGAGTCGTCTTCGTTCCCCTCACCCGTCACCGCGAGGAACACGTCGTCGAGCGTCGGCGCACGGACGTCGAACCCGATAACGTCGATTCCGGCGTCCCGCAGTGAGACTAACAACTCCGTCCCACGCGTGCGCGCATCGCGAGCCGTCACTGTGAGCCCCGGCTCTGTCGCTTCGATCGCCGCCCCGTCAGCGAACAGCGACTCATCGCGGGCGACCGCTACTGCGCGCTCGCTCTCGTCGGGCTCTGCCAGCTCGACCGCGAGTATCTCGCCGCCGACGCGACGTTTCAGCTCTTCAGGTGTCCCCTCCGCGACGACCGTTCCGTCCTGAATGACCGACAGCCGCTCGCACAACTGGTCGGCCTCCTCGAGATACTGAGTCGTCAGAAAGACGGTCGTTCCCTCGTCGTTGATCCGCCGAAAGTACTCCCAGAGCCGATTTCGCGCTGCCGGATCGAGTCCAGTCGTCGGCTCATCGAGGAATACTAGCGGCGGCCGGTGGACGAGCGCGGTCGCCGCGTCGAGGCGCTTTTTCATCCCGCCGGAGAAGTCGTCCGCGACTTTGTTCGCGACGTCGGTTAGTTCGACAAGTTCGAGCAGTTCGTCGATCCGGTCGTCACGCTGCGCTCGCGGCACGCCGTAGGCGTCACACGCGAACCGGAGGTTTTCTCGAGCGGTCAACTCGGGATCGATACTCGTCTCCTGAGCCATATAGCCGACCGTCGACCGCACCTGTCGGGGCTCCTCGATGGCGTCGAATCCGTTGACAACGATGGAGCCGTCGGTCGGTCGCAGGAGCGTCACCAGCGTCTTGATCGTCGTCGTCTTGCCCGCGCCGTTCGGTCCCAGAAAGCCGACGAACTCGCCGCGTTCGACGAGGAGGTCGACGCCGCGGACCGCTTCGGTCCCGTCCGCGTACGTCACCGCCACGTCGCGCGCTTCGATAGCGTAGTCGGTCACAGTCGTGCTATGGCAACCACGGGGATATATAGTAGCCACTGAAACGGTTTACATACTGATCGTATAGCTGTCGTTCGATCAGGTATGCAATGACGTTCAGTGGCTACTATCGTTATAAGACCAGACACACGTCGCCATGGCTCCTCGTGTCGGCCAGTGCCGTTTCACAAGGGCTCGTCAAACGGGAGTGACTTTCCGTTCCAACTGCCGGGGTGTCATCAACGCGTGACAACAACGCTGTCAATCACAGACGTTGTCTCGTAAGACGGGCTTATCGAGTACTGTATCGACCGTTGCAGCCCCCCAGACCCGGCTCAGCCGCGAGCGCCACGACAAGCGAACCATAACTATTCCTTGGACGACGGACCATCCAGCCATGTGGCCGTGGGAACACGCGATTGTCGGATATCTTGCATATTCACTGTGCTGTCACACCCTTTTTCGTGACTCGCCCACCGGACTCGAGGCGTTCGCGGTCGTCCTCGCGTCGGTTCTCCCGGACCTGATCGACAAGCCACTCGCCTGGGAGTACGGCGTGTTCGAAAACGGCTACGCGATCGGTCACTCGCTTTTCTTCGCGGTGCCGCTGGCGATTCTCGTTGGAACGATCGCGCACGTCGCGACACGGCCGCGGGTCGGTCTCGCGTTCGGACTGGGCTACCTGTCGCATCCCTTCGGCGACGTCGTGGACTCGGTGTTCCGGCAAGATGTTCTGCAGCCCGAACTCATGCTCTGGCCGGTCGAATCGGTCGAGGGTCACTCTCCCGGACCGAGTTTCTTCGAGGCATTTGTTGACCTGTTCGGTCGCTACTCGAGTGATATGCTCGCCGGCGATATCTCGACGTATCTGTGGGCACAACTCGGACTCGCCGGGGCGGCGCTGGTGGTGTGGCTCGTCGACGGCGCGCCGGTCCTTCGCGAGTGTCTGCTGGCCGGGGTGAGACTTGTCCGGTCAGTTCTCGGACGAGATCCCGACGCCTCGAGTTCGAATCCGCCGAATCGGCGGTAGCGTCGCCGGAGCATTCGGCCGACGGCACTCGGGCCAATCGAGTCACTTCGTGACTGTCCAACGTGGCGCAGTGGCCGCTCGAGACGACGGCCTTATATGTTCACTCGGACTTCGATTGTAATGCGAACGACGTGGCGCACGCCGCCACGTTCCCTCCGGCCGCAACCCGGCACGGGGGGATGAATTACATCCGTCCTCAGACACGTCGTCGGGTCGATCCGACGAGAGACTGCGTACTCGAGGGCTCCACACGAGTGATGGTCGTGATCGGAACTGCCGGTCGCGGCGATCCGGAGCCCTTATACGTGTCTGGGCGTTCAGTTGTGATCGTACACACCCCCGCTGGATGCGGTTTCTGGCGTGGGGGCGATCCGACGCCCTTATACGTTCGAGGGCATTCGGATGTGAACACGAAGATGTGGCGACGGGGCGTTTGGATACGCCGTGTCGACACGGACGATTTGGAGTCCGAAGGGGTTATGTACCCCTGACGGCTTATGAATACGTCCGAAGGAGATGAGGATCCTACCCCTGCGGTCCGCCGTACAGATGGGATCTGATGTGAGCCTTGGTAGTTCGGTGACGCCCGATCGGTCACACGATCAGTGTCATCGAACGTGGACCATTTATGTGTGAGTGTGTTTGCAACATTCACCGCCAACAGACCCTCCCAGCCAAGCTGGGAGTACATTATAGCATTCCGGTTGATCCTGCCGGAGGTCATTGCTATTGGAGTCCGATTTAGCCATGCTAGTTGCACGAGTTCAGACTCGTAGCAGATAGCTCAGTAACACGTGGCCAAACTGCCCTATAGACGGCGATAACCTCGGGAAACTGAGGCTAATAGCCGATACCGTTCACTGCCTGGAGTGGCGTGAACGCGAAACGTTCAGGCGCTATAGGATGTGGCTGCGGCCGATTAGGTAGACGGTGGGGTAACGGCCCACCGTGCCTATAATCGGTACGGGTTGTGAGAGCAAGAGCCCGGAGACGGTATCTGAGACAAGATACCGGGCCCTACGGGGCGCAGCAGGCGCGAAACCTTTACACTGCACGCGAGTGCGATAAGGGGACTCCAAGTGCGAGGGCATATAGTCCTCGCTTTTTTCGACCGTAAGGTGGTCGAGGAATAAGTGCTGGGCAAGACCGGTGCCAGCCGCCGCGGTAATACCGGCAGCACGAGTGATGACCGCTATTATTGGGCCTAAAGCGTCCGTAGCTGGCCAGGCAAGTCTATCGGGAAATCTGCGCGCTTAACGCGCAGGCGTCCGGTGGAAACTGCGTGGCTTGGGACCGGAAGACCAGAGGGGTACGTCCGGGGTAGGAGTGAAATCCCGTAATCCTGGACGGACCACCGGTGGCGAAAGCGCCTCTGGAAGACGGATCCGACGGTGAGGGACGAAAGCTCGGGTCACGAACCGGATTAGATACCCGGGTAGTCCGAGCTGTAAACGATGTCTGCTAGGTGTGGCACAGGCTACGAGCCTGTGCTGTGCCGTAGGGAAGCCGAGAAGCAGACCGCCTGGGAAGTACGTCCGCAAGGATGAAACTTAAAGGAATTGGCGGGGGAGCACTACAACCGGAGGAGCCTGCGGTTTAATTGGACTCAACGCCGGACATCTCACCAGCATCGACAATGTGCAGTGAAGGTCAGATTGATGATCTTACTGGAGCCATTGAGAGGAGGTGCATGGCCGCCGTCAGCTCGTACCGTGAGGCGTCCTGTTAAGTCAGGCAACGAGCGAGACCCACACTCTTAATTGCCAGCAACACCCTTGTGGTGGTTGGGTACATTAGGAGGACTGCCAGTGCCAAACTGGAGGAAGGAATGGGCAACGGTAGGTCAGTATGCCCCGAATGTGCTGGGCGACACGCGGGCTACAATGGCCAAGACAGTGGGATGCAACCCCGAAAGGGGGCGCTAATCTCCGAAACTTGGTCGTAGTTCGGATTGAGGGCTGAAACTCGCCCTCATGAAGCTGGATTCGGTAGTAATCGCGCTTCAGAAGAGCGCGGTGAATACGTCCCTGCTCCTTGCACACACCGCCCGTCAAAGCACCCGAGTGGGGTCCGGATGAGGCCCTGATTCCAGGGTCGAATCTGGGCTCCGCAAGGGGGCTTAAGTCGTAACAAGGTAGCCGTAGGGGAATCTGCGGCTGGATCACCTCCACAGACCGGGATCAGGCCGTCGCGCCTGACCCACCTTAGCGGATTACGAATTGCGATCTCTGATCGCAATGCGGTTCCACGTTCGATCGACCACCGTTTGGCCGATCGGGCACCTTAGAACTACCAAGGTTCACACCAACTCCCGTGCCCGTCTCGTTATTGAGACGGGCGTGGGCCCATAGCTCAGTGGTAGAGTGCCTCCTTTGCAAGGAGGATGCCCAGGGTTCGAATCCCTGTGGGTCCATGTCTCGTACTGATCATCGAATCGTGCCCCTTAAGTGGGAGACGGCGCGATGATTGAGTACGACAGAACCGATGCACCACCCCGTGTAAACGCGGGTGGGAAGGGTTAATGCATGCCGCGTCTACGGCGTGCAGATGAGACCGTGTGTACGTGTAGTCCAGGCGTCCACTGGACCCGTTCCCGGGTCACTCTTGAATTACAACTGCAGGTTGCAATTCAGATCCGATGAACGTGGCTACTGTGCCAGCTGGTGGATCGCTCGGCTTGAGAGCTGAAGAAGGACGTGCCAAGCTGCGATAAGCCTGAGGGAGCCGCACGGAGGCTAAGAACTCAGGATCTCCGAATGGGAATCCCCACCGCAATTGCTTCGCGCAATGGGGAACGTCGAGAATTGAAACATCTTAGTATCGACAGGAAAAGAAAGCAAACGCGATGTCGTTAGTAATGGCGAATAAACGCGACAGAGTCCAAACCGAAGCCCTTACGGGCAATGTGGTGTTCGGACTGACGATCACTTCCCGACACTCGACGCGAAGTCTCTTGGAACAGAGCACGAGACAGGGTGACAGTCCCGTACCGTCGACGAGTAAGGAACGAGTCAGCTCCAGAGTATCGGGGGTTGGATATCCCTCGTGAATATCGCGGGCATCGACCGCGAAGACTAAACACTCCTCAAGACCGATAGCGAACAAGTAGTGTGAACGAACGCTGAAAAGCACCCCACGAAGGGAGGTGCAATAGGGCGTGAAATCAGTTGGCGATAGAGCGACGGGGCTTACAAGGTCCGCTGTTCAATGAATCAGGTGCGAACCTGTAGTAAGCGACAGGGGAAGCCGAAGTTCCGTCGTACGTTTTGAAAAACGAACCAGAGAGTGTGCCTGTTTGACGAGTCTAACTCGATTATCGAGGAAGGCGTAGGGAAACCGATATGACCGCAGTGCTTTGCACCAGGGTCACCGTGTTCAAGCGCGGGGAGTCAAACGGGCACGACCCGAAACCGGACGATCTAGGCGTGAGCAAGATGAAGCGTGCCGAAAGGCACGTGGAAGTCTGTTAGAGTTGGTGTCCTACAATACCCTCTCGTGACTTACGTCTAGGGGTGAAAGGCCCATCGAGTCCGGAAACAGCTGGTTCCAACCGAAACATGTCGAAGCATGACCTCTGCCGAGGTAGTTTGTGGGGTAGAGCGACGGATTGGGGGATCGCACTCCGAGAGGAGTGCGCCCCCCTGTCCAACTCCGAACCTACAAACGCCGTTTGACGCAGGGAGTCCGGTGCACGGGGTAAGCCTGTGTACCGTGAGGGAGACAACCCAGAGCTGGGTTAAGGTCCCCAAGTGTAGACTAAGTGCGATCGAAGGTGGTCTCAAGCCCTAGACAGCCGGGAGGTGAGCTTAGAAGCAGCTACCCTCTAAGAAAAGCGTAATAGCTTACCGGCCGAGGTTTGAGGCGCCCAAAATGATCGGGGCTCAAGTCTACCACCGAGACCTAGCAGTGCGGTTCATACCGCAATCTTGTAGGTTGGCGTTCTGTTCGGGTGGAAGCACGGTCGAGAGATCGTGTGGACCGTTCAGTAACGAAAATTCTGGTCATAGTAGCAGCGTTAGTCGGGTTAGACCCCTGACGACCGAACGAGTAAGGGTTCCTCAGCAATGCTGATCAGCTGAGGGTTAGCCGGTCCTAAGTCAATCCGTAAGTCGAAATTGACAAAAGGGAAATAGGTTAATATTCCTATGCCAGTGTGCACTCAAAGCCAACGCTTTGGGGCCGCCTCTGCTGGGCTTTCGCCCAGTCTAACTATCGAAATCCGTGGAAACCGTAATGGTACGAAGCGGACGAATGGTAGGATAGCGTAAGAGAGGCCAACCTAGAGCCCGTGAAAAGGCGAGCACACTGTCCGTACCGAGATCCGACACAGGTACTCATGGCGGCGAAAGCCAAGGTCTGTCGGGAGCAACCGACGTTAGGGAATTCGGCAAGTTAGTCCCGTACGTTCGCAATAAGGGATGCCTGCCTCGCGAAGAGGCAGGTCGCAGTGACTCGGGCGCTCCGACTGTCTAGTAACAACATAGGTGACCGCAAATCCGCAAGGACTCGTACGGTCACTGAATCCTGCCCAGTGCAGGTATCTGAACACCCCGTACAAGGGGACGAAGGACCTGTTAACGGCGGGGGTAACTATGACCCTCTTAAGGTAGCGTAGTACCTTGCCGCTTTAGTAGCGGCTTGCATGAATGGATCAACGAGAGCGCCACTGTCCCAACGTTGGGCCCGGTGAACTGTACGTTCCAGTGCGGAGTCTGGAGACCCCCAAGGGGAAGCGAAGACCCTATAGAGCTTTACTGCAGGCTGTCACTGAGACGTGGTCGCCATTGTGCAGCATAGGTAGGAGGCATTACACAGGTAGCCGCGCTAGCGGCCCACCGAGCCAGCATTGAAATACTACCCGATGGTGACTGCGACTCTCACTCCTGGCGGAGGACACTGGTAGCCGGGCAGTTTGACTGGGGCGGTACGCGCCTGAAAAGATATCGGGCGCGCCCCAAGATTTCCTCACTCGGGTCGGAGACCCGAGGAAGAGCGCAAGAGCAAACGGAAGTCTGACAGTGTCGAACACAACGATCGACGCTGACGCGAAAGCGTGGTCTAGCGAACCAATTAGGCTGCTTGATGCGGCCAATTGCTGACAGAAAAGCTACCTTAGGGATAACAGAGTCGTCACCCGCAAGAGCACATATCGACCGGGTGGCTTGCTACCTCGATGTCGGTTCCCTCCATCCTGCCCGTGCAGAAGCGGGCAAGGGTGAGGTTGTTCGCCTATTAAAGGAGGTCGTGAGCTGGGTTTAGACCGTCGTGAGACAGGTCGGCTGCTATCTATTGGGGGTGTTACGGTATCTGACGGGAACGTTCGTATAGTACGAGAGGAACTACGAATGGGTGCCACTCGTGTACCAGCTGTCCGAAAGGGCACGTGCTGGGCAGCGACGCACCACGGGGTAAGAGCTGAACGCATCTAAGCTCGAAACCCACCTGGAAAAGAGATACCACTGAGGCCACTCGTAGAAGACGAGATCGATAGACTCGGGGTGTACGCACCAAGGCAACGAGGTGTTGAGCCCGCGAGCACTAACTGGCCAAGCCACACATTCATACATTACATCGCATTGGATCCGTGACGCGAGAACGGGTCCGGACGTAAACTGGACTACACATACACACGGTTTGAGACACACCACCGATATTGGCATGACAGCGGTTCGATTCCGTTGGTCGGCGTTAGGGCGGCCACAGCGGCGAGGTACCTCCCGTACCCATCCCGAACACGGAAGATAAGCTCGCCAGCGTTCCGGGGAGTACTGGAGTGCGCGAGCCTCTGGGAAATCCGTTTCGCCGCCTCCACTCATAATTCATACTTTCACCCCCTACAGAGCCACCGCGTCGGCGCTGGCTGTGTGGGGTTTTCTGCAGTTATACACGTCATCGGTTGGCATACTATACGAAAGCCGCCGAATCGTTATCCAACAACATCAAGTATTTTTCGAACGGAACTTATGTAGTAGCATCCAAAAGCCGAGACATGGATACAGGGGTAAACGCTGCGGATTTCGACACACTTTGCGAGCTTCTGTCCGATTCATATCGTCGATACGTTCTGTATTATTTACTGGATCGTGAGTACACAAACGCCAACGGAGTATCACTCCAGATTGCTGGGTGGAAACAGGATATTCCGATCGAGACAGTTTCTGAAGACGCGGTGAACACGGTGGCGCTGTCGTTAGTACACAACCATCTTCCGCGATTGGTTGATCATGGGTTGGTGAACTACGACCGCCGAAGTGGCGATATCAACGCGGATGATCGATTCGATGCGATACGGTCGACAGTGGAACGTGCACGAGCAGTTGAAGGGGTCGATATAACCGTCAGCAACTCTACTGAGTCGTTTCTTTACAGCAAACTATTAACTGAAGCGACGACCAGAGTCAAACGTAGCTACTTGTGTGTTGGAACCGTCCCTCGTATCGATTGGTATCGGAGAGGACCAGGTAACCGATGATGGCTGGAGAAGTCGTGTGTTGACGAACGAGAGCGATCTCTCTACGCGATCGATGTACGCCCGGAACACTAACGTCCAGCCTCATCCCGTGGCGGCGTGCCGCGTCGGCTGGCTAACCCTCGTGCCGGGCGGGAGAACTCGTGGGAGTTCTCCGGAGTACTATTGTCGCGTGCCCGGGTTCGCCGTACTGTCATCGCACCCGAATGGGTCTGCTCGGACGGGGACTAAAGGCACGCATCTCCCCTAGGAACGCGGCCCGTTTAACTCTTGCAGACTCGAGTCCCAGCGCGTCGTGTGTAGAATACCAACTGAACCGAGATTGAACAGCCCGCGGTGCTCACTCACTTCGAACGCTTACGGCTCGCTTCGCTCACCGTTCGCATTCCTGCGGTTCTCGCTCACTGTGTTCGCTCCGAACCGCACTCGCTCCGAACCGCACCCGCTCCGAACCGCGCTCCAGTCGTGCGATCAGATGTGCAGTGACTGTCAGTGGCTACTATAGGTATCCGACACGGTCAGGCGGCTATCGAATCACGGTCGATGGGTGCCGCACGTTCGCAGTCCGCCTGGGATCTCGGAACGAACTATTCGTTCTGTCGACGGGAACCGGCCGGGCCGTGCCACACAGCACGTACTCACGTCGCCCGGTGGACGTGATTGCTGATACCCACCGTAACAGGCGGTATTCGACCGAGACAATAGTACTAAGGAGTTACCGTCATCTGATACGGTCATGAACTCGGTCTCCGCTGTCGTCCTCGCCGGGGGCGAGGGGACGCGGCTTCGCCCGCTGACACAACACCGGCCCAAGCCGATGCTGCCGGCTGCGACCACGCCGATCCTCGAGCACGTCTTCGATCAGTTGCTCGCGGCCGGCGTGACGGAGATCACGATCGTCGTCGGCTACGGACGGAACCGCGTCCAGACCTACTTCGGTCCGACGTATGAGAACGTCCCGTTGACGTACGTCACACAGAAGAATCAGTTCGGGAGCGGCCACGCACTGCTCGCCGCCGAAGATGAGGTCGACGGTCCAGTGTTAGTCGTCAATGGCGATCAACTGGTCGAGCACGGAATTATTACCGACGTTCTCGACGCGCACAGGAAGACCACTACGGCGGCGACGCTCGGCCTCCTTACTCACATAGATGTCGGCGAGTACGGTGGTGTCCTCCTTCGTGACGGACAGGTTACGACGATCGTTGAACACCCCGAAGACGAGCGCCCATATCGTCTCAACGCTGGCGTCTATCTGTTCGATTCCCGTATTTTCGATGCGATTCGCGCCGCCGATCCGCGTACCGGCGAACAGTCGTTGATCGACGGGATCCAGGAACTTCTCGCGTCGGACGCCGTCGTGCAAGGCGTCATTTCGGACGGGCTCTGGACCGATGCAACGTATCCGTGGGACCTACTCGGTGTCTCGTTCGAACTATTCGAGGCCGGCATCGTCGACGGCAGCAAGGGCGCGACCACCGAGACATCCGCGACGATCCACGAGTCGGCGGTCATCCGCGAGCCGATCGTCCTTGGCCCCGACTGCGAAATCGGTCCCGGAGCAGTCGTCGGTCCGTACGTCTGTTTGGGCGACAACGCGACGGTCGGTTCGAACGCGGTCGTCGAGCGAAGCGTCGTCGATGCGGATACGCGCATCGGAGCCGGAGCGACCGTCGTCGATTGCGTCACTGGGGTCGGCGTAACGATCGGTAACGGGACGACGATCCCCGGCGGACCCGGAGATGTCCGCGTCGGCGATCGTATCTTCGAAGACGAACACCTCGGTGCATTGCTTGCCGATCACGTGACGGATCGGGGTGGAAACACGTATGTCCCAGGCGCGATTGTCGGCTCGGATGCGGTGGTCGAAACCGGTGCGACCGTCCGCGGAACGATACCCGAGGGGACGGAGGTACGGCCCTGATGTGTGGCATTATCGGCTACACCGGGACCGAGAGAGTCGCCAGTGATATCCTGCTGACTGGCTTGTCTGGACTCGAGTATCGCGGCTACGATTCCGCTGGACTGTCAGTTTCGGGCGAGTCGTTGATGGTCTACAAGCGTCGAGGCGAGGTGTCGGCCCTCGAGGCCGCCGTTCCGGACGAGGGAATCGACGGCACGGCCGGAATCGGGCATACTCGCTGGAGTACGCACGGGCCACCGACTGACGAGAACGCCCATCCACATACGGACTGTACCGAATCGGTCGCCGTGGTCCACAACGGTATTATCGAAAATTACCAGTCGCTCCGAGACGAGCTCGAGGCCGGTGAGCACACGTTTGAGAGTGCGACGGACACCGAAGTCATCCCCCATCTGATCGAGAATGCACTCACGACGGGGGCCAGCCGCGAGGAAGCGTTCCGTGAGGCAGTCTCCCGACTCGACGGAAGCTACGCCATCGCGGCGGTGTTCTCCGACAGCGAGACGGTATACGCTGCGCGTCACGAGTCACCGCTCGTGCTCGGAATCGGGGACGACGGTCACTATCTGGCGAGCGACGTGCCAGCGTTCATCGAGTACACGGATCGGGTCGTCTACCTCGATGACGGGCAGTTCGCGCGGATCAACCCTGCAGGTATCGTCGTCACCGACGCACAGGGTGCCATCGTCGAAACCGCTATCGAGACGGTCGCGTGGGATCCCGAGGACGCCGGCAAGAGCGGGTACGACCACTACATGCTCAAAGAGATTCACGAACAGCCACGGGCGATTCGCCAGTGTCTTCGCCAGCGCGTCACTGAACTAGATGGGGACGTGACGATCGAGGAATTGGCATCCCTCGACTGCGACGGGCCGGTACAGTTCGTCGCGTGTGGAACCTCGTATCACGCTGCCTGCTACGGCGCGCAACTGTTGCGCGAGTGGGACGTGTCGGCTCAGTGTTTTCTCGCCAGCGAGTACGACGCAGCCTCGATACCAGTGTCCGACGGGACGCTCGTCGTGGGTGTAACCCAGAGCGGCGAGACGGCCGATACGATGCGTGCACTCCGCGCTGCGAATCGCACCGGTGCGACGACGCTCGCGCTAACGAACACTGTCGGCAGTTCAGCCGTCCGGGAGTGCGATCACGCGATGCTCATCCGTGCGGGCCCGGAGATCAGCGTGGCCGCGACGAAGACGTTCGCGAGTCAGCAGGTCGCGCTGGCGATGCTCGCCAGCGTGCTCTCGGAGACGTGTTCAGCACCCCCGGTCAAACGATTGCGTACCCTTCCCGATCAAGTCCAATGGGTCTTGGACACGTCGAACGCCCGGTCCATCGCGGAGACGTACGAAGATGCCGACGCCTACTTCTTCATTGGGAGAGGGTACAACGCGCCCGTCGCCCGCGAGGGTGCGCTGAAGATGAAGGAAATTACGTACAAACACGCCGAAGGGTTTGCGGCCGGCGAACTGAAACACGGGCCACTCGCGATGGTGAGCGATCGGACGCCTGTTTTCGCGCTCGTCACCGGCGACGCAACCGCCACGAGGACGCTCGGGAACGTAACGGAAGTCGAGGCGCGCGATGCACCCGTCATCGCGGTAACTGATTCGCCCGCGGACGTCGATCGGTATGTAGACCACGTCTTGGAGGTGCCAACCGCGGGACCACGTCTCACTCCGATCCTCGCGAACGTGCAGTTACAGCTGGTGGCGTACTGGGTGGCGAATCGATTAGGTCGGTCGATCGACAAACCACGGAACCTGGCGAAGAGCGTGACCGTAGAATGACGGCTACTATACCGCCTCACGGTCAACGAGGATCCGGTGCGTCCATCGGCGAAGAGACGGTCTGTCGCAGATAGCCCCCCGTGATCGACCACTTCTGGATACACGCGAGCAGATACCACAGGAGAAATTCAGTGAGTGAGCGGTACGCTCCGGACACTCTCTCGTGGAACGCAATGGGATTTACCGGGAGATAGTGTCGCGGATTCAGGGTTGTTTGCACACTGAACCGATCGCCGTGATACGCCCGGATCTCTCCACGACCCCGGCCGATCCGAGTACTTTGTGCGATAAGTTCACCGACCGTCGACCGAGCGGGATGATAGAGCGTGATGTCGGGCTCGAACACGAGGTCGAAGCCGGCCTCGTGGACGCGGCGGCCGAACTCGAGGTCCCCGTTTGAACGCAATCGGCTGTCGAAGAGCCCGACGGCGTCGAACACCCGCTTGCGGGTCACGACACAGCACGTCGGTGCGAACCGCTTCTCTCGGACGTATTTTTCGACGTCGAAGCCGGTGGTAGATCTGTAGCGGCCTATCGTGCCGTCGTCGGTCACAAGTTCGACGTTACACCCCATGTAGTCCCGGTCGTCGGCCGTCATCTTGTCGGTGATCGACTCGACGTAGTCGGTCTCGACCCACATGTCCGCGTCGACGAACCCGAGGATGTCCCCACGTGCAACTTCGATACCGGCGTTTCGAGCCGCGTAAGAGCTTTGAACGTCCTCTTCGACGACGTGGCGAACACGGTCCGACTGCGCGAACTCCCGGCCGACGGCCGCTGTCTCGTCGGTCGATCCGTTGTCCGCGATGACGACTTCGTAGTCGGTTGCAGTCTGGTTCAGGAGCGAGTCGACGGTCACTCCTAGCCCCTCTGGATCGTTGTACACGGGGATGATGATGCTCGTTTTCACGCGCGTTCATGGCCGGATCGATAGGCTCACGAGTTAAGTTCATCGTTTCCGAAGACGGACGCCCGTCGACTGATACCCCTGACCGGCGGCGAATGTAAAGTCATTTTAGGGTAGCCAAAAAATACGGCGTATATGGCCGAATACGAAGGCGGCGACCACCGGAGTGACGCGACCGGACGGGGCCGGCGACAGTTCCTGAAACTCACCGGAACGGCGACCGGAGCCGTGTCGCTCGTGGGGTGTGCCAGCAACAGCGACGAGTCGACGTACGAGCGAGAGGGATCGATACCCGATCCCAAGACGTACACGGTCGACGAACTCTTTTCCCTCGAAGAGTGGCGGGGGTCCGGTCCGCTGATCGACGACCGCCCCTCGGAGTACACCGGCCGGTCGATGCTCGATCTTCCGGATCTGCGGGGCGAACTAACGGTCTACCTCGGCGGCGGCGAGGGCGGACTGTACGCGAACCTGATGAAGCGGGTCCAGAACACGTACCAGGACTTCATCGTGAACATCCGAGAGGCGCCCTCATCCCAGCTTGCGAACACCATCAGCGAGGAGGTCAACGCCGGCCAGAGTCCGGCGGACATCTTCTGGGCAATCGACGCCGGATCGATCGGCATCGTCGCCGAAAACGACGCGACCGTGTCGCTCCCGGACCACCTCGTCTCCGAAATTCCGGACACGTACCACCCGACGGATCAGTGGGTCGGGGTCATGGGTCGAGCCCGAAGCATTCCCTACAACACGGAGGAGTTCTCGGAGTCGGAGATTCCAAACGACATCTTGACGTTCGCGCAGGATTCACGATTTAACAACGCGATGGGCTGGGCTCCGACTTACGGCGCGTTCCAAGCGTTCGTCACCGCGATGAGACTCATCGACGGGGAAAGCGAAGCGCGCCAGTGGCTCAACGGGATGCAAGAACAGGGCGTCAACACGTACGACAACGAGTTGGTCGTCGCCAACAGGGTCGCGAGCGGCGAGTTGAGCGCTGGGTTCTCAAATCACTACTACTCGCGACTCGTGTTCGAAGAGCGTCCCAACGCCCCGATCGATCTCGCGTTCACGCAGGGCGACGCGGGCGCGCTCGTGAACTGCTCGGGAACCGAGATCATCAAGAACACGGCAAACGAGACGCTGGCGGTGGATTTCATCCATCACCTGCTCAGCATCGAGGCCCAGGAGTTCCTGGCGACGCGGGGGTACGAATATCCGCTGCTCCCCAGCGTCCCGCCGATCGGAGACCTCCCGACTATCGACGAATTGAACCCGCCGGATTTCGATCTCTCCCAGCTCGCGGACCTCGAGCCGACGCTGCAACTCATGCGCGAGGTAGGCGCACTCTAACATGTCCGTGGGCGATAGACTAGTGTCACGGTTTGACCAAGGGGAGACGGACGGCTATCCGACCGGCCTGACGCTCCTGAGCGGTGCGATCGCCGCAGTGGTACTCTCACCGATCGTGTGGATCGTCATGCGCGTGCTCCAGGTCGACACCGACTACGCGCTGTCGATCGTCGCGCGCCCGATGACCGTCGAGATCCTGTTGACGAGCCTCGGCCTCGTCGCCGCCGTCACCGGCGCATCGATCTGCATTGGCGTTCCGCTCGCCTTTCTCACCGTCCGCACGGATCTCCCGTTCCGGCGGTTCTGGACCATCGCCGTCGCCCTGCCGCTGGTCATCCCGAGTTATCTGGGGGCGTTTACCTTCATCTCCGCGTTCGGCCCCGGCGGACAACTCGCAAACGCTCTCGCGCCCCTCGGCATCGAGTCGATTCCACCGGTCTACGGGTTCTGGGGCACGACGCTCGTGCTCACGCTGTACACCTATCCGTACGTGTTCATCACGACTCGGGCGTCGCTGCTGTCTTTCGACCAGCAACTCGTCGAGGCCGCACGGACGCTCGGGACGACACGCTGGCGAGCATTCAGTCGCGTAACGCTTCGACAACTCCTACCCGGGATCGCATCGGGGTCTCTCCTGGTCGCGCTGTACACGCTCTCGGATTTCGGTACTCCGTCGCTTATGCGATTGGACGTATTCACCCGCGTCATCTTCGTCGAGTACAACGCGTTCGGTCGCGAGACAGCCGCCATGCTCTCCTTGCAGTTGCTGGCGATCACCGCAGTGATCCTCTCGATCGAGTCGCGAATCGGTGACTCGAGTCGCGGGGCCTACGTCGGCACAGGCGCGAGTTCAGGGAGCGACACGACGGTCTCACTGGGCGCGTGGAAAGCCCCCGCGCTCGCATTCTGTACGAGTATCGTCTTCCTCTGTCTCGTCGTGCCACTGGCCGTCCTGACCCACTGGCTGGTCCGGAGTCCGAGCCAGGCCACCCGACAGGGCGTCGGCTTCCAGTGGCAGTTCGCGATTAACTCGGTGTCCGTCTCACTGGCGGCGGCAGTCGTCTGTGCGGCCGCCGCGGTTCCGGTTGCCTACCTTGCCGCGAGACATCGGTCCAGGCTGTCTGAGCTGTTCGACCGGATGACCTACGTGGGGTACGCGATGCCCGGAATCGTCCTCGGTCTCGCGCTCGTGTTCTTCGCCGTCTATTACGAATCGTCCGTCGGCGACCTCTTGCTTTTCGGCGTCGACGTCACCCCAACGCTGTACCAGACGCTCCCACTGTTGATCTTTGCGTATGTCATCCGCTTTCTCCCGCAGGCCGTCGGGTCGACGCGGTCGTCGGTGCTGCGCGTCGACCGGAGTCTGACCGAAGCTGCGCGAACGCTCGGTCGGACGCCCGCGGGCGCGTTCCGCCGGATCACGCTCCCGCTGATCGCACCCGGCGTGATCGGCGGCGCGGCGCTGGTCTTTCTCACCACGATGAAAGAGTTGCCCGCAACACTGGTGCTTCACCCAACAGGCTTCGAGACGCTCGTCACGTACATCTGGAGCGTCCGCGAATCCGGCTACTACGGGTTCGCAGCCGTCCCCGCGCTGGTGTTGATCGTCGTCTCGGGTCTTTCGATGGTCGTCATCCTCTCACAGGAGGAGTAATTCATGTCAGAACACAACTACAACCGCGAATCGCTCGCATCGTCTGAACCGGCGATATCGACCGCCGACACCGACGACGATCCTCGACAATCGACAGTACTCGAACTGGACAACATCGCTCGGTCGTACGCGACCGAGACGGCGGTCGAGGACCTTTCCGTTTCCGTCGGCGACGGCGAAGTGCTGACGCTATTGGGTCCGTCAGGCTGCGGGAAAACCACGACACTACGGTTGATCGGCGGGCTCGAACGTCCAAACGATGGAACCATCAAACTGGGCGACCGCGTCCTCGCTGACGTCGACGGGACGTTCGTACCGCCCGAAGAGCGCGGTATCGGGCTGGTGTTTCAGGATTTCGCGCTCTTTCCGCACCTGACGGCGGCCGAAAACGTTGGATTTGGGCTCTCAGAGTGGTCCGAGAGCGAGCGTCAGGCCCGCGTCGAGCAATTGCTCGACCTCGTCGACCTGTCGGACCACGGCGACGATCGCCCGAGCGAGCTCTCGGGCGGACAAAAACAGCGCATCGCGCTCGCGCGCTCGCTGGCACCTGAGCCCGACGTTCTCCTGCTGGACGAACCGCTTTCGAACCTCGACGTGAGCCTTCGCGTCTCCATGCGCGAGGAGATCCGACGGATCATCGACGAGACGGGCGTCACGACGATCTGGGTCACCCACGATCAAGAAGAGGCGCTGTCGGTCGCCGACCGTGTCGGCGTGATGCACGATGGCCAACTCCAACAGGTCGGGCGGCCGGCAAAAGTGTTCGAGCGTCCGGCTTCGCGGTTCGTCGCCTCCTTCCTCGGTCGTGCCGGGTTCCTCTCGGCGAGCGTCGAGGACGGCGTGCTCGTGACCGATGTCGGCCAGCTCGACACCAACGCGCTCGTCGGCGTCGATCGATCGGACTGGGGGGCGCTGTCCGACGAGGCGACGGTCGACGTGCTGGTTCGCCCCGACGACCTCCGCGTGAGCCCGACGACGACCGATGAGGCCGACGGCACGATCACGCGACGCCAGTACCAGGGCCCGTCGTTCATCTACCGCGTCGAGACCGACAGCGGCGATACCATACAGTGTCTTCACGGTCACACGGAGGTGTTCGACATCGGCGAGTCGGTTCGCGTCGAACTCGTCGCGAACCACCCGCTGGTGTGGTTCCCGTCGGCCTGAGATCCGTCAATCGTCCCCACATACGGTCTACTGTACCGATGTGCCGCGAACCATTCTGCGGTCACGCCTGAACTGACCGGCAAAATCCGTATCAATCGCCGACAATTCGTCCCGTAAGCGGCATTTCGAGGACGGTGACCAGCCGGTATAGTTCCTCGGCGGCGTTCGTCTCGCCCGCGCGGTGACGTCGATACGTGTCACGCACCGCATCCCAGTCGAGGCCGGGTAGCCGTCGACCGGTCTCCTCGTGTCGCTCCAGCGCCCGACCCACAAAGTCGTGGGTTCTGATCACTTCGTTTTTGTCCTGCCACGGTCCCTGCGTCCGATACGAACCGGTCCAGTCGAGTTTGTCGAACAGGTTCATCGCGCGATTGCCGACCACGTGCGCCGCCTTGGGATGTTTCAACGGGACGCGCGACGAAGCGTGCGGAATATCGGCCAGCGAGCCGTCGAGTCGGTCCACTGCTCGGTGCAGCGGGTCGCGGCGCAATCGGTGCTTCAGGGGCATCGAGAGGGCCAGATCCACCAGTCGGCGGTCGAGGAACGGGTTCCGCGTTGGCGCGATCTGTACTGCGCTGAACAGGTCGAATCCGATCCCGTTCGTGATCGGATACAACGTCGAATTGAGGCTGAGCTGTTCGACCGACTCGTAGCCGACGCCGTGGAACTCCACCTCGCCGTTCTCGAACCGGATGTTCTCGCGCAGGATCTCCTCGAGCGGTGCCGCATCGAGAAAGTCGGGCCGGCGCGTGGGCCCAGCGGTCACCTGCTCGCATACGAAGTCGTCGATGGTCGACGGTAGGCGCTCGAACGGGAACCAGAACTGGATGTCGAAAGGGAGCTGAAGCGTCGCCTGCGAGATGCTCCAGGATCCGAAGAGATCGTCGCTGTATAGACCCGTCAGTAGCGTGTCGACCTCGGCGTCGATTTCATCGGCGAACCCGAGTGCGTGACCCGTATGAAATGGCCCGACGAACTCCTGAATCGGTCCGGCCCGCTCCAGTAGCGTGGCGTGGTAGTTTGGCCCGCGATTCAGCAGTTCGAATCGGGAGTCGGCGGCGTCGGCCGCCCGTTGGGCGATCCGTGCCTCGCGATTCCAGCCGTCGCCCAGGTGAAAGGCCGTGAGTGGCTCGTCGGCAGCCGCCAGCACCGCTCGAGAGTCGCTCCCGCCACTCAGCAGGAGGCCGTGGTCGCGGTCGTCTCGCGTCCGGTCGTGGACCGCCCGTTCGAATCGGTCGGTGAGTTCCCGCACGAAGTACGAGAACGGTCGGTCTTGGGGCCGGTATCGGGGCTCCCAGTAGCGACGGCGATCGGTGTCGCCGCTCTCGATATAGCAGGTCAGGATCGTCGCCGGCGGCAGTTGCTCGAGTCCCGTGATCGGCGTCTTGGTGCCGAACGTGCGCCGACAGTAGAGATACTCCGCGAGGAATCGCTCGTCGAACGCCGGCTCGAACCCCGGCAGTACGGGCACCGTCTGGACGGCCGTCGAGAACGCGAGGCCGTCATCCCCGCGGGCGTAGTACAGCGGCCGCGCACCGAGCCGATCGGTGAAAAACGAAACGGTGTCGGCGGCCGGTTCGTAGACGCAACCGGTGAACTCGCCGTCGAGACGGGACACGAAGTCGAGACCGTGGGCGCTATACTGCCGGGCACAGACCTGTGCCGATTCGTTAGGGTCGACCGAGCGCCGCTCGCCGACCTCGTCGGTGACGCTATACACTTCGCCCCAGATCCACACGAGCGACCCGTCGTCGGTCTCGGCGGGCTGGTCGGTTGCCGTCCCCTCGTGGAACGCCGCGCGAATGACGACCCCGTGTTCGCGGTAGGTGTCGGCCACCTCGCCACCGGCGATGGTCTCGGGGACCGTCTCCACCTCGACGCTGTGAGCGTCCCCGCCGAATACACCGGAGAGACCGACCATCTCAAGCCCCGTCGCTCGGCTTCGGCGCGGCCGACTCGAGCCGGTGTGCCCCGCGTTCGGCCACGAAATCGTCGACGGAGAAGCGCTGGAACGTGTCGGCGCTACGGGGTTCGTAGACCTCCTCGTCGGCGACCGCGTTGACGATGGTGGCGTTTCGGTACGGTCCCAGACCCAGATCGGGCGCGTTGAGGCCGTGGGTGTGCAACTCCGCGTTCTGGACGAAGATCTCGCCCGCGAGCCCGTCGGTCTCCAGACGGAAGTCGCGAGTGATTGTGAGTCGCCCCTCGTCGTCGCGCCGGATCCGGTCTTCCAGCGGTGCGAGGAAGGGCGGATCGGTCCGGGTGTAGCCGGTTGCCAGGATCACCACCTCGCTCTCGTGAAGGAACCGGTCGCCTTCCTGCCACTGCTCGCAGATCAACTGGTAGCCCTCGCCGGGCGACCGGGCCGGCCCGATATCGGTGATCTCGGTCGCCGCGAGCAGTCCGACGTCGGGCTCGGCGTCACCGATGGAGTTCCGGTAGAGCGCGTCGTAGATCTTCGCGCTCGTCTCCCCGTCGATCCCCTTGTAGAGGAGGTCCTGTGACCCGAGCAACTGGTCTTTTGTCTCCTGATCCAGATCGTAGAAGTAGTCGATGTAGTCCGGCGTGTAGATCATGTGGCCCAGTTTGGCGTCGGCCATCTGGAAGAAGCCACGCGACCGGGTGATCCAGTCGATGCTGTAGGCTCGGTCGGGCTGGCGCTCGACGAGGTCGCGAAACACCTCCGCCGCGCTCTGTCCGGAGCCGACGATCGTGATGGAGTCGGCGTCGAGACACCGGTCACGGTTGTGAAGGTACGACGCCGAGTGGAACACGTCGGGGCCGAGGAAGTCCTCGAACTGATCGGGGATATGACGTTGGGTACCGATCCCCATGACTACGTCCTCGGCGGCGTAGCTCGCCCGGTCGCCCGTCACCGAATCGACGGTCTCGACGACAAACACCCCGTCGTCCTCGCGCACGTCGGTGACCCGCTGGTCGAAGCGCAGGGACGGGAGCTGGTCGGCCACCCACCGGCAGTAGTCGTTGTACTCGCGGCGCGGGATGAAAAACTCCTCGTAGAAGTAGAACTCGTAGAGGCGGTTCTGCTCGCGGAGGTAGTTGAGGTAGCTGTAGGGGTTCGTCGGGTCGACCATCGTAACTAGGTCCGCGAGGAACGGGACCTCGAGTGTCGTCCCCTCGATGAGCATTCCCTCGTGCCAGTTGAACGCCGGCTTCTGCTCGAGGAAGGCGACGTCGAGGTCGGCGGCTGCGTCGTCGATCAGTGCCGCGAGTCCGAGGTTGAACGGGCCGACGCCGATGCCGAGGAGGTCGTGGACGTGGTCGGTCATGCGCCCCCCTCCTCGAAGCGGTCCCGGTCACAGAACATGAGCAGTCCAGTTTTGTCCGGCAGATCGACCTCGTGTGCGGCCTCGAAGCCGCATTTCTCGAACACGCGGATGGCCCGCTCATTCCGGATGTCCGGTTCGGTGACGATGCGCTCCGTCTCGGGGTGCTGGAACTGGAAGCCAACCATCGCCCGCACCAGCGGGGCCCCGTACCCCTCGCCGAGGTACTCGGGGGGGCCGATGAGTAAGTGGATCCCCTGATCGGTCTGGTCCGCGTCGTAGTAGTCGCCGATCCGATCTCGGGCGGCCCAGTACGATTCCCAGTAGCTCATTGGCGTGTGGTCCAGATAGCCGATGTAGAGCGTCTGGTCCTCGTTTCGCGCCCGTTCGTTGATCGTCTCCCGTACCTGCAACAGCGGATCGTCCTGCTCCCAGTAGGGGAGGACGTGATCGCTGTTGAGCCACGCGTGAAGGCGACCGAGGTCGCGGTCCGGATCCACCTCCCGGAAACCGATGGACTTCTCGAGGTCGGGATCGGTTGTGAGATAACTGTACCCCGACCGCACCGTCTCCCGCGGTCCGGTCATACTGCTTCACCCCGTCGGTCCACCCGCCGGACGACGGCTCTGAACGGTCGGTTCATCGTGTGAGCGTTCATCTCTCGATCTCTTGCCCGCACATTTTTAGGCAAGCCTTAAAAGTATTTAGATTCCACAGTCGACGCCTCAGACGGCCGAATACCCGTAACGGAGGTTCCGGGAATTTCACTACTATTGAACTTCTAACACCTCTCCCACGACCGAGACAGTGTCGAAGTCCAGGGACAGGGTGGTCCCTGCCCGCACTCGACGCGTCCGGAACCGAAGATCGTCGCCGGTGGATCGCGCTCGCAACTCGACGGTGAGGAACACGTCTTCATTCCGGGGGTGTTCGCGTTCGTAGATGTTCCCGTCCGCACTCGTGAGAACGACCGACGCCGGTTCGGTCCGTACGTCCATGACGCGTGCAATCGTCGCGTTCCCCCGGCGCTCGACGATCCCCGCTTCGATCCGGTCGGCGACGTGAGGCGGGACGTTCGCGGCTCTTACGGTGACGGTCCGTTCGACCGGCTCACCGGGCAGCGAGGCGTTCCCCCATCGCGCCACCGTACCGGAGAACGCGTATCGGTCCGTCCGGAACTCGAGCGGCCGGTCGACAAGCACTCGGTCGGCCCCGAAGTAGGTGGCGCCGTCGTATCGGATCGTGCGCAGGGAGAGTCCCACGAGGTCGGTCCGGTTCGTCCGGTTCGTCCTCGGGTTGACGACCGCTTGCTCGACGGTCGCCATCGTCCGGCCGTCGATCCGGTAGGTGTCGCCGCGGTCGACGAGGGCAGCCGTCGACGGTCCCAGGTCCGCTCTGATGAGGACAGGGAGCGTACTCGTGTTCAGCGTCTCCCCCTCGGTGCTCAGTTCCAGCACCTCACCAGCCACGTCGTACTCCGCCGTCTCGATGTCGAGGTCGCTACCGCGCTGTACTCGGGTATCTGCGAACGTGATGGACCGTCCGTCGCTCCCCTCACCGTCGGTGAGCGTGCCGTCGATGCGAACCCGAACGACGACGGAGAGGTTCTCGCCGTCCGCGGGGCCCACGTACGTGTCCGTAATCGTGAGGTCGGGCGCTGACGTCGTACCGTCGGTGATTCGCTCGGCGACCGCCGGCGACCGATTGCCGAGGTCGACCGTCGCATAGCGCGTGGCGGACTCGCCGCCGTTTCCGCCGGCGCTGTCGCCCCCACCGAGCGGATCGAGGAAAACGACGCCCGCGACGATCGCCCCCAAGACGAGTAAGACGACCAGCGCGTCGTAGACGTTGACGCGACCGAACAGTCGGCCGTTCTCGTCGATGACGTTCACGGGGAGTTCCCCCAGACGGACGGTCGCTCTGTTGCCGTGTCCATGGTTCGGATCTTGAACTACTCGTGAATCTTCGGTCCTCGGTAAAAGCCTTTCACATATCATTTGGCGCACCTAAACCACGCCCCTCACGCCGTGACAGCGCCGGTATGGAGATGAATGGATTTATACGCCCCAGCCGGGAGTAGCGATGTAGATACAGTCTTTCGTATGCCAGAGCCTGATGCCCCTCCCGCTTCGCGGCGCGAAAAACTCGACGCGTTGGTCAGCGTTCTCGAATACGACCCGAAGCTCACGGGCGCGATTGTCGGTCTCGGGATCATCGCCGCCGTGCTCGAAGGGGTCGGACTGAGTTTTATCCTCCCGATCATCGACCTGGTCCAGTCGGGCGGCCAGCCCACCGATGGCGGCATTGCCGGGATCTTCGCGGCAGTCTACCAGACCGTAAACGTGCCGCTCACGCTCGGGACAGCGGTACTGGGCGTCGCCGCCGTCATGATCGTCCGGTTCACGGCGAGTTTTCTGGTGGCGTGGTTCCGGGAGACGCTCCGGATGTCCTACATCAGGGACCTCCAGACGGAGGCGTTCGGAAACGCCTTCGACGCCGACATCGCGTACCTCGACGAAACGGGATCCGACGACGTACTGAACGCGATTATCACCCAGACGTTCTACGCGGGCCAAGTGATCGAGCGGCTGGTCCTGTTCGTCGAGCAGTCCTTTCTCGGCATCGTCTACGGACTCATCGCGTTCGCCGTTTCGCCGGTACTTACGATCCTCACGGTCATTGTACTCGGCGGCGTGACGGTGCTGTTGCGCGTCGTCGTCGAACCGGGCTACGACATCGGCAACCGGGTCGCGGACGCGAACGAGCAACGCCAGGAAGCCGCCCAGGCTGGCACGCAGGGAATGCGGGAGAGCCGAATCTTCAGCCTCGTCGACGAACTGTACGGTGATTTCGTCGAAGCGGTCGACAAGTATACTCGAGCGCGCGTGAAGCTCCGTCGCAACGAAGCCGCGATCGACAACGCCTATCAGCTGACCGTCGCAGTGTCGGTGTTCGCGCTCATCTACGTCTCGCTTACGTACGTGGAGTTGACGCTCAGTTCGCTGGGCCTGTTCCTCTTTGCGATGTTCCGGCTGGGGCCCAAGGCGAGTCGGGCCAACGAACTGTTCTACCGGATCGAGCAGGACCTTCCGCATCTCGTTCGCACGCGCCAGTTCACGCGCGATCTCGCTGGCAACGCCGAGCCCGACACCGCTTGTCGCCAGGTCCCCGGGACGATCGAATCGGTCGCTTTCGACGACGTGAGCTTCGCCTACGACGAGGATACCGAGGTACTCCGTACCGTCGACTTCTCGGTGGACCGTGGGGAGTTCGTCGCCTTCGTGGGCCAGTCGGGGGCGGGGAAGTCGACCGTCATCTCGCTGCTCGCACGGATGCACGAACCGACCGACGGCGAGATCCGGGCGAACGGCGTTTCGATTGGCGAGATGGATATCGACGAGTGGCGCGACCACATCGCCGTCGTGGAGCAAGACCCCTACATCTTCGACGACACACTCGAGTACAACCTGACGATCGCCGACAGGGACGCCTCCTGGGAGGAGGTCGAGCGGGTCTGCGAGATCGCCCAGGTCGACGAGTTCCTCGACGACCTTCCGGACGGCTACGAGACGCAGGTCGGAGACGACGGCGTGCGGCTCTCGGGCGGACAGAAACAGCGCGTCGCCATCGCCCGGGCACTGCTCGACGACGTGGACGTGTTGTTGCTGGACGAGGCGACGAGCGATCTGGACTCGAACCTGGAGCAAGACGTTCAAGCGGGGATCGAGACGATGGACCGGGAGTATCTCGTCGTCACCGTCGCCCACCGGTTGACCACGGTCCAGAACGCTGACCGCATCTACACGCTCGAGGACGGAGAAATCTCGGAGGTCGGGGCCCACGACGAACTCGTCGAGAACGACGGGGAGTACGCCGACCTCTACGCGGCACAGAGCCGATGAGGCGACTTCACCGTTCGATCACGCGCTCGTACAGCTCCTCGAACTGCGGAACGACAGTCTCGGCACGGTAGGCCGCCACCTCGCGCCCGGCCGCCGACGAGCGGGTCGCTAGTTTCTCGCCGTCGAACAGGTCACGCAGCGCGGCGACGAACCCGTCCACGGAGCCGTCGGTGGTGACGCCGCCGTCGCCGACGATCTCCGCGACGCTGCCGACATCGCTGGCGACGACCGGTGTCCCCGTCGCGAGCGCCTCGAGGAACACGCGGCCGAACGGCTCGTCCCACCGGCCGGGGTAGACGAAGCAGTCGTGGGCCGCAAACACACCCGGGAGGTCGTCGTTCGGCAGCCACCCGGTGAACGTGACGCGGTCCTCAATGGCGCTGTCCGCGGCCCGTTGTTCCATGTCTGTCCGGTGGCCACCATCGCCAACGACGGTCAGCCGGACAGCCCCGGAGACCCGGTCGTTCAGTCGGTTCAGGATCGGGACGAGTCGGTCGACACCCTTGTGTTCGTCGAGCGATCCGACGTACAGCAGGTCGTAGGGAGCGTCGAAGTCGCTCTCGTGCGGGCGACTGAACCGCTCGTCGAGGATGTTCGGAATCACGGTCAGCCGCTCGGGCGGAAACCCGAAGTCGGCGTACGTGGCCTCGATGTGCGGCGAGAGGGCGTGGTAGGCGTCGATCTCGTCGACCATGCGTTCGCCCTCTCGAATCAGCTTCAGGTAACCGAGCCTGCTCGCCGAGCGATAGAGCGGGCCGTCCTCGTCGTGGCTGCCGCTGGTCGCGAGCGAGCAGGCCGTACACTTGGCCAGCCCATTGCTAGTGCAGGGCTCGCGGTCCATGTAGCGGAGATCGTTTTTCGGGCAGATCCCGCCGTAGGCGTTCAGCGTTACGACCGTTGCCGCACTCGTTCGCGCGGCGATCTCGCCCAGTACCGGCATACTGTTCATGACGTAGCTGTGCACGACGTCATACTCGTCGAACTCGGCGACGCGCTTCCGGAGCGCGTCGTTGAGCTGGAACGCTGAGTGGTACGGGTAGCCCGATAGCTCGAGCGGGCGAATCGAAACGTCGGCGTCGATCGCGGCGTCCTCGGGCGGTCGCTCCCAGGGGTACACCGTCACGTCGTGGCCGCGATCGGCCAGCTCGAACACGATGCGCGAAGCGCTGTGCGTCGCGCCCGTTCCCTCGCTCTTCGGATAGCTCGGGTGGACGAAGCCTAGTTTCACGCCGTCTCCCTCGTGGTGGTCATTCGGCGTATCCGAGATCGCGCAACCGTTCGGCGACAACGTCGTCGTCGGGCGATTCGTCGCGATCATCGGGAGTCGCCGCGCGGATCGTCCGGCGGGCCCCGCTCTCGTATACCAGCCACGGCACGTCGACGAGCTCCGGCGTGTACACGCCGCGAGGGTGTCCCCACTCTCGAAACGGGATTGGGAACGCGCGTTCGCCGACCATGTTGCCGTGGTCGGCTGTTACGATCGTCTTGCCGCCGAGTTCTCGCATGGCGTCTTCGACGTGGGGAAGCGCCCGGTCGAGGTTGCCGTCGTAGAGTTCCCAAATTTCGTCCCGGTCCACGTCGGTTTGTCCCTGTAAGAGCTGTACCCAGACGTTTTCCTCGGTCGCCTCCGGGTCGGAGAAGTCCCCGCCGTCGAAGTCAGCGTCGGACCCAACGAACGGGTAGTGGGGTTGCATGTAGTGGACGACGAGGCGCTTGTTCGGGTACTCCTCGGCGGCCTGGAGCGCGTACTCGGTCACCGTTTCGGGGAGCACCGTGCCGTGTTCGTTGCTCCACCCGTCCGCACGCCAGACGTCGACGACGGCCGCGAACCGCGCATCGATCGACTCGCGGTGCTGGGAGAGCTGTGGATTCGCGGTCACGTAGACGGTGTCGCTGAGGTCTCGGCCGTCGACGTTCGCGCGGAGAAATTCGACGGTCGTGGACGCCCGGGACTCGGCGCGTTCCAGCCGGCCCGGCAGCTCCGCCCGGCGCTCGAACATGTCGTACCTGCACGCGTCGAGGACGAAGAGGTTGTCCCAGTCGGCCTCGAACGGATCCACGCCGTCCTCGTTGCACTCGCGGCGGCCGAACCGGCGGTGATACAGCCGGTTGGCGTGTCGGCAAAACAGGATCGGGGTGCGGAGTGCACGGGACAGTCGCGAACGCGTGTCCATGTGTCACTATCTCGCCAGAGCCGCAGGATTAGTGTTTCGCCATCCGTTCGGGACGGTCGGGGGCACGGCCGAACACGACCGCACGGGCGCCTCTCGAACGGAACACTGATTTCGTGCCGCTATCGAGACCGCGTATGCACGTCCTCTCCGCGACGAACAACCTCTATCCCGACCCGGAAGCGACCGGCTCCGGGCGGTATAACTACGAAGTCGGTCGCGAGCTCGTCGAACGGGGACACGACGTCTCGGTCGTCACCAGGCTGCGCGGCGACGCGCATGCGCGAGAGACGGTCGACGGGATGGACGTATACCGGTACGACGCGTCGATTCCGCGACTCCCGGCGACGCTGCGGGAAATCGATCGAACGGTGGCGTCGATCGAGTCGAACGCCCCCGTCGACGTCGTCAGTTTTCACGGCGCATTGAGTTCGTTCGGCGTCGACCGGGCAATCTCGAATCGGATCCCCCGAACGTACACGATCCACGGGCTCTGGGCGGTCGAGTACCGCGACAGACTGGTCGCCCCGAGCCGGTGGGCGGCGCCGTGGCACCGGCTCAACCGCGCGCTTCGTCACCGAATCGAGGCTCGCGTGCTCGACCACAGCGACGCCGCCATCGTGTTGAGCGAGTTCATGCGCGAGCGCTTCCGCGACCACCACCCGGGAGCGCCATCCTGTTCGGTCGTCCCGGGCGGCGTCGACGTCGAGCGGTTCGCCCCGATCGACGGCCCCGGCCCGGAGACGTTCGCCGAGGACGAAACCTCGTTTCTCACAGTTCGCCGTCTCACGCCGCGCATGGGTCTGGAGACCCTGCTCGACGCGTTCGCGTCGGTCGTCGCGGACGGCGACGACGCACACCTCTACATCGGGGGCGACGGCCCGCTGCGCGACGAACTGTGCGCGCGAGCCGACCGTCTCGGTATCGACTCGGCCGTCACGTTCCTCGGATACGTTCCGGAGGAGCAACTGGCGTCCCTGTACGCCGGCGCGGACGTGTTCGTTCTGCCGACGCTCGAACTCGAGGGGTTCGGGCTCGCGACGCTCGAGGCGCTGGCCGCAGGGACGCCCGTGATCGGGACGCGAGCCGGCGCGACGCCGGAAATTCTCGGAAATCTGGAGCGTCGATCGGCGATCACGGAGCCGCTGCTGGTCGACGCGGGCGATGCCGACGCCCTGGCCGCGCGACTGGCTTCGTGGGCGCGAGTGGGAGAGGCGGAACGTACGAGTGCGGGGGGAGCCTGCCGGTCCTACGTGATCGAAGAGGGGTACACGTGGGAACACGTCGCTGACAGCCTCGAACGGCGCTTCGAGGGACTACTTGACTGAGTCGTCGTCGGAGTATCAACAGTTATGTGCGGCTCGGCCGTACTTCGGACCGACCGATGGGCCGGGGCCTCGAACCGTTCTCTGAGTCGAGAACGTACGACGCGTTGCAGACGCTACACCGGTGGACGGACAGTAGCACGGTTATCTCGCTGCTGGGTAGCAAGCGGGTGTTGCTCGGTAGTCTTGCCGTCTTCGTACTAGTGAGCGTGGTCTCGGTGTTCAGATCGAACCTCGGGGCTGGTGTCAAGTTCCTGAGCTTCGCACTGTTTTTCGTCTGTCTTGCGGCGCTGATAGATCGCTTCGTCGACCCGCTGACGGAGTGAGCGGAACCACGATTCGAGAATGGGTGCACTGAACACGGCGAGCAGGAATACGAACACCGAGCGGTGTCTGAGTGTCGTCCCGAAGTTCGAGTCGATCAAGCCGTAGCCGACGATACCGCCGACGTACACGATACCGAGGAGAATCTCTACGAGGGAATCGGTTTCGACGGCCTGGATCGACCGGTAAGTCATCACGGCGAGCGCGATCAACAGCGGCAGCGAAAGTATGGCGACGAGATCGAACGTCGAGGTGACGTGCAGCGGGAAGGGCGCGAACTGGAAGTAGATAGCGCGGACCGGCGCGGCCAGCAACACGTCCAGCCACGACTCGTACTGCATGAATTCGAGGTACGCCGCACCGCCCATCGCCCGGTACTGTAGCCGTGCGTTGAGCGCGTCGACGGGGAACAAGACGGCGAACAACGCGAACCCACAGACGCCGACCGGAACCGAGGACAGCGCCAGCGAGCACAGCGAAACATCTCGGTCGGCGATCCGCCTGATCGCGGCGACGAGGAGCGCCCCCGCTACGCCGAGTAGGATCAGCAGCGCCAGTTCCTCCCGCAACAAAAACAGTAGTCCCCAGAGCGGCGGCGCGGTAAGCGCCCACCAGTACCGACGGTCGATGATCGCTCGCACGCAAATGGAGAGGAGCGTTACTGCGGCCAGTGTCGAGAGCGCATCGCGCATCGGGAGGCTGTTGAACAGGAACGGGAAGGGGAGAAACAAGAGCACGAGTAGCAGGCCGTTGGTCGACTCCAACGGGTCGTAGAGTCGCCGGGCGACGTAACACGCCGGGAGTGGAATCAGCACGGCCAGCAGTCCGTTGAAGACTGCCAGTACCGTCGGATCGGTCCCGAATACGGCGTACAGGACGGCTTGGACCGTACCGAACGCATCGAGCGACGAAAGGGAGCTTGTGTCGCCACCGCCCAGGATGCCCACGGCTATCGAATGGAACACGTCAATGTCCCAGTCGTAGGGCAGCAGGGGAAGAACCACGATCGCGAACAGGAGATGCCCCGCGAGGGCGACACCGCCGGCAACGCGGTACAGCCGCGATCGGTGCCGACTGACGAGGGCGAACAGCAACACGACCGCGATGGTGGCGGCGACGACCATTCGCAGTCGGGTATTCGCGGGTGAAAGTTATACCTGTGGATCGCCCGGAGACCACCGGACCCTCCGCCTCTCCGGGGAGTTTCGCAGCGTCATCACTCACTGGGTTCGTGACTGCCTCGTGGAAAATGCCCGGGGGCTCCGAACCACGGAAAGACTCACTCCGTTCGTCTTTCCTGCCTTCACCTCGCTTCGCTCGGTGAAGACCACCGGGTTCGGAGCCCTCCCCGGGCATGCTTCTCAGAGTTATCACTCGTCTTCGACTCGTAATGGAATTGAGAAGCATGCCCGGGGAGGGCTCCGAACCCTCGATCTCCGCATGTCCCAGGTTCGAGGCTCGGCAGTCCTCGAGGGACACGGAGGCTTCCAAGGCGAAACCGCACCGAATCTCTGAACCCTATGAGTGCGGCGCTATGTCCAGCTAAGCCACCCGGGCTCGGTTACGAGTAGTGGGGTGCATTTCTTTAAGCTTTGTATTCGAAGCCGCCGTGCAACGCGGACCCACGGATTTATCATACGGTATTACGAACGCCAGTGCATGAGCGTTCCCGGCATCGTCAACTCTACTCTCGATGACGAAGAGATCGCAGCGCGCGTCTCTCTTGGCAGCGACGACGAGCTCTTTATCACGCCCACACGGACCATCGTCTACCGTGCAGACGGCCTTTTGAGCGACGAATCGGCCGACGAATACCCCCACGACGCCGACCGACTGACGCTCTCCGAAGGCCGTCGCAAGACGAAGGTTACGCTCGAGTACGCCCTCGACGGGGAGCGGACGTTTTCGATTCCCTCGAGCGTCACTGACGACGTGTTACATCCCGTCCTCGCCGGCGTGCTGAACGGCAACGGGATCACCGATCCGGGCGAGACGGTCGTCAAGACCTATCGGTTCAGCGAACTGACCCTGATCATCACGAGCGACCGGCTCGTCAAACACATCGGTGGAGCGGTCTGGGATGGCGACTTCGAGGAGTACCACTTCGAGGACGTGACGCAACTCGCCTTCGAAGACGGTAGCGTTGCCACCCAGATCGTCCTCACCGTCGACGGGCGACCCCAGCGGATCAAAGCCCCGAACGAGCAAGCGAACGATCTCCGGGAACGACTGCAACGAGCCCTGTTCGACTACCACGATGTCGGCTCGCTCGAGGAACTCAACGAGGCGGTCGGCAGGGACGACGAGGACGATACCAGTCGTGGGGGATCGGTCGACTTCGGCGGCGGCGTCGACCCCCTCGACGCCGATCCGCCCGAACCGGACGATCACGACGCGACCGTCGAAGCGGCACGCGATGCTGCCGGGTCGGGAAGCACGGATCCACTCGCCGGCGGCGAGACGGACGACATTACGACCGCCGAACCGGGACGGCAGTCAAACGAGAGCGACGGCGGACAGTCCACGTCGAACCAGGCATCGGCGACCGCGGATCGCGACCGTGACGGCCCGGTGGGAACCACGGAGACCGCCTCCCTCTTCGACGCGGGCGACGATATCGATGCGTCGGCCAGTGCTGCCGATCCCGCGGAGCATACCGATGTTAACACCCCCGAAGCCACAGCCGGAACCGATCCCGAACTCCTCGAGCGCCTCGACGCACTCGAGGTGGCGGTCGAGCGCCAGAGCGAGATCATAGAGAAACAGGGAGAGACGATCGAGCAGTTGATCGCGGAACTCCGGCAGGGTCGGTAGCGTCGTTTCCGTGCGCCACTGAACGGTGGAACCGGGTGCTGTGAAGTGATCCGCTCTCAGCCACCGATGAAACCCGGTTAGTCCTCACGTCCGGTCACTTTTCGAATACACGAAGAGCCGAAGGGACCGAGTTCGCCCGCCTCGAGATCGATGAAGTAACCGGTTGATAGCCCGGAGCCACAGCGCCGACAGGTAAACTCACCCTCTTTCGTACAGACATCCTGTTCGAAGCGGACGTACTGACGGCTCTTCGGGCGGACGATCCCGTCATCGCGTTCGATGAGGCCGCGGAGTTCGGCCCGATCGAGGATCGTTCGAGTTACCGTCGGATCGCTCGTGACCGTCTCGAGGCGGTCGATCACTGCGGCCAGTGGGAGCGATTCGTGTTCGAGTCGGGCGAGCAACGCCAGTCCGAGTTCGACGCGGTGATCGTCCGCCTCGAGGTCCGCATCGACATCGGGCCCGCCGTGTTCGGTTCGATCCCCGTCTCGATCCATCTGTCTGTGGTGTCGTCTCGGAACGAATAAACGTTGTTCCTCTCAAATCGAAGCGCGATCTGCAATAGCGATAGCAGGCACTGAAACGATTGCCACGCTAATCGCATCGTTACCGTCCGACCGGTATGTGCCTCATTTCAGTTGGTACTATAGCTCGTATCGAATAATATCGTCCGAATCGCATTCAGGGCAGGCTTCGGCATCTGCACTCACATTTTTCCCGCAGCGCCGGCATTCGAACAGGGTTTGCTCCCGGTTTCGAGTGAAAATGTGTTTTAATTTAATCATAGAAATTCCGACGCGGTATTTGGATACGATGGAGTCGTCAGGTGAACAGTCGGCCCGACTCCAATTGTCGCGGGGACAGCGTTCGGCCGAAACCAACAGCTACCACAGCGATCGGTCATCGCTACACCGAGGTGCGAACCGGAGACGGAGCGGTCGTGACTCATAGGTTACTAGTCATGACGGGGTCACGGTGTCGTCCGACTGGATTTGTCTGGAATCGGACGCGTGTTTGGTGACAGGTGATCCGTGAACGTGTGAACCTGCCTCCGAACCCATGCTCTTCAGGCCATGTATTGTGTCGGTCCCCGTATATACGTGAGCCAACCGGAGTGAAAGTGATATTCGAGAACGGCGTTTAGCAGTTAATCAGCTGTTTTCGGCGGTGTCATGGTGCTTTCCTCGCGGGTACTCGAGATGGCTGTGTTCGTGCTGAGAAGCGTCACATGGTGAAAGTACGGTCAGCGTCATAACCGAGCTGCCACCGGCACCCCTGATGGACTCCCAAACGGCTGGTCAGCCCCCCTCGAGAAACGTGATACGCTTCGTGAGTGAACGCGTGTTCCCGACGCTATCTCCACTCGTTTGTTCTCGGAAAGCTTATCTGACGACACGCAGAAATTCCGATATGTACGATCTTACCGGCTTCCAGCGCGACCTGCTGTATACGATCGCCGGGCAAGACGACCCGCACGGCCTCGCGATCAAAGACGAACTCGAGGACTACTACGAGAAGGAGATCCATCACGGGCGGCTCTATCCGAACCTCGACGAGGTCGTCGACAAAGGGCTCGTCGAGAAAGGCGAACTCGACCAGCGAACGAATTACTACACGATCACCGCTCGCGGTCGGCGCGAACTCGAGGCTCGCCGAGAGTGGGAAGACCAGTACGTCGGCGAGTTGCTTTCCGAATCGGAGTAGGGAATCGATATCAGTAACAGTCGCACGCTCGAGTATCCGAACGAGTTGAGCAACCCACCGCTAAATCGGTGGGGTTCGGCGCGGACTCCCGTTCTGGCCGACTCATCGGCAACAGGGGAAGAGCCACCGTTCACGTTCAGACTCCTGCCAACTGGTGACGGATACTCCGTCGAAGCGACGCATACGGCGTCGCCTTTCGCTCCGCAAAGCCTGACTGACTGCGAGCGGTAGCATCGGTGAGTCGGCTGAGTTCAGCCGAAACCGCCTGGAATGCGACCGCATCACTCTTCAGCCCCTCACCTGAACGGCCCCCTCGAATCCAGCGGACACGACTCGGAGAGAGAGACGCGCGTCTCCGACCATTCCCACGGCCTGGGAATCCGCCGGTCGTTGATACTGTTGCTCCACCGCAATCCAAGAGAGGCAATCACACGGCCGGAATGCACTCCGGCGGACACAGACCAATGAGTCAGACGATCGTCGATACGGCTGGCGGGGGATCGACCCGGAACGGAGAGCGCGAGACCGTTCCTGAGCGTCGGGGATCCGAGTGTCCGGAATGCGCAGGCTCGATCCACCACGACGAGGAACGCGGCGAGCGGGCGTGTGCGGAGTGTGGTCTGGTTATCGATACGGACGAGATCGATTACGGCCCCGAGTGGCGGGCGTTCGACGACGAGGGGGACCGACGACGGGTCGGCGCGCCGGTGACGACGCTTCGACATGACAAGGGCCTGAGTACGACCATCGGCTGGGAGGATCAGGACGCCTACGGCAACCAGCTCTCGGGGCGAAAGCGCGAACAGCTCCGGCGGCTACGGACGTGGAACGAACGCTTCACCTCGAAAAACGCCGCGGAACGGAACCTCAAACACGCGTTCGGCGAGATCGAGCGCATGGCGTCGGCGCTCGGCTTACCGAAGCCCTGTCGCGAAACGGCCGGCGTCCTGTATCGCCGTGCCGTCGAGGACGGACTGCTTCCGGGACGGTCGATCGAGGCGATGTCGACCGCGTGTCTGTACGCCGCCGCTCGGCAACACGGCACGCCGCGGACGCTGGTCGCGTTCGCCTCGGTAAGTCGCGTCGAAAAGCTCCCCGTCCAGCGAGCGTATCGCTATCTCTCGGACGAACTCGAGTTGCAGATCGAACCCGCCGATCCGATCCACTACCTTCCGCAGTACGCTTCCGAACTCGAGATCAGCGACGACGCCGAACGGCTCGCCCGCGAGATCCTCGAGGCGGCCATGGAGCAGGATCTCCACAGCGGCCGAAGTCCAGCCGGGCTGGCGGCCGCGGCGATTTACGGTGCGGCGCGGCTGACGAACGAACGGATCACCCAGGAGACCGTCGGTGCCGAAACCGGCGTGAGCAAGGTCACGGTCCGAAACCGCTATCGAGAACTACTGGACGCGTACGGGGAGGCCCGCGATCGATAGATGTTCGGGCACCGACTCGAGCGCGAGATTCTCGACGCGCTTGCTGACGGAACGCCGAGCTACGTCGTCGACCTCGCCGCGACGATAGACGAGCATCCGGTCGCGGTCGAGCACGCCTGTGACCGCCTCCACGAAGACGGGGCGGTTCGGTCGATCGGCTGCCAGCGGTACGCGATCACCGCGTCGGGTCGTCACCAACTCGCCGGTGCGAACTCGCTCCCCGTCGAATCGGAGACTCCGACGGAGACGGAAGGTCGAACGTAAAATCAGTTGCAACGGCGATCGTATTCGTTTTGGATATCGCTTATCCCTCGTAGCCCGCGTGCTCCATGAGGTTCGCGAAGATATCGGTATCCATCGCGTCGCGGTAGACGATGCCGTTGACCATTCCGCCGGGGTAGGAGTTCCCGTTCATCGCGTGGTTGACCTTGTGGCAGTGCATGAGGTAGATGCCGGGGTCGGCGTTGGCCTCGAACTCGATGGTGTGTCGTTCTGCGGGTGCGATATTTGTGACGTCCTGTTCATACTGGGCCGCTTCGGGGACCTGCCCGCCGTCTTTTTCGACGAGGCGGAACCGGTGGTTGTGCGTGTGCATCGGGTGGGACATATACCCCGCGTTGACCATGTGGAGGCGGACGGTGTCGCCGTGGTCGACGATGATCGGCGAGCCCTCCTCCGGGTGGAGCGTCCGCGGGAGGCTCTTCCCGTTCATCGTAAACACGTCCGGGTTGCGGTTGCGGGGACTGTAGTCGACGTCCTCGCCGGCCATCTGCCGGTTCACGCGCGAGTCCCAGTCCTTCAGCGTGAAGAAGTACTCCTTGTCCGCGGGTTCGTACCCCTTCGGATCGACGCGGAAGATGCCGTACATCCCCATATCAATGTGCTGGTGAGTTTGGTAGTGGCAGTGATAGAGGTGGGTCCCCGGGACGTTCGCGGGGATCGTGTAGGTGTGTTTCTCGCCGGGGTTGACCGTGATTCCCGTCGTCGTCGGGACGCCGTCGTTTTCCCACGTCAGATTCGAGCCGTGGAAGTGCAGCGTGTGCGGCATCTTGGCGTCAGTGTTATCTAGCGTCACTTCGATGTCGTTGCCTTCGGTCGTTCGGAGGATCGGCCCCGGAACGCTCGGCGTCCCGTCGTCGGCCTGGAACGCCCAGACCTTCGGCAGTTCCACCGGGCCGCCCATCGAGTCCATCGGATGGACGGCGTGTCGGGACGTCACCGACCGTAGCGTGACGCTCCCGCCCTGCTCGTCGACCTGGACGACCTCAGGGGAACTCGTCCACGGCAGCTCTGAACCGGACTCGTCCGAAGATTTCTCGGACGAATCCGACGGACTCGAGTCCTGTGTCGCTCCCTGGCTCATACAGCCGGCCAAGCCGGTCAGTGCAGCCACACCGCCAGTCGCAGCAACGAATTCGCGTCGCGATAGTCCGAGTCCGGGTGCGCCAATACGATCACTCATAACAACTGGTCAGAAGAAGTACCGGCGTATAACGGGTCGAGCCAGTTCTTACGGATCGGGAAATCTCGAGAACATGTTCACGGTTCCTATATAAACGAAGCGACGACGAGTTATCGATACTGGCGTCCAGTAGCGGATTACTCCCGAACTGAGCCCACCACTGTCAGCGATTCGCGGTCCCCGCTCGCGATCGATTATTCGGTCCAGACCGTCTTCCGGTTGACGAACTCGAGCATCCCCTCTCGAGCGAGTTCGCGGCCGTAGCCCGACTCCTTGACGCCGCCGAACGGGACGCGCGGATCGGACTTGACGAGTTGGTTGATGTAGACGCAGCCAGCGTCTATCTCGCGGGCGAGGCGTTGACCGCGAGCCCGGTCGTTCGTCCAGATGCTCGCGCCGAGGCCGAACTCCGTGTCGTTGGCCTTCGCGAGGAGTCCGTCCTCGTCGTCGATTTCATAGACGGCGGCGACGGGGCCGAACGTCTCCTCGCTGTCGGCCGGACACCCCTCCGGGACGTCGGCGAGCACCGTCGGCGGATAGAACGCGCCGTCGCGGTCCATCGGCTCGCCGCCGGTGAGCACGCGAGCACCGGCCTCGGCGCTCGCTTCGACCTGTTCGTGAAGCTCTTCCATGAGGTCTTCGCGGGCCTGCGGGCCGACGTCCGTGTCCTCGTCCATCGGGTCACCCACCGTGAGCGATTCGACCTCGTCGACGAACCGCTCGAGGAACTCGTCGTAGACGTCGGTGTGGACGAGAAAGCGCTTCCCGGCGATACAGGACTGCCCGCCGTTCTGGTTGCGCGCCCACGCGCCCGTCTCTGCCGCATCCGCGACATCGGCATCGTCGAGGACGACGAACGGGTCGCTCCCGCCCAGCTCGAGGACGGACTTCTTGAGCTGGTCGCCGGCCGTCGACGCGACCGCGCGACCCGCCGGACCGCTACCGGTAACGGTCGCGGCTTTGACCCGTTCGTCCTCGATGACGTCGTCGACCAGATCGGACGGGATCAGCAGTGACTGGAAGACATCCTCGGGGTAGCCGGCCTTGCGGAACACGTCCTCGATGGCTTGGGCACAGCCGGGGACGTTCGAGGCGTGTTTGAGCAGCCCGACGTTCCCCGAGGTGAGGTGCGGGGCCGCAAACCGGAAGACCTGCCAGAACGGGAAATTCCACGGCATCACCGCCAGAATAGGGCCGAGCGGATCGTAGACGGTTTTGACGTTCGATCCCGGCGGGCTCGGATGGGAGTCCGCCTCGAGATAGGCGCTCCCGTGTTGGGCGTAGTGGTCACAGACCCACGCGCACTTCTCGATCTCGGCGAGCGCCTGCGAGATCGGCTTCCCCATCTCGCGGGTCATCGTTTCGGCGTACTCGCGTTTGTTCTCGCGGAGGATGTCACCCGCGGCCGAGAGCAGTTCCTCGCGCTCCCGAATCGGCCGCTCGCGCCACTCCTCGTACGCCGCCGTCGATCGCTCGAGGGCGTCCTGAACGTCGGATGCGTCGTGTTCCTCGACGGTTTCCTCTCGCTCGCCGGTGGCCGGATTGATCACCTGCATACGTGTGAGTGTGTATGCCGAAGACGATTAGTGTTTACGCAGTCTCGGCCGAGATATCCGAGCGGAAACCGTCGGCGGTCACTCTCGAGCAGTACCGGGTCAGTACCGCTCGCCCCGAACGAGTTCATCCGAAAGTACAACTGGGAGAACCGTCACAGTTCGCTCATGCCAGCAATCACGTCAGTAGACGAACTTGAGGCGACGCCACACGCCGAGGTTTTCGACGAACGTACCCCGCGAACGGTGCGATTACGCCTCGAAGCGGACGATAGCGTGCCCGCACATCGCCATCCGGAGTCGAACGTGGTTCTCCACCTGCTCGAGGGAGAGGTCGAACTCACGCTCGGCGACGATGTCTACACCCTCGAGACGGGAGAGATAGTCCAGTTCGACGGTGATCAGGACATCTCCCCGTACGCAGTCGACGACAGTACAGCACTGATCGTCTTCGCACCGAAAACGGACTCATAGACTCGTAACGAGCGACCAATTGGCTCGGCCGAGCGGTGCTCTTACCGGTCAGATGGTCTCCCGTCCCGATTTACCGGCGCAATCGTCGGATGGTTCGCGGGTGCGCCGAAACTGACTGACAGCAGTCCGTCTCAGCCGACGGTCGTCGCGACTCCCTTCGTCTGCCGGTAATCGCTCGCAAGCAGCGCCTCGAGTCGCGCGACGATCGCCTCGAAATCGCCGTCGACCCACTCCACGGGATCCTCGATCGGGACGACCATGAAACCGCGGCCACGGATCTCGGCGGCGTGGAGCGCTCCCATCTCGAGGTCGAACCGTCGCCGCTGGGTCGTGTACTCTCGGAGGACGCGGTCGGTCGCCTGGGCTCCGACCGGCAGGAGGATGTGGGCGTTGATCGCACGGAGTTCAGCGTCGAAGAATCGCTCGAGGTCAGCGTACCCCTCGGCGGTCGGTGCCTCCCCGTCCGGGAGGCTGCACATGTGGATATAGCTCAGAAAGCAGTTCTCGAGGACGGGTTCGTCCCGCGGGCCACTCGCAAAGCCGGTCTCGCGAAGAACGTCCTGGATTGCGAGTCCGCTCTCGGTTTCGGTGAACGGGACGCCGGTGGATTCGCCGCCGTGGATGCCGGGGTAGTCGCCAATCACGTGGAAATCGGCGTTAGCGTCTCCGTAGCCGAAGACGGCCGTTCGGTCATCAGGGTCGGACCGGTCGAACGGCGGTCGGAGTCCGAACGGGTTACTCGTCCTGTCGGTCACGTTTCGCACGACCGGGAGAATGCCGTCAGCGGTCAAAACCCCAGCGATCGCGGCGGGCCGATCCGGAACCGACGTGATTCCGTCCCTGCCGAACTCGTCGCATCGGTCGGATGACGGTGGGTTTATACTCCGCTCGCGTGTCTCGTGTCGTACATGTATCAGGTGGGGCACTACGGCGGTGCGCTCGCGGCGTACGCGCCGCTGGGCACCATCGTCGCTCTGGGTGGATACGGCGAGATCGCCATCGTTGGCGGTCTCGTCTGCGTCGCCCTGTCGACGGTCCCGGACTACGACCACCGGCTACCGCTGATCGAACACCGCGGCCCGACCCACACGATTCTATTCGCGCTACTCGTCGGGGCCGGGCTCGCGGCGCTGACCGCTGTCCTCGTCGACGCCTCCTCCGCATTCGTCGACGCCGGGGTCGTGAGCTTCGCGTTCCTCGTCGGTTTCGTCTCGATCGCTTCCCATCTCCTCGCGGACGCGCTGACGCCGATGGGTATCCGTCCGCTCTGGCCGGTTTCGCGGCGTCGATACTCCCTCTCGGTGACGACGGCCGCGAACCCGATCGCCAACTACGGACTGCTCGGACTGGGCGTCGTCGCCGTTCTCGCAGGAATAGGGATCGTCGTCGTCTTCGGCTAACTCGCTCTCACAACGGAACCCCACTCTACGGTGAAAGTGTGTCTGACGTCTCGCTCGAGGCGGTCCCCCGTCGCGTAAGCACGATTCCGGCGACGAACGTCGCCAAGAGCGCGACGGCAGCGGCGAGATACGGAATCTCGACGGCGGGGTTCGCTGCCTGTCGACCGAAGAAGAGAACGACGACCACGAGCGGCGGGGCCGCGAGTAACGGGGGAACGGCTCGTCCCGTGAACCGCCGTTGACCGATCAGCGCGGCGACGATGGCCGCACCAAGCAGCGTGAGAGCCACGGCGTACTGGATCAGTTGCATCGTCGGCGAGTAGCTCGAGATTTCGGTGCCGACGACCGGGCTGAGGGCGACGTGTGCGGGCAGCGCCACGATTCCGAGCGCGAGCGCGCCGGTGACGTGCGTTCCCGTCAGTCGCGGTGCCCAGACCAGGACGGTGGCGATCAGAAAGAGCGTGAAGATGGTGACGGCCGTCCAGAAGTGCAAGGAGAGGATGTCCATCGTGTACTGCTGGACGGTTTCGCGGCCGAGCGCGACTTGGACCGGCGTAAGGACCATTCCGGCCACGACCAGTCCGGTGACTCGCCGGTCGACGTCTGGGAGCCGCCACGCGGCGAGCGCGGAGCCGACGATTGCGAACCCGGCGAACATCGAGACGAAGCGGTGGAACCACTCGTAGAAACTCGGCATGCTCCCCGGCAACAGGTTGTACGGCCCGGCGTCACACCGGGGCCAGTTGGCCTCGCAGGCCAGCCCCGAACCGGTCGCCTTCGCCGCGACACCCAACAGAATCGTCGCCGCGACCAGCGCGAGCGTTGCGGTCAGCAGGTGCGGATAGCCGAACCGATCGATCAACGACCGAAGTCTCGAGTCGGGCGCGTGATTGTCGTACGACACGGGCGTTCTGTCGAGGGTTAGGACGGCCCGTACTTAGGTTGACCGAGTCGTCCGATTCGGCGGGAATCGAGCGGTTATCGCCGACAGTTGATCGACCGGCTTCGGCTCGAGATGTGCCCGCTCGCTTCGACCGCTCACGCCAACCGATGGCTCGGTGTTCGCCGCATTCAAGAGCCGTCCTCGCCAGCACCCGACATGGACAAACGCGAGCGACTCGAGGCTTCCCTCGAGTCCGACGGGCTCGATTCGATCTGGTTCGCCCGGCCGAACTCGTTTGCGTGGCTCACCGGCGGGAACAGCGTCATCGATCGCGAGGGTGATACCGGCGTCGCAGCCGTCGGCTACGATGGTGACGAACTCGTGATCGTGACGAACAACATCGAAGCCGACCGCATCGCGGCCGAGGAACTGCCGGATCTCGAGGCGACCGAGATCTCGATCGAGCGGTTCCCCTGGTATGCGTCATCGCTGGCCGAAGCGATCACCGAACACGTCGGAAGCAACGAGCGGGCCGCGATCGACATCGAACTGCCGGGATTCGAGCGCGTCGACCCGACCGCGCTGCGGCAGCCACTGACCGAGCGCGACCGGAAGCGATACCGTGAACTCGGCGGCCAGACGGCATCCGCCGTCGAATCGGTCTGTCGCGAACTGCAGTCCGACGACACGGAACACGAGGTCGCCTCCGCGCTGCGAATCGCTCTCTCGGCTCGAGACATCGAAGCGCCGGTCGTCCTCGTCGGTGGCTCGGAACGGGCACAGCGGTACCGCCACTACACGCCGACCGGGGCCGAACTCGGCGACTACGCGCTCGTCTCCGTGACCGCCCAGCGGGCCGGCCTTCACGCGAGTTGCACCCGGACCGTCGCCTTCGATCCGCCGTCGTGGCTCGCGGAGCGTCACGAAGCCGCCGCTCGCGTGGAAACGACGGCGCTGGCGGCAACGCAGACGGCGGCAGCGAGCGACAGCGACGCGGCCGATAGCGGGGGGACCGCCGGTGATGTCTTCGCCGCCATTCAAGATGCTTACGACGCGGTCGGCTACGACGGCGAGTGGGAGCACCACCATCAGGGCGGGGCCGCCGGCTTCGCCGGTCGCGAGTGGATCGCCACGCCGGACCACGACGCGCCGGTCGAAGCGCCGATGGCCTACGCGTGGAACCCGACGGTACAGGGCGCGAAAAGCGAGGATACCGCACTGGTCACCGACGAGGAAATCGAGACGCTGACGGCGACGGATCGCTGGCCGACGACGACCGTCTCCGCGGTCGATCGGGACGTCGAACTCGAGCGGCCGGACGTGCTCGACCTCGAGGAGTAACGACGAGGGAGGACGCAGACCCGTCGAACCCTATTCGTCGCTCGATCGGGCGTCGAACTCGTCATTCTCGTCGGTTGTGTCGCCTCCGACGCCGTCGACGGACTCGTCAGACTCATTGGGGCTATCGGACCCGTCGGATTCGGTATCGACGGTGTCGATCTGCATGTCGTCCTCGAACTCGATGACGTCGGCATCGGGATCGGTCTCGGGGTCCGTCTCCGTCTCGGAATCGCCGTCGATCGTCGGTGCAGTGTCGTCGACGGTGATCGTCACCGGTTCGACTTCCTCCTCGAGTTCGGCTCGAGCGTCGCGATCGACCTCGCGGTCGAGAACGCGATCGAGCGTGAAGATGGTGTTCAGTTCCCGCTGGACCTGATCGACGACGCCGCCGACGAGGTCGCTGGGCTGGATCGCGGTGTACTCGTAGGGGTTGTTCCCGGCCCCCTCGCTGGCGCGCTTTTCACGGGTGACGCGGTCTTCCTCGTGGAGTTCCGCGAGCGCTTCGCGAACCGTGCTGGGATAGAGCCCGGTCCCCTTCGCGACCTCTTCGGAGGTACTTCCCGGATTCGCCAGCAGATAGACGTAGATCTTCGCGCGAGTTTCCGTGTCCAGGATCCACGAGAGCAGGTCGACGATGCGCTGGTCGAGCTCCTCGACGGCCGGGCTTCGGCCGGCCTCGCGCTCGACGAAGTCGTCCGGTCCCTCGAGCGATTCGTCTCCGTCGTCGGTATCGACCGGATGCTCGTCCGTGTCGTCGGAGCTCATGTGGGTTCTCGTACAGGACGAGGCCTCGAGCGGAGTTAAACCTTTGCGGGGTAGTCACTCGGTTTGCAGAATGAGCGATTCGCATAGCGCGTCGGGTCCCTTCTCCTCGAGCAAACGGCGTTGCCGATCCGCGCCGCTCTCCCGCTCGTAAACGTCTCTGATGCCGTCGATGCCGAGGCGCTCGCACTCGCGGTCGACGAGTTCTCCCAGATCGACGGTTCCCTCGAGGTCGCGGTCGATGAAAGAGGCATCCTGTCCGTGTCGGATGGCCCGCCACTTGTTCTCGTCGAGCAGTTCCCGACGGTGCCGGTGACCGCTCGCGCCATCTTCGTAGTCCTCGGCGAGGGCCCCGACGAGTGCGTGGGCGTACTCGACGAACGCCAGCACGATCTCGGGGTCGGCCTGCCCGTCCGGCGTGCGCAGTTCGACCGTACCGTGGGCGGTGTGGGGCCGAACGTCGTACCAGAGTTCGCCGCGGTCGTTGATCGACTCGGTCTCGAGCATCAGTCGCTCGAACCGATCGAACGCCTCGAAGTCTTCGAAGTGGGTCGGCATCCCGGTGTTGGGCAGCGCCTCGAAAATCTTCGCGCGGGCGGACTGGAGCCCGGTGTCGAACCCGTTCCAGTAGGGCGAATTCGCGGAGAGCGCGAGCATAATCGGGACGTACCACCGCAGTTCGTTGGCGATCCAGACCGCTTTGTCAGCGTCGTCAACGCCGACGTGGACGTGGACGCCCGCCGTCGTGTTTCGGTGTTGTGGGTACTGGATACGGTCGAGCTGCGAGCGGTAGCGGGGTTTCTCCGCGTGCTCGAGTTCCTGCCACTTCGCGAGCGGGTGGAGACCGGCGGCCGCGATGCGATAGCCGTGGTTCTTCGCGTGTTCGACCAGTGCCTCGCGGATCGCGAGCAACGAGTCGCGGGCGTCGTCGAGAGACTCGATCAGCGGCGTCTGGGTCTCGATGACGAACTTGAACAGTTCGTGATCGAGTCGGCCCTTGAGAATCTCGGGCGGGTCGTGTTCGTAGACGAGTTCGTCGGTCCCGCTGGTCGGGCGGCCGTCGGCGTCGACGACGAAACACTCCTCTTCGATCCCCAGCGTACCCATGCGCGTAAACGATTCTCGCGACCCGCGTTCCATCGTGTCGTGCTTTCGTCGCCGATAGTAAATACGATTTGGAGTCGGTGCGACCGACCGGATCCTCGAGCGAGATCGGAGATCTAACTCCCGCTCCCAGCGGCCGATCAGGACGCGACGGTTTCGATTTCGGGCTCGAGGCCCGCCTCGTCCTCGCGGAGCTTGAACTTCTGGACCTTGCCGCTGGGATTCTTTGGGAGTTCGTCGACAAAGTAGTACGTCCGCGGGCGCTTGAAGTCGGCGAGCCGGTCATTTTCGAGTGCGAACGCATCGAGATCCGCCCCCTCGACGCCGTCGGCCACCACGTACGCGACGATCCGTTCGCCCCACTCCTCGTCGGGTTCGCCGACGACGGCCGCCTCTTCGACGGCGTCGTGGGTGAACAGCACGTCCTCGACCTCGGCGGGGTAGACGTTCTCGCCGCCGGAGACGATCATGTCGTCCTTCCGGTCGACGACGTAGAGGTAGCCGTCGTCGTCGCGGTAGCCGAGATCGCCGGTGTAGTACCAGGTCGTCCCGTCGGCCTCGCGCAGGGAGTCAGCGGTCGCCTCGGGGCGGTTCCAGTACTCCCGCATCGTACACGGGCTGGCGATCAGTATCTCGCCGATCTCGCCCTCGTCGACTTCCCGGTCCGGATCGGCATCGGGCTCGACGATCCGCAGCCGGTGATTGAGCCCGGGCAGCCCGGCCGAGCCCTGCTTCGAGAGCTGGTCTTCCGGCGGCTGGAAGACGCCCGCGGGACCGATCTCGGTCATGCCGTAGGCCTGAAGGTAGTCGTCACAGAGGTGTTCCCGACAGTTCTCGAGCACCTGTTCGGGCATCGGTGCCGCGCCGTAGAGGCCGAGCCGGAGCGAAGAGATGTCGACGTTCATCTCGGCGGCGGTCATCGAGAGCGCGTTCCAGGCGGTCGGTGCGGCGAAGACGAGCGTGACGTCGTGGTCCTCGATCGCCGCGAGCACGGCGTCGGGTTCGAACTCGTGGTGGATCACGTTCGCCGCGCCGCGATGGACCCGCGGGAAGAGGTTGCAGTGGAGTTCGGCGCAGTGGTACAGCGGCATCATCGACAGGCCGACATCGTCGCGAGTCATGTTCGCCTCCGCGATGCACAGGAGGTTGTGCTCGACCATGTCTCGGTGTTCGTGGACGACGCCTTTCGGTCGGCCCGTCGTTCCCGACGTATAGATGAAGGCGTACACGTCGTCTTCCGTGACGCGAGTGTCAGGTTTTTCGGGTGAGCCCGACTCGAGCATCTCGTAGAATCCGCGCGCGTACTCCGGTACCGCCTCGCGGTCGTCGTCGATGAACACGTACTCCGCGACGGACTCGAGGCTCGGTCGCGCCCCCTCGACGGCCTCCCGCGTTTCGGACTCGAAGAGGACCATCTTCGCCTCGGCATCGTTGACGATGTACTCGATCTCGCCCGCCGGGAGGCGGAAGTTCAGCGGGGTGAAGACGGCACCGATCTTCGCGCACGCGTAGACGGTAAGTGCCATCTCCGAGCCGTTGTACAGCACCGTCGCGACTCTGTCTCCCGTTTCGATTCCGGCCTCGAGCAAGGCGTCGGCCAACCGATTTACCCGCTCGTTGAACTCCGCGTAGGTCCAGTGCTGGTCTTTCCGCGGATAGATGATCGCGTCGCGATCGGGATAGCGATCGACCGTCTGTTCGAGGGTGTCACCTATCGTGGGGTGATTTGACATACCACCACCATCTACCACGGATGTCCTTATATTCTTTAATGAGAAGAGCACCGGTTAGTGTCGAGGTCGGTGCCGAAACCAACCGATCCGCATCCGATTTGCCAGTACTCGCTCGATGCTTGGTCGACTGAGAGGAAGCCAAAACGGCTCACGATTCCGATCCAGATGGAGACGAACGACTGGGAGTCCTAGAGCCGCGTGATCGAGAGCACCAATCCGACGGTGCCGACCGAAGCCAGTAGCAAGAATCCGTGGTCGAACGAGCCGTAATCGGCGAGCGTGCCGATGAGCAGGGGCGACGTCGCACCGACGACCATCCAGCCCGCCTTCAACGTGCCCAGTCCCGTTCCCTGCATATCGTCGGGGAGCGAGTCCGCGATATACGTCTGCGTGACGACGCCGCACCCGTTCCAGCTACTGATGAGAACCGTGACCGCGACGAGCGGGACGAAACCGTTGACGAAAGGGAGCAACCACAGCCCGGCGACGCAGCCGCCGAAATACAGGACGAGCGTCGGACGCGCGCCGAAACGGTCGAGCATGGTTCCCGAAAAGGGCTGTATAATCGCACCGACGGCGAAGAACAACCCGAACAGCGTCGCTGCGACCGCCGGAGAGATCCCCTTCGCCACCGCGAGATACGTCGGATAGAAGGAGGAAAACCCCTGTATCACGAACGAGGCGGTGACCTGAATCGCGACGACGGTCGGGATGGATTCGCGAGTGATCCCGCTTCTGATCCGCGCGAGCGTGTCGCTCGAGAGTTCGTCGACCGCGCTTTCCCCGCTCGACGTGCGGTTCGGAACGGTCATCCAGAGTCCGACGGCGACGACGAGAAAGAGGGGGCTGAACGCGCCGATTCCGTACCGCCACGTCGCGTACGAAGCGATAACGGCTGCCGCGACGGGAAAGACAGTGTTTCCGATGTTCCCCGCAGCCATCGTCAGCCCGATGGCCGAGCCGGCTCGATCCGGATAGATGTCCGTGAAGATGGTGAATCGAGTCGGTCCGTACAGCGCGGTCGCGAGGCCGAACACGATCGTTCCCGCGAACAACATCCAGACGTTTACGGCCGTGGCGACGACGAGAACGGTTCCGGCCGAAATGAGGGTGCTGATGACGACCACGTTGCCCTCGCCGATTCGGTCGCCGAGGAATCCGCCGGGCACGTGACCGACGGCGTATGCTCCCCAGAGCAGCGTCAACAGCAGCCCGGTCGTGGTCAGCCCGATCCCGAAGTCGTCCTGAAAGTAGGGGACGAGCGCTGGATAGACGAACCGCACACCGATAGAGAGCGCCCACCCGGCACCGACGGCGATGAGAATCCAGCCGCGCCCGCCGGCCCACAGGTCATCTGTCGTCTCCTTCGCGTTCCGTCTGATCGTCTGTATCGGATGCGCCACGGATGAGTCGTTGCTGTGCCTAGCAATACTCAGGTTGTTTCAGTTACGTAGGCGGCCAATGCTTCCGGGAGTTAAACCAGGGGTTCGGTTCCGGCAGCCACCGGGACGGAGGACGGATCGTCGATTGTGAATTCCTCGATTGGGTCGACGACGGAACGCAGGTCTCGGCGAATCGTCTCTCGCTAGAGCGCTCGACGCGAGGGCTCGAGAGCGACGATCAATCGAGCCGCTCAAGAGCTCGCGGGGACGGAAGCGTGCGGGAATTCGGTCGGCGGGAAACGGAGCGCGGATCGGGTCGTATCCGCTGTCACTCACTGCTTTCCGTTCCCCCTCGAAGCCGGCCGTCTCACGCGGCCTGCTGGCGCGGATCGAACAACGCGCAGTTCGGACACCACTCCGACCCGTCTGCCCGTCGAATCTTCTTCCCACTACAGTCGGCGCAGGGCTCTTCGGCATAGCGGACCATACGATATCCGTCTGGGAGTTGGAGTGACATGGGTATTTCGGTGGACTCACGTTCTGTAATGCCTGATTCTCAGGCTATGCAGACGGAAGCGATGCGGATACCACGGTCACTACGTGACCAAATAAGACGCCCGCTAGTCACCGCGGCCGCGCGACGATGTCATCGATGGGGCTGCACGTTTGAGACGTCTCGACAGTTCGGTCACGCGATTCGACTCCCGTCGCCGTCGACCGCGAGTTCGCAGTCGTCACAGAGCCACCACCCGATCAGCGGATCGCATTCGGGGAGCGCCCCGTCGCAGTCGGGACACCGAATCGACTCCGCATCTCGAGGCCCGATTATCCCTGCTCACCCGCCTCTCGAGCGGTTACCTCGTCCGCTCCGAACTCGGCCGCGCCGATCCTGCAGGCGTCAGCGAAGCGCTCGGCGCGTTGCAACAGGAGCGCGCGGCCGTCGTCGGTGAGAAGATACTCCGCGTGGGCCTCGAGTCGCCGCTTCTCGAGGAGGCCGCGGCCGACGAGGGTACGTAGGTTCGGGTCGAGTCTGGTTCGGGTGACGCTGAGATACGCGCGCTCGAGCGTGTCGACGATCGCATGTTCGTCGGGAACCACATCGTCGCGCTCGAGGCGGGCCACGGCCTCGAGACAATCGCGCTGGAAGGCGGTGAGTTCGATCCACGCGGTTCTTCCGTCGGCTTCGGAGTAATTTGGTGGTGATTCGTCTGCTCGACCGGGGCGTTCACGGCCCCACGGAGTATCGTCGTGCATGGCTTCAGGTGGGTAATTTAGGGAACTGCTTGCGGGCTCGGTATTACTAGCACCGGCTCGCTTTTGCTCGGAGCCTGACCGTCAGGTCTATCCATCCTTCTGTAAGCAACTATGTTTTCTCATAGATTGTATAATTGACGATAGATTCGATATAATCATTCTAATCGTCCTAATTGCTTTCCGACGATGATTTGATGGCGTGAAGGTATTAGCGTACTATGCGGATTTCTGCCGACTGGATGGTTCTCGCCGATGATAGGATTCTCGAGTTCTTAGATGAGAACGGTCCTCGATCCCCGACGAAAATCAAAGAAGAAGGCCCCATTCCATTCTCGCGACAACATATTAACAACCGTTGTATGAAACTCGAGAGCTACGGTCTGACTCAAAATATCGGGAACGGGGTGTACACGATTACTGAAGACGGTGAACAGTATCTTCGGGGGAATCTCGACGCGAGAACGGTAGAAAACGAGTAAGCGAGTAAGTATGAGGACTACTCGGTATTCGAGGATTTGGCTTCCGTGTCTCCGGTAGCATAGAACGGTGCAATACTTCTCGATGTCGCCCTGATCGTCCGACCGCTGACGGAAGCCGGTTGGAATCGGTAGCGAATGAGACTGCCCAATGGATGGCTGCTGCTACTCTCGAGCCGACTGTGAATCGAAACGTCGCACTGTACTCTCAGTCGCGCTTGGTACCATCCGCCTATAATCTAAATACAAAGGATAGATAAGTAATAAATAGGCCATCATAGAGGATATCGTAGAGTGGATTAAAGATGGAGGGGCCAGAAAAGTAGTCACCAGCAGGTGCTGTTCTTGCAACTTTGGCTCTATTGCCATTGTCCTTCTTATTTCCGGGACGCTGTCTGTGGCTAATCCTCAATATTAATGTCCATCCATTAGTTGTTTCTATTCATGATCTCAGGGAAGATACGGACACCTCATGCTTTTTTATCCATATTGATGATAGGAGTTGTTTTCATATATTATCAAGCATCGTATCCAGCATCTATTCAACTACTATTTGCAACGGGACTACTTTCGTCACTGCTTATTGCCGTCAAAGGTGTGGAACGGTATCAGATACAGTTTATCCTTGGTGGTTTGACACTTCTTGCAGGATTGATCATGGTAGTTGATAGTGGGCTGGCTATGCCATATAAAATTTTGACTATATTAGTGGGAGCCTTTGGTGTCGGCTTATCCATTAGATCGTATCTTTCTCGGCAAAAGGGATAGCGGATGAGTATACATGCGGGTACGACTATTTCGACTTGGCTACAACCCCAAGATGATCCGCGTGATACTCCTCGAGCCCCCGAGCCTCCAGAATCTCGTACCCCTCAGACAACTCCTCGCGAACGTCCTCGAACACGGCCGACGGCTCTCGAGTCACGTCTTCGCTCCGGGCCTTGACAGCCAACAGGAGCCGCCCGTCGTCGGCCAAGAAGCGCCGGTTCTCGAGCGCCACCCGCGCCTGTCCGCGCGTCGCGACGTCTTGGACGATCACGTCAACATCGGACTCCACGACGTGGGCGTAGGTCTCTGGTTTCCGCGCATCTTTTAGGAGCGGAAACAGCCGATCCCGGCTCTCGGCGGCCTCGAGCAGGTCCCGAACCGGCCGCGCGGCGAACTCCACGGCGTAGGTCGGCCCGGCGAAATCGGCGACGTGGCTCACGGTCGTCCCGCTCGCGGCACCCAGATAGAGCACGGTTTCGCCGCCTGCGAGGCCGGTGTCCATTCCCAGCTCGAGCATCGCACCCAGTTTCGATCGATTCGGGTTCCAGGCACGCCACTGGCCGTCGGTGGGCTCGCCGTAGACTGGCTCGCCTCGAGTCGCCAGTCGCTCGGACCCGTCGAACGCGCGGCGCTCGACGCCCGCCGGAAGCTCACTCATCGTCGACACCTCCAGTATCGGCACTGCCATCGTCGGAGTCCGCGTCGTCGTCCACCGTCCGCGCCTGAATCGTCTCGATCCGTTCGGCGAGTTCGGCCTCGAGTTCGGGTTTCGACTCGCCAGAGTAGTGATCGACGCGGGCCGCGATGGCGAGTTTGCCCGCGACCGCACGCGCCGCGGAGCCCCGGTTTTCGGGGTGGGTGCCCCGAACCGCGTCGTGCGTGTAGATGATCCCGTGCTTGGGCGAGGGCGCGTGCCCCCGCAGGTGGGCGAACAGCGCGTCCTCCGCGCCGAGTACCTGCACCGTTCCGCTCGGTTTCTTCGCGAGTGCCTCGAGCCCGCCCGCGAGGGCGATCAGGCGAGCCGACAACACGGGCTCGGCGAGCGCCGAGAGGTTCGGCGCGACGGCCGGCGTCTGGCGCTCGACGAACTCGCGCAGGTCGTCGGCCTCGTCCGCGAGGTCGGCCACCCGTTCGGCGAGCGAGCGGATCGCAGGCTCCTCGAGGTCGTCGTCCGCCTCGCCGCGTGCCAGTTTGCGAGCGTACTCGACGCCGGTCCCCGCCTCGGGGTCGACGGTGCCGGCCCACTCCGCCAGGCGCTCGGCAAGTTCGTTCGCCGTCCGACTGCAGTCGTCCATCGCTCTGATCGCGTGGACCAACTGCTGATCGTCGGCTCGCTCGCGCTCGGTCACCGCGGCCCGCGTCGCCGCGGTCGTCGCCTCCCCGAGCGCGTCGTAGTACCCGTCCTCGTCGCTCGCAAACCCCGCCTCGAGTGCGAGGGCGGGCCAGTCGCGGGGCTCGTCGGCGCGTCCCTCGCGAATTGCGGCCGCCATCGCGTCGGGATCGTCGCGGTCGACGGCCGCGAACCACCCGTCCGTATCGGTCATGAACGCCCGTTCCCGCCGCGAGCGATTAAAGCCCCCGTTCGCGGTCGCCGCTCGAGCGGGGCCGGCGTGGGACGATGCGGGGGCTCCAAGGAGCGGAGAACGAAGAACTCGAGACGAAACGCGAAAAAGCGAATTCAGACGCCGAACGTCGCACGCAGCATGTCGCGGGTTCCCGGGCCCAGACCGACGGCAACGACGGTGATCATGAGCAAGACCGCGTAGCGCGGGCTGTCCTCGAAGACCGTCTCGTCGAAGATCCAGATGACGAAGACGGCGGCGGCGATCTTCACGAGCAGGAACGGCCAAGCCGAGCCGGTGATCGAGACGATATTGGCCGGAAGCACGTCAGCCGTCGTGTTCGCGATCGCCCGGTTGATCGGGTGCTTCGGAACGAGGTTCGCCGGGAGCCCGAGCGAGGTCGCCCAATCGAGGCCGATGACGTTCGCGACGCCGTCGACCGCGTGTGCCCAGATGACGACGATCCCCATGTATCCGGTACCGCGGTTCAGTTCCGGCGCGAACCGCTCGAGTGCGACCCACGTGATCGCCGTCGTCAGCGTCGCGCCGACGAGGATGACCAGCGGGACCAGCGGGTAGAACTCCGCGTATCCCTTCGTCGCCGCCGTGTAGGCCAGGAAGAGGACCGTCAGGGTCAGCAGGCCCGTTCCGATTCCGGCCAGCGGGTACTCGTAGCCCGAGACGTAGTCGTTTCGCTCGAGCCAGACCGAACTCACGACCGCGAGCAGCGCGACGAAGAAGACGGTGAAATAGATCAGCGGGCTGATGATGAAGCCGGACCACGGCAGGTCGATGGCCATCTCTCCGGTGTACACGAAGGCCGCAGCGTTGGCGTCCTCGACGACCCGCAGCGCGCCGCCGAAGAGCATGAACGGGAACAGTGCGAAAAAGCCCGCGCGGTAGCGCTCGATCTCGAGGCGGCGAACGAGGAAGATGACCCCGATCAGCATGAGGACCAGAGTCGGGATGTAACCGGCGTAGGAGACGAACGTATAGCCGGGTTCGGCGGTCGGACTGGCGTCGGCGGGGGCTTCGGCACAGGAGACCGCCTGGCCGTCAACTAACGTTGCGCAGTTCCAGCTGTGGGCGTCGGCGACGACCGGGCCCCAGAAGTACTGCCAAATAATCTCGACGTAGACCCGCTGTGGGAACAAGAGCGCGCCGAGGACCACCGCGGCCGCGAGACTCGCGACGGTCGCGACCCAGACGCGCTCGGCCCCGAACCGGTCGATGACATCGTCCATACCGAATCCCGTAGTGGGGGCCGCTTACCGTTTCCGATTTTCAACGCGCGTGACTGTTCCCCGCGACCGGGTTCGACGATGAATCTCTGTAGAAGAGCGGAACGCATCGCTCGAGACTGGTCAACCGGCGTGCGGTGGCGCGCGCTGTCTGCGAGGCGCGACCAGCGGGAGCGCCTCGAGAGTGAACGGAGAGCAAAGCGATCCGTGAGCAGGCCGACCGAGCGTCGTGAGGCGCTCAGCGCCTCGGAAAGCGAGCGGTGACCGCAGGGAACCGTGAGCACAGTGAGGGCGGGCGACGACGCTGCGCGAGGTCGTCGCGAGTAGTGCGGGACCGCCGGTCCCGCATACCGTGCGAACGGCCGCGAAGCGGCCGTGAGAAGACGGAACGAGGGACTGCTCGGAAGACGCGGGGCGTCTTCCGTTGGATGAGCGAGCGGAGCGAGGCGCGAACACTGTGAGCGCCTCGGAAAGCGAACGGCGAAGCCGTGAGCCTGGGAGCGAGTGAATCGGTTGGGGAGGGCGTGGCGATCCCTTGTTGCCACGGTAGCAGAACACTTCTTTTCATTCTTTCCCACCAGAACTACTGGTCCATTCACGCAGCCAGTGACTGGCGATATCGGAACTCCTCCTCGCAGACCGTCGGTTCCGTCCACATCCGATAAGCCACTCAGCCCTCGATCTCGCGGGCCGCCGCGAGCAGTTCGTCGTGAATCCCGCCGTTCGAGGCGACGATCCCCGTCCTATCGTGTCGCCAGCGGTCGCCCTCGAGATCGGTGACGACGCCGCCGGCCTCGCGGATCAACTGAACGCCGGCGACGGTGTCCCACGAGTTCGCTCGCAGGTTAGTCATCGTCCCCTCGAGCGCGCCCGAGGCGACCATCGCCAGCTCGAGCTGGGCACAGCCGAAGCGGCGCATGTCGCCGAACCGCTCGACGACGGCGCGGGTGGCCGCGGCGTACTGGTCGCGCTGGTCGAAGTCCCACCAGAACGTCGGGCAGACGGTGGCCGCCTCCGGGTCGGCACAGTCGCTGACCGATAGCGCCTCGTCGTTTCGGAACGCCCCCTCGGGGCCGACGCGGTAGGTGTCGGAGAGGGCGGGACAGTCGAACGCGGCACCGACCGGTTCGCCGTCCACGACGGCCGCGACGGCGGTCCCGAACGCTCGAGTCCCGTCGACGTAGTTGTTCGTCCCGTCGATGGGGTCGACGATCCAGGCTGGTCCGGTTTCGGGGACCTCCTTCAGCGCGTCTTCTTCCTCGCCGACGATCGGATCGTCCGGGAACGCCTCGCGGATGGTCTCGATGACGGTCTCCTGGGCGTCGCGGTCGACCTGCGTCACGACGTCCGTCTTGCCGCTTTTCTCCTCGACGGCGAGATCGGTTCGAAACGAGTCGGCCGCGACGGCGGCCCCCTCGCCCGCTGCTCGAGCCGCGACGGCCGCGCGATCGGGGTCCGATTCGGGTTCATACATGGCCCATCCTCGACGGTCGGGGGTGAAAAGTGGTCGTACTACGCGCCTCGAGCCGCCGTCGTCGGGCCCCTCGAGCGGGCGGTCTCTCGTCGGACACATTCGATGAGCCAGTAGCTGTAGCGGTAGCAGTATAGTAGCCACTGAAAGTCGTTGCACAGCTGATCGCACGACAGCGTTGCGATCAGTATGTAAATCGTTTCAGTGGCTACTATAGCTCGGTCAGGGTAGGTCGGTATCAGAAGTTTGCGAGGGCAAGACGCTCCGTCTTGCCGCGCACTGTGGTGAGTGCGAGGGGAGGGGATCGAACCCACGAACTCCTACGAGAGCGGATCTTGAGTCCGCCGCCGTTGACCGCTTGGCTACCCTCGCACGCGCCTTTTTGTAGGCCCGTCCATGGGTTAAATGGCCCGGTTTAGCTCTCGGTACGGTCCTCGAGACGAGAAATCTACGTCCGGAATACGCCACCACCTCGGAAGGTCTTTTATTCTATCCGTGCGATGGTTTTCTTACTACGTATAGACGTATCATGCCATGTGAATGATGGTGAATACGCGAGATAGTCAGCGATAGAGTCAGGAAAGATGGAATCTACCCGTGCGATGTTTAGTCAGTAAACATCAATATTTATAACCCTGCCGTATCAGGTGAGTTACTATGAGTCGAATCCGAAGGGTTGACGATCAACGCGAGATGGAGCGAGTTATTGACGATTATATTACACAAGGGTACCAAGTGAAAAGTCAAGGGGAGCGAAGCGCCCGAGTGAAGGATAAAGATTGGGGATCGGCTCTCGGACACATCGTTGTTGCCCTGTTAACTCTTTGGTGGACTCTCGGAATCGGAAACGTTGCCTACGCGGCGTACAAGCGATATACGGCTGATGAAGTAACCATCAAAGTAGACGCCCAAGACGACGTCTGAAGCGCCGCATCGCGAGGTGAGTAACGATGAATACAATCCGTATTTTTCGGCTGGTAGCCGCGACAGTGACGATTGCGTTTCTGTCGACGCTTTATCTGTTTCACACTGGGCGCGTAAATCTCTCGCTTGCTCCACCGACGATTATACTGTTACTGTCTTTTTCACTGGCATTCTATGTCGGTCTCTATCACGATTTCGCTCGGGAGAATCCGATTCGTCGGACTGTCGCCATCGGAGTCGTATCCGTGATTCTGGTTGCGTCCCTGATCTGGATTGCCGTTTCCGTTCTGTTCGGCGGAATAGCTGCTGTCTTTGAAATCCGAAACGGTAGCATGATTCTTCCCCCTGAGGAATTCTTACCCGATTGGTGGCTTCTCGTTCTCCTCGTTCCAGCCGGGATTTCACTTGTTAGTGGTGCGGTACTAGATACCGAAAGACCGTCGTATTCCGCTCCGAGCGGGCTGCATGAGTTGGCTGAATCACCGATCTATTTCGCTCTCACTTGCACTGTAATCGGGTTATGGAGCGTGCTTTTCGTCGGGTTGAACATGGTGCAACGAATCGTGATCATCGCTCCGATTTTCGAGGAGTTACTAAAATTCGGTGTTGCATTGACTATCGGCGCAGCCATATTCGGTAGATCGATCTATTCTCGCATCGCTATCGCTCTCGTAATCGGCTGTATTTTCGGTCTGGTCGAACACTCGAGCACGTACGCCGGAGAACCGGACATACTCTACCTGTATCGCGTTCTGTTTCACTCGCTTTTAACGATGATTTCCGTTGCAGTTTACACTACGTTCGAAGAGCGGAATTTGAACGATTTGCTCTGGATCGCTCCGATTTATCCGATCGTCCTGCATTACCTGAACAACGCATTCGCCGTGCTTTCCGGAGTGGTATTAGCTACGACGCCGGAAGGAACGCAACTGGTCGTCTCTATTGTGTTCGGTGGGCTGATTCTCCTTCTCGGAGTGGCGTTGCTGAGTATCGCAATCACACGGCACAGTCTTGCAGCGCTACTCCATCGTGAGCCGTATCTGTTCCTGAGAGGCGTGCTATGATATCGAATATTCACTGCCACTCCCATCGCCGACTGGACAGCGGGACAGCGGAACGTGTCTTCGGCGACGATGGGAGTACGTCGTCTGGCTCTCCGCTCGAGCCTCAGTAGTGTCCAATCGCGTCCAGACGGGTCTCCAAAACGGTATCGCGAAACGAGGCTGCGTGTCGGCTCACTCTTGCTCGCCGAGATTCCCCCACTGAGGGAGTCCCGTCAGTTCAGGCCATCCGCTCATCGAGGGCCTCCTCGGTGTAGCGCCGATCGCAGTTCAGACACTGGTACCCGCCCTCGATGTGCGCGTAGAGGCGCTCCCCGCAGTGCTGACAGCGGCCGTAGGGCTGGACCATCTAGTTCGGTATGAGGCACCCTACCGTGATAAATACGGTGCTTACACACGCTACGGGTCGCCTAACCGACGGAACTACCGCCTCTCGGCCCCCGACATCGACTATGGACGACCACACACGCGACCCGACCGTCGAGCCGCCGGCTGGGAATCCGACCGGCTGGGATCCGTCCGCGGGTCGCTGGGAGCACGCGACGCTCCGCCGGGCGACCGACTGCGGCGTTCGGCTGTTCAACGACGGCGCGTACCACGAATCCCATGACTGTTTCGAGGCCGAATGGTACAACTACGGAGCCGGCACCGCGGAGAGCAAGTTCTGTCACGGGATGGTCCAGGTGGCTGCGGGAGCCTACAAACACGTCGATTTCGAGAACGACGACGGCATGCGGAGCCTCTTCGAGACGGCACTGCAGTACCTCCGTGGCGTCCCGAGCGACTACTACGGAGTGGACGTGCTCGCGGTCCGAACCGCGCTCACGAACGCCCTCGAGGAACCGGCTGCTATCGACGACTGGCGGATACGGCTGGACGACGAGCGACCGACCGCTCGAGCCGTCGAGTACGAATACACCGACTCGCTCGAGGAGTGAGGCGGATTAAATCGCATCACGGCTCGCAGACAGGTTCTCCGAGCGAAGAACCGGACGCGATCCGCGATCGGTCGACGCTGTGAAGGACCGAATCGCCTTTCCCCTTTCAGCCGAACTAACTAGTAATGAGAGTCGCACAGTTGGGGTCGGGAACGCCGGAAATCGCAGTCGTGGCGGGCGTCCACGGGGACGAACCCTGTGGCGTCCGGGCGATCGAACGCCTTCTCGACGACCGCCCGACCGTCGAACGGCCCGTCAAACTCATCGTCGCCAACGAACCGGCGCTCGAGCGACAGGTGCGGTTCGTCGACGAGGATCTCAACCGCGCGTTCCCTGGCAGTCCGGACGCGACGACGCACGAGGGACGGCTTGCACACGAACTCGTCGACGAACTCGACGGCTGTCTGACCTTCTCGATGCACTCCACGCAGAGCCACGCCGACCCCTTCGCGATCGTCAACGGGGTCAACGAGACGGCCAAAGATATCGTCCCGCAACTGCCCGTCGCGGCGATGGTCGAGACGAGTAACTTCGCGGAGGGACGACTCTTCTCCGCGATCGACACCATCGAAGTCGAGTGCGGACTGCAGGGGTCGGAGACGGCCGCCGAGAACGCCGACCGACTGACGCGATCGTTCCTCACCGCAGTGGGCGCGTTGCCCGGCGACACCGTCCGCCGCGACCTCCCGGTCTACCGGCTCACCGACGTCATCCGCAAGGATCAGGCCGACACCTACGAAGTGTTCGTCGAGAACTTCACCGAGGTCGAGGCCGGCGCGCCGTTCGCTGCCGCCGACGGCGAGAAGCAGGTCGCCGACGAGTCGTTTTACCCGGTCCTCATGTCGTCGAACGGCTACCGGAACGTCTTCGGCTACAGCGCCGAGAAAGTGGACGTGCTCGAGACGCCCGCGACGGCTGACTGAGCCAGCACCCACGATACACACCTGCCCACCTTCGTTTCTCCCCTATTCCGTCCCTGCTCTGCTCCGTTCTTGTTCTGCTCCGTCCCTGCTTTGCTTCGTTCCTCCCTTGCTCCATTCGCCCGCACAGCAGGCCGCAGTTCCAACATCGAGAGTGCCGATGGCGCAAGGCATATCCCCCACACTACCGTATAGGTATGTATGGAATTCCCACCGAACCAGGGTCTCGATCAGGAGGAAGTCGACGAGCAGGTCGCCGAAGCGCTCGAAGAGAACGAGGTCGTGCTCTTCATGAAGGGAACCGAACTGATGCCCCAGTGTGGCTACTCCCGCAAGGCGCTCGGGCTGCTCGACCAGCACCGCGACGAGTTCGAAACCGTCGACGTTCTCGAGTCGCTCGATGAGTTCCGGCGGGCGCTGTCCGAACGCAGCGACTGGGAGACCATCCCGCAGACGTTCGTCGATGGCGAATTCGTCGGCGGCTCCGACATCCTCGAGGAACTCGAGGAGCGTAATGAGCTCGCTGAGACGCTCAACGCCGCGTAACGACACGAATACGTCATTTATTCATTGAATTTGATATTTCACACATTTAATAGCAGGTCATATAAGTCACGCCCTCGTACTAGACGATCACGACTATCGCCGTACACACCTTCCCCACAATGTCAACAGAGGAATCCAGACACGTATATCGGCTGCACTCGACACTCGAACTGCCCCTCGAAGACCTTCGCGAGCATATCGACGAGGCGAAGTACCCTGACGGGATCAACGACGTCGAAATCACGCGACGGAACAATACGCTCATCCTCAAGGCCGTCGCCGAGGACCAGTCCGTCAGTAAGTACACGCCGACGGCACAGCTCAAGGCCAGCGTCACGGAAAATCGGGTCTATGAGGAAGATCCCGACGAGCGGCGACAGAAGTCCTTCAGCTGGGACGAAGAGGAAGAAGAAGAGATCGAATCCGAACTCGTCGAGTTCGCCGCCTTCAAGGGCGACCGAGAGACCGTCCTCCAGAACTCGCTGTTGCAATACGAAATGTTCCTCGTTCTCTGTGAGATCGCCGAAGCGGCCGAGAAGGGCACCCTAACCGCAATTTCGGAGCGCAACGGCGACCTCGATGCGACCCGGATCGTCGACGGCGAACCCCGCCCTGCCGACATCGAAGTCGTCGAAGGGCCCCGCGATCACGGCTCGGGTGAGGGCGGCGTCAACTGGCGGGACAACAAGTTCATCACGGACTGATACGGTCTGTTGTAACGATTACCCAGAGCAACCGCAGGACGGTTCGAGGTTGCTTCGGAAATGACTTACAACGGCCCGTATGAACGAAGCGGGAACCGATCGCTCGCCCCGACTCATCGACGACTAGCGGCGCGGTCACCGACGCCTCGGCAACGCGATCCTAAATCTCCAATTTCGAACAGCGTTCATCGCGACCGAATAGGTCTATATCCTCCTCGAGCCTGTACGACCCCCTCCATGGAACCCCGCACCAGCCGACGGCGATTCCTGACGAATGCGGTCGCCGGCGCGACGACGGGTCTCGCCGGCTTCGCGAAACGGTCTCGAGCCGACGATGCCACGGCGCCGAACGCACTGGACGCGATCGATCGAGTCCCGAACGCGGTCGGCCTCGAGACGCTAGTCGACGGACTGGGGATGCCAGTGGGCCTCGAGTTCGCCCCCGGAGCGGATCGTCGATACGTCGCCGATCGCGGTGGCCGTATTTTTGCTCACGAATCGGACGGGCTCCGCGACGAGCCGTTTCTCGACCTGCGCGACACCGTCCGCACCGGTGGCGAACGCGGGCTACTGGGCATGACACTCCATCCGGATTTCGCCGAGAACCGCCGGCTGTTCGTCCACTTCAGCGCACCGCGTCAGTCTGGAACGCCGGCGGATTTCGACCACACGGGGATCCTCGCGTCGTTCCGAGCGACCGACGACGGAAGGAGGGTTCGCCGAGACACCGGCCGCGTCGTCCTCGAGATCCCCCAACCGGCGGACTTCCACAACGGGGGCGATCTCGCGTTCGGACCGGACGGGTTCCTTTACGTCGGCATCGGCGCGGGCGGCGGCGGAGGCGGCGGCGGTCAAGATGTCACGACGGACTTTCTGGGTAGCGTCCTGCGACTCGACGTCGACGATCGGACGGCCGATCGAGCGTACGCCGTCCCCGACGACAACCCGCTCGTTGGACGGACGGGCCTCGACGAGTACTACGCGTGGGGCTTTCGGAACCCCTGGCGGCTCTCGTTCGACGACGGCGACTGCTTCGTCGCGGACGTCGGCGAGAGCGACTACGAAGAGGTCAACCGCCTCGAGAAGGGCGGGAACTACGGTTGGAACGTCAGAGAGGGGACCCACTGCTATCGGGAGGAGACCTGTCCGAACCGCTCCGCCGAACGCGACGGCGGCGGCGGTGAGCCGTTCCGCGATCCGATCATCGAGTATCCGCATCCGCCGACGGAATCGGCGGTCAGCGGCGTGTCGGTCATCGGCGGCTACGTCTACCGGGGTTCGACGCTCCCGGCCCTGGAGGGCACGTACGTCTTCGGCGACTTCCTGCCCGAAGGGCGGCTGTTCGCCGCCACTCGACCCGATGACGGCGACGGACTGTGGCCGACCACCGTCCTCGAGATCGACGGCGAGACGACCCTCGAGCGACTGCTCTCATTCAGTCGCGACGATCGGGGAGAGGTGTACGCGCTCGGCACGGGCACCGGCGGGGGCGGGGTCTTCCGCGTCGTCCCCGCCGCGTGAGTGTTCTCGCGCGATATACGGACACCGCAATCGGACACCGTAGCCGGACGCCGGTGACGCGAAGCCCGGTGGGTCAGGAGGAGTCCGCCTGCTGCGGCCATCCGGCCGGCGATAGACGTTTGTAATCCCGATGGCGAACGACGAGTATGGACGATCCGGGCCCGTACGCGCTCCTCGGTCGCCTCGCCGTGGCGGTCTTCGTGATGATCGCCCCGACGCTGTGTTTTCTGGGATTGGTCCGGGGGCTCGAGCGACTGCGGGACGACGATCTCATTACCGAGTGGGCGCGGACGCGAGGCCGCGACGACGCTCACGACATCGCGGAGCACGACGACGTACTCGCCGTGTTAGCGAACGAGATTGGCGTCGAGGCCGACGGCTCGTCGACGGTTCGGTGTCCCGCGTGTGGAGCGGCGAATCGAGCGGGCGTGACGTACTGTCGCGGCTGTCAACACCGGTTCGAGTCGTCCTGACGATAGGTCCGTCGTAGCCCTTTTCGCTCGTCACTCGAGTCGGTCTTCCCACTCCGCGGCGGTCATCGACTCGCCGGTGACGCCGTCCGGTCCCTGCGCGGCCAGTAACGCCGCGGCGTCATCCATCACGTCGGGTTGCAGGATCTCCTGGCGTTCGTCGTCGGGGAGATGTTCCCAGATCCGCGTGTTCACCCGACCGCCGGGGTCGATCGCGTTGACGGTAATTCCATCATCCTCGACCTCGAGTGCGACTCCCTGCGTGAACCCCTCGAGGCCCCACTTCGACGTGATGTACGCTGCGGCGTCCGGAATTGCGTAGCGACCGAGGCCGGAAGAGACGTTGATGATCTGTCCCGACTTCTGTCCCCTCTCGAGCATTGCCTCGAGGACGTGTTTCGTGAACAGATAGACACCTTTCACGTTGACGTCCATAATCCGGTCCCACTCGTCTTCGCTCGTCTCGACCAGTGACCGGCGCTCCTCGCCGAAACTGAGCCCCGAGATCCCGGCGTTGTTGATCAGCGTATCGATCCCGCCGAAGCGATCGAGCGTCGACTCGACGACGCGGTCGACGGCATCGGCGTCGCGAACGTCCGCCGGCGCGACCAGCGTCTCGCCGTCTGCTGCGTCGGCCACGGCCTCGAGGTCGTCTTCGCTGCGGGCCACGAGGACGACGTTCGCCCCGAGTTCCGAGAGGTGTAGCGCCATCGAACGTCCCAGTCCCTTGCTCGCGCCGGTCACGATGATCGTCTCGTCGGTGAGAGTCGTCATGGAGTGATCGTCGGTATCCACGGAGTAATACGTTCCCCAGTGAACGCCCGCTCGAGTCGATCGAAGCGAGATGTCGGCGACCGATCGTCCGCCGTGGATCGTCAGTCGCCGGTGATCGGACTGGCCTGTCGAACGTCCCGCTCGAGGCGCTCGGCGTGGTCGAGCCGAAACCGGCGCGCGTCCGCGGGGCAAACTGGTCCAAGCCCGTCGATTTCGTGTGATACGGGCTCGTAGGCGGCGATGTCAAACCCCATCCGATCGAGGTAGGACCATACCGCGTCCGACGCGACACCCTCTCGGATCGCGGCGTTGACGTACTCGATGACCGCGTCGAACTCCGGGAGGACGATCGCGTCCTCGGTCACGGAGCCGGTCCTCCCCTCGATTCGCACGTCGGCGTCGCCGAGATGACCGACGATTTCGGCCACTCGATCGGCCAATTGGATGATCTGACTCGGAAGGGCAGCGTCGGGCGAGCGCCACTCGACGGTCCCGAACGTGTCGCGGAGCTGAACGGGCGTCCACACCGCGCTTTCGGGATCGAAGTTCGACTCGATCGTCGCGCGGTCGGCTCCCGCCTCGATGGCCGCCGTCACGAAATCCTCGTATCGCCGCTCGAGACGCCGGGTCCACTCCTCGGCATCGTTGACGTAGGGCCACAGCCGACCCTGGTGAGGGACGCCGTCGTACGCCATCCAGCGGTAGAGTTTCGATCGAGCCCCGACGGCCAGGTTTCGACCCCGGAAATACGGCGAGGAGTTCGCCAGCGCCAGTGCGGGATCGAGTGCGATGAGCGCGTTCAGCTGGTCAATCTCGCGTCCCGGTTGTTGTTCGACGTGGATATGGGTTCCCGCACAGTGTCGGACGTACTCGAAATCGTCGCCGATGACGCGGTCCTGGATTCGCGTCCTGTCGCTCGCGCGGTCCGGAATCTCGCCGGCGTGTATCGGCGTCGCGAGCGGGACGAGTCCCCGGTCGAGTTCGTCGGCACGTCGCACGACACTCTCGACCCGGTCGAATAGCTCGTCGCGCAGCTCCGCCGTCGTCTCACACGGTGTCGTTTTGATCTCGAGCAATGGTTCGACGAACTCCCGTTCGGCACCCGCCGACGCGTCGACGAGTTCTCCGGGTTCGATCAGTCGTCCCTCATCGTCGATCACCCAGTACTCGACTTCGATGCTCCGTCGTATCGGTTCGGATTCGTGTGCTACCACAGTTGTCTCGGTTGCGATTTTGACTCGGGGGATCGCTGGGCCGTTCAGTTCACGTACCACACATTGTCTTGCTACTTACTCACACACCATCCTCCGTGAACATCATACAAGAATTTTTCGCGGAAGGAAATATTCGCGATCACATCGATACGATTAAACCCTGTTCGTCCTCTTCTTCGACCAATCTGTATACGTTCGGCCCATCAACCGATCGCGAATAGACTGGGCGACGAATCGGGCGTTCGTGGCTGTTCGCCGCTCAGACGGTCCGTGCCGTTGGAGGACAATAATTGCCGCCACTTCCGACATTATGCCCCGTTTCGCCACCCGACTCGAGTCCCCGTCGGAGTACAAAAACACGGTGTACGATCTCCCGCATCGACGCATCGCTGTCGATTGACCCGCGACGACCCACGCGGTCCGGGATGCCGACAGAGTTTTCCGGCGACCCAAAGGATTTACACCTCCTAATTATATCTAATTACGAGATGGCTGAGAACTTCCCCGACTACGTGAACGTCGACTATTCCGACGGCGACGGCGAAGATCCCGAGGCGTATCCCCACATTCAGGACAAGATCGAGAAAGCGATCGAGGTCACCCGCGAGGGCTTAGAAGAGTACGAGAACCCGGCGGTCATGTGGACCGGTGGCAAGGACTCGACGCTCACGCTGTACTTCATCAAGGAGGTCGCCGACCGATTCGATCTCGAGGTACCGCCGGCGGTCTTCATCGACCACTACCAGCACTTCGACGAGATCCACGACTTCGTCGACCACTGGGCCGACGAGTGGGACCTCGAGGTCATCTACGCGCGCAACGAGGACGTCGGCGAGTACGTCGACGAACGCGGCCTCGAGCCCGGCGACGACATCGACATCTCGGAACTCTCCGAGCACAACCAACACCACGTCGAGAACATCCTCGAGTACGAGGAGGACACGTTCCCCTTCCTGCTCGACACCTACGTCGGCAACCACCTGCTGAAGACGGTCGCGCTCAACGACGCGCTCGAGGAGTACGATATCGACGGCGTCATCTCCGGCGTCCGCTGGGACGAACAGGAGGCCCGCGCCGACGAGACGTTCTTCTCGCCGCGCCACGATCCGGACATCTACCCGCCACACGACCGCATCCAGCCCATCCTGCAGTTCGACGAGGCTGCCGTGTGGCAGGCCTTCTGGAACTTCGTGGTCCCGGACACGGTCGAGAACTTCCCCGAGGAAGGCTACGTCCCCGAAAGTGACACCGACCTCCCCGAGGGCGTCGAACAGGACGACATCCCGATTTCGCCGAAATACTTCGCCGGCTTCCGCTCGCTGGGCAGCGAAGTCAGCACGGAGAAGGCCAACGAGGATCCCGCCTGGCTGCAGGACCTCGAGGGGACCACCGAGCGCGCGGGCCGCGCCCAGGACAAAGAGGACCTGATGGAGCGCCTGCGCGATCTGGGCTACATGTAGGCCGCCTCGCCGTCGGCCACTGACTGACACGCAACTACCGATTTTCTCGGTTTTCGTTCGCTCGAAGGAGTGGCAATACGAGCCGTCTCTCCCGCAATCGACGAGATCGTTCGTCTCGAGAGATTTCCCGTCCGATACTATCGGCCGGCCGTACGGTACTCGCCGTGTTTGATCCCGAGTCCCAGCATGATGAGTCCGAAGACGATCATCGACGGTGCGACCATCATCAGTACGGTGTCCATCCCCATCATCGGCGCGGCGATTAGGCTAACGACGCCGATTGCGATGACGGCGATAAACGCGGCAGCGGTCGTGGGAAGATCGAACTCCATGTGCTGTGATTGGGAGTCCGATAACTAATGGTATCGGGAATCGGCAGTCCGTTCACGAAGATTGAACGGTGAATGAGAGACGGCGACCGAACTACTGCGACGGACGAACCAGATTCGCCAGTGCCACGACGGTCCCGAGGAACCAGCCCAGCGGGAACGAGATCCCGACCCACATCGCGGCGTAGGCCGGCCCCTCGAGCGTGTAATTGTCGCGCAGATAGTCGCTCAGACCGCCGACGAACAGCACGTTGTCGAGCGCCCAGACGGCGAAGTCGTAGCTCGGGTCGAGGACGTAGGGATGCAGCGACGGCGTGACGAGCGCGGCGACGACGGGCGGGAGGAACAGCGCTGTCATCGCGAACGGATACGCGAGGACGGCCGTCGTGCCGCGGCCGCCGACCTTCGAGAATGTCGCGGCGAGGGCGGTCGAAACCGTCGCGACGCCACTCGCCGCTGCGACCGCGAGGACCGCCTCGAGGGGGATATCGACCTGTTCCATATACGACATCGCGCCCCAGGCGATCGTCAGCAGCCCCCAGCCGAGCAGTGCGACGCCGGTAACGCCGACGATGCCCAGTCTGGTCCTGGTCGAGTCGAGTTTCGCCGCGTAGAAGCGGGTTCCGAGACCGAGTACAGTTAGCGGATAGAGGAAGAGCAAGCCGATGACCCCGAGCACGCTCCAGCCGTGATAGCCGATCTTCTGCGGGAGGGACTCGGGCTTCCACTTGCCCATGACGGAGTGACCGCGGCCGCGTTGCCTGGGGAAGACGATCTCCATCCAGGCCCCGTGTAACCGCCGAACGTCGGCCTTGATCGCGCCGACGAGCCCACCGCCGCCACCGCGTTGTGAGCGGGTAGACATACGCGAGCCAAAAAGCCGGTGTACCGTAAACTTTCCTGCTTTTTCTTTCCGAGTGATATATCGGTGATAGCCCGGCTGAAAGACCGCACAGCGGCTATCGACGGTGAACGGAGCAATTCAAATGAGCGCTGTGCAACCCGCTGTCGTCGATCAGTTCCAGGGGGCGAAGTCGGGATCGACCTGGCGGCTCGTCTCGTCGATCGCGTCGATCGTGTTGATATCCTCTCGATCGAGTTCCACGATCAGCGACTCCCAGTTGTCGCCAATGTGGTCCGCACCGGTCGCTTTCGGAATCGCCGTGATTCCCTTCTCGCGCGCCCAGGCGAGGCTGACCTGCGCCTCGCTGGCATCGTGTTTCGCGGCGACCTCCTGAATCTCGGCCTGGTTGAAGACTCGCCCGCGTGCCAGCGGCGAGTAGCCGACGACCTCGATATCGTAGTTCTCACAGGCCTCGCGGATCCGCTCCTGAGGGAGCAGCGGGTGGAGTTCGACCTGGTTTGCGAAGATCGGCGCGTCGCAGACGTCCACGGCCACCTCGAGATCGTCGGGGAGGAAGTTACTGACCCCGACGTTCTCGATCAGGCCCTCGTCGTACAGTTCGGAGAGGGCCGACAGGGTCTCCTCGGGGTCGTACGTCCCCGACGGCCAGTGGACGTACAGCAGGTCGAGCGAGTCGACGCCCAGCCGGTCGAGGCTGTCTTGAGCCGTCTCGAGAACGTCGTCGTACGCGAGGTTCGAGTGCCAGAGCTTGGTCGCGAGGAAGACGTCCTCGCGGTCGATGTCCGCGGCCGCGATACCGTCGCCGACGGCCTCCTCGTTGCCGTAGGCCTGGGCAGTGTCGATGTGTCGGTAGCCCGTCTCGAGGGCCGTCCGCACGCTCTCGGCGCACTGGTCGGCATCGTCGTTCTGCCAGGTGCCGAGACCCAACATCGGCATGCCGCTGGCGGTCGGACACGTCCCCGGAGCGATCGTTTCGGCGTCTTCAGTTCCCATGGTCGAACGATGGAGGAGAACGCGAAAATGGGTTTGGGTTGCGGACAGCGGTTCGCCGTGCGACAGCGGGTGTGACGGAATGTCGCTGTGTGCCTCGAGAACATCGCTCATAGATCGTCGTCTGGGCGGTCTCTCTCGAGTTACTCGTAGAGATGCTCCCAGGGTCGCTCGCGCTCGAGCGCCGCGCTCGCCGCGAGGACGTAGTCGTCGGCGAACCGGCCACCGACGAGCTGCAGGCCGACGGGGTGCCCGCGGTCGGTCAGGCCGGCGGGCGCGGACGCGACGGGATGGCCGGTCCAGTTGAACGGCCAGGTCATCGGCCATTCCCAGGCCTCGGCCCCGAGGTCGGCGTGCAGCCCGACGTTCGCTCGTGAGAGCGTCGGCGCTACGAGCAGATCGTACTCCGCGAGTATCTCTTCGACGGCGTCGTAGACGCCCGTTCGGACGATTCCGGACCGAGCCACGTCAGCGGCCCCGTGGTCCTCGCCGACGTGGAGCATCGCGAGCAAACTATCGGAGACCTCGTCGGATCGCTCTCGGAAATCCACGCCGTGGGCCTCCTCGACGATTGTCGCGCTCTCGAGGACGGAGGTCGTGTACGCCGGCATCGCGGCCTCGCTCAACTCGGCCATCGAGTAGCCGTGATCGACCGAGATCTCCTCGACCGTCGCGCCGGCGTCGGCGAGCGCGGAGACCGTCTCGTCGACGACCGCGCGCACCTCGTCGGCGACCGGGAAGACGTCGAGATCGGGGCTGTACGCGATCCGGTAGTCGTCGATTGGGCGCTCGAGGGCACCCTGATAGTCGATCTCAACCGGCACGCTGTTGGGGTCGGCCGGGTGCGGCCCGTCCATCACCGACAGCAACAGGGCAGCGTCTTCGACCGTGCGAGTCATCGGCCCCTTCGTCGTGTGCTGGAGTTCCCGGCCGAATGCGCTCGGTCTCCCGTCGTCCGGAACCAGTCCGAACGTTGGCTTGAACCCGTAGACCCCGCAGGCCGCGGCCGGAATGCGAAGCGAGCCGCCCGCGTCGCTGCCCGTCGCGATCGACGTCATCCCGGCCGAAACCGCCGCCGCCGAGCCCCCGAGGAACCGCCCGCGTTCAGGTCGGTGTCGATCGGCGACGCAGTCGCGCCGATCACCTCGTTGTCGGTCGTTCCCTTGTGACCCAGCTCCGGCGTGTTCGTCTTCCCGATCACGATCGCACCGGCGGCCTCGAGGCGCTCGACGATTGCCGCGGTCCGATCCGCGACGTGGTCCGCGAAGAGCGCCGACCCATAGGTATGGCGGATCCCTTCCTTCTCCGCGCCAAGGTCTTTCAGCGCCAGCGGGACGCCGTGGAGCGCTCCGACGTTCTCGTCGTCTTCGAGCGTCCGGTCGGCTTCCGCCGCGGCCTCGAGCGCCTCGTCTGCACAGACCGTGACGAAGGCGTTGATTTCGTCGTCGCGCTCGTCGATTCGCTCGAGATGGGCCTCGACGGCCTCGGTCGGCGTTACGTCCCCGTTTCGGATTCGGTCGGCGAGCTCCACCGCGGAGAGCCGTGTGAGATCCGTTTCGCGTGACATACCGCTAGGACCATCCGGTGTCGTGATATACGTTAGCTTGACTTTCGGGATATTGGGGCGTGAATCGTAGTTTCGCCGGCTGACTGGTAGTCACATCCTTCGACACTCGCCGATAGAGCGAAGGGGGACCCGCTACCGGTAGATATAGTAGCCACTGAAAGTCAATGTACACCTGACCGCACGACGGCTGTGCGATCAGTGTGTAATTTGTTTCAGTGGCTACTATAGGAGGACGCTTTCGTTAGACAGGTGTGACACTGTATCGGGCGGTTCGGCAACTACAGATGCGAACTAACTGGCTACAGGTGGAGAGCGAACGAAACCATATTCGGTCTGAATCATCGGTTCAACCGCCTATTTCAATTTGGTTCGCCAGCGATTCGCCACAATCTCGCTCGGAGTCATCTGCATCAATTGTTTCCCAAAAGGGTATTCCGTTGCCATCTGAACCAATCCGATATGCTATTTGAATAGCATACTCACCTAACTCCTCCTCAGATTCAATTGTTGCCCAATCTGAATTGGTATCCATACGCATGTGGACACGGTATTGTCCCGCCTTGTCGGGCCATTCCTGTGGAATCCATTGCTGTTGAACCCGTCCATCTTCTTCACGGCCATCAATAGTATATGAATCCGAGAGAATCTCTTCATTCTCGTAATCTACACGCAGGTGAACGGTATACGATTGGGTATCTACATTAATTATCTCAATACAGTTGAGAATAGGGTGTCTATTGGAAAGAATTGAGGAGGTGCATCCAGAAAACGTACCAGCGAGTAGAGAGAGCGTAGCTTGGAGAGTAGCACGGCGAGACAGCATATGGTTAGATACGAAACATATACGTATAAACTTTCTGTGAGTAGGGTTAAACTGGACGATACTTGTATGTCCTATACCGAGTGCGAGTTTCGCAGCATACGCTGAAAATTCAGCGTATTTCCAACTACTGCTACTGGTACATCCGCAACGGCTGGGCCTGTGAACTCTCGTCCTGACCGATCGCCTGCATCTGCTGGGCCAACTGCTCCCGTTTCGCCCGGATCTCTTCGGCGCGGTCGACGAGTTCCGTCACGTCTATCTCGAGGCCGGTGACCGGCGCGATACCGTCCTCGAGCAGGACGCTCGCGGCTTCGGGGTCGGGGAACTGCGGGCTGCACTCGACGACGAGGCCGAGGCTACCGTAGTCTTCCTGTGCGGCGCGGTTGATGAGCGCCCCCGTCGGCCCGGTGATGACGCCGTCTTCCGACGGAATCGGGATATTGGCCGCCTCGAGTCGATCGCCGCCGTTGCCGGTCGCGATACCGTAGAGGGAGGGTCGGGTCTCGCCGTCGCGTTCGGCAGGGAGTCCGCTCAGGTAGATCGGGGTGGCCCCCTGCTCGACGATCCAGCCGGTCAGGCAGTCGGCGACGCTCTCGACCGCCTGCGAGGCGATCGGCGCGTCGCTCTGGAGGGCGATGAGGTCGTGCTCCTCGCTGACGTAGAGCCGCACCGGGGGACGCGCGGTCCGGTCACCGCTCCGATAGACGCCGATCCGGGGGAGCCCCTCGCAGTGGACGCTCGCGTAGTAGCGCATCTCGAGTTCCTCGACGAGGTGATCGGTCGCGATTTTCCCGACGAGGCCGACGCCCGGAAACCCCTCGACCAGCGTCGGCTCCTCGAGTTCCGGTTCCGGTCCCTGCACGCGGATTTCGGCCATACTCGGACCGACGGCCGTCAGCGGCATAAAATCGAGGGCGGCCGACGACGCGAATGACCGGGCATCGAGCCGTCGGCGACGACGCCCTCACTCGGGGAGTGGTGCTCCCTCTCGAGCCGAGACGACAGCGACGAGCGCGTCGGCGATCGCGCTCTTCCGGTGACCGACCTGGAGGTGGCGATAGACGTGATCCGGGCTCTCGCCAGTCAGCTGACAGAGGGGGCACTCGGTCGAACGGTCCCGCGACTCCAGGGTAGCCTGCGTTCGCGCCGATTCGTCGTCGCTCGGTGAACCCGTTGACATACGAACGCACGTCTCTCACCCTCGCTGAAAGCGGTTTCTAGGAGAGCTATTGAGAGATCCGATGGGATAGGAAGCTGTATACAGTCGCGACCGCAACGACGGTCCGATCCCCTCGCCTTCGAAACCCACAAGCGCTCCGCACTCGAATCCGCGCTCGATGGAGCCACTCGAGCGGTATCGACCGATCATCGACGACTTCGACGCCTTTCTAGCGGCCTGCGAGCGGCCACTCGGTAACGCCGTCCGCATCAATACGATCAAGGCCTCCGTCGAGCGGACGCTCGCGGCCCTCGCGGAGGAAGGCATAGCCTACGAGCAGGCCGACTGGAACCCGCGCGTCCTGGACCTCGAGACCGACTCGCCGGGGTCGACGTGGACCTCCTTTCACGGCTTTACGCACGGCCAGGAGGAGGTCTCGGCGGTGCCACCGGTCGTCCTCGCTCCCGAGCCCGGCGAGCGGGTCTGGGACTGCTGTGCCGCTCCCGGCGGGAAGGCCACCCAGATCGCGGCCCTGATGGACGATCGGGGAACGGTCGTCGCGAACGACAACAACCTCGGGCGCATCTCCGCGCTGCGATTCAACGCCGAACGGCTCGGCGCGACCAGCCTCGCGGTGACCAACGCCGACGCGCGCAACTACTCGCTGTCCCGCTTCGACTTCGACGAGTTCGATCGAACGCTCGTCGACGCGCCCTGTTCCTGCGAGGGGACGATCCGGAAGAACCCCGACGCGCTCGACAACTGGTCTGAGGGGCACGTCTCCTCCGTCGCGGGGATCCAGAAGGGGATCATCCGCCGAGCGATCCAGGCCACCCGCGAGGGCGGGACCGTCGTCTACTCGACGTGTACCTTCGCGCCCGAGGAGAACGAAGCCATCGTCCAGCACGCGCTCGACACCGAATCCTGCCGCGTCGTCGACTTCGACCTCGGCCTCGAGCACTCGCCGGGACTGACCGAGTGGGACGGCGAGACGTTCGACTCGAGTCTCGGAAACGCGGCCCGGATCTATCCACACCAGAACGACACGGGCGGCTTCTTCGTCGCGAAACTCGAGGTGACCGCCGAATGAGCGACGAACGAGACGGCGACGGTACCGTGCCGGAGACGAACGACGGTCAGCGGTTCGACCGACTTCCCACCACCGAAGCGGAGCGAACCGTCGAGGGCCGGGCCACGCGCGAAGAGGTGGTCACGCTCTTCGCCGATCGGTTCGGCATCCCGCCCGAGACGTTCGACGACTACACCTTCTGGGAGAAGGGCGCGGGCAAAATCTGGATCTACGCCGGCGACGCCCCGACGCCGATCAGAATCGAAGCGATCGGGATGACCTGCCTGCGGACCCGACAGGAACACTGGAAGCCCACGACGGACTTCGTCCAGCGCTTCGGCCAGTACGCGACCGAGTGCGTGATCGAACTCGAGCGCGAGCAGGCCCGCCGATTCGCGACCGGTGAGGACCAGGAACTCGAGTGGGACGGCGACTGGGGCTATCTCATCGCCGCCCACGAGGTCGGGGTCGAGCCGAAGGGGCGATCATCGCGAGACGGTGAAAGCGAGGCGCGCAGCGCCTCGAACAGTTCGAGCGAACGAAGCCCGCGAGAAGAGGCCGTCGAGTGCGAAGCGCTCGAACCGCTCGGCGTCGGCCTCTACGTCCACGGCGAACTGCGCTCGATGGTGCCGAAGGGGCGACAGCGCGACCTCGAGTCCTGACGATCGTTGGTACTCCGGATTCTGTCGTCGACGACGGTCGTCGAATACCGGTCGAGGGCTGAACGACGGTCGGTCAGTACGACGACTGCAATGAGAAACAGGAGAGCGTATCTACGAGGAGAGTTCAGAATCGCGGAATTCGTCGATTGCGGCTTCGAGACTGCGTTCCAATTCGGCCGCTGACGCGTTTTCGTCGCCGTCCCATTCGACGAGCTGTCCGCGTCGGTCCACGAGGAGCATGTAGTGGGCCATCATCCCGTCGAATGGTTCGTCTTTCGGCACCAGCGATGGATACCGACGCTTCAAGATGTACGTCTTCCGCCGATATTCGCGATGATCCAGGTATCCAGCTTCCCACTCGTGGCCGCCGTCAGCGTGTTCGAACACGCCGATGATGTGCGTTGCTCGATCCGCGTAGATTTTGAAGTGTGTCGTCCAGTTTTCCCACGCCTCGAGTGTATCATCTAATAGAAATGCATATCCATCGTTGTAGAGGTGCTCGACGGTTTTCTCGAGACGGTGTTTTTCCTCGTCGTTGTAACTTCCGAGGACGAAAAACGACCGGTCAGCAGCGATCACATTGAGGACATCCGTGTGAAGTGCACGCCGAAGGGATCGGTAGTCCTCGATTTTCAATTCGGCCTCCGCTTTCTCGGAGTACGTGAGCGTATCCTCGATAAGCTGCTGCAATCGGTCCTCGGCCATTACGAAGCGCTGGTTGTCCGACACTATAGTACCAACTGAAACAATTCACACACCGATTACAAAGCTGTCGTGCGATTGGGTGTACAGTGACTTTCAGTTGGTGCTATAGTCAACCATTAGGTATCAGCCCATTGATGTGGATAGCGACCCACATCGTTATCTATATCGAACCTGTACGTCCGAGTGAGATGCCACAGACTGGTGCTTCGGCTACCCCTCGCAACGACACACAGTTCTTTAGCGTCGCTGAAGCGCTGGCAGAAGAATCACGGCGAGACATCGTTGCGGACATCGTTGCTCACCCGCAGTCCCTCCCCTCGATGAAGGAGTTGGAGTTCACGACCGGGCTGCACCGAACGACGGTTCGCGACCATCTAGATACCCTCATCGACGCAGGGATCGTCGAAGTCGTCGCGTTCCCCCGCGGACAGCGGACGAAAGGCCAACCAAGCAAGTTCTACGGTCTCACGGAGAGCGCTCGTGAACTCTTCGATAGGAACGACATCTTCGTCGAGGAACACTGGCAAGAACTCTACTCGCGCGTCGAGAAACCGGACGAGGTCGAAGCCGCGGAAAACGCCCCTCGTCCCGATCGGTAAACGCGTTAGAACCAGTCTTTTGGACAGCAATCGTGGCAGTACAGCGGACAGCGACGGGACCTCACAGCGGCGCGCCGACCAGCACGAGCTTCGCGCGCTCGTCGCCGCCGTTGTGGATCTGCCGGGTCTCCTCTGGGTCCAGTCGAATCGCCTCGTCCGTCTCGAGCGTCACCGTCTCGTCCGCGTCCGGAAGCTCGATGTCGACCGTCCCGGCGACCACGTAGTACACCTCTTCCTGCCCGGAGTCGGCCTCGGCGTGTTCCATCCCCTTGCCACCGGGCTCGAGCTCGAGCACGGAGATTCCGAGTTCGTCAGTCGCGAGCGCGTCCTTGAGGAACCACATGCCGCCCCACTCCTCGTCGATGACTGAGTCCGGATCGGTCTTGGCTGCGGTATCGTAGCCCATACCCCATCGTTTACGGTTCGACCCTTAAAGCAGTGGGACGGCGAACCCGTCTGCCACCTTCGGTCACCGTCTCGCGGTCGGGAGCCCCAGCGAACAACCCGCATCCCTAAGCCGTCCCGGGACGCAACGAGACGTATGCGATCGCCGGCACAGAACGCGGAACTGGCGCTGCTCCTCGAGGTGGCGGGGACGCCCAAACCGGGCAACGTCGACCGCCACCGCGACCTCGCGGAGTTGCGGTTCGAACACTTCCTCGCCGGAGCGGTGGGGGCCCGCGAGGGGCTCGAGCTGGCGGCCGATGGCGCGGCGGTCGGGCCGGCGTTCGAGCGGGCCGTCGAGGAGATGGCGGCCCAGGAGGGGGGAAACACGCAGTTCGGAGCGCTCCTGTTGCTCGTCCCGCTCGTGCGGGCCGCCCGCGACGACCTCTCCCAGCCCGTTGCCGAGGCCGTCGTTCGGGAGACGACCGTCGGCGACGCGGCGTCGTTCTACCGCGCGTTCGATCACGTCGACGTGGGCGTCGACGAGCCGCCCGCGGACATGACGGCCCTCGACGTCCGTCGGGGTGCGGACGCGATTCCGGCCCTCGAGGAGCGCGGACTGACGTTATTCGACATCATGGAACGAAGCGTCCCGGGGGACGACGTGGCTCGCGAGTGGGTCCGGGGATTCGACCGGTCGTTCGCGGCCGCCGAACGACTCGCCGAGGCGGACGGCACGGTCTCGGAGCGGACCGCGGCGGTCTTCCTCTCGCTGCTCGCCGAGCGGCCCGACACGCTCGTCGCGACGCGCCACGACGAGGCGACCGCCCGGGAGGTGACTGACCGCGCCGCGGCACTGGCCGCGGACGACGCTCTCGAGACGGATCGCGACGCCGTCGAGACCTTCGCCGACGACCTCGTCGATCGCGGGATCAACCCGGGGACGACGGCGGACGTCACCGCGGCAGGGTTGTTCGTCGCGCTCGAGCACGAGGCGATCGGGCTATGACCGACGATCGGACGATGCGTGAGAGCCGAGCGATAGACGACGATAGCGCCGATGGGACGGCCGAAAGCGAATGCGACGAATCCGTACCGGCGGAGTGGCCCGTCACCCTCTCGGGCGTCACCGAGTCGGTCGTGACCACGCTTGGACCCAACGGTCTGTGGAACGCCGCCGCGCTCGGCCTTCGCGCCGGCGATCCCGTCACCGCTCGAACCTGGGGGAATACTCGTACTCGCCGGAACTTCCACCGACGGGGCGAGGCCTACGTGCAGTTCGTTGACGACCCCGTCGACTTCGCCGACGCCGCTCTCTCGATCGTCGAACGCGAGGAGCCGATCCTCGAGTCCGCGAGCGCGTGGGCTCGCGTGAGCGTCGAATGCGTCGAGTCCGGAACCGACGGCGGCACCGACTGGGAGACGTGGACGCTCACCCCGCTCGAGTCGAAGATCGTGAGCGAACGGGTCCCGACGATCGACCGCGGATTCGGAGCCGTCATCGAGGCGACCGTCGCCGCCTCACGGCTCTCGGTCGCGGACTTCGACGAAACTGAACTCCGCGATCGGCTCGCGTACTGCGCCTCCGTTGTCGATCGGGCCGGGGGACCGCGCGAGCGCGAGGCGCTCGAGCGAGTGCGGGAGCACTCGAAGTGGTAGCCTCGGGGCGAGGAGTGACTCGATCGATATTCCGGAGCGGCGAAGAGAAAGGGATTAAGAGCCTCTGGACGGAACCACTTCACATGGCAATCAAACCGGCCTACGTCAAGAAGACCGGGACCCTCCTCCTGGAGCGGTATCCGGAGGCGTTCACGACCGATTTCGAGCAGAACAAAGAGAGCGTCACGAAGCTCACCAACGTCGAGTCGAAAGGCGTCCGCAACCGCATCGCGGGCTACGTGACTCGAAAGAAAGGCGCGGAAGTCCCCGCGTAAGTCGGTATTCTCGCCGCGAACAGTACGTATACCCGATGGCAGCGAGCCGCGGGGACTCGTTTGGCTCACTCGAGAGTCGGCGATCGACAGTCGTCGTGGGATCGCCGAGGAGCGGTTTGTGGGTTGCCCGTCGTCACTGAACAGGTGCGAAAGCATCGACGATGCGGAGCCGATCGCAACGAGACCGAAAAAGCGAGTTATTCGTCGAGACCGGGTTCCATGTAGACCGCGGCGACGAACGCCACGAGGGCGATACCGAGCCCGAACACGAGCCCGACGGCACCCGTCAGAATGGAGAGCTGGTAGCCGATCCCCGGCAACACGCCATCGATAAACCCGAGGTAGCCAAAGGCGAGGGCCAGCAGTGCCGCGACGGCCGCGAGGGCTGCCGCACCCATGCTGAACCGCGTCTCGAGCAGTCCCCGATCGCTCGTACTCGTGGTCGAACTCGTCATCGGGACCACCTCTGGCTGGCGGCCTCGAGTCGATCCTGTCGGTAGTGCATCGGTCGCTAGGAGCCGCTCCCGTTTCTTAATATCTTCTATCCGACCGTCGCGATCCGCTGTCTCGCGATGGCAGAGCTCTCGGATCTGATGCGTTTCCCAGAGCACTGTTCGAAACCCCTCCGACCGGTGCCTCCGTCGATTGACACGCGCTACCGAAAACCCAAACGGTTTTGCGGACACGACTCGGAGTGGCGGAAAATGGCAGTACGAGTAGGCGTACTCGGTGCGACCGGCGCCGTCGGACAGCGACTCATCCAGCTTCTCGATCCCCACCCGGAGTTCGAGATCGCAGCGCTGACCGCGAGCGACGCCAGCGCCGGCAAGACGTATCGACAGGCCGCGAAGTGGCGCGTCGACAGCCCCATCCCGGCGGATGTCGCCGATTCGACCGTCACGGCGACCGATCCCGACGAGGTTCCCGACGATATCGACCTCCTGTTCTCATCGCTCCCCTCGAGCGTCGGCGCAGCGGTCGAGCCCGGATTCTGTGACGCGGGCTACGTCGTCTCCTCGAACTCCTCGAACGGACGGATGGACGACGACATCCCCCTCGTGATTCCGGAGGTCAACGCCGAACACCTCGACTTGCTTGAGGTCCAGCGCGACGAGCGCGGCTGGGACGGCGCGATGGTCAAGAACCCCAACTGCTCGACGATCACCTTCGTCCCCACGCTCGCGGCCCTGGCCGAGTTCGGCCTCGAGAAGGTTCACGTCTCGACGCTGCAAGCGGTCTCTGGCGCGGGCTACGACGGCGTCTCCTCGATGGAGATCATCGACAACGCCATCCCCTACATCGGCGGCGAGGAGGACAAACTCGAGACGGAGTCCCGGAAACTGCTCGGCGACTTCGACGGGGCCGAACTGTCGCACAACGGCATGGACGTCGCCGCCTCCTGTAACCGCATCCCGACGATCGACGGCCACCTCGAGAACGTCTGGGTCGAGACCGAAGACGATCTCACCCCCGAGGCGGCGGCCGAGGCCATGCGGGAGTACCCCTCGCTCGACCTGCGCTCCTCGCCTGACCCGCTCATCCACGTCTTCGAGGAGCCGGATCGACCGCAGCCGCGGATGGACCGCACGCTCGGCGACGGGATGGCCATCGCCGCGGGCGGTCTGCAGGAGTCGCCGTTCGGCCTCCAGTACAACTGTCTCGCACACAATACGATCCGCGGTGCCGCCGGCGCGAGCGTCCTCAACGGCGAACTGTTGCTCGAGAACGGCTACATCTAGTCGTTCGACCGGTTTCTCGCCCACGTAGCGGCTCGAGGCGGGCCGTGCTGTGCACGCGTTGTGCGGACCGGCCCGATCACTGTGACAGTATAACAATCGTGCGTCCCGTAGGCACCGACGATCATCTATGGTCCTCATCGTCGAGTTCGAGATCGAGACACCGATCCTCCGACGAGTGTCCGACGCCGTCTCGAGAATCGACGTCGAGGAGATTTTTTACTCGGCGGCGGGCGAGACGAAGTTCATCTTCTGGACCGACGGCGAGGACCTCGAGGGCATCGACGACGCGCTGGGCGACGACGAGACCGTCTCCGAGTTCACCCTTCTCGAGGCGACGGGCGCCCGCCGTCTCTACAGCGGCACGCTGTCGGAACGGGGCGAGAAACACCTGACCTATCCGACGGCCGCCGAATACGATATCGCGTATCTGGATGTCACTGTCACGAAGGACACGAGAATCCGCGCTCGCGTTCCGACGCGCGAGGCGCTGTTCGCCTACCGCGACGCCTGTCGCGAACGGGACATTCCGTTCCGAATCGAGCGGATCTTCAGCGAATCGACGCAGTCCGGCGATCGGTACGAGATCACGGACAGACAGCGAGAAGCGCTTCTCATCGCGCTTGAGGAGGGCTACTTCGACGTGCCGCGGGAGACGACCCTCTCAGCGGTCGCCGCGAAACTGGACATCTCGGATCAGGCCCTCTCCGCTCGCCTCCGGCGGGGGCAAGCCAACCTGCTCCGAAACACGCTCCGCGAGCGTTCCCCCTCTTAAATCGTTGACCCTCCAAGGGGGATCGTTTCCCCCGTTGCACCGATAGAATGGGCATGGAAACTGAAACCCCGACCGACGAGTCGCAACCGAAATGCGGAAGCGGGACGTACCAGGCAGATCCGGATCAGTCGCTTTCCGGGGCGGTCGTCGAGGCGATTGCCACGAACTCCGAACTGGACGCGCTCGAGATCGCCGACGAGTTCGGACCGCTGTACGACGTGGTCGACCCGTCCGCGCTCGATTCGCTGTTCCAGCCGATGGGAACGGCCGACCGATCCGCCTGCTGCGTCACATTCGAGTACGCCGACTATCGAGTTACGGTCGACCAGACCGGCTGGGTCGTCCTCGCCGATCGGCAGTAATCGACTCGAGACGAAGACTGACCGCCGAGAAGAAACGAAGCAGGGTGGTGTGGAGGCGGGAGACGGGGCGGTATAGTAGTCGCTAGTCGTCGGTTCGCGGCAGCGCGACGACGGGAACCGACGCCCGCCTCACTAGCCGACGGGCCACATCGCCGGTGAGCAGTTCCACGAACCGGTTTCCCTTCCGAGGTGCAAAGACCACGGCGTCGACCGCTCGCTCCGACGCCGCGTCCATGATCGTCTCGACGACATCGGTCCCGAAGAGGATCACCGTCTCGACCGTTCCGGCCGACCCCTCGAGCGGCCCCTGAGTGCGCTCGAAAATATCCCGAGCGTACTCCTCGCGCTGTTCGACGGAGGCCTTGTCGGGCGCACCGCCGGCCTTCTCGATTACGTTGACGACGAGCACCGTACTCGAGGGTGAAAGGTGCGGCGCGAGCGCCACAGCCGTTCGCTCCCCGTCGTCCGGATCGGCGACGGGAACCAGAACTGTTCCATCGACTGTCAGTGTCATCGTTTTTCCTCCGCTCGCGTGCGAACGGTCGGTAGTATCAGTTCCATACGTGTACTTCGCAGCAGACGGTGAACTACCCCACCCTACTCGCTCACCGCTGACGCGGTTCGCTCCTTGAGCTGAATTGAGACGCTGTATCCCCTCCCTGCTCGCGCCTTCGGCGCTCGCTGAGGAAGGGGGATTAGCGTCTCAATTCAGCTAAAAAAGTGAATTAGGTCGCGGGGGCGGACGGATGACGGCACCGTTCGAGTTGGGTAGGTGACGGAACCGTTCGGCCGTCACCGATCAGGGGAGAACCTGATTCTCGAGATCGGCGTCGGCCCCGTCGTCGTCGATCCGCGTGACGTTTTCGGCGACGATATCGGCCAGCCGGTCGTAGTACTTCGGCGTGTGACCCGCGTTGTGGGGCGTAATCTGGACGTTTTCGAATGTCCAGAGCGGGTGCTCCTCGGGCAGCGGTTCGGGATCGGTCACGTCAAGCGACGCGCCGCGGATCCAGTTCGACCGCAGGGCCTCGACCAGCGCGTCCGTCTCGACGACCGGGCCGCGAGCCACGTTGACCAGCACGGCGTCGGGATCGATCGTCACGAACGCCTCGTGGTCGAGCAGACCGCGGGTCGTCTCCGTCAGCGGACAGGCGAGCACGAGGTAGTCCGTGCGCGCGAGCGCGTCGTCGAACGCCGCGCCCTCGAATCCGATCACCTCGTCGGTCGGGCCGCCCTTCTCGGGCGTGTAGCGCACGCCGATCGTCTCGACGCCGAACGGCTCGAGCCGATCGCAGACCGCCCGTCCGATCGCGCCCAGTCCGACGACGGTGACCGTCGATCCCTGCAGTTCGCGGGCCCTGTAATGTCGCCACTCGCGGCGGCGCTGGCGGCGCGCACCGACGTGGAACCGTCGGGTGAAGTGCAAAATCGACCCCAGCACGTGCTCGCCGATGTTCGGCCCGTGGACGCCCGAAGCGTTCGTCACCGCGACGCCTCGTTCCTCGAGTTTCTCGAGGGGAAGGTGGCCGGTCCCCGCGTACGCACAGGCGAAGACTGAGAGGTTCTCGGCCGCGTCGAGTAGGTCCGCCTCGAGGGTCATGCCGGTGACGAACGTCGCGTCCCGGATCGCATCGCGCTCCTCGGCCGGCGTGCGCGCGAGCGCGACGGTGTGGTCCGGCAGTCGGTCGCGAATCGCGTCGGCGTACTGTTCGATCGGAATGCCGTGAGTCCCCTTCCGGAGGACGAGCACGTCCGGCGCGGCAGTATCACTCATGTCCGTGGACTCGTCCAGTGCGATCAAAAACGTTCGTCTCGCGGCACCGTGCTCGATGTGAGAGACGGATTTCTCAGCGGTCAGGCGTGGGAAACCCGCGTTCGGTATCGTAGCCACTGCAAGGTCTAGGGCCCTCCAGGCCGGTCTCCGACCGCGAGCCGAGTAATCAGATCATCATGTTTAAGCGGGGGAGATGCGAAGTTGATTGCAATGCCTTCAGACGAGTTCCTCGATGGCGAAACGCTTACCGGACGGCAGGCGGCGATCATCTTCTTCGGGTTCCTCGGTTTCATCATCCTCTCCGGAGTCCTGCTGGTGCTTCTCAGGGGCTTCTTCTAACGTCGACGAACCGATCTAACCGTTCACCGATGCCGCAGTAGTAGTCATCTAATTGGCACCACTGCAGATGGACCGATTCGACAAGCGGTCCACTACGCAGACATTCGCCTCGCAGTTTTTATAATGGCTCACTGAGTCTTCACGGCGTATGGAACGCGTAGACGTCGCGATCGTCGGCGGCGGCCCCGCTGGTGCGTCCGCGGCCGAGCAAGCCGCGGCCCACGGTGCCGAAACGGTGCTCTTCGAGCAGGGAGTGCCTCGAGAGGACCGGGATGGACCGGGGCCGGACTCGACCGACGCCGCCGGGATGCTCGACTACTGGATCGACATCATGGAGTTCGACTACCGGGAGATTCCCGACGAGGTCATTCACCGGGAGCTCGAGGCCACGGAGTTCGTCGGCCCGAACAGCAGCGTCGAGTTGCGAACGACCGGGATGGAGGCCAACTACCCCAAGTTCGGGTACACCTTCCACCGCGCGCGCATGGACGACTGGCTCTACGAGCGCGCGACCGATGCGGGTGCCGACCTACGCGTCGGGACCGGCGTCAAGGATCTCGAGACCGATCTGCGAGCGTCCGGTCCACAGGGGCCGACCCACACGCTGACACTCTCGAACGGCGACGAACTTGAGGCCCAGTACGTCGTCCTCGCGGACGGCCCGCAGCGGCGGATCACGCTCGACGCGCTCGACCAGTTCACGGCCCCCGGCCGGAGCGTCTCCGATTACCTCTCGCCGCCGGACGCGAATCACATCGCCTATCAGGAGTATCGAGAGTTCCCCCCCGAACTGTTCGCGGAGTTCGAGGACCGACTCAAATTCTGGTGGGGGTACATGCCCGGCGAGACCGCCTACCCGTGGGTGTTCCCGAACGACGGCACGGTCGCCCGCGTCGGCCTGACGATGCCCATCGGGATGGACCTCGCCGACGTGGAGAATCCCGGCTCCTACAAGCTCCTGCGACCGGACGACGACCGGATCCCATCTGGTGCCGAGTACATCAACCGCCTCCTCGAGCAGGAGTACGGCGACGAGTACGATATCGAGGAGGACATTCCGCGCGTCGAAGACCGCGGGAAGTCAAAGGGGACCGAGACGTATCCGATCTCCTCGACGCGCCCGATCGAGTCGCCCGTCGGCGCGAACATCGCCGTCGCCGGCGGCGCGATGGGGACGACCTCGGCGTTCCACGAGGGTGGCTACCACGTCGCCGTCCGCACCGGCAAGATCGCCGGCCGACTCGCCGCGACGGACTCGATCGCGAACTACAACGACATCTGGAAGCGCGCGATCGGCGACGAGATCCTGCGGAACGTCGCCTTCGCGGACATCGTCGCGGACTACGGGCCCGACAACTGGGATTGGGCCTTCGACACCGTCAACGATATGCAGGGCAACGGGTCGGACAACGCCCTGATCAACAGGCGCTACACCGCCGGGATCGACGCCGCGAAGATCCTCACAGCGTACAAGCGCCAGAAGTTCAAGTACCGCGACGGTCGCTACGTCCAGCTTTCGGAAGCCGACTACTTCTACTGAGCCTGCCGGTTCCGGTGGTTCCGGATCGGGCCGGGAACGGAGACTCGAGTCCGAGTGCCGACGAACCGTTCGTATGGGAGTCCGAAACCGCGGCCGTGACTCTAACACGTCCCTCATTGATTGTACGCGGTGAGCCTTTTTCGTGGCCGACGTGGAAGCGGGGGTATGGACTCTGGTGGACGCACCGAGACGGCCGATGACGGCCCCCCTCGAGCCGACGGCTCCGGACATCGCGTTCCCGAGGGGCAGGCTCCCGAAGAGTACGGCGACCATCGCGGCCACGGCGACGGCGACGAGCACGACCACCGGAGTCGCTGGCCGCTCGTCGCCGCCGCGGGAGCCGCCGGACTCTACGGCGGCGTCGCGATCACCATCCTGGGGAACGAAACCGGTCTCGTCCCGCCCCTGGCCGGCATCGGTCTGGCCGTGGTCGGGACGATCGTCCTGCTGGCCGGCATCGCGGGCTGGGTCGACCAGGCGTTTCTGTCACCGGCTCGAGACGCACAAGGACCCCTCAAATCGCGCGAATCGTACGTCTCGACGACGCTGCTCTTTCTCGCGACCGACGTCTCGACGTTCGGCGCGCTCTTCGTCTACTACTTCTTCGTCAGGATCGGGTCGTGGCCACCGGAAGAGCTCCCGCCGCTGCTCGGCTCCCTCGTGGTCGTCAACACGGCCATCCTGATCGCGAGCAGCGTCACCTTCCACTACGCGCACGAGGCGCTCGAGGACGACAACCGACAACGGTTCATCGGACTGCTCGGAGCGACGCTCGGACTCGGCCTCGTCTTCCTCGCCGGGCAGGTCTACGAGTACTACGAGTTCGTGGCTCACGAGGGATTTTCGCTCGCAAGTGGCATCTTCGGGAGCGCGTTCTTCGGACTGACCGGGCTCCACGGCCTCCACGTCACGCTGGGCGTCGGTGGCATCGCCGTGCTCTGCTGGCGGGCGCTTCGGGGCCACTACGGCCCGGATCGGGACACGTCCGTCGCGACCGTCTCGCTGTACTGGCACTTCGTCGACGCCGTCTGGATCTTCCTCGTCGTCGTCCTCTACGTGGGCGCGTCGGTGTGACGGAGCTGGTCGTCCGACTGGTTTCGCCCATCCGTTGCAGACGGGGTCACGGTATCTCGTCGTGATCGAGATCCGTCTCGAGGACCTCGAGCGTGGGAGACGCACAGTCGCAGAAATCCGTCTGGCCGAGGGGCTGGAGATTGCCGTCGGGCCAGATCTGGACGATACCGATCTCTCCGCAGTGTTCACACGTCGCCGCCGCTCGTTGTTTGTCGTCGGTGTTACCCACCAGGGTCACCTCAGGGACCGATTTGTACCACAGCCAGCATAGAAAAACCCCCGGTGGCCGATCGAATGCAAGTGACTGGACGGCCTCGGCGGATTCACTACTGTCTCACTGCCCCGTGGCCCACTGATCGACGGGAGCGGAACTGACAGCGTCCGTTCCACGAGATCTGAGTGATCTGTATCAATCAATTACCAGTCGGTAAAAGGTTCAGACGGAGCCGGAACAGTGGTTTATCCCACTGGATGTGGGCAGGAACGAGTGCGATGTTCTTCCAAGAACCGGAGCTCCAGTACGAGGTCACCGTCGAAGAACCGGACCCGCACTTCGCGAAGCTCCTCCAGCAAGCGATCGGCGGCCAGGAAGGTGAGATGCGCGTCGCCATGCAGTACATGTTCCAGGCCTGGGCCCTCCCCGAGGGGTACGAGGAGTATCGAAATTTACTGATGGAGACCGCCGCCGAGGAACTCGGCCATATCGAGATGCTCGCATCGGCCGTCACGAAGAATCTCCGGGGGTCGTCCAAGCAGATGAGCGACGACGCCCAGGAGACCGCGGCAACGGCCGCGGCGATGACCGGCCAGAACCCGCGTCAGTTCCTCTCGGCGGGCGAATCGGCCATGCCCGTCGACAGTAACGGCGCTCCATTCACCGGCAACTACATCGTCGCGTCGGGCAATCTCGCGGGCGACCTCTACGCGAACGTGATGGCCGAGTCGACCGGTCGGACCCTCGCAACGCGGCTCTGGGAGTATACCGACGATCCCGGCATGAAGGACATGCTCTCCTACCTCATCGCTCGGGACACCATGCACCAAAACCAGTGGCTACAGGCCCTCGAGACGCTCGACGACCCGGTTCCGGTGCCCGCGAGCTTTCCGCAGGAACAGGAGAATCAGGAGTTCAACTACACGTTCATGTCGACCAGGCGGGAGGAACAGCCGGATCCCGAGTACCCCTGGACCCAGGACGAAGCCCCCGACGGCAAGGGACAGTTCTCCTACGCCGCCGAACAGCCGGGCGACGGCGAAGTCATCGCTCCCCAGCCCAGTCCGATGACGAACGACACGCCGAACAGGACGGACGAATCGTCCGACTCGAGCGAATAGCATCGGATCGATGCGGCCTGTCGGCCGACCGCTCTGGCCACCAGCCACCCGACTCGTGGATTTCGCTCGAATTCGCCGCTCGGACGTGACTGGGCAGCGCGCTCACTCCGTCCGACCGTTCCGCATGCGCTCCTCGAAACCGGCCATCTTCCGATAGATCGGCGGCGTCAGGACGCCGAGGATTCCCACGACGATTGCGATGGCACCGATCGGGAAGAGCAACGGGGCGACCTCGAGACAGGAGTTCAGGGACGCGATCTGGACGTAGTAGCGATCGCCCTCGTACTCGACGATCGCTCCCTCGAGCAGCGCCTCCCGGTTCGCCAGTTCGCCGGTAACCTTCCCTTCCCGAAGCGGGCTATCGATCGCCTCCTCGAGGGCCGTCCGTTCGGCCGCCGAGAGATTCTCGGCGGGCAACGTCTCGATGGTTGCCAACGCTCCCTCGTATTCGTCGGCCGGTGTCGTCGTGAGCGTGGGTTCCCCACAGAGGCCGACGCCGTCCTGAACGACGACGTAGCCGCCGACGATTGCGAGGGGGAGCCCGACGGCGATCAGGACGACGCCGAGAAAGGGCGCGGCGTAGGTCAACAGTAGCGACTCGGCGGAGGCGGTCGGTTCCACCGGTCCCGTCTCGTCGGTGATGGGTGGGACGTCAGTAGCGGTCGGTTCGTCGGCAGCGGGAGGTTCGTCCGAGCCAGGAGATGCGCCGTTACCGTCGCTCATTCGTTCTCGTCCTCCCCCGTCGACGGGCGGCGTCGACGACCGCCGAGATACGTAATCGTTCCCGCGAGTCCGAGGCCGTAGATCCAGTGCGCGAGCGGGACAAAGATGAGGAACGTCACCAGTTCGAGACCGGTCTGTCCGGTATAGAAGGCGAGCGCGAACCCGGGTGAAATGACCGTCGCATACCACAGTCCGGTGACGAGGGTGAGCTCGCCCGGCAGGTACTCGCCCAGCGAGAGGAACAACAGGGGCCAGACCGTCGTTCCGGCGATGAGGAAGAGCCCGTAGCCGAGAGCGAGATCCGCCGGCAACCCGACGAACGTCGCGAGGGTCGCGAACGACTCGAAATCGAACGCACCGAGAAGAACGGCGACGGCGAGCACGCCCGACATGAGTAGCGTCCCGACGACGCCGCCGACCGCACCGGTACCGGCATCGTTCGCAACGGTCCGGGCGACCGGCTTGATACGGCCGTACAGCGACAGCGGCCGGTCGTCCTGTGCGGGCACGTAGGACGGACGCACCTCCTCCGGTTCGCTCGGCGGGACCCCGCGCTCGCGCTCGAGTCGGTCCTCGAACCACTGCCACTCGGGCGTGAACTGCTCCGTCGCCTTCAGTTCCCAGGGGTCTGCGGTTTCGATCGGTGTCCCCTGGAAATACGACCAGATCATGTTGTAGAGCCACATGAGGACGCTGATCCCGATGAGGAACGCACCGACGGTCGCGACCACCTGCAGCCCCGAGTATCCCGCCGGGTAGGTCGCGTACCGGCGGGGGAGCTCGAGGAAGCCGAGCGCCATCAGCGTCATGAACGTGAGCGCGGAGCCGACGACCAGCAGCGACGACTGGAAGATCGCGAGTCGGCGATCGTACATCCGGCCGGTGAGCATCGGGTACCAGTAGTAGCTCGCGGCGAACATCATGAGGGGAATGATCCCCATGAGAATGAGATGGAAGTGGCCGACCACGTAGTAGGTGCCGTGATAGATGACGTCGACCGGGATGACCGCGAGGAAGATGCCGGTGACGCCACCGATGATGAACAGTCCGATCGAGCCGACACAGAGGATCGTCGGCGCAGCGAGTTTGACGTCGCCGTTCCACATTGTGGTGATCCAGTTGAACACCTTGATCGCGCTGGGAACGGCGATGGCGATCGATGTCGCCATGAAACTCGCCCGAACGCGCGGGTCGACGCCCGTCACGAACATGTGGTGGGCCCAGACGCCGAACGAGAGGACGCCGATGGCGATCGTCGAGTAGACGATGAACTTGAACCCGAACAACTTTCGGCCGACGAACTTTGGCAGTATGAGGCTCATCAGCCCGGTTGCCGGCAGGAAGATAATGTAGACCTCCGGGTGGCCCCAGAACCACAGTAAGTGCTGCCAGAGGATAGGACCACCCCCTTCGACCGCGAAGAACGTCGTCCCGAAATTGCGGTCGAACAGGAGCATGAGCAACGCGGTGCCGAGCAGCGGGAACGCGAAGATGATGATCGCGCTCGTGATGAGCATGTTCCAGGAGAAGATGTCGAGGTTCGCCCACCCGATCGACTCGTCGCGCTCGTAGATGATCGTCGTGATGAAGTTAATCGCGCCGATCGTGGTCGCGATGCCACTCAAGTGGAGGCCGAGCAAGAGGAAATTCGTCTGCGGGTTCGGTGCCAGTGATAAGGGCGGATACATCGTCCACCCGATCGCCGGCTCCTGAAACGCTAACAGGACCGAGATCCAGTCCGTCGGGACGACGACGGCCAGGACCGCTCCCGTTACTTCGGCGACGATCCCCAACCGAGCGAGCAGCAATGAGGGCGGCAACAGCCAGAATCCGATAGCGTTGAGCCGCGGAAACGCCATATCGTCGGCACCGATCAACAGCGGCAGGAAGTAGTTCCCGATTCCGAAAAACACCGGCGTGACGAAGAAGATCAGCATCGTCAGTCCGTGCATCGTGAACAGTTCGTTGTACGTCTGTTCGGTCCAGAGGTTCGCCTCCGGAGTCAACAGATGCGTCCGGATCATCATCGCATCGATCCCGCCCCAGATCGCCGCGACGGTACCGAACGCGATGTAGAGCAGCCCAATCTCGCGGTGGTTCGTCGTCGTCGTCCAGCGAACGGCGGCCGCCTTCGCGTCGCCGAGTCCGAGCCGGCGCTCACGACCCGTCACGTAACCGCCGTCCGGTGACGGCTCGACTCGTAACCGCTGTGCGACGAGGACGACCACTAGACAGCCAACGACGACAGCCCCGAACAACGAGACCTCGACGAGTGCACGGTTCATCGTCGTCCGCCACCTCTGATGGCACGACCACACCGCTCATCGCCGTGCATAGCGGTGGACTCATTATCGACCCTCATAAAGATCAATTAACTATTTCGTGACTTTCTTCTGCTTCTACATTCTCTCGATCGTATTTCACTTGCCGAATAAGTTCGAAGCCGTGAAAGTTTGCTAATTCGTGAATGACGTATTTCAGGCCGGTTATTGAACCACCGCCAATGGGAAGCCGCCGTCGCACGATCGTCGCACTCGCCGTCGCGGCGCTCTCGAGTCTCCTCGCACTCACGGGAACGGCCGCTGCACAGTCGGAGAACCGAGAACTTATCGACGGCCTCGAGTACCAGTTGCTCTACGTGGCCCTGCCACTGACGCTGTTCGTCCTCGTAATCCTGGTTTACGCGGCCGTCAAGTTCCACGACAACGACGATCCCGAACCCACCACGGAGGATCCCGCGCTGGAGATTACCTGGACCGTCGCAACAGCACTCATTCTGTTGTTCGTCGGTCTCTCCGGCTACAGCGTCCTCGTCAACCCGTACGTGTCTCCATCGCAGGCACTCGACAGCGACCACCGCAGTCAGGACGGGTTCGAGTCGTTCGCCGATCTCCCCGAGACCGGCGACGAGGAGGTGTACGTCACCGGGTACCAGTGGGAGTGGCAAGCGACCTATCCCGGCGCAAACGTCACGACCGAAGACGAAATCGTGATACCCGCCGACGAGAACGTAACGCTCTGGCTCACGAGCGACGACGTTATCCACTCACTGTTCGTGTCCGACCTCGGTATCAAGCAGGACGCATTCCCCGGACGCTATACTCGCGCCCGGACGATCGTTTCCGAACCCGGCCGGTACGACGCCGTCTGTGCCGAGTTCTGCGGTGCCGGCCACTCGCGCATGGAGGGCGATGTCGTCGTCGTCGACCCGGAAACGTACGATCAGTGGCTCGAGACGAACGAGGGGAACGCCACCACAGCACCGGAGCCCGGATGATCGCTCGCGATCCGAGTCGATACTCGAGGCGATCTGTATACCGAAGCACCCCTCTGGCTTCTACCTATCGCAGCCACTGACAGTCACTGCGCACTGGATCACACGACGGGAGCGCGGTTCGGAGCGGGTGCGGTTCGGAGCGAACACAGTGAGCGAGAACCGCAGGAATGCGAACGGTGAGCAAAGCGAGCCGTGAGCGAACGTAGTGAGCAAGAACCGCAGGGACGAAAACGGTGAGCGAAGCGAACACCGCGAGTGAGAACCGCGGACTATGCGATCGGTGTGTAAATCGTCTCAGTGGTGCCATATCACACCGCAAACGGCGTCGGCCCCGGAAGTGTTGTGAGCTCGTCATTTCACTACTGGCGACGTAGAAACCTCCGTTCTATCCGAAAAACTGTGTCTCCCCAGCCGCCGGTCGCTCGAGAGACAGGACGAACGTCAATGCGATACGAGAAGAGGTCGTCTTGAACGAGACCATGTCAAGAGATTTGATGAAATTTTGGTCAGACGATCATGAGTCCACTGAGTATCGCTAGCATCCCGAGGCCAATACAGACGCCCCAAAACGGGAGTTCGTCGACGATACGAAGTAGCGTTCCGATAGTTGCGTAGCCGACGACGGCGGCGGCACCGAGCGCAACTGCCGCAGCGAGGATGCTGATGTCAAGCCCGGAATCCGAGTATGCGAGCAGGCCGCCACCGACAGAGGCCGGGATCGAAAGCAAAAACGAAAGGCGGAACGATTGTGTGCCGTCGTGCCCGCGGAGCAAGAGCGTTCCGGTGGTTACGCCCGACCGGGATACGCCCGGCAGAATGGCCGATCCTTGTGCGACGCCGACCAGTACCGCGTCGACCCCGTCCGGTGTCGTCCGTCTGCCACCGGGATCTGCTTGCGAAACGTACTGAAATCCACCAGTGAGGACGAGGAACGCACCGATGAGTGTGACGAGTACACCACCTGTCAGCCTCGAGAACAGATCGATGAGGAGTACGTAGGTCGTGATACCGACGGCACCGGAGACGAGCGTCCCAATGGCGAGAAACGTGAGTACCGCCTGTTCGCCGTCAAAGCGGGTATCCGCCCGCCAGACAGGAAGAAGCGTAAGAAGGTCCCAGAGATCGTGACGGTAGTAGACCGTCGCCGAGAGCGCAGTGCCAAGGTGAAGGAACAATGCAAACGCAACCACCGTTTCGGGAGAACTCCCTAGCACCGAGAGGACGACCGCCACGTTTCCCTCACTCGAGATCGGCAGCCACTCGAAAATCCCCTGAAAAACGCCGGCGATGAGTGCGATGAGGAATTCTCGATCCATACAATGAGGGGGTGATCGAACGGTATGATTGTTCCGTCTGGGGATGCGTTCGGCCGTCGATTCGGAGCTCTACGTCCCAGTTTCACGGTCGACTTGACATCTTCGACGTGAGGAGCGATATCACGTCAACGAATACCATCCAAAGCTGTCGAACGACGATCTTCGAATCGAACCAGAGTGATTGGTTTTTGATATACGTGAGATCGTACTGCAATTTCGCTCGGGGAGTTTCACTCGAGGCGTTGTTAATCTGAGCGAGTCCGGTCAGTCCCGGTTTGACGAACCATCGTTTCTGCCACGTCTGGATTTCGTCTTGAAGCAGTTGCTCCTCTGCAGTCCAGGCTGCCCGTGGTCCGACGACGCTCATCTGACCGATAATGATTGCCCAGAGCTGGGGGAGTTCATCCAGGTGCGTTTTGCGAAGGAGCCGACCAAATCGAGTGATGCGATCGTGATCTTCACCGGGTACCGCCGATTCGCTTTCGGGGATCATACTCCGGAATTTATACACCTGAAACGTCTCTCCGAACTGTGTCGTCCGCTCTTGGGTATAGAAAACGGGTCCAGGGCTGTCTACCTTCACGGCGATAGCAATCCCTATCAGTAGTGGCAGTGTACAGAGGAGTCCGAGACCGGCGAAAACCAGGTCAAACAGGCGCTTGCACACGCGGTTCTGTAGATCCCACGGTTGCAGGTTGATGCCGACGAGGTTCGAGCGATTCTCGGCTGCGACGGCCTGCTCTTCTTTGACGAGAACGCTTTCGTTGTGTTCGTCGAGTATCTCGACGCTAACGTCGTGTCGGTGACACGCCTCGAGAATGCCGAAGAACTCGGCACGATCGGTCTGGGGCAGGGCCGGAACGACTGTGCCGACGTTCGACTGTTTGAGAATCTCGTCTAACACCGAGAGTTCGCCCACCCGCTCGAATTTCGCTAATTTTGGGGCTGTCTTCTCGGTGCCTCCGTCAGTACTGAGTTGGGTCTCACGCCCGTCTTCACTCGAGTGTGTTGACGTGTACGTGTAGCCGACAATCGGCTTCGTCGTTGCCTGAATTGCGGCCTCGATCTGGTTCGGATCGGTTCCAACGATAAGGGTTCCGTCGGTTCGTTTGAGTTGCAACTGTTGTAGACCGACGAACCATAGCGGTAACGCGACAGAGAGACATCCAACCAGTAGCACGAGCGTTGTCTGCGGAAGACGAAATGAGAAGCCGAAGTATCCGATAGTTGCCAAAAATAGGGCAACGATCAACAGCGACCGGAGCGCGGTGATGATCGTATCGAGAATGCGCCGCGATTGCGGTTTACAGAGCGGAAGCACTCCGATGACTGTCACAGCGACCAGTACTGCGAGCGTGAGACGTGGTTCGGTACTGGTGGCCGGCTGTGTCGACGGTCCGCCCAGCGTGATCAAATACTTGTCAAACGATAGCCGAATCACCGGGATATTTACGATGAGAAAACAAGCTACTGTTAGCGTAATCGTTCCTGTGAACGCCAGGAGACGATAGACGGTTTTCGGGTGTATTGTCGCCTTTTTCCCCTGAACCGTTTCCATCAACTGTGACTGTTCGTCCGCGGCCATTGGCGATTTTAGGCACACCTAAAATAAAAGTATAGGGGTTTTGTCGTCACGAGTGAGAGACAAAGACACACTGTGAAATACACACCCATTCGACATTTCAGTCCTCATGGGATGATGTCTTCTTCCGGTTTTCCCGACGTGAACACCAGGGTGGCGAGTCGGTGTAGCTTCGCTGGCAGGGCCGAACCGATGTGCCCCAACGCGACGGTGCCTCAGAGTTACCTGCGATCGAAAGCGTTTCGATGGCTGTCAGTCGCATCGTCGGTATAGGCAGGGTTATCCTTCTGTGAAATAACTCGCATCCAAGGCGGGTATGGCAGATAAGCCACCGATTACACGACGGCTTTCCACGTCTCTCGTTCGGTCTTCGACTACCGGTAGCGATGCCTATGCCGTGTCTGCAGCGCTCTTGATCACCCTGTTCGTTTTCGTTGTCCCGTCAGCGGCGATCGTGACGGACATCTCTGTAACGCGGTTACTCATCGCGGCAGCCACAACGTACGTCCTCGCGATATACTCGATGAAGATCGTCTTTGAGGGGATCTGCGCCGCAACGATCGTACTCGCAGTGTTCAACATCACTGCCGTCGTGACCGGTTCCCATATCGGGGGTCGTCAAATACGCATCGTCGACGTGCTGTTGGTGGGTACGCTGTGTTGTCTCCTCGTCCGGCAGCAGTACGATTCCCTCTCGAACCTGGGCAACAGCGGCCGGCTGACTATCGGCTCGTTCCTGCTCTTCGTGCTCTGGACGTTTCTCGCGGGCGTTGTCGGGAACGGCCCGTCGAGTACTGAGGCATTTCTCTACGCACAAACGCAGCTTCGGTACGGGCTATTGCTCATCACGGCGGCATTGCTCGTCGGAACGACCGACGTTCGGTCCGTTATCTATCCGCTCGTGTATGCACTCGGCGGTGCGCTCGTTTTTGCTGTCGACGAAGTGTTCTCCGGAAAGAGCGGATATCCGAGTCACCTCGGCGTTCTCGGAGTCGAATTGCAACAAATATGGCCAGCACCCTCGCTCACATCGTTCCCGGTCGATTCGACGGTACTCTACGTTGGCCCACCCATTGGCCAGAGTCGTATCATGGTCGGGATGGCTATCTTTTTTATCCCGCTGGTCGTCGCAGCAGTGGCGCAGTCCCGCGTACACACGGCACTCTCAGTAGCCGGTTCGCTCGGCATCGTGAGCGTTCTCGCAAGTAGTTCGCATTCGGGAATGCTCGCTATGTATGCGGTCATCGGTATCGTTCTGCTATACTGGTTCTACCGTGTTCTCGGACGCTACGGACTGTATCGAGCCCGGTCGATGCTCGTCCCCCTCTCGGTACTCATCGGAGCGACCGTGATCGCCTGGACTATTGCTGCAACTGCAGCGGGAAGAGATGAGATACTGTTGATTCGGACGAATAATCTAAACGTCCGTCTGAGACAGTATGCGGCCGCTATCGATATCGCCGCTCGGTATCCGGTGTTCGGTATCGGCGGCGGGGAAAACTTCGAACGAGTAGTTAACAGCCGATGGGGCGTTCACAACCTGTTCCTGGCAAATTTGGTCGCAACGGGCGTTCCGGGCTTTTTGACGTACGTGATCAGCGTGACAACTGCTACCTGGATCGGGATACAACAGCTCGTACGGTGCCCCGTTGACGAGAAATGGATATGGGTTGGGATCCTTGCCGCGATGGTCGGATTTTACACCTATTCGTTCTGGACGATCGCGTTCCAGCGGGAATCGTTGAATGCGATCTACTGGATACTGGCTGGAAGCGTGGTCGGGGCGTCGTGGAGAGCAACCAGTCGCGACCACTGACGCCCGTCTGCAATCCCTACGACCTGTCCGTCACCCCTCGCACAATCGAAGTTTTTTTCACTTTTTCACACACAGCGGAATCATGACTCCTCGAGAGAAACGACCCGTGGGACGAAGCACTCGACGATATCCGGTGAATCCAGTCGGATCGGTCTCTCGGCTCCCCGATCGTCCTGTAGCCAGCGCGGCTTCCAGCCGTCGAAGTAGCTGGTTCACGATTTCTTCGGGGTCTCTCGTCGACTATCGTCGTCAGAACTACCGTTCGATATCGATCAATGCCAGAGACCACAGCAACTGACGACACGGTCAACGTCTTGCAGGTGTGTACGTACTACTACCCGTTTACCGGGGGCATACAGAATATCGTTCGAAGCCTGGTTACCGGGATCGATTCCGTTACGTTTCGCGTTCTCACATCACAGCCTCGCGGACGGGGCAGCGTCGACGAGGATGACGGAACGAAGATCATTCGTACCGGGAGCCTCGGGAACGTCAAATCGACACCGATCAGTCCGACGTTCCCGTATCGACTGCGCCAACAGCTTGCATGGGCAGATATCGTCCACTACCATCTGCCGTTTCCGCTCGGTCCGGTGAGCCATCTTCTCAACCGAACAGGTGACGTTCCGGTCGTCGTGACGTTTCACGACGATATAATCGGAAAGGAACCATTCATTTATCCGTACAATCCGATACTCGATCGGGTCCTCAGTGAGGCGCAAGCCATCATCGTCTCCTCACCGAACATGAGAGAGACGTGTGCTCGGATCTCGAAATTCGAGGAGAAAGCGACGGTCATTCCGCTCGGTATCGACGTTCAGGAGACGGAAATCGAGCCTCGGACACTCGACGGAAACACGCTCCTGTTTGTTGGACGGCTGGTGGAGTTCAAAGGGGTGAGATACCTCATCTCGGCGATGAAAGGCCTCGATGCATCGCTCTCGATCGTCGGAAAAGGGCCCGCCCGATGTTCGCTCGAGCGGCATGCAGCGCTGGAGGGGGTTTCGCACAAGGTGACGTTCGAGGGGTTCGTCTCGGACGATCGGTTGGAACAGCTGTATCGCGACGCAAACGTTTTCGTCCTTCCGTCGGTCGGAGAAAACGAATCGTTCGGCATCGTTCAACTCGAGGCGATGAGTCACGGGCTCCCGGTCATCAACACTGCGCTTCCGACCGGCGTCCCCTTCGTTAGCGTCGACGGGAAAACCGGATTCACCGTTCCCCCCGGAAACCCTGACCGAATCGCCGAGGCTGCGAGAACACTGTTCGAAGATTCCGATCGATATCGGCGCTATTCGATCAATGCACAACGGCGCGTCCGCAGCAAGTTCGACCGTGAGCGGATGCTCGAGAAAACCGTCGAGGTCTATCGCGATGTGCTGTGAGTGTGTCGGCGTGCTCGATCACGACAGCAAGTTGGTCGCCCAACTGGTACTGTTCCCGGGCATCAATCTGCTTGGCCTCGCTGACGTTCGCTGCAATATCGGACTCAGAGCCAGTCGGCTCGAGGGTTCAGTGGAGTGTATTTCCGACAACTCGGCGGCCATACTACCTCAAGTATGAGGACGACGAACGAACAGTATAGGTTCCGGACGATGACTGCAATCGATATTAACTGCGACATGGGTGAGAGCTTCGGCAACTGGACGATGGGGCGCGACGCCGAGGTGATGCCGTACGTCACCTCTGCGAACATCGCTGGCGGCTACCACGCAGGTGACCCACACGTTATGCGTGAAACCGTCGCGCTCGCTGCGGAACACGATGTCGGGATCGGGATCCATCCCGGTCTCCCGGACAAGATGGGGTTCGGTCGCCGGTCGATGGACGCGACGCCCGAAGAAGTGCGCGACTACGTCGTTTATCAGTTGGGCGCGTTGATGGCGTTCGCGAATCGTCACGGGGCGAGCGTCCAACACGTCAAACCGCACGGCGCGATGTACTCGATGCTCTCCGAAAGTGAGGCTCACTGCCGTGCCGTCATGGAAGCGCTTCTCGAGGTCGATCCTACTCTCGTCTATTTGGCAACCGATATGAACATCTACGAGGTCGCCCAGGAGTACGACGAGTTAGATGCCGTCTTCGAAGGGTACGTCGATCTCGACTACAACCCCGACCGCACGCTGATCGTCGAGAAAGAAGTCGAACCGAAAGACCCGGACTTGGTCGCAGATCGGGTCATTTCCATCGCGACGCGGGGCGAGGTTGAGGCCGTCGATGGAACAGTAATCGACGTTCCCGCGTCATCGATCTGTATCCACGGTGACGGGCCGAACTCGGTCGAACTGCTCGAGACGATCCACGAACGACTCGAGGCCGAAGGGATTGAACGAGCTCGTCTCGACGAACTCGTGTGAACGACCGAGATACTGTCTCGTTCGACCGAATACCGTCCCATTGGGCGGTGCCGTCCGCCTACTCGGACTCGGTTACCCCTTCGAACTGTTGATCGAGATATTTCGTCGTGTGATCGCTCTCGACGAACACGTCGTCATCGAGAACTGCGAGATGAAACGGGATTGTTGTCGAGATCCCCTCTATCATTGTCTCCTCGAGGACTCGCTTGCTGCGTTCGAGTACCTCTTGACGGTCCTGTGCGGTAACAATGAATTTTCCGACGAGTGAATCGTAGAACGGACTGATCCTGTCGCCTTCGTTGACACCGTCGTCGACGCGGACTCCCATTCCCGTCGGCGGTCGATACGTTTCGAGCGTTCCCGGTGTCGGATTGAACTCCTCGGAGGGATCTTCGGCGTTGATACGGAACTCCATCGCAACACCTCGAGAGTCGACTTCGGACTGTTCGAACGATAATTCCTCACCTGCAGCGACGCGGAACTGTTCTTTGACGATATCGATGCCCGTCACCGCTTCAGTGATCGTGTGTTCGACTTGGATCCGAGCGTTCACCTCGAGGAAGTAGAAATCACCGTCCTCGTAGAGGAACTCGACGGTGCCGGCGCTGCTGTAACCGGCTTCGGCAACGCCCGATCTGGCGGCTTCACAGAGTTCCTCCCGCGTCTCTTCGTCGAGGACGGGCGAGGGCGTCTCCTCGACGAGTTTCTGCTGACGACGCTGTACCGAGCAGTCGCGTTCGTAGAGATGGCGGACGGTCCCGTGGCTGTCGCCGATGACCTGAACCTCAATATGGCGTGGGTTCTCGAGGAAGCGCTCGACGTAGACAGCGTCGTTGTCGAAGTACGCCTCGCCCTCACGTTTGGCGTTTGTGAACGCCTCCTCGGCCTCCTCGGGACCGGTAACGACTTTCAGCCCGCGACCGCCGCCACCGCCGTCCGCCTTGATCGCGACCGGGTAGCCGTGTTCCTCGGCGAAGTCTTTCACCTGGTCGGGATCGTCGATCGGTTCGTCCGTTCCTGGAACGATCGGGACGCCCGCCGCGTCCATAATGGCTCGTGCTTTCGTCTTTTCACCGAAGTCGGCCATCACGTCCGACGGGGGCCCGATCCAGCTGAACTCGGACTCCTCGACCCGACGGGCGAACGACTCGTTTTCCGCAAGGAACCCGTAGCCCGGATGGATCGCATCGGCCCCAGTTTCGGCTGCTGCGTCCAGCAACGACTCCTGATCGAGATAGCTCTTGCCGGCGACCGAGGATCCCACGTGAGCGGCCTCGTCGGCGCGGCGAACGTGTTTCGCTGTTTCGTCGGCGTCGCTGTAAACGGCGACCGTCTCGATTCCAAGTTCCTTCGCTGCCTGTACCACGCGGACTGCTATTTCGCCTCGGTTCGCGACGAGTACTTTGTCAATCATTTACTGGAGAATCCCCACTACAACGACTCCTGAATGCTTTCGAGACGGGCGTCTCGCTCCTGACGAATCTCGAGCGCTTCTTCGATGTCAACGGCGTTGAAATCGACGGTACTGTGCGTTCGACACTGGGCGAGTGCATCGCGCTCGGGACTCACCACGGTTCCGACGGTCACGTAGCCGCCACCCGTGACGGCGTCTCGCATCAGAATAATTGGTTGGCCGGCCATCTGGATGGAGCCGACGGGATAGCCGAGGTCGACGACGTTGGTGACGTCCGTTCCGGCACCGAAGGGCTGCTCGCGTTCTTCGAACATATCGGTGATATCCGGCCCCTCGAACCGGTAGCCGACCCGGTCGGCCTCGTCGGAAACGTTCCAGTCGGCGTCGAGGAACCGCTGTCGGCCTTCGTCGGTAAGCCGATAGTCACAGAGCCCCATCACGACGTTGATCTCGCTCTGGGAGTAATCCGGCCGATCCGTCTCGTCGATCGAAGTACCGAGTAGTTCGTCGGTGTCCGCTGACGATTCACCGATCGGGAGTTCGTCACCCTCCTCGAGCGACCGACCCTCGTGGCCGCCGATTCCGATCAGGGTGTACGTCGCACGACTTCCCATCACCGGCTCGATATCGATCCCACCGGCGATTGCGAGATACGCGCGTGCGCCTTCCGTAGCGAACTCGAAGCTGAGGGTGTCGCCAGCCTCGCCCTGGACGGCAGTCCACGTCGGGATTGGTTCGTCCTCGAGGGATGGATCCATATCTGCACCGGTGACGGCGAAGACGGTGTCTTCCTCGAACTCGATGTCCGCACCCATATAGGTCATCTCGAGGGTTGCATCCGATTCGTCGTTCCCGACGAGCCAGTTGCCGACTTTGTGGGCGAACTGGTCCATCGCGCCGGAGGGTGGCATTCCGATGTGATAGTGTCCGTAACGGCCAGTATCCTGAACGGTTGTGACGAGTCCACCGTCGAGAATACGCATCAGTCGAGCACCTCCAGAAGCTGCTCGTTGTATCCGTGTGGATCGTCGAAGAACGCCTGTGTCTCGAACTCGACCCGATCGTAGTTGTACTGGTAGGTCCCGTCTTCGACCTCCGAACGGATTGCATCGTACTCATCGCGATCGATCTGCCGAAAGTTGAGGATGTCTCCCGGGTTCGGAAGTACCATCGAGTCTTCGAACGCCGACAGCTCCTGGTCGACGTCTAACACCTCGACGGGAGTTCGACCGTAGAGCTGATAGCCGCCGGCCCCGGGGACGGGATAGATCGCGGTGAACGCGCCACCGAACCCGATCGCGCGGCTCGGTGTCGCCGTCCGCGGCTGCTCGTACTTCGGCACCTCGATCTGCTCGTCGTGTGGAACCATTTGGAAGCAAAAGGGAAGCCCGGGAACGAAGCCGATCATCGTCACCATGTGCGGCGCGCCGGAGTGGTGGTCGATGAACGCCTCGACGGAATCGAAGCCGTTGAGTTCTGCGGAGTACTCGAGATCCGTCACGTCCGGGTCTTGATGGCGTTCTCGGAAGTCCATCAGTGTCTCGTGAGTCCACGGATCGTCGTAAAAAACGGGAATATCGAACACCCGTGCCTCCCACTGGTACTCCGAGACATCGATCTCCTCCTCGAGCGATTTCAGCTCATCGATCAGTTCGTCCGGGTGAAGTACGCTCGGATCGAACTGGATCAGGTAGGAGGCGTTCGACGGTGCGACCTCGATGAGTCCCTCGAGACTGTTCTGCCGAATCTCCTGTGTGATCGCCTGTGCTTTGAAGTTCGCGTCGAAACTCATCGCTTCGGCGAGTTCGACGAACACCCAGTCGTCCCCCCCGTACTCGTATCGCGGAGACTGAAGCTCCTGTCTGGTTATCGTTTTCTCACTCATCCTGCTAAATGAGAGGACGGTTATCACTGTATAGATACCGACTAGATTAGGATAGTGAATATGTACGTGAAAGTGTAGTAACTCGTAAACGAGTCTGTCCGTGCACGTTTACGCCCGTGTGGTCAGGGTATAGCTTTGTCAAGTATTATATGTCTGGAGGATCTATTTAAGCATAAGATTTCATAAATGACGACAGAACACATCGAATCGCCGATGCCCGGCGTCTTCTACACGCGACCGGATCCGGACGAAGCAACGTTTGCCGACGAAGGTGACGAGGTCGCCGAGGGGGATGTCGTCGGATTGGTCGGTGTCATGAAGAACTTCCACGATATCACGGCCCCTGCGGACGGAACGATCATCGAAGTCATCGCGGAAAACGAACAGGAAGTCGACGCCGGTGACGAACTCCTGGTTCTCGAGACCAACTGACGCCGTTTCGATCACCGACCGAGTTCGAGCACTGTTGTCGTCGTATTTTCCGCTGCATGCGAGCGTTCTCGAGCAACTGCAAGAGCGGCGAGAGTGGGAATCACAGACATTGATTTCTAAGGATTACTTCCCTGTCGCTGGCTCGAAGTCGACGATAAAGGTCTCATCGTCTTGCACTCGGAACAGAACACCGAACTGGTTGCCTTCAGGATCAGCTACCGGGTATAGGTGATCCCCTGTATCAAGGGTAAGGACACACGAGTCGAGATCGATCCCTTAGCAGAACTCGTAGCAATGGCTGACAAACAGTCATAACGGACCCACAGGGGCCCTCATTCATCGTTTAACTATCGGCGTGACTGGGGAAATCGTGAGATATCGAAGCGAAAGAAATGGCCGAGAACGCCGGCCACGCGTTTTCCGAACACGATTTGTGACATCCTCACCCGCGTACGTCAGATCCCCTCACGGTCTCGCAGCGAGGCCCGCCGGACTTTGCCGGTGGCGGTCTTGGGAAGTTCGTCGACAACTTCGATTTCGCGCGGGTACTCGTACTTCGCAAGGCGGTCGCGGACATGCTGACGGATCGACTCTCGTAGATCGTCGCTCGGTTCGGCGTCGGTGGTCAGCACCACGAACGCTTTCGGCACCTCCCCGCGCTCGTCGTCGGGAACGCCGATCACCGCGGCGTCAGCGACGGCCTCGTAGCCGGCGACGCTGTCCTCGACTTCTTCCGGGCCGATACGGTAACCCGCGGAGATGATTACGTCGTCTTTCCGTCCTACGAACGCCACGTAGCCGTCCTCGTCCATCTGCCCGAGATCCTCGGTGAGCAGCCAGCCGTTTCGTACTTTTCCTGACGTCTTCTCCGGTTTGTTCCAGTACTCCACGAAACAGACGGGGTTGTTCTCGTACCGAACGGCGATTTCGCCGGTCTCACCAGTCTCGACGGTCGGTTCGGCTGTCTCGGGATCGACAATTGTCACCTCGTGACCGGGGCCAGCGCGGCCGATATAGCCCTCGCGGAACTCCGTCAGGGCGGTGCAGTCGCCGATGAGCATGTTCGCCTCGGTCTGACCGTAGCCCTCGTGGACAGCGGTGTCCCCGAAGGTGTCCTGTGCCCAGTCGACGATGGACTGGCCCAGCGACTCGCCGCCGCTGGCGATGGTTCTGAGCGTCCCAACGTCGAACCGATCGGTGTCCTCGACTTGCATCATCATGCGCAGGGCGGTCGGTGGCGCGAAGAAGTTCGAGACGCCGTACTGTTCGATGATTTGGAAGGCCGCTGCGGGGTCGAACTGCCCCCCGTTGTAGGCGACGACCGGCTTCCCGTAGTAAAGGGCGGGCATTACCACGTCGAACAGGGACGCGATCCAGGCCCACTCGGCGGGCGTCCAGAACACGTCGCCCTCCTGTAGGTCCATGTTTCCGAAGGTCGTGACGAAAAGCGGCAGGTGTCCGAGTATCAGTCGCTGGGCGTGGCGCACGCCCTTCGGATCGCCGGTCGTCCCGGACGTGTAGATGAGAATCGCGTCGTCCTCGGCGTCCGTCTCGACGGTGTCGAACTCTCGAGAGCGGTCGTCGATGGCGTCCCAGAAGGCTGCTTCACCGGCCGCCTTGTCCGGCGTGACGTCACCGACGGTCAGCGTGGTATCGAGGGCTGGCAGCGACTCACGGGCCTCCCGGAAGTTCCCGATATTGGATTCGTCGACGACGGCCGCGACGGCATCGCAGTCGTCGAGTCGGTACTCGATAGCGTCGGGGCCAAAAAGCGTCGAGAGGGGGACCGACATCGCACCGAGTTTCCAGGCGGCGAGATGAGCGAATACCGTCTCCGGCCGCTGCGGTGCGTTCACGCCAACCCGATCGCCCTCTTCGACGCCCTGTGCCCGCAAGTAGTTCGCCAGTCGGTTCGTCACGTTTCGCATCTGCCAGAACGTGTACGTCTCCTCGGTACCCGCCGCATCCGCGGCGAACAGTGCGACGCGGCTCTTGTCGTCGGCCCACCGATCACACAGATACGTCGCCATATTGAATCGATCGGGTACGTCCCACTCGAACGCCTCGTGTAACTGCTCGTAACTGTCCCAGTCGTCCTCGTAGAAGTGGTACGCGTCCAAGCGTTGTCCTCGTGTCATAGGTGGCTATGGTGCCGTGGCATGGTTTTCCAGTACTTACTCGCTCGGTGCGATAACAAATGACACGTTTTCGGCCGGTAACAAAAAGGTAAGGTGAAAATGGACAAATGGTTAACAACGGAAATAGAATTAGTGGATACCAGCGTGTCATAGAATACGTCTCACACCCTCTACCTGACGATTATACAGCTCTCAATTCGCGTATGAGCCTGTAGTTTCGCCAGTCATTGGATTTGTTCAATACACATTTCGTGAATAATACCTGTTGAGAACCATTGTATGACACGCTCAGAAGGGTTGTGCTCTGCGAGAGGATATGCCTGAACATTATCAGGGTCATTCGGAGCAGCTGTCTGAATCCGAAGTTCACCATCCGACGCGGATAGTTTCTTTACATAGTGATTGACTTGGAATCTTGTCCCAAACTCGAGCGTTTGACTGTACTCTTGAACGATATTTCGAAGCCTCGCATTGACATCAATTGCTCCTAATTTCACCGCGACACGATAGCCTGTCTCCTCCCCAGGTTTGATCGGTTCATCTCTGTCGACTGAATCGGTCGGTTGCTCATCCAGAACCAGATTGCCATCATGAAATCGATACTGATCAGAATCATTCATGTGTAGAGATGTGCCTGTGGTCGTGGCTGATTCGGTAGTTCGAACGTAGCATCAAACTCGGCCAATATTTTTCGATCACGACTTCAGAGATACTGACTTGGCAGTTCCTTGGATCACAACCATTAGCAACCAGATATGTGAGTATTACTGTATGGCGCAATCACGAGCACAGGGAATCTTACTGGGGCTGGCATGTGGGGACACACTCGGACGCCCAGTCGAATTCCAGAACCCGAACCGAATCAAGGAAACGCACGGGCGGGTAACCGAAATGCTCGCTCACGGGACTCACGGGCAGCCCGCAGGAACCATCACTGACGATACGGAGATGGCACTCTGTATCGGTCGCAGTCTCGCGGAACACGGCACATTTGAGCCAAAAGACGTTGCCGCGCGATTCGTCGAGTGGAAGCGTTCTGGTCCGTTCGACATCGGGATTATGACCTCGAGTGCACTCCAGCGAATCCAGAACGGCGAACCGTGGGACGAAGCTGGCCACCGTGAGTGGGAAGCGAGTGTTGAACCGATCACTACTGCCCTCCATGGCGAGCCGGTTGATATCTCCCTCGAAAATTCGGGATACGTCGTCACGACGCTACAGGCAGGTCTGTCACGGGCTAACCGCCGAGAGTGCTGCAGATGCGGTTGTCGACGCGGTGATGATGGGCGGCGATACGGATACGATTGGTGCTGTTGCCGGCGCAGTCGCAGGTGCCCGGTTCGGTGCAGATGCTCTTCCGGAACGATGGGTCGTCGAGATTGACGAAGCAGACGAGCTGCGACAGTTAGCATCTGAACTGACCAAGCAACGATCGAAGTAGTCTCAGTTGTAGCTCGGCAATTCTTCTCCGAGACTGTTCGATGACTGGCTTCGCTCTGTTTCGAGTGGCTCTGTAGTTCACATTCCAGGGGTCGTCCCCCTTTTGCAAGTCATTAAGTGGGGGACTACCAACCTGACCGATGGGAATACATATTCCGTCGCCAGTCGTTGCAGAGCGTATGAAGGCCGCCGTCCGGACGAACTTCGACGACAGCGTCTCCGCCTACGACGCCTACGAGCAGCGAACCGGCCGGTTCACCGCCCTCGCAAAACTGTTGGCCACCGAACTGTCGGCTCGAGCGGACAACCCCGTCAACGCCGTCCTTGACGCCGGTGCCGGTACTGGCGTGAGCACGCGCGTCTTCGCCGAGCGGGCACAGCGAACGGTCGCGCTGGACATCAGCCGCGAGATGCTGCGCAAACTCAAGGCTGCGCCGCGGATCGAGGCAGACTTCGATCATTTGCCGTTCGTCGACAACTCATTTGACGGCGTCGCGTTTACCGCGTCGCTCTTTCTCGTCCCCGATCCTGCAGTCGCGGCGCGGGAGGCTGCCCGCGTCCTGCGTCCGGACGGGGTCGTCGGTGCCGTCGCGCCGCTTGGTTGGGTCGATGCCGACGGAACGGACGTTTTCGCGGACCTCGAGCGGGAGTCGCGGTCGCCAACGGGCGCAGATGCGGTCGAAGCGGCGCTCGCCAACGAGGTTACCGTCACCACGGGTACCTGGTGCTTTGCGACGACGGCCGAGGACGTTCGGCGTTTCCACGCGATTCCAGCGATGGCGGCGCGTCTCTATCCGAGACTCACCGTCGACGAGCGCGTCACGAAGGCACGTGCGTTGCTCGCAGGCCTCGAAGGCACCGTCGAACAGCGGTGGCGATGGATCGTCGGCGTCGCGGAGTAGGTCATCTCCGATAATCCATACCCGGTTTCTTTTTGCACTAGCTCTGATGGCGACCGTCCCTATTCACTCGTGAACTCTTGAAGAGCACTCTCCACACGATCTCTGACAGTGTCGTCGAGATTATTCGCTCGAAGGTCGCGGAGTGTCTCAACTGAAACCGGGATGTCGGCGTTCGCAACGAGCGTACAGGCGTTTGCCCGCACCTGGGGGCAGGTATCTCAAGCACCGTTTCCAGCTGCGAGTGTTTGCTCTGGACACTCTCCCAGTTCGCTTTTCCAGCACGAAAGAATACGATCGAGGCGTTGAGCCGGGCTTGAATGTTCGGGTTGATAAACCGTGCTGTGAGTGCATCGGCGTGACGGATCACGACATCAAGTTGGTTGACTGGCTAACTAACAGCGAGAATCCGAACAGACCAACTGATCAAGTCCATACTCCACTCAGTCCACCGCTGGATCATCGAGATCTTTTTCATGGACCCATACCGTCGAAATTCGGGTCCCCTCGACGCTCGTTACCTCAACGACGTGACCGTCGACCTCGACGCGGTCGCCAGGTTCTGGCGCACGATTGAGTTGCCCGAGCACCAGTCCACCGATCGTTTCGACCTCCTCGCTTTCGAAGTCCCCAGCCAGAGCATCGTTAACGTTCGACAATTGGACTCCTCCGTCAATGTCGTATCCCTCATCGTCACGCTGGCGTATCGAGGGTTCGCGCTCATCGAGATCAAACCCGTCTCGAAGGTCTCCGACGAGGGCCTCCACGATGTCTTCAACCGTTGCAATCCCCTCGAATGCTCCCCACTCGTCGATGACCGCCGCCATCTGCTGTCGATCCTCCCTGAACTGTATCAGGAGATCGCTAATTGCCATTGTCTCGGGGACGATGAGAATGTCGCGGGCGATGTCATCGACTATCTCGGCATCCCCATTGTCAACCTCTGCTCGCAGCACGTCCTTGACATCTACGAATCCAACCACTTGGTCACCGTTGTTGGCATCAAGCACCGGATAGCGCGTGTGTCCGGCCTCTAAGACGGTCGAATGAAGTTCGGATAGTGTGGCATCCGCCGGAACGCTCACCACGTCCGGTCGTGGAACCATGACCTCCCGCACCACGGTGTCGTCAAGATCGAAGACGCGCTCGATCATCGTCACTTCTGCCACGTCAATGTCCCCGCCCTCGCCGGATTGTGTTAGCACCCGAAGGAGCTCCCGCTCACCGAGTGTCTCATCCGTTTCGGAAGCGGGTGGCACACCGAGCCACCGCGTGAACGCGTTGGCCGCCCCGTTGAAGATGACAATTCCCGGATAGAGTATGTAATAGAAGGCCTTCATGGGCGGGGCGAGGAACAGTGAGAGTCGCTCGGTCTGGGCAATTGCGAGCGTCTTCGGCGCAAGTTCACCGAAGACGACATGGAGAAACGTGATGATACTAAAGCCGATTGCGAAAGCGACGAGATGGATGAGATTCGCCGGGAGAACCGGTTGCAGTATGGGCTCGAGGAGCGAGGCGATGGCGGGTTCGCCGACCCATCCCAATCCGAGTGAGGCGATGGTGATGCCGAGTTGTGTCGTGGCGAGGTAGTTGTCGAGATTCGTCATCACTTCTTGGAGCGTCCCCGAGCCGGGCCGCCCCTCCTCGACGAGCTGGTCGACCGATGTTCCCCGAATTCGAACGAAGGCGAACTCTGCAGCAACAAAAAAGCCGTTTAATACCACGAGAATCAGTGCTAAGACGAGTTGTGCCGCCGAGAGCGCAACGTCTACCATTGGTGCTCCCACAAAGTACTGCCGTTCGATTGGAGTATGTCCATATCTATTCATCTCGTCCCATTTACTAAAATCCTTTAAATAATTCGCGGATGACCGACTGCTGTCAGTAGTGATCTGGTCCCGTGGATCTAGAGGCCATAGACTGTCCTCCTCGTTCCGCCGACTGTCTGCGAACATGGAGTCTCGACATTCATTAGGCAAATTAGCATCGGGTCCTGCTGAAGAGACTCTCTGTAGTCAGCACCAGGTTTCAGTCGCAATACGAAGAGTCCGCAACTGAGTAAACGATTGATGAAGTCGATAAACTGAGGTACTGACAAGACAACTCAGAAAATCGTCCTAAGCCTTGTTTCCTGTGAGTGCATTCACGACATCTGTGACGGTAAACAAACGGAGGTCATCTCGTTGACTGGCAGCTTCTTCGACTGACTGCTTGAACCCACTTTGAGAGAAGAGTGCGTACTTGACGACCCGGTCGCTCCCGTTTTGTGGCGACCATCGAAGTTCGTCGCCGTGGTCTTGGAGGTTCGACAGCGCGTCGTATCCGAGTGGCGACTGTTGGAATTTGCACTCACCGACGATCAGCGTCTCGCCGGTTGTCAGGCCGACGACGTCGATCTCGTGCTCACCATACCACCATTGTCCTGTGTTTGTGATCATGTGTTCCGGGTAGAGCGTTCGAAGTGCGGAACAGCAGAGGTCTTCAAACGAGTGGCTGACAAAGTCGTGTTCACTCGACTATCGAGAGGAGGATGGAGTTCTATTCACGGTTCCATCACCCGTGTACGGCGGCGGAAGTGTCCACCACTACGCAAAAGACGAGCACCGACCTGTTGTCGCACTCGAAAGTGGTGATATCGTCAAGCCCACGGAGCTGATCCCTGATAACTGCGATCAAAGATAACAGCCCTGGTGTAACTTGATACTTTAATTCGTCTTTGCCAGTCTGATCCCAAATTGACGATGGAAGCAGTTCGAAGAATACCCTGAATGTCGAGAAGCCACCGATCCAGAGAGCGCCGATTGACAACCAAATACTGCTGAGAAATCTGTGAACTGTCTCGAGATCAAGCCCCACCCTCACGGCACGAAAGTTGAAGTCCACGGCGACGAACTGACGACCGATGCCCAAATTCGGACTCGTTCTCCCCGACGAGTTTTCCTCCGTATCGCTCGAGCAGACGCTGGCGTTCGCTAGACACGCCGACGAAGCGGGCCTTCACTCGGTCTGGAAACAGGAGGCCTCCGGAAGCAATGGGGTTGCCACGCTCGCTGCGATCACGCAGTGTACGACCGACGTCCGGATCGGGACGGGCGTTGCCAGCGTTTACTCTCGAACTCCCACGCTGCTCGGGATGAGTGCCGCAACGCTCCAGCGCCTCTCGAGCGGCCGTGCGCTGCTCGGACTCGGCGTAAGTTCGCCGCCGCTCGTCGAACAGTGGCACGGGCTGTCGTTCGACCAACCGCTTCGACGACTCCGAGAGACGATCGAGATCATCCGGCAAACGACTGCCGGCGGGACCGTCGACTACAGCGGGGACGTGTTCGATATTGGCCCGTACACCATGGCACTCGAAACGTCTACCGACGTACCGATATTTAACGCCGCGATCGGCGATGCGAACCGACGGCTCACCGGGGAGTACGCGGACGGTTGGTTGCCGGCGTTCGTCCCTCAGTCATCGTTTTCGGCCACCGTCGCGGACGTTCGCGAGAGTGCGCAAGCGGCCGGCCGAGAGCCGGATGACGTGGTCGTGGCGCCGTGGATCCCGACCGCAGTCGACACCGACCCGGACCGCGCTGAACGGCGAGTACGGTATCTCCTCGCACAGGAGATGGGGATGGGGTACCACGAACAGGTGAATGCGCACGACTTTGGGGACGCCCCGGACAGGGCGCACGACCTGTTCCGCGGGGGAAACCGCAAGGGGGCGGTCGCTGCTATCTCCGACCGGATGGTCTCGGAACTGACCGTCGCCGGAACCGAATCGGATGTTCGCGACCAGTTTCGGCGGTACTTCGAGGCCGGGGCCGACGTGGTCATCGTGATGCCCTCGATGGACGCGTCCGCCACTGAAATCGAGAATCTGATTGAGGTACTCGGCGCTAGTTCGAGCAAGTGATTAGCAGGCGACCAATATCTGACCAAAGTAGCTGTCGGTCGAACGCGGATTCGTTGCTTGTCACCCGAACGGTTACTGCAGTCACCCGCGACCGCGCTCCTCGACGAACAACGTTTGCTTCTCCGGGCGGTCGATTATCACGTCTGCGCGCTGTCCATCGCTCTCGATGCGAATTAGCCGGTTTTGGTTTCAGACACACGACGCGCTCATCCGGACACGTCAAAAGCATTTTTCTCGCCTCCATCCAAGCGATAAGTCAGTTTCTGGGACTTACTGCGGTGAGGCTGATCGGGCTGCTACGAACCGCGTCGGCGCTCCGTCGCCTCGCCTGAGGGCCAGCGGAAATCCGAAGACGGTCGGACGAGCGCCGACCAGCGAATGCGGGATTCTGAGGTGTTCCGCGATGAGGACGCCCTCAGACAGCAGCGTCTGATGGATAGGGTAGTCGTCCCAGTCGTCAGGTCGCGTCGCCCGGGGTCGGTCGGGACTCGGGACGTCCACGGCCAACAGCGACACGTCCTGCTCGAGCAGCCAATCGCCGACACCGGCCGCGAACCACGGATAGCGCTCGTAGTCCTCGTCGCCGTACCGCTCGCCCCATCCTGTCCGGACGAGGAGAATATCGCCGGATCGAACGTCGCCCGCTGCCGCTGCCAGTTCGTCCGCAGGGATCGCTTCGGACTTGTCACGGCTCACGTCCACGACCGTCGCGTCGCCGACGAACCGAGCAAGCGGAATCTCGTCGATCGTCGCACCGTCAGGGATCATGTGTCGGGGCGCGTCGACGTGTGTCCCGACGTGAGTCGGAGTTCCGATCCATTGGGCGTTGGCTCCGTCGCGATCGACGTCACTGAGCGTCTCAAACTCGGGCGCGGGGAGCGCCGCCGAGTGCGGTACGTCGGCGTCGAACGGCTGGGTGAGATCCACCCAGTCCACGGTATCTTCGTCGATGGCAACTGTCTCTCGGCCATTCGAATCGATCCCGTCGTCGTTCCCTGCAGCGCCATCTCGAGCAGTCATCGTTCCGGAGCGGTCTCACGAACGAACTCGATCGTTTCTTCGGCCGACGTGATCGGGCCGAAGATCGCCGCAACACCCTCTTTGAGGCCGTCCGTGATTTTCGGGACGAGCGTGTCGTGGGTGCCAAAGAGGCCCGCGACCTCCTCCTGGACTGCCGCCCGAACGATCTCGCCGAGGGATTTGTGCAACCTGGAGTAGATGGCCTCGAAGCCCGTATCGTGGAACGCACGCGCGATGACGTGTGCGCCGCGGTCGTGGCCGTTGAGTCCGACTTTCGCCGTGAGACATCGAATCGATTGCTGTTTGTTCTCAATATTCATAGAACGAGCTATTCTTGGCGATCCTATTGTTCTATCGGACGGGCAGATAATTATCGCGCAACTCAACGCTGAGCAGATGCGCGGTCAAACGGGTCCTATCCCGTGATCTGTGGGTCGAACGCTACCGGGCGCGATTTCTTCCTGATAGCTATCGTGGTGTTCTACGAAGACTGTCATGATCTTGTTCATCGTCGCGTAGGTCTTTACCGAAACAGCGTCGTCGGTACCGAGTACATAGAAGAGATCGTCGAGCGTTTCGAAACTCTGTTCGATGAAAGTCTGTTCCTCCTGCAGTGTTCACTCTTGCACCTTGTACTCAGAGGCGTCCCGTTAGAAGCCGACTTGACATCCTCCCCTCCCTAACGCCCGAATGGCTGCAGGTAGTCCGTTTCCGTGCCGGCCCCAACCGCCGGACACCAGAGCGGTTCGGATTGACTTTGTGCTGTTTGCGGTCACTCGAGGTCCGCGATGAGCGTCTCGACCGGGTCGTGTCCGATCTCCGTGACGTTGCCACCGTGGCTGAGCAGGACCGTCTCAAACCCGTACTCGGTAAGGACCGAGACGCTGTTGCGCGTCTGCTCGTCGTCGGCATTGTAGTCTGCGGCGATGACTGCGAACGGCCCGCTCCAGTCCCCCGCCGCAGCGAACGGCGAGTCAGCGGAAACAACTGTATCCCCGGCCACGAGAATCTCCTCGTAGAGATAGGCCATATTGTCCGGCGTGTGGCCGGGCGCTGCAATCGGGGTGATGCCCCAATAGATGTTGTCGGTTGTGAGCGGATCGTCAACCTCGAGCCCGGCCGCTTCGAGAGCCGTAACATCGCCGGCCGGGGCGGCAATGTCGAGGTCGTCGATGGCCGCGCGCAACGCCGGGACGCCCCCGTAGTGGTCGGTATCGCCGTGTTCGACGATAGCGACATCGATACCGTGTGCAGTCGCGATTTCGGTCAGTTGGTCGGCAGTATCCTCGCTTCCGGCGCCGAACAGGACCGTAGCGCGCTCGGTGTCGAGTACGTGGACCCCAAGCGGTTCATCGTACGCCCATTCCAATTCGTAGCTGTACACTCCGGGTCGGATTTCCATGCTACTCCACATCTCACTATTGGCATTGTTACTAACCCTCATATAGTGTGAGGGGGTGACGGCAGTCGACTCTCGTCACAGCAGCGCTCGACAGTTTTGGATAGCTCAGTCTGCCTGCCGGAGGCACAACCTCCACATAGTAATCTATCGTATCGGGTGACTATGGTCGACAACGGGGATGAAACGCGGACGGTCGAGTTGTCGCTATCAGCGTCCGAGTACGACCGATTACAAGCGGTAAGTAACGATCCAGACGAGATCCTCGAGGATGCCCTTCGCCGGGAGTTGCGTGTCCGGGAGGGGATGGCAGCCGTCGAGGCACGGCGGCGTGGGGAAGCCGATGATGACTTCGACCTCCCCTCACCGGGACCACCCTCGGACTCTCCCATCGGAAACCTGCTTGGCTGGGAGGTCGAGTCACTCGGCGACGGCGAAGCCGTCCTCTCGATGGAGGCGACTAGCCGGCACGCGAACCGGGGCGGTCCCGTTCAGGGCGGCGTCATCACCGCGCTGGCGGACACGACGACTGCGGTCGCGTTCATGACGACGCTCGAGGAGGGCGAATCGACGACGAACATCGAACTCAAGATTAACTTCCTTCGGCCGGTGTTCGAGGACCGCCTCGAGGCGACGGCCACGGTCGTCAACCGAGGCCGGACCCTCGGTCTCGTCCAGTGTGATGTACAGACATCTGAGGGAAAACTCGTCGCACGGCTCTCGACCACTTACATGGTCTTGCGTGGCGATCGAGCCGAGGGGCGCTGACTCGAGCGCTGTAGGCCTCCCCTGGGCATGTAGCGGTTCGGCAGCGGACGGAGTCTGAGACTGCGCTAGCAGATCGGATAGCCCGGCAAAACGGGAAAACCGCAAGACGGCGTGGCTATGTGTGGATCCTTCGAATTTACTTGACCTAGGCGTTGAGTCGAACATGGATGACCTCTGCAGGCCAAAACCGCAAGAAGGGAACCGGATTGGGATGCTCCGACTGGGATTTGAACCCGATGCAAATCCTCGCTCCGCTCGGATTTCCGTGCTTCGAATCCCACCCGTGCGCGCTTCGCTCACTACGTTCGCTACAGTGCTCCGACTGGGATTCGAACCCAGGTCATTGCCGTGAGAGGGCAATATGATTGGCCGGACTACACCATCGGAGCGCGACGCGCCGTCTCGTTCCGGGCCCTGCGCCGCGTGGTACACAGGACATCGGAGCGGGCGTCGTCTCTATCCAATCGTTGCGCAGTACGATGTTTAAGGATTCCGTTTCATTTCGGGGCTGTCGATCCCTGCCATGCGAGAGCGGGTCAGTGGCCGACGTTTCGTCGGTGATCGCTACTCGTCGAACGGCGACTTGGTCGCTTCCGGTTCGAATCCCTCGAGGCTGATGATGTTTTCGCGGCCAACGCGGAGCTTGCTGATGGTGCCGTCGTCTTCCATATCGGAGAGCAGCATGCTGACCTTGGACTTCGACCAGCCGGTTTCCTCGACGATGTTGACCTGTTTCATCCGGCCGCCGTTCTCCTGGATGAGCGTGACGACGCGGTCCTCGTCCGTCATGAGTTCCTCGTCGGAGAGTGGTTCGGGCTCACCGTCGGACTCACCATTTGTGTCTGCCGCTGCTGGCGGCGGCGCCGAACCGTCGGTAGAATCGGACGCTGTAGCGGCGACTTCCTCGCTACCGGGCCCGCGTCGTCGGTACCAGACCACTGCTGCAACGCCGATGCCTACACAGAGGAGGGCACCGACGAGATACCAGCCCAGACTGAGATCACTCATCGTTTCGAGGAGTCCGGTTTCGGCACTCCCGGCGCCGGGTCGATCGAACACTGCTCGGGGCCGGCCATCGATAAACTCTCGCTGGCCGCTCCACCGAACCGACGTCGCGTCCTCGAGCGAGGTGCCGGCGTACTGTCCGTCGTCGGGTTCGATGGACCGGAAGGTGAGATCGCCGCCCGCCTCGATCACGATCGCCTGATTCGACGCGAGCGGGAGACGTTCGAAGACATCGCCGACGACGATCCGGTCCGCTTCGACGACGCCGAATCCCGTCCAGGTAAACGACATTTCGACGACGCCCGTCGCGGTGGATTCGTTCCCGGCAGCGCCCGTGGCGGTGAACTGTTCTTCGACCTGCGCTGAGCGACGGAAGTTCGTCGCGTCCATCTCTCGACCGGTCGTCTGTGCACCGATTTCGGTCAGGGTACGCGATTGATTGGTGAACCCGTCGTACAGATCCGTCTCGTTGGCTTCGAACTCCTCGGCGAAGGCCTCGAAGTTCTCCCTGGCAGCGGTCGCGTTGTCGTCGTTCGCGAACAGCCGTTCGTATCTGAACGTCCACGTCGCGCTGCCGTTCTCGTGGACGGTGATCTCGAACGTCGTCTCGTCGAAGTCCTGCGTTTCCTGCGTGACGAGCGGGCTCCCGTCTGTCTGGGCGACCATCGTGGCGGATCGCGTCTCGGCCGGAGCCGGCTCCGTCACTGATGGCGAAGCGGACCCAGTGTCGGCCAACGCGAACGGTCCGCAGACCCCGGTCACGAGCGCGAGGATAAGGAGAACGACGAATCCGACGGAGCCCGGCCGGTTCATTCGTCTACTCAGTGCGTGCCGGAGCTAAAAATCCTTGTGAATAGCGGGATAGATGCAAATCGGATCACAGACCGGATGATCGGTGGAGCATTTCCGAGAGCCATGTGCTCGGGACTATCCAGACACTGGACTGGATCGTGGTGTCTTTGCTATCGCCGCTCAGGCCCGTGTCGATAGCCACAAATCACTCGACCGAGTAGCGCCAGCCATGATCACGAACCTCGCGGAAGGCGTACAGGCGTTTACCAGCAACGTCTTTCTCGTCCCCGGCGACCGGCCCGTGCTCGTCGATACGGGTGCGAACTTCGACCTCGTCGACGCCGTTCACGATCGAATCGACGACATCGACGCCGTCATCCTGACGCATACGCACCGCGATCACGTCGGAAACCTCCCGGCGGTGAAAGATGCCTTTGATGTCGACGCCTGGGGGTATGACACCTCGATCGACGGCGTCGACCACGCGATCGCGGATGAGGAGACGATTCAACTGGGCGACCACGAGTACGTCGCGCTCCACACGCCGGGACACAAGGACGATCACCTCTGTTTTCACTCGAGCGACGCGAGCGTGCTGTTCGCGGGAGATCTCGTCTTCCAGAACGGGAGCTTCGGCCGAACCGATCTCGAGGAGGGCGACCGAGACGCCCTGATCGAGAGCATCGATCGGGTGCTCGAGCGGATCGATCCGGAACTCGAAGCGATGCACACCGGTCACGGACCGAGCGTGACGAGCGACCCCTACGATCACGTCGAACTGTCGGCGCAGATGGCGCGACAGATGTAGACTCGGCTCGTCCGGCCTCGAGTTTGCGGGCTGGCTCCTCGCGGAGAGCCGTTAGAGCGGTCGGAAATCGGTTAGATCGATACTCGTCCGGCGGCGTCGAGTAACTCGTCATAGGCGTGATCGTACGCGCGGGCGATCCGTGCGGGATCGTCCCGTGTGTCGCTGTCGAGCGGTGGCAGCCGAACGCGCTCGAACGGATCGAGATAGTCGAGTGCGTCGGGGACGCGCTTCTCGAGCGTTCCGTCTCTGGGGCTCGAGCTTGCGACCTCGCAGGCCCGACAGTAGCGATCGCCGTCGTATATCCGAACGCGACCGGGTTCGACGGCCGCGACTGCGGCGATCGACGCGGGATCCAGCGACGCGAGCGGGAGCGCAATGTCGCTGTAGGATTCGACGACGGCGACTTCGGCTGCCTCGATCTCGTCGGCCAGCCGTTCGAACGCGGGGACGTACTCCCGCTCGGCGAGGTCGTTGAACTCCTCGACGGTCTCGACGGGGATCGCGTCCGCGAGCGGAAGGGCGTCGGCGACAGCGTTCGGAATCTCGGCGGTCGCGTTGCGGACGAATAACGACTCGTCGACCCCGTGACCGATCCGGTCGACGACGAACTCCCGATCGGTCCGTCCGAGTAGGCCGCTTCCGCCATCAGGGGTGGGCCGCCAGAGCCGGTGGACGGGATTGAGTCGTTCGGGCGGTCGGCCCCGGCCGTCTGCTGCCGTGAGCCGCATTGCATCTTTGCCATAGAGCCGCCCGCCGTCGAGGGCGCGACGGCAGTCGTCGTGGTCGAACCAGAAGTCGTTGCCGGCGCGGGGCTTGTAGCCGGCCGCGCCGGTTCGATCGAGCAGACCGGCCGAGAACGTGGTCTTGCCGGCGTCGACGCGATCGGCACCGACCACGAGGAGGATCATTCGCTCAGGCCGTAGTAGCCGGGTTCGTCTTCGTCGCGGGGCTCGGCGACCACGAGGTCGTCGGCGTTGGTCATGACCCACGGAATCGCCCAGTCGAGCAGGATGTCCTCGGTCTCGGGCTCGAGTTCGGCGTCGGGTTCGACGCCCTGCAACAATCGAGCGATCTCGTAGACGGTGTACATCTGGTCGTCTTCGAGGAGCTCCGCCGGCGTGTAGAAGTCACACGGCGGGAGGTTCTCGAATTCCGATTTGGGGACGGGCATACACCACCGTACCGTCGGCCAGTGCCTAAATGGTTCGTTCCCGATCGACCATCGTGTTCAGATAAGCTGATTCCATGCGAAGGCGAACGATCTGAGCCACTGATCAGCAGTGTCTGCGTGAGCGTTACTAAAGCAGTTTGAGAAGGATGAGGTTCGGCGTTTTATCTCACGAAAAACACGTTCGATACTGTTCCGATTTCCATGTCGTTCGTATCTGAAATCGAGGCCATGTCGTTGACAAGCGTAGTTCAGCGATTTATCGCCATCGACGAGAAACACGGCGTCATCGACGTCGTGTTTCTCACGTAATTCCGTGAAGAACGTACTGGCTATGACCTTGGTTCTAGTCGGTTCAATCTTTGTATGCAGTAATTCGTTTGACTCTGGATCGACAGCGGCGTACAGCCAATACTGTTCATCGCCGAGCCGGATCACCGTCTCGTCAACCGCAACGTGATCCGGACTTCGACAGGGATCGGGCTGTAAATCTGCCTTGTGAACCCAATTATGAACCGTCGATCGAGCCCGTTCAATACCAAATATCTCGAGAACTCGAACAGTATTCGAAAGCGAGAGTCCAGCAAGATGGAGTTGAATACTGAGCTTCATCAACAGCCGCGGTGTTGCTTCTCGCTCCACAAAATCCAAGTCGAACTGGCCGATACTAGGACTGAGGCGTGCGTTTTCGGGCATGAATCACTTTGAAAACGCCACGCCTCACTCCTTCAGCCTTATCTGAACAGCACCCGATCGACCGATCGAGACGGGAGCGGACCACCGACCGCGATCTTCACGCGTTTGTGATGAGCGCCGCTTTCGGACCGGTGCAAGCGTTGGAAGCGTGCGAAATGGCCATTGCACTTTATATACTCGGTACTCGAGTACGAACGATGACACAGGGACTTGACCCCATCCTCTTGATTTACATCCTTTCGGCGCTGTTGAGCGGTGCACTCGCGGTGATTCTCTGGCAGCACCACGGTAAGACCGGTGTGATCCCGCTTCTCGGGACCGTCCTCGCGGTGGGGTTGTGGGACGTGTCGCTAGTGTTGCTATCCGTTATCGGTCATCCCCTTGCAACTACCGTACTGACCGGAACGTTATTCCTGGGCGTCGGATTCGCGACGATGACGTTTCTCGTCTTTACCCTCGTGTACACCGGACGGGAGCAGTTCCTCACGACGCCGATACTCGCCGTCCTGTCGGCCGAACCAATATTGTTGGCCGTCCTCGCCGTCGTCAATCCGTCTCATCTCTTCTTCGAATCGTTCAACGGGACCCTTGAGCCCGGCCCGCTGCTCTGGATTCACCTCGGCTACGCGTACCTCGTTTTGGGACTGGTAACGGTCCTCATACTCGGATTTCTCTACCGGTCCCGATCGCTGTACAAGGGCCAGAGTGCAGCACTCCTCTTCGGAACGCTCGCGACCTGGATCGCAAACGGCGTCTACGTCGCCGGTTTCGTCGAGTTCGATACGTCACCGATCGGATTCGTCGTGGCCGGATCGTTGTACGCGGTCGCCATCGTTCGCTACCGACTGGCCGACGTCGTCCCGATCGCCCGCGATCGCGTCATCGATACCGTCACTGACGGCGTCTTCGTCATCGACACGGACGACCGGATCATCGATATCAACCCCGCCGCGCGGGACCTGTTCGAGGGCGCCGACAGCTCCGTGATCGGGACCGACGTCCACTCGTTGATCGCCGGCTATCCCGTGCTGGAAGAGCAGTACGACGAGATTACGACTGCCCCCGTCGAGTCGGAGCGGGAGTTTTCGCTCGGTACCGTCGCCTACCACGTCCGGTCGACGCCGATCGAGGACAGCCGAGATCGCCACGTCGGCTGGCTGCTCATCATCCGTGACATTACCGAACGGAAACGCCACGAAGAACGCCTCGAGCAACAGAATGACCGTCTGGAACAGTTCGCGAACATCGTTTCCCACGACCTTCGAAACCCGCTGAACGTCGCGGACGGCTACCTCGATCTCGCTCGCGAGGCCGACGATCCGGCCCAGTATTTCGACGAGATCGACCGATCACACGACCGAATGGAGACGATCATCGAGGACGTGCTCGCGCTCGCCCGGGAGGGCTCGGCGGTCACCGATCCCGAACCGGTCTCACTCGCCGATCTCGCCGAGCAAGCCTGGGAGAGCGTCGACACCGGCGATGCCACTCTCTCCGTGACGTCCGATCTGACGATTCTCGCCGACCCGAAGCGGATTACCCGCCTGTTCGAGAACCTGTTTCGGAACAGCGTCGAACACGGGACACCGGACGCAACGGACGACGGCGCGGACCCGATCGGGTCGCCGCTCGAGGTCGAGGTGGGCACTATCGGCGCGGACGATGGCGGTGGATCGGTGGGATTCTACGTCTCCGACGATGGTCTGGGACTGCCCGACGAGGGCGAAGATGTCTTCGAGGACGGCTACACGACCAACGCGGAGGGAACCGGGTTCGGCCTGAGCATCGTCCAGGGAATCGCGACCGCTCACGGCTGGACCGTCACTGCCGGTGAGGGCGAGCGCGGCGGTGCCAGATTTGACTTTACCGGTGTCGATTCCGACGGTGCCAACGAGTCCAGCGCGGACGGTTCAGTTGGGACGCTCGGGTCTCCCGTGCCAGCCTCCGATGGACAGCCATCGGATACGACGCCGTCCTGAACCGACGCCGTCGGGCAGTCGATTGGTCGCTTGACCAACACTATCGGCCGGTGCCTATTACTTGATTCGGGCTACCTATCAGGCGATGGCGGATCTCCTGTCGATCACTCAGACGATCTATCTGCTCGCCACGCTCACGGCCGTCGTGGCGAGCGCCTTCCTCTGGCAGTATCGGAATCGAACCGGCGCGGTGACACTCCTGTCGCTGCTGGGCGGGCTCGCGATCTGGAACGGATCGGTCTCGCTCGTTCTCGTCACTGATAGCGTCACGGTCGCCTCGCTTTCGCTCCGAACGGTGTCGGTCGGTGTCGCACTCGTCTCGCTGATGAAACTCCTGTTCGTCCTTGAGTACACCGGGCGGGAACGCTTGCTTCGGCCGCGGATCGTCGGTGCGCTCGCGATTCCGTCGATGGCTCTCGTGCTCTTGGTGTACACCAATCCGGGCAATCTCCTGTATACGACGCTGGAGCCGGCCACGGCGGGAGCGATACCGATCACCTACGAGTTCGGCCCCGCAGTCGCGCTCTACCTCGGGTACGCGTACGCAGTGAACGCCGCTACTACCGCGATGATCCTCAAGTTCCTGTATCGATCGCGGGCGGTGTATCGCGGACAGAGTTTCGTCCTGCTCGGTGCGGCTGTGGCACCCTGGCTCGCACACGGAATCTACGTGCTCGACCTCGTCGCGATCGATCTGATGCCGATCGGTGGTATCACGTCGGGCATCCTGTTTACGGTCGCCGTCGTTCGGTACCGACTGTTGGACCTCATGCCAATCGCCCGCGATCGAGTGTTCGACAGCGTCTCCGCCGCGATCTTCGTCATCGATGATACCGACCGCCTCATCGATATCAACCCCGAAGGCCACCGGCTGCTCGATCGCGTCGGTGACGATACCGCATCCCCCATCGGTCGACCGTTCCAACCGTTGTTCGCCGGAACGGAGTTCTGTGACCGCTACGAGACCCTCACCGACGGCAGGGAACGGACGGCCGTACGAGCGACGATCGACTCGTCCCATTTCCTGCTGACGGGGGCGCCGATCGACGACGACCGAAATCAACACGTCGGCTGGCTGCTGATCGCCCGCGACATCACCGATCGGACGAACCGCGAATCGAAACTCGAGGAATCGAATGCCCGTCTCGAGGAGTTCGCCACCATCGTCTCGCACGATCTCCGGAACCCGCTAACCGTCGCCAGGGGCTATCTCGAACTCGCGTCCGAAACGGGCGACAACGACGGGTATTTCGACGAAATCGAACGCTCTCACGAGCGGATGGAAACGATCATCGAGGACGTCCTCACGCTCGCCCGCGAGGGGGCGGCCGTCACCGATCCGGAGCCCGTTGCGCTCGCTACGGTCGCCGAAACGGCCTGGAACGGCGTCGATACCGGATCGGCATCGCTCGCTATCGACGCGGACGTCTCGATCTTCGCGGACCGGACGCGGTTGACGCGGTTGCTCGAGAACCTGTTTCGCAATTCGATCGACCACGGGACGGAGAGCACGGACGGTGCCGGCCTCGAGATTCGAGTGGGAACGATCGACGACTCCGCAGACGACTCTTTCGGCGGGTTTTACGTCGAGGACGATGGCATCGGTATTCCGGCCTGCCGACGGGAGAGGGTCTTCGAAGGCGGGTACACGACGGACGAGGAGGGAACGGGGTTCGGGCTCTCGATCGTCGACCGGATTTCGACGGCCCACGGCTGGACGAGCGGTAGTACCGAAAGCGAGACCGGCGGTGCCAGATTCGAATTCCGTGGGGTCGATTCGGCCCCCGATTCGAGCCCGACGGAGTCCGCTTCCGGGGCCGATATCGAGGCCGAGTTGCCGCGGGACTGAACCGCTCGTTCGGCTCGCGACTATCGGACAGAACTCGTGATTCTTCCTTTTCTCCGGCAATTCGCCAGTTACTCCTCCATTCATCCAGTTTTCCGGTCATTCGTCCCGCGTCCCACCGTCCAGATAGTACCGGATCCGGTCCCGACTCGATTCGGCCACCTTCACGAACTCGACGACGCGCTCACCGTCTTCCCGGCGATCGGCCTCGAACTCGAGCGTCAGTGATTGCTCGTGCAGGTGCTCGAGAAGCGCGTCGATCGAGTCGGGATCGCCCCTGACCGTGTGTCGTTCCCCGACGGTTTCGCCGTCCGCCACGTCCCGAATAGTCGAGACCATCGGCTCGAGGATCGATTCGCCGAGCGCATGCGCCCGCGCCCTGAGCCGAGCATCGGTTCCGTCCAACTCGGCCGCCTGAAACGCGTCCCGAACGATTCGGGAAAAGACGAAGTCGCGGCCGTGATCGAAGGGAAGCGAAAACGCGTACGCGAGTTCCTCGTGGTGCTGTGATTCGGTCGTGTACTTGACCATCGACTGCCCGTCTGCCGACTTCAGGACGACGCCCTCCCGTCCCGCCGCATCGAGTTCGTCGATCGTCTCTTCGACCGTCTCACGTGCGGTCGACGGCTCCATCCGACCGAAGTGTCGCGGTTGTCCGAACCCGTACTCCTCGCAGCGGGACCGTCGATCGGCGACGGAAAGTGGCTCACCGGACTCGCGGTCACGGATGTCGATCACCCTGAACTCGTGGGTGTCGACACCTTCGTAGTCGTGGGTCGTGTACGGCGTTTCCGATCCAATCAATTCGGCACAGAGGACTGTCTCCGGATGGCTCGAAAAGAACGTCTCGAGCGGGAGGCGCTCGCGCGCCCGTGCCGTCGTAAACGGGCAGACGTAACCGCTTCTGGTAAACGCGAGGGGCTCCCCGGAGCCGGCTCCAACAGCTGCGATCCGGACGTTGAAACCGTCGAGTTTCTCCTCGATTGCGACCGTCTCGTTCGCCTCGAAAAACGAGGGAATACCGGGATCGAGAACGAGGATCCGCGGAACGCTCGGATAGCCGCGAACGACGACGTCACTTTCCTCGACGATGACGGTTCCACGCTCCACGCCGTGGCGAGTTGCGGTGAGCACGTGGTGTGTTCGGCCGGCAGCCGACCGCTGCTCGAAGTGCTCGAAGAGGTCGGCGGCCTCCTCCGTGGTCGCACCGAGCCGCTCGAGGTACTCGTCGCGGTCCATACGTCGTCGACCACGTTCCCGGTGAAAAACACCCGGTCGATCACCGATCGTCGATCGCTTCGGCCGTCCGCCGCGCCAAAGCGATCGCGGGATGAGGTCTATGTGGATTCCCGTCCAACTGAGGACTATGCCCGGTGAACTGCCGCGTCAACGGTTCGTCCTCGACACGTCGCTGTTCATCACCGAGGAGATCCGCCGCGACGACGAATCGCTCGAGGACGCCGTGGTCCGCCTGCTCGATCTCGTCGCGACCGCGCGGCTCGAACTCAACATCTCCTGTTACGTGCCGCCGTCGATCCACGACGAACTCGCGACGATGCTGCGCGAACGGGACGTCGACGACGCCGTCTTCTCGCGGCTCGACACGTGGGTCGTCCGCAAGAGTCCCGACCGGTACGGCGTCACGATTCCGGCGAACATCGTCTACAACTTCATCGACGAGATGAGCGATCGCGTGGACCGCGGCCTCCGCGTCTCGGAGAAGGCGATCCGCGAGGTCGAACAGCTCGATCCCGAAGCGCTCGCCGGTGGCTCGAACGCCGACGACGGGCGCGAGGCGTACATGACCGACGCCGATCGCATTCTCTCGGACATGCGCGACAAGTACCGTCGGGCGCTCCGGCGGGGCGTGCTCGACTCTCGCGAGGACTTCGACCTGCTGGTTCTCGCTCGAGAGTTAGACGCCGGCGTCGTCACCGAAGATCGGGGCATCATCTCCTGGGCCGACGAGTTCGGCCTCCGGTACGTCCGCGGGGGGCAGTTCCCGACGCTGCTCGAGGAGTACCTGCGGGCGACCGGCGTCGCAGACGACGACTGAGACGTGGTGTGAGTCACCAGACCAGCCACTCGAGCGCGCAGACGACGGCGGCGCAGACGACGACTGAGACGTGGTGTGAGTCACCAGACCAGCCACTCGAGCGCGCAGACGACGGCGGCCAGAAAGACGTGTTCGCCGTCGACGACGAAGCCGTAGTAGAGCGGGCCGCGATCGGGGGTCGCGAAGGGCACGTAGGCGCAGACGTAGGCGTTCATCGCGAGCACGACGAGGAACTCGCGCGGTATCGTGCCCGTCGCCGCGAGGGCGACGACCGCGGCGGCGACGGCGACCGTCGCCACCAGCGACCCCACCCGCGTCGCTCGCGGACCGAACAGGTTCGGAACCGTCGGGATGTCTTCCTCCCGGTCGCCCTCGATGTCCTTGATGTCGAAGACCACCGCGGCGATGGTGATCATGACCGTCACGTAGACGAACAGAAACAGGATCTCAAGCGAGCCGAGCCGATCGTAGTAGTAGCCGACGCCCAGCGGGATCGCGCCCCACGCGAGGCCGACGACGAGGTTCTTCACGAGGAAGGTTCGTTTGACGCCGCCGAGGGAGTAGATCAGTGCGACCGCGAGCGGGAGGAACAGGTACGCGGCCCCCGAGAGGCCGAGCGCGACGGCGATCCCGATCGCGGCGACGTAGAGGACGATCCCCGCCGTCAGCCAGAGGCGGCCGTACCGCTTCGTAAACGCCGCGCGCCGCGGGACGTTCTGCTCGTCTTCCTCGAGGTCGGTGAACCGGTTGACGGTGTAGACGAACATCGTCGCCGCGAAGACGATGAACAGCGGCAGGGGCTCGAGCGGGAGGTCCGCAAGGAGTATCGTCGTGACGGCCACGCTGACCGTCGCCAGCGAGATAAAGAGGTTGCTGTGAACCAGAAACCGCAGCACGGCCGTTATCGACGACAGCCACCCCGACTGTCGCCGAGTTGCGGTAGGGTTGGTCACGGGGCGGCCTCTACGCGTCGGTAGGGAGAGGCGAGCATTGAATGCTCTGCTGGCGGTCGGCGCTCGAGTCCGAGACGTTCCGTAGTCTCTCTCGCTCTCGAACGGACGGTCGATGATGGCATTGAAGATCGACCACTCGTGACACCGCTGCGGCGTCGGGTTCGGACGCGTGATTGTCTCTTCCCCACTTCACTTGAAAATCCACACAAACGTAGCGAACGAGAACACGCTACGGGACTAACATCGGTCGTGTCGTTGATACACGTCGATGGATACCCGGTGCCGAGTGGAAACTGGCAGGATTTAAGCAAGGTCGGAACGCCCGTTCGAATGGTATGAAATTACACGAGTACCAGGCGAAGCAGGTCTTCGCCGATGCCGGGGTACCGACGCCGGACTCGCAGCTCGCGTCCGACGTCGACGGCGTCGTCGCCGCGGCCGAGGAAATCGGCTATCCAGTCGCGGTCAAGGCACAGGTACAGGTCGGCGGCCGGGGGAAAGCCGGCGGGATCAAACTCGTCGACGACGCGGACGAGGCCCGCGAGGCGGCCGAGTCCATCCTCGGAATGGATCTGAAGGGGTATCACGTGGATCGCGTCCTCGTCGAGGAAGCGGTCGACTTCACGAACGAACTCTACGTCGGGATCACGATGGACCGCGGCGAGGGCAAACCCGTCGCGATGGTCTCGACCAAGGGCGGGGTCAATATCGAGGAGGTCGCCGAGGAGGATCCCGAGGCGATCGCCCGCGAACACATCGATCCCGCTTTCGGGATGCATCCCTACCAGGCCCGGAAGGCGGTCTACGACGCCGGCGTCGATCAGTCTATCGCGCGCGACGTCTCGAGCGTTCTCACGACTCTCTATCAGCTCTGGGACGACAAGGACGGCGCTGACGCCGAGATCAACCCGCTGATGGTCACCAGCGACAACGAGGTCATTGCGGCCGACGCCGTGATGAACATCGACGAGGACGCGCTGTTCCGCCAGCCCGAACTCGCCGAGATGGAGGAGGCGGCCGCCGGCGGCGACGAACTCGAGCAGAAGGCCGACGAGTACGGCTTCGACTACGTCCGCCTCGACGGCAACGTCGGCATCATCGGCAACGGCGCGGGTCTCGTGATGACGACGCTGGATCTGGTCGACCACTACGGCGGGAAGCCCGCGAACTTCCTGGACGTCGGCGGCGGCGCGAAGGCCGCCCGCATCGCGAACGCGCTCGACATGGTGTTCTCCGACGACAACGTCGATTCGGTCGTCTTCAACATCTTCGGCGGGATCACGCGCGGCGACGAGGTCGCCCGCGGGATCAACGAAGCGCTCGAGCAGTTCGACGAGATCCCCAAGCCGGTCGTCGTCCGACTGGCCGGGACCAACTGGGAGGAAGGCATGGAGATTCTGAACGAGGACCTCGTGACGGTCGAACAGACCCTCGAGGACGCGGTCCAACGTGCTGTCGAGTACGCTGGGGAGGTGAACGACCAATGAGTGTACTAGTCGACGACGACACGCGCGTCGTGGTACAGGGCATCACCGGCGGGGAAGGCAAGTTCCACGCCGAACAGATGATGGAGTACGGCACCAACGTCGTCGCCGGCGCGGTCCCCGGCAAGGGCGGCCAGGAGACCGCAGGCGTGCCGGTCTACGACACGGTCCACGAAGCGGTCGACGAGGAGAACGCGGACACGTCCGTCATCTTCGTCCCGCCGGCGTTCGCCGGCGACGCCGTCTTCGAGTCGCTCGATTCGGGGCTCGACCTCGCGGTCGCGATCACGGAAGGCATCCCGACGCAGGACATGGCGCGAGTCAACAAGCGCCTCTCCGAGACGGATACCCGCCTCATCGGTCCGAACTGTCCCGGCCTCATCACGCCCGGCGAAGCCAAACTCGGCATTCTCCCCGGCAACATCTTCTCCGAGGGGAACGTCGGGCTGGTCTCCCGCTCGGGCACCCTGACCTACCAGGTCGTCGACAGTCTGACCAATCGCGGCATCGGCCAGACCACCGCCATCGGTATCGGCGGCGACCCGATTATCGGGACGGACTTCGTCGACGCCCTCGAACTCTTCGAGGACGATCCCGAGACCGACGCCATCGTCATGTGCGGCGAGATCGGCGGCGAGGACGAAGAGGAAGCCGCCGCGTTCATCGACGACTACGTCGACACGCCGGTCGCCGGCTTCATCGCCGGCCGCACCGCCCCACCGGGCAAGCGAATGGGCCACGCCGGTGCGATCGTCTCCGGCTCCGGGACCGGGACCGCCGAGAGCAAGATCAACGCGCTCAACGACGCCGGGGTCCCCGTCGGCGACACCCCCGAGGAAGTCGCCGACCACATCGAAGGCTTCCTCGACTAACGCCGTCTCGCTCTCGAGGCGGCCCGTGACCGACGCTGCGGGCCGTTTCTCTCCTATTTCTCTCCCATTTCGGCGACTCGAGCGTACTCGCTTCTCGAGTGACGAGTAGCGTCGCCGTTACCGGCTTAATACGGTCGCCCCGTCGCTCTCCCGCAGCATGATCATAAGTGCGTCACCCGTCAGTGTCTCGTATGCCGGTCTGGCTGGAGTGCGACAGCTGCGGAAACGAGCATACGATTCCGGAGCGGGTCGACGATCCTGGCGGCGGAACGTGCTGTCCCGAGTGCGGCGAGCGTCCGTATACGGTTCGGCGGGCGGATATTGCGTGGCATCCCGACCCGTAACGCCCTGCCTACACACAGTCGAGAGCGGCGAACGAACGCGTCCCGGTCGCCCGGGAGTCGCCGTGACAGATCTCACGACGATCAGAAGAGTCCGCCCAGCGTCGCACGGACTTTGGAGAGGGGGCCGGAGGGTGCGTCGTCCGCGTCCGCTCGCTCCGGCTCCTCCTCGGCGTCGTCTCCGTCGGCGGCGGATTCTGGCGCAGTTTCGTCTTCCTCGAGACCGGACCCACCGTCGTCGCTCGAGTCCGATATCGTCTCGGAACCGTCGTCGGAGATGATCTCGGGTGCCGACGATGTGGCGGATTCGGGTTTCGTCTCGGTATCGTTCGGGGAGGCGGATTCGTCGACGTCGACGTCGCCGTCAGTGTGGTCCGTGATCGGCTCGGCCGCGTCGGATTGCTCGACAGCAGCCGTATCGTCGGTCGCGTTGTCGGTCACGTCAGCAGCCGTATCATCGGCCACGTCGTCGGTTGCGTCGGTTGATTCCCAGTCAGGTGTCGCGTCTGCACTCTCCTCGAGTCGGCCTTCGTCGCCTTTCTCGACGCCGTCCGTCCCCGCGTCGTCTGCGGGGTCGATCCAGAGGAACTCCCCGTCGGTCTCCTTCGACCGGCCAGTGAGCAGGAGATCCGCGAGCTCGTCGTCGTCGGCCAGCAGGTCCGCATCGACCGTCGCGTCGGGCTCGGGGTCCGGCTCGTCCGCGCTTGCGATGATCTCGTCCGGGCTCTCGTCCGCGAGAATGTCGTCGGCCCCGTTCTCATCGCCGGCGTCCGTCCGAAGCTGGTCGAAGACGTCGGCGGCCGTCTGATCTTCGACGACGTCGGACCCGTCCCCGTCGTCGGTCTCGGCTCGCTGGCCGCCCTCTGAATCCCCGTCCGACTCGATCTCCCCGAAGAGATCGTCGACGCTCGAGCCCACCTCGAACCCGCCGTCGGCCGACTGCGTGTCTGTCGTACTATCAGTCATGAAATCCTTCTGTGCTAGTCGATTATCACGCGACTTTAATTTTTGGAATTTTTTCAGTCACGCGAATTGAGATTGATGACGTATTAGTGTGCTGGCCATCGACGCGGGTCGACGCCCGTGGATGTTGACAAACGACCAGTTGAACGCCGTCGAAGCCGTTGATTCGGCAAACTGTCGCTTGAGGGGGCTGGTGCGCGGCTCCACCGCCCGTCGACGGTCGGGGGATTCCGGTACGAGTCCGTCTCGCCGCCCGCGATCGCGCACAGGAGGGGACGGACGAGTGCGAGGATTCCCTCGTGAACGTGACTGCAGAGATATCCGAGAAGTGGGATGCGGAGACACCCCGGTAGCAGTCGGTTCTGCGCCTCGAGTCAGGTTCGGTCAACGAAGTCGACGATGTGCTCGGCGATCTCTTCGCCGGCGTCCTCCTGCAGGAAGTGGGCCGCCTCGTCGATCCAGACATCGGGCTGTTCGGTCGCAGTCGGGATGTGATGTCGGAGTGGATCGCGGTCGTGGGACGTGATCGGATCCTCCTTCGCGAACAGGACGAACGCCGGTTTCTCCCACTCGCCGAGGAGTTCCTGAGTTTCGGCCATCAGGTCAGCTCCGGGATCGTCGGGCGACGTGGGAACGAGGCCGGGGAACGTCCGCGCGGCGGCCATGTATCGCTCGTCGGGGAACGGCGCGCGGTAGGCGTCGACCACGTCATCGGAGAGGTCGCTGTAGCAACCGTTTTCGACCAGTCTGCCGATGTCGAGGTCGTCAGCTGTCGCCACCATCTCGGCGAACTCGTGCCACCTGTCGCTCATCTCCTGTGACCCGTTCGGGACGCCGGTGTTCATCGGTACCAGACGCGCGAACCGTTCGGGCTCGTGGGTCGCAAGCGGGAGTCCGAGGACGCCACCCCAGTCCTGACAGACGAGCGTGATGTTCGTCAGGTCGAGTTCCTCGACGAACGTCTTCAGCGCGTCGTAGTGCATCTCGACGGAGTACTCGTCGCGGTCCTCGTACCGGTCGGAGCGTCCGCAACCGATCAGATCGGGGACGATTACGCGGCCGCGCTCGGCCAGCGTGGGCATCATCTTCCGATACAGGAACGACCACGTGGGTTCGCCGTGCAGACAGAGGAACGTTTCCTCGGCTTCGTCGCCGTCTGCACTGCCGCCGGTTTCCACGTACGCCATCCGTAACTCGCCGACGTCGACGTACTGCGGTTCGTAGTCGAAATCTGGCACGTCCTCGAATCGCTCCGTTGGAACACGAACGACCATACGCTGTGATATTACATACCACTATTCAAAGGTTGGGGAACCGATGTGAACGCTGTAAGCATTGTTCAAAACAACAGTTTCGGCCGTAAACCCCACTCGGCGATGCGCCGGATTCACCCGAAGCTAACCGATCGAGGAGTACCCGACAACAGCCACGACTATCCAAAACCATTATAATCCCGTCAACCGCGTCTAGAGTTGTGGTTTACGAGACTGGAAACGAGACGGTCGACGACGCACTCGAGCGGGTGCTTGCCGGCGAGCGCCTCGACCGGACCGACGGGCTTGCGCTGATCGCCCAGCCGGTCGAGGCGCTCGCGGAGGCCGGCGCGGCCGTGCGCGATCACTTCGGCGACGGCACGGTCGACGCCTGCTCGATCGTCAACGCGAAGGCGGGCAACTGCGCCGAGGATTGCGGCTTCTGTGCGCAGTCGGTCCACTTCGACACCGGCATCGACACCTACGGCTTCCTCGGCCCCGAGAAGATCCTCGAGGCGGCCAAACGAGCCGAACGCGACGGTGCCCAGCGCTTCGGGATCGTGGTCGCCGAGAAGGGCGTCTCGAAGGAACACCGCCCCGAAGAGTGGGCGGAGGTCCTCGAGTCGATCCGACTCGTCCGCGACGAGTGCGACCTCGAGGTCGACGCCTCCCTCGGTATCCTGACCGAGGAGGAGGCCGCAATCCTCGCCGCGGAGGGAATCAATCACTACAATCACAACATCGAGACCTCCCCGAACTACTTCCCCGAAATCGTCGGCTCCCACAGCTTCGAGGACCGCGTGAAGACCCTCGAGGTCGCCAAGGCGGCCGGAATGGACCTCTGTGCCGGCGTCATCCTCGGCATGGGCGAGACGCCGACCGACAGGGTCGAAGCGGCTATCGCCCTGCAGGACATCGGCGTCTCCTCGCTCCCGGTGAACGTTCTCAACCCCGTTGCGGGAACGCCGCTGGCCGAACAGGGTGTCGACATCAGCACGTCGGAGATCGTCGAGACGGTCGCGGTGTACAAGCTGCTCCACCCCCGCTCGCGGGTTCGCCTGACCGGCGGCCGCGAGGTAAATCTCGAGCCGGACGAACAGCACCTGCCTCTCGAGGCCGGCGCCGACGGCATCCTCACGGGCGACTACCTCACGACCGAGGGCCAATCGCCCGGCGACGACATCGAAATTATCGAGCGCGCGGGGCTCGAGCCTAACCGGGACACGAACGATTTCGACCCAGAGGAGGTAAAGGCACGCCACAGCGGGGCCGCCGAATCGTCGACTGAAACGGCGAGTCCAGGCACAGAACCGAGCGATGACTGACGACACACGATTCAAGATCAAACCTATGGACGACATCACGTTTGCGGTACTCGGAACCGGTGGTATCGGCCGACGAGCACTCGAAGTGAGCCAGCACAAGGACGCGCTGACGCCCGTTGCGGCGTGTGATCGCCACGGCGTCGCGTTCGACTTCGACGGCCTCGACGTTGACGAACTGCTGGCGGCGACGGAGGGCAATATTGACAACGAAGTCGCAACCGACGGTGGCGCAGCTACTGCCGAAGGCGGCGTCAAACAACACGGCGAGGACAAGGGCGTCGTCGCCTCGAGCCAGGCCCGACCCAGCGAGGATCCGATTCAGGAGAGTATCGATCACGGTGACCGGATCGACGCCGTCCTGCTCGCGCTGCCGAACTACGAACACGACTTCATCCCGCGGACGGCCGACCGCTTCGCCGAGGGCGGCTACTCCGGGGTTATGATCGACGTGCTCAAGCGTTCCCGCGTGATCGACATGCTCGACGACCGCAGCGATGAGTTCGCCGAGGCCGGCATCACGTTCATCTGTGGCGCCGGCGCGACGCCCGGCCTCTTGACCAGCGCGGCCGCACTCGCCGCCCAGTCGTTCGTCGAGGTCACTGATGTCGACATCCACTGGGGCGTCGGCCTCAAATCGGGCTACGAGGATAACCGCGGCACCGTCCGCGAGGACATCGCCCACCTTCCCGAGTACGATATCGAGACCGCCCGGACCCTCTCCGACGAGGAGATCGAGGCGATCATCGACGACCACGACGGCGTCATCGAGTTCGAAGACATGGAACACGCCGACGACGTGTTGCTCGAGCGCGCCGGCGTCTGCGACGCCGCGGACGTCACCGTTGGCGGGATCCTCGACGCGCGAAACGACGAGAAGCCGACGACGACGACGGTTCGCGTGACCGGGACGACCTTCGACGGCGAGACGGCAACCAACACCTTCCAGCTCGGCGACGAGACGAGCATGGAGGCGAACGTTAACGGACCCGCGCTTGGCTACCTGAAAGCCGGCGTGCGACGGAACCGTGCGGGCGAGTACGGCGTCCTCGGTCCCGCCGAACTGATGCCGGGGTTCTGATCGATAGCGAGTGAATCGTCTTTTCATGGGATACGAGTCATGATGATCCGGAGCCCGTCACGTATCGGCCGTCTCGAGGACCGTCTCGGCCGAATTCACCGACCGATCGGAACCGTGAGAGTCAAACCGTGGCGCTGAGTTCGTTTAGCCGAATGGCCGACCGCGGGTTCGACCTCGAGGACCGACTCGAGACGCTCGAAACAAACGATTTGAAACGCGCCCTCTCGCCCGTCGATCGGGTCGCCGAGCGAGGCTATTTCGCCCAACCGTCGGGCGACGAGTTGCCCGTGCTCGAGGCGGGTGAGGCGCTGGTCTTCGCCTCCAACAACTACCTCGGGCTGACCGACGACCAGCGCGTCCAGGACGCGGCCCGGCAGGCCGCCGCGACCGTCGGCACGGGTGCCGGCGCGAGCCGGCTTGTCACCGGCGACACGATGGTCCATCGCGATCTCGAGCGGTTGCTCGCCGAGACCAAGCGCACCGACCGCGCGCTCGCCTTTTCCTCGGGCTACGCCGCGAACGTCGGGACGATCACCGCGCTCGAGCCGGATGTCGTCTTTTCGGACGAGTTAAACCATGCAAGTATCATCGACGCCTGTCGGCTCGCGGACGCCGAGACAGTCGTTTACGACCACTGCGACGCTGGGAGCCTGCGATCGATGCTCGAGGAGCGAGCCGATCGAGCGAGCCGTGACGGCCGCAAACCGGCGGACGAGTCGTGGCTGATCGTCACCGATTCGGTGTTCAGCATGGACGGCACCGTCGCGCCGCTACGGGCGATCTGTGACGCTGCCGAGGCGGTCGGCGCGTGGGTGATGGTCGACGAGGCCCACGCGACCGGGCTGTACGCACACGGCGGTGGCGTCGTGCAGGCCGAAGGGCTCGAGGACCGGGTCCAGATCCAGATGGGGACGCTCTCCAAGGCGTTGGCCAGCCAGGGCGGGTACGTCGCCGGGAGCGAGGAACTGATCGAGTGTCTGTGCAACGACGCGCGCTCGTTCGTTTTCTCGACCGGTCTCACGCCGCCGGCCGCCGCGGCCGCGAGCGAGGCGCTGCACGTCGCTCGACACGGCGACGCACGCGAGCGGCTCTGGGAGAACGTCGCCCACCTTCGCGACGGCCTTGAGTCGATGGGGTTCGCGGTCCGGGGTGACTCCCAGATCCTCCCGGTGGTCGTCGGCGACCGCGCGGACGCGATGGCCCTCGCCGAGGGAATTCGCGAACGTGACGTCGTCGCGCCGGCGATCCGCCCACCCACGGTTCCGGAAGGGACCAGTCGTATCCGCGTTGCTCCGATGGCGACCCACGACCGTGACGATATCATCGACTGCCTCGAGGCGTTCCGCGCGGCGGGCGAGGAGGTGGGGCTGCTGTGACCGCGACGAAGCCGATCGCTGTCGTCGGAACCGGGACGGGGGTCGGGAAGACGGTTATTACGGCCGGACTCACACGCCTGCTCCGTGCGGCGGGACACGATGCGCGGGCCATCAAACCCGCCCAGACCGGCCACCCGCCGGACGACGACGCGGGGTTCGTCGCCGCGGCCTGTGGGGATTCCGAAGCCGCGACATGCCCCCGCTATCTCGAGCCGGCACTGGCGCCCAGAGTCGCCGCCGACGTCGCCGACGAGGAACTCGAGTACGAGACGATTCGGGCGGCGTGCGAGCGCGAGATCGAGGAAACGCCGGTCCCGATCGTCGAAGGAATCGGCGGCCTGCGGGTTCCGCTGGCCGGTGATCGGGAAGTGATCGATCTGGTCGCCGACCTCGAGGCCGCGGCGGTCGTCGTCACGCGCTCGGGGCTTGGGACACTGAATCATACCGCGCTCTCGATCGACGCCCTCGAGGCCCGCGGAATCGACGTCTGCGGTGTTATCGTCAACGAATACGGCGGCGAGACGATGGCGGAGCGGACGAATCCCGCCGAACTCGAGCGGATGACCGACTATCCGGTGGAGACGGTCCCGTCGCTCGACGCGGATGCGAGCGACGGCGATAGCGAACCAGGGATCCTCGCTGCCGGCGTCGGCGATGCACTGTCACCGGCGTTCCGCAATCGGCTGCCGATAGAAGACTGCTGATCGAACCGTGCGGTCAGGGCGACGGTGCCGGTCGCTCCTCGTTGACCGTCGTTGACTCGTAGTCGGACGAAATATCGGTGCTCGCCCCGTCGAGTTCGACCAAGTGGGAGACCACTTCGGATTTCCGGTGCTCCACCTCGAGTTGGACCTGGAGACCGGTTTTGTCGTCGTACGTTTCCGCACAGAGCGGGCAGCTGTGTGGTTTTGTCACTCGTGGGTCACCATGAGGAACTCTCGTCGTTCACCACTGTAATAGTGTCGATCAATTTATGTATAGATATATTCGCGGCGAATAAAACCGATTCATGAGCATCCGTCGTGCTGTCTTCCGTGCCACAGTACGACTTCCGCCCGTCAGAACCAGCGTTGCCGACGAGCGTCGAGAGACGAGCCCCGGTCAGAAGAAATCATTCAATCCCGACTGATCGTCGTCCGGTTCGTCGTCCGCTGACGCGGGATCCGATGCCGACTCGGTGTCGGTTCCGTCGTCCGACTCCGTCGCTGCGAGCGCCCGTTGCTCGTTCGACTCGTCGCCGTCGGCCTCGGTGTCGGCAGTGGCCGCAGTACTCCCGTCGCTCGAGCGCTCGGCCTCGAAGAAGGCGTTACCCGAGTGTTCGACCGCGGCGTCAGCTTTTAGCTCCGCGGCGTCCTCCACGATCGATTGGACCTTGTTGGTGTCCTTCCCGCTGCCGGTAACGAACGAGACCTCCGACTCGTCGAGATCGTAGGCCGCCGCCATCCGAACGGTCAGATCGCGGTTCTTGCAGTGGTGGGTCATCGCCGAGAGGAAGGGAAGGACTTCCCGGCGGACCGTCGCGACGCTCGCGCCCTCCCGTTCGGCGATGCGTTCGGCGATCGAATCGCGGGTGTTTCGCGTTCCTTTGGTTCGACCGAGTTTCGACCAGTAGCTCGGCGGGCCGTATCGGGTCCACCCGCCTTTGTCGCCGCGCCTCGAGGCGGCGACGCCCGCGGTCATGTTGTCGGTCGCGTAGCGCCAGTAGGAGTAGTCCTGCGTCGCGCGCACCCGACCGAGCCACCGGTCGGCGTTCGTGAGGTATCCGTAGGCGTCGGCCAGTTCCGCACCCTCGTAGTCCTTCGGAACGTTGTCCTCGATCCAGTTGAGCAGTTCGTCGGGCGTCTCGTCAACATCGTAAGAGGCTCGCAGCGCTCCCTCCGCGTCTTTTTCCTTGATGAGTTCGTCGAGGAAGTCGAAGATGCCCTCGGTGGTGTCTCGCTCGCTTGTCACCACGTCGTCGACGGTCAGTCGCTCGGCCTCCTCGGCGACCGCCTGCAAGTCGTTGACCGCCGAGCGAAGGTCGCCGCTCGTCGATTCGGCGATCTTCTCGAGGGCCTCCTCCTCGAACTCGACGCCTTCGCGCCGGCAGATGTCCCGTAGCACGGGGACAATCGAGCGCTTCGAGACGTCCCGGAACTCGATCGTCTCGCAGGCGTTGCGCAACGACTGGCTCATGTCGTAGAACTCGTTGGCCACGAGGACGATCGGCTGGTTCGCGTCCTTGACGACGCGCGTGACTTCTCGAGAGCCGCCGTAGTCGGCGTTGCCGTGGAAGTTGTCCGCCTCGTCGAGGATGACGAGCCGTCGACCCGCCTCGCCAGCGGTGAGCGTCCCGCTCTTGGCGGCTTCGCCGGCTATTTTCTCGATGACGTCGGCTCCCCGGCTGTCGCTGGCGTTGAGTTCCATGACGGGCCAGCCCATATCGGCGGCCAGCGCGTGCGCGGCGGAGGTCTTCCCGACGCCCGGGCTGCCGTGAACGATCACCGACTTACGGTGGTCGTCCCAGCTCTCGGCCCACTCCTCGAGTTTGTCGCGGGCCTTGTTGTTGCCGCGTACCTCCGACAGCGTCGTCGGGCGGTACGTCTCCGTCCAGTCGGTCATTGGATACCGGTTGGTGCGAGTCGCGTTTAGGGATTGCGGAGCGTCACTCCCCGTCGACCGTTTTCAGGTCGAGATGAAGTGCGGATAACCCGCGTTTACCCTCGAGAACCACTACTCGAGCAGACAGTCCCGCACCCCACCTCTAAGCGACTGGCCCCGCTGTGTTTCGATGATGGCGGCGTTCATTGACCTCGTCACGCGGTCGCTCCGCGAGGAGACGCGAGCCGAGTTCGACCGGCGCGTCGACGAGCAGGCCGCTCGTCTCACCGACGCCCTTCGAGCGGGGCGACTCGACAACCCCAGTTTCGGGCTCGGCATCGAACTCGAGGCCTACGTGATCGACGAGGAACACCGACTCGCTCGCGTTCCGTCCTCCCTGTTCGAGAGCCGCTGTGAGAAGGAGCTCGGCCGACACAACGTCGAGCTCCACACCGATCCGAACTCGTTCGACGGCGACGGAATCGAAACGCAGGCGGCGACGCTCCGGCGTGACTATCGAGCCGTTCGACGCGCCGCGGACCGCGACGGGCTCGAGATCGTGCTGGATGCGATGTGGACGACTCCGCCGCCGGATGGCAGTGACGACTACCTCACGGCCGCTCGCGAGAGCGAGGGGATGACGATCGCCGACAACATGACGCGGTCGCCGCGTTACTGTGCGATCGATAACGACATTCTGGCGCGAGCCGGCGGAGCGGTCACCCTCTCGGTTCCGGGCGTCGAGCGTGCGTTTCCGTCGATCCTCTTCGAGTCGTTGGCGACCTCGATCCAGCCCCACGTCCAGATTCCCGACGTCGAGGCGTTTCCGCGCTACTACAACACCGCGATCCGGACGCTCGGTCCGGTGCTCGCGCTCGCGACGAACTCGCCGCTGCTTCCGCCGGATCTGTACGAGATCGACGATCCGCCCCGCTTGCTCGAGGAAACCTATCACGAACTCCGGATTTCGGTGTTCGAGCAGTCCGTCAATCACGGCTGGGAGAAAGTTCGCTTCCCGAACGGAATACGGCGGACGGTCGACACCGTCGACCGGCTCGTCGCCGACGAGACGTGTGCGCCGTTTCTCCGCGAGTGGCTCGAAGACGGGGCTCGCGAGACGTTCGCGGACCAGTTCTGGGAACTCGATCACAAGCGGGGAACGTACTGGCGGTGGCTCCGCGCCGTCATCGGCGGGCAACCGGTCGAGCGGGGAGACCACTGGTCGGTTCGCATCGAATACCGACCGCTTCCCACGCAGCCGACCATCGCGGAGAACATCGGCTTCCAGGTCCTAGTCGCGGGGCTCGTCCACGGGCTGTGTACGGCCGACCATCCGCTCTCGAGCCTCGATCGAGACATCGCCGAACGAAGCTTTTACGCCGCCGTCGAGGACGGGATCGATGCCGAGATGGCGTGGGTTACTGCGGACGGTGATCGAACGACCGATCCGACTGTAATCTACGACGAACTCTTCGAGTTCGCTCGTCGCGGCCTCCGCGAGCAGGGAGTTTCGTCGGCAACTATCGAGGACTACGTCGGGCCGATCGAGGCACGCTGGACCGATCGGACGACTCCGAGTCGATGGAAACTGGCCCGCGTCGCGGACTATCTCGACGCTGGCGAACGATTTGACGACGCCGTGTACGAAATGCAAGCCGACTACATCCGCCGAGCCGCGACCGACGAGCCGCTCGTCCGGTGGTCCTGAATCGAGAGACGACCAGCGCTTCAGCCCTGCAAATTTTGTCGGTGCGTACTGCAAGCGAACGCGTCGCAATCGGATGGCGTCTCACTCCGCCTCCGCCCTGTCACCCCCTCCCGTAGACGAGAACGGACCGCTCGGACGTATCGTCGTCGGATTCGATCCGAATAGGGAACTCGTGATCGTTCGCAATGACGGGCGTTTCGTACCCCGTCGAGAGGACCGTCCGCTCGCCGGCGTCGAGTGACACCGACCGCCGTTCGACCAGTTCCGCGCTGGTACCGACGAGGAGCTCGAGTTCCTGCGTGCCGGCGGCCCCACCGGTGTTTTCGACCGTCACGCTCACCTCGAGGAACTCGCCGGAGTCGATGGGCGTGTTCGTCTCGAGCGGACCGATCGTGAACGTCGCGTCGCCGCTGGTATCGCCGTCGTCGCTGCTTCTATCGTCGCCGCCGTCGGGCTCGATCTCGCTGAGACACTCGCTGGCGCGCGGATTCTCGTGGGTCGCGGACACCCGCTGGTAGTCCGCTTTCCGTGTCGTCAGCGACGAGAGGACGGTGCCGGTACTGCCGTAGTCCGGCACCTCGACGGTAATCTCGTCGGCCCCGGCGTGCACGTTCGATCCGTCCGCAATCTCGAAAACGACCGTTCCCGAGAACGGGGCGTCGACGTCCTCGCCGAAGGTGATGCCGTCCTCGAGGATGGTGTCGCCGTACAGGCCATCGTCGGCGTAGAATCCCGTGCTCGCGAAGGCGACGTCGCCGGCCTCGAACGTGCCGGAAACCGTCGCTCGAGAACAGGAGTCGAACGTCACGTTTCGTTCCGTCTCGCCGTTCGAGTCGTCACTCTCGTTCTCGGTGTCGTCGTCCGAACTCTCGTCTCCCGTGTCCGTCTCGCCGTCGGAACTATCGGTCTCCGCGTCGCTGTCAGCTGCCGAACCGTCGGTTCTTCCCTCGGTCCCGTTCGTCTCCGAGCCGGTCCCGGAATCCAGCCGGTCGGAGCCGTCGTTCGTTCCGTTCCCGCCGTCCGTTTCGTTGCCGTTTAGGTCGAGACAGCCCGTCAGTCCAACTCCGAGTCCCGCGGAGGCGATGAGTGTTCGACGGTCCATATCTGGACCAGTCCGCCCCGCACCATAAAATGTAGGAGAAATGTTATGTCCGATTACAGTCATCGGCCCGGACGTAACGGGTCGGATTGACATGTAACCCGTTCAAGGCGAAAATCGCCGTCGAGTGCTCAGCCTGAAGACTCCTCGGCCTCCGGAACGGCCTCACTGACGGTTACGCTCGAGACGCGAGTTCCTTCGACGGCTTCGACCGTTACCTCGTAGCCGTCAGCCTGTATCGCGTCGTCGACCTCGGGCGGGCGACCGAGACGGCTTAACACCAGTCCGCCGATGGTGTCGAACGCGTCGCTTTCGAACGCCGTTCCGAGGGTCTCGTTCACCACGTCCAGCGGGACGCCGCCGTCCATCTCGTAGCGGCCGTCGGCGAGTTCCTCGATCGAGGGCTCCATCGACGCCACGTCGAACTCGTCTTGAATCTCGCCGACAACCTCCTCGATGACGTCTTCGATCGTCAGGATTCCCTCGAAGGCGCCCCACTCGTCGATGACGACCGCCAACTGGACGTTTTGTCGGCGGAAATCCGCGAGCACCTCGTCGATCCGGCGCGTTTCGGGGACGATGATGACGTCTCGAGCGAGGTCGCGAGCGGTCGGCTCGTCGGCCGGTTCCTCGTCCGACTGCCCACCGCCGTCCGCGGCCTCGATCGCTTTGAGCACGTCTTTCGCGTGGACGAAGCCGATGACCGGTTCATCGGCCGTCTCGTCGACGACGGGGAACCGGGTGTAGTTCCCGCTCGCGGCGACGCCTCGGAGCTCCGAGAGGGGCATCCCGGCGCGAACGGTGACGACGTCCGGTCGGGGGACCATCACTTCGCGCGCGATCGTATCGCCCAGATCGAAGACGGCCTCGATCATCTCGACCTCGTCCGCGTCGACGGCTCCCTGGTCTCCCGACTGCGAGACGATGCGCATGATCTCTTTCGGCGTGTGGCTCTCGTCGCGCTCGGAGGCCGGCGCGACGCCGATGAGTCGCGTGAAGAAGTTCGCCGTCCCGTTGAACACGATGATTCCCGGGATGAAGATGTAGTAGAAGAACTTCATCGGTGCGGCGACGAGCAATGCGATCCGCTCGGCGTCAGCGATGGCGAGCGTCTTCGGGGCCAGCTCACCGAAGACGACGTGCAGGAACGTGATGATGCTGAATCCGATCGCGATGGAAACCAGATGGAGCGTGCCGGCGGGAAGCACCGGCCCCAGTACGGGCTCGAGGAGCGAGGCGATGGCGGGTTCGCCGACCCATCCCAGTCCCAGCGAGGCGATCGTGATCCCTAACTGGGTGGTCGCGAGGTAATCGTCCAGGTTCTCCTCGGCCTCCTGGACGAGCTTCGCCGACGACCGGCCCTCGTCGACGAGGGTCTGAATCTGCGTCGGCCGAATCCGGACGTACGCGAACTCAGCGGCGACGAAAAAGCCGTTCAGGAAGACCAGGAAGAGAGCGAAGAGGAGCCGCCCGAACGAGAACGCGAGATCCACTTCTACCATCAGTTCCACCCCGGCGGCTGTGAGCGATGCCGTCCCGTCATCGTCCTGTCGGGTCCGCTCTGTGCTCGAGTACCGATTCGATGGATTTCCACCGTCGATCCGACGGGACAACAACCATCGCTCGGCGGCGAAGACGAGACGGCAGTCCCGCCGCCGGTGAAGACGACCATACAGTCAGTTGGCACACGGGTTACAAAACCGTGGCGCTGGCGATCGCGAGAGCGTGCGATCCACAGCATGCTCGAGCGGTTTTCGGCGATCGGTCGACTGTCCCGACGCCGACCAGCAGTCGGATCCGCTCGCCGGTCGGGTCCCGGAGCCGATAACTACCCGGAACTCGAAGCCGGCCCATGAACGTGGCGATCGTCACCGTCGGCGACGAGATACTCGCGGGATCGACGACCAACACCAACGCGTCGTGGCTGGCCGAGCGGATCACCGAGCGCGGCAGCAACGTCGAGCGGATCCTGACGATCCCCGACGACCGCGAGCTGATAGCCGACTACGTCGCCCGGTGGAGCGACGCGTTCGACGCCGTGATCGTCACCGGCGGCATCGGCGGGACTCCAGACGACGTGACCGTCGAAGCCGTCGCCGACGGCTTAGAGCGGGAGTTCGTCGTCCACGGCGAGATCAAGGAGCGGCTGGTCGAGAAGGCAGCCGCGTTTCGGGACGAGAATCCGGAGATGGTCGAGGAGTACGATCTCCAGCTCGACATCGACGCGGCGGCCTCGATTCCCGAGGGCGCGACGCCGATCGTCGTCGACGAGGGGTGGGCTCCCGGCTGCATCGTCGAGAACGTCTACGTCCTGGCCGGCATCCCCGACGAGATGAAGGCGATGTTCGAGGCCGTCGCCGACGAGTTCCAGGGCGATGCAGTGGCCCGCACGATCTACACACCGGCACCCGAGGGATCGCTCCACGAGGCCCTCGAGGGCGTCACCGAGCGGTTCGACGTCGCGGTCGGGAGCTATCCGCGCAGCGAGAACCGACCCGGCCGGATCCGCGTCTCGAGTACCGACCTCGAGACGGTCGAGGCGGCGATCGGGTGGCTTCGGGAGCACGTCGAGACGACCGAGCCGCCGTCGACCGAGGAGACGTGATGGAGTGGCGGACGGCGAGGTTCTTTTACGGACGGTTTGCGGTGCGATCTCCATCTCCGTCCATCCCTCTCCGAGACGCTGAACTGGATCCATCATACCTCCGACTACGGAAACACTCCATTCGTCACGGCGAGCAGCTGAAAGTATAGACTCGATAGAATCGGTAGAAAATACTTGGTAGAGAACGGAGGTCGACATCTAAAATGCGACTGACGACACCGGTCGGACTCATAACCCGTGCGACGCTTGCGACGGTTACCAGTGTCGCAGTGCTCGCCGGTAGTCTTACCGTCGTACTGGTGATCGCGATCACCAGTGGAATGGTGTTTTCCGCGTATGCGGCCGATTTGCTGGGTTTCACTCATATTTCCCTTCCCAGTGTGGTATGGTCAGTCGTCTGGTCGCTTTGCGGTCTCTGTGCGGTCGTCTGGTTCACTCGAGCGATTGCAAGCGCCGTTCGAACCGGACGCGCCGATTTACTCCACCGAACGACACCTCTCTCGAAGACAGCGGTAGACGAACCGTCGACCATCGAATACACAGTTGGTCGTCTCGCGAGGCAGATAGATGTCCCAAAACCGCCGATACGAATCGACCCGACGGCGACGCCGCTTGCATACACGACATCCCGACCAGACGACCCGATTGTCAGAACCAGTCACGACGCGACGCCGGTTATCGTCGTCTCGCAGGGACTCATCGAGACGCTATCGGAGTCGGAGCTATCGGCGGTCCTCGCACACGAACTCGCCCATATTTCCAACGACGATCTTCGACTACTCACGGTGGTACTCGTCCCCCTCATCGCTGCCGAGACGCTTACACCGGACGAAGGGAGTACGTCAACTGTCTTCGAAGTCTGTGGCCACATCCTCAGTTTCATCGCAGTGATTGGAGTCGGTGTCTTCTCCCGAGGTCGAGAACTGGCCGCCGACCGCGCCGCTGCGGAGCTAACCGGCGATCCGGCTGCACTCGCGACTGCGCTCGAGAAACTCGACGAAGCAGCGTCTGCCAAACCGACAGCGGATCTTCGCGAACACGCTCGATCGACGAAAGCGATCACTATTCTTCCGACTGTTGGTGATGGACCCACCAGTACCGGTCTTCGTTCGACACACCCGCCGCTCGAGATGCGCCTCGAACAGCTTCGCTCGCTGGCGGCTGACTGATATGATGAGACGATAGTGACCGATTCGAGCGTCACTGTCGATCCGTGTCACAGGCAGTCCGCGATCACGCTGATCGGCGGTCCTCGACGATCCGAACGAGAACAGCTGTCAGTCCGGCGACAGTGAGGACGAACCGCTCGCCGGTCGCCGCGATGGGAAAGATTCGCTCGACCCCCGTGGCCGGTTCGTCTCGGGTGGGATCGAATCCCGTCCTGTAGTGGGTATCTTCGGTCGTCCCGCGCGCCGTCGACTCGGCGACACCTCCGGGATCGAGTTCGACGAACGTCTGGACGAGTCCGCGCTGGTCGGTGATGAGCAGCGACCCCGAGAGATCGTAGAACCGATCGTGGACCGGCCAGAAGAGATTGACGCCGTTGAAGAAGGCGTCGAACAGGACGTGTGCGAACAGCAACGCAGCGAGCGTGGTCCACGCGACGCGAGGCGCGGACCCACCCCACCGTTTCCGGACGATCGACTCCTCGCGGATCGCGCCGTCCCAGAGCAGGGCGGCGGCGGGGACGAGTACGATCCAGACGTTGTGCAACGCGGCGCGGTGGGTACCGGGGACGACGACGCCGATCAGCGTATCGAGATCGAGGAGGGCGCTACAGCCCATCACGAACAGGATCGCTCGCGTGTCGAACTCGTCGCCGAGCAAGGCGACACCGAGCAGCCCCGCGAACGCGACGTGGACGACGGTCGATGGCATATCCCGGCGACTCGAACCGTGGGGGCTTGATCTTTTGGGGCGCTCGAGCCGCTCTCGCCGTCGACCGATTGCTGATCTCGCTCGCCGGTCCAGCCGATCGATCGGCGATGCGGACATCGCTCGCTGACTCCGCCAGTCGAACGATCGACCCGTCTCCGGTAGCTACTTGGATCGACCGCACGACCGTCGCGTATGAGCGGACGCGGACCCAAACGGGAACTTGCGGAGAAAATCGCCGGGGAGATCACGTTGAGTGAGGATCCCGGGGCCACGCTCCGGAAGTGGCGCACCGACTTCAGCGTCTCACAGACCGATCTCGCGGCCGAACTCGATGTCTCGTCGTCGGTCATCTCCGACTACGAGAGCGGCCGCCGGGAGAGTCCCGGCATCGGCGTCGTCGGCCGTCTCGTCGAGGGGCTGCTCGAGATCGACGAGCAACGCGGCGGCGAGCGCATCAGACAGTACGGTCGGGTCCTCTCGGCGGGCTTCGACAGCGACATCGTCTACGACCTCCGGGAGTACGCCACGTCGCTTCCCCTCACGCGGCTGTACGACGACCTCGAGGCGACCGAAGTGGCCTCGAGCGGCACCGATCAGGTCAGCGGTCACACGGTCATCGACAGCATCGAGGCGATCACCCGCCTCTCGAGCGAGGAGTTCTTTCGGCTCTACGGACAGAGTACGAGTCGCGTGCTCGTGTTCACCAACGTCACGCGCGGGGAGGGCGTCGGCATCGCCCTCCGGATGATCAACCCGACGCCGAACGCCGTGATTCTCCACGGACTCGAGGAGGAGGACCTCTGGGACCACGCGCGGGAGCTCGCGCGAATCGACGGCTACTCGCTAGCCGTCACCTCGGCACCGCTCGACGACGTGCTCGAGCACCTCGTGACGCTCGAGTAACCCGGGGAACGCCGTCGTGTGAGCGGCTGCGCAGTCGACGGGTGGGATGGTATCGTCTGGCGTCCTCGACAGATCTGATAGCCGCTACAACGGATCCGTCATCGCAACGGCAGTCAGGCGATCTGGTCCTCGTATTCGTCGGCGGAGAGGAGGGCCTCGAGTTCCTCGAGGTCGTCGGCCTCGATCTCGAGCATCCAGCCCTCGCCGAAGGGGTCCTTGTTGACGAGTTCGGGGGCGTCGAACAGCTCGTCGTTGATCGCGACGACTTCGCCGCCGACCGGCGCGTAGAGGTCCGAGACGGCTTTGATCGATTCGACGACGCCGAACTCGTCGCCTCCCTCGAGTTCGTCGCCCTCGTCTGGGAGTTCGACGAAGACCACGTCGCCGAGCTCGTCCTGTGCGAAGTCGGAGATGCCCACGCGGACGACGCCGTCGGTCTCGAGTGCCCACTCGTGCGATTCCAGGTACCGTCTATCGTCGGGAACGTCGAAGCTCATTGTACTGTGTCGATGAAGGGTGTGGTTTCAACTCTTGCTTTTTTGGACTGCCCGCGGACGACCACTTGCAGCGTCGTCCCCGGTTCGGCGTGCTCGACCGGCACGTAGCCGAGGCCGATCGGTCGCTCGAGGGTCGGACTCATCGTCCCGCTGGTGACGGTGCCGATGACGCGACTCTCCGTCGTCGTGATGTCGTAGCCGTGTCGGGGGACGCCGCGATCGATCAACTGGAAGCCGACGAGTCGCTCCTCGACGCCCGCCGCCTCGATCTCCGCCAAGGCGTCCCGACCGACGAACTCGGTCTCGAGGGCGACGGTAAAGCCGATGCCGGCCTCGTACGGCGTCCGCGGATCGGTGTCCGCGTCGAAATCTTGGCCGGCGAGGAGAAAGCCGGCCTCGATACGGAGCGTATCGCGCGCGCCGAGCCCGCAGGGCTGGCAGTCCAGCGCCGTCCAGATCTCCTCGGCCGCCGCCCAGGGGACGAGCAACTCGAACCCGTCCTCGCCGGTGTAGCCCGTCCGGGCAGTCCAGCAGTCGACCCCCCCGATCGTCGCGTACCGAGCTTCGAACCGCTCGAGGTCGCTCACCGACTCCTCGGCGACGCCCTCGACCAGATCGACGGCGTTCGGGCCCTGGACGGCGAACATGGCGTACTCGTCGGTCCGGTTGTCGACGGTCGCCTCGAGGTCCCACTCGTTGCGGTAGCTGAGCCACCGTTCGTGGGTCGTCTCGTCGGTGCCGGCGTTGGGGACGAACAGGTACGTCGCCTGCCCGCCGTCATCGGGGAGCCGATAGACGACGGTGTCGTCGATGATGATCCCGTCCTCGTCGGTGATCGCGGCGTACTGGGAGTCGCCGACCGCGAGCCGGGAGACGTCGTTCGACGTCAGTCGTTGCATCAACTCCGTCGCGTCCGGGCCGGTAACGTGAATCTGGCCCATGTGCGAGACGTCGAAGACCCCCACGTCCTCCCGGACGGCGGCGTGCTCGGTTCGAATCGAATCGAACTCGACCGGCATATCCCAGCCGCCAAACTCCGTGAACTTCGCTCCGCGCTCGTCGTGTAACCCACGTAACGGCGGCGTCTGAAGCGGCATACTCGAGATATCTGCCGCGGAGTAGTAATGTCTTTTCGTCGGTCGGACCCACTGGCCATCCCGGTATCGTAGCCACTGACAGTTACTGCACAGTTGACGCATGTCGGCCGCCTGACCTTCACGAAAATCGTTTCAGCGTCATCTCTCGGTATCAAACGGCCGATCCGGGAACGCGAACCGTCGCTCGTCGAGACCGATATCCACCTCGTTTCCGTAACCGTTTGCCGTTACAACGGCGCGGACTATCGTCTCCGGTTGCCGAAGGTATATGCCTAAAACTAACGTAAACGCCGCCGTATGAGTTCTCCGAAACTCGAGCCACGGGCCGACTGGAACCGACTGTACATCGACGGCGAGTGGCGTGACGCCACCGGCGGCGAGACGATTCCCGTGGAGAATCCGGCGAAACAGGAAGTGTTTACGGAGGTACCAGCGGGAACCGAAGACGACGTCGACGCCGCCTACGAGGCCGCCGAGGCCGCCCAGTCCGACTGGGCGGCGACCCCTCGGGAGGAGCGCAACGAGATCGTTCAGAACCTGCTGGACGAACTCAACGCGCGCTTCGAGGAGATCGCCGGCCTGCTCGCGACGGAGGCCGGCACCCCGGGCTACCGAGCGATGGGCGAGTTCGCGACCGCGACCGGCGACGTGGAGATGGCGCTGGAGCTCGAGCCGCCGGCGGAGGAGGTTCGGCCGTCCTCGTCGATCGAGGACAAGGACAATCACATCGTCCACGAACCGGTCGGCGTGGTCGGTATCATCTCGCCGTGGAACTTCCCGCTGCACCTCTCGCTTCGGGCCCTCGCACCCGCGATCGCGCTGGGGAACACCGTCGTTCTGAAGCCGGCGACGGACACCCCGATCACCGGCGGGCTGCTCATCGCGAAGCTCTGCGAGGCGGCCGGCGTCCCCGACGGCGTCGTCAACGTCGTCACCGGCCGCGGCTCGGCGATCGGCGATCGGATGACCGGCCACCCGACGCCGCGCGTCATCTCCTTTACCGGCTCGACGGCCGTCGGCAAGGGCGTCGCCGAAAACGCCGGCGAGAGCCTCGCGCTGCCCGCCCTCGAGCTTGGCGGCAACGCGCCCTTCGTCGTCACCGACGAGGCCGACCTCGAGCGGGCCGCGCGCGCCGGCGCGTTCGGTTCCTTCTTCCATCAGGGCCAGGTCTGCATCTCGATCAACCGCCATCTCGTCCACGAATCGCTGTACGACGAGTACGTCGACCTGCTCGTCGACCACGCGGAGTCGCTCGTGATCGGCGACCCCTCCGAGAGCGAGGACGTGACGTTCGGCCCGGTCCAGAACGAGACCCAGCGCGACGAGCTGGTCGAGTTCATCGACGGGACGCTCGAGGCGGGTGCCACCCTCGAGACGGGCGGCGAGGCCGACGGCCTGTTCGTCGAGCCGACCGTCCTCTCGGACTGTACGAACGACATGCCGACGGCGTGCAACGAGCACTTCGGTCCCGTCGCGCCCGTGATTCCGTTCTCGGACGACGAGGAGACAATCGAACTGGCCAATGACACCGAGTACGGCCTCTCGGCCTCGGTCTTCTGCGAGGACGTGGATCGCGCCCGCGACCTCGCCGATCGAATCGAGGCGGGGATGGTCCACATTAACGATCAGCCGATCAACGAGGACCACAACGCCCCCTTCGGCGGGGTCAAGCAATCGGGCCTCGGCCGGTACCACGGCGAGTGGATCGTCCGGGAACTCACCGAGCCGAAGTGGATCTCGGTTCAGGGCGAGGAACGGGACTACTTCGTTTTCGAGTAATCGAACGATAGGAAGCGGCTTTCACCCGTTTTACAGCCAGTAGCCGACTGCTCGATCGAGGCGAGTAACAGATCGCTTCGGACTGGTCACACTGCGTGCAATAGCGCACGCTGGGCCGCGGTGAACGAACTGACCCGTGAGGAGACGGGCAGTCGGCTCATGAGCAGACGGGTGCAAGCACCCGTGTAGAGAATTCGGCCGGGAGGGCGTGGAAATTCCCGTTGCCCCGATAGCGCGACGTTCGTTTCCGTTCAGAGTAGCCTGAGGATGCTGGTTCATCCACGGACTCACCAGACAGGCCCACGCGGCGTTTCGTCACATCTATCTCGCGGCCGCGGAAAGCACGGGTTATGTTTGACCGCGTTCGCGCTCGTCTCGCCCGACTCGGGGACTCACGGACCACCGCCGAGCCGGCAGTCGGTCTGTTCGTCGACGGGCCGAACGTCTTCCGCGACGAGTTCGATGTCGATCTCGACGATCTGCGCGACGCGGCCCGCGAACTCGGCCGCGTCGGCGTCATCCGACTCTATCTCGACGAGCACGCGACCCCCGGCCTCATTCAGGCCGCTGAAGCCCGCGGCTTCGAAGTGATCGTCACCAGCGGCGACGTCGACGTCAAGCTCGCCGTCGACGCGACCGCGCTCGCCGGCGACGGCACCATCGATCGATTCGCCATCGCCTCGAGAGATACCGACTTCAAACCCGTCCTCGAGTACGCGGGTACCGTCGGCGTGGAGACGATCGCGATCGCGCCCGGGACGCACGGCCGCTCCGACGCGCTTCGGAACGCGGCCGACGAAGCGGTCACGCTCGAGCCGTGACGGCGAGGGACAGGAAAATCAACCGCTGTAGGAACTCTCACCGACGATTTCGAGGAGTTCGCCGCGACCCGTGGCGGTCGTCTGGTCGAATTCGGTCACGCGCACCCGCACCTGTTTCTCGACCGTCTCCGGACCGGCCCCGTCGATCACCAGTTCCGTGTCGCCGATGTACGCCCGGCCGCTGGTCCCGTTCGTCTCCGCGACGAAGACGTCGATCTCGGATCCGGTCTCGAGCGTCGGTCGGTTCGCACGGAACTGCCAACCTTTGAGGTACTTCTCGAAGAAGCTCATACGCGCGCCACCTCCTCGCTCTCGCGATCGATGACGTACTCGCGGCCGAACCCGGTCAGCGCCGCGAGAACGAACACCGAGACGAGCAACCAGCCTTGGAAGACGAACGGGACGACGTCGATCGGCGTGACGACCATCGACTGGTCGAACCAGTCGTACTCGCCGGGGAGGTTCTGCATCGCGCTGTAGCCGGCGAGCACGCCGCCCGACCACGGGAAGATGTAGCCCAGGGCGGCGGTCTGGCCGTCCAGGATGTTGGCTCGCCGGTAGCCGTTCAGATTGAATCGCTCCCCGATCTTCGAGATGTAGGGACCGATCGCCACCTCGGCCGCGGTGTTGATGGTGATGATCGCGTTGATCAGCGCCGCGGAACCGACCATCGTGAGTTCGGCGTTGCGGACGTTCGTCGCGAGGTTCTCGAGCGACCACTCGAGCAACACCTCGAACGCGCCGCCGCGGATCATGATCTGGGCCGCGCCGATGATCAGCAAGACCAGGATCGACAGCTCGAGGAAGCCAGCCACGCCGTTCATCAGGCTCCCGCCGACGCCGACCGCGTCTGGATCCTCGACGATCGTGAGGATCGGCAGGCCGGACAGCGGTTCGGCCAATGGCGCGTCCGGCGGCGCGTTGAACATGACGATACCGCCGAGGCCCTCGAGGCCGAAAATGAGGTTGAACGCGACCGCGATGACGATCCCCCACGAGATGGCCTCGACGATGTGGCGGCCGGCGATCGCCGCGCCGATCACGGCCAGCATCGAGACGACGTGAATCAGGCCGATCGCTTCGCTTCCCTCAAGGAAGATCGCCTGGGCTTCGGCGCCGATATCGCGGCCGTCCATCGCTCCGCCGGCGACGACGTAGCCGAGGAAGGCGACGATCGCGGCGATGATGACGTACTTGAATCTCGAGGCGACGACGCCGCCGATGTCGGCGTCCTGCGTGACGGCGCTGACGATCGTCGTATCGCTGACGGGCGCGAGGTTGTCGCCGAAGATCGCACCGGAGAGGATCGCGCCGAACAGCAAGACGGGGTTCGCGCCGAGCAGGACGCCGGCGGGGAAGAACAGCCCGACGAAGGCGACGGTCGCGCCGTAGCCCGTCCCGATCCCCGTCGTGAAGACGGCGGCGAGGACGAACGTGATCGCGGGGAACAGCGCCGCGCCGACGCCCGCGGTGTCGGCCAGCCAGACGAGGCCGCCGACGAAGCCGCCGTCCTGTAACAGCTGGGCGAACATGCCGGCCCAGATCCACGCCACGATCGCCGTCACCGCGACGGGCTGGGTCATCCCCTCGAAGATCGTATTGGCGTAGGACTCCCAGTTCCCCCGGACGAAGAACATGCCGAGGATGAGCCCGACGAGGATCCCGACGATGAGCCCGCCCGTGTCCCCGATCCGCCAGAGCGCGGTCTGGACGATGGCCCAGACGATGAAAAACGCGATCGGGAACGCGCTCATCCCGCGGCCGCCGTAGAACTCGACTCTCGGCCCGCTCTCTTGATCCGGCTGTGTGAACTGATCTGCCGGTCCGTCACCGGCCGGCCCGTCCCCAGTGTCACTCATACGTGATCACGCATATTGATACATTGCGGCACTAATTACATCCGCCATAATAACTATTACCGACAGGTGCGCTCACCGGCGCTCATTGTCCGATACCTCTCCTACGGTGGATAATCATCGAACTGTCGCTCCGGGTTGACATCTTTCCGGCGACCGAGGCGCGTCCACCGTCCGTCGAAATGACTCGGAAATCAGTGACTTTTCGAGCGCGGAGCGCTCACTAGCGGGTATGATCGACGAGACGCCGGTACTGGACGACCACCTCCACCTCGATCCCGACAGTCACCGAGGCATCGACGCCGTTCGTGACTTCGCCCGCGTCGGCGGCACCCACCTGCTCGTGGTGAACAAACCCTCCTGGCACCTCGGGTGCGAGGCCGAGACCGGCGAGGACTTCCGCGAGGTCTTCGAGCGCACCGTCGAAATCGTCGACGAAGCCTCGAGCGAACTCGAGGGCCGAGCGTGGCCCGTCCTCGGCGTCCACCCCGGCCTCGTTTCGCGGCTGGTCGACGACCGCGGGTTCGCGCCCGAGGACGCCCGCGACCTCATGCGGGCCGGAATCGATGTCGCGGCCGAGTACGTCGAGTCGGGCGACGCGCTGGCGCTGAAATCCGGCCGGCCACACTACGAGGTCGACGACGACGTCTGGGCCGCCTCGAACGCGGTCATGCGCCGCGCGTTTGACCACGGGGCCGACCTCGAGTGTGCCGTCCAGCTCCACACCGAGGCCAGCGAGGATCTGACAACTGTCGCGGAGTGGGCCGAAGCCGCCGGCATGCCGGCCCACCGCGTCGTGAAACACTACGCGGGCGGCCGCCTCGAGGGGCCGACGCCGAGCGTGATGAGCGAGAAAGATCGCCTCGAGACCGCGGCCGAGCGCGGCGAGCCGTTCCTGATGGAAACCGACTACATCGACGATCCGGATCGGCCGGGAGCGGTGCTCGGACCCAAGACGGTCCCACGGCGGGTTCGGTGGTTGCTCGAGAACGGTCACGATACCGCGGTTCGGATCGCCCACGTCGAGACGCCAAAGCGAGTCTACGGGATCGACACGGAAGCGACGCTCGAGCGATCGGAGTAATTGCTGATTACGGATCGACTGTTCGGGGAACCAACTGCAGGAAGCGCCGTATCTGGGCCACTAGGTCGGTCGTAGTCGGGTATTGTGTATTCGTTCGGTCTCACTAAACAGTCACTCACGGCGGCTAGTGTAGAGAAAGGCATTTCAAGCGGCCGGTGTAGGTGTCTGTATGAGCAATCCCCCGACCGAGTTCTACTCGGAGGAACGCTGGCAGAACTGGATCGGTCGAATCAACGACGAAGAGATCGATCCGGAAGACGAATCGTCGGCGCGGCTCCTGCTCAATCTGCAGGATGACACGGCAATCGCTATCGCGAAAATCGTCGCTGCCTACGACGACGACGAACTCGACCAGGAGGATGCGCTCGAAGAGATCGCGGACGTCCGCGAGATCGTTCTCAGCGAGGTCGATATCGAGGACGAAGAGAAGCTGATCCTCGTCGACGGCGTCCAGACGAGTCTGGTCTGTGTCTTCTTCGCGGCCGAGGAGTATGTCGCCAACGGACCTGCCGACGAGGGCAGCGTCAGCGACTACCTCGGCGCCGCGGCCGACGCCGAGGCCGAAGAGGATCTCGATGCCGCACTCGGCTACGCGGCCCAGGCGGGGACGCTCATCATCGACGGCAACGAGCTCGACATGACCGTCGCCGAGGACCTCGAGTACGGACTGGTCACGGAGTGGATCAACGGCCTCGACAGCCTCCAGAGCGCGATGAGCGATCCGGAAGTCGTCGAAGAAGACGAGTAACGAGTCCGCGCGGCCGCTCGGGCGATACGTTTGTTTTGGGCGGTGAGTTCGCCGTTCCGTAGCCACCAGACGTTTACGTTATCACGACTATCCTCGGCTATGTCATTGCGGAGAGACGAGCGTGCAGTGACCGTCCAGATCGGGGCGGTGCTGCTGCTCGCTATCATCTTCGCCGCGCTCGTGCTTTATCAGGTCAACACGGTCCCTGCGGAAAACAGTGCGCTCGAGTACGAGCACAATCAAAACGTTCACGACGAGATGCAGGAGCTACGGAACGCGATTCGAAACACAGGCACAACGGGGAGCTCACAATCTGCATCGATCACACTCGGGACGCAGTATCCGACCCGAACGTTTTCGATGAATCCGCCTGATCCGAGTGGGACAATCGAAACTATCCGACCGGAAGCCAACGTAACGATCGTTTCGGGGAACGAAACGGACGAGTACGAAACTCGGTTTCTCGTGTACGAGCCCGACTACAACGAGTACCGCAACGCACCCCGGACTATACTCGAACACTCGCTACTGTACAATCAGTTCGAGCGGGCGAACGTTTCAGTCGGGAGCCAACAACTGATCGGGAGTGAGCGGATCACGCTTACGCTTCTCGATGGCAGTCTACAGGAACGGAGTTCGGGAACTGTGTCGATTCCCGTCGAATCCCTCGATCCGGTTCGAACAACGACACTCGAAGCCGGCTCCAGAATCACGGTACCGACCGAAAGTCCAGAGCGATGGAAGGTCGAACTTGAGTCGACCGAGGGAGCTAGATACGACGAAGCAGGCAGCGGAAACGGTACCGCATCGATCGTCCTAGAGGAAAAGTTCGAACTCGATATCGCTCGAGTCGGCGTCGGGAACGGGGGGAGTTCAGCGAAAAATTTTACTATTGGTACCGAACGTACTGGCAACGATTACCGGACGAGTGGCAGTTACGACGTTTCATTCGATGAACCCTCTGGGAACGTAGAGCGGTGTGACGACGCTGAGAGCTGTGATTATTTTTTCGTGGCTGGAACGACAGTAACGTTCTCGGCCACGGCAACCGCGCAAGCAGCTGCGTTCGATTTCGCTTATACGACGAGCGACGGCGTGACGGTCGACACCTTCAGTGAATATAGCGAGGACGGTATCGTAGACGTTATCGCCGACGGGAACGGCACGATTGATCTATTCGTTTCGAGCGGTGGTGTCAGTGATACGATTGTCATTGACGTGAGGCAGCCGGACGAAGGGCCCGGTTCCGAAACGGACGGAATCGCGTGGTCGATCACGGACGACACGACGAATAACGTCGCTCAGTACGCTGTTTCGTACAACGTGAGTGCGGAGTCGTTCGATCACGTCCAGATCGAGTTCGACAATATAGATAGTGGGACGACGACGGTTGAGAATCGATCCGACCCCCGTGGGACCGTCGAGTACAGCGAGGGTGGATCCGGCGGAGACTCGTATACGATCACGATAACGGCGTACGACACCAATGGGGACGTAATCGACACGAGGAACGAGACGGACACGGCAGATGGCGTGAACCCGGACGCAGATGACGACTTATCGTCACCGACGAGTCCGCGACTGAATGGAAGTCGCGTCGACGACTGGAGTCAACCGAACGACAACTCTGCGCATTACTTTGTCTCCTACGATGTCAGAAACCGGGACGAGTTCGACCGAGTCGAGGTCAGCTTCAAGAACCGCGACACCGGTGTGATCACGACCGAAACTGCGACTGACCCCCGCGGTCGACTCGAGTTCTCTGGGAACTCTATCGGCGACGAGTTCGGAATCGAACTTCGCGTGTACGATACCGACGGAGTGCTGGTCGACAGCCGGTCGTTCGGTGATACGGCCGACGGAACCAATCCGACTGCCAACGACGATTTGGCTGCGTCAACGAGCCCGCAGTTCCAGTCGGTATCCGTTACGGACAACGGAAACAACGGTCAATCGAGGTACACCGTTGACTACACCGTCGACAGTTCGTCAAATCTCGGAACCGTCTGGGCGGAGTTCCGAAATCTCGACAACGCGTGGGCGACCGAAATCGCAGAGCAACAGGACGCAAACGGCCAGTTCGTCCACGAGCCCGGCGGCGGGACCGGCGGCGACGCGTACGAAATCACGCTTCTAATCTTCGATTCGGACGGTGCCGTTGTCGAACGGTGGGACGACGACAATCCGGGCTAGTCACGACCGAGTTGTTTACTTACGATGTGACTGCGGGAGCCGGTGGAGTAGGAGTTCGACAGGTGACGAAATGCCGAACGACAATACCTTGTATCATCACCTGTATTGACGAGACATGACTGCAGTCGGCATCGACGCCGTCGAGATCTGGACCGGGAACCTCAAACTGGACCTCCCCGGCACGTTCGCCCCGGAGAAGGGCGAAGACCCGGAAAAGTATACGAAAGGGCTCGGGCTCAACGCGAGTTCGTTCCCCGATAGCTACGAGGACATCGTCACGATGGGGGCGAACGCCGCTCACCGACTGATGGAACGGAAAGGACTCGAGCCGGCCGATATCGGTCGAATCGATGTCGCGACCGAGAGCGCCTTCGACAACTCGAAGCCGGTTTCGACGTACGTCGCTGGCTGCCTCGAGCAGGTGTACGACGACGACTTCCACCACGCGAACAAGGGCGAGCGGAAGTTCGCCTGTATCGCGGGGACCCAGAGTCTGGACGACGCCTACAACTGGATCCGCGCGGGCCGCAATCGTGGTCGCTCGGCGCTGGTCATCGCGACCGACACCGCGCTCTACGCGCGCGGCGACGACGGCGAGGCGACCCAGGGGGCCGGCGCCGTCGCGATGCTCATCAGCGAGGAACCGAACCTCGTCGAACTCTCCGCCGAGCAAGGCTACGGCTCGGCCGACGAAACGGACTTCCTCAAGCCAAACCAGCAGTTCCCGTCCGTCGACGGCAAACGCTCCGTGCAGGTCTACCTCGCGCGGATGCGCGAGGCCCTCGAGGACTACGAGAGCGTCGCGGGCGAGGTCCACGAGGAGGATTTCGTCTACGCGCCGTTCCACACGCCGTTCCCGGGGATGGTCCGGAAGGCGGCGTTGCTCGCGTTCCGCCACATCACTCGGAACACGGAAATCGAGGACGAACTGGCCGAGGAAATCGGTCGGCAGCCCCGACCCGAGGCGTTCGACTCCGACGAGGAGTACCGCGACGCGCTCCGGGAGTACATGGATCTCCTGAAGGACACCGACCGCTACGCGGAGTGGTACGACACGACGATCGATCCGACGCTGACCATCGCCCGCGAGGTCGGCAACTGGTACACGGGCTCCGTCCACGTCGCCCGCGCGAGTGCGCTCAAACACGCTCGCGAGCAGGGCCGGGAGATGACCGGCGAAAAGATGCTCATCGGCTCCTACGGTAGCGGTGCACAGGCGGAGATCCACTCCGAGACGATTCGAGAGGGGTGGGCCGAAGAGATCGACTCCCTGAACGTCGACGAACAGCTCGCGGATCGCTACGAGATGTCGTGGGATGACTACGAGGAGATCCACGACGCCCACAATCACGAGATGGACGTCGACGTCGAGGAGTTCACGACGCCCACCGAGGAGTTCGTCTTCGACGGCTGGGGCCGCATGGGCGAGCGGAAGTATCGGTACGTGGAGTAGCGCACGGAGCGATGCTTCTCAGACGGAACTAAAGATGGTTAGAAGGACACTTTCTGCTCAACTAACGTTCTTAACAGTCGTTAGATTCACTCCAGAATATCACGGTTTTTCACTAATCGGTCGTACACGATCGTCACGATAAGACACCTTTCCGCGGAATCAATCTCGGTAGTTCGTAAGGGAACATCATCGACAAACCCATGGACAGCGACTATTTCATCGAGATCGGAGATATCTACCACGGACTTCCTGTCTTTCTTTGCATCTACTCTCAACGATACCCAGTCCTCGAGTCCTTGTTTCGTCTCGGTAGCGAAGTGAAACATATTGGGCTCTGATGTGTTATTGAAAACCACGAAGTATAGCGTGCGAGGTGCAGAGAGGACGGTGGGAAACCGACTACAGCCAGAAAGTAGTGCAATCGTCGCACCGGTGCCTAGCAAGAACCTGCGACGAGTTAAAATCACATTTTATATACAATTCTATTGTCACATATTCTTTCTGCCTATTCGAGCAGGGCCTAATCTGGACTGAGCGATTGGTCTCTCACGGTCTGCTGTCGGAGAGTAGTGGGGTAGAACTAACTGCTCAGTAGAGACGAGGTCGAAGAGTTCTATTGTAATCCATTGTTAGTCACTATCTCATCTGAAACAGTCGTTACACGGAGTGGCGACTTGTCACTGAGAACAGAACAAATATCCAATTGGATCCCGTACAAAGACGTATGGACAGTCGTATCGGAGCACTCCACGGAAACAAACACTTCCGCACCATCGTTGGCACAGTCGGCATACTTGCCCTCCTCGTTGTTTTCACCGATATGACGATCCGAACAAGCGTTCCGCTGATACTCGTACTTGGTGCGATGGTGGTACACGATGTCGTCGATGAGTCACACAACTTGCCCGAGGGGGCGAACTGGCTCATTTACGGGATATCTGTGTTCGCTGTCGGTACATACTGGATACTCATCTCCCCGCTCCCGTGGGTTGGCAGTTTCTTGGCTCTCGCAGGTCTCTGGTTCGTCTTCGATGGCGTGACGGCCATCCGACATGGGCCATCTCGGGAGACACACGAGTACATCTCCGACCTCGAGGAGGACCAGATGGGGGAGACGCTGCTTCGAATGCAGACGTTGAACGTCGTGTATCAGGGTCTGAGAGACGCCCCTGAACCGCAGACAGCCCCAGAGCTTGCTACTGATCTCGATCTCACTGAATCACGCGTCGGAAGTGCCCTCGGATTTCTGGAAGGCAAAGGCCGTGTAGAGCAGGAGGGTGACCACTACCGTGCAGAGCCGCCCCGATGGGGTCGACTGACTCCCGTCGTCCAATTCCTTGTCTGGGTACCGCGTCGGATTGGCCGCCCGTTTCGCCGGGTGACCGCCAACGCATAGCTCCGTACTGAGCGATACGTGAGTTCCCGGGACTGAGCATTCGTTAGGGGTGTGAGGAGAGTCTGTGAATTGTTCCAGAGTTCTTGGAAATCAAACTGGTCGCAAATCGTATCAGTGGACTAATTTATAGGGGTATTGCATACTCGGACATGCCAGACAGCCCCGAGCCACCGGACTGGATTGTCGAGCAGCCCGGGTTGACCGTGTTCGCACTGTTGAGCGGTCTCCTCGCACTGTTCGTCCTCCTCCCGTATCTCCAGTACGTCTTGTTTGGCGTCGTTCTCGCGTACATTCTGCTGCCCGTCCAGCGACGCCTCGAGCAGTACATCAGACCCACGTTTGCAGCGATCACGGTGGTGATTGCCACGTTACTCGTCGTGTTGATACCGCTCGTCTACGTCATTTCTGTCGCGGTTCGACAATCGCTCGGGCTGGTCCGCTCGATCAGGCAAGGCGAGATCGATGTCGAGACGGTCGAGGGAGCGCTCGAGACCAATGGCTATGCCGTCGATCTCGTGGACCTGTACGAGTCGAATCAGGGTCGAATTGCGACCGCCATTCAGGAAGTCACGTCGGGGGCGATCGGTCTCGTCGGTAGCTTGCCGAGCATGTTCATCGGTCTGACCGTCACGCTGTTCGTCCTCTTCGCGCTGTTGCGGGACGGGGAGCGACTCGTCGCGTGGTTCCAGTGGGTGTTGCCGATCGACGACGAGATTCTGGACGAACTCAGCACGGGGCTGGATCGGCTGATGTGGGCCTCGGTCGTCGGGAACGTCGCCGTCGCGGCGATTCAGGCAGTGATGCTCGGGGTCGGGCTAGCGATCGCCGGCGTCCCCGCCGTCGTTTTCCTCACCGTCGCGACGTTCGTTCTGACGCTGCTCCCGCTCGTCGGCGCGTTCGGAATCTGGATTCCGGCGGCGGCCTACCTGGTCGCGATGGGGCGGCCGACCGCTGGCGCGGCGATGACCGTGTACGGGCTGCTTGTCACCTTCTCGGATTCGTATCTGCGCCCCGCGCTGATCGGCCGGACCAGCGCCTTCAACTCCGCTATCGTCGTCGTGGGGATTTTCGGCGGCCTCATCGCCTTCGGTGCCGTCGGGCTGTTCATCGGCCCGGTCGTCCTCGGGGGCGCGAAACTCACCCTCGATTGCTTCGCTCGAGCGCGCACCGATCAGCCAATCGCGGGAGCCATCACTGAAGGTGAGGGAATAGACGCTGGCCCTGCGGAGTCGGCCGGCGAACCAGAATCCGCGACCGAGTCGGACGAAGGCGGAGATGTTGAGACAGCGGCCGATCCGGACGACGACTTGCGTTCCGACTCGTAATCGAACGTACCACAGCTGACGCCGTTACTCGTTCTTCCACTCGCCGGGTTTTGCACCGTGAATCTCGCCTTTCGCCTCCCGTCCCCCAGGCCACAGCCCGAGTGCGATTACGGTCACAAAAAAGAGACCGAGGACTGCCGCCACGACCGCACCGTGAATCCCCGGTAACTCGGCGGCTTCCGTCCACTGTTGCTCAGGGGTAAACATCGTGACTTTGAACAGCCAGCCGACCCCGGCCACCGTGAACAGGAGCCCGTACACGCGACGAATACGCCGAGAGAGCCCCTCTCGAGTCGATACCTTGAACGTCGGATTTCGGAGATCGTCGCTCAGTTCCTCGCGCCAGGCCGGATGTTCGACGCCGACGGGTTCGAGGGCGTTCGCGAACACGTTCTCCTGAATGAACCGGACGCGGGCGCGCCAGTGGTCGTAAAACCGGTAGCGCCGGACTTCGTAGAACAGGAAGATCGAGAGGACGAACATCCCGATCAGGAGCAGGAAAGCGGGCATGTTCCGACTCGAGAAGACGATCGAGAGCAACGCGGCGAGGAGGGTGATCGCCCAGTCGGTCGTCCGATCGATTCGGTCCTGCGCGCTGTTGGCCTGGCTGACCTCTCCGCGATAGAAGTGCGGGAGCACGCCGAGCAGTGAGTCGGTGTCGGCGGCGGCCGTCGCACCGATCTCCTGATCGCCGCGATCGAGCGGGCCGTCTCGAGCGTCCCGGTCCTCCCCGCCGTCTCCCTCGAGTTTCCCGTCTCGAGTCTCGCTGTCGTCCGCACGTGTCTCGTCCCCTGCGTCGACCATGCGCCCCTCCGACACCGGCGTCCGCTATAGTGGTCTGTGTAGCGCCTGCAGGGTGGAAGAGACGGCGACGACCGGCCCGTCAGTCCGAAACGAGTGCGTTCATAACCCCGTGCCCGCTAGAGACGTGTATCGTGTCTCGGATCGAACGACGCAATCGACGCGGGTGGGGGCAGACCGGAACGATCGATCGGGACCACCGCTAATCATGCACGGATCACACGCCACGGGGAGTCCGTACGCTCCCCACACGAACGAGGACCGCGCGGCGATGCTCGAGGCGGTCGGTGCGGGAAGTGTCGAAGACCTCTTCGACATCCCGGCCGACGTCGCGTTCGAGGGCCGCTTCGGCATCGACGCACGAACGGAACGGGAAACGCGACGACTGGTTCGATCTATCCTGGATCGCAACGACGACGTGACCGAACTGCTCGGACGCGGCCACTACGGCTACTACATTCCGTCGCTGGTCGACCACCTCGCGGACCGCTCCGAGTTTCTCACGTCGTACACGCAGTACCAGCCGGAGATCTCCCAGGGGTTCCTGCAGGCCCTGTTCGAGTACCAGTCGCTGCTGGTCGAACTGACCGGCCTCGCGATCGCGAACTGCTCGATCTACGACGCGGCGACGGCGCTCGGCGAAGCCGCCACGCTGGCCAACCGCGTCCGCGAGACGACGGGCCACCGCGTGCTCGTTCCCGAACTCCTGCGGGCGGAACGGCGAAGCACGCTCGAGAACTACGTCGCTGGGACCGATCTCGTCGTCGAAGAGTATCCGATCGACGACGGGAACGTCGACGTCGCAGGGCTTGAGGCGGCCGTCGACGAGGAGGTCGTGATGATCTACGCCGAGAATCCGACCGTGCGCGGGACGATCGAGGAGCACCTCGCGGCGGTCGGCGACCTCGCTGACGACAACGACGCGCTCTACGCGCTCGGTTCGGATCCGATCGCGCTGTCCCTGCTCGAGCGGCCCGTCGACATCGGTGCCGATGTCGTCGTTGGTGACGCGAGCGTGCTCGGCCTCCCGACGAGTTACGGAATGGGGCTCGGCCTCTTTGCGACGCGCGAGGAGTACCTGCGCCAGGTTCCCGGCCGACTGGTCGGTGTCAGCGAGGACGCGACCGACCGCCGGGCGTTCACGCTCACCCTCCAGACCCGCGAACAGCACATCCGCCGGGAACGCGCGACGAGCAATATCTGTACGAACCAGGCCTGGGTCGCGCTCCGAACCGCGATACACGCTGCCGTCCTGGGGCCGACCGGAATGGTCGATCTCGCGAAACGCGACGTCACCCGAGCCCGAGACCTCGCTGAGCGCCTCGACGACATCGCCGGCGTCAAAGCCCCGGTCCACGACCGCCACCACGTCCGGGAGTTCGTCGCCCGCGTCGACCAGCCCGCACGGGCCGTCGCCGAGGACCTCGAGCGACTCGGCTTTGCGGTTCACGTTCTCGATGACCACGAGATTCAGCTCTGTATCGCCGGCGTTTCCGACGACCGGATCGATCGATTCGTCAAGGCTCTCGAGGAGGTGGCACGATGAGTGACGACGGATCCGACAACTGCGACGCCGCACAGTCGCGCTACGACCAGGCCCGGTATGTCGAGAACGGCGAGTACGAACCGCTGCTCTCCGAGAAGGATCAGACGCGGGTCGAGATCGGCGTCAGTGGGGACGACGGCAACGGTGCCAGTAGCGAGGACACCGGCTCACCGCTTCCCGACGACCTGACGCGGGACTCGATCGAGTTGCCCGAGCTCTCCGAACCCGAGTTAGCGCGCCACTACACGCGGCTCTCGCAGATGATCTACGGGATCGATAGCGGGCCCTACCCGCTGGGGTCGTGCACGATGAAGTACAACCCGAAGTTCACGGAGGACGTTGCCGCGCTGCCGTCTGCCGCAGTCCACCCCGATCGGTCCGAAGGGTCCGTTCAGGGGACGCTCGAACTCCTTTACCGGTTGCAGGACTACCTCGGCCGGATCGGCGGGATGGACGCGGTGACGCTCCAGCCGCCCGCCGGCGCGGCCGGCGAGTTCGTCGGGATCCGCGTCGCCGCGGCATACCACGAACACACCGACGAGGGGCATCGGGACGAGGTCATCATCCCGGAGAGCGCCCACGGGACCAACTTCGCCAGTGCTGCGCTCGGTGGCTACGACGTCGTCTCCCTGCCCAGCGACGACGAGGGACGGGTCGACCTCGAGGCGCTCGAGGCCGCCCTCTCCGAGAATACCGCAGCGCTCATGCTGACCAATCCGAACACGCTCGGGCTGTTCGAGCGCGACATCACCGAAATCGCGGCGATGGTCCACGACGTCGGCGGCCTGCTCTACTACGACGGGGCGAACCTGAACGCCCTGCTCGGCCGCGCTCGGCCGGGCGACATGGGCTTCGACGTGATGCACTACAACGTCCACAAGACGTTCGCGACGCCCCACGGCGGCGGCGGGCCGGGTGCCGGTCCGGTCGGCGTCGTCGACGACCTCGCCCCGTTCCTGCCCGCGCCGCGCGTCCGCGAGCGCGACGAGGGCTCGAACGGGGGCGATCCGATCTACGAGCGGTTCGATCCCGACCACACGATCGGCAAGGTCCACGGGTTCGACGGTAACTGGCTAGTGCTCCTCAAGGCGTTCGCTTACATCGCCCGCCTCGGCGACGAGGGACTCGCGGACGCGAGCGCCTCCGCGGTGCTCAACGCGAACTATCTCGCGGAACGGATCGAGTACGACATCCCCTACGGCCCGTTCCACCACGAGTTCGTCGCCAGCGCCGGCGAACAGGACGCCGCCGACGTCGCAAAGCGGATGCTCGACTACGGCGTCCACCCGCCGACGACCAAGTGGCCCGGGATCGTCCCTGAGGCCCTGATGACCGAACCGACCGAAATCGAGAGCAAGGACACCCTCGATCGACTCGCCGCCGCGTTCAACGCGGTCGCCGGCGAGGACGATGCGACGCTCGAGGCCGCGCCGGAGCGCACTACTGCCCGTCGAATCGACCAGACGAGCGCCGCGCGGAACCCGCGACTGTCGTGGCAGGCGCTTTCGGACGACTCCTAAGCGATCGATCGGTTCGCGGTCTTCGTTCTGTCGTACGGTTCAACGACAGGAGGGCGATCAACAGACAACTCCGCAGAAAACGCGAGCCGAGCCGGTCGGTTTCGGGACCGAAGCTATGCCGTACTCGAGTCCACGGCTGTTCCGTTGTCGCCGATCCGGACGAATCCGTAGTTGCAGTCAGGGCAGTGCCACTTGACCTTCTCACCGAGGTGGAGCATCGTGCTGGCGGCGCGGTAGAACGTCTTCTCGCCCCCACAATCGGGACACTCGTGTACGAGTTCCAGAGCCATACGTGACCCAAGAGAGCGAAGCGAGTTTAACGTACTGATTTTCGAGCCCTGAATCGAATCTCCGGAGTGGACGCGACTCGCGGCGCGTTGAGTGACAGGGAAGTTAAGTGCGATCCCTCCGTCGGTTCAGCCATGTCGATCTACACCGGTCGCGGCGACGACGGGCAGACGGATCTTCGAGACATGACTCGCGTCTCGAAGTCCAGCGCCCGCATCGAGGCCTACGGGACCGTCGACGAACTCAACGCCCTGCTCGGGACGATCCGACCGACCGACCACGACGATATCGACGATCGGCTGGCGTCGATCCAGAACCACCTCCACGTCGTTCAGGCGGACTTCGCGAATCCCGATCCGGACGAGGACGACCCCGCGGTCCGTCCCGATCACGTCGAGACCGTCGAGGACTGGATCGACGAGTACGACGACGAACTCGAGCCCTTGACCTCGTTCATCCTCCCGACCGGTAGCGAACACGGGGCGGCGCTTCACCACGCTCGCACGGTCTGTCGGCGAGCGGAGCGGCGGGCGGTCGCGCTCGCCGGCGAGGAGGAGATCAACGAGGATGCGGTCCAGTACCTCAACCGGCTCTCGGACGGCCTGTTCACGTTCGCTCGCGTGGTTAACGCTCGCGACGGTGAACCGGAAGACGCGCCGGACTACTAGGTGCAACCGGTCAGCAAATCGGCTTTGATTTCCGTGGCAGCTATTTTCGAGACGACGGCTCTGGCACTCGATATCGGCTCGATCAGTATCGTCTCATCGCGGCCCGCGTCTGGCCCCGAACGGCGTGGAACTACGAGCGCTCGGTTTCGGTCATCGGCGGTAATTCGATAGCGACGAGATCGTGTCCCGTCTCTCGTCGGTGGTCGGTTCCGATTCGGGTCGCTTCGTCGCGGCCGTCTGCTGATTGCTCGTACCCACAGCCGTTGCATTCCACGAGGAACCGTTTCCGCTCTCGGGAGCCAGAGGCCGTCTCGTTCGTTGCCATACTCCACTAGTTGACGACCGACTGCTTGAACTGCCCTCCAAAACAGATTGGATTTCGTCGCCGGTCGACACGGCGTGCGGACTGGGTTTCGGTCAATACGCTCTCTCTACTGGCCGCAGAGACGACTTCGTTTGTCCGGACGGGTTACAGACCGATATTCAACGCGTAGCCCCACGTCTCGCCGGCGATGACCAGCACGATCAGGGACGCGCCCAGCAGTTCGACGTTCTTGAGGAAGTGGGTCATCTCGCCTTGCCGTTGGTCCTCGGGCACCGCCCAGAAGTCGTGCATGAACGGCGTCACGACGAGGAAGAACACGGCCAGCATCCCCGCGGCGACGACTGGATAGACGCCGAAGACAATGCCGAACCCGCCGAGAACCAGTATCATGCCCGACGCGACGACGCCGAACCCGGCCGCGGGAACCCCCTTCGACTGCGCGTAGCCGGACAGCATCTCCGTCGCCACGAAGTGATTGAGTCCCTGGTACACGAGGAGACCACCGAACAGGAGTCGCCCGGCGAGCAGGAGCGCCGCGCCGATGCCGCTCTCGAACGCCATCAGCGACTCACCGCCGTCCGCGAGGTCGTCGATGGTCGTGAGTGACTCCGCTGCAGTCGGGTCTGCGCCTCGAGTCGCGATAGTAGTCGCATTACGTTAGCTGGTTCGTATCCGAACCCGATATAGTCTCGCTAACGGAAGTGTTACCGGGTGAAACGCCCGTTATCGTCGGATCTGGGTTGTCGAATGCTGCCGTGCGACACGGGCTGCTCGAGCCCGAGATTCCATCCGCTTCGAACGCTCGGGCTCGAGCGGACGACCACGGTAGCCGTTCGCGAACCCGGGTCACTTCACTCACCGGCTCGAGATCCTGTCACGACGCTGCTGCACCGCACGCTCGAATTTTGTCGTCCGCGAAAGAACTATATTCTCGTCCGGCCTCTCTATGGGAGAGTGTCACATGAACAAACACTTCCACGACAGCCTGTACTACCTGCGACGAGCCGCCGAGCACGCTCGACTCGGCGTAATGGAGCAGATGGACGGGGTCACGGATCGGGTCCGATCGTTGCTCGGCCGAGAGCGCGACCCGGAACCCGGCCGCATCGACCGGGTCCGCGAGGACGTGACCGACCTCGAGCGACGAGCCGAAACGAGGGTTTTCGCAGCGCTCGATTCCGCGCGTGACCGCGTGGGCCGCTCGAGGGTGGCTGCGGACGATCGCTGAAAGGAAGCCTTAAGTCAAACGCACGGGAATTTCCTCGTGCGGGTTGGTGATCTAGTTGGTTATGATACCTCCTTCACACGGAGGAAGTCGGCGGTTCAAATCCGCCCCAACCCATACACTCACTTCGTTCGCGTGAACCCACAGACGGCGTAGCGACCCTCTTAATAGAGCCGGTTTCTCCATCAGTGAACCCATTAAGTCGCTTCTCGGGCATCACTCCCGTATGGTGGTTTGGCTAAAGGAAGAATCATAGATAAGTGTTTCTCCCTTACAGGCAAAAATAGAATTTCAGTGAACACTGTGATAGCTTCTAAAAAGTAGACTGACCCGGTGGTATCTTAATGAAGTCTGGAAGTGCCCGAAGCATGTTTCTCTGGTTCCTTCAGGCAGGAATTTTCATTGAGGGACCTTGTTATACCCCTTCCAGTCTGTATAGATGCAACAATCTATGTTATTACTGATAATAATACGATGTTGGAATCAGAACCCCTTGGAATAGAATGCCAGAGGTTAACTAAATATAGTCGAGAAGCCATTCCCACACTATGTAATAAATATTATAATAACACTAAACAGTCTAAAATATTATATAATGATGCGGGATAAGGAGTATGATGGAGCCACTGTATACTCCGAATATAGTCACTGCTGAAAAGAATACATCCTTCTGTTATCCGGTAGGGAGTAACAGAGCAATGTAGGCTGTGCTGTTGCTGTACGTTGCTGTGCTGTAAGCTGTACTGTTGCTGTACTATGCTTCCAGACTTTACTATAGTACGCTGTACGTTGCTGTGCTGTAAGCTGTACTGTTGCTGTACGTTGCTGTATGCTGTACTGTTGTTGTACTATGCTTCCAGACTTTACTACAGTACTACTTCCTTCTGTTACGCTACTACAGCAGAAGTACAGAAGTAGACTATTAGGCTACTACAAGAGACAATATTTTAGCTGAAATCCATTCTATTCCTATATCAGGGCAGAACCCACCCGGTCAAATCAATTTTAAGGTGCCTCAGTCGCCGCCTATGCCACTCCATAAAACCGTGAATGGTTTTCATTGTCTCGAGTGGAAAAAGCTCTCAGAACGCCCACAGATTTGTTGAGTGAGTTTTCTAAATTATTAGTAGATGTTATCTGTATGTTCAAGAAATCATTCTCAAGTATCTCCGCCCATATTGATCTATCAGATAGTATGTTAAGAATTCTGGTATATGATCCTACTGTGCCACAGACTTAGTTCTACCAGGAGGAATTGGAAGTTCTTGGAGGTTAGAACATGAACTCGTAGCAAGAATAGACAGGTAACGTAACCCGACTCGAGAAATTCTATGTTTTTGCTATAATAGGGTGAATCTGTTCTGCCCCCTTCCAGCCTGTTCCAAGGAACACATCTTTCTAATATGCCATCAGCTACCTCAATAAATCAGTCATTCAAAGATGATTGGTGGATCTCTTCAGTTAGTTTATTAGCTCTCTTTTGTTCTGCTTTTGCTCGAGAATTTCTTCCTTTATAGAGGTCAGAACACATATATGAACGGCGTTTTGCAACCTCGAACCACTGTTTTGCTGCTTGGCTCTCTAAAGAATTCTCATTCTTGTTATTTTTGTAGATTCGCGCGTAAGATTCTGATGCTCTCCGAAAGTAGCGTTTTGCCTCTAACCATTCTTTCTGTTCTAAACATTGTTGACCATCTTCCATAAGCTCCATTGTGTAGTCCCAACGGCCAGATGAGTCAATAGTTTTTAATGCAGTATAGTTCTCATATGCAGTCGCACCACAAATATAAATAGTAATACCAGTGAATATCACACTGGTTATTGTTCCTATAATAATAAGCCTAATACTCCCCGAGTAGAGTGATGATATTAAGATTAGAATTGCAGGCGATAGTATTATTGACGTATATATCCAGTATTCTTGTCGCTCACTAAAGGTGGTTGAGTTCTCGATTGTTATTTTTCGAGCAGTAGTTCGTCCGGTAGAACTATTGTTATGTATTTTTCTGTGACATTCCTCGCAATGAGTTATAAGATTTGACTTTTTGTGAGGTCCTCCCTTGCTTATGGCTAAGCTATGGTGTGCATGAAGTTCTGCGTCTCCATGTGGACCTCCTCGAGCGCCACAACTCTGACAGGTGTAGTTGTCACGTTTATATACCTCCTTTCGCCTTCTATCCCAATCTGATGGGTATTTCTTCCCCATTTCATGCTTATTACAGTGTCAAATAGAAAAATGTTGCTTATTTAGATACTTTCTTAGTTACAAGTATTCTATCCCTACAATGTAGATTGATCTCCTTTAAAGAACTGTGAGGCTCTTGTTTTTCTTTGACCCTCCTTTGTTGATTCGTCGTAATGTTCTTTCAAGACACTCACTGATGCATCAAATCTCCCAGAGGCTGCTTCATATGTCCAATTTTTCTGGTCAAGGTGGTATGTGATAGATGTTCGTCGCATTGGGTGTGGTGATAATGAGGATGGACATTTTGATGCTGATTCGTAGTAAGCTGCCTCGCACTCCTCTTCATCCCGTTGGTGGGGGCAGTCATTAGCGTAGTAGCAAGGACGGGTAAGAGCGTAGATAAGCGCTTGAATATTCGATTTAGAGTGGCGTCCATTAGGACCGGTCACAAGTGGCTTTCGACCATGTTCGTCCTGTATATCTCGGCGCTTCATCTCGAGATAATCTTCAATCACTTCTGCATACTCTGGCCAAATCATAACTTCGCGTTCTCCTTCTTTTCCGTTCTTCAGCGGAGTCCCTGTTTCTGGCCGGTGCTTGAAGGTCAAGAGAGCATATGTACCGTGTTCCCGCTCTTTGCATGGTGCATAATCAGATATATCTAAACCTCGTAGTGCGCCACGTCTGCACCCTGTATGCCAGAATATTAGGAAGGTGATGTGCTTTTTTGTTCCATATTCGAACTTACTGAGGTAATCCAGTAACCGATTCACCTCTTCAAAATCCATCAATATGTCGCGGGAGAGGTCACCCTTAGCAAAGTCTGGTGTTTCTAACTTAGTGGCAAGTTCCTGCCCTTTTTCTGTCGCATCAATACGATAGCAGAATTTAAAGAAAGTGCGTAGAGTACTGAAGTGGTTCCTGATGGTAGAATCTGAAACAGATTGCCGTAGATGGAATTTATACTCGAGAAAGTCTTCTCCGCCAAGATCACGGACGGAGTCAATCTCGTTTTCTTCACACCAGTCACAGAACTGGCGTAGATGGCCTTGATTGTTGTAGAGGGTTGACTTCGACTTTTCGCCGGTTCGGTCCTTGATGAATAGCTCTGCGAGCCGTTTCGGGTTGGTGGTTGCCATTTGGTATCGTAGTCCACCATAGGGGAGCAACCGCCCGGAGCGGAGCGAAGGGCGGCGTCGGCGGTTCAAATCCGCCCCAACCCACTCGCTCACTTCGTTCGCGTGAAGTAGCAAACCACCAGAGGGTGGCATATTCGTCTTGCACTCCTCCAGCAATTCACTGAGTCGCTTCCCAATTCTGTGTGGAATCGCAGTACGGCGTTCCCTTACTCAACAAGTAGTTGCGGGAATGCTATAATGCGCGTTAATAAGCAAAAATCTCCCCCTTCTCGAATTAGCGACGTATCTATGACTAATGCTGGATTCCTCGAGAGCATTATTTCAAACTCAACACGGGACTTCAAGTGATCTACAGCATTGAGGCAGGTGGTAGAACAACCGACTCAATGATGTGAAACGCCCGGATAGAACATTCACTGCGCATACTTGGGCGTATATTTGGTAACTTGTCCAGCGAGATTTCTGACTGAGACTCAGGTTTTCACCAGACCCGTTTGGCACGAAGCTACCGGTAGGTAGATGCACAGACTATCAATGAATCGAAGCATCGAGGGGTGTGAAGAACCTCCTACAATATGGCAAGCAAATGTTCGGGTTCAGCTGGCCCACACGCACTCCGTCGAGGGTACGTGACAGAAGCACTGAATGCTGGCCAACCTCGAGAGGTGACTGCAAATCGAGTGGACATGACGATAGAGGTCTTAGACAAGCACTATGACCCTGCAACGAGGGAGGAAAAGATGGAACGAAGAGAAGACTGTATTTTTAGACACATAGCTAATTTATTTAACAACCCTTGTGTATAGTTCTTTGCCGTGGTTTTGCGACATATCTGTAACTTCAGTTCCGGATAAAGGTTGGTCATAAATATGTTCCAGTATCAAACTTGATATTTTGGCTTGACGCTGTGGTAAGATACGCTCTCCGCGTTCAGTTTCAATTGCTAAATAGAATGTGTCCGATTCCTTTGGCGGCATTACCATCTCCACACCTCCAGCACCGCTACCATAAGCTTCACTCAGAGCTATCACCCATCCATAAGTTTTTGCAGTTTTCTGAAATTTTAGCCAAATTTCCGGATTGTCAGAAGAAAACTTCACTTTATGCATGGTACCCATGACAGAGTATTCACTTGTGTCTCCGCTTTCTCTGTTAATATCGAAATAGAGGATTCTTTGTTCGGACTGGCTAATTGCTTCCCTCAACCTCCGAAAGTAGACTTGATAAACCTGAGCAAGGTCCTCCTCCGACTCTGAAAGTTCCTCCGTTGAAACTTCATTTGGTCTGGCTGAATTCTCCTGTTTTGTATTGGTAGTAGACTTGCTGATTACTTGTTTTAGGTCTTCCTTCGAAATATGGTCAATTGCGGCTTCTGAAATATTATTCCCATTTATAGTCTTGATATTGAGTTGCTTTGCGAGCTCAAGTGCCTCCGTTGTAAATCTGGAGGTAGTGACTACAATTACTGAATCGGCATCGGGTACCTGCTGTTGGAGGGTGTTATATTGTTGAATGGCTGGTCTCCCCACCTTATTGCCCGGACTATACCGTTTAGCCTGTATCAAGACCTTCTCATCAACGATACCTTCCCTTGTCGCAATTATGTCAATTCCTTTATCGCGACCAGATGGCGTTACTTTGGTTTCCCATCCCATTGAGTCCCATACCGAGGCAACAAATTCTTCGAAACGATTTGCACTCAATTCTTGTAATGAAGATTTCAACTTCTGCGGGTTTTGCATATAGAGACCCATCTTAGCTGCACGCATATATCACTTCATGTGAATTAAAACTGCCCAAGTGAATTCGCGATGAATCCATGAGGTTTTTCCGAAGATTTTGCGGCATTGAGGCGGGGGTAACGTCGATGGAAGCCACCACTACCACAAACTATCTCCCCAGTCTGTCGAAGGACCGAGGGCGAACTCACGGTCGGCGTCGCAATCCTATATGAGATCCATCTCGATCTCTACGAGGAACTTCCAGAGTGATCTACTGCATCGAGGGTTGGGAAGAACAACCGACTCAATGCAGTGAACCATACAGACAGCTACGTAGGCTATCATTGGAAACGACAGCAAGAGACAGCGCCAATTCTACGCCGAGATCTGGACGAGAGAGCAGTGTTTGATACATCGAAAGAATGAGATTACGCCTACCAAAGATGGCCCCACAAGACTGCAGTTAGAACAATGAAGGTCGTTTCGAACGCGTATATTTGGTTACCTGCTTAGAGAGATTATGAGTTTCTCGAGCGGATTTCAGGTATCTATTCTTGCGATTCAGTCGGCCCGCACGCACTCTGTCATGGATACGTAACAGAAGCACTGAATGCTGTCCAACCTCAAGATGTAACTGCTGATCTGGTTAATATGGCTATCGATGTATTAGATAAGCACCACGACCATGTGACAAAGAGTGAAAAGATGGAACGTCATGAAGAGTATCTCCGGGCAATTTAGCTGAAATATATTTTATGCCTTTATGTTAGATATATCTATAACCTTTAGTAGAGGGAACGCAAGGGTCTGATCATGGCAGAACAACATTTTCCGAATACTCGTTTTAGGCTAATATCAGTACTTCAGGAACCGAATGTACCCCCAAATGGCACTGTTGATATAGATCTCTATTTTAGCGGAGTAGGAACACCATTTCCTAATAAGTTTCAAGTAATACTACCAGATCAATCTATTCTTGATGATGAGAATGTGGGGGTAGTGAAATCAGGATATGGATACAGAGAGACAGACCAAGAGGATACAGTTGAATTAGTGGGTATCAATGAGGCCGAAGAAAAAATAGATGCTAACATATCGTACGTGGGCTTCACATCCACCCTCCCTGAATGGTTCTTTGCCAATGTTTCTCCAGACTTTGGTGAAAGTCCAGAGCAGTCAGAAATGGTCTATCCAATGAATGTGTCCGAGACAAAGATAAGCAAGAATCTGGGGAACAAGGATACAGATGAGGGAAGAAATAACGGAGATTTTGAAGCTCTTGGACCCGCACCAATGCACATTAGTCTTAACCTTGACTCAGCATCACCTGGTAACCACCAGGTGGAAATGACATTTGTTTACCGTGATGGTGCTACGTTCTGGATGGAGGAAGAATCAGTAAAGTTTCATGTGTCGAGTTGGCCTGAACGGCATCGCCTGTTAATCGCTACAGCAACTATATTGAGTGGATTCGCAGTTTTCGGAATTATACTGCAGTTGATCAGCATGATATAGGCCCGTTGACGGAAACCCAATTAGCTTAATTCACAATGAGTCCGTGAGGTTTGTCTGAAGGTTTTGCTGCATCGAGGACGGTGACAACGTTGCTGAGGCCCGCCACTACCACAAACTATCTCACCAGGCTGTCGAAGGGGTGAGGGGGAACTCACAATCGGCGTTGCGATACTGTGAGATCCGACCCAATCTCTACGAGGAACTACCAGACGATCTACTGCATGAGGGGCGGGAAGAACAACCGACTCGATGAAGGTATCACAGGTGTTCGACCACTTTGAGGTTGGAACCCACTTGCCAGGATCATCGAAATCCACGGGTGTTGGGAATAGGAAAACGGGGAGTATGGAGACTCGTAGTAGGCTCGCACCTTCCTCTTATGGGGATCCACAACGTGCCACCGGGGAATCATCACGGAACATTTGGACGGCGTGACCAGCCTGTTGTTGGCGCACGCTGACCGCGTCATTACCTCTTGGAGAAATGAATTGATTGAAGCTACTAATCCCTTTATAAGAAACATCAGCACCGACGAGAGGTACCCCGTCGCAGTACCGCGTTCTCGCAACATAACTTAGTGGTGGTTGTTGTGGTGGTATGGGGACTGAAGAAAAAGTGGTGTAACCATTCATCGAGGTAGGGTGAAGTAGTCACGTTCCTCGTGGATAGTGGATGCCGTCTATGCAGATAGTTACAGTAGGAGGGCGAGTATCACGTGGGTTTTGGGGGTACGTCCACGTTGTCGTACTCCCTGAAGTCGGGGTCTTCGACTATTCCCCTGAGGAATTGCCATGTAATCCTCGGCTTGAACGTGGAGCCGTACTGCTCCTTGAACCACTCCCAAGTCGGTTGCCAGCCGTTCTGAAGAAAGCGGCACGCAACACGGATCCGCTCCTTATGTGAGAGTGTTCCAATCCCCTCCTGTTCGGCTTTCCATTGGAGGCCTTCCACGTCCGTCCCCCAATTCTCACGAGCAGGCCATATTGTTCCTGTCTCTCTGCTAAACTCATTCGACCTTGATGCAGTCGTACACTTCGAGCCGGACACCGTGGAACCAGACGCACCAACATCGTATCCCTTCTCGGAGAGATAGTTGAGCGCGGTGTCACGCCCGCCCTTATCGCTTGTGAGCGCGTGGCCAACTTCGGTGGCTTCCCACGAGGAGACGCTGAAGATTCTGGAACTCCCGCTTTTCCCGCCGATGATGACGACCTTTTCCCCGTGTTCGTAGTCCCACTTGCGGTAGTCCTTCTTCGACAACTGGAGCGGCGCGTGAACGTCCTGTTTCGTGAACCCACCGTTACACCCAACAGCACCGTAGAAGTACGCTGGCACCATCGTCGCCCCACAACGCTTGTTCTCTCGAGCGAACACCCCGCCTTTCACGCGAAGCGCCGCGACACTTCGAGGGTTTCCTGATGCGTGAGCATATGGAGAGAACTCGTGTGCGTTGTACATCGACCACTCCGGAACTTCAGCGGGGTCTTCGGGATACGCCACCTGCTCGATGAGGGGAGTCTCGATCTCGTTCTCCGGTTCATCGCGTGTGAACTCCAAGAGCGTCTTCTCGGGGTCAAGCACCTGAAACAGATTCTGCGACCGGTTCATTTCAGGGCCAATTGTCCCGACAGTGAGGCGTTCCTGCCCGAACACATCCCACAGTACATCAGCATACGTTGCAGGCGTGCTTGGGTTCGCTCCGTTTGCCTTACGGAAGATGCGGGTTCTGTCCCAAGTCGGTTCGATTTCGACCTTTGGGATGCCGGACTTTGCGTGTTCTACGCTGGGAATTCGAAACAAACTTTTCCGATCGTAAACACTGATGTCGAGTTCAGCCCTCGCCTCATCGCAGTACAACTTGGCCAGTTCCTTCAACCGCTCCCGGTCGGCTTCCCCCGATACGAACCGGGGAACGTGAACGTGGATGGAACGATTCCCCGAGAAGTACAGCGTACACGTGTTGAACGGTGCTTCGAGATAGTCCTCTACGAACTCCCGAAACCACGTGATAAGCGTATCCGGTCCCACCTCGTGGTATGCGTCGGACTCAATGTGAACGGGACAGAGTACGCGGTCATCGTCCTCACACTCGTCCTGTATCTCTGTGGCTTTCATCGAGTAGCCACCATCGACCAGGTAGGGGTTTTCCATATCCCGTTGACGTTCATACTGCTCTCTCGAGATTTTGTAGATGGGGCTGGCGGTATGGGCTTCATCGGGAATCGGCTCGAAAATCGTTCGGAGTTTCGGCGCTCGAAGCGGCCCCTTCCCCTCAGGAAAACCATACTGGATGCACGCGCAGTAGTCGCTGTTCGACGTTGTCTCTGTACTGCTCGGAGATGCCGCTGTGGATGTATCTATACTCATAAGTCAGAGATAATGAAGACTCTCAGCGGTCTGTTCTACTCTCCCCTCGATGTGGCGATACCCTAAGAGGAACCCGATAGTTGTGACTGGTCGGTTGGAGAGTTCCGCGAGAACTTGTCTTCACTGTATAGACGGCATCCACAGGGAAATAGATACCGGTATTCGCAAGAAGGCGACGAGATAGTTCTACAAAAATCCAAATGTGTAAGGTGGTTTTGGGCGGTCGAACCCTTGGGGAGAGACAGCGAGATCTGTTCAAATCTTGCTTGACCCTTTTCCTCAGTCCATCTTGAACATCTCTCGTCGTAGATTCCGCTTCTCTGACTCAGTTCGAGCGTCGTAGTGTTCATCGAGCGTTTTCACGCCGACGTTCATCCGTTCGCTGATCAGTTCCTTCCGATGGCCTTCGTTGAGCCAGTGAGTGATAGCCCCGCGTCGGATTGGATGTGGACTGACAGAGCCAGGGCACTGAGAAGCAGCACGATAGTCCAGGGCAGCTTCGCATTCGTCTTGATCCCGTCCATGAGGACAATCCCCTGTATAGTGGCACGGACGGGTGAGGCGACGGATGTGCATCCGTAGGTTGGAGAGAGACATTCGACCGTGACGGGAAGCTAACAGGGGTTCTCGATCGTGATCGTTGGTCACTCCTTTGTGGTTCATTTGGAGATAGTCGTCAAGAATCTCGGATGCCCACGAGTGGAGATTGATCTCCCGATTAGCCTCGGAATTGTTTTTCAGCGGTGTTCCCTGATCGGGACGATGCTGCACCTCAATGTATTGTTCCTCTGGATGGTAGTCATCCACGTCAAGAGAGCGGGCAGTCCCAAGTCGGATTCCTGTATCCCACAAGAGCGCGAACAGCGTGTGACGAAGAGTAGCGTACTCAAACTGGTTGAGGTAGTTGCGAATTATCTCTGCTTCCTCAGCGTCCAGCTTGTCAGAGCGAACCTTATCGTCCGGTTCATTGAGGACCATATCTTCGATCACCCACGACTCAATGAGTCCCATCGACTTGCACCACTTCAGGAACGATCGGAGGGAACTGAGTTCGTTGTAGAGGGTCATCTCGCTGATACCGTCATTCCGACGAGTGGATTTGAAATCGGATATGTGGAAGCCGTCGATATCGCAAATGTTCTCGAGGTCGTCTTCTTCGCAGAACTCGAGGAATCGAGAGAGCGATGAGCTGTAGTTGTAGTACGTTGATTCAGCCCACTCTGGTTTCATCTCGGAGAGGAATCGGTTCACAGCCCGTTCGGGTTTCATCTGAGTTTGGCGTTCGGTCATTGTTATCTGACGGGAACGCCGCGTTGGTTGGCTCACACCGTTGGATTAGGAAGTCTCCATCACGCGGTTGCGAGCGGAGCGAGCGAGGAAGTCGGCGGTTCAAATCCGCCCCAACCCATTTTTCCGACGCACCGACGAGGAGCGTAGTAACGAGTCCGGGTCGGAAAAATTGTAACGGACGGATTTGAGCCCAGAGGGCGAGCGAAGCGAGTCCTCGTGGTTCAAATCCGCCCCAACCAATAAGACTTCTTACTGGTTTTGAAAGACTGTGTAGCCGAGTTGTCTGGCGATTTTCTGCTAAAAGTGGATTCGATTTCATGCAGTCAGCACTTCTTTTTGTCCGAACCCAGTGACGGGATACGGTTCGCTCAGAAGGACGTGCTCAAGGTCATCGAACCGTTCCCTGTTTCAGTGGATAGTCGCAGAGTGCGTTAGCGGCTGCCGCCTTATCGAACTTAAAGAAGCAGATCCGCTACGATGTTTGTTGTGAACGGAAGTGATCAATACAAGATGTGTATAGAACACCGTTCAGAAATGGTGTTTACTCTTTTGACAGATACCGTCATTCCTCAAGCGTAACATGTTGGCAATTTCCAATTAAAAGAATAGTCGGGGATTCCCCCGGATCACCTTTAATCCAGACTTCGATACCTTCCCAGTTTCCTTTAGGACACTGATTGTTCGGGTCAGTGAATTCCGGCCACGGCTGTTCAAACTGTTTTCCATCGACAGTCACGACGACGGTATGTGGGTCGGTTGTCTCAGGGAACGTTGCGTCCTCATGAGCTTCATTGTCGTCGGAAAGGGAGTAGTCTCGTTCGAACACAACCGCTCCATCATCCTCTTTGATCGTGACGGTGACATCACGGACAGCATTTCGATTATGCAAATAGACACTCACAGTGTGCGCGGGTATCTCTGCGCTAATCACATCGCTACACCCGGCAATCCCTCCGATTCCACTCACCGCTATTAGGCTGAGAATAGTGCGACGAGAGGGCATATCAGATATGTTCGGTAACTAACACCACCTCTGATAAGAGCCTTTGGGCTGAATTCTAGGGCGCTGTTCAGATACGGTCTGAAAAGCGAGGCGGTCAGAATTCTAGGTGTCCATGCCCGAATTCAACCGCCTTAACGGCGCTAGTAGCGGCATTCAATTAGATTTTGTGGAGCGAGAGGCGACACTGCGCGAGCTGATGCGATTGAGTATCCAGCTCCATTTGTCGAGATTATCATTTTCGGATACTGTTTCTGTCTTAGAGAGATTCGGTGTCGAATGGGCGAGATTGACGATTCATAATTGGGTACAAAAAGCCAATCTACAGCCGACAACGGGAAGCCAACCGGATCACGTTGCGCTCGACGAAACTGTGATCCAACTCGACGATCAGCGCTACTGTCGTATGCTGCTGTCGATCCTGGAACGAACGAATTTCTTCACGTTAAACTCTATCCAACGCGTACAACCGCACTTACGGAGCTGTTTCTGAGTGAACTGAGAGAGAAACACGATATCCAAGATGCCGTGTTTCTTGTCGATTCAGCTCCGTGGCTTAACGCCGCACTCCATCATCTTGGGCTCCGATTTCGATACGAGAAACATGGAAATCAGAATGCCGTCGAACATCTATTTAAAGAGATAAAATGACGTACCACTCAGTTCGAAAACTGCTTTAGAAACGCCGATCCAGCCACCGCTGAAACATGGTTGCAGAGCTACGCATACTGCTGGAACCAGCTAATCTGAACAATGCCGCAGTTGCATGTCCAAACTCGAGCCCCGAGTGTTCGTCCGTGTGAAACGCGTAATTCCGCTCTCTTCGCAGTGGTCCTGCAACGTTCCGGGGCACCTATTCTTCGTCTCGGAATCGTTCAGGTGGCCACCGGTACCCGTGTGATAGCCGTGTCGACATACCGGGACGCGAACATCGCCGAACCAACGGTAGTCCCACCACACCGAGGTGCCATCCGTGCCACGAAAAGCGGAAATCGCATCGGAGTACCCGGTTCGAGACACAGGCACCGTCTCACTACATCTCGTTCGAATTGAGGACAGTAACCGACCTGTATCTATATATTCCTCGAGTAACGTTTCAGCACGTAATGGGGTGGCAGCACACGATATATGCCTATCCGATCCTGTTCGCGACCGCTGTCTCACTCGGTCTGGGGGCGTACGCGATCAGGAGTCGACGTGAGCACGGCCACAGCCCAGTACTTCTCATATTCGGGACGATGAACGTTGCAGTGGCTATCTGGACCGGATTTTCGGCGATTAAACTCCTGAGTACGACCCCGGAAGTGAAGTTTCAGCTGTACAGACTGCTGTACGTTGGAAGCGAGTTGATCGCCCCGTTGCTCCTCCTGTTCGCGCTCGCGTACACTGATCGAACGGACTGGCTGCGTCGCCGCGTCGTCGTCGGGTTATTCGTCGTTCCTGTCGCGTTTTTGCTGCTTCTCTTTACGAACCCGTACGATCTCGTTATCGTCGAAACGCGGATCGTCAAGATCGACGGGCTAGTTGTCTGGCGGGCCGAAAACGGCCCGGCGTACGTCGTCCTCAGTTATGTGTACGTGTTGACCCTCGCACTGCTCGCGCTCGGAATCATCGCCCACCAAGCCGTCCGTCTCGGCCGTTCCTATCTCCCACAGGCCGCGCTACTGGCGATCGCCATCGTCACGCCGATGACCGCGAGTTTCCTCACCTCGGCCGGCGTCGCACCGTTCGACCACGACGGTGTCAACCTCGTGCCCGCCACGGCAGCAGTTTCGTCCATCGCCCTCGGAATCGCGACGTTCAGGTACCAACTCTTGGATCTCCCGCCGATCGCGTACTCGACTGTCGTCGAACGCTCCCCGGACGGCGTCCTCGTTCTCGACTCGGCCGAGCGAATCGTTCACGCGAACGAGACCGCATACTCGTTGCTCGGACTGTCTGCGTCCATCGTCGGTCAACCGGCCCATGCTGAACTGCCGGCGCTCGACGTGACTACTGCGTCGAGTCGGACGGTCGAGTTCTCCTCGGACTCCGGACGAACGGAGTATCTCAACGTGCGGTCCCGACCGCTCCGACGACGCGACGACATCGTCGGATGGGTACTCGTCCTCAGGGACGTCACCGAACGACGGCGGCGGGAACGCGAACTCGAGGCGTTTACCGGGGCGATTTCACACGATCTTCGGGCACCACTACGAACGACGGAAGACTACCTTCGCCTGCTCGATGAGTCGCTCGAGGAGACGGCCGACGAGGACTGCGAGGAACTGATCGCGGTCGCACGGCGAAACAATCGACGGATGCAGGAGATGATCTCCGGGTTGTTACAGTACTCCCGAATCGGGCCGTCGGCGACGGCCTTCGATTCGGTCGACTGCGATCGGGTCGTCTCGGCGGTCCTCGAGGCGCTCCGGTTCGAGATCGAGGAACAAAACGCGACCGTCGTCGTCGGGGATCTGCCGACCGTTTCGGGCGTCGAACACCTGCTCAGGCGACTGTTCCAGAATCTACTGGAGAACGCACTGACACACGCCGATAGCGGATCGCCGGAAATTCGCGTGACGGCGAGTCGGGGAGACGACGGATGGCGGTTCCGCGTCCGCGACGACGGCAGCGGGATCGAACCGGACGAACTCGATCGGGTCTTCGATCTCTTCACGCAGGGGTCCGGCACCGACCCCGAGTCGGGCACCGGGATGGGGCTCGCGATCTGCAGGAAAATCGTCGAACAACACGGAGGAACGATCGACATCGATTCGGAGCCCGGGGAGGGTACCGAGATCGCGTTCACGATTCCCGACGGCGAACGGGCGCGAACGCGGGAGTCGTGGTGAGGCCGACTCGCGGACCGCCACCCCCTGACCGGTCGTGAGCGGTCGGCGTCGCTACGATCGACGGACCCGCTCGAACGTCGTCGTCACCGTCGTTCCGGCGGCGTAGGTGTCCTCGACCGCGATCTCGCCGTCGACGTCCTCGAGGACGGTCGTGACGAGATACAGTCCGATCCCCATCCTCGCTCCGTCTTCGTATCGGGAGGACGGGTTGACGAGCAGTTCGCGCTGAGCGTCGGGAAGCCGAACCCCGTCGCCGGCGATCGCCACCGAGACCCGGTCGTTCGATGCGTCGACGCGTACGCTCACGGCCGACGACCCCCGGCGTGCGCTATCGACGACCGTCGACAGGAGGTGCGTGAACGCCGACTCGAGCATCGGCGTGCCGTAAATCGTCATCGGGTCGTCGACGGCGTCGGTTCGGTCGATCGTGATTGGGACGTCGGACTCCCGCCGGACTCGCGTGACCGCCGCGTCAAGCACCGCGTTCAGATCGCGGGGTTCGCGTTGTAGGTCGTCCGGCGACAGGACGTCCATCAGGCCCGCGGACGTGTCCGTGAGTTCGACGAGGTGTTCGGCCGCGTCAAGCAGCGCCTCGAGGGCCGCTTCGTCGCTCGAGTCGACTCGGTCCCGGAGCTGGTCCCCCCGGCCGACGATCATGCTCGCGTCGTTTCGGATGTCCGTTCTGATGATCCGATTCAACAGTGCGAGCCGATGGTTTCGGTCGAGGAGTTCGCGCTGATTCCGCTTTCGTTCGATGGCGTACCGGAGCGTGCGAACCAGCACCGTCGCGGTGATCGATCCCTTGACCAGATACTCCTCGGCGCCGCGCTGAATCGCTTCGACGCCGATTTCGGTCTCGTCGTGCCCGGTCAGCACCACGATCGGCACCGCCGGCGCGCGCTCGACCATCCGATCGACCGTCTCGAGCCCCGAGCTGTCGGGCAGCATGAGATCGAGGAGAATCGCGTCGGGCGTCCGTCGCTGCACTCGATCGAGTCCGTCGACGAGGCGATCGACGTGATCGAGTTCGTCGATCACGATCGGCCCCGTGGTCTCTCGGGGTTCGGTCTCCGACTGGTAGTTGCTCACTAGCCGCTGGACGAACCGGGCGTCGTCCGGGTTGTCCTCGACCAGCAGAAGGTCGACGTCGCGTTCGTCCCCGGCAGTCATAACCCCGTTCGCGTGACTCGAGCGGGGAGCCGCCGCGAGGCGATCGAACCTCGTGTGCGGAAGCGGTCGACGAATGTCCGACTATTCCGTTGTCGCACCATTATGTGACACCATGTAGAGTTTCGTGACTGTTTTCACAGGCAACAATTTTATAGCTAGGGGTGAAACGAGCGGTATGGGCCGCCCACGGGTCGATGTCTCGGCCGATGCCCGCGTGGCACTCGACGTCCTGTCGATACTCTCGAATAAGTGGCGTCCAGTCGTCGTCGTCGCGCTGACCCACCACGGCCCCAGCGGATTCAACGAGCTTCTGGACGTGATCCCCGACATCTCGGGAAAGGTCCTCTCCGAGACGCTCGAGACGCTCGTCGAGGCGAAGCTGGTCGACCGGACCGTCATCAGCGAGTCTCCGCTTCGAGTCGAGTACGAGCTCACGAGCGCCGGCGAAGAGATGGAACCGATCTTCGCGGCGCTTTCCGAGTGGGGGACGCGCCACCTCGAGACGGACGCGCCGACGGTCCTGATCGCGGACGGTGACCGGCGGCTTCTGGACATGTACGGTGAATGGCTGAGCGACCAGTACGAGGTGGTGCGCGCGCCCGACGGACGAGCGCTCGAATCCGCGCTCGAAGACGGACCGACCGTCGTCGTCTTCGAACTGGGACTTCCGGGAGCGGCTCCCGACGACGTGATCGAGTCGGTTGGCGACCGCTGTCGGACGATCGCTCTCGTCGGTGACCGGCCGACGTTCGATCTCTTCGCGCTCGAGTGCGACGACGTGCTCCGGAAACCGATCGTTCGAGAGACCGCACTCGAGGCGATCGAGACGCAATTATCGCGGATCGGCGAACCCGACGACCGGCGCGAACGGGCGGCGATCACCGCCAAACTGTCGTTGTTTCGGTCAGTGCACTCCCGAGAGACGCTCGAATCGAATCCGCAGTACCTCGAGGCTCGTTCTCGGCTCGAATCCCTCGAGGCGGCGGTCAACGACTGACGCGGATCATCCCCCTGGAAAAACCGTCCGGCGGCCTTCGTGAGGGGGCGTTCCGCTCGTACTGGGTCGTCTCACCGGCAGTTCTCCACTCGTGCTCGGCCCGGATTCGTCCACTCCGTTTCTCGATACACGATCGGGAGCGAGATGCTCGGTGAAGTAACTTACTTCAGACTCACCTTGGAGCTTACGGGCTGGTTAGCTTGCGTTTAGTACGCTTCGGTTCGTGTGACTGTCACGAGGGAATGGGAAAATGGCACGTTCACAGCTCGAGTCAGTGACGGAGCGATCTCAGGACGGTGAACCGGGAGACCGAACCGAATCGACGCCGGACGATCGAGAGACGAGCGGAGGCGCGTCGACGGCATCGAGCGACGCGGCGGAGCGATCACCGACGTTGCCGGTCGACGACGTGTTCGGAATTCTGTCCAACCGTCGGCGGCGACACACGATCGCGTATCTCAACGAAAACGGGAGCGACCCGGTTCCGATCCGCGAGCTTGCCGCCTTCGTCGCCGCTCGCGAGAACGATACCTCGGTTCAGGACGTGACGTACAAGGAGCGAAAGCGCGTGTACACGTCCCTCCACCAGTTGCATCTGGAGAAGATGGACGATCTTGGTATCGTCGAGTACGACAGGGACAGAGGGCTGATCGAACGGACGGAGACGACCGAACGGTTCGGGACGTATCTCGACTCGGTCGCCGCTGACGGTATCGCGTGGAGCGACGTGTCCGTCGCGGTCGCGACCTTTTGTCTGGTCGGTGTCGGTCTCGCCTGGTCCGGGCTGGTACCGATCGGTTCCCGCGCCGGATTCGCCGTCGCGTTCCTCGTCGCGGCCGTCTTCGCACTCGTCTCGAGCGCCCACGCGGTCGACGCGCGTCGAGAGCGGTGACGAACGCGGCTCGCTCGTCTAGTAGCCAGTGACAGTCACTGCACGCCCGATACCTTTCGAACGGGGTTGCGTTACTCGAGAGTCGATTCAACGGTCGGTCGGTGAGAGCCACGCCAGTGTTTTAGCGGGTCCCTGACGATCGAAGCACTCGCAGTAGCGACCCGCGTTTCTGCCAGAGTTGATAGCCCGTCGAGAGCCCGAAGAGAACGAGAAACGCGACCCCCCAGAGGAGGGGATCGACGATCGCCACGCCGGGCAACTCCCCCAGGGACGTGACGACGACGAAGAGCCCGACGACGCCGAGCGACCGGTAGTATTCGGCCCAGCTGAGGCCGATCGGAGTTTCGACTTCCATGTACAGCGAGATATGACGCGCCCCGTCTCGGGCCGTGACGATCTTTCGATCATCGTCGTACTCGACGATCCCGAGCTCGTCCAGTCGCGGGAGGTGCGTTTGATGGAGCGAGTTGTAGACGCTCTCGCGGACGTTTCGCGGGGCCGGTGACGTGCCCGACTCCGCCGACGCGACCCGCTCCGAGAGTTCGCGCACCGTGATCGAACCGCCCGCCCCCCTGAGTTGCTCGAGCGCTTCGCGACGGCGCGCGCTGCTCAACACCTGATGAATCTCACGTTCCGGAACTGCGAGTGTTCTCGATAGCATCTGTCGACATCCCTCCCCGCTAGTGGGGAGAGTGAATCGGGGATCCGTATGTATGAGCGATATACCGGATCGCAGGACTCTGTTGCCGGTCGTGACTGCCTCCCGCCGCTCGAGTATACCGGGTATACCCCACGGAGTCGGTCTGTCGCCGGTGAGGGCGAAAACGGTTCCGTCGCAGTCGGTCGTCGGCCGGATCGGGCGGTCTGTCGCGGAATAACGATCGATTCAATCGAGCAAACCGTCCGTTCGCGACGTGGGATCCGAGAGGGGACGCTTCGAACCGGTCGTTGAGTGGTATCGAATGGACTCATAGATAAGGGGGGACACTCAGTGGAAGAAACCAGCCCCTCCGGGCCGGATCGGCGGACTCGATCGCGGACTCCGGGCGGGGAACCCAACCATGACGGACAAACAGATACACTCGCTGTCCAGGCGGCAGCTCCTCGGTGGCGTCGGCGCAATCGGCGTCGCATCCGCGGGGGCCGGCCTCGGCACGACCGCGTACTTCAGCGACGAGGAATCGTTCGATGACAACACGCTCTCCGCCGGCGAACTCGACTTGCTCGTCGACTACGAACTGTCCTACGATCAGGGAAGCGCCGGCTCCGGCGGGACGAGCGGAACGATCAACGGCGACGTGCAGGTCGTCGACGAAAACGGCGACGACGTCGCGGAGGGCGATGCGGTCTCGCTCACGCTCGACGACGTCAAACCCGGCGACAGCGGCGGGGCGGAGTTCTGTTTCCGGATTATCGATAATCCCGCGTACCTGTGGCTCAATGGCGAACTGACCGCCAACGACGAGAACGGGTACACGGAACCGGAACCCCAGACCGACAGCGCCGGGGATGTCAACGATCCCGGCGCTTCGGACGGTACTGGCGAACTCGCCGACAGCATCGAGGCGACACTCTATTACGAGGGCGACGATCCGGCCAACGGCGTGATCGTCGAGGGAACGCTCACCGAGGTGCTCGCCGCGGCATCGAACGGTGTGTTGCTCGACGGCGACGGCTCCTACGGCGTCGAAGCCGGGGAACAAGCACCGTTCGACGGTGGCGAGGATGCGGAGAACCCCTGTATATACCTCGACTGGGAGATTCCGGTCGAGGTCGGCAACGAGATCCAGACCGACCTGGTCGAGTTCGAATTCAGCTTCTACGCGGAACAGTCGCGTCACAACGACGGCACGAACAACCCGTACAGTAGCTGATCGAACCGCGTCCGAATCACACACCACCTTCCCCACGTGACGGACCGAGCGCCTGCCCGGCAGGCTGCTCTGGCCGATACCGGCCGTTGCGGCGGTTCGACTCCGCCGGTGGGCTTCTCCTTAACGGGAGAGACGAATCATGACAGAAGACAAATACGGTCTGTCGCGGCGTCAGCTTCTGGGCGGACTCGGCGCGATTGGCGTCACATCAGCCGGTGTCGGCCTCGGCACGACCGCGTACTTTAGCGACGATGAACTGTTCGGAAGGCTCTGGTGAATCGTTGGACGGCGTCGGTTTCGACCGTCAGAACTAGGAGTATGAAGCGGGAAACCGCCGATGCTCTATGTCGAAAATCTCCCGCTTCACGAGCAAAGTCGTTCAGTTAGCTAAAAATGCTGTTGGTGAGCGAGGCGAAGTCGCCGCCCCCGAAGGGGGTGGCGGCTTCGCCGAGTATGCGGTAGTGTCGCTGCACTGTCTGCGGGTTTACCTGGAAAAATCCTACCGAGAAGCACTCGATTTGCTGAGCGAGATGCCACAAATACTCGGGGAGATCGGCCTTGAACCGACCGATCTCCCCGATCACTCGACGCTAGTCAAGTGGTTTGATAGGATTAAGACCGCACTCTGGCGAGTGCTGCTGCGCCTCTCGGCGCAGCTGCACGGCCAGAGCGGTCACGCCGCCATTGACGCGACGTTTTTCGACCGCGAAAACGCTAGCAAACACTACTGCCGTCGGACGAATTACCGGGTTCAGACGCTCAAAGCGACAGCTCTCGTCGACACAGAAAGCCAAGCAATTCTGGACGTTCACTGTACGACCGAGAAACGCCACGACACACAGCTCGGCTGGCAGGTCGCCCGCCGCAACGCGGGCGACCTCGCCAGCCTCGCTGCCGACAAAGGCTACGACTGGATGGATTTACGCGAAAAACTCCGCGAAGACGGCGTGAGACCGCTGATCAAACATCGTGAGTTTCGGCCCATCGATCACGCGCATAACGCGCGGATCGATGGGCCTCGATACCGCCAACGAGCGATGTGTGAGACCGTCTTTTCAACGATCAAGCGCACGCTCGGCGACGCCGTGCGTGCGCGAACTTGGTACGGTGAATTTCGTGAACTCGTTTTGATGTGTGTGGTTCACAACACCAAGCGATCTCTAAAACAGTGAAATCAAGCTACGTCTGGCGATTCACCACGGCCGTTCGGAAACAACAGTCTCGCATCGGGAGAGCTCGATCTCCTGCTCGACTACAAGGCCACGTACCACGGCGGCCCGGGCCGTCTGGAGGACATTCGGGAGATGGGGTACGACGGTGCGACGGAACTCGAGGACGAAGCCGGGACCTACCTCCTCGAGGAGGTGCCCGACACCGGCGATATCGACGACTGGGACGAGTACGTCCTGAACAACGGGTTCTGTGGCGAAGATGCCCGTGAGATGCTGGTCAACGGTGAGGAGGTCGCACCGGTCCATCTCGAGGACGTCAAACCCGGAGACTCCGGCTGCCTGTCGACGAGTCTCCACCTCTGTTCAAATCCGGGGTACATTTGGATGAACGGCGAACTGGTGGCAGACGACGATAACGGGTTAACCGAACCGGAATCGGCGGTCGACGACACCGGCGGCGAGGGCGAAGGCGACCTCGCCGACGCCGTCGAAACTCGCGTCTGGTACGACGAGAACTGTGACTGCGAGCTGGATCGGGAGGGAGCGGACGGCGGCGAGATCGACGTCGTCCTCGTCCTGGACCGGTCCGGGTCGATGTCCGGATCGATGGGTGCGATGATGGACGCGGCGAACGGACTCATCGATGAACTGGGCAGCAATGCGAACGTCGGTCTCGTCAGTTACTCGACCAGCGCGTCGCTCGATCAGGAACTGACCGGCAGCCACGGTGACGTCCAATCGGCTATTAACGGGCTGTCGGGAGGCGGGCAGACCCACATCGTGGACGGTGTGGAGACGGCCCAAGACGAACTGCACAACGGCTCGAACGCTCGGAGCGGTGCCGACAAGATCATGGTCGTAATGTCCGACGGGGAACACAACCAGAGCGGCGATCCCGTCGTCGCTGCAGACGACGCGAAAAGCGACGGTACTGAACTCTACACCGTCGGGTTCGGGTCGGCGGACGCCTCGACGTTACAGTCCATGGCGAGCAATCCGTGGGACGTCCACTACTTCGATGCTGCAGACGACGACGAACTGATCGACGCCTTCAGTCAGATCGGTCAGGCCATCGCCGGCGAGCGAGTCATCTTCGAAGGGACGCTCGCGGAGCTCATGGGAATCCTCGAGACGGACCTCGGAATCCCGCTCGATGGCGACCGGGAAACGGAGTACAACGAGGTCGAAGCGGGCGCACCCGCGGCCGGCGACGGCGAGGGTCGTGCGTGCTTCGAACCGGGCGTAACGACGTGCGTCAGTCTCGAGTGGGAACTGCCGGTCGACGTCGGAAACGAGGTCCAGACCGACTCGGTCGCGTTCGACGTCGGATTCTACGGCGAGCAGTGCCGGCACAACGACGGGGCCGGATCGACGGCGGACTGACCGACGATGCGCCCCACTCGATGAGCGGCCGTTCGGGGTCGGTGTCCGGCCCGGTCTGTATCCGGTCTCGAGCCGGTATATTCGGTATATGTGCCGGTATAACCGGTATACGCGTCGGTATAGGGGTCATACATATCGGGTAGTGGTACCCAGAGACCCGACGAGAGCGACACCGAATCGATGGAAAGGGATCCATGTACGAGATGATCGAACGGCGGAGACGACGTGATCCGATGAGCGGCGACGAGTTACTCGTGAGTGCCGACGAGGCGACGCTACAGCCGACCGGGACGAAACTGGACCGATCCGAATCGATCTCGAACAACCGTAACGCGGTCGGTAGTCACCTCGACGGACGGAGGACGGAGAACCCGCGACTGACGGGGACCGGAGACCCATGACCGATAAACGAACGTCAGATTCCGATACCGACGGAGCCGACAATCGGGGAACCGACGGCACCGGAAACCGGGGAGTCGTTTCCCGCAGGCGACTTCTCTCCGCGCTTGGCGCTGCCGGAGCGACCGGAATCGGAACTGGAGTCGCCGCGGAGCAGTTCCTAGGCGATACCGAGCGGGCCGGGATCGACCTCGAGGCCGGAGCGTTCGACTTGCAGGTCCACTGGGACGTCCTCGAGGGGGCCAGGAGGGGGCTCAGTGGTAGCAGCGACGGAGCGGTCCGGATTCCGATCGAGTACGACGCCGATCACCGGAGCGGTGTTATCCGACTCCGCGTGGTACACACGGCAGTCGACGGGAACAACCCGGCGGCGATCTGGCTCCGGGGATCGTGTCCGGAATCGTTCGGAACGCTCGGCGAAGTCGCGACGGTCACGCTTTCGTCCGCCGATTGCGACACCGGTGAGCCGACTCGGCTCCTGGCGAGCGGCTCCATGCGCGACGTCTTCGAGGATCTCACGACGGGGCTCGCCCTCGACGGGGCTCCCGAATCCGACAGGACGGACTGCTTACAGCCGGACGCGCCGGTGTGCCTCCGCCTCGAGTGGGACCTCGAGGGGTACGTCGGCGGTGAGTCGGCGACCGTCTCGCTCGCGGCGATCGGTCGTCAATGTCGCCACGACGGGCGGTCCTCCCCGCCGTTTTCGCCGGGATCCGGCTGCCCGCCCGCCGATTCGTGTCCGTGCTGTCTCGATGTCGGAAAACTCGAACTCGAGGCGGGCGGCCCATCGGGGATCGGGGAGAACGCGATCGAACCGGGCACCTACTCGTTTACCGAGGGAACTGCCGAATACGAACTGCGAGTGACGGACACCGAATCGAAGGGGAACGGCGAGACGGTCGCGATGGCGTTCGAACTCGTCTCCGACGACGGCGCGTCAGCTCCCGATCTCTGTCGCGTCGATGTCGCTGGCGGTCCGGGGTCGGGCCCCGGTCCCGGAACGGTAACGTACAGGCCCTCGAGCGAGGGTCCGTTCGAGACCTCGACAAGTGCTCTGACGGACGCAACCGGCGGACTGCTGTTCGCCCAACACCGGACTGAATCGGGGAGCGACCCGGACGACTATCATGCGATCAGCCACGTGACGGTCGCGATCTGTGCGGCCGACGGGAGGTGCGACTGAAATGAACGACAACGACACGACCGATGGACCGCAGCCGTCCGATGTCGACGGGTCGGCCGAAATCGAAACTGAGAGCGATGAGCCGACCGAGAACGACGAATCGATCGACCCGACCACATCTCGAGGACTCGCGGATCTTCAACCGATGGTTTGGCGGGCAGTGCGAATCGTCGGTCTGATTCTCCTCATCGCGCTCGTTCTGCCGTTCGTCGCCTACGCCGTCCCGCAGGTCGCCGGCGCGGAGCACAGCTTCGTCGTGCTCTCCGGCAGTATGGAACCCTCGATCTCACCCGGAGACGTCGTCCTGGTCGCCGGCGTCGAACCGGAGGCGGTCGAAGAGGGCGACGTGATCACCTACCAGCGCTCCGAGGGCGAGAGTCCCACGACCCATCGAGTGATCGAGGTCGACTCCGGTAACGATGTGCAGTTCCGAACGAAAGGGGACGCGAACGAGGATCCGGACCAGACCGCGATCGCCGCCGACCAGCTCATCGGGCGAGTGACCGTTACGATCCCGGCGATCGGTCACGTGATCACCTTCGTCAATACGCCGGTCGGATTCGGACTGCTCGTCGCGCTCCCGCTCGTCTCGTTCGTCCTCTCCGAGGCCTGGGAGCTCCGTTCGAAGCGTCGGAGCGACGACTCGGACGAGCCGGAAGCGGCGGCCGATTCCCGGTCGGACGGCAGGGTCGAACCGGCCGAAAACGGGATCGGCGGATCTCGAGACGGCGGAGCGACCGCGACGGAAAGTGGCGGTCCGACCCGGTCGACAGAGCCGGCAGCGGCGTCGCAGTCGACGGACCGATACGTCGTCACGAAATCGGACCTGCTGTATTCGATCGGTGTACTGGCGGTTCTCGTGGGGTACAGCGGGTGGGCGACCTACACGAGCTTCCTTCGAACCGGAGCGCCGGAGGTCGTCTCGATAACGGTGTTCACCGGTTCGACGACGACGCTCGTCCTCGCACTCGCCGCGCGCTCGAGGCTCCCCGACGAGTCGGAACTGGCCCGGACGGAATCGAACGATTCGGGACCATCGACCTCGGCTGACCCGGACGCGTCCGATTCGGACGATGCGGTCGAACCGGATGCGACACGTGGCGAATCCGACGATCATGATGCAGCCACGCCGGAGGAGATTCCACGGAACGGACCGTCCCCGTCGACGTTCGACTGGCCCGATCCGGACGAACCGTCGGAAGGCACACGAACTCATTCCCCGGAACAGACGGAGGCTGACGTACCGAGTCCCGGGACGGGGACGGCCGTCCGCGGCGATGCGATCGACGACGGAAGACCCAGCGGTGATACCGATGACGAGTAAGCCCCTCGTTGCGACGCTGGTTGCGATCGTGTTCGTCGGCAGCGCTCTGAGCGTCGGCTACACCACGGGCGCGTTCACGGACACCGAAGAACTCGAGATCACCGTCGCCGGCAACGTTTCGGTCGACGAGTACGAGGGTGGCCCGCCCAACGGTGACGCTCGTGGTCCCCCTGACGACCGCGGTCCGCACGACGCTGATACGGATAGTGCGGCCAGTTCGACGGTCACAGCAGGATGTGGTGGCGACGAACGCCTCGAGAACGGAACGACGAACGGTGCGGCAGATACCGCGCTGAATCCCTGTGACGGGACTCTCACCGAAACCGACCCGAAGACCGGCTCCAACGAAAGCAGCGGCGACGAAAACGAGACTGAAATAACTAGTCCCAAAACGGACGACGGATCGGGTGAAACGGATGATGGCGCTGTTGGATCAAACGACAGCGATGCTAACGCGACAGATGCGGCAGAAAATGAGTCGGTCGGACTGACCGACGAACCCGACAGCACTCCGACGAACGACACCGTCTCGGATACGTCGAACCGAACCGAAACTGCCGACACTGTGAACTCGAGTGCCGGTGACAGCGACGGAGACGGGGAGAACGCTCTCGGAAACGCAACTGACGGCGGCAATGAGGGCTATTCCGTCGGCGAAAACGAATCCAGTGATGGAACCGAGTCCAGTATCGGGAACGTATCCAATGACGAAAACGCGTCCAGTGACGAAAATACGTCCACCAGCGACACTGAGACCAGTAGCGCAAGCGAAGACGAGTCCGGTGGTACCGGGACCGATTCGAGCGCCCCCATCATTGCGGGAGAAGCCACTGGCGGATAATATAGGGTCACCGCGGGCAACTGCTTATCCTGATCGTCTCTTCGTCGGACGAGGACCGCTGAACCGATCGGTTCCGCGTCCCGGTGACTCCGGGAATCAGGGGCCCTCGTGTGCTGATTCCCGCGAGAGAAACGCCGAGAGGATCGCGGTGTGGACCGTCCGGAGGTCGGTCTCTCGGATCGTGGCGGCCGCCTGAAAGCGTTCGCGAGCGGTGGCGATCGTCTGGGGATCGGCCGCGAGATGGGCGAGGACGAACGCGTCGGAAGCAACGCCTCGAGGGGCCTCGAAATCCGCCTCGTCGTACAGTTCCGCGAAGTCCGCCACGACCGCCGAGACGAGCCTGTCGGTGGCATCGGCACCCGGATCGCCCGCGGGGACCGTCGAGGCGGTTGGATCGAAATACTCCTCGTAGTCGACGACGCCGGCGTCTTCGTACAGGAATTCGTCGAGTGCGTCGAAGACGTCCTCCGAGAGGTAGACACCGAACAGTTTGTATCCATCGGCGGCCATCACGCTGTGATTCCGTGTCGAACCCCATCAAAGATTGCCCTCGAGAACCGTGACGGTCGTCGGACGGTCGTTCGCCGATAGAGGGCCGAACGAAACTGCAGAACGCGACTCTGTCGGCCGACCGATGCTGGCAGCACTGACCGACATACTCAAACGGCTGTGTTGCCTGTAGTACGACATAATGATGCTGCCAACGCACGCGCTCGTCGGGCTGGCCCTCGCCCTCCCGCTTGTCATACTCGCCCCCGAATTCGCCGGCGTCGCTCTCACTGCCGGCCTGCTCGGTGGTATTCTCCCCGATCTGGATATGTACATCGGTCATCGGAAGACGCTGCACTATCCCGTCTATTATTCGGTGCTCGGCGTCGCGGTCGCCCCGTTCGCGGTGCTCCTCCCGACGGCGGCGACGATCGCCGCGACATTCCTGTTGCTCAGTGCGGCCGTCCACAGCGTCATGGATATCTTCGGCGGCGGGTTGGAACTGCGGCCGTGGGAGGCGACCTCGAGTCGCGCCGTCTACAACCATCGTCGAGGGCGGTGGCTCGCGCCGCGTCGCTGGGTCCGGTATGACGGCGCGCCCGAGGACTTGCTGCTCTCGCTCGGTATCGCCGTCCCGCTCCTGATCGCTCTCGACGGCGTCCTTCGGTTGATCGTGGGAGCCGCGCTGGTCGTCGCGGTCGTGTACACTGCCGTTCGACGGCTGCTCCCGACGATTGCGGAAGTCCTCGTGGTCCAGACGCTTCCGGATCGCTTCCTGGTACTGCTCCCCGCTCGGTACGGACCCGAACGCGGCACGTGACCGACTTCCGCGCTGGTAGCAACCGCTGACCGACGGCAACCGCGAGCTCGTCTCCTTTCAGTATCGTTATGGACCTCGACTGCAATCTGCCACCAAACCAATGCAGACATCGGTAGCCAACGAGGCCGATCGCGGTGTCCGGTACGCGATTCTCGCCGTCCTCGTCGTCGGTTTCCGGCGGCGTGATCCGGGGGCGGTTTTCAACGCCGTCGTCTCGATCGCGGCGACGTACCTCCCCGGGGCCGTCGAACGCCGGTACGACGTGACGTTCAAGCCGTGGCAACGTGCGTATCTGAGTACGGCGATGCTCACTCACTCAGTCGGAATGCTGGGTCCGTACGATGATGTCTGGTGGTGGGACCACGTGACCCACACGCACTCGGCGACGATTCTCGGCGGCGTAACCTTCGCTGCGGCCCGTCGCCGCGGACGCGACCCGCGGCTCTGGGTCGTCGCCATCGTCGCCTGCGCCGGGGTACTGTGGGAGATCGCCGAGTACGGTATTCACGCGACCGCCAATCGCCTCGGACTCGAACCCGTACTCGTTTCCTACGGGGCGGCCGACACGTTCTTCGACCTCGTCTTCGATATCGTCGGCGCTCTCGTCGTGGTCGTAGTCGGTGACTCCCTCCTCGGGAACCTGGTATCGTCTGACGAGAACCCGCCGTCGGCTCCCGATTCACAGCCCTGACGGCGGACGGTTCGTCCGCGTGACGGTCGGCCGCCTCTGGCCGCGACCGCCGATCGTCGATCGGAGCGAACTCACGCGCTGCACGCAGCGGCTGTTTCGTCCCGCCGGTACCATGCGTTCACACGAGATCGCCGCTTCCGCGTGCGGACAGAGTGACCTCGAGCGACGAGCCAGCCGCCGCCCAATGCCATCGCCCCGCCGACGAGCGACCGGTCGCTCGTCGGGACAGTAGCGCCCCATCGATCGGTGAACGCGCCATCTCCCTCGATCGCACCGGTACCATCATTGAACGGGCCCGTATCGGTCTCGTCTCGGAATAGTTTACACGATAAATAGGTCGGCGGTGATATTGTAGCTTACAATCGCAAATCCAACGTACACCCGTGTTCGGTCACCGACGATGCCAGTACCCAAGCCGCTCGAGTCGCGTCAGACCCGTGTACTGTACACACCAATCCGATGCCACTAGTTGACCGTTTCGTAAATTTCTCTCGATATGACAGACTATTCAGGCTGCCGACTACTTCCTCCCGCCATTCATACGAGAAATTTGACTGCTATCGTACTCCACTATTGATCTTATTTTACAAAAAAACCCTCGAGGGAGAGCCCCTCGGATGGGGGAGGAGAATACGAAACCGTGAGACAAATCGATTCGACGACGAATATTACCGACAGAGAGTGTGTTTTTATCGGGTTTCACCGATCAGACGGCCATCGACCACCGGATAGAGAAAAAATCTCTGAACTGTCTTCGCTTGTAGTATCATCACAAATATACCATTTATGAGGTACTGTCGGAAGCATCGAACGAATTTCACGAACCGATTCAGTCGTTCCGAATCGGCATCGCTCAGCGGCTTATATCTCCCGAACGTAGGCGTACTCGTCCGAGAGCGATTCGGCGTCCTCGCGGAGCAACGCGACGACGAGACAGTCGACGTGCTCCTCGAAGTACTCAACGAGATCGGCGATCCGGGTCGAGTCGATCGCCTCGAGCGAATCCAGCAGCATGAACGGAACGATTTCGTAGACGTCGTGAACCAGATAGCCTGCGAGTGCGAAGACCAGTCCGGTGACTTCGCGTTCGCTCTCCGAGAGGTGGTCGACGGTATCCTCGTACGTCGCGCCGTCGTCGGTCGACCGGACGATGTGCAGGTCGAACGCGGTTTGCGTGACCTTCCGCCGCCCCTCTCGGACCGTCTTCTCGCGACGATCGATCCAGATGCGGTCGATGTTTCGGTACTCGAGGATCGATAGGATCGACTCCATGTGCTCGTTGAACGCGTCGACGGCGTTTTCTTCGATCCGGTCGACGCGCGTCCTGAGGTCGGTCAGCTCTGCTTCGACGGTCTCGCGGCGGTCTTCGAGTTCACTGCGCGCCTCGATCTTCCCCTCGATTTCTTCGATTCGGGCCTGCACGTCGTCACGGTCGTCCTCGAGTCCCTCGAGTTCGAGTTCGAGACGGTTCAGTTCGCGGTGGGTGTCGATAACGTCTCCGTACTCCGCGTTTTCGAACGCTTCGGCCTCGGATTCGAGCTCGTCGATACGCGTCCGTTGCTGTTCGACTTCGGTCTCGAGTTCCTCGATGCGCTGTTCGCGGCGCTCGAGCTCGTCGTCGATCGCCGACAGCCGCGTTTCGATCTCTCCTCGTCGCTGCGTTCGCTCGCGAAGCTCCTTCCGACGCGAGGAGAGGTCGTCGATCTGTGCCTGCAACTCGCTTCGTTCCTCGAGCTGGTCCTGGCGGAGCGATCGCAATCGCTCGAGCGTCGACTCGATCCGGTCGCGACCGACTTGCGAGCCACACGTCCAACAGACGACGTCGTCGTCCGCGAGGAGCTGTTCCGTGATGTCGCCGTCGTCTTCCTCCCCCGACTCGACGTGGTCCTCGAGATCCAGCTCGACCCCGTCGTCTGCGAGCCGTTCCTCGTTGAATCGGATCACGCTCTGTAGTTCGCTCACGGTCGTATCGAGCGACCGCTTCCGGGCACGAAGTTCCTGGATCCGGCCTTCGAGCCGATCCGGCGACTCGTGATCATCGTCGTCGAATGCCTCGAGTTCTCCCTCCAACTCGTCGCGTTCCCGCTCGAGTTCGGCGTGGCTCTCCCGTTCGGTCTCGAGATCGTATTCGATAGACTCGAGCTCGGTCCGCGCCGTCTGGAGGTCGGCGAACGCCGATTCGATCTCCGCTTTCCGGTCGCGGCTCGCCTCGACATCGAGATCGAACGCCTCGAGCTCGTCCTCGAGGTCGGCGATTTCCTCGGTCGTCGTTTCAATCTCGTTCTCGAGTTCCCGTTTCTTCGACTCGAGCCCCGGAAGTTCGGAATCGAGTTGTTCGAGGCGCTCGAGGCGATCATCGAGGTCGCGTTTCTCGGCCTCGAGGGTGGAAATGTCGGCTTCGATCTCGTCCGTATCGATCGGACGCATGATGAGTTCACGAAGCTCGTCGCCGCGTCTCACTGCTCGGCGCGCTTCGTTGGATTCGAGCAGGAAGGCAAAGAGGTCCGCGAGTTCCGGATCCTCGAGATAGGGGTCACCGTCGAAGACCACTTCGCCGTTACGTCGCTCGAGATATCGCTCGTACCGTTTACCGTCGAATTCCAATTCGGCGCGACCGGCGTCCGCATCCCCTTTCAACGAGGAGCGCCGACTGCCCAGCGCGGCCATGATCGTCTGGAGGAACGACGTTCGATTCGTCGCGTTTCGTCCAGTCAGGACGTTAACGCCGGGTTCAAGGGTAACCTCGCTACTATCGATACCGCCGATATTCTCCGCGAGAACGGTAATCGACGAGGTGACTGACTCTGGAGATGACACGACGGTTATTTCACGCCGCCGGCTATAAATGCTATGCGGTAACGGCCGATTTTCCGACGTGTCGCGTTACGATGTCTTCCCGGCCTCACAGTCGCAGCCACCCTGATCGAGTAACTCGGCGACGGAATAGTCGGTTCCGCAGTTCGCGCAGATGGTCCGGACATCGACGAAGACGTCGTACTCGCGATCCGTAATCTCCTCGGCGTTTCTCAGTTCTTCGAGCGTAGATTCCGTGACGACTTGCGTTCGGCCGGCGAGTCGCTGAACGGTCTCTTTCTTTCGCTCGAGCCGGTCCTCGGTGTCCTCGTCGGGAAGAGACGCGTTGCGAACGTTCGTCAGATACGTATAGATCGTCTGGTGAGTGACGAAATCGGAGCGGACGGCGTCGATGTCGATCCCCGACCGTTTCAGTTCACGTCGCTTTCTGACCGCGTCCGAGCGCGACACGTCGTCGTCCGTCAGCGTTTGATACAGAATTTCGATATCGGAATCGAGCACCGACCCGCCCGCATCGCGGAGAGCCGCTCGGAGGACGGCCTTGTTGAACTCGGTCGCGAGGTCGCGGAGACTCGTTCGATCCGTTCCGTCGCCGACCCACTCGGTCTCGAGACGATCCCCCCACGACTCGAGGTCATACTCGTCTATCACTCGCTCGACCTTGGTCCGACGCCCACCGCTCGAGTCGTCCGTCATACCCGTAGTCACTGAGGCCTATCGTACATATGTTGTGGTTATCGAACTAGATTCCTGGCCCTTCAGAAACTCAGCTGACAGATACCTGTCGGGGATGGTATCTATCGTTAATTTATAACTAGGAACATATGACGGAGTTCGAATGTTACTAGTTAGAATATAACATTTTGATTACTATAGAACAGTGGAAAGTACTGTAAGAGTGTGAATGGGGCGATATTTGTCGCGGATCGAGTTGGAGGGATTAGTATAATTAATCACGCAAGACTGTCTGGTCGCTGATTTTTTAACTGGCGTCTGGTCCGTCGGAGCAATCAGGCGAGTCACGAGGTAGAGTGTACCGAAACGGTCTGATCTGGAATAGTCCGGTAACCGCTCACCGTCTGCTGGCTATCGACGGTTACAGAGATTGGGGTGTAATTCTGTACGGTTAGCGATGGGTTCGTACGCGAGACGGTTCGTCGCGGTCGGCAAACGAACCGCCGTATTTGCCGTTCGGACGCAGATTCCTCTGTACTCGATTTCGTTCCGAATCCGCTCGGCTACTGACCGAAACGAACGATGTGTTCACGGTGTCCGAACAGGGTGTCGTATTCGTTCGTCTTCCAGTTCAAACATCCAGTTCCCGATGGGAGACACTGATCGGTCGATCAGGCGTGCAATGACTTTCAGTGGCTACTGTAGTGGTACAGACGTATCGCTGTCCCGATTGCGAGGGAAAACTCTCGTTCGAACGGCGATCGTGGGAGTGTATCGATTGCGGTCACGTTCCGCGTCACGCGGCGGATTGATCACGGATTTTCGGTACAGATCGGCTCTCTGACGGCGCAAATCGGCCGATCAGAAGCGTACACTTTTGTCGATCCGCTGGCGACACACGAGTACAACAATGGACGAAGACGCGCTCGAGTATCACCGTGCCGATCCGCCGGGTAAGATAGAAATTTCGACGACGAAACCGACGAACACGCAACGCGACCTCTCGCTGGCGTACTCGCCGGGCGTCGCCGCGCCGTGTCGAGAGATCGCCGCGGACGCGGACGACGCCTACCAGTACACGACAAAGGGAAACCTCGTCGGCGTCGTCTCGAACGGCTCGGCAGTGCTCGGACTCGGCGATATCGGTGCACAGGCGTCGAAACCGGTCATGGAGGGCAAAGGCGTCCTGTTCAAGCGCTTCGCCGACATCGACGTGTTCGACATCGAACTCGACCTCGACGAACCGGACGCGTTCGTCGAATCGGTCGCCGCGATGGAGCCGACGTTCGGCGGCATCAATCTCGAGGACATTGCGGCTCCCCACTGCTTCGAAATCGAGGAACGCCTCCGAGACCGGCTGTCGATCCCTGTCTTTCACGACGACCAGCACGGCACCGCGATCATCAGCGGGGCCGCGCTGCTCAACGCGGTCGAAATCTCCGGCAAGGACCTCGAGTCGCTCGAGGTCACGTTCTCTGGCGCGGGTGCGGCCGCGGTCGCGACGGCCAAGTTCTACGTCTCGCTGGGCGTCAAACGGGAGAACATCACGATGTGCGATATCGACGGGATTCTGACCACTGAACGGGCTGATTCCGGCGACCTGAACGCGTACAACCGGGAGTTCGCCAGCGACGTTCCCGAAGGCGGTATCGCGGAGGCGATAGCGGGCGCGGACGTCTTCGTCGGCCTGTCGGCCGGCGACATCGTCAGTCAGGAGATGGTCCGATCGATGGCCGACGACCCGATCATCTTCGCGATGGCTAACCCCGATCCGGAGATCGGCTACGAGGACGCCAAAGACGCCCGCGACGATACGGTAATCATGGCGACTGGACGCTCGGACTACCCGAATCAGGTCAACAACGTCCTCGGCTTTCCCTTCATCTTCCGCGGCGCGCTGGACGTCCGCGCCACCGAGATCAACGAGGAGATGAAGGTCGCGGCGGCGTCGGCGCTGGCCGAGCTGGCCAAACAGGACGTGCCGGACTCAGTGGTGAAGGCCTACGGCGACCAACCGCTGCAGTTCGGCCCGGACTACATCATTCCGAAGCCGCTGGACGCACGCGTCCTCTTCGAGGTCGCTCCAGCAGTCGCACGCGCGGCGATCGATTCCGGCGCGGCCCGTGTCGACCTCGACGTCGACGAGTACGTCGAAGCGCTCGAGGCGCGGCTCGGCAAGTCCCGTGAAATGATGCGGGTGGTACTCAACAAGGCGAAATCCGATCCGAAGCGTATCGCGCTGGCCGAGGGGACCGACGAGACGATCGTTCGGGCGGCCTCCCAGATCGTCGAGCGAGGCATCGCTGAGCCGGTTCTGATCGGCGACGAGGACGAGGTTCGAAGCACGGTCGCGACCCTCGGTCTCGAGTTCGAACCGGACGTCGTCGACCCCGAGAGCGGCGAGTACGAGGCGTACATCGAACACCTCTACGAGCGACGGAAGCGCAACGGCGTCACTCGCCGCGAGGCAGCGTCGATGATCCGCGACGACACCAACTACTTCGGGAGCGTTATGGTCGACCGCGGCGACGCCGACGCGATGCTGACGGGGCTGACGAACCACTATCCGTCGGCGCTCCGGCCGCCCCTGCAGGTGATCGGCACGGCCGACGACGCCGACTACGCGGCCGGGGTCTACCTGCTCACGTTCAAGAATCGCGTCGTCTTCGTGGCCGACGCGACAGTTAATCAGGCCCCCGACGAGGACGTCCTCGAGGAAGTCACTCGCCACACCGCAGCGCTCGCTCGCCGGTTCGACGTCGAGCCCCGCGCCGCCTTGCTCTCGTACTCGGACTTCGGCAGCGTCGACAACGACGGGACGCGGAAACCTCGCGAAGCGGCCCGTCGGCTCCGTGCCGATCCCGCTGTCGACTTCCCCGTCGACGGGGAGATGCAGGCCGACACCGCCGTCGTCGAGGAGATGTTGACCGGAACCTACGAGTTCAGCGACCTCGAGAAACCGGCGAACGTGCTGGTCTTCCCGAACCTTGAGGCCGGTAACATCGGCTACAAGCTGCTTCAGCGACTCGGCGGGGCCGACGCCATCGGACCGATGCTGGTCGGCATGGACGAGCCGGTTCACGTCCTTCAGCGGGGCGACGAGGTCAAGGATATCGTGAACCTCGCGGCCGTGGCGTCGGTCGACGCGCAGGAGGAGTAGCTTCCGCGAGCGACCACGGGGAGTGAGCGGTTTTTTGGTGGAGATTTTTGCACGAGCGGTGAAGGAGCGATGGGCGGTTCGAATCGAACGGAGTGAGTGAGAACCGCGCCGAAGCGAACGAACCCGAGTGGAAAAAGGTCCATGCGACATCGTGAACCTCGCGGCCGTGGCGACGGTCGACGCACAAGTCGACGAGTCCTGATCGGCGGACTGGTTCCCGTCGTCAGTCTACTCGAGCGCGACCGGTTCACCTCGTTCCGCGGAGTCGTGGAGCGCTTCGATGATACGCATGTCCTGCAAGCCGTGTCGACCGTCCGGATAGAGGTCGCCGTCGCCGAGGAGGCGGTCCGCGAAGTAGTCGAACTCCTCTTCCATCTCGCGCTCCGCGTCGAAGCTTCCGTGCTCGACCGTGACCGACACGTCGCCGCGCGAGAGGTGCAGCGAGCACTCCCCGTGGAACGCCGGCCGGAGCTCGATTCGTCCCTCGGTTCCCGTGATCTTGAGGTGCGTGTCTTCGTGGGCGTGCTGGCTCGAGGTCGAGATCATCTGCACGTCGTCTTCAAAGATCAGCAGCGACGAAGACCGCTCGTCCGGGACGTCGGCGAATGCCTCGTGGCTCGAGACCATCTCGGCCTGCACGCTGACGGGGTCGCGTCGGAGCAGGAATCGAGTCGTGTTGATCGAATAGATTCCCAGGTCCATCACCGAGGTACCGTACCCGCTCAGGTCGGCGTCGAGCCGCCATTGGTCGGGGTCGGGAATCATCTCGAGCAGCGACTGGGTGTTGTGACCGTAGACGGACACTGGCTCCCCGAGGAAGCCGTCGGCGATCAACTCGCGGGCCCGTTGCACTGCCGGATCGGTCTGCATACGATAAGCGATCATCAACGGCACGTCCGCGGCGTCACAGGTCTCCACCATCGCCTCGGCGCGCTCGACGGTCGCCTCCATCGGCTTTTCACAGAGGACCGCCTTGTCCAGTTCGGCCGCGGTCTCGGCGTACTCGAGGTGGAAGGCATTCGGCGTTCCCACGTAGACGGCGTCGTACTCGTCGACGGCCGCACCGTCGTGGAACTCGTCGTAGCTGATTCCGCTCGCGACGTCGTTCTCGTCGGCGAGTCGCGTCGCCTTGTCGGTCGAGCCGCTGACGAGTACCGACACCTCGCCCAGATCGGACGATTCGATCGCCGGCAGTGCGACGTCGATGGTCCACCACCCTAGGCCGATCAGAGCGTATCTGACGGTCCCGCTTTCTGTCGTCTGCCACGCTCGCTCCTCGTAGGTATCGATCCAGTCGCGCATACCGGTTCTATATCGCGATCTGATAAAAAATGACCGATGGCAACGTGTGACGACCGCGGGAATCCGGCCGCGACGACGTATGGTCGTCGCGGCCGAGGAGAGGGTTTCGACCGCACCGCCGGCGGACGGCTCGAGAACGGGCCGACTGATCGATTCCGCCGTCGATCCGTTCAAGAAAACCGTTCGCCGATACCGAACTACCCTACGCATGTTTCTCGACGTTGGGATCGGTGTAGTACTCCAGCAGACACAAATGAACGACCGCGAACGCCGATTCCCTGACCGATGAGGGCATCGCCTGAAAACGGTACGGGAACTATTCGTACGCGTGGGTGATTGTTTCGGTCGAAACCCCGCATCTACCCATTTTTGTCGTTATCACATAACTTCTGGAGAGTTCGTTGAAACGAGAACGTGTCCGGACGAACGATGGCCATCAGACGGCTCATAACCGGTTGAGAACGCGGTTTCCAGTCGAACCATCGATCGCTACCCGGTGCCGGCGATATTCCGATTACAGACATAGTGCTGTAAGTTACAGTGGGCGACCGCAACGACCGATCGATCCTGAGGAGATCCGATCAACTTCTATAATAGAATATCGACACTTCTCTGATAAGATACTATTATTGTTATAATATCGAGTTTGGTGTTTTTGATCACAGACGCTCCGCCGTAATATGCTGTTAGCGGCCATTTAGGGCCAATTCAGGGGCTACCAGTTCGGAGGTCCATTCCCAATTCATTGATTCCTCGTGCTGTCGGCGTTATCGCTGAGTGGCATTGGTTTTGAGCTCAAATCGGCTTGTTTCGTCTTTTTCTCCCCTCTATCGTGCGAACTTCTGTGATTGCCACCACATCGGCCGAACAAATATATAATAACTTTCATATTTTAATAGATAATCATTCAGAATAGGGTATTCGGGTCAACGCTTTCGAGGGCCAGTACGATAGCGATCGGCTCCTCGAAGCGATTCGTCCGATTCGAAGGACCGTTCCGTCCCGTACCGATATCGTTTCAACTTCACTGTACATCTGTGTCCCGTTGTCGAGATCTGTTCGCCACCGATTGGTATCGAGGGGGTTCGGCTGGATTCCCGGCCCAATCCAATTGTACAACGGGAAACAACTCACGGATAGTTTCTGACAACTGGATAGCGTACCGCCTACACTTTTATACTCGCTGCCACTACCGTTGGAACATGCGAGCAGCCGTACTCGAAGAACATGGGGAACCGCTGACGGTCAAAGACGTCGACTATCCGGAGCCGGGAGCCGATCAGGTAATCGTCGAGACAGAAGCGTGTGGGATCTGTCGAAGCGACTGGCACGCCTGGCAGGGCGACTGGAGCTGGATCGGCGCGGGCGTCCCGGAAGGACAGATCCTCGGCCACGAGCCCGCCGGCGTCGTTTCGGCGGTCGGAAGCGACGTCGAGACCCTCGAGGAAGGCGACCGCGTCGCGGTGCCGTTCCACCTGGGCGACGGCACCTGTCCACACTGCCGCGAGGGTCGGGCGAACAACTGCGAGACGGTGCTTCCGCTTGGTCTGTCGGAGTACTCACAGGGCGCGTTCGCGGAGGCGTTCCCCGTTCGGGAAGCCGACTTCAACTGCGTGAAACTCCCCGACGATGTCGGTTTCGCGGAGATGGCGGGTCTCGGCTGCCGGTTCATGACGGCCTACCACGCGCTGGCCGACCGGGCCGACCTTCGACCCGGCGACTGGGTCGCCATCCACGGTTGTGGCGGCGTCGGCCTCTCGGCGATCCACATCGCGGACGCGCTGGGTGCCCACCCGATCGCGATCGACCTCGTCGACGACAAACTCGAGCGCGCCGAGGAACTCGGTGCCCGGGAGACGGTCAACGTGACGGAAGTCGACAGTTCGGCCCAGGCGGTCCAGGCCATCACGGACGGCGGTGCCGATGTCTCGATCGACGCACTGGGCGTCGCCGATACCTGCAAGAACTCGGTCAACAGCCTCGGCACGCGGGGTAGCCACGTGCAGGTCGGACTGACGACCGGCGAGGAGGAGGGCCAGATCGAACTCCCCGTCGACATCATGACGATGCAGGAGATCGACTTCCACGGCTCCTTCGGGATGCCGCTGGTCCGCTACGAGGAACTGTTTAACCTGATCGCACAGGGCACCCTCGAGCCAGACAAGATCATCGGCGAGACACTGTCGCTCGAGGAGGCTCCCGAGACGCTCGCCTCGATGGACGACTACGGAACGGTCGGCATTCCGGTCATCACCGAGTTCTGAGCGCGAACTGGGATCATCGTCCCGCTCGTTTTTCACTGCTGGGCTCCGTCCCCGAGAGCTGCGGCTATCCGGTTTGCGTATCGTGAAACCCGGGCGGGCGGGAACCGCCCTGGGCGTGAGAGACATGAGCGTACTCGAAGCGGGGGCGAGTCCACGTCCGAGCGATCCGGGCACGAACGCACGCAATCGGCTGGTCAGCGCACAGATGGGCCGAGCGCGTACCCGGCGGGGAGTTACAACCCCGCAGGTCGAACGTTGCACGTGTTACCCATTGTTATGCATCCGCTTGGCTCCCGGTAGCGACTCCGAACCGAACGCAGGCACCGTCTACTCCGATCGTAGCACCCTGCTACCGGTTGGTACACCCCGGCCGTTGGTACTCGCTCGCGTTGACGAACGGAACGGACCTGCGTGGACGAACGGACTCGAGTAGCGGATCGGTCGAACCCTCGCCCGTCTCGAGATCGGACTCGAATGGTCGATCGGGTGGAGATACTTGCTTGCGACGCCTCCAGAGGGATGGGACTGCAGCCCGTACGGGATCGTATGAGTGATGACGACGGATCGCGGCCGATCCGGATCGGTATCGTCGGACTGGGCTACATCGGAACCACCGTCGGTGGCCAGTTTCACCGTCACCCTGACGCGACCGTCCGCGCGGTCTGCGATCTCGATGCGGCGCTCCGCGACGAGGTTGGCCGCGGGTTCGGCGTGTCCGCAGATCAGCAATACGCCGAGTACGAGGCGATGCTCGCGGAGGCGTCTCTCGACGCAGTGCTCGTCGGGACGCCCCACACCCTCCATTACGAGCAAGTCGTCGCCGCCCTCGAGCGGGGCCACCACGTCTACTGCGACAAACCGCTGACGACCGACCTCGAGCGGGCCCGCGACCTCGCGGATCGAGTCGATCGAAGCGATCGGACCGTGATGGTCGGCTACCAGCGCCACCTTCAGACGGCGTTTCGAACGGCGCGCGACCGGTTCGCCGACCGGAAACCGGAGTGGCTGACCGCCTCGATCACGCAGGGGTGGATCGACGATTCGCGAGGGACCTGGCGGCTCGATCCCGATCTGTCCGGGGGCGGCTTTCTCTACGATACCGGCAGCCACGTCCTCGACGGTGTTCTCTGGACAACCGGCCTCGAGCCGGCGTCCGTCGCCGCGAGCATGGCGTTTCACGACGACGAGCAGCGAGTCGACCGCCGCGCTCACCTCGACGTTCGGTTCGAAAACGGTGCGACGGGCACGTTTTCGTTTCACGGCGACGCGCCGTCGGTCCGCGAGCATATCCACCTCTGGGACGGTGAGGGTGCGATCTACCTCGAGGGAACGCAGTGGGGGTCTCGAAAAGTCGTCGAAATCGATCCCGACGCCGGGGAGTACGTTCCCTACATCGACCCCCGCGACGAACAGACCCGGGCTGACGCGTTCCTCGAGAGCGTCAGAAACGGAACCGAGCCGCCGGCGACGGTCCACGACGCGCTCCGGGTGACGGCGCTGACCGAAGCGGCTTACGAGGCGGCTCGAACCGGTGATCGGGTCTCCGTCGATCGATAATCGAATCTCCGTCGACCGATGATTGCCCCTCCGCTACCGTATCGATCGGTGCGTCCGTCGGCGCAAACCGGTCGCGCTTCCCTCGACCTCGAATCGCCTTTCCGCACCGGTCGTTGTCGCTCGGTTTCACCTCGATAAGTGAGACGATAACCGTTTCATTACGGCTGGAAAAGCGGCTTTTCGACGGTATGCTCGTCGTCGAGCTATCGGGACGATCCCGCCTCCGTCCCGGGGTACGAAACAGTTACTCTCGCTCGATCGGCCGCGAACGACGGGGCGAGTCGCCCGGATCCCCGTTCGATAGCGGTCGGTGGGTAAGACCCTCATAGTCGTCTTTGCCTTTCGGTTACAAGCCGGATAACTACATCTGGTGCTGGCCATCAAATGAGTATGATCACCTGCACTAACTGCGAGACCGCCCAGTTCCTGCAGATCACGCAGAGTCGCGTCTACTTCGAGGACGGCGAGATGATAAACGAGATCTCCGAGACGTACGAGTGCACCCTGTGTGGGGCGACCGGGCAGTACGTCTACGACGACGATAGCGAGGAAGAGACCGTCACTGGCGAGGTCGAGCACACGACCGAACGTCCAAAGTACGCCTGACCGTCCCCCTCTCGAGGGGAACGGAAACGAAGGAACCGAACTGGGTCGGACGGGTACAGTGCAGTAGCGCCGTTTCTCTCTCCGTCGATTGCATCGGCACGTCGTCGCTCCGTTCGATCGGCACGTCATCGCTTCGTCGATCGTCCCTCTCCTGTCAGCAGTCTCGAGTCGACAGTCTCGAGCCCGCAGTCAACTCGACGGCTCGTCTCCGGGTTCGGCGTCCTCGTGGGAGCGACCGACACCGAGTTCGTCGAACGAGTCCTCGTCGAGTTCCGACCGATCGTACTGGCGTCGGCTGACTGCCGCATTCCGGCGGGTGGCGTCCCACTCTTCGAAGAGGCCGTACTCCGTCATCGTCTCCATGCCGGCGATGGCCGCCGTGAGCTTGATCCCGACCAGCGGAATATCCGCGACGGAGACGATCACGTCCGCGCGGAGGATCGCACCGTCTCTGAGCAACACGTCGAGCACGTCGACGAGCGCATCGTCGTTCTTTTGCGGTCTCATGGCTGTGGATTCGCCCGCTCGTCCGCGGCGGTCCCGTCACCGCCGAGTTCCGGTGCGAACGTGTACGGCGGCCACGGTCCCGTGAACCTGACCTCGAGTCCGTCGTTCGCCGCCACGTCGTCGAGTATCGAGCCGATGGCTTCCTCGTCGTCCTCGTGGGCCAGCACCGTGAGCCGACAGAGGGTTTCGCCGTCACTGGACTCGTCCGATCCGTCGCTCGAGTCTCCGACCGTTTCCGACTCGGTGTCGGTTATGTCGTTCGAGAGTTTCGCGCTCGGGGATCGCTCGAGCGCGTGGACTTCCCGTGATTTTGCGGCCAGTCGCTCCTCGAGGTCGGCGGTCAGCGATTCCCGTCGTGCGGCTCGGAGTTCAGTCAGCCGCTGGTCGAACTGCTTCTCGAGCAGGAAGGCCGTTCCCTCCCCGGAGCCGCCGATCTGCTCGTCCAGTTCGCGCAGCCGTTCGTCGCGCTCGATCAGCGCCTCGTCGCTGATCGGATCGACTTCGACCACTTCGACGCGGTACTCCCAGTGGTCGGCCAGCCCAGAGAGGGCGCGCTCGAGGGTCTCGGACTCCTCGCGGAGCCACTTGCGGACGGCGGCGTCGTCGCCGCGCAGAATCGTGTCGAACTGGAACGGGATCGGCGTTCCGAAGGCCTGCCCCGCCTCGTCGACGACCGTCTGGTGGCGGACGAGCCAGCGGCGGATCTGTGTGAGGTCCGCCGAGTCGTAGATGCCGTCACACGCGTGGACGACGGCACTGATTCCGTTTTCAGTGACGATCGAGACCGGTTCATCGTCGACGCCTGTCGTCTCGAGTTCGGCGTCCTCGTCGGCCCGCACGAGACAGTACAGGTAGCGCCCCTCGTCGATAGCCGGCGTCTCGGTGTGCTCGCCGGCCGGCTGCTCGTCGAGCGCCTCGAGTCCCTTGGCGGCACCGTCACCGTCGTTCGCACCGTCGGAGCTCACTCGCCCTCACCTCCGAACACGGAGTAACCGGGTTTCTGCGTGGCGGTCGGCTCGCCGTGAAGCTGTTCGATCGCGTCGTTGACCAGCCCGTCCAGATCGCCCCGGAGATCGTCGACGCCGTCCTCGATCTCTTCGTCGGCTTTGAGCTGTTCGATCTCGGCCTCGATCGTCGCGAGTTGGCTCCCGAGGCGTTCGATCTCCTCGTCCGACAGGTTACCAGACTCCATTCGACGGACCGCCTCGCGCTCGAGGGCATCGATTAGGATTTCAACAACGGTTATGACAAGGGTAACGAGTCCCTGTCGCGCGTCCTCCCCGTCGCCGACGTCGATCGCCGTCATGAACTCTCACCCTCCGGCTCCGCTTCCGGGGTGGCCTCGTCGCTCTCGGAGCCGTCATTCTCGGAGCTGTCAGTTTCGGAGCCGTCGGCTTCCGATTCCGCGTCAGATTGGCCCTCGTCGGCCGAGTCGTCGCTGAGCAGGTCGAATCCGCCGCTGGTCGGTCTGTCGGGGTTCGGTCTGGCCCCGAGGCGTTCGCTCACCAGCGCTTCGTCGCTGCCGGCGGCGTCGCGCTCGCTCGCCTCATCGCTATCGACGTTGCGCTCGCCGCTGTCGGCGCTCGCTTCGCCGTTAGCGTCGTCTTCATCGGCGGTAACGTTGACGCCTCGAGTCGGATCGATCACCGGGTTCGGCCGGTCCATCTCCGCGAGTTCGGGATCATCGACCGCCTCGGCGACGCGGCGCATGTCCGTCCCCTCGGGGAACTCGAGGCCGTACTTCGCCGCGGTCTCGAAGGAGGCGATCGCGGCCCGGACTTGCACGCCGAGCAGTTGTGTATCTCCGATCGAGACGGCGATGTCGGCGTTGATGACGATCCCTTTTTCCAGGAGCATCTCGACGACTTCGGCGAGGTCAGCCTGCTGCCGACTGGGCTGGAACTCATCGACCATGGCGCTCACCTCCGGCGTTGCTCCGCTCGGGGTCGAAGTCAGTCGTCCTCCCCTCACAGCCGTTCGATCGCTGTAGTAATGGGTCACTCATTGTTCTTCCTCCGTTGTCGTTCCCGCTCGAGTTCGAACCGGCGTCCGTAGATCCGCTTTCGCGTCGGTGCCGTCGAGAGTTTGACCGCCTGTGGCACCGTCGAATAGCGGGTGCCGCTGCCGAGGTCGAGCCGATCGGTCGAAATCGTCGACGCCGCGGTCGGATTTCGCGAGTTCGTACTCGTATCCTGCCGGCGCATCTTCTCGCGGTTGAACTCGTAGAGCTTCTCGAACGTCTCGTGCGTCTCGAGCAGCGCCGTCCGGAAGGCGTCGATGCCTTCCATCGCCTGCTGCTGGATTGCGGCCTGATAGGCCTCCGGGTCCTCGGCGACATCGATGTCGCCGAGCGCTTCCTTCGCAGCGGAGCCGGCGTCCATTCCCGTGTCGAGCACGCCGTCCCCGTTTTCGTCTTCGTCTCCGAACAGGCCATCGCCGTCTTCGTCGCCGTTCGCGACGTCCGACACGGCGTCTTCGACCATCCCGGCGTCGTCGCCGTCCTCGAGTTCGTCGAGGGCGTCGTCGAGTTCGCGTTTGTTCTCCCAGAGGTTGGTCAGATCCGCCGCGTTCCAGGCGTTCAGCAGGTCGATCGCATCGAACAGCTCCGTGAAGTCGACGAGTTCGCTCACGCCGTCGTCCTCGTTCGCCAGCACGTCGGGAATCTCGCCGAGTTCGATGGCGTCGAGGAGTTCGTCCCCGTCGACCGCCTCCGGCAGGTCGCTGAGATCCATCGCCTCGAGCAGTTCGCCAACTTCCTCGGCGACTTGCACGAGAGTATCGACATCGCCGACGACCGTCTCGAGGGTATCGTCGTCGAGGTCGTCGATCGCCTCGCTCTCGCCGACCGTCTCCTCGAGTCGGCCAAGACTCTCCGTCGCGTCCTCGAGTAGCGCGTCGAACGTTTCCTCGGACTCGGTGTCGCTCATTCGTCGCCCTCCGTCCCGTCGGCGTCCGTCCGCTCCGCCGTCTCCGGCCTGATCTGGACGGTCAGCACCCCGTTCTTGATCGTCGCCCGGGACTCCGTCTCGGGCCAGGGGATTTCGATGCGATCGAGTTCGGATCCTTCGACGCCGATGACCAGCGTCGAGTCGTCGAAGCCCACCGTCACGTCGTCCGGATCGGCCCCGGCGACGTCCGCGGTGACGAGCAGTTCGTCCTCGTGCGTCCGGATCGCCACGTGGTGGTCGCTCGAGGGACCAGACGATCGAATACGGCGCTTTCGCGATCGATCGCTATTCCTCCCTCGCGATCCCTCGTCGCCGAACGGATTCTGCCCGAGCGACGAATCGTCCGCCGAGAGGCCGTCGCCCGATCGGATCGAGATATCGTAATCGAAGACCGTTCGATCGCCGCGGTGACGGCCCGAGCGCGACGCTGGGCCGTCGTCGAGCGAATCCAGGACGGACAGCAGGCTCGAGAGCCAGTGGTCGTCCTCGTCGATCTGACTCTCGTCGGTTCGATGCTCGTCGGATCGGTCGTCGCCGGGCGATTCGTCGCGGTCGTCGTCGGGGGAACTGTCGGTCATTTTTTCACCTCCACGCGGCCGCTCGAGAGCTGCTCGTGAACCTCGCGGGCGGTCTCGAGTTCCGACTTGAGTTCGTCCTTGCGGCGTCGATACTCCGTCTCGGAGCGCTCGCCGAGTTCGTACAGGAGCTGATTCTCTTTGAGTTCGGCCTCGAGACTCTCCACATCGTACATCTCGTCGAGTGCGATCGTGTGGAGCGCGTCGACGATGCCGACGAACGGCCGGAACAGGAGGTCGTCGAGGATGAACATGGTTACTGCTTGGCTCCGATTTTCACGTTGACGAAACTGTACGGTGCGAACGGCCCCGTGTACTGGACCATGAGATCGTCGCGGTCGTCCTCGAAGTCGGCGACCGCGTCGTCGAACGCCTCGCGTTCGGTCTCGTCGACGAGATACGATCGGTTCAGCACGAGCCGGTCGCTGAACAGGTCGTTTTCGACGGACTGTGCGGCGATGGGCTCGAGGCGGTCCGCGACGTCTGCCTCGATCGCCTCGCGGTCGACGTTGGCGTTTTCCTCGCGGACGAGTTTGAGACCGAGTTCGATCTTGCCTTCGATGTCGCTCATCGCACGTCGGAAGGCCGGTCGCGCCCCGCGAAGAACGTTCTTCAGCGCTCGATCGCTCTCGAAGGCCATCCCGAACTGCATGGGAACGACGGTCGTTCCGTCGTCGTACGCCATGATTTCTCGAAGGACATCGTCGTGAATCTGGGCGTCCTCGTCCGTCTCCTCGGGATCGGTCGTGTTGATATCCGAGACGACGGCACCGAGTCGCCGGTGTGAGATCGTGTAGACGCGGTCGGCACCGGCGACCGCGTCCGTCTCGAATTCGACGGTATCCGACTCGACGACGCCGTAGACGTACCGGTTATTCATCGGTAGATCACTCGTTGACTAATCATATCGTTGTCTCGTCGCTGACTCGAGTCCGTAGGTGACGCCCGTTCAGATTCCGTCAGTGAGACCGATGGGGTGGTGACACGCGTTCGTATTCCGTCAACTCGGTCGGTGATGGGATAGCTGGATGACATAGGGACTCCGATAGCATTGCTCCTCACGGGTACCGCACCCGCCGTGACGGGCACTCAAGTATCGTCACGGACGATTCGCTTCCGTAGCGGGTTATTGTGGTGCTTGCAGTCGCAACTTGTCGTATCACTTTGGCGGCTCGCGACACCGATGACCAGTCGCCAGGATAGGGCGACTTGCAGTCGCAGTGCAAGCCGAGTTACGAGACGCCGCTCAAACGCAAGACGGTATGTCACAACGAACACCCGATTCATCGAGTCTGGCAGAAGTACTCGACCGCGTCCTCGACAAGGGCGTCGTCATCGATGTCTGGGCGCGCATTTCTGTCGTCGGGATCGAATTGCTGACGATCGAGGCCCGCGTCGTAGTCGCCTCGGTCGACACCTTCCTGCACTACGCGGAGGAGATCGCAAAAATTGAGCAGGCCACGGCGGAGGGCGACCTCGACGAGCTCGAGGAACTCGAGGTCGAGCCTCGCCCCGAATCGTCGCCGAAATCGGCGGAATAACTCCCCATGGCCGACGACACGTCGCGCAAGCGCACGGTCCGTGGCAGGAAGATCACGGCCAGCCGCGAGCAGAAGAACGGTCGCAAAGCGAAGAAAGAGCTCGCGCGAACGGCATCGAACGCAGGCGAACGGAACGGCGACAGCTCCCTCTCCGATCCCGAGACGGTCGTCCCCGAACCGTTCGTCGAGACCGACGCGATCCGATCGCTTCGCGACCGGATCGACGGCTGGCTCGAGGCGGACCAACCAGTTCACCTGATCGGGCCGACGGGCTGTGGCAAGACGGCGCTCGCGCTGTCAGCCGCGGCGGAGCGAGGCCGGCCGGTCGTCTGGCTCAACGGCGACGAGGCGGTCGACACCGCCGCGCTCGTCGGCTCTCACGCCGGCGGCGAGCGCTACGAGGAGAACGACCAGTTCGTCAGCGGCGTCAGCAAGAAGACGGAGATCGTCCGCGAGCGCTGGGTGGACAACCCGCTGTCCGTCGCGGTGCGAGAGGGCGCGACGCTCGTCTACAACGAGTTCTCGCGCAGCGACCCCGCCGCCCACAACGTGCTCCTCTCGGTCTTCGAGGAGGGCGTCCTCGAGCGGCCGGGCAAACGCGGCGACGACCGGACGATCGACGTCCACCCTGAGTTCCGAGCGATCCTCACATCCAACGACGTGGAGTACGCCGGCGTCCACGAACAGCAGGACGCGCTGCTCGATCGGTTCATCGGCGTCCACGTCGACTACTACGACGACGAGACCGAACGCGAGATCGTCGCCGCCCACGTCGACCTCTCCGAGGACGAGATCGCGACCATCGTCGACACGACGCGGGCGCTTCGCGACGAACTCGAGATCGTCATCGGCACGCGCGCGGCGATCACGGCCGCGAAGGGACTGACCGTCTTCGACGACCGCGCCGAGACCGACGAGGACGGTGAGTTCGACGACGAGACGCTGGCGAACGTCTTCACGGACGTCCTCGCGCCGAAGCTCGTCGGCGAGAACGATGGCGACATCGACGACCTTCGATCGCGGATCACCGAGACGATCTAACCACACGGAGGCGATCGGATCGATCCGAACGAACGACAGACCGAACCAAACCCAGGCCAATGGCCGAAGCCGACACGCAATCACAGGAGCAGTGCAAGGCTCTCACCACGGACGGCGAGCGCTGCTCACGGCCGGCGCAGGATGACGGCTTCTGCTTCCAACACGACGAGAGTGATCACACAGTGAGCGACAGTCAGACAGCCCAAGAGGAAGAACAGGCCGACCAACCGGACGACACGGCCGAGAGCGGCGACGTTGAGCAGCCCCGATCCCGCGGAACGACGGCGATGACCGCGGAGGAGAAGACCGATCCCGGGGAGGTCGACGAGGAAGCCGATGTCGAACAGGAGGAGATCGCGGGCATCCTCGCGGTCCGAAACACCGTGCAGTCGACCGCCGGGCAACTCATCGGCCACGAGTTCGACGGCGTCAGCGAGATCTCCCCCACCGACGACGGCTGGCGCGCCGTCGTCGAGGTCGTCGAGCGCCGAGCCGTCCCCGACACCCAGGACATCATCGGCCGCTACGAGATCGAACTCGACACCGACGCCACCGTTCACGGCTACCGCCGACTCGACCGTTACCGACGCGGCGATACCGCCGAGTTCGAGTAACTGTGTCACGCTCGAGCGCGGGTTCGAAACGCGGTCGTCCCGGCTCGAGTGACAACGCTGGCCGTGGCTCACTGCTGTCGTCCCTTTTTTGCAGCGATAGTTGTGAACGCGACCCGCTAATCATCGGTTTTCGGGGGTTTTGAGCGATGTCTGGTTATGAATGCTGTCGTTAGATCCAGCACACTGCTGGGACATTGGGTGATCTCGCGTTCGTATACAGACAACGATCGATGGCTCGTGTGCATATTCGGAGATCATCTATCGGCGTACGACTCTATATCTGTGGTTTGGTAACTGAACAGGCAATATCCTACTAGTATATGGTATCCAAGTGCACCGATATCGTGCTTGATAATAGAACGGTTATTGGTAGAGGAAGTCTATCCTACTGTCTTCACAGGAATTGGGGCCCTTATCATTCAATATCTTAGAAATATAGGGAGATAAACAAGGGTATTGACGAAAGTAAAGTTACTGTATAGATGGGTAACTACGTGTGCATACGTATTTTCCTTCGTTTTCTGAGAAATCGGGTGTTTCTCGCATCAGAAAACGGCGAAGCAGTTTTGGATAATCTCGCCTCCTTCGGTCGCTCGAATTGCTTGCAAAAATCTACGGTAAAAAGGCCGCCTCCACGGGCTTCGCCCGTTCCGGCGGTGAACCGCTCGCTTCGCTCGCGGATGCTGGCAACGGTAAGTCCTTCGCCTGTACTTACCGCTCGGGTATGTCTAATTCTCACTCTCCGAAGCAGACTTGACAACACTGCTTCTCGAAGTCCCATCCTCTCCTACCGGAGGGTGAGAGCTGTTGTACTGTCTCGAATCGACCGGTTCAATTTTTACTATCGCGGCGCGCAGAGCTCGCACCGGGCAATTGCTCGCCCCTTAGGGGCAATACCGTTTCAAACGAATTGACCCTCGAGGCCAAATTACAATCCCGTCCAATCACAAAACCGAAGCATCCCCTCGCCGTCGAGCCACTCGTGCAATCGATCGGAGGCCACACGGTCCACGGCGTCGAGGTCGGTCCGGAAACCCGGTGTACCCACTACGACACCGACCGCGACGTGGTCGCGTTCAAATTCACCTGCTGCGAGCGCTACTATCCCTGTTTTCGCTGCCACGAGGAAACGACGGACCACGAGGCCGTGCCGTGGCCTCGAGCCCGGTTCGACGAGCCGTCCGTGCTGTGTGGCGGCTGCGGGACCGAACTCACCGTCCCCGACTATCTCGCGGCCGACTACAGCTGTCCGGCCTGCGACGCTCCCTTCAACCCCGGCTGTGCAAAGCACGCGGACCTGTACTTCGAAACGGCGGATTCGGACCGCGAGTAACCGGGCCGACTCGAGACACCCTGCACGCCTCGAGCGCCCGAACTCATACGGTCTACTGTAAGTCATTGCCTGTGGGACCGCGACCGCCCTGCGGACCCACCGGTAAATCGTTACAGCAAACCGTATCAGTCGTCGGCCGGAACCGCTCGCGAGTCGGTTTCGGCGGCCGGTTCGTCAGCCAGCGCTGCCTCGACCCGCGGCGGCAGTTCATTGACCATCGAGCGGCCGTCTTTTTTGCGCACGACGAGTCCGTCGTCCTCGAGCGCGGCGAGGTGGTGGGACACCGTGCTCGGGTCGCGCTCGAGCGCGTCAGCGAGCCGACCGTTGGGCGCGCGTCCGAACTCGGCGATCGTCTCGAGCACCTGGCGCTTTGCCGGCTCCGCGAGGGCGGCCAGGAGTTCGGCGTCGTCGTCCTCGAGGAAGTAGCGGCGCTTGCCGTTGACCTTGCGCGCGGTCACCAGTCCCTCGTCCTCGAGGACGCGGACGTGATGGCGAACCGTCGAGAGGGGTACCTCGATTCGGTCGCTGACCTCCGAGAGGTACGCGCCGGGTCGCTCCCGAACCGTCTCGTAGATCGCCGCACGGCAGTCGTGCTCGAGCGGGTCCGAATCGTCGTAGCGGCTGTACCGAAAGATCGGCAGGACCTTCCAGCAGTCCGCAGCTGCTCGTCGAAGGCGGTCCGTCTCGCGGAGGTGACGGAGCCAGCCGGCGGTCGCGGTGCTCGCACCCCCGGCGGCCCCGGACGCGCCGGCCCCGGCGGCCCCGCCTGCTCCGCCCGCTGCGACACCGGATGCGGAAATCGCACCCAGCATCCCGACGAGGATCGCGTTCGTGGCCGCTTCGCTCGTGCTCGGCGGATCGACGGGAGCGGCGGCACCGCCGATCGCTTGCTCGAGCCTCCCGTCGATGCCGGTTATTGTGTCATTGGGAGTCTCAGCCGTTTCCCCGACGGTTTCGTTGACGGCCGCCGTCGTCTCGCCGACGGTCTCATTGATCACTGCCGTCGTCTCGTTGACGGTTCCATTGACGGCTGCCGTCGTGTTCGTGACTGTCTCGTTGGCGATCGTCGTCGTGTTATTGACGGTGTCATCGACGGTCTCCGTCGTGTTCGAGACGGTGTCGGTGACCGTCTCCGTCGTCTCGCCGGTCGTGTTTTCTACGGTATCGGCCGGGTCGGTTGTCGTATTCTCGAGGCCGTCGGTCGTCTCGTTGGTCGTACCCTCGAGGCCGTCGGTCGTGTTCTCGGTCGCATTCTCCGTCTCGTCAGTCGTGTTTTCGGTGGTATTGTCGAGGCTCTCAGTCGTGCTCTCGAGCTCCTCGCTGGTGTTCTCGGTCGAGTTCGTCGTTCCGTCGTCGGTCGTTTCGAGCGAGTCCGTCGACGCCGTCGCGACCGAGCCGACGCTCGCCGCTCCGGCGACGGTACCCGTGACCGCGCCGCCGAGGAGCACGGCGGCGACGAGACACGCGAAGATGCGGACCGCGACCGGCGAATCCGACTCCATAGCTGTTGTGCACTCATGAGCGATGAATCGTAATACCTCTTCCCGTTTTGTGACAGTCACGTGATTAGATAGCTTCCGTTGCCACTGACAGTTGCTTCACACCCGATCGCACGATAGTAGCGCGGTTCGGAGCGAGCGCGGTTCGGAGCGAACGAAGTGAGCGAGAACCGCGGGAACGCGAACGGTGAGCGAAAACCGCGAACTGTGCGATCGATGTGTAAATCGCAAATCGCGTCAGTTGATACGAGAGGCTCTCGAGCCCGAAACGCAGCCGATCCAGCAAGGTATTTCAGCGTCGGGCGGCCGAATTTACGTATGGATCGGGCGCTTGGCCCTCCCGAGGAGATGGCCGAGATACGCGACGAGCTGACGCCGATGATGCGCCAGTATCACGATCTCTGCGCGCGCTACGACGACGCGATCGTCCTCTTTCAGGTCGGGGACTTCTACGAGACGTTCTGCGGCGCGGCCGAACGGACGGCACGCCTACTCGAAATCGCGCTGACCAGCCGGGAGGACAACACCGGCGAGTACCCGATGTCGGGCATCCCGATCGACAACGCCGAGTCGTACATCGAGGAGTTGCTCGAGGCCGGCTACCGGGTCGCGGTGGCTGATCAGGTCGAAGAGCCCGGCGAGACGTCGGGCGTCGTCGAGCGAGCCGTCACCCGAGTTATCACCCCCGGGACGCTCACCGAGGACGAACTGCTCGCCAGTGACGACAACAACTTCGTGGCCGCGGTGGCTCGCGGCGACGCAGCCGCCGGCGAAGACCCCGAACTCGCGCTGGCGTTACTCGACGTCTCGACGGGTGACTTCCTCGCCACGAGTTCCACCTCGAGGGAGTCGATCGTCGACGAGGTGAGTCGGTTCGATCCCGCGGAGGCCGTCGTCGGCCCGGACGCGCCCGCCGATCTCGTTCCCGATAACTGCATGGTTACGCCGTACGACGAGAGCGCGTTCGACCGCGAGCGGGCGGGCGAAAAACTCTCCGCGTACTTTCGTAACCCCGATGCGCTGCTCGCGAGCGACGCCGAGATTCGAGCCTGCGGCGCGGTGCTCGCCTATGCGGAGTACGTCCGCGGCGGCACACACGTCGGCGAACGCGGTGAAGCGGACGACGAGATCGAGGACGATTCCGGAGCTGCGGACGGTATCGAGAGTGACGACGCACACCTCGAGTATCTCACCCACCTCACGCGATACGATCCGCGGGAGTACCTGCTGCTGGACGCCGTCGCCCTGCGGAGCCTCGAGCTGTTCGAACCCCGTGCCGTTCACGGGCGGGACGAGGCGACGCTGATCGGCGTGCTCGACGACACCGCCAGCGCGCTCGGCGGCCGAAAGCTCAGGGACTGGCTCCGGCGGCCGCTGCTCGAGCCCGACCGGATCGAGGCGCGGCTGGACGCCGTGGAGGAACTCACGAGCGCGGTCCAGACGCGCGAGCGGCTTCACGACCGGTTGCGGTCGGTCTACGATCTCGAGCGGCTGATCGGACGGATCTCCCGCGAGCGGGCGAACGCCAGAGATCTGCGCTCGCTGCGGGACACCCTCGCCGTCGTTCCCGACGTTCGCGAGGAGCTCGCCGACGCGGACTGTGAGCGACTGCAACGGCTCCACGAGGCCCTCGATCCGCTGGCCGACATCCGCGAGCTGATCGAGGACGCGATCGTCTCGGACCCGCCGATCGAGATCACCGAGGGGGACATCATCGCGGAGGGGTACGACGACGATCTGGACGACCTGCGCGGGACCGCCCGCGACGGCAAACGGTGGATCGACGACCTCGAGGAGCGCGAACGCGAGCGGACGGGGGTCGACTCGTTGAAGGTCGGCTACAACTCGGTCCACGGCTACTACATCGAGGTGACGAACCCGAACCTCGAGTCTGTGCCCGAGGACTATCAGCGCCGCCAGACCCTCAAGAACTCCGAGCGGTTCGTCACGCCGGAACTCAAGGAGCGCGAGGATCAGATCGTCGGCGCGGAAGAACGCGCGGATGAACGCGAGTACGAACTGTTCTGCGAGGTCCGCCGAGAGATCGCAGACGAGGTCGAACGCGTCCAGAGGCTCGCCGAGGCGCTCGCGACGCTGGACGCGCTCGTCTCCCTCTCGAGCGCCGCGGCCCAGTACGACTACTGCCGGCCAGAGATTCTCGATCGCAACGGGAGTCAGACCCTCGAGATCGAGGGCGGTCGCCATCCCGTCGTCGAGCGCATGCAGGAGTCGTTCGTCCCGAACGACGCCCGATTCGCGCGCGATCGGCGGCTGGCGGTGATCACGGGGCCGAACATGTCTGGGAAGTCGACCTACATGCGGCAGGTTGCCCAGATCGTCCTGCTGGCGCAGGTCGGAAGTTTCGTCCCCGCTAGCGCGGCCCGGATCACGCCGGTCGATCGGATTTTCACCCGCGTCGGGGCCAGCGACGACATCGCTGGCGGGCGATCGACGTTCATGGTAGAGATGGACGAACTCGCGACCATCCTGCGGGAGGCCGACGAGCACTCGCTCGTCCTCCTGGACGAAGTCGGACGGGGGACCTCGACGGCCGACGGGATGGCCATCGCGCAGGCGATCACCGAACACCTCCACGACGCGGTCGGTGCGACGACCCTCTTCGCGACCCACCATCACCCGCTGACCGAACTCGCCGACGACCTCGCGGCCGCGTTCACGCTGCATTTCGAGGTCGAGCAGGTCGACGGCGAGGTCGTCTTCCATCACGAGATCGCGCCCGGCGCGGCGACGGGCTCGTACGGCGTCGAGGTCGCGACCGCGGCCGGCGTCCCCGACTCCGTTGTCGACCGCGCGCGGATCCTGGTCGCGGGCGAAGCGGACGATGCCCTCGAGACGGAGAGTGACGACAGGTCGACCGCTCGTGATTCGAACGAGGATGCGGTGCCCGAAGCAACCGAGATCGCGGAATCGGCAGCTACCACAGACGGAGGAGACGTGCCGACAGACGTGGCTGCAGAACTCCGAGCGCTCGATCTCGCCCACCTCACGCCCGTCGAGGCGCTGACGGAACTCGATCGGCTGAAGCAATCGCTCGAGGAGTGAGTTCGGCGCTTTCCACTCAGCCGTCGTCGACCAGGGGTTTCCGATAGACGAGGAGTTCGAAGGGGTCGTCGAACGCCTCGATCCGTTCGCGGTGGACTTCTTCGAAGCCCTGTGCCTCGTAGAGTCGGCGCGCTGCGGTTTGTTTCGCCATCGTGTCGAGGACGATCCGTGTGGCACCCTGCGACCGAGCGCGCCGCTCGAGTTCCTCGTAGATCCGTCGGCCGTATCCTCGTCGCTGATAGTCGGGGTCGACGCGCATTCGAGTGAGTTCGACTGCGCCGTCCAGCAGGCCGGGACTGACCTCCGCGATGTAGTCCGTCTCCTCCACCGGACGGAAGCCGCCCATCGCGACGATGCGTCCGTCCAGGTCGCCGACGAGGAACTCCCCATCACCGTCGATGTATGTCTCGAGAACTCGCTCGAGATCGGTATCCGGAACGGTGTCGACGTAGGCCCCCACGTCTCGCATGGCCGTTTCGTGTAGCTCACGGACCTCATCGCCGTCTTCCGGCCGATATCGACGGATCGTCGGATCGTTCCCCATATTCGAATAGGTCGAACCCGACCTGAAAAATAATATCGGTTTGGTGCGTCGTCGGGCTGCAGTGACCGGCACAACACACAACTATCCCGATGCTGTCGTGGGTTTCATGACATATCGAACGACGATCGGCTGGTCGCTCATCACCTCGGGTATCGTCACGCTGTTGCTGGCGTATCTCCCGGGGCAGTCGTGGATGTGGGGAGTCGGACTGCTGGTGCTGGGGATCGTGGTATTCGCTGTTCGCCGATAACAGCTGCGCTGACCGGAAACAGATTCGATCGCAACGATTCCAGTCGTACTGGTCGTGACCCGGAGGAACTGTAAGTTTCTTCTATTCCGGTGGTGAACGGCCGACGCGGAAGTCACACGAGGTACAAATCGACATGGAAGATTTCACACTCGAGAGTCCCGCGTTCGACCACGGCGACCGAATCCCGGAGGAGTACGGCTACACGAAAGACAACGTCAACCCGCCGCTCGAAATCGACGGCGTTCCGGACGATGCCGAGGCGCTCGCGCTGATCGTAGACGACCCCGACGCGAAGGAACCCGCCGGAAAAGTGTGGGACCACTGGGTGGTCTGGAACGTCTCGCCGGAGACGGAGACGATTCCGGAAGACTGGCAGTCGGACGAGGCGACCGTCGGAACGAACGATTGGGGAGAGCGCGACTACGGCGGTCCGAATCCGCCGGATGGAGAACACACCTACCGGTTCAAACTGTTCGCGCTGGAGACGACGCTCGAACTCGGATCCGACGCCGGCGCGGACGACCTCGAGTCGGCGATGGATGGCCACGTCCTCGAGCGAACGCGGCTCGAGGGAACGTATCCGGCCTGACGAGTGGATCGCACGCTCATCTCACCTAAAAGAACTCTCGATAAGAGACCGAAGTATGGATATTCCCGCCTTGACAGTAGATGGGGTCTTTGCTCAACCTGAGTTAGCGAGGAGACGAGGGTCGAAAACATACCAGACGATCGTCGTCAGGAGTCCAACCAGCAACGCTCTCGAAACACTCGGATAGTCGAATATAATGGCCACAAGTAAGAGGGCCATTGTGCCCGATAACCCCATGATCAACGCGGACTGTAAACGAGAGAGGTTGTCGTCCATCGTATTCCGCCACTTAATATGCTTTTCAGTGACTTGTAATACTATCAACTCGCCAGCGACGAATCATCACGTTCGCCGTCGATTCCAGCAGTGAGCTGCCCTTCGGACTCGGTGGTCGGTGCTGACTGTATTATCTAGCGGGAGGGAACCAACTCGAGAACCGAGCACGTCTCACGTCGCTCACTCGGCCGGCGGCTCGAGCGAAACGAACTCGAGGCCGTGCTCGGTCAGCAGCCGCTGGGCGCGCTCGGTCACTGACGGAGCGACCAGTATCCCGCGAACGGCCGCATCGGCGTGTAAATCACGTTCGAGGGCGTCAACGTAGCGTCGGAGTTGGCTCACGGCGTCGGGACCGACCCGGCGACGCTTCAGTTCGACCACGACCGCTCGGCCCGCCGAATCCTCGCCGTAGATGTCGACCGCACCGGCCGGCGTGTCGCGCTCGGTCGCCAGCGGCGTGAACCCCGTCTCGAGCAGCTCGGGGTCCTCGAGAATCCGCTGGCGGAGGTCCTCTTCGGTCCCCACGAGGGCGAGTTCGTTCTCGTCCGAGCCCGAGAACGCGGACACCTGCAGGACCTCCTGAAATCGGACGCGCAGCCGTTCGTCCGGCGTCGACCGCAGACTCTCGAGGACGAGCGTTCCATCCTCGCAGGACGCGTCGTGGTCGCAGCCCGGCGGCTGCCAGTTGACCGGCTGCTGACCCTCGTCGGTGTGGACCAGCGCCGCCCCGTCGGGTTTGAGCATGACGTGACGGTCGCCCGCCTCGAGATAGCTCGTCGCTCGGCCGTCGTAATCGACGGTGCAGCGACCGTAGACGGTGACGATGGCGTCACTATCGATTCCGCGGGCGATCACGTCGCGGGCCGCCGCCGGCGTCGGTCCCTGGAGGGTTTCCGTTCCGTGGCCGTACTCGGAGTCCGTCACTGGTCACGCTAGCCCGGGGACGGATAAAAGGTGCCCGCTGTCGTGCGGATTCTCCATCGATTCGTCGCGTTTGAATGCGGCCCGACGCAGAAGGTATATCCACGTTCGTCCCCGCGCAAGACACGATGCCGAACCTATCGACCCGTCGCGGGTTCCTCGCACTGACCGCCACCGGTACGGCCGCGTCGCTGGCCGGGTGCTCCCAGCTCGAGTCGCTCGCACAGAACGATTCGGAGGACGGAGGCAACGCAGTGACGGTCGCAGTCCAGCCGGACCGGGAGGCGCTGACGAGCCTGCAAGAGGAGGTGCAGAACAATGCCAGCGACGAGAACCTCAGCCAGCAGGAGGCCCAGCAGGTCTATCGAGAGCGACAACGCGAACTGGTCGCGGAGACCGCGACGGCGTTCGAGGAATCGGCGAGCGAACGCGACTTCACGATCGAGGCGTCTGAGACCGAGTACGGACTCTTCCGCGTCACCGGCTCCGACGGTGCGATCATGGACGCGCTTCGGAACGGCGACGTCACCGGGATCTATCCCGGCGAGCAGTACGAGCTACTCGTTCAGCAACAGCAGCGCCGGGAGCAACAACGGGCGATGCTCGAAGAACAGCAGCGAGCACAGGAGGGGAACGAGACGAACGGTTCCGACTCCGGCAACGTGACCAGCGGATCCGGTTCCGGCAACGAGACGGCCGAGTAACTCGAACACCGGCTGACAGTCGGATATTCCCCTCTCGACGGAGTTACCGCTCGAGCGAGAACGGACTCTCGCGTTCGGTCCAGTTCCAGCCGGGTAGTCGCTCCTGAAAGCCGGCTGCGAGCGCCGCCTCGCAGTCGTCGATACCGGCGTTTTCGCTCGCATCGCCGTGGACCTGGAGATCGGCGTAGTGGAAGGTCGCCTCGCCGAGCGTCCGCAGCGGCTGTGGGCCGGCGATCGTCGCGGCCAGTTCGCGGCCGAGGAGTTCGTCGACCACGAACCCCGGGTAATCGTTTTCCACGTCGAGGTCCCTGAGGATGGCGACCAGGGCGGCGACGTTGACGGCCAGATCGCCGTCGGCGAAGACGGCGTCGACCTCCTCACGATACCGGTCCGCCGTCACCGCGTCCACGTCGGTCCCGAAGACCTCGCCGAGGTCGTCGCGAACGTCGTTGATGAGGGGGACGACCCGATCGGTACGGTCGACGACCCAATTTCGTTCCTCGCGGACTCGAGCAGGCGTGATGTGCATGGAGGGGAGGACGATACCGGTCCCCAAAACGCTGTACCATCGGTCCTAACTGTGCCGTCGTCGAGCGCGATATAGTAGCCACTGAAACGATTCACACACTGATCGGACAGCTGTCGGTCGATCAGGCGTGCAATGACGTTCAGTGGCTGCTATAGTACCATACCACGATCTGAATGTGACCGGGTTGTGATCGCGACGCGGTCAACCGTTCAGTAACTGTCTGCCGACAGTATGCTCCCTCTGTGGTCAGGTTTTGCGAAGGCTTTTATACTACGCAAAGAATAGCCTCGAGTAAGCGGGTTCTCCCTGGAATTGTCCCGCACGAACCAGGATAACCGATCCGGGAGCGTCTTCGTCAGGTACGGAGTAGGATACGATGATTCGGGAGACGAGACGGAGTGTGAGCTACGTTGTCCTATTTGGACGACGCTCACACGTGGCGTGGCGGCTATCCGTCAGCAGACGTCACGGCACTGAAATCCGTCGACAGTCTCCTATCGCTTCTGCCCCACCCGGCGGCGCACTCGATCCCGGGCGGCGAGTTCACGCAAGCCACATTGGCGACCTATGAGCACTGTAGAGCAGCAACTCGACGATCTCGAAGCACAGATCACGAGCGAGTTACCGAGCGATATCTCGGTCTCCTCGGTGAAATACGAAGGCCCCGAACTGGTGGTCTACACGCGCGATCCGAAGAAGTTCGCCCAGCAGGGCGACCTCATTCGGCAGCTCGCGAGCAAACTCCGCAAGCGGATCACCGTCCGGCCCGACCCAAGCGTCCTCTCGCGACCCGAACAGGCCCGGGAGGAGATCATGAACGTCGTCCCCGAGGACGCGGGGATCACTGACCTTGACTTCCACGCCGACACCGGCGAGGTCGTCATTGAGGCCGAAAAGCCCGGCATGGTCATCGGCCGCCACGGGTCAACGCTCCGCGAAATCACGAAGACCGTCGGCTGGACGCCCGAAGTCGTCCGCACGCCGCCGATCGAATCCTCGACCGTCTCGAACGTCCGCAGCTTTCTCAAACAGGAGCGCGACGAGCGCCGCGATATCCTCGAGAAGGTCGGTCGGCAGATCCACCGCGAGGAGATGTCCGACGACGAGTATGTCCGCATCACGACGCTAGGGTGCTGTCGCGAGGTCGGCCGCGCATCGTTCATCCTCTCGACGCCCGAGACGCGGATCCTCATCGACTGCGGTGACAAACCGGGTGCCGAGGGTGAAGTGCCCTATCTCCACGCGCCCGAAGCGCTCGGCGCTGGGCCGCAGACCATCGACGCGGTCGTCCTCACGCACGCCCACCTCGACCACTCCGCGCTGATTCCGCTGCTGTTCAAGTACGGCTACGACGGCCCGATCTACTGTACCGAACCGACGCGAGATCTGATGGGGCTGCTGACGCTGGACTACCTCGATGTCGCGGCCAAGGAAGGCCGGAGCCCGCCCTACGAGAGCGAGCAGGTCCGCGAGGCGATCAAACACTGCATCCCCCTCGAGTATGGAGATGTCACCGACATCGCGCCGGACGTCAAACTCACTTTCCACAACGCCGGTCACATCCTCGGCTCGGCCGTCTCGCACTTCCACATCGGTGATGGCCTCTATAACGTCGCGTTCTCCGGCGACATTCACTACGACGACACCCGCCTGTTCAACGGCGCGGTCAACGACTTCCCCCGCGTCGAGACGCTCGTCCTCGAGTCGACCTACGGCGGTCGAAACGACTATCAGACCGACCAGCAAGACTCCGAGCGGAACCTGATAGAGGTCATCAACGAGACCTACGAAAAGGACGGAAAGGTCGTTATCCCCGCCTTCGCAGTCGGTCGGTCACAGGAGATCATGCTCGTCCTCGAGGAGGCGATGCGCAACGGGAAAATCCCCGAGATGCCGGTCCACCTCGACGGGATGATCTGGGAGGCGACGGCGATCCACACCACCTATCCCGAGTACCTCCGGGACGATCTGCGAGACCGGATCTTCCACGAGGACGAGAACCCGTTCCTCGCCGAGGAGTTCAACCACATCGACGCCGGCGAGGAGGAACGACAGGAGGTCGCCGACGGCGAACCTTGTATCATCCTCTCGACCTCCGGGATGGTCACCGGCGGCCCGATCATGTCCTGGCTCGGCCATCTCGGCCCCGATCCGGACTCGTCGCTCGTCTTCGTCGGCTACCAGGCCCAGGGAACCCTCGGCCGACGCATCCAGAACGGTTGGGACGAGATCCCGACCAGCGAAGTCGGTGCGATGGGTTCCGGTGACGGCCGCGGAACCCTCTCGCTGAACATGGGCGTCGAGACCGTCGACGGCTTCTCCGGCCACGCCGACCGCGCCGGCCTCGAGAACTTCGTCAAAACGATGAACCCACGCCCCGAGAAGGTGCTCTGCGTCCACGGCGACGAACGCTCCACGCAGGACCTCTCGAGCGCCCTCTACCACGACTACGACATGCGAACCTTCGCGCCGAAGAACCTCGAGACCTTTCGTTTCCTCTGAAAGCCCTCGGCGTGCTCGAAAACGCCGTCGGCGTTTTCGGCATCGGGAGAATCTTCGATTCTCCCACGAAGCCCTGGCGGGCTCGCCTCGCCCTTTTCATGTCCACCAGGACCGCACTTGCGCGGCGCGCGGATCCGCGCGCCGCGCCAGGTGACCTGCCCTTCCCCGTCACTCGAGCGCGCGCCTCCTGATCGAGGCGCGCGCTCGAGTCGGCCACTATGGACGATCGAACCGTGTAACAGACAGAGGGAGTCCAGCTGGATCAGGACCACAGTGAATCCAGCTCGGGCGATCGTCAACTGCTGTTCGACGAAACGACTGTTTCGCTATCGGTCTCGGTCGACTCGTCTGCGTCCCATCGCTCCTCGTGGACGAGCGGTTCCATCTCGAGCCGGTCGCGCCAGCCCTCCTGCTGGAGGACCGGCTCCTCGGGGAAGCCGTCCTCGGGATAGCCCAGACAGAGGTACGCGACCGGCGTCACGTGTGGTGGAATCCCGAGAACCTCCCGGACCTCGTGCGGGTAGAGGACGCTCACCCAGCCGACGCCGACGCCTTCCGCTCGAGCGGCAAGCCAGAGGTTCTGCACTGCGAGACAGGTCGAGTAGACGTCGGTCTGTGTCATCGAACTGCGACCCAACACGTGGGGAGCGCCGCGAGTCGGATCGCAGGTCACGCAGACGTTGATCGGCGACTCGCGGATCCCCTCGAGTTTCAGCGCGGCGAACTCGCTTTTCCGGGGCTCCTCGTAGCCTTCGCGAGCGGCCGCGATGGCACGCTCTGCAATCGCGGCGATGTCGGCTTTCGTCCCGTCGTCGCTGACGACGACGAGGTCCCACGGTTGCGAAAAGCCGACGCTCGGGGCGTGATGTGCCGCTCGAATCAGCCGCTCGAGGAGCTCATCCGGAATCGGGTCGTCACGAAATCGCCGGATATCGCGTCGGGCGTAGATCGTCTTGTACACCGCGTCCCGTTCCGCCTCCGTGAATGCAACCATTGATTCATCTATGAAAGAACGGTTGGTTAAAACCGCTGACTGGGCCTCGGGATGCGAACTCGAGTCCGGCGAACGCCGACGGACGCCGCTCGATCGGCCGGCCGCTCACTCGGGTGCCTCTGCGGGGTCGACGACCTCGCCCGTCGCGGGGTAGACTCCCACCTGATCGCAGCTATCGGCCATCGGACAGGCGTCGGGATCCTCGAGGCAGGCGGGCTTGCGCGCCGTGCAGTACTCGCGGCCGAACTGGATCGTCGCCGTGTGGCCGAAGCCGCACTTCGCCGCGGGCACGTCGCGCTCGAGGACGGCCCGAACCTCCTCGTGGTCCGCATCCGGCGGGGCGATCCCCATGCGCCGATAGATCCGGTGGACGTGCGTGTCGACGGGGAAAACGCCGCTGCGACCGCCCGCGAAGAGCAACACGCAGTCGGCGGTCTTCGGCCCGACGCCGCGGACCTCGAGCAGCGTCTCGCGCACCGTTTCGGGGTCCTCGTCCCTGACGAACGCATCAAATTCGGTTGCGGAGCCGAACGTCTCCACGACCCACGCCGCGGTGTCGATGAGCGTCTCGGACTTCTGGTTGTACAACCCCGCACCGCTGATCGTTTCGGCGAGAATCGACTGCTCGGCGTCCGCGAGCGATTCGGCGAGGTCGACGCCTTCGGCTCGCGGGTGCCCGCTCACGGCTTCGTCGTTCGCATCATCGAGACCCTCGCGTCGTTCGCGCCTCGCACCGCTCACACTGTTCGCACCGTTCGCGTCGCGTTGGGACGCACCGCCGTCATAGCGCTCGAGCAGCGCGTCGTGGGCCGGCTGACTCGCCTTGTCGCTGGTGTTCTGACTTAGAATTGTCCGGACGAGGCAGGTGAAGGCGTCCTGTCCACCGTACGTTTTCTGCCAGTATCGCTCGCCCAGTCGATCGACGACGCGTTCCGCGCGTGTGTCGGCCGTCGCGGGATCGAACTCCGCGGCCGCACCGCCGCCCGCCCTGCCGCCGCTGATGTTCATGGTCGGCTCAGGATCGTCGCTCATAGCCGTCCGTTCGGACTCGGCGACCAAAACCGCGACGGAGGTCGGACTCGTCCCCGCCGGTTCCGTACTGCGACCGAGCTCACTCGACGGAAATGGTCACCGTCGCTTCGGCCCCGTCGGCCAGTGCTGCGACGAGGTCGCGGTCGAACCCCTCGGCCGCAAACTCGGTACCGAGAACGATCGTTCGGTCGTCCACGTAGTCGCTCGTCCGGCCGACCGCGCTGCGCTCGCTCGTGAACTCGAGAGCCGGATCGCCGCGCCCCGTCACGGATTCCGTGTGCCCGTCGGCCTCGAGGGTGACCGTGATCGTCGCGTCGACGTCCCGGCAGGCCGCGACGAAGTCGGGATCGAAATCCGCCGGCGCGCGGTCGGCCTCGATCGCGAGGATGCAGTCGCCGGCGGCGGTGAGAAAGTCGTCCGTCGTCACTTCGAAGGTGCTCGCGTGCTCGGCGCTAACGTTCTCGTGGCCGCGAGCGTGAATGACCTCGTCCATAGAGGGCGGTTCGGTGCCGGCCGGAAAACGGGATCGAATCGGAGCGGTGGCGGTGGTGGATTACGGCCGCGACGTCGATCGATACCCCGACTGGAATTCGCGGACGCCCGCGCCGAGGACGTTTCCGAGGACGACGGCGAACAGGATCGCGACGAGCCCGCCGCTCCACTCGGCGTGCAGAGAACCGGTCCCGATGCCCGCGACCGCGACGAACGCCCCACCGGCGGCTGCGAGACGGGCAAGTCCCAGTCGGAGTCGCGAGCCAGTCCGACGCGACAGCAGGTACTGGGGCAGTCCAACGCCGACGGCCAGATAGATCGCGATTCCGACCGGCGTGACGCCGAGCACGGCCGGGCTCTCGGTGATCGCGCTAACGACGCCGGCGAGCAAGAAGGCGAGCGGCACACTCGCTCCGACGACACGAATATCACTCATTTCATCATTCATACTATCAGCCGGGATACGGACAAAAGTACACCTTCGCCTGTTCAGCGAACTGACGGGACGGCGGTCAAGCGAGACTCGTGCCGTCGAAATCGCCACGACTGTACTCGATCTCCATCAGATCGAGGATCGTCGGCGTGATGTCGAACAGATCGGCGTCCTCGATCGTCGCGTCCGGGCTGTCGATGTACAGCGACGTATCGTCGAAGCTGTGCATCCCGTTGCGCGGCCCCGTGGTAAAGATCTCGGAGTCGGCCTTGAAGCCGGATTTGAGGTCGAAGCCGTTGGTCGGAATCGCGACCAGGTCGGGTGCGATGTCGGCGTGATCACCGCGGAAGGCTTCCTCCTTCTCGACGACGCGGTCGACCACCTTGTTGCCGTTTGGCCCCTCGAGCGCCTCAAGGTCAGCTTTGAGTTCGTCGCGAACCGCGTCGTATTCGTCTTCGGGGACGGCACCGCGGGGTTCGCGGCCCTCGAGGTTGATGTAGAAACGCCCGGGGATGAACGAGTACGCCTTCGCGTCGTCGGCGATGTCGCCCAACTCTTCGGGCTCGTCGGTTCCGAAGGAGAGCCAGCCCTCCTCCCGGAGCCACTCATTGAAGTGGACCTCGTAGTCGAGGCTGGTAAAGCCGTGATCGGAGGCGACGATCAGGGTGACGTCCTCCGGCAGCGAGTCGCGCAGCCGACCGATGTAGTCGTCGACCTTCCTGTAGAACTCGATAAACTCGTCGCGGTACTCCCCGTCGCGCTCGTAGTCCTTGAACAAGAAGTGGTTGACCCGGTCGGTGGTCATGAAGACGCCGAAGAACAGGTCCCAATCGTCCTCCTCGATGTAGTGCTGGAAGGCCTCGTACTGCGCATCGACCGTCGCGTGGGCGTCCTCAATGAAATCGGATTTGTCGTCCTGATGGCCGAGTTTCGGATTGACGTCGATCCGGTAGTCGAGTGTCTCGAGGTAGTCGCGGACGTCATCGGGATAGGCCGCCTTGTCGAGGCCGGGTGAGAGGAAGCCCGACACCATCCGCTGGACGTCGCGCTGGGGCGGGAAGGTGACGGGGACGTTCATCACCGTTGCCTTGCGTCCGTTCTCCTGGACGCGGTCCCAGACGCGGTCAGCCTGGACGTCGCGGCCCATCGGGACGTACGTGTCGTAGGTGCCGACCTCGCGGTCCTGAAAGCCATACACCCCCGTCTCACCGGGGTTCACACCGGTCGTTAGCGACGGCCAGCAGGCGCTGGATTCCGGTGGAACGATGCTCGAGATTTCCTCGGCGGTCCCGTCGTCGGCGATCGCAGCGAAGTTCGGGAACAGTTCCTCGTTCTCCGAGAGGAGACTATACGGCACGCCGTCGACCCCGATAAATGCGACACGGGGGTCGCCGTCGCCCCGTAGTCGGTCGAACAGACCCATGGGCGGACGTAGTCCGACCGGATACAAGAAGCTTCGTTTCGAGACAGTCTTTTGCGAACGGCTGACACTCCGGTCGCTACACCGCCGGACGGCCGTCGGGAATTCGGGAGTCAGCCGCCGGGGATGTCGGTGATCGGTAGTTGATTAATGGGCCGGGACAGACGATCGCTGAATCGGGGCGGACGGCGGAATCGTTACTCCTCGCGGCCGTTCGCGTCCTCGGGGTCGAAGTTAGTTGGAACGACCGTGGGATGGGCCATGCCGGCGGCGGCCTCGACCGCGTCGTCGGCCGACGGAGGCGTTCGCGCGGGGTAGTCGGATGCTGCCATACACGGAGGAATAACGGGATGTACGGGGATAAAATTACCCATGCTCATAATGCATGTCCCGACCGGCCGCGGATTACTCACGGGAATCAACGGGAGTATCGTCGCTACTCGGGCGTTTCGTAATTCACGACTCGGTCGTGTCTCTCGGTCCTGTATTCCGACTTGATGGCCATCTCCGATACACCTTATCAGCGTCCCGCGAGAACAAACAGATCGAAACGCAGATCGCACTGCAGTTCGGTCCGTCGCTAGAAGTTCTCGTCGTAGAGATCCTGGGCGTGTTCGATCGCGTCGTAGGCCGCCTGTTTGTCCTCCCAGCCTAGCGTCTCGACTTCCTTGCCCTCCTCGAGGTTCTTGTACGTCGAGAAGAACTCGTCGATCTCGTCGAGTTCCTGTTGTGGGATGTCGTCGAGATTCTGGATGTGGTCGTAGCGCGGGTCCTCGCTCGGGACGGCGATGACCTTGTCGTCTTGCTCACCGTCGTCGTCCATCTTCATCAGTGCGACGGGACGGGCCTCGATAACGCACCCGGGGAACGTCGCATCCTCGACGAGCACGAGTACGTCGAAGGGGTCCTCGTCGTCGTAATAGGACTGCGGGATGAAGCCGTAGTCGCTCGGATAATGGACGTTGCTGTGCAGGACCCGATCGAGGACGACGCCCGGAACGTCCTTGTCGTACTCGTACTTGTTTCGCTCGCCCTTGAGACACTCCACGACGGCGTAGATCTCTTCTGGCGGATTCGGTCCGGTCTCGAGGTCTTCCCAGAGGTTGACCATGTACCTGAGAGTTCACGGTCGATCAAAAAGTACTTTCGTAATCGAGTGTCACGAACTACGTGACGGTTGCCAGATATCCAAAAGACACGAATCAGGCACATACACCCGTATCCGGCGGTATTGTGGCTGGTAGCAGGTTGTACACCGGCTGATACGAAGGAATAGTTGACAAGTCTTAAATACTCTGGTAACATTTGCACACGTATGTCAGAGGCACAATCAATCACCGGCGAACAGAGTATTGCACGCGAACTCACCGCCTTCCAGAACAACATCCTCGTCATCCTCGCGAAGGAGCCGATGTACGGCCTGGCGATCAAGCGAGAGCTCGAGGACTACTACGGGACGGAAGTAAACCACGGACGACTCTACCCCAACCTCGACGAGCTCGTCGATCTGGGCCTGGTCGAGAAGAGCGAACTCGACAAGCGAACGAACCAGTACTCGCTGACCGACGACGGCTACGACGCCGTCCTCGACGGCATTCAGTGGTCGCTCTCGAAGGTCGTCACGGGCGACGACCGCGCCGACGAGATCCGCGACATCGTCGAGAACAGCTACTAGAACTGGCGCTTCGGGACCGGCTCGGTTGCCGCCTCGAAGACGAGTTCGATCGACTCCGCCAACACATTTTGCTGTTTTTCGGACGGCCAGGCGTTCCTGACGACGTATTCCGTCCGAAACTCCGCGAGTTCGTCACCCGTTAGTTCATCCATCGGCTTCGCGTAGTGATTGCCCGCGAAATCGGCCAGCATCGCCGCGTTGTCGCCGTGCACGTCGCCGTGATCCGCTCGGACCGCCGCGACGAGGTCGCGGTTGTGCTCGTCGACTGCTTCCCAGTCGTCCGGACTCTCGGCCCCCTCGAGCGGAATCTCGACCGCGCGGTCGATGTCCTCGATGCGATCGGTTCGGATGACGCCGTCCTCGTGCCACTCCTCGGGATGGAGTACCAGAACATCGTCGCCGTCTTCGTTGCGGATGCGGGACGTGAAGTCGTGCTCGTCGAGCAGTTCATCGGATCGATTTTCGTAGGCCTCAACTTCGTTTTCGTCGACCGCGGTGCGCTCGAGCCGGGTTAGTCGTTCGACTTCGTCGACGACCTCTCTGGGGATGTCCGACTTGCTCGGATCGGTGGCATCGTCTCCGCCCTGCTGGTCACCCGAAGCGTCGGCGTCGACTGCGTTCGGATCGGTCATGGGAGAGCGTACGCGCTCGAACGGTTTTCCCCTTGCTGATTCACTCCGAGTGAGCACAGCGAAGAACGAGTTGGGAATGGAACAGTAGGTGCTGATGGAATATGGTAAAAGAAGCGTCCTACTATCGTGGCAACACGGAGAGGCCACACCCTCCCCAACCGATTCGCTCACTCCCTGCGGTCGTTCGCTCATCCACCGTCAGAGCAAGCTCTGACAAGCCTTCGCTCACAGAGTTCGCGAAGACCTCGCACGGCTTCGGGCCGCGGCTCACACGGCTCACGGCTCCCTGCGGTCACCGTTCGCTTTCTGAGGCGCTCACTTCGTTCACGCCTCGCCTCCGTTCGCCGCGGCACAGCGCGCGCCACCATTCCGATTGACCAGTCCGAAGTGATACGTCGTTCCCCCGAATTGAGCGACCCTAGGCCTGATCTAGAGCCTCGTTCACGAGGCCGTCAGCGCGGTCGTTGGCCTCTCGAGGGACGTACTCGAGGGTCCACTCGTCGAACGACTGCAGCAGCTCGTGGACGGTCACGCGCTTCTCGCGGAGTTCTGGGTTGTTCGTATCGTACTCGCCGCGGACCTGCTTGACGATGAGTTCGGAGTCGCCGCGGACGTGTACCTCGTCGTAGTCGTAATCGCGCGCGGCCTCGAGGCCCGCGATCAGCGCCTCGTACTCGGCCTGGTTGTTCGTGGCCGTCCCGATCGTTTCGCCGTTCTCGGCGACGATTCCGTCGCCGGTGACGATCACCCAGCCGATTCCGGCGGGACCGGGATTGCCACGGGAACCGCCGTCGAAATAGACGTGGGCGCGTCCGCCGTGCTCGCGGAGCAATGCCTCGATATCCCGCGGGTCCGATCCCTGAATCACAATCTTGTCGTCATAGGCGACGGCCGTGGCACCGCCGCGGCTCGCCCGCCAGCGCTCGTGGTCAGTGTTTCCCGAGTCGACGGCGACGTCCGCCTCCTCGAGTCGTTCGCGGGCCGCCTCGACGTCGCACTCGATGACCGGCATTCGTCTCCGTGATCGGCCAGAATCGGATAAAGGTTTTCCGGTTCCGTTTCGTAAAACTCGGGAGTATACCCTTGAGTCGGCTGTTTTCGAGCGATACGGAGCACCAGCCGAAACCCCCTCCCAAATCTTTATGTACCATAATGAGACTACTATAAAAGTGCGATGACACGGTCCACCCGCCAGCGGGAGCGAACGCGCGAGACGGACGAGACCGAGGAACAAGAGGGGGAACGTGCCTGCCCCGAGTGTGAATCGGACAATCTCGTCAAGGACTCCGACCGGGGAGAGCTCATCTGCGAAGACTGTGGGCTCGTCGTGGAGGAGGAACAGATCGACCCAGGCCCGGAGTGGCGGGCGTTCAATCACTCCGAACGGCAAGAAAAGTCCCGCGTCGGCGCGCCGACGACCCAGACGATGCACGACAAGGGGCTGACGACGACAATCGACTGGAAAGACAAGGACGCCTACGGCCGCTCGATTTCTTCGAAAAAACGCAGCCAGATGCACCGGTTGCGCAAGTGGCAAGAACGCATTCGAACCAAAGACGCCGGCGAGCGGAACCTCCAGTTCGCGCTCAGCGAGATCGATCGGATGGCATCCGCGCTCGGCGTCCCGCGCTCGGTTCGGGAGGTCGCGTCGGTCATCTATCGGCGCGCGCTCAAAGAAGACCTCATCCGCGGACGATCGATCGAAGGGGTCGCGACGTCCGCGCTGTACGCCGCCTGTCGCAAGGAAGGGATCCCGCGAAGCCTCGAGGAGATCTCGGAAGTCTCGCGCGTCGAACGCAAAGAAATCGGTCGCACGTATCGATACATCTCGCAGGAACTCGGCCTCGAGATGCGTCCCGTCGACCCGAAAAAGTACGTCCCGCGCTTCTGTTCTGAACTCGAACTGTCCGAAGAGGTCCAGACCAAGGCCAACGAAATTATCGAGAAGACGGCCGAGGAAGGACTACTTTCGGGCAAGTCACCGACGGGGTACGCCGCGGCCGCGATCTACGCTGCGTCCCTGCTCTGCAACGAGAAGAAGACCCAGCGCGAGGTCGCCGACGTCGCACAGGTGACCGAGGTGACGATCCGGAACCGCTATCAGGAGCAGATCGAAGCGATGGGCATTCACGGGTAGCCGAAGGCGAACTCGGTACCCTCTCTCGACTTTATCGCATCACGTATTCGATCCAGCGACTGCGTCCGTCGGCTAGTCGTCCTTGCCGACGCTGATGACCTGCAAGAGCGAGTAGACGGGGACGCCCTCGAGTTCCTCGAGACCCTGTTTGTCGGCGATGACGACGCAGGCGAGCGGTTTGCCGCCCTCGGCGCGGATCGCCTCGATCGTCTCGCGCATGGTGGTGCCGCTGGTGATTGTATCGTCAACGATGTAACATTCCCGATCGCGGATACCGGCGAAATTCCTGGAGAACGTGCCACCGAGATCCTCGATGTCGCCTTCCTCCCACTGGTGTTTCGCGGGGGTGTAGGTCCCGAGATCGGTCTCGAGTTCACGGGCGACCAGCGTCGCGATCGGGCCGCCGGCTTTCTCGATGCCGATCGTCAGATCCACGTCTTCGCCGTGTTTGGCGAGCATGTCGGCCATCGCCGAGGCGATGGCGCTCATCCGTTTGCTGTCCCGGCCGATCGCGGACCAGTCGACGTGGATGTCCTGTGGGCCGCTCGCACCGGGGGTTTCATCGGTTCGCTGGGGCGGTTGTTCGGTCGCCTGCGGGGTCGTTCCGCTACGCTCGACGAGCCAGCTTGCGGTCTCCCGGGAGACGTTCAACTCGTCTGCGATCTCTCCCTTCGAGAGACCGCGAGCCGCGAGCTCGGCCGCGCTCTCGATCAAGTCGTCGACGTTTTTCATATGGATGCGAATTCGACCGCCGTTTTTATAGTCGTGTCGTCATCCGCCCCCGCCGTCGATGCGTGTCCGGCCGCCGGGACGCGCGCGGTCGCCTTGGGGAACGCCCGATCGACCGACTCGAGGTCGTAGACGCCGGTCACGGTCGACTCGAGCACCCAGTCGGGAAGGCTCGAGAGCGTCTCGATTGCCCGCTCGAAGTGGCGGCGGTTGGAGTTGACGCTGCCGACAAGTGCCTTGTTGTGCAACACGAGTTCGCGGTGCAGTCGGCCGCCGTCGACTTCGAACGACCAGTCGGCGGGGACGCCGAGCAGGGCGGCGACGCCGTTGGGGGCGAGCGCGTCGATTGATTCGAAGGCGTGTTTCGCGTGACCGGTCGCCTCGTAGACGACGTCCATCGGCTCGTACGCGCCCGTGATAGCGGAGACCGGCGTCTCGCGGGAATCGATGTAGGTCGCGCCGAGTCGCTCCGCGATGTCGATCGTTGGGTGTGGTCGATCCTTCCGCCCGAGACAGTAGACCCGCTCGTAATCGAGCGTCTCCGCGAACATCGCGACGGTCAACAGCCCCAGCGAGCCGGTGCCGAGGACGAGCGCGGATTCGGGCCGCCAGTCGAACGCTGAGCGCGTCGCGCGAGCGTGTTCGATCGCCTTTTCGGTAATGCTGATCGGTTCCACGAGAAAGCCCCACTGCGCTAGCTCGGCCGGAATCGGAACGAGATCAGCTGCCGGGCTTGTAATGTACTCCGCCATGAACCCGTGTGCGCCGACGATACCGCGTTCGACGTACTCGCCGTCGGGGGCCATGTCAGGCTCGCCCGCCTCGAAGTAGTCGTTCGTCTCGGCGCCCGCTGGCGGCCGTCGCACCGTCGGGACGACGTACTGTCCGTCCTCGAGGTCGGTTCCGTTCGCGTCTTCGACGATGCCGACGGCCTCGTGTCCGAGGATCAGCCGGTCGTCTCCGTCGGGAACGCTTCCGTGGTCCCCGTCGATGACCTCGTAATCGGTCCCGTCGATACCGACGCGACAGATCCGTACGAGCGCTTCGCCGGGAGCGGGTTCCGGAACGGGTCGGTCGACGACCTCCGGGAGACCCGCTCCGGGCTGGACTGCGATGGCCTTCATTGTCTCCCGGTAGGAACCGTGACGTTAAATATTTATTCCTACTCGAGTAAATATCATCATGCTCGGATATCGGAGACGTGAGATCGTCCGGCCGGGATCGATCGAGCGGCGAACTGACTGCGATCGGAACGACTGCGATCGAAACGGTTTCGGCCAGAACGACTGCGACCGGAAACGGTTATCCGTCCGCCCATGCCTGTAGCCCACATGGAACGGTACGATCTCGTCTATCGGCTCTACGACGAGCACGACACGGCGACGTTGCGGGAGTACCAGGAGTTCGTCGACGTCTTCCCGGCGGTCGACTCCAGAGTCGCGCTCGAGCACTGGCAGGAGGCGACCGAGGAACTCGAGGATCGTAAGGACGAGATCCGGTCGGCGTTCGCGGCCGGCGAGACGTTCGCGGAGATCGCCGCCCGCACGACTCGCGATCAGGCCTTCACCGCGCTCGACCTCGAGGCGAAGTACGGCCGCGCGGTGAACGTCCTCGTGCTCGACGTCGACGAGACGCTGCGCTCCGCCGGTGGAACGGACAACGAGATCCCCCGGGAGACGCTGCACTTCCTGACGGAGTTCCACGAGGCCGGCGTCCCGATCGTCATCTGCACGGGCCAGACCTTAGAGAACGTCAAGGGCTTTGCGATCCAGGGGCTGGGGAGTGAGATCGTCCACTCGGGGAACCTCTCGATCGTCTACGAGGCGGGGACGGGCGTGTTCACGCCGGGCCACGGTGCGGAGACGAAACAGTTGCTTTACGAAGACCTCGATGAGTCCATTCGAACCGTCTTCGACGACGTCCGGTCGCGCGTCTTACCGGAGGCGCCCGAGGAACTCCGCCGGGGCTGCCACCTCCAGGGCAACGAGTTCAACGTCACGATGAAGCCCAACTACGAAACCGGGTCCGCGGACGCCCGCGAAATCATCGACGAGGCGCTGGTCTATCTCATCGATCTGCTCGCCGATGCCGTCGGACGGGTGCTCGAGGATGCAGGCAAGGAGGTGAACGGTGAGAACGGGGAATCAGCCACCGGCGGCGAGAGTGAGCTGACGCCCGGCGACGAAACGATCACCGACTGGACCCGCGCCTTCTACGCCGGCCAGGACCCGGAGATCAGGGCGGTCCTCGAGGGCGAGGGGGCGTACCCCGACCTCGCGACCGACGACGTCCCCGACCGGCTCGAAGCGACCCTCGAACGGATCGACGTCGCCTACTACGAGGCCGATGCGGCCGAAATCGGTAGCCTCGAGTTGAATAAGGTGGTGGGCGTCCAACGCGCGCTCGACGTACTCGGAGTCGAGAACCCCTTCGCGCTCGTGATGGGCGACTCCAAGAGCGATCTGCGCGTGATGGAGTGGGTCGCCGACACCGACGCCGGGATCGCGGCCGCCCCGGAACACGCCTCGCAGGAGACCCTCCAGCACGTCCTCGAGACGGACGAACTCGTCTTCGATCGCGGGAAGAGCGTCGACGTGCTCCGGACGGTGTACGCGCTCAATCGGCTGGCGCATCTCGGGTGATCGATCGTACTCGTTTCGCGCGTACAGTGTCACCCGATCCGGATCCGAACTGCCGTCCGTTCGACATTGCCGTCCGATAGATCCCGTCGACATTCCGTCTCAGTCACGTGATTCTGACCGTCGTCAGACGCGACTTACTCTCTTAAACGGCCGGAATACAAAGGCCCGCTCATCAAGCGTATCCGAGTTGTTCCTTCTCTCAGCACGATCCGGTGAGCGTACTGTCGACGGCGCCCTCACAGCCGCAATGGACGAGGCGTTCGCGACGACACCGAGCGGATCGGCTGGAGATTTATGAGACGAATCGAGTCCCAGCACCACGACAGCGGCGTCGTTCACCGACCGGACTCGAGCCAGCGCTACGAGGTGATCCACCAATGACGACGATCGCAGAACTTTCGCTTTCGACGGACGAGTTCGCACTCGCAGAGACCCTCCAGCAACTACCGTCCCTCGACGTCCGCGTCGAAAGCGTCGTCGCGGAAGGGCCGACCCGGACCGTCCCGCTCGTCTGGTTTTCGAACGTCGACCGCGACGACCTCGAGACGGCTCTCGAATCGGATCCGACCGTTGCCGAGTACCGACGGCTGCTCGGGAACACCGAGGACGGCGAACTGTTCTACCGCTTGGAGTACGCGGCGACCGTCGAGTCCGTCTGTCAGTGCGTCTACACCGACGGCGGGACGGTTCTCGACGCGCAGGTGACCGACGGCCAGTGGACGCTCCGGCTCCTCTTCCCCCACCGTGAGGAGCTGTCGGACGCTGTCTCAGCCATCGAGGACTGCGGCGTTCGGGTCGACGTGAGACGCATGGTCGAGGCCGGACAGGACGAGGAACTCGAGACGACGGCGGCGCTGACCGAGCCCCAGCAGGAGGCGATCGCCGAGGCGTATCGGCAGGGCTACTACGACGTCCCGCGGGAAATCTCGCTCGAGGAGCTCGCGAACGAACTCGACATCTCTCATCAGGCGCTCTCCGAGCGGCTCCGTCGGGCGAACCGCGTCCTCGCGGGCGAGCAGTTGGAGAGCCCGTCGGGCGAGGTGGCGACGCCGGACTGACTCGAGGTCGGCGGGGCGTCGTTCGCTCGCGTTCGGCGACCGGTGGCTATTCGAGCGGTCGAGCGAGTCGCGGCGGCAGGCGTTTTTTGGCCGTCCCCGACGGAGTGTGTTGCATGGCGAATCACGATTCCGGCGCCGCCGACCCGCTGTCGCTTCGCGGCGTCGTGCCGCCGACCGTCACCGCGTTCCGGGAGGACGAGTCCGTCGATTACGAGACGACGGCTGCACACGCCCGTTTCGTCGTCGACCGCGGGGTACACGGCGTCTTTCCGCTCGGAACCAACGGCGAGTTCCCGCTGCTCTCGGGCCCGGAGCGCGACCGGATCGTCGAGGCGGTCGTCGATGAAGTCGGTGATGACGTGCCAGTCATCGCCGGCGTCGGCGCTCCCAGTACCTATCGGACAGTCGCCCACGCCGAACACGCCGAATCCGTTGGCGCGGACGGCATCGTCGTCGTGACGCCGTACTACTATCCGCTGGACCACGACGGTGCCCTCGAGCACTATCGACGGGTCGCCGAGGCCGTCGACGTACCGGTCTATATCTACCACATCCCGAGCAAGACCGGCAACGAACTGTCGCTCGACACCCTCGCTGCGCTCGCAGATATCGACAACGTCGTCGGCTGCAAGGACTCGAGCAAGGACGTGCCGTGGCTCGCCCAGGCGATCGACGCCCACCCCGACCTGACCTTCCTCGCGGGGTCGGACTCGCTGATCTTCACCGGGCTCGCCGTCGGCTGTTCGGGCGCGGTCAGCGCGGTCGCAAACGCGTTCCCGGAACTCGTCGTCGACTGCTATGACGCCTACGACGCGGGCGACGACGAACGAGCGCGGGAACTCCAGAGCGAAATATTCGATGTGCGAGACGCGTTCAAGACCGGCGGCGCGTACATGTCCGGCGTCAAGACCGCACTCAGAATGCGGGACTTCGACGCCGGCCCGTTGCGGAGCCCGCTCCGGCTGAAGGATGACGACTCCGCACGGGAGATGCGCGAGGCGCTTCAGGCGCTGGAACTCGATGTGATCTGAGTTCCACTCGCCGCACTCGCGACGAGCGTCCGACACCGGGACTTTTGCGACGGCCGTCCAATGGCCGCTATGGAACTCACTGCGGAGCAGGAAGCGGTCCGCGAGGCCGTCCGGGAGTTCGCGCGCGAGGAGATCAGGCCGACCGCGCTCGAGGCCGACAGGGAGCAGGAGTTTCCCGAAGCCGTCTGGGACGGCCTCGCCGACCTCGATCTGACGGGGCTGACGGTCCCCGCCGAGTACGGCGGCTACGAGGCGGATCCGGTGACGGCCGCCGTGGTTAACGAGGAAGTCGCGTACGGAATGCTCTCGGTGGCGACTGCCCTTTCAGTCCACTCGCTGGCGACCTCCTGTATCGCCGAGTTCGGGAGCGACGCCCAGCAAGAGCGGTGGCTACCCGAGATGGCCGCGGGCCGCCCCGTGGGCGCGTTCGCGCTCTCGGAACCCCACGCGGGGTCGAACCCGGCGGAGATGTCGACCGAGGCCCGCAGAGAGGGCGACGAGTACATCATCGACGGCGAAAAGCAGTGGATCACCAACGGCGAGCGCGCGGGCGTCTACGTCCTCTTCGCGAAGACCGACCGCGACGACCCCGGCTCGGTCACCCAGTTTCTCGTTCCAGCCGACGTGGACGGCCTCTCGATTGGCGAAAAAGAGGACAAACTCGGTCTGCGCGCGAGCGATACGACGGGCCTGACCTTCGACGATGTTCGGATCCCGGCCGAAAACCGCCTCACCGAGGAAGGAAAGGGGCTCTCGGCCGCGTTTCACATCCTCACCGGCGGCCGGATCGCCATCGCCGCCCAGTCGGTGGGCCTCGCACAGTGTGCGCTCGACGAGGCGCTGGCTTACAGCCAAGAGCGCGACCAGTTCGGCGGCCCCATTTCGGACATCCAGACGATCCGGCACAAACTCGCCGAGATGGCGACCAAAATTCGGGCCGCGCGCCTGCTGACTCGAGACGCTGCCCGAAAGCGAGCAGCCGGCGGCGCGGCACTCGAGGCGAGCATGGCGAAGTACTGCGCGAGCGAGGCGGCGATGTTCGTGACGAACGAGGCGGTCCAGATCCACGGCGGCTACGGCTACGTCACCGAGGGCGAAGTCGAACGGCTCTATCGCGACGCCAAGATTACCGAAATCTACGAGGGGACGACCGAGATCCAGAAGACGGTGATCGCTCGGGAACTGCTCGAGTAAGAGAGCGGGTAGAGCGCGGTGGCGAGTGAAGTCCAGTACCGAGTCGGTGGTTCGCGGCGGGCGACACGGCGAACAGTATATTCGCGTCCCGCACGTATTGGCGGTCGTGACCGGGTACGAGGCCATCGTCTACGATCTGGACGGAACGCTCGTCGATCTCGACGTCGACTGGAACGCCGTCGCCGTCGACGTCCGCGAGGTGTACACCGCCGCGAACGTCGACCCGCCGAGCGACGGGCTCTGGGACATGCTCGAGGTCGCGGCCGACGTGGGGCTGGCCGATGAGGTGGAAGCCGCTATCGCGGCCCACGAGCACGACGGGGCGCGGACCTCCGTTCGACTCGCACACGCCGACGAACTGCTCGAGCGGGCGCTGCCGGCGGGCGTCTGTTCGCTCAATTGCGAGCAAGCGTGTCGGATCGCGCTCGACGAACACGCGCTCGACGACGCGGTCGATGCCGTCGTCGGTCGCGACACGGTCGACACGTGGAAGCCGGATCCGGAACCGTTGCTTGCGACGGTTCGAGCGCTCGAGGTCGAGCCGGCGGCGGCGCTATTTATCGGCGATTCCGCGCGCGACCGACACGCCGCAGAACGAGCGGGAATGGACTTCGAGTACGTCGGCGAGGGGCCGTCGGGCGTCTGAGCGCTCGGCTCGAGAGCGACTCGAGCCCGTTAAGTCTGCGTTCGCTTCGCGTAGGCGAAGACGACGATAGACGTGACTAACCAGACGGGTGCACCGACTCGGATCGCGAACTCGACCCGGTCGGCCCACGTCGGGAGGGTCGCCGCCGTGGATAGCAGGACGACGACCGGCGCGCCGACCAGAATGGTTGCGACGAAGGTCGTCTGCATCACCCAGCCGTAATCGACGCCGTCGGGCGAGGTCGTTTCGACGGGTTCTGGCACGCGTGAGTATCGCGACCGACTCCTCTTAAGCGCCGCGGATACGGCCCCAGCGGACGCTCGGCCGTCAGTGGCGGAAGAACAACGCTGTTTAGTTCTCGGCGGCTAAGCTGTGGGTATGCCTACCGTGCGGGATCTCAGAGCGAAGGCCGGTGAGGAGCCGATCACGATGCTGACCGCGTACGACGCGCCGACGGCGGCGGTCGTGGACGAGGCCGGCGTCGACATCATCCTCGTCGGTGACAGCCTTGGAAACACCAATCTGGGGTATGAGACGACGCTCCCGGTTACCGTCGACGACATGGCTCGCCACACCGGTGCGGTCGCCCGCGCGACCGACGACGCCCTCGTCGTCGCCGACATGCCGTTTCTCTCGATCGGGGTCGACGAGGCGGCGAGCGTCGAGAACGCGGGCCGGATGCTCAAGGAGGCTGACGCTCACGCGGTCAAACTCGAATGCGGTCCCCACACCGTCGAACTGACCGAGAAACTGGTCCAGCTCGGAATCCCCGTGATGGCCCACCTCGGACTGACGCCCCAGCACGTCAACCAGTACGGCGGCTATCCGCGGCAGGGGACGGATCGGGACGGTGCCGAGCGCATCCTCGAACTGGCCGAAGCCCACGAGGCGGCCGGGGCGTTCTCGCTCGTCCTCGAGCACGTGCCGTCGAATCTCGCGGCCGACGTGACGGCGGCGCTGGACACCCCGACGATCGGGATCGGTGCCGGCCCGGACTGCGACGGACAGGTGCTCGTCGTCGACGACGCGATCGGGCTCAGCGAGTGGTCGCCCTCCTTCTCGAAACGGTTCGGGAACGTTCGTGCGGAGATGGAGTCCGCGGTCGGGGAGTACGTCTCGGCGGTCGAATCCGGCGAGTTCCCCGCCGACGAACACAGTCACGAGGAGAGCGATCTCGAGGACATTTACTGAGCCGTCGTCGCCTCGGTCCGACAGCTGTCTCGAGCCGACTCTCAGTACCAGTCTCGATTTCGGTCACCGGCGATCTCGGATAGGAATTCGTCGACGACCGTGTTGAACGCGGACGGGCGTTCGATCATCGCCAGGTGTGCGGCGTCCTCGATCTCTGCGAGTCCGGCCTCGTCGATTTCGTCGGCGAGGTACTCGTGAAACCACGGCGGGGTCAACTGGTCGTACTCTCCATACACTGCGAGCGTGGGTGTGTCGATCTCGTCGACGCGGTCGCGGACGTCGAACTCGTGGCAGGTCAGAAAGTCCCGGCGCGTGACCGCCTGGCCGGTATCGTACATCCGTTCCATTGATCGCTCGCGGAGATCCGAGTCGGGGTCGTGAAAGAGCCGATCCGGGCCGTGGAGGAATTCGACCGCGCGCTCGAAATCGGACCGAAGCCACGCCAAGAGATCCTCGAGCACGCCGAGTCGAGCGCCGGTCCCCGTCAGGACGGCCGCCGCGGGATCGAACTCGCGCTCGAGCAAGATGTGGAGGACGACGGCACCGCCGAGGGAGTTTCCGACGAGCACCGCCGCGTCGGTCGCCTCGACGACGGCCAGCACGTCGTCGGCGTAGGCCGACAGCGCCGAGTACCCCGCGCTGGCATCGATGTCGTCCGACTCACCGTGCCCGCTGAGGTCGACCGTGACGAGCGGTGCGTGATCCGCGAGCGGCCGCTGTCCGTCCCAGACGTCGTGAGATCCGCCGCTCCCGTGGATACAACAGATAGGTGGTCCGTCGCTGCCCCGGTCGACGACCTCGTACGCCGTCTCCCGTCCGTAGTGTGTTACCGTTTCCATACGGAACGACACAACCGGAACCGGCATAAAGACTCGATTCGGTGGAGACCGGAGTACGCCAGCAACGAGGATATTATCGTTCCGAACCAATCGAGTATCACTGGACCGATCGAATAACCGCATAAACTCTCACTGTGAACGTGAACTACGAACAATCACTTTCCAGCCGATACGCCGCCCTCATGCGGTCTACCGGCGAAACATATATATGTGAGTGGCGCTTACCTTGGGTTAGTTACAGCATGACTCTCGAACAATTCACCCTCGATGAGGGGCAGGTGGCCCGCCAATACGAATACGACGACAGCACGGTGATGGCTGTCGACTTCGGTACCGAAGAGGCCGATGCGTCGGTCGACGTTGTCGACGACACGGTTATTGTCGTCCTCACCGACGATCAGTACGAAATCGAACTCCCTGCGAATAGCGAGAACCCGCACACGTTTATCAAAAACGGCGTTCTCACTGTCGAACTGGAGGAGGAACGATGAAACTCACTGTCAAACCACTGAAACAGAAAGACGCCGGCCGCGGACTGGCCGCGATCGACCGCGTCTCCATGAACGAACTCGACCTCGAGAACGGGGACTACATCGTCATCAAGGGCAAGAGCGAGGCACAGGCTGTCGCTCGCGTCTGGCCCGGCTACCCCGAAGACGAGGGGCGCGGTATCGTCCGGATCGACGGCCGCCTGCGTCAGGAGGCCGACGTCGGGATCGACGACAACGTCACCATCGAACCCGCTGACGTCAAACCCGCCAAATCGGTCACCGTGGCGCTGCCACAGAACCTGCGGATCCGCGGTGACATCGGGCCGCTCGTCCGCGACAAGCTGAGCGGGCAGGCCGTTACCGAGGGCCAGACGGTACCGTTCTCGCTCTCGTTCGGGCCCATGGCCAGCTCCGGTCAGTCGGTTCCGCTGAAGATCGCGAGCACCTCACCGTCGGGTACCGTCGTCATCACGGACTCGACGAGCATCGAAATTTCCGAGACGCCCGCTGAGCAGGTCCAATCCGGCGGCGGTGCGTCCGCGGAGGGCGTCCCGAACGTCGCCTACGAGGACATCGGCGGCCTGGACGACGAACTCGACCAGGTCCGAGAGATGATCGAACTGCCGATGCGCCACCCCGAGCTGTTCCAACAGCTGGGCATCGAGCCGCCGAAGGGCGTCCTCCTGCACGGCCCGCCGGGCACGGGGAAGACCCTGATGGCCAAGGCCGTCGCAAACGAGATCGACGCCCACTTCGAGACGATCTCCGGGCCGGAGATCATGTCGAAGTACTACGGCGAGAGCGAAGAGAAACTCCGGGAGGTCTTCGAGGACGCCGAAGAGAACGCTCCCGCGATCGTCTTCATCGACGAACTCGATTCCATCGCCGCCAAACGTGAAGAGGCCGGCGGTGACGTCGAACGACGTGTCGTCGCCCAACTGCTCAGCCTGATGGACGGCCTCGAGGAACGGGGCCGCGTCACGGTCATCGCCGCGACCAACCGCGTCGACGCGATCGATCCCGCGCTCCGGCGCGGCGGTCGCTTCGACCGCGAGATCGAGATCGGCGTTCCCGACAAGGAGGGCCGCAAGGAAATCCTGCAGGTCCACACCCGCGGGATGCCCCTGGACGAGGAGATCGACCTCGATCAGTACGCCGAGAACACCCACGGCTTCGTCGGTGCCGACCTCGAGTCGCTGGCCCGCGAGAGCGCGATGAACGCGCTCCGTCGCATCCGCCCCGAACTCGACCTCGAGTCCGAGGAGATCGACGCCGACATCCTCGAGTCGTTGGAGGTCTCCGAACGGGACTTCAAGGAGGCGCTCAAGGGCATCCAGCCCTCCGCGATGCGCGAGGTCTTCGTCGAGGTCCCCGACGTCACCTGGAACGACGTCGGCGGGCTGGGCGATACCAAAGAGCAGCTCCGCGAGACGATCCAGTGGCCGCTCGACTACCCCGAGGTGTTCGAGCAGATGGACATGCAGGCCGCCAAGGGCGTCCTCATGTACGGCCCGCCGGGCACGGGGAAGACCCTGCTCGCCAAGGCCGTCGCCAACGAGGCCCAGTCGAACTTCATCTCGATCAAGGGCCCCGAACTGCTGAACAAGTACGTCGGGGAGTCCGAGAAGGGCGTCCGCGAGGTCTTCGAGAAGGCGCGGTCGAACGCACCGACCGTGATCTTCTTCGACGAGATCGACTCGATCGCGGGCGAACGCGGCCAGCGTCAGGGCGACTCCGGCGTCGGCGAACGCGTCGTCTCCCAGCTCCTGACGGAACTGGACGGCCTCGAGGAACTCGAGGACGTCGTCGTGATCGCCACGACCAACCGGCCGGACCTGATCGACAGCGCCCTGCTCCGTCCCGGTCGACTCGACCGCCACGTCCACGTGCCGGTCCCCGACGAGGACGCTCGTAAGGCTATCTTCGAGGTCCACACCCGCGACAAGCCGCTGGCCGAATCGGTCGACCTCGAGTGGCTCGCCGGTCGGACGGACGGCTACGTCGGTGCCGACATCGAAGCGGTCTGCCGCGAGGCCTCGATGGCCGCCAGCCGCGAGTTCATCAACTCGGTCGACCCCGAGGAGATGGCCGACACCATCGGGAACGTCCGCATCAGCCGCGACCACTTCGAGCACGCGCTCGAGGAGGTTAACCCGAGCGTCGCCCCCGAAACCCGGGAACAGTACGAGGAGCTCGAAGAGGAGTTCCAGCAGGCCGAACCGGGCCAGGACGAACAGCTCGGCCGCACCTTCCAGTAAGGTTGACGGCCGCAGCCGTCGTTCGGTCCGCGACTAGCAATTCTTCTTTACGAGTAATCGTCCCCGCTTGCAGTCGGTGACCGCCGGTCATCGTCTGCACGGCGGTCAGCGACTGGCAGCGTACCACGAGGGACCTACATATTCCGTTCGCTCGTAGCTCTCCCAGCGGAACGCGAGCCGATTCCAATGCATCAATCCAAAGCGGAGCTGAGGAGTTCATCCTCTTTAGCCCGCACGAGGAGCACACGGACGTCTTCGATCATATGGCGGCCAAAATGGGTGAATAACGATGGCGACGACACAAAACCAAAAGATTGCGGCGATACCGTGTCCATACTGCGAGCAGGGTATGTGTTTACCCCGAAGTCTCGACAGCCGGCACAGCGTGAGCCCGTAAGATCATCTCATTGTTGCTGACGACTCGACGAAGTTCTTCGTAGGGATTGCGTCCCTGCTGGCGCCATGTCGCCAGCAGGGACAAGAGCGTCTCGTGAACGAACATACCTCGGTCGTTACGGAGTGTGCCGATGATTTTCCGGAGAACGACTGGTTCACGCAGTGCGTTCTCAGCTGCGTTGTTCGTCTGGGAGACCGCTGGCTCACCGACGAAGGTGAGCCAGTGGTCGATCCCTCCTTCGATCTTCCCGAGTAGTGTTGCCACTGTTTCGTCGGTTACTGACCGCTCAACGAGCGATCTAAGCCCGTTCTGGCATGATCGGTGCATCTGTGCTCTCTCACGAGGACTCGGGTCGGTCTCCAGCCACGACTGGAGACCGACGAACATCTGTTTGAGATACCGGTGAACCGGCTCTGCCTCCTCGTGGTCACTAGCAATGTCCTCGGCTTCCCGGAGAAGATGTGCCCAGCACCGCTGAAGATTACTGGTGAACGCTGGATACGCCGTCCACCCATCGCAGATGACCGTTCCCGCGAAGTCCTCTCCGAGGACTTCCGCGGGGACATCGCTCCCACGACTTTCTCTTACGGCGTACAGTGTGTGCTCTCTCGTCCGAAACGTCCAGATCCACGCTTGCTCACCCTCGCGTTTGATACCAGTTTCGTCGACGTGAACGATCTCTGCTTGCTGAATCTGTCTTCGAATCTGTTCATATTCGTAGCGACCGGCGCGCGCAGCGCGCTCGGTCGCGTGCCACGCGGACGCGCCTGAGAGTTCTAGCCCGTGCAGTTGCTCGAAGCGATCAGCGATTTTCCGGTAGGGAAGGCGGTGATCGTACCGAGAAAGTGCTGCTTGAGAGATGACGTTCACCCCGAACTGCCCCTCATTGGGGCAGTCGGGGTGTGTAGCAACAGTTTCTGTTCCACAAGAGTCGCACTGGTAGCAGTGGCGGTTGTACTGGGTGACTTCAGGAGGCTGCGGATCAGGAACCTCCTCAACGAGTCGGGGGCTGACGCCCACCGACTCGTCGAAGTGTTTGCCACATTCGGGACAACAGTCACGGGTGACTTCGATCTCTTTGTCGGGACCAGCTGTTACACGCCACTCTGGATCATGACCGTCCTTCCGTCCAGGAGTGCCGCCGTCGGTTCGAACATTCTCGTCTTCGTCGTCCTGCGAGGTCGGGGACTCGTCAGTCCCCGACCGTCGCTTACTGGGTGGCGTGTGCGGATTTTCGTACTTGCGAAGACGTGTTTCGAGTTCTTCTATCCGCTCGTCCTTCTGATCGACTTCCTGTTGAAGTTCTTCGACTTGTTGTTCAAGTTGAAGAAGTCGAGAAAGGAGCTCTTCTTTGGTGAAATCGTCTGCGTTCACAGACTCCACCAACGAGTTATGACAGCAGAGGCAACGGGATGGGCTCCGCAGTGGAGCCCATCCCTGAGAGTCGTATCCGATGTCTGCTGCCTGTTCATATCGTGTCCGTTGAACGCTTCCTACGAGACAGTACCGAAATTAGCTCGGGCTAAACACGTACCGAGCAGGAAACGACCATTTCGGTTCCGGACGGAGACGTAGTACTCGAGGTCAGACGATCCGTCACACTCTACGGCGATCATACGACCGTCGAGTGTTCTGCCGGTCACAGGTTCTGGGTGTACTTCTGCTGATGGCCAGCACTCGTGAGCACAGTCTCTGAACCCTGCATGCGGTCCCCGGTGGATAGCGAGGGTGGGCTGCGTGATTCAGCCAACTCGCAAGCGGCTTCCTCAGTGTGTGACGTCGACCGGTTCGAGATCCGCCAGTACCTCGTCGGCGTGGCCCTCAGGGGAGACCCCTTCGTACACCGCTTCGATCCGTCCGTCCGGACCGACGAGGTAGGTGTTCCGGAAGACGCCGTCGAAGGTGTTGCCGAACATCTTTTTCTCGCCGTAGGAGTCATACAGCGTCGCGACTTCGCCGAATTCGTCGGACAGTAAATCGAACTCGAGATCGTAGTCGGCCGCGAAGTCCGCGAGGTCGTCGACCGGATCGTCGCTGATCCCGACGACCGCGGCGTCGCGGTCCGCGAGTTGCGAGAGCGCGTCGTTGAACCCGCAGGCCTCGGTCGTACAGCCCTCGGTGTTGGCACGAGGGTAGAAGTAGACGACGAGTCGCTGCCCCTCGAAATCGGAGCGCCTGACCGTCTCGCCGTGTTGATTGAGCAGTTCGAACTCCGGTGCCTCGTCGCCGACATCGAGCATGCACGGGAGTTAGCGAGCGCTCATGTATGCGTTGCGATTTCACACTGGGGTCCGCGAAGAGCGAGTCGTCGCGACGAAACCGTCCATCATAGTGGGGCTCGAGGTGCGCTCACTCGAGGCGCTCGGCAGCTTCCCGATCGACGAGAGGGGCGGCGTTTTGCTCCGGGAGCGTGACGACGTCATCGCTGCTCAGGGTGTACTCGCGGTCGTCGACGCCGAGAATGTCGCCGATATCGCTGGTGATCCTGACGGTCGTGCGATCGACATCGTCGGCCTGCCCGCCGGCACCGGAATCGGCGGCGGACCCCGTCGGTTCCGAATCGGGGCCGGCATTCGAGCCGGGGCCGTCCGCTGACTGATCCTGTCGGGCGGTCGTCGGATCCGGTGCGTCGTTTCCATCGGTTCGGTCCGCCTCGTCGACCGGTGGACCGTCTTCGCCCGGACCGTCTCCGCCCAGCCCCTCTCCACCCATGACGTCCGCAGGGGAGACGCCACCGGAGTCCCCCGTCCCCGGATCCACGTCGGCGGCGGGATCGGCGTCCGTCGATCGATCTTCGGGCGGTACCGATGGAGCGTCGTCCGCGGGCGATCGGCCGGATGACTGTTCTCCGGGCCGGCCCGCCGGATCACCGGACTCACCGGCCGGTGTCGGTCCGGTATCGGTCGCCGTGGCTGCGTCGGTCCCCGAACCGGCAGCGCCACCTTCGGCACCCTCGAGGACGTCAAGGACGCGCGTCTTGTTCGAGCCGATTCGGTCGACGAGATCGTCGAAGAGGTCGGCTTCTTCCGCCGTCAGCCCCTCGTCGTCGGCCGCCATGCCGGCCGCGGCGAGGCTAGCCTGCTTGACGAGTTTTCCCATCCGTCGCTCGTAGATCGCCTCGACGACGTCCTTCGCGGTCTCGATCTCGTCGGTCAGCTGGCCGACCTCGGGCGCGGAAAAGGGGTTATCGGCCCGCTCGGCGGCGCGGTCGCGTTCGTCCTCGAGGTCGGCGATGTAGTCGCCGACCTCCTGGTAGAACGAGGGGCGCAGATTCTGGAGGCTATCCTTCTGGCGCTCCTTGCTCTGGACCGAACGCAACTCGTCTAGATTCATTCTTTCTCCTTCTCGGCGCGGCCGCGTGCCATCAGGAACACGGCAACGTACTCGGGTAGTGACTGGTCTCCCTCGGAGACCGTAAAGCTATCCCCACCGAGTTCGATCTCCCCGCCGTCGGTGACGTCGACGGTGATCTCGTGGCCCGTGAACGTCTCGGGGACGGCGTCGACGAGCGGATCGAAGTCTGCGATCTCGTCGCGCTCGAGGCGGACCGTTTTCAGCCCGCTCCCGCCGTGGAGGCTCCCGGGCAGGCGAATGAGGCGGTTCGTGTCGGTGGTGACCGGCTCGTCGATGGGCGCGTTGTCCCGCTCGACGGCCTGACTCGCGAACCGTTCGGCCAACTGCGAGACTGCAGTGTGGACGGTCACGTTGCCGGCCTCGAGTTGCTCCCGATTGTTGCGGGCCGCGTTCAGCGTGGCCGCTGCCTTCCCCTCGCCGATGCCGTCGAACTCCTGCAAGCGCTCGAGGGCGTCGTCCTCCTCGAGTTCGAGCAGTTCATCGACGAAGGCCATGAAGTGGTCGTGCGTCCGAGCGCCCCAGCCACCCTCGATCTGCAGGGTGCGTCGCTCCGTGGGTGTCTTCCGACCCAATCCGGCGACGGTCTCGGTCTCGATCAGTTCGTCGTACTCGAGGCCGATGCCGCGGACGTAGTCGACGATTTCACGGCGGTGTTCCCGCTCTAAGTGCAGGACGTTTTTGTCCCGGACGTGAACGTGATAGCCGCGGCCCCCCGAAAAGACGATCTCGAGGTCCTCGAACGCGAAGTCATCCTCGAGGAACTCGAGCAGTCGAAACAGGGCGTCCTTGCACTTCGCGAGCATCTCGGCGTACGTGTCCTCGCCGAGCGTGACGCTCGGCAAGTGGTCGGCGTCGAGGTCGAAGACGAGATCCGCGGACTGCCAGTCCTTCTCGCTCATCGAACTCGCGCCGGGATCGCGAAACCGGCCCGCGGAGAAATACACGTGTCGCGGGCGCTTTCGGACGAGAAACTCCGAGAGATCGCCCAGCTCGAGGAGCGAACGGTGGCGGACCATCGTCGTGTCGGGACCGTCCGTCCAGGGGATGAACCCCCACTCGCGTTCGTTGGCCGCGGGCGGTGGCGTGATCTCTGTCCGCCGGTAGTGATCGCGGAATCGCCCCCGAAGATAGGCCCTCGTTCGCTCCTCCATGCGCTTCGAGTAGTCGTCGGTGGGGGTGTATAATCCTGCCGAATGAAGCGACAATCGAGCCTTCGCGAACGGCGGGTGAAAAACTGAATACAAACCGGGTCCGGTTCGCAACCGATCCGCTCGTTACCGCCGGATCAGGTCGGAAATCCGATCGGCGATACCGACATCCGAGCCGAGTTTCAGGTAGTAGGCGTCGCCGCCGTCCTCGTAATAGTCGTCGATCCGCCGTTTGATCTCGAAGCCGAGATACTCGTAGAACTGTAACGCGTTTTCGTTGCTCGTCCGGGCGTGACACGTAATCGTATCGTGGTCCTCCGCGACGTGGGCGACGAGCCGTTTGCCGACGCCCTGGCCGCGGAAATCGGGGTCCACGGCCAGAAAGAGAATGTACCCGTCGCGTCGAACGGCGGCGAATCCGACGAGGTCGCTGTCTTGGACGTAACAGTGTACCTTCGACCGGCGATACGCATCAGTAAAGAAGTCGTACCGCTGTTTGAGCACATCCTCCTGACGGTTGATCTCCTCCTTTAGCTGCCAGGCTTCGTCGACGTAATCGTCGCTCCCCGGGGCGACGACGCGACTGTCGATGTTGACGCTCACTACCACAGTATACCATCGTCGCCAATATAATTCCACCGGCAGTCAACGCTCCGGAACGTCAGACAGCAATGTATTCGCTGGCAGTTCCACCTGAACGTGATTCCCGACCAGAAGAATCTGCGGGCGATGGGGCCGAAACGACGGACATAGGGGGCCGGACGTAAAATCCCAATTCGACATGGGATTCGAACTCCGCGATCATACGGCCGATATCGCGGTCTCGGCGACCGGCGAATCGCTCGAGGCGGTTTTCGGCTCGGTAGCCGACGGCCTCGCGGCCGCGTCGTGCGACGAGATTCCGGACGAGGCCGGCGATCGGTTTTCGGTGACCGTGACCGCGGAGAACCGCGAGGCGCTGTTGTTCGACTACCTCGACGAACTGATCTACCTGCGAGACACTCGAGTGGAACTCCCCGTCGACCATCGGGTCGAGTCGATCGAAGTCACCGAGTCGGCTGACGGGTCCGAGGCGTTCCGTCTCGAGGCCAGCGCACGCGGCGTCCCACTCGCCGAGATCGACGCACGAGAAGTAAAAGCGGTGACGTATTCGGAGATGCGCCTCGAGCGAACCGACGACGGCTGGGAGGCGTACGTCGTCTTCGACGTCTGACCGGTCGGTGGATCCGGCGACGCGAGAATCGACCGCCGGGAGGATCCTAATCCGCGACGCGAGACGAACATCTTTCATCACTGCGGTCCGAGTTTCGCGTATGACCACGTTTGACGCGAACGGCATCACGCTCGAGCGGGTGCGCGAGTACGTCTGGGAGATCCCCCAGGAGGGCGACATGCGCGTTCCGGCGCGGGTACTGGCGAGCAAAGCGCTGCTCGAGGAGATCAAGGAGGACAACTCCCTCGAGCAAATCAAAAACACGACCCATTTGCCCGGAATAACCAACCACGCGATCTGTATGCCCGACACCCACCAGGGATACGGCTTCCCGGTCGGCGGGGTGGGCGCGCTCGACGCCGAGAACGGCTGTATTTCGCCGGGAGCGGTCGGCTATGACATCAATTGCGGCGTCCGGATGATGCGAACGAACCTGACCTACGACGAGGTACAGGGTCACGAGGAAGAGCTCGTCGACTCGCTATTCGCCAACATCCCGTCAGGTCTCGGCGGGGGCGGCATCGTCGAAGCCGGCGTCGATACGATCGACGAAATCCTCGCCCGCGGCGTCGACTGGGCGCTCGAGAACGGCCACGCCGTCGAGGACGACTTGCTGCACTGCGAGGACGAGGGGATGCGCGAGGGCGCGGACCCGGACAAAGTGAGTCAGAAGGCCAAGGACCGCGGGAAGAACCAGATCGGCTCGCTGGGCTCGGGGAACCACTTCCTCGAGGTCCAGCGCGTGACCGACGTCTTCGATTCGGGCGTGGGCGAGGCCTACGGGCTCGAGGAAGACCAGATCGTCGTGTTGATCCACTGTGGCTCCCGCGGACTGGGCCATCAGACCTGTAACGACTACCTGCGGAAGATCGAGCAACAACACAAGGGGCTGTTGGACCAGTTGCCCGACAAGGAACTCGCGGCCGCGCCCGCGGGATCACAACTCGCCGAGGACTACTACGGCGCGATGAACGCGGCGATTAACTTCGCGTGGGTCAACCGGCAGCTGATCATGCACCGCACGCGGCAGGTCTTCGAGCGCGTCTTCGATCGATCCTGGGAGTCGATGGAGATGGACCTGCTGTACGACGTGGCACACAACATCGCGAAGAAGGAGACCCACACCGTGAACGAGGACGGCGAGGAGCGCGAACTCTACGTCCACCGCAAGGGTGCCACGCGGGCGTTCCCCGCCGGCCACCCGGAGGTTCCGAAGGCGTACCGCGATGTCGGCCAACCGGTGATCATCCCCGGCAGCATGGGCGCGGGCAGCTACGTCCTCCGAGGCGGCGAGAACTCGATGGATTTGACCTTCGGCTCGACCGCTCACGGTGCGGGTCGGCTGATGAGTCGCACGCAGGCCAAAAACGAGTTCTGGGGCGGCGACGTCCAGCAGGACCTCGAGGACCAGCAGGCGATCTACGTCAAGGCCCAGTCGGGAGCAACGATTGCCGAGGAAGCGCCGGGCGTCTACAAGGACGTGGACGAGGTCGTCCGCGTCTCGGACGAACTCGGCATCGGCGACAAAGTCGCGCGGACGTTCCCCGTGTGTAACATCAAGGGGTAACGGATCTCGTTCTCGGTCATAGCCCTCGAGTAACCAGGAAGTACGGAGCGGGATTATCTCTTACGGCAAAAGTGAGAGTTCGCAGACAAAGTCATCCCTTCAGGAGCGGTTCCAAACGGAATCGAATCAGTGTTCGGCCGGTGGCCCTCTTTGCAATCGGAGACCGAGATATAGCGCTATCGCGAGCGCTTGAACGACCAGCATGAGAAGCACACTCCCTGTCATCACAGCCGCAACGATGCCGAAAACGAACGCGGTGATCGCCAGAATCAGTGGCGACCGACGATTGTGACTCTCGGCCTCGCGATACACGTAGGCTGAGAACAGTGCCTGAGTCGCGACGTATACAGGAGCACCGATTCCGATTGCGGCCATCTCGTCCTCGTTTCAGGTGCAACTACATGTAGTTTGTGACACACGTATCTCCTCGGGTATCGATTCCGTTTACACCACGGTGAGGCCGTCATTTCCACCGAAGTGAGGACCGAGCTCTACTTCAGACGATACGGACTTCCGCTATCCTCGTCATCGTCGTCCTCGCTCTCGTACGGCTTCCGCGCCGTGATCGTCACGGTCGCTTCGGGGTCGTCCTCGTCGGCCCACGGGCTGTCGTAGGCCGAGATCTCGAGGTCGGTCACGTCCCATCCCTCCTCCTCGACGAGTTCCACGAGCCGGCGCTGGTCCGCGAGCATGTCCTCGTCCATAGCGTCTCGTTCGAGCGGCGGAGAGGTATGTCTTCCGTCGGAAGGTGGGAGTGACCCTGCTCTGGGGGATACCGCCCACCCGATTTCGCGGTCCTGACGAGTCTCCGCGAACTCTCGAGTCGAACGGCGTCTCACAACCTCGTTGACAGTACCTAGAAACCGAAATTGGTTACGAGCCGCTGAAATCCCCGGCGTGTTTAAGCGGATCCGGCTGCAACCCAGTGGCATGCTCACCGACGAGTTCGGGCGAGAGGTCTCCGGGGTTCGCGTCTCTCTCACCGATCGGTGTAACTTCGACTGCGTCTACTGTCACAATGAGGGGCTCGGGGACACTCGCGGACCGATGGATCCGCAGGACGACGAAATGTCGACCGACGACGTCGTCCGATTCCTCGAGGTCGCCGCCGAGTTCGACGTCGACGCGGTCAAGTTCACCGGTGGGGAGCCGATGCTGCGACAGGACCTGGAGGAAATTATCGAGCGCACACCCGACCAGATGGAGGTCTCGCTGACGACGAATGGGACGTTCCTCCCCGGCCGCGCGGAGGCGCTCGTCGACGCTGGACTCGAGCGGGTCAACGTCTCCCAGGACGCGCTCGATCCCGAGGATTTCGCCGCGGTGACGAAAAGCGGGGCCTACGAGAAGGTCCTCGAGGGCGTCGAGGCCGCGCTCGAGGCGGGCCTGGACCCGGTCAAACTCAACATGGTCGTCTTCGAGCACACCGCGGGGTACGTGCCGGAGATGGTCGATCACGTCGCGGAAAACGACGGGCTACAGCTCCAGTTGATCGAGTACATGCCGGAGCTGACGGGGAAGCCGGAGTGGAACATCGACATCCAGCGGGTTCACGACTGGTTGGCCGAGCAGGCCGACGAAATCGAACACCGGGAGATGCACGATCGAAAGCGCTACTGGATCGGCGGCGACGACGGGAGCGGCGGTGGCATGGTCGAGATCGTCGACCCCGTCGAGAACCCGACGTTCTGTGCGAACTGCCATCGGGTTCGGGTCACCCACGAGGGCTATCTGAAGGGCTGTCTCAACCGCAACGACGACCTCAAGTCGATGGGCGAGATGACCAAGTCGGAGATCCGCGAGGCATTCCGCAATACCGTCGCGAACCGGGTTCCCTACTACGGCGAGTACATGATCCAGAACGAGGAGGGGCAGTGGGAGATCAACGAGAAGTACATCGAAGAGTACGCCGGAGCCTGAGTTAACCCCCCGTCTTCGTTTTGTCACGTGCGTTCGGGAACCGACTCGAGCCGAGTGACATCCTCCCCGCCGTAAACGGCAGGGCTTCCCGTACCGCAGTTGGGATATTTGCCGGTCTACGACACGACCTGTTCTCTCGTGTGAAACGTCCCGCTCTCGCGGTCGAACAGGTATGTCGATGGCTGTGTCGTTCGAAAGGCGCTTTGCGCCTTTCGTGATGACGAGAGACCTCCGGTCTCTCGAACCACCACACAGCCGTTACTCCTATCCTCGCCGTGAGGACTCGGAGTTATCTTCTGGCGCATATTTTCCGCCCCGTTACAATCCGCGTTCCCGACCAACTCGCACGACGAGCAGACGTACAGGCCACGTTCGACACGGTTCGACTTCGTGTCGTCACCACATCGTGAGCAGGTCTTACTAGTGTCCCACTCGTTCTCTTTCAGCACCTCAACGCCACAGATCTCGCCTTTGTATTCGAGGTACTGGTAGATGCGGTTGAACGCCCACGAGTGCAACTTCTTATTGCCAGTTTTGCCCCAGTCTGACTCACGTACGTCTTCAGGCCAACTCACCGCGAGCGTTCCAACACCGCGTTCAACACACTCGGTGATGATGGTGTCCGTGAGGACGTGGTAGAAGTGGGTTTCACGGTCTGCGAGTTTTTGACGTGCCCACATCGACTTCTCTGAGGGGCCGTTCTCTCCCTCAGTATCGTACTCTGATCGGGTGAAGTAGTGCTTGTCCTGTTTGAGCGAGTTCCCGGGGAACAGGACGTATTCGGCGGGGAAGGCGATCGTTGCAATGTTCTTGATGCCGAGGTCGATACCCGCCAATTCGTCGCCTGCGGAGTCGGTAGTTTCGAGTTTGACTTTACAGACGAAGTGTAGTTCCCACTCATTGCCGTTCCAGACGGCGCGAACGTTCTGCGCCCGGTTGACTTCTGAGAGGTCAACGTCCGGGCGAGTCTGGTACTCGCAGAGGATGAAATCTGACCACGATTCTTTGAGGTTCGACCCTTTACTGAGTCGGACGCGGTTGTTTTCGGGGTCGTGCTTGAAGCCGTCTGCTTTGAACGTCACAGTGCTTCGGGGCCGGGTGTCGCCGTGTTTGCGGTAGCCGGGCGGATTCGCCTTCGGGTCTTTGTGCCGCAGGTCGAACCACGACTGAAAAGCGTCAGAAAGTTCTTCGATGACTTTCTGACTGGATTGGGCATTCAAGTCTTTCCAGCACGTGCGGTTCTTCATATACGATTTCAGCGCCCCCTCATCTGGAATTTTGCCAGTTGCGTCCCAGATACGGTCGGCTGTCCATCGTGCGACATTCCAGATTTTCGAGGCGGAGTCTCCGAGCGAATCAAGGCCGTCGCAAACCTGACGCTGGTTCTGAATGGAACCAACGTAGGTGCGAGTGACCTCAATCGCCATACATAGCCTATGTGGATGAATCGACTTAATGGTGTGTATTAACGGTGAATATCCGGACTGCTATCGACGGTAGTTGGCGTCAGGGTTGTCAGATTCACTCTCGTCGTAAACGACGGGATTCTCTCCTCGTAGAAAGATAGTCGGACTCGAGTGTGATCAACAGTGGAATCGATTTGAACGAGGAGCGGCTACCTTTCGTTGCCCTTAAGTAGTCGACGGGGGTAGGTTCGGGTGCAATACGTGTAGGGGAGTGATCCCCGAGTCCGAGAGGGCGATGATAGACGGAAACGGTGTTGTGGTAGCCAAGCGGCCCAAGGCGCATGGTTGCTAACCATGTGGCGTCAAGCCTCCGGGGTTCAAATCCCCGCCACAACGTCGGACACTTCGCTGGCGTTTTCCCGCCAGTCGATTTGCATCGCAGGCAGACCAGAGACAGATACACGATACATGAGCGCGGAAGAACCTCAAGAACAAGAAGACGACGAAGACCTCCGATACTTCGTCCGCATCGGACAAACGGACCTCGATGGGACGAAGTCCGTCGAGCGCTCGCTCTCGGAGATGAACGGGATCGGTCGCCGGACCGCCCGACTCATCGCCGAGGAAGCGGGCGTCGACCGAACCGCGACGTTCGGTCGACTCGACGACGACGTCATCGACGGCGTCATCGAGGCCGTGGAGAACTACGCCGAACAGGTCCCCGACTGGCTCAACAACCGTCAGGGAGACTTCTACAGCGGCGAAACGACCCACGAGATCGGGAACGATCTCCAGTTGACCCGACAGCACGACATCAACCGGATGAAGATGATCGACTCCTACAAGGGCTCTCGCCACAAGCGAGGCCAGAAGGTTCGCGGTCAGCGAACCAAGTCCACCGGCCGAACGGAGGGCACCATCGGAGTCAACGTCGAAGAGATCCGCGAAGAACAGGCCGAAGAGGCCGCAGCCGCCGAAGAAGAAGAAGAGGACGAGGGTGAATAATGCCACTCGGCACTGACACCAAGCAATACGAGACGCCGAACCACCCCTACCAGGGTGAGCGCATTGCCTCCGAACACTCCCTCGTCGACCGCTACGGGCTCTCGAACAAAGAAGAGCTCTGGCGAGCGCAGTCCGAACTTCGCTCCTACCGGCGCGAGGCTCGAGAACTGCTCGGCCAGGCCCAGGACGACGAAACCGTCATCCGACGCTCCGAGGAATTCCTCAACCGACTCAAACGCGTCGGCATCCTCAACGAGACGGACGAACTCGGCGACATCCTGTCGCTCGAGATCGAGGACATCCTCGAGCGCCGACTCCAGACGGTCGTCTACCGGACGGGTCTGGCGAACACGCCCCAGCAGGCCCGCCAGTTCATCGTCCACGGCCACGTCGTGGTCGACGGACAGCGCCACCTCGTTCCGTCCTACGTCGTCGACACCGACGAGGAGGATCTGGTGGCCTTCGACGAGAACAGTCCGCTCGCGGACGAACTCCACCCCGAACGCGCGGAGGGTAACCAATGAGCCAGAACGACGATAAATGGGGAGTCGCCCACGTACACGCATCGTTCAACAACACCGTCATGACCGTGACCGACCTCACGGGCGCGGAGACGATCGCCAAGTCCTCCGGCGGGACGGCGGTCAAGCAAAACCGCGACGAGGCGTCGCCGTACGCGGCCATGCAGATGGCCGAGTCCGTCGCCGAAGAGGTCAAAGCAGCCGGTATCACGGGCCTTCACGTTCGCGTGCGCGGCCCCGGCGGCAACCTCCAGAAATCCCCCGGTCCCGGCGCGCAGGCGACGATCCGCGCGCTCGCCCGTTCGGGCATCGAGATCGGGCGAATCGAGGACGTCACGCCGATCCCCCACGACGGATCGCGCGCACCGAAAGGCAAGGGCGGCTACTAGACCATGACAGAGGAGTACGACGTCGAGTTCGTCGAACGCGAGGATCGTGAGGCACGGTTCCTCGTTCGCGGCGTGACGCCCGCATTCGCGAACGGCATCCGCCGCGCGATGGTCGCCGACGTACCTACGATGGCGATCGACACCGTCCGGTTCGTCGAGAACTCGTCGGTCATGTTCGACGAGCAACTCGCGCTCCGACTCGGGCTCGTCCCGCTGACGACCCCGCCGGTCGGCGAGTTCACCGAGGACGACACCGTTACGCTCTCGATCGACGTCGAAGGGCCGGCGACCGCCTACTCCGGCGATCTCGTCTCGAGCGACGACCTCGTCCGTCCCGCGGACGACAACATTCCGATCATCGACCTCAAGGACGGCCAGCGCCTCGAAGCCGAGGCCGATACCGTGATCGACCGCGGACGAAACCACGCCAAGCATCAGGGTGGGGTCGCGGTCGGGTATCGACACCTCCAGCGCGTGACGGTCGACGGTGATCTTCCCGAGTTCGAGGACGAGGAGAGCCGGATCATCCGCGGCGTCATTGAGGACGACGGCGAACTCGTGTCGACGAGCGAGTTCGACCACGACCTCTCGAATCGCTACCCGGGCAAGGAGGTCCGGGTCGAGGACGTGCCGAACGCCTTCGTCTTCCACGTGGAGACCGACGGCTCGTTCCCCATCGAGGAGCTCGTGACGCGAGCAGCGGAGACGCTCGCCGAACGCGCGACCGACCTCGAAGACGCAGTACAGCTATAGATATGAACCGACGCCCCCGACCCGATCAAGGAACGCCGTTCGCCGACGCCGTGAGCGACGAGACCGGCGATCGCGTTCCTGCTGGAATCGAAAGGGGTTTGAAGGGGCGACGGGTAGACGGAAGTGCGAGCAGGGATAGCCAAGTTAGGCCAACGGCGCAGCGTTCAGGGCGCTGTCTCGTAGGAGTCCGCAGGTTCAAATCCTGCTCCCTGCATCACTTCTCTAAACTCGATTCCACCGTCGACGGCGCAGTATCCCGCGTCGCCGACGTGCCGGCAGTTGCAGTATTTGGAGGAAACCAATGAGTAGCAAGACTAATCCGAGGCTCAACGATCTCATCGCCGAGCTGAAGTCGACGTCCCGCGAAACGGACGCCGATGTCTGGCGAGACGTTGCGGATCGACTCGAGAAGCCCCGACGCACCCACGCTGAGGTGAATCTGGGCCGCATCGAGCGGTACGCACGCGAAGAAGAGACTGTCGTCGTTCCCGGCAAAGTGCTGGGATCTGGCGCACTACAGAAGAACGTCACCGTCGCCGCCGTCAAGTTCTCTTCGTCCGCAGAGACGAAGATCGACCAGGTCGGCGAGCCGGTATCACTCGAGCAAGTGCTCGAAGAGAACCCCGACGGATCGGATGTCCGGGTGATTCGATGAGTCTCGCAGAGTTTGACGCAGATCTTGTCGTCGATGCCGGTGACTGTATCCTTGGACGAGTCGCGAGCGAGGTCGCCCAGCGCGCGCTGGACGGCGATCGCGTCGCGATCGTCAATGCAGAGGACGCGGTCATCACCGGCGACAAGGAAGACATCTTCGAGACGTACCGTACGCGGCTACAGCTGGGTTCGGACCGCGGACCCTACTACCCCAAGCGACCGGACACGATCTTCAAGCGGTCCGTTCGCGGGATGTTGCCGTACAAGAAAACCCGTGGCCGCGAGGCACTCGACAGCGTCCGCGTCTACGTCGGCAACCCCTACGAGAACGACGACGATCACGAGCTGGAAGTGCTCGAGGGGACGTCACTGGATCGGCTGTCGAACATCCGCTTCGTTCACCTACACGAAGTGTCCGAACAGTTAGGTGCTAACGTCACATGGTAACCAACACGAGTGGCAAGAAAAAGACGGCCGTCGCCCGCGCCACGGTGCGCGAGGGCGAGGGTCGCGTTCGAATTAATTCGCAACCCGTCGAACTGGTCGAACCGGAGACGTCCCGACTCAAGATGCTCGAGCCGTTCCGCATCGTCGGCGACGATCTGCGCGGCGAGATGGACATCGATGTTCGCGTCGAGGGTGGCGGTATCAGCGGACAGGCAGACGCCGTCCGCACCGCCGTCGCACGCGGGATCGTCCAGCACTCCAACGACGCCGAACTCCGCGACGCGTTCATGGAGTTCGACCGGTCGTTGCTGGTCAACGACGTTCGCCAGTCTGAACCGAAGAAGTGGGGCGGCCCGGGCGCTCGGGCGCGCTACCAGAAGTCCTACCGCTAAGGTGATTCAATCATGATGGTACCGGTCCGGTGTTTCACCTGTGGCAACGTCGTCGCCGAACACTGGGAAGCGTTCGACGAGCGAGCGAACGAGGGCGACGAGGATCCGGAAGAGGTTCTGGACGAACTCGGCGTCGAGCGCTACTGCTGTCGGCGCATGCTCGTCAGTCACAAGGACCTCGTCGACGTCGTCTCCCCGTACCAGTAACCATGCAACAACAACAGCACAACCGCTACGAGAAGGCACGCATCCTCGGCGCTCGAGCGCTGCAGGTCTCCTACGGCGCGCCGGTGTTGATCGAGACGGAGCAGACCCAACCGATCCTCATCGCCGCCGAGGAGTACGACGCCGGCGTGTTGCCCTTTACCGTCAAGCGGGGGTACGACCGGAAATGACGCTCATCACCGACATCCGGCTGCGTCGGATCCTCGACTCGCGAGGGAATCCGACAGTCGAGGCGGATGTCGTGACCGAGAGCGGCGGTTTCGGCCGCGCCGCAGCGCCCAGCGGGGCCAGCACGGGCGAGTACGAAGCCGTCGAACGGGCCCCAGGTGAGGCGATCGCGGCGGCCCGGGAACGCGCCGTTCCCCGGCTCGTCGGCGAGATCTATGCGGGTAACCAGCGCGACGTCGACGCCGCGCTCCACGCTGCTGACGGCACCGACGACTTCTCGGAGATCGGCGCAAACAGCGCAGTCGCGATCTCGATGGCCGCTGCAAAAGCCGGTGCCGACGTGCTCGGTGCGCCGCTCTTTCAGCACCTCGGTGGCACGTTCCGCGGCGAGAGCTTCCCGATTCCGCTCGGTAACGTCGTCGGTGGCGGCGAACACGCTGCCGACGCGACCGACATTCAGGAGTTCCTGGCCGCACCCGTCGGCGCGCCGAGCGTCGAAGATGCGGTCTTCGCGAACGCGGCCGTCCACGCCGCAGTCGCCGACCTGCTCGAGGAACGCGGCGTTCCCTGTGGCAAGGGCGACGAGGGCGCGTGGGCACCGTCGATCGACGACGGCGAGGCCTTCGAAATCGTCGCCGAGGCGGTCTCGATGGTCCAAGACGAGGTCGGCTTCAACGTCGGCTTCGGGCTGGACGTCGCCGGCGCTGAACTGTACGATTCCGAGTCGGAAACGTACGAGTACAGCGACCGGAGCCGCGATACGGACGAGCAGATCGCGTACATCGCCGAACTCGTCGAGGAGTACGACCTCGTCTACGTCGAGGATCCCCTCGACGAGGACGATTACGATGCCTTCGCCGAACTGACCGAGGAAGTCGGCGACCAGACGCTGATCTGCGGTGATGACCTGTTCGTCACCAACACCGACCGTCTCGTCGAGGGAATCGACCGCGGCGCGGCCAACAGCATCCTGATCAAGCCGAACCAGATCGGGACGCTGTCGGACGCGTTCGACGCGATCGAACTCGCGACGGAGAACGGCTACGACTCGGTCGTCTCCCACCGGTCGGGCGAGACCGAAGACGCGACGATCGCACACCTCGCCGTTGCGACCGACGCTCCCTTCATCAAGACGGGAACCGTCGGCGGCGAGCGAACCGCAAAGCTCAACGAGCTCATTCGAATCGCAGACGACGCGACATGACAGAAAACGACGCAACCCAGGAAGGGCTCGACGCCGCCGAGGAGGAAATCGACGAGGAGCCAGCCGAAGGGGCTGGCCCCGCCGCCGAGGAGGATGTCGAGCCAGTAGACGAACAGCCCGCCGACGCCGGGGGAGCGCCCGCGGCCGACGCAGAACCAGCCGACGACGACGCCGAGGAGGAAGACGCCGGTCCAACCCTCGACGACGACGTCATGTCCGACGAGGAGGCGGACCTGTTGATCCCCGTCGAGGACTACCTCGGCGCTGGCGTCCACATCGGGACCCAACAGAAGACCGAGGACATGGGTCGGTTCATCCACCGTGTCCGAACCGACGGTCTCTACGTGCTCGACGTCTCGAAGACCGACGGCCGCATCCGCACGGCCGCGGACTTCCTCGCGAACTACGACCCGGAGCAGATCCTGGTCACCTCGAGCCGTCAGTACGGTCGGTTCCCGGCGGAGAAGTTCGCCGATGCCGTGGGCGCTCGCGCCCGCACCGGCCGCTTCATCCCGGGCACGCTGACGAACCCGAAGTACGATGGCTATATCGAGCCGGACGTGCTCGTCGTCACCGACCCGATCGGTGACGCCCAGGCCGTCAAAGAGGCTATCACGGTCGGTATCCCGGTCATCGCGATGTGTGACTCGAACAACCAGGTCAGTAACGTCGACCTCGTCGTCCCGACGAACAACAAGGGTCGGAAGGCCCTCTCGGTCGTCTACTGGCTCCTCGCCAACGAGGTCCTCGATCGACGCGGTGCCGAGCCGTCGTACTCGCTCGAGGACTTCGAAAGTACGGTCTAACGCTGTAGATATCGACGCTGTTCGTTTTCTCGCCGACTTTCGCTCGAGCCCGATCTCCGAGCGCGTGGCGACGGACTATCACTGCGCTTAAACGGCGTGTGATCGGTGAGACTTCTTCTGGGCAATTCGACGGCTACTCCATCGGCGTTCGGATCGGCGCAAAGAGGTCAACTGTATGATAAGACTTATACACAACTAGTAGAAAGAAGCGATAATGTCCTCGGCACCCTTCGACCGGGACTGGCGGGCCGTTATCGCGACCGTGATGGTCGTCAGCGCGCTTCTCATTGCCGGCTGTACCGATACTAGTAGCAGAGAGTACAACTCGACGATCAGCGATCCGTCGACCGGTGACGTGATTGACAACGTCTCCGTTGATACTATCGACCAGCAAAACGGCGCTCGCTTCGACGTGGACTACTCTATCGACGCGACTGCGAACGAGACCTACTCTCTCGTCGTCTACGAGCGCCGGAACGATTCGCTTGAATGGGACGGTACCTACAGCCTCGATCCGAACAGATATCACACCGAATTCTCCGTTGGGTCGCCGCTTCCGGACGAACCCGACCCGACGTATCAGATCCGGGTCGAACGCGGGGCAAACGCGACCGTCATCGATGCCGTTACGGTGACGATCAACGCGAACCGTGAGCGTTCGCGGATGGCTCGAGGGCCCTCAGGACGAAGACGCCGCATCTAGCATCGCCTCGATCAGTTCGGCGGCGTCCGTCGCCGTCGCACCGAAGACGTAGGTCGCGGGCTCGATCCCGAACGCGCCTCGATGGTATGCGATGCGGGGAACCTCGCCGTGGTCCGCGAACCGATTTCGGAGGTGGTCCCCGCGGTCCTCGTAGTCGGCATCGAACTCGAGCGGATCGATCCCCATCGCCGCCGCGGCCTCGAGTAAATCGTCGTCAGTGGCAACGTTGATCGCGCCACGAACGGATGGATCAGCGTCGTTGGCGGCGAGTATCGCCGTCGAGACGTGTTTCGAGGCGCCGAACTCGGGGTTGGCTGGAATTTCGATTCGGCCGCCCATCGCGTAGATCCGACCGGGAACCGCGGCGATATCGGTCTCGTCGTGCGGCTCGGGCAAGCACATACCGACGTTCGTCCCCACGTTCGGGATGGAGTCGGCCATGCCGGGGATCGAGGCAAGCGTCCGCGCGGCGGTGCGGACGTTCGCGAGAACGTCCCGTTCGGCACGGATATCTGGATCGAGCCCGCGCACGCAGAGGTCGCAGCCGAGTCCCCGCAGCTCCGGCATCGCTTCTTCGTGAAGTTCGCAGATTGGGCCGCGGTCCTCGAGCGTACGGATCAACGCGAGGAGTTCGGCGAGCGCGTCGTAGCTGTCCAGTTCGCCGCCGACGAGTCCGTCCGCGATGCGATCGACGGTGGCAACGGTTTCGGGGTCGTCGCGAAACCGATCGTCACCGCCGCCGTCACCGCTGACGTACTTGCTGACCGCGGCCTGAGTCACGCCGAGTTCGGCGGCGATCTCCTGTTGTGTCATCCCGCGGTCGGCGAGCCGGGTGGCCAACATCGCCCGCACGGTCGGCAGGAACCGTTCGACGACGAGTTCACTCGGGAGAACGAGCGACATACGATCGACGTTCGACTGCAGGGGCATAAGTCCGACTCCGATCGAACGGCCGACGGCTCATACGGTCTGCTGTAAGTCATTTTCGGCACGACCGTGATCTGGCCTGCGGTCGCACCGGTACATCGTTACAGCAGACCGTCTCACCGCGGACGACAGCGTGACACAGACAGGTATTACTTGTCTTCGGACAAACGGCCGGGCATGACACTCTCGAGCGCTCCCGGGAAGGTGTACCTGTTCGGGGAGCACGCGGTCGTTTACGGCGAGCCCGCCGTCCCATGTGCGATCGAGCGGCGGGCACGAGTCGGCGTGCAACGACGCGACGACGGCAAACTCCGCGTTCGAGCGGACGATCTCAGTCTGGACGGATTCACGGTCGAGTACGACGGGACGACGGAGGACGGGCCCGACATCGATGTCTCGGAATCGCTCGTTAGCGCGGCGATGGGGTACGTCGACGGGGCGATCGAACAGGTCCGCGAGGTCACTGGCGAGGACGACGCCGGCTTCGACGTGACGATCGAGAGCGACATTCCCCTCGGTGCCGGACTGGGGTCTTCAGCGGCCGTCGTCGTTGCCGCGATCGATGCCGCGACTCGAGAACTCGGCGTCACCCTCGAGACCGCCGAACTCGCCGAGCGGGCCTATCAGACGGAGTCCCGGGTTCAGGACGGCCAGGCCTCCCGGGCCGACACGTTCTGTTCCGCGACCGGCGGCGCGGTCCGCGTCGAGGGCGAGGACTGTCGCACGCTCGAGGCGCCCGATCTACCGATCGTGATCGGCTTCGACGGTGGCGCGGGGGACACCGGCCAGTTGGTCGCGGGCGTTCGAGACCTCCGCGCGGAGTACGATTTCGCGGCCGACACGGTCGAAGCGATCGGCGACGTGGTCCGGAACGGCGAGGACGCGCTCGCCGACGGCGACATCGAGGAGATCGGTCGGCTGATGGACTTCAATCACGGTCTGCTCTCCGCGCTGGGGGTCTCCTCGCGCTCGCTCGATACGATGGTCTGGGCGGCCCGTGACGCGGGCGCATACGGCGCGAAGCTGACCGGTGCCGGCGGCGGCGGCTGCATCGTCGCGCTGGACCCGACGCCGGAAACCGAGACGGCCCTCTCCTTTACGCCGGGGTGTGAGGACGCGTTCCGCGCCGAACTCGCCGATGAAGGGGTGACGCGACTCGAATGATCGTCCTGAAACTCGGCGGCAGCGTCATCACCGAGAAGGACCGGCCGGAGACGCTCGACGGCGGCGCGCTCGAGCGAGCGGCGGACGCTATCGCTGCGGCGCTCGAGGCGGGGATCGACGAACTCATCGTCGTCCACGGCGGCGGGAGCTTCGGGCACTACAACGCCAGCGAACACGGCGTCAGTACGACCGACGGGACCCACGACGCGAGCGCAGTGCTGGACATCCACGGGGCGATGAAAACGTTGAACCAGTTCGTTCTGACTCGATTGCTCGAGCGGGACGTCGACGCGGTCCCGGTCCACCCGTTTTCGGCGGCGCATCGCGATCGCGAGGGGCACCTCGACCTAGCGACTGAGCAGATCGAAACGATGCTCGAGGAGGGGTTCGTTCCCGTCCTCCACGGTGACGTGATCGCCCACGCCGGCGCGGGTGCGACGGTGATCAGCGGCGACGAACTCGTGGCGGTACTCGCCCGCGACCTCACTGCGGACCGCGTCGGTCTCTGCTCGACGGTTCCCGGCGTTCTGGACGAAGACGACGCAGTGATCGATCGGATCGACGACTTCGACGCGGTGGCCGCGGTGCTCGGGGCCAGCGACGCGACCGACGTGACCGGCGGGATGGCAGGCAAGGTCCGAACGCTACTGGCTCTCGAGGCCGAGGCATCGATTTTCGGCCTCGACGCGCTTGAGTCGTTCCTCGACGGTGCAGATTCGGGAACGACGATCGATTGAGGTCGACGAACGATCGACGGCCACCGGAGCAGAACAGAACGACGAGACGCATCTCTTAGCGGGTCCAGAACCCGCCGGTAAACATGACGAGCACGGGGATGATCTCCAGGCGACCGATCCACATCAGGAAGATCATCAGGAGTTTCGAACTCATCGGAAACTCGAGATAGCTCCCGAAGGGGCCCAGTGAGCCGAACCCGGGACCGATGTTCCCGATCGTTGCCAGACTCGCGCTGAACGCCTCGAGCGGCGTCAGCGAGTACCCGATTCGGCTGGCGTCGAGCGCGATGAGCAGCGCTGCGATGCCGAAGATGAAGAGGTACATGAAGGTGAACCCGAGGACGCCGCGGATGGCGTCCTCGTCGACGACGTTGCCGCCGAGACGGATCGGTTGAACGGCCTCGGGGTGGGAGGCCGTAAACAGCTCCCGACGCAAGATCTTGAACACGATTAGCCACCGAACGACCTTGACGCCACCGCCGGTCGAGCCGGCACAGCCGCCGACGAGCATCGCGAACAGGAGTACGATTTTGCCCGTCGAGGTCCACTCGGCGAAGTCGCTGGTCGCGTAGCCGGTCGAGTTCAACAGCGACGCGATCTGGAAGGCGCTCTGTCGCAGCGAGTTCTCGAACGTTCCCTCCGTTACGCCGCCGAGTTCCGCCAGTGACGGCGCGGCACCGGTATAGAGAATTCCCGCGAGCAGCACCGTCAGCCCGCCGATCGCTCCGATGTAGGCGCGGAACTCGGAGTTACCGACGAAGCGCTGTCGCTCGCCGCTGAAGACGTGCCAGAACAGGGCGAAGTTGGTCCCGGCGATGACGATGAACGGAATGAACGTCCACTGGACGATCGCGGAGAACGCCGCGACGCTGTTTGCTTCTGGCGAGAATCCACCCGTCGGGAGCGTCGTGAATCCGTGGGCGATGGCGTTGTAGAGTCCCATCTCCGGAGCTAGTCCCGCGAGGTGCAGGCCGTAGAGAATGGCGATGAAAACGAGGGTGAACGCGAAGTAAACGAGCCAGAGGATGCGCGCCGTCTCGGCGATTCGCGGCGTGAGCTTCTGTAACTGCGGTCCCGGCGCTTCGGACTCGACGAGTTGTGCACCGCTGACCGCGAGCTCCGGCAAGATCGCGACCATCAGGACGATGATCCCCATCCCACCGAGCCACTGAGTCAGCTGACGCCACATCATTATTGCGTGTGAGTGGCTCTCGACCGATATTTCCCCGAGAACGGTCGCCCCTGTCGTCGTAAACCCGGACATCGACTCGAACAAGGCGTTGACGGGGTGGGCGAGCGTCGATTCGGTACCCCAGCCTGCGAGCACGTACGGCACTGCACCGATGATCGCCACTGCGAGCCACGTGATCGCGACGAAGAGCATCGCCTCGCGGACCTGCAGGTCCGGATCGGGACTGAGTCGCTCGAGGCCGTAGCCGACAGCGATCGTGAGGGCGATCGTTGCGATGAACGGGAATACGGGGTCGCTGTAGATGAGCGCCACGATGAGCGGAATCACCAGTGGGACGGCGAGATATTTGAGGACGATCCCGACGAGCGCGAAACTGGCGCGCCAGTCAGTACGGAGCCGCATGGAACACCCCACTCGAATACTCACGTCTGGACACGGTATCTAACGAAATTTGGGGTAGATCGTATTAATCCATCGTGACTCGGTTCGCTCTTCGATTCGACGGCGGCGGTTGCGACTCGCTTCTCGAGGTGGAGCATTTTCACCGTCGTTTCGGCGGTTCAGTGTCTGTCGCAGCGATTCTCGTGACCCGAGTCCCACGTTGTGAGGGGTCTATATACGGACTGCGCGTATATCAGCTATGAACGTTCGATTACCAAGCGTCCGTCACCCGCACTCGTTTTACGACGTGTTCGGCGTCATCGCCACCGCGGTGGCGATCATGGCTCTCGTCCTCGCCGTTCGATATAGTTCAGTCGTCAGGTTGGAGATGGTCGTCTTCATGGCGATCGTCTTCCTCTGGGTCGGCTGGGCGGTCCACGGAATTCTCGAACAGTCCGGAACGGGATCCAGCGGAGATTCGCGTTTCTCTCGAAACAGACGGCCTCGATAGCGCGTTACCACTGGACGATCCGACTACGGTTCGAGGAGAACCGGACCACGGAGCAGCAGACGGACGTGTTCTCTATTCTACAACGGAGATTAGATCAGTTTGATGACTTCGTCGAGCGCGTCCGCGGCGACGAAGATGATCACGTGGTCGCCGGACTGGACGATTGTCGATCCGCGCGGCGTGATATGCGCCCCGTCCCGCGATATCGCACCGATGACGACGCCCTCAGGAAGGTCATTCGTCGCATCGACGATCTCTCGCCCGACGAGAACGCTCTCCGAATCGACTTCGATCTCGATGACTTCCGCGCGATCGTGCTCGAGCATCGCAACCTTCTCGGTGTTGTCCGTCCGGGTGAACCGGATGATTTCCTCCGCGGTTTCCTCTCGAGGGTTGATCGCGACGTCGACGCCGACGGTCTCGAAGAGGTCGGCGTACTCGGGGTTCTCGATGATCGCGACGGTGCGGTCGACGCCGAGGCGGTCGGCGAGCAGGGAGACGAGGAGGTTCTTCTCGTCGCTGTCGAGGGCGGCGATCACGACGTCGGCCTCGCCGACGTGCTCGCGGGCGAGGAACTCCTGATTGGTAGCGTCGCTCTCCATGACCATCGTGTTCGGGAGCGACTCGGCGACCTCGCGAGCCCGTCCGTGGTCGCGTTCGATCAGCCGCGGACGAAAGCCGTGATCCTCGAACTCCCGGGCGGTCTGAAATCCGATCTCGCTGGCACCGACGATGACGACTTCCTCCGCTTCCTCGGGCGTCATAGCGACTTCGTTGGCGAAGTCGTTGATCGAAGTCGGGCTCCCGATTACGACGACCCGATCCCCGGCCTGAATAACGGTGTCACCTCTGGTGACGACCATCTCGTCGTCCCGGAAGATCGCGGCGAACGTGAGCGAATCGTAACAGTCAGCTTCCCTGACGGTCCGATCTGCGATCGGGCTGTCCACTGGGATGTCGAACTCGGCCATGCGAATGAGTCCGCCGGCGAACGTATCGACGTCGTGCGCGCTCGGCAACCCGGAAATCCGGAAGATAGCCTGTGCGGTCAAGAGGTCGGTACAGACCATGAAATCGACGCCGAAGGCCCCCTTCGAGCCCTGCCACGTCTCGAGCAACGTCCGGCGACGCACTCGCGCGATGGTAAAGACGTCGCCCGTAGCCTTCGCCGCGCCGCAGACGACCGCGTTCGTCTCGTCGTTGTCGGTACAGGCGATGACGAGACCCGCTTGCTCGAGCCCGGCCTCGCGTAGCGTCTCGAGGTCGGTGCCGTCACCGCGGATCGTGAGTACGTCAAGCGAGTACGTGAGTTCCTCGGTAACGTCGCCGTCGCGATCGACCAGGGCAACGTCGTGGGTGTCCTCTAGGTTGGCGGCGATCGATCGACCGACTTCGCCGGCCCCGACGATGATTACGTACACGACGGTCCCTCCGAAATCATAGTTAGTGGGATCCGTTTCGAGGCGACGGGGAAATGGATTTCGGTGCCTGATACTGACTACCGTTAGTCGTTTCGGCGCGACTGCGACCCTCCTGTCGTTGCACCGGAACACCGTCACAGCAATCCGTATGAAAGAGTCTGCGCGTTCTCCGGGGAGTGCCTTCAATGGACGGTAGGGGCGATGCGACGACGGGCAAGCCAACCCACTGCGTTTTTAACACCCGGGCGTGTAGGAGGCACTAGCGAAACCCGCGGGCAAGTGCGTTCGGGGCTTGCGATGTCGCGAGCTATCGGAGACGGAACCGCCGTCGCACCGAGCGCATAGCGGGATGGCCGACGTGCTGCAAGACGCCGGGGCCGCACAACCGGGAGTCCGCGGACCGTTTCGACGAGAGTCCAGGCAGTGACTTTCAGTACGAGGAACCATGGAAATCGAAATCGCAACCATCGGCGGCTACGAAGAAGTCGGCCGGCAGATGACTGCCGTCCGCGCAGGCGACGATGTCGTTATCTTCGACATGGGTCTGAACCTCTCGCAGGTTCTGATCCACGACAACGTCGAAACCGAACGGATGCACAGCCTCGACCTGATCGACATGGGCGCTATTCCCGACGACCGGGTCATGAGCGACCTCGAGGGCGACGTGAAGGCCATCGTCCCGACGCACGGCCACCTCGACCACATCGGTGCCATCTCGAAGCTGGCCCACCGGTACAACGCGCCGGTCGTCGCGTCGCCGTTTACGATCGAGCTGGTCAAACAGCAGATCGAGGGCGAACAGAAGTTCGGCGTCGAGAACGACCTCGTCAAGATGGAGGCCGGCGAGACGATGTCGATCGGCGATTCCGGCAAGGTCGACCTCGAGTTCGTCAACGTCACGCACTCGATCATCGACGCGATCAACCCCGTTCTCCACACGCCCGAAGGCGCGATCGTCTACGGGCTGGACAAGCGAATGGATCACACGCCGGTCATCGGCGATCCGATCGACATGGAGCGCTTCCGCGAGATCGGCCGCGAGGGCGAGGGCGTCCTCTGTTACATCGAGGACTGTACCAACGCGAACAAGAAGGGGAGAACCCCCTCCGAGAGCGTCGCCCGAGAACACCTCCGGGACGTGCTCTACAGCATGGAGGACTACGACGGCGGCATCGTCGCCACTACTTTCTCGAGCCACATCGCTCGCGTGAAGTCGCTGGTGGAGTTCGCCGACGACATCGGCCGCCAGCCCGTGTTGCTGGGTCGGTCGATGGAGAAGTACTCGGGCACCGCGGAACGGCTGGACTTCATCGACTTCCCCTCCGATCTGGGAATGTTCGGCCACCGCAAGTCCGTCGACCGCACGTTCAAGCGGATCATGAACGAGGGCAAGGGCGACTACCTGCCGATCGTCACCGGCCACCAGGGCGAGCCTCGCGCGATGCTCACTCGGATGGCCCGCGGCGAGACGCCGTACGAACTGGAAGACGGCGACAAGGTCGTCTTCTCCGCCCGCGTGATTCCGGAACCGACCAACGAGGGTCAGCGCTACCAGGCCGAGAAACTGCTCGGCATGCAGGGCGCACGGGTCTACGACGACATCCACGTTTCGGGCCACCTCAATCAAGAGGGTCACTACGCGATGCTCGACGCACTACAACCCCAGAACATCATTCCCGCCCACCAAGACATGAAAGGCTACTCGAGCTACGTTGATCTCTGTGAGAGCGAGGGATACAAGATGGGACGAGACCTCCACGTCACGCGCAACGGGAACCTCATCCAATTAGTCGACTGATATGACGAGTCCCGAGGCACGCGAAGAGGCGGTGCTCGAGGCGGTCCGGCAGCGCCGCGAGCTGGTTAACGACGCGATTCCCGAGGAGCTCCCGATCCAGCGGCCCGAACGGCTCTACGAGGCATCCAGATACCTGTTGGACGCGGGCGGCAAGCGGCTCCGCCCGACCGTCCTCCTGACGACGGCCGAGGCGCTGACCGACACCGATCCGCTCTCGGCGGCGTATCGGTCGTTCGCGCCGCTCGACGAGAGCGGCCCGGTCGACGTGATGGCCGCCGCGGTCAGCGTCGAGGTCATCCAGTCGTTCACCCTGATCCACGACGACATCATGGACGACGACGACCTCCGCCGCGGCGTCCCCGCCGTCCACAAGGAGTACGACCTCGAGACGGCCATTCTCGCGGGCGACACGCTCTACTCGAAGGCCTTCGAGATCATGCTCGAGACGGGAGCGGAGTCCGACCGCATCGTCGATGCGCTCTCCGTCCTCGCCACCACCTGCACGGACATCTGTGAGGGCCAGTCGCTGGACGTCACCTTCGAGCAGCGCGCCGACGTCACTCCCGACGAGTACCTGGAGATGGTCGAACAGAAGACGGCCGTCCTGTACGCGGCCTCGGCCTGTCTTCCGGCAATCTTGCTCGGAGCCGACGACGAAACGATCGACGAACTCTACGGCTACGGACTCGACATCGGCCGTGCGTTCCAGATTCAAGACGACGTGCTCGATCTGACGGTCCCCAGCGAGGAACTCGGCAAACAGCGGGGGAGCGACCTCGTCGAGAACAAACAGACGCTGATCACCGTTCACGCTCGCGAGCAGGGCGTCGACATCGACGGACTGGTCGACACCGACGACGTCGACGCGGTCACGGAGGCTGAGATCGACGAGGCGGTCGCCGAACTCGAGGCGGCCGGTTCGATTACCTATGCGAACGAGACCGCCCAGGAGCTAGTCGAGCAAGGGAAGGAGCGACTCGAGGTCCTGCCGGACAACGAGGCCCGTGAACTCCTCTGTGAAATTGCCCATTACCTGATCGAACGCGGCTACTGAACGAAGCCGCGGCCCTGTTTCGCGGAGTTTCTGCATATTCCTCGCTCGAGTCGTGTTCCGTGCGCTCCCTGCTTGAGTCGGGCGGAACGGGTTCGTTCTCGGCCGAACTCAACGTTCGATATCGTCCGGGTCTTTTTGCGGGTCCCACACTGAGCGAAGGACATGACTGACGACTCTTCGGACGTACCCGCCGCTTCCTCCTCTCGACGACGGTTTCTCGGCACGGCCGTGGCCACTGGCATGGCTGCGACCGCCGGCTGTGTCGGATCGCTGCTCGACACGTCCGATTCGAACGCGAACGAGATCGAACCCGAAGAGCCCAGCGAGCCCCGGAAGGGGACGCCCGGCGAGTTCTACACGCTCGTCGAGCGAAACGACATCCCCGTTGAATCGCTCCGGTGGGACGGATCGGATCTGGTTCTCCAGTACGACTCGAGTGCCTCGACCGAATCGGAGTCGACGACGGAGATCGAAGTCATCACGACCGTCTACAACGAGAACCTCGTGAAAAACGATGCCGAGGTCAACATGCTCTACGCGGAGGTCACGAACCCGTTCGACGGGCAGGCCTACGGCTGGGGCGTCAAGACCGAGTGGTGTAAGCAGTATAACGCGGCCGTCGACGACAGCGAGGGCGGCGACACCGAGACCGGCAGTGATGACGATGGGTCGACCGATGCAGAGGGCGATACCGAGGAATCCGACGGCTCCAACGAAACTGAGAGCGACGGAAATAGTACCGAGACAACGGATAGTGACGGCAACAGTACCGAGGATGGCACGTCCTCGGTGGGCCGGGCCGCGATGGTCCTCATGAGTAACGTCCTCAACACGCGGGTGTACGATGACGACGTCGAGAACTGAGGATGTCGTCGGAGACTGAACCGGAAACCGGATCAGCGGCTCAGGACGCTAACGTCGGAGTCGAACACGGGCCGAACGAGACGGCGAATCGCGAAGGTTTTGGGACGGGCGCGACTATCGCCGGGTAATGAACGACGAGTTACGCGAGCGCGTCGAGCGCGAGGCCGAGAAGCACGCGCTGTTGAACGCCGTGAAACACGAGAGCGACGCCGATGTCGGCGCTATCATGGGACCGCTGATGGGCGACAACCCCGACTTCCGCGAGCACGGCGACGAGATTCCGGGTATCGTCGGCGGCGTCGTGGGTCGAATGAACGACCTCGACTACAAGGACAAACGCGAACGGCTCGAGGAACTCGCACCCGAGGAACTCGCCGAGATCGAGGCCGAGGAGGAGGAAGACGAGCACGATCTTCCGGAGCTACCCAACGCCGACGACTACGACGCCATCCGGATGCGGTGTGCGCCGAACCCGAACGGTCCGTGGCACGTCGGCCACGCCCGGATGCCCGCCGTCATCGGCACCTACCGCGAGCGCTACGACGGCTGGTTCTGCGTGCGCTTCGACGACACCGACCCCGAGACCAAACGGCCGGATCTCGAGGCCTACGATGCGATCCTCGAGGACCTCGACTACCTCGGCTTCGAACCCGACGCGACTTACAGGGCGAGCGATCGCCTCGAGACCTACTACGACCACGCCCGCGACCTGATCGAGATGGGCGGGGCCTACACCTGCTCGTGTTCGGGCGAGGAATTCTCGGAGCTGAAGAACTCGGGTGAGGCCTGTCCCCACCGACAGAAGGACGAGGCGACCGTGCTCGAGGAGTTCGACGGGATGATCGACGGCGAGTACAGCAGCGGCGAACTGGTTCTGCGGGTCAAGACCGACATCGAGCACAAGAACCCCGCGCTGCGCGACTGGGTCGCGTTCCGGATGATCGACACGCCCCACCCCCGCGAGGAGGCCAGCGAGTACCGCTGCTGGCCGATGCTCGACTTCCAGTCGGGGGTCGACGATCACCTGCTCGAGATCACGCACATCATCCGCGGGATCGACCTGCAGGATTCGGCCAAACGACAGCGCTTCGTCTACGACTACTTCGACTGGGAGTACCCTGAGGTCATCCACTGGGGCCACGTCCAACTCGACGATTACGACGTGAAGATGAGCACGTCGACCATCTCGGAACTCATCAAGGACGGCGAACTCGACGGTTGGGACGACCCGCGCGCGCCGACGCTGAAGAGTCTGCGCCGGCGCGGCATCCGCGGCGAGGCCATCGTCGAGGCGATGACCGGGCTCGGCACTTCGACCACCGATGTCGATCTCGCGATGAGTTCGATCTACGCGAACAACCGCGACCTGATCGACGAGGAGACCGACCGCCGGTTCCTCGTCCGCGACGGCAACCAGATCCCCCTCGGCGGGAGCCCGCCCGAAGTGGGGACGCCGCCGCTTCATCCCAACCACGAGGAGCGCGGCGTTCGCGAGATCCCCGTCGGCGATTCGGTGATGCTCGAGCCCGACGACCTCCCCGAGCGCGAGGAGCGCATCTGGCTCAAGGGGTTGGGCTGTTTCCAGTTCACCCGCGATGTCCTCCAGTACACGGGCGAGGACATCGAAGTCGTCCGCGAGGGCGACGTGGACGTGATCCACTGGGTGCCGGCCGACGAGCGCGTCCCCGTCCGCATGCGAACGATGGATGGCGACGTTCGGGGGCACGCGGAACCGGGCGTCGGTGACCTCGCTCCCGACGACATGGTGCAGTTTGAACGGGTCGGGTTCGCGAGAATAGACCGACATGACGAGGCGGACGAGGAGACGGTCGCGTACTACGCGCATCCCTGAACGGGTCCGTCGCTCGTCGAGCGACCGTCCCCGGAACCAATCAGTTCCCGTTTTGGCGCTCTCACATCGAAAGTCGGCGAATTACTCTTCCTCGAGCAACGCGTCCCCTCGTTCGGGATCCGGGTCGGCCACGACGCCGTCCTGCCGTCCCAGTACGCGGGCGTGGGCGGCGCAGACGAGCCGATTCTCGTCCCAGGGGATATGCAACTCGACGGCGGCGGGGCGCTCGCAGTCGGCCTCGGAACACTCCATCTAGTCGTGCCAACGGCACCCATGGCTTCAGTGTTTCCCCGAGATCACAGGAGAAAGACGGCCGCGAGGAATCCGAGTAGGATCGACACCGTCAGCAGGACCTGCACCGCCGTCGACGCGAGGACGCCGATCGTCGTGTAGACCGCCGATCGCGTGCTCCCCTCGAGTTCGCCGTTGCGAACGAACTCGAGGACGAAGACGGTGCCGAAGAGGCCGACGAGCAGCCCCAGCGGGCCGGTGACAATCATGAGGAGGATGCCGACGATGGCCGCGGCTGCGGTCGTCAGCCACGAGGCACCGCCGGCCCGGGCGGCGATCGAGCCGCCGAAGAACTCGACGAGCGCGGTGATGACGGCGATGAACACGAGGACGGTGAAGGTGAGCACGCTCAGCTCCTCGAGTCCGGCCCCCCACCAGTAGACGCCGAGTCCGGAAAGCGAGAGGAGGCCGCTCGGGACCATCGGGACGGCGGCTCCGGCGATGGCACCCACGAGCAACGCGACCGCGACGACGGTGATGACGTCGACCATGCTGGCGATGACGACGGACCGCGGGAAAGGCGTACCGCCTTCGGTACCGGTGTCTCGGGCGCTGGAACGGGTTCGCGGATCCACGGGGTGCCGGCGGAGTCGGTCGTGGGCAGACAGCGAACGGTATACGTATCGGGGACCGAACGTGTGGGATATGACCAACCAGCGCGGAGCGATAATCGTCGGCGCGTCGTCGGGTATCGGCGAGGCGCTGGCCCGTCGACTCGCCGCCGACGGCTACGAGATCGGCATGGCGGCCCGGCGAACGGAACGGATGGAGCGGATCGGCGCGGCCCTCCCGACGAAATCCTACGTCGCGACGATGGACGTCACCGCGACTGAGGACGCTCGAGCGGGCTTTTTCGAGCTCGCCGAGGCGATGCCGTCGGTCGACCTCGTCGTCATCAGCGCCGGGACTGCGGCCCGCAATCGCGACCTCGAGTGGGAACCCGAGAAGCGAACGATCGACGTGAACGTCCGGGGCTTTACGGCCCTCGCGACGGCCGCGATGGAGTACTTCGAGCGCAATCCCGACCGCGCGAGCGAGTCGGACGGCCACCTCGTGGGACTCTCCTCGGTCGCGGCGCACGTCGGCAACGACGACGCCCCGGCGTACAACGCTTCGAAGGCCTACGTGTCGACCTATCTCGAGGGGCTGCGCTACCGACAGGCCGATCGCGACGCGGACGTGACGATCACGACCATCGAGCCAGGCTTCGTCGACACCGAGCTCTCGATGGGCGGCTTCTGGGAGTGTTCGCCCGAGACGGCGGCCGAACAGATCGCTCGAGCGATATCGAAGAAACGGGCCCACGCCTACGTCACTCGGCGCTGGCGAGCTATCGCGTGGGTTCTCGATCTGGTTCCGGACGCGCTGCTTCGACGGCTGTTGTGAGGTCGATGCTCGAGGCGCGTTCAGTGTACTAGCGAATGGAACGGCGTGTTACTGATGGGTATTGGGTGAGACGAAGCGTCCTGCTATCGTGGCAACGGGGAATCGCCACGCCCTCCCCAGCCGATTCGCTCAGTCACTTCGTTCCTTCGCTCATCCCTCGCACGGCTTCGAGCCGCGGTTCACCAGTGGTTCGCGGCTCCCTGCGGTCACCGCTCACATCGAGGCCTTCACTTCGTTCAGGCCTCGCAGTTCACCGCGGCACAGCGTGCGCCACCGCATGCGGGTCGATCAGTTTGGTGCGAGACGACGGTACGTTATGTTGAGCGTTCCCCCTCCGTTTCTCCCATCGATCGGAGCGGGAGTCGGAATCACCCATCGTCAAACCGCTCCCGGACCTCGACCGCCGCGTCCGTCCCGTAGCGATCGACGAGCGGACGGAGCGCGTCGCCGAGCGCCCGCATACACTGTCCCGACGAATGGTACCCGAGCCGTTCGGCGATGGTCTCCGCGTCCCGACCCTGGAGGACGCGCGCGACGAGCAGCCGTTCCTCGCGATCGGTCAGGTCGGCTGTATCAGGGTCGTCCACGAAGTATCGCACGACGAGGTGTCTGAACGGGCCGGGATCGACGTCGAACAGCCCCGGTCCGTAGGTGGCACCCGCGACGACGCGCCACTCGTGGTCGGTCAGCGCCAGCGGCGGTCCGGCGTCGGTGTCGACGCTTCGAAGCACCGCGCGGGCGATATCGGGCTCGAAATCGTCGAGCGCGTCCGAACACAGGGCGGCGAACCGGCCGGCGAACCAGTCGGCGTGGCGGTCGCGTACCGCCCGGCCCGCGTCGCTGGTCGGCGCGAGCATGAGTGCAGAGTACTCGCCGCTGGCGTCGTTGCGCGTCGTCGAGACGTGGACCGTCCGGTAGCCGTTCTCGCGCCAGAACTCGAGGAGGCCGGGGGTCGCGCCGAAGCCGGTTCCGAGCCAGTCGATTGCGGCGTCGTCGCCACGCTCTCCGCGATCTGGACCGGCGCTCTCGGTGCTATCGGTAAACTCCTCGCGAACGCGCTCGAGCAACCGCGAGCCAAGTCCTTGCGAGCGGGCAGCGTGGTGGGTGGCGATGCGGACGACGCGGAGTCCCGCCGGCTCGCCCGCCGCCTCGTCCCGGAGCTGGCTCGTCAGTATGTCGGGCAGCATGTTTCCGCGGACACGGCCGCCCTCGTACATCATCGCTCGGGTCTCCGCCGAGAGGTTTCCCTCGCGTGCGAGCAGCGCGACACTGACGACGTGACCGTCGTGGGTGAGTGCGCGGGCCTCGAGGTTCGGCGCGTCGAGCAATCGAGCGAGGTCGTTCGGCTCGGTCCGATAGTGTGCGAGGACGAGCAGCCCGAAGGCCTCGCGGAGCAGGCGTTCGTCCGCGAGCGCTTCGGCCGCCTCGAGTCGCCGGTAGTCGACCGATTCGGGTGTGGCGGCGTCCACGAGCGGCTCTACCGGTGGGCGAGCGTCGAGCAACAACGCGCGGAAGGCCCACACTTCGATCGGATCGCCCGCCGCGTACCGGATGGGTTCCACGAGCGTGCAGTCGGTAACGGCGTGGTCGCTCTCGATGAGCCGATCGCGGAATCGGACCGAGAACCCCCGTCCGGCTCCCTCGTAGCCGTGGATCGTCGTGGCGAACGCGACGCGATCGGCCGTCAGTAGCGACTCGAGGGTCGCGACCGGGAGCGCGGCCGCCTCGTCGACGACGACGACGTCCGCCGACTCGAGGTCCGCGATCGCGTCGGGGGGCTCGTGGAATCCGATCGAGCCACCGGTAGCCGTCTCGATTCGGCGGGGTTCGACGATCGCGGCATCGCCCTCGAGGCGTTCGCAGAGTTCCCCCGCGCGGTCGAACAGTTCCGCCGCGTTCCGCGCGGCGGGAGCGGTTACCAGGACGTCCTCGCCATCGATGGCGAACGCCCCCGCAGCCAGACCCGCCGCGCTGGACTTGCCGCGGCCACGATCGGCCTCGAGGACGACGGCTCGGTCGCTATCGAGTAGTGACTCGAATGCGGCGACGGCGTCGATCTGATCCGCCGTGAGACAGGCTTCGTAGGCGGCGGCCGGAAACCGGTGGTCCGGGGGTGGAGTCGGCGTCTTCGGTGACAGCCGCGGGGCCGGATCGGTCAGCCCGTCGGCCTCGACTTGCTCAGTATCGAGGTCGAGGATAGCGATCCCGCGGTGTTCTCGCAGCGTCTCGACGAGACGGCGTCTGAACCGACCGGTAACGTCGTCCAGTTCGAACGGCGGGACGGCGAGGGAGGCGTCGAATCCGTCGCGGCGGTCCGGCCACGTCTCGAGCGGCGGTGTGAGTACCACGAGGAGTCCCCCACCGTCGACCGCCCCGACGACTTTCCCGAGCGCGTTCGGCTGAAGTTCCTCGTGAGCGTCGATAGCGATTACGTCCCGCGTCGTCCCGAGGAGGTCGCCCGCGTTGACCTGTGGAATCTGTTCGCACCGGAGTCGGTCGTCGGGACCGACGAGCGTCGTCTCGGTGATCCCAACAGGGAGCGTATCGAGGATCGACTCGAGCGCGTCGTACCCCCGCTCGCGATCGCCCGCGAGCACCAGCATCCGTCGTTCGTTCGCTCGCGTCGCCTCCTCGGCGAGCGACTCGACGAGTCCGACGACATCGACGTTCATGCGTTCGGCTTGGTGCCTCGGGAGTAATAGGCACCGACCCGCGGCGGCCCGCCGTGATATTGTAAGTTCAAATATATGTATGCGTGTTCGTGTTGGAGGGTTCACGATGGCGGACAATCCGTGCGGTGGCCTCCCACGGCCTCATGCGTTTGAACACGCTTTTAAGGGGGGCAACGCTATTCGAGTGTACACCCTACGCGGGGTTGATGATGCTCCTAGCTTCACAGGACTTCCGCCGGGATCCGCCCGGCACGGGTACCCAGTGCCCGGACGGCAGGGGAGCGCGAGCCCACGTGTAGGAGAGGTGAACAACCAATGTCAGTTTACGTAACTACGGACATCCCAGCCGACCTCGCCGACGACGCCCTTGAGGCGCTCGAGGTCGCACGAGACACCGGTCGAGTAAAGAAAGGAACGAACGAAACCACGAAGGCGATCGAGCGCGGCAACGCCGAGCTCGTCTACGTCGCCGAAGACGTCTCCCCCGAGGAGATCGTCATGCATCTGCCCGAACTCGCAGACGAGAAGGGGATTCCTGTCGTCTTCATCGAGACCCAGGACGACGTCGGCCACGCCGCCGGCCTCGAGGTCGGCTCGGCCGCCGCGGCAATCGTCGACGCCGGCGAAGCCGAAGACGACGTCGAGGACATCGCCGACAAGGTCGAGGACCTCGACTGAGGTGATCAGAGATGAGTGCTGAAGAGGAAGAAAGCGGCTCTACGCCCGCCGAGGTCATCGAGGTCGTCGGTAAGACCGGCATGCACGGCGAAGCCATGCAGGTCAAGTGCCGGATCAAGGAGGGCGAGAATCAGGGACGAATCATTACCCGAAACTGCCTCGGGCCGGTCCGCGAAGGGGACGTACTCCAGCTTCGCGAGACCGCCCGTGAGGCGGACTCCATCGGAGGACAATAACCAATGGTCGAGAAACGCACCTGCGACTACACGGGCGAAGAGATCGAACCCGGCACGGGCATCATGTACGTCCAGAGGGACGGTACCGTGCTCCACTTCGTCGACTCCAAGGCGGAGAAAAACTTCAAGCTCGGGCGCGAACCACGCGACCTCGAGTGGACCGAGGACGGTCGTCGCGGCAAGGGTCCCGCCCAAGAAGACGCACCTGCCGACGAGGAAGCCGAGCAGGTTGCAGTCGATGACGACGAGGACCCCGAGACGGAAGCAGGCGCCGTCGACGAGCCCGAGGAAGACGTGGCTGCCGAGGACGACACTCCGGAGACCGACGCCGAGGAGACCAACGCAGACGCCGACGCCGAGGAAACCGACGCTGAAGAAACCGAGACCGAAGCCGAGGAAGCATGAGCGATCACGAGCGCACGTTCGTGATGGTCAAGCCCGACGCGTTCGCACGCGGGCTCGTGGGAACTGTCGTCTCTCGGCTCGAGGACCGCGGGCTCAAGCTCGTCGGTATCAAAGTCGAAACGATGCCCCGCGAACGGGCGGAAGAACACTACGGCGAACACGAGGACAAGCCGTTCTACGACGACCTCGTCGACTTCATCACCTCGGGGCCCGTCGTCCCGATGGTCTGGGAGGGACAGGACGCGACCCGACAGGTTCGCCAGATGATCGGCGAGACCGACCCGCTCGAGGCAGCTCCCGGAACGATTCGGGGAGACTACGCGCTCGATCTCGGTCGGAACGTCGTTCACGCCGCAGACCACGAGGACGAGGGCGCAAACGAGCGCGAAATCGGGATCCACTTCGACGACGACGAACTGATCGATTACGATCAGCACGACGCCGAGTGGCTCTACGAGTAACCGGTCTCGATCGGCCGACGAGTCCCGACCGTGGTGGTCCGCTCAATTGAACGCGTTCCGACTGCTCGTCGACAATCACTGTTCGGCGACGGTCGAGACGTTTGTCAGTAGATCGCGTTCCCTTCTTATTTCTATTATACTATTACAGAATAATAACACATTTTAAACATCTATTTTTCTAGGTAGACGTAACATCTAATGTGTCGGCTGCAGTAGAGGCCCGTGGTGGTTTCGAATGGTAACACACGGTAGGTGGTTCGTGGATGCGTGAAACGGAGGGAGAGGCGACAGCGTTGGCGCCGGACGCGACACCGTCGCTAGATCTCGTTTTCGATCTCCTCTCCGACAGCCGACGGCGATACGCACTGTACTATCTGAACGATCAGCCCGACGGCGTCGCAACGATCGAAAACCTCACGAAAAACGTTATCGCCCTCGAACGGTCAACCGGCGCCGACGAGGAGACGACGGCCAAGACGGAGGCGGTATCCGGTCACGATCCGGGGGACGGCTCGGCGGACCAACGAGCGAGCGTGCGAATGGAACTCCAGCACATCCACCTTCCGAAACTCGAGGACGCGGGAATCCTCGAACACGATCCACGGAGCGAGACGGTTCGATACTGGAGCCAGCCGTCGGTCGAGGAGTGGCTCGAGCACGCACAGCACAAGGAAACGGCGTAGTCCCGGGGATACCGAACCGGCCGGCAGCCACGAACGACCGCTGGGGGAGTGGGCAGCCGCCGATCGCTGAAAGTTTTAATACCCCATTCGTTGTGAATCGACTGAGGTGTCGGTAAATCGCACGACGAGAAGGTCGTCGAGCGATGAGGTGTGATATCGTCTCACTCCTCAAAACTTAACAGGCGAGATACCGATACAGAACGTGAGGTGCATACTATGGCTGATCACGAACTTCCACCGCTTCCGTACGATTACGACGCGCTCGAACCGGCACTGTCCGAACAGGTACTGACCTGGCATCACGATACCCACCACCAGGGCTACGTTAACGGACTGAACTCCGCCGAGGAAACCCTCGCGGAAAACCGCGAGGAGGGCGACTTCGGCTCCACGCCCGGAGCCCTCAAGAACGTCACCCACAACGGCTGTGGACACTATCTCCACACGCTGTTCTGGGAGAACATGTCCCCCAACGGCGGCGGGGAGCCGGAGGGCGACCTCGCCGACCGCATCGAGGAGGACTTCGGCTCCTACGAGGGCTGGAAGGGCGAGTTCGAGGCAGCTGCCGGCGCAGCCGGTGGCTGGGCACTGCTCGTGTACGACCCGGTTTCCAAGCAGCTTCGCAACGTCGCGGTCGACAAGCACGACCAGGGCGCACTCTGGGGCTCTCACCCCATCCTCGCGCTGGACGTCTGGGAACACTCCTACTACTACGACTACGGACCGGACCGCGGAGACTTCATCGACGCCTTCTTCGACGTCGTCAACTGGGAGAAGGCCGAAGAGGAGTACCAGACCTGCCTCGGCCACTTCGAGTAGGGCAGTCGATTCGAAGACGAGCCAGTCAACCCCGAATTTTCTCTGCGATCGATGGCCGACAGCGGTCGCTCTCATCTGGCGCTGTTCAGAGTAGAGTGCGAAGGAGTGAGGCGGTAAAATTCGTTGTGCTATGCCAGAATTCGACCGCCTCGACGGATCTAGCATCGGGATCGCGTTAGATTTTGTGGAGCGCGAACTCATGGAACTCAGTATCCAGCTCCAGTTGTGCGAATCATCACTTTTAGAAACAATCTCTATCTTAGAGTGTTTCGGTGCCGAACGGGCGCGCTCGACTGTACACAATTGGGTCCAAAAGGTCGACGTACAGCCGACAGACGGTACCCAGCCGGATCACATCGCGCTCGACGAAACCCCGATCCATCTCGACGATCAGCGCTACTGGCTGTACGCTGCTGTCGATCTCGAAGCGAACAAATTTCTCCATGCCAGGCTGTTTCCGACGCGAAACGAAGGTGTCACCTGGATCTTTCTCTCTGAACTCACCGAGAAACACGACGTCGACGACGCCGTGTTTCTCGTCGATTTTGGACCGTGGCTGAAAGTTCAACTCCACTGACACGTCCTCCGATTTCGTCACGAGACACACGGAGATCGGAACGCCGTCGAACATCTCTCTCAAGAAGTAAAACAGCGGACCTACCAGTTCGAAAATTCCTTCAGAAACGCCGAACCGAATACCGCCGAAACGTGGCTCCAGCGCTACGCGTACGTAGGGAATCAACGAAACTGAACACGGCCTCATAGTAGCCGTTAGAACTTTCTACTCAAAAGTTGGTACTGAACACAGTGGACCCTCTCGACGAGATTTCTGTCGGGTAATTGCAAGATATCTCGACAACATGAAACAAAAGAAACCGACACAACGGCTATTAGCGGCAATAGCGTCCAAAATGGCTTCACGCAGACCGAGCTAGCCGAGTGGTACGACGTTCAACGACGGCCGATCTACAGCTGGCTCAAACGACTCGACACCGACGAGTCGCTCGAGCAGACAGTAACCAATACTCAATGATCTGGGAGAAAACGAAAGCCATCAGAAAAAGAGTGAAACGAATTCGAGGAAGCTGTTCACGAATCACCCGAGGCGGTCGGTTCGATGCGACGACGTGGACGCCGGTGCTCGTCCAGCAATATCTTGACGAGAGCTATGCCGTCGAATACTCGATCCCGAGTTGTCGGCAGCTACTCGAGAAGCGGGATTGAGTTATCAAAAATCTCGCCTGACAGCCGCTGAATCTGATGCTGACGAGCGAGAACCGTTTCGTGCGGAACCCAAAAAAAAAGCGGCAGGAAATGGACGCCACAGTAGGCTCTCTCGATCAAACCGAGAGATCCGTCCACGTCGAGCCGCGTGCCACGTTGTTTCCGTGCGGGTCGCGGCCGTCTGTCGAATTATCCGGGCAACGCGGCTGGATGCCTCTCTCGGGCGCGACCACCGAGGACAGTACTCACTTTTCCTCTCGATCCGAGATGTACGTTACTGATCATTACTCAAAGAATGCCAGTTTCGAATTATACAATGGTATATAGATAACTCGATTGTCGTTCCGGAGGGAGCGCCGTCCGTCCTGGCATCGGTCGTCACTGTCCTCGAGAACCGTGACGACTCTGCATTCGCCACGTTTCCGGCGTATTCGCCGGAATCGAATTCAGTCAGGTGTGGTGACGACGGCTGCACCTCCTCTCAGGATCAGTTCTGACACCCCCAGCGAGTTACTAACAGCGACTACACCGCGCTTACACAATCCTAGTTCATGAGTGAGCAATTATTTCTAACGGATACTATAGACGGCGCGTCGTAGCGTTACGAGTCATTCAGCGGATAGACGGCACCGAGAGTACTGCGTCAGACGGTGCTCCGGGTCGCGTTTCGCCCACACTGCGTCTCGGTCCGGGGAGCCGTCACCGCCGGAGCAGTAGGTTCTATTCGAAGCGTTTTCGGACTCGCGCTTCGCGATCGGTCGGCGCTGTGTCGCTCGTCAGCGTTTCATACACCGCTGAGAGGGCGTCGGCGCTAACTGCCCCGTACGCGCCGTCCGTTAGATCAGTCTCTGCCTCGGCGAGCGCCGTCTCGAGGATCCGCTCGTTGAGACACTCCGCGAGCGTCAGAAGACTCGCGTCCGCCATGTCGCGTCGGTGCTGGAGTTCTCCGTTTAGTCCGTCGAGATTGTACCGACCGATGGCGCCGCCGATTTTGCACGTGCACTGGTATTCGTTCTCGAGAGCATCACTCATTACCGCTCCACCCCTATAGTAGCCACTGAACGTCATTGAACACCTGATAGAACGACAGCTGTACGATCAGTATGTGAATCGTTTCAGTGGCTACTATAGTTCGATCGCATCACTCGTTCCGGCTTCGCCCTCCGATAGCTCCCGCGATCGCCCGAACCCTGGCGTGTTATCTTTGGTCGTTCATGGTGTATCGCGGGGAAGACCGTCTCCATTTTGACGACTCTCGTCACGTTCGTGCAGCACCTGCTTTCCAGTCGTACTGTTGTAAACCACGCCGTCGGTAGCGGGCTCTGTCACGGTTCGTTCCGCGGGACGAAACTCACCGATCTATCCCTGGGCTGGCGACCCTCGGTGCGCGGCTCCGCTCCCATCCGTCTTTCCGTTCCGAGGAATGCGTCGAACGGCTATCGTTGCCGATCGATACCACGCGAGCCACCGTGAATTCAGTCATTGTATTGCCGTCGCGACTGACGGCTCGAGGAGTCACCGAGTAGTGATCGTTCCTGTCGTTCCGCTCGTGCGTCGATAATTGCGTTCGATAATCTCGAACGAATCTTTTCACCCTTGGCAATCTATTCCACACTCGTTTGAATAGATAACTAGCTTCTTTTCCCCGATAACTTGGGCATATGTATCTATATTCGAGAAATATTGGCATATATACCCTCATCTGATGAGTGTATTTCAACGTTCCTTCCTACAGAATGGTATCGAAAACTGGGCCGTTCGGAAATTACCGTCGAGAAGTATATCCGACCGACGGAGCTGTTAAGGAGGAACTCGAGAGACGGACTGTATGGTCGATCATGGATACGTCCTTCCGACGCGGGGTATCGTACTCGATTCCGATGGGGCACAGGACCAGCTCGCACGCACGCGGTCGTGTTCGACGCTCGCTCGAGCGGCCGAGTCGATGGGGTTCGAATCGGTCTGGGCAGGCGACAGCGTCCTCGCGAAACCGCGCCTCGATCCGCTGTCGACGCTCGCGGCCGTGGCGGCCGAGACGGACGCGATCGAACTGGGGACTGCGATCCACCTCCCGCATCTCCGGCGTCCGGTCGCCGTCGCCCAGCAGGCCGCGACGGTCGATTTGCTCTCTGGCGGCCGTCTGTCGCTCGGGGTCGGCGTCGGAAGCGGTGCGTCGGTCGCGACCGAACACGAACAACTCGGCGTCCCGTTCGACCGACGCGGCCGCGTGCTCGACGAGACCCTCGACGTGATTCGCGGGCTGTGGGACGGGGCGATAGACACGTACGACGGCGACTTCGTCACGCTCGAGGACGCCGATATCGGATTACGGCCGACCGGGGATCTTCCCATCTACGTCGCATCGGCGACGTTCGACCCGCGCGACGGATATCCGAAACAGATCCGTCGGCGGATCGCGGACCACGGCGACGGCTGGCTGCCGATTTCGAAGTCACCGGAGATGTACGCCGGCGGAATCGACCGCGCTCGAGAGATCGTCGACGACGCCGGCCGCAATCCGTCGGCGTTCGGCGCGGCGTACTATCAGGACATCGTCATCGACGAGACGCGCGAGGCGGCCCTCGATCAGGCTCGCGACTTCATCGCAGCGTACTATCCCGAATGGGGGCAGATGTCTGACGAGCAACTCGAGCGTCGGGGCGCGTTCGGCCCGCCGTCGGTCGTCGCCGAGCATCTCGAACGGTATGCCGACGCGGGCGTCGAGACGTTTGTCACGCGGTTCGCGACGACGGATCAGCACGCGCAACTCCGTCGGTTTCGAGAACTATTGTAGGGCGGGACGAACGGCTACTATTTCCAACACGTCCTCCGAGAACTGATTCTCCTGGAGGCCGGGCTCTTGGCCGCGCCGTTCGGAGGGGGCGTCGAGCGCCCGGCGGCGCTGAAACTGTGCCGAAGCATGGGCACCGAGGACATCGTATGCGATCGTCCTCCCGCCCTGCGATCGACACGATTTCAGACGGCGTCGGTGAGGGAATCTTTTTGAGCCTCGCCGAGAAACTCGGCGACGTGCCGATGATACAGTCGCTCTTCGGAGAGAAAGCGGCGGTTTTACGCGACACGAATTTTCAGCTTCTGTTGCTGGCGAACCTCGTTGCGCCACTCGGAACGGCACTTATCTCTCCGCTTCTCGAGTCCCTCCAGCACCCCTACGGCGCGACGGACGCGACCATCGGATTGCTGATGACCGTGTTCACCGCCCCGAGCATCCTGATGATTCCGGTGGTCGGTGTTCTGGCCGACAGATACGGGCGGAAGCCGTTCCTCGTCGTCGGATTGTTCGTTTTTTCGGTCGCCGGAACCGCACTCGCGGTAACGACGAGCTTTCGCGTCGTCCTGTTCCTTCGGTTCTGTCAGGGCGTCAGCTTCGCCGCGGTGACGCCGGTTATCATCACGAGTATCGGCGACCTCTATACCGGTCGTGCCGAAGCGACGGGACAGGGATTGCGATTTTCGGTATCCGGCCTGACACAGGGGTTCTTCCCGCTGATCGGCGGTGTACTGGTCGGCGTCGCGTGGCAGTACCCCCTGTTGCTGTACGCGATCGGTATCCCGATCTCGATCGTTCTCGCGCTGTGGTTTACCGAACCGACGACACCGTCTCGGGAGACCGCGTCAGCGGTTGATCGAGCCGACCGTGGGACCTACGTTCGCGAACTGACTGCCGTCCTGCTCCGACCGCGCGTCGCCTCGGTTCTCGTGTTCCGCATGATACCGATACTCCTGTATATCACGTTCATGACGTACGTGTCGCTGTTAGTCGTGAGATCGATGGGCGGCACGGCGGGGCAGGCCGGTATTCTGGTCGCGTTGGCCAGCGCCACCTACGCCGTCGCGGCGACGCAAGCCGGACGATTCGGCTCGTCGTTCGCCGGACGAATCCTCCCCCTTGCGACCGCGATATCGCTCATGGCGGTCGGCCTCGTGATCGTCGCGTTCGTCCCGACGGTCGCCCTGGCGACCGTCGGCGCGTTGGCACTCGGGGTCGGGTTCGGCATGTCGCTATCCCTCCTCCGAAGCGTCGCGACCGGATTTGCACCCACGGAACTCAGGGGTGGCCTCGTGAGCGTATTCGAATCGGCGGGTCGGCTTTCGGCGACCACAGCGCCGATCGTCGTCGGGTTCGGGATCGAGTTCCTCGACGGGTCGGTTCCCCAGACGGAGTCGTTACAGCTCATGGTCGGCGGCATCGGCGTCGTCGGCGGCCTCGTCGGTATCGCCTGTCTCGTCGTCGCCCGTACGGCGTCACCCCTTCCACACCAGTCCGGGCTCGTCGATTCCGATTGATCGATACCCCCGTCCGTCACGGAGGGGGACCTCTCCTGTCTGGCGGTTCTGCTCTGCCATCCGAAACCGTCTTGCGGAAGCCGACTCGAGAGCGTTTCAAAACGCCTCGATCGACACTGTTCGAAACGCTTCGACCGACGCGGTTCGAGATTCGAACGACTACCGGTTTCCTGCCCAGCGTCGGACGAGTCCGAACCGGGCCGGGCTTGAGGTATCGACGGCTGCTGGAACGGTCGATCGAAGTAAAACGTCTCGTGGTAATACGGGCGTTCGTCGGTGGTCAAGAAGGAAACTTCGATGCGGCGGCCAACGCCGACCGGGAAGACACGTCTGGCCTCGATCGACGAGGGAGCAGCGTCTCCGCGAGGGGAGTTACGTGAGCGAGGGGAGGCCGTCCCGTTTGAGGGCCGCCGCGATCTGATTCTTCTGGATTTCGTCGGTCCCCGCCGCGAGCCGGCGACCTCGCGCGAGTCGGTGGAGGTACTCCAACGCGTGTCCCTGCTGATAGCCGTTTGCACCGTGGACCTGCAGCGATTCGCTGACCACCGTTTCGACCATTTCCCCGGAGTAGAGCTTCGCCAGCGACGCGTCCATCCGATCGGGGATCCGGCCTTGCTCTTCCGCGTTGAGCGCCGCCCGGTACGTGAGCGAGCGCGACGCCTCGAGTTCCTTGACCATATCGGCGAGCTTCCACTCGATGCCCTGAAAATCAGCGATCGGCTGATCGAACTGTTCGCGCTGTTGGCCGTACTCCAGCGCCTTGTCGAGGGCACACCGGCCGATGGCGTTCGAGAGCGTCGCGCTTCCGAGACGCTCCCAGTTCAGCGCCTGGAGTTGCTGTTTGAACCCGTCCTTCCCTCGAGTCAGGACGTGCGTTTCTGGAACGACGATGTCGTGCATGCGGAACTGCGTCTGGGTGTGGTTCGCCATGTTCGTGTAGTGTTGCTCGATCTCGACGCTGTCCTCGTTGTCATCGAGGTCGATGATGACCGAGCCGAGTCCGTCCGGGAACCTCGCCCAGACGACGCAGGCAGACGCGTGCGGGATGTTACTTACCCATACTTTTTCGCCGTTCAGGACGAGTTCGCCGTTCTCCTCTTCGACCGTGGTACTCATCGCACCGACGTCCGATCCGGCTTCGGGTTCGGAAATCGCGATCGCGATCGCGTCTTCGCCCGCAGTGACGCCGGGGAGGTACCGGTCTTTCACGGTGTCGCTCCCGAACATCTCGATACCGCGAGGGGCGACCATCTGCTGGTTGTAGAGGTATTCGGCCGTATCCGGACAGACTTGTCCGACGGCTTCGATGCTGAGCATCGCCTCGAATTCGCCCATGCCGCCGCCGCCGTACTCCTCGGAGATGTTCAGTCCGAGATAGCCGCGGTCCGCGAGCAGTTCGATGTTCTCCAACGGAATGTCCCCGTCCCACGAGAACGCAGCGTCAGAAAATTCGTTTTGGGCGAGTTCTTCCAGTGACGATACGACCATCTCCTGTTCCGCCGATAGCGACAGCATTACCACGATTACTACGGCTCTCACAGTAAAGTCTTCTGTTTAGTCAGATACCGAATCCCGGTTTCCGTGGCAAGTCGTCGTCCGCGCATCGACGCCTTCCCGACCGCCGTCGTCCGCCGAATCGTCGATACCCGGTCGAACGTATCGGTTCCGTCCGTGCGACGCGTCTTTTCGAGCCCTCGTCGCTCGAACTCGGTGGGAGCATCGTCACTGGGAATGTCGGTGGAACTGCGTGTTGGACCCGAACTCACCGACTCGCGGGCGACCGTCGGTGGAACTTCCCGGAGAGATAAGTAGGTGGGACTGGTAGTACAACTATGTACAAGGTACTACTAGCGGTCGATACGAACGAAGATCGTTCCACGCTGGCGGCCGAAGCCGTCGCGAATCTCCCGGGAGAGATCGAGGTCGTCCTCTTGAACGTATTCGAAGAGTTCAACGTAACCGACGGCGATGCGCGGATCGATTCGTCCGAACTATACGACGAAGACGATCTCCCGGAGAGCGTGACGGCCGCGGAGGGCGTCCTCGAGGCGGCCGGTATCGATCCGGTGACGCGACGCGAACACGGCGAACCCACCGAAGTGATCCTCTCGGTCGCCGAGGAAATCGACGCGGACAGTATCGCAGTCAGCGGGCGAAAGCGCAGCCCCGCCGGGAAAGCCATCTTCGGAAGCGTCACGCAGTCCCTGCTCCTCTCCGCCGACCGCCCCGTGATCGTCGCCACGAGTGACTGAGTCTCGAGGGGGCCGGAACGTCGAAATCGGCCACGGCGACGCGGCACCGTTCCGTAATCAGTAGAATATTGAACATTGCCTTCGTGAGAGACGGACGATGAAGAACAACGACTCCTCTATTGCGGTCTTCACGGGTCTCGGTCACGGGGTGTTTCACGGATTCGAGCTGGTAATTCCGCTTTTCGTCCCGATCTGGCTCTCGATGTTCGACGTCTCGGCGACGACGCTCGGACTCGTCGTCGGGGCGGGGTACGCCCTCATCGGACTGTTCGCGCCCCTCGCGGGCGTGTTGGCGGATGTATACGGATCGAAACGGCTCGTCTTGCTCTCCACTGGTGGCATGGGGCTCTCGTTCGCCGCGCTGAGCGTGCTTCAATCCGTCGCGGCGCTCACCGTGACGCTGATGATCTGGGGCGCGATGGCGAGTCTCTACCATCCGTCCGGACTGTCGCTCATCAGTCGGAGCGCGGAGCAACGAGGGACGGTGCTCGCGTACCACGGTGCCGGGGGAAACGTCGGAATGGTCGTCGTTCCGCTCGCTGCGATCGTCCTGCTCGCGTTTTTCGAGTGGCGACTGGTCGCGCTCCTCCTCACCGCCCCGGCAGCGATCTGCGTTATCGTCGGTCTCTTCGTCTCGTTCGACGACACCGTTTCCGAGGCGGCCTCGGCGCAACCCGATTCGGACCGAACGGCGAATCCGACCCTCGTCGCGTCGCTTCGTAACGTCGTAATGAACACGCGGACCCTGCTGATCGGTGGGTTCGTTCTCGTGTTCGCGATACAGATCCTGTACGGCGTCTACTATCGAGGGATCTTCACGTTCCTCCCCGACGTCCTCACGGACTTGCCGATGTTCGAGACCGTCGCGGTCGGCGATCGAGAGATCGAAGCGGGCCAGATCGCCTACTCAGGACTCCTGCTGGTCGGTATCTTCGGGCAGTACACCGGCGGCAAGATCAGCGACAGGGGACGCTCCGAGACGGCCCTTCTCGGAACGTTCATCGCGCTCGGTATCGCATCCGCGCTGTTCGTTCCCGCCTCCGCAATCGGCGTCGCCCCACTGCTGGCCGTCTGCGTCGCACTCGGATTTTTCATCTACATGTTCGCACCGATCGCACAGAGTCTCATCGCGGAGTACGTCCCGGCGGAGAGCCACGGCCTCTCGTTCGGGTACATCTATCTGGGACTGTTCGGCATCGGCGCGGTCGGCTCGGCCGTCGCTGGCGTCACGCTCGATTACGGCGGTACACCCGCGTTATTCGCGGTGCTCACCTGCGTGACGGTACTCTGTGCCGGCCTCGCCGTCGTGTTGGTCGCTCGATCGAACGACTGAGCGAGCTACCTGCTGAGAATGTGGCTCGCACTGGCGCGTCGATACCTGTGAGACACGCACTCGAGACGGGATCACCACTGCTCGAGCGATTCTCCCGGGTCAACCGCGAAGGCGTTCAGGACGCAGGCCAGCATACTGTAGTAGCCGAACGTCACCGTCAGTTCAGTGACTCCTTCGACGCCGAAGCGATCTCTCGCCGACCGAAAGAGCGACTCCGGGATCTCGTTTTCGCGGAACAACGCGCGACCGTAGCGGACGACGAGCGCGTCGGTCGCCGAAAGGGGATCCGTCGGCTCTCGAGCGGCGACGATATCGATCGTGTCGTCAGCGACCCCCTCCTCTCGAGCCAGCGGCTCGTGTATCGCCCACTCGTAGGCGCAGTCGAGTTCCCGGGCCGTCGTGATGATCGCGAGTTCTCGCACCGGACCCGGGAGCGTACCCTCGAAGCGCACGTACGTTCCGACATCTGCGATTCTAGTCGCGACCGCCGGGCTGTTCATGAGGACGCTGAATGGACCGCGAACGTGGCCCCGGCTGGCCGCGATCCGATCGTAGTGGTCGTGCCAGTCCTCCGATAGCTGCTCTTTTGCGGTGATGTACGGCACCCTGGACGTTCCTTCGTTCGACATCGTACCGACTAGAGCGAGCGGTGACCACATGAATGGTCCGGCGCTCGCGTCGGGTGGGAAACAGCTAACACGGTCTCTTCTCGTTTGTTACAGTATGCCATCGTACGACCTCGCGCTACCGTTGCCAGCCACCGGCGACGTCACCACAGTCGAGCAGTGTGACCTCGCGATCGCGGCGGAGGACGCCGGATACGACCTCGTGATGGTCCCCGAAACGTGGGGTCGGGAAGCGTTCACCCGTCTCGGCTACCTCGCGGCCCGTACGGAAACGATCGGGCTCGGAACGGGAATCATCCCCGTCTACTCGAGGTCGCCCGCGCTGATCGCGCAGGGAGCGGCGACGCTGGACGAACTCACGGACGGACGGGCGGTACTCGGGCTGGGCCTGTCGGGGCCGAAGGTCATCGAGAACTGGCACGGCGTGGACTTTCAGCCGGCGTTGCGCCGCCAGCGCGAAACGATCGAGATCGTCCGACGCGTCCTCTCTGGGAACGAAGTGACCTACGACGGCCGGCTGTTCGACCTCCGTCACTTCCGTCTCCGATTCGAACCGCATCGCTCGGACGTTCCGATTTACGTCGCCGCGCAGGGCGAGACGAACATCGAACTGACGGGCGGGTTCGGCGACGGATGGATGCCGAACCGCATTCCGGTGTCGGCGCTCCCGGCGAAGCGTGAACACGTCGATCGCGGCGCTCGAAAGCAAGATCGCGATCCCGAAGCGGTCGCGACGATCCCGTGGGTGACGACTTGCGTCCTCGAAGACGGCGAGCGGGCTCGAGACAGATGCCGGGAGATGATCGCGTTCTACGTCGGCGCGATGGGCGATTTCCATTACGATGCGGTGGCCGATCACGGGTTCCGGGACGTCGCCGACCGGATCCAGGACGAGTGGGAGGCCGGGGAGAAGGACGCGGCTCGAGCGGCCGTCAGCGACGACCTCCTCGACGAGATCGCGATCGCCGGCAGTCCGGACGCCGTCGAGCACCTCTTCGAGCGGTACGAGGGGATCGCCGACACGCTCGCGCTGCTTCCGCCGACCACTGCCACCGTCGAAGAGATACGCGAGACGATCGACAACGTCGGCGAGACGGTCGCGTAACTCGTCGGTTCAGAGTCGATCGTCCGCCGCGGCGGCGCGCATCGCCTCGATGTGGTCGCGCGCGGTCGGTCCGACATCGTCGTGCCACTCAATGAGTTGCAGTTGGAGGCCGAACAGCGATTTGGGATGGAGGGTCGCCTCCGTTCGGACGCCCGAAACCACGTCTTCCATGACGACCTCCCCGCCGGCCGCCGTCAGCTGTGCAACGGCCGTCTCGAGGTCCGCAACGGTGGCACCGATGTGATGAAGTCCCTGGCCGTTTCGCTCGAGGTAGTCGGCGACGAAACTCCCCTCGCTCGTCGGGGAGAGCAGGGTGAACATATCGCTACCGAACAGGAGGTACGCCGTTCGGTACTGCCATTTCTCGCTCTCGAGGGTCCAGACGTGTTCGACGCCGTCGACCGCCGTGATGGTCTCGAGCGCGTCCGACAGGTCCCAGACTGCGTGTGCGATGTGATCGATTTCATCCATCGTGGCCTGTTAACGTGGGCCGCGCTTATAGTTGTGTAGTCGGACCGGCCGCCGCACGGATGCTGCGTAAGTGCCGCTCGAGTGCTGCTTCGCACTGTTCGACGGAGACGTGGGACGCCAGCGATCTCGGCGGCTGATGACTCCCCTGGCAAATCACCATCGTCCTTCGCTCACTGAGCGACAGATCTGGAATATATTAAAAGGTTTAATAAATACCGGCGTAACGTGGAACACGTATGAACAACATTTCGGACACCATCTTGTCAGACGAACATAAACTACTGCGCGACGAAACGAAGCGATTCGTCACGAACGAGGTCCGCCCGGAGGCGAGCGAACGCGACCCGAAGAAAGAGGAGATGTCGGCCGAACTCGTCGACCAGCTCGGGGAGATGGGGTTTTTCGGCGTTCTCATCGACGAGGAGTACGGCGGACTCGGGATGGACCTGAAATCGTACGCGGTTATCGCTGAGGAACTCTCTCGAGGGTGGCTCAGCGTCGGCAGTATCATCGCGCGCGGACAGAGCCTCGCGGGAGCGACGGACGAGCAGAAAGAGGAATATTTGCCGAAGATGGCGTCCGGAGACGCGCTCAAGAGTATCGCGATCAGCGAGCCGAACGCGGGCAGCGATGTCGCGAACATGCAGACCCGCGCCGAGCGCGACGGCGACGAATACGTCCTCAACGGTCAGAAGACGTGGACGACGTTCGCGAAGGGATCGGATTTCATTCTGACGTACGCGGTCACTGACCCGGACGCGGAGCCAGCACACCGCGGTATTTCCGGCTTCATCGTCGAGAAGCCGGCCGGGACGTTCGATCGCGACGGCCTTAGCGGCCAGGCGATCGACAAGATCGGCTACCACGGCTGGAAAACGTGGGAGGTGAATTTCGACGACGTGCGCGTTAGCGCCGACAAGCTCGTCGGCGGTGAGGAAGGGAACGGATTCTATCAGATCATGGATTTCTTCGAGGAAGGCCGCGTCCACACCGCCGCCCGGTCGGTGGGATTAGCCCGCGGCGCGATCGAGGACTCGGTGCAGTACGCGAAGGAACGCGTACAGTTCGACGAACCGATCTCGGAGTTTCAGGCGATCCGATTCAAGTTGGCTGACATGGCGACGCAGGTCGAGGCCGCGCGGGCGCTGACGCTGCTCGTCGCCGACGCGGTCGATTCCGGCGAGCGAGCCGACGCCGAAGCCGCGATGGCGAAGCTCTTCGCCAGCGATATCGCCGAGGAGGTCACCAGCGAGGGGATTCAAATTCACGGCGGCTACGGCTACACGACTGATTTCGACGTCGAGCGATACTGGCGGGACGCTCGAGTGACTCGAATCTTCGAGGGAACCAACGAGATACAGAAACGCATCATCGCCGACGACCTGCTGTCGTCGTAATGACCGCCGTCGAATCAGTCCGTCTCGATCCCGTCAGCGTCCCTCTCGAGTCCGTCTGTTGACTGTCCCAATGCGTTCCGACGGTGCCGACTCGTAATTCGGCCAGATAGTCCGATACCACAAATCGTTTTCATCGGCTCTCTGTAGGGAGCCTGTGAACTGGCGATATCAATACACGGCGCTGCTTCTCTGTACATTTGCGTTCATGGCGACGATGGCCGCTCGTCTCGCGATCAGCCCGCTCGTTCCCGCTATCACGGACGATTTCGCCGTCTCGAACGCGGCTCTCGGAACCGCGTTATCGCTGATGTGGGCGACGTACGCGCTCACCCAATTCCCGAGCGGCATCTTCGGTGATCGGTTCGGAGAACGGCGAGTCATTCTCGTCGCGATCGGATTGACCGCGATCGCCAGTCTGCTGCTCGCCGTCTCTCCGTCGTACGAATTTTTCGTCCTCTTCACGATCGTTCTCGGCGTCGGTGCTGGGCTCCACTACACGGTCGCAACGACATATCTCACGAAGCAGTTCGCAAACACGGGTCGCGCGATCGGGTTGCATATCGCAGGCGGCCCCGTTGCGGGCCTCGTCGCGCCGATCGCCGCGACGCTGATCGCCGTTCGGTACGGGTGGCGAGCGGGCGTGTTACTCGGATTCTTTGTCGCAGCCCCGATTTTCGTCCTGTTCGCGTGGCGAATCCGCCCGACGGAGCCGGACCGACCCGAGCAGCCGATGCGCGAACGGGCCGAACTCGGCGCGATGGTCGAACTGCTCTCCCGGCCGTCGATCGCGTACACGACGCTGCTCTCGTTTCTCTGTGCGTTCGTCTGGCAGGCGACGGCGTCGTTCCTGCCGACGTTTTTCGCCGAGGGGCAAGGACTCTCGCCGGCGATCGCGAGCGCGCTCTTCTCGCTGTATTTCGTCGTCCACGGGCTCACGCAACCGCTGATGGGCGGGCTCTCGGATCGAATCGGTCGCGATTCGGCCGCGATCGTGACGATGAGCGCCGGCATCGTCGGGTACGGACTGCTCGTCGTCGCCGGGAGCCTCCCGCAGTTCGTCGCGGGGGTGTTGTTCATCGGCCTCGCGATGAGCTGGGGAGCGCCGATCCAGTCGCGATTCATGGATCTCCTTGGGGCGTCCGAGCGCGGTACCGGATTCGGGCTCGTCAGGACCGCGTACATGACGACGGGCGCGACGGGCAGCGTCGTGGTCGGTATTCTCGCCGACCTGTACGGGTGGGACGTCTCGTTCACGTTGCTCGCCGGAATCATGATCCTCGGCCTCGGTATCCTCGCGGCGAACCGTCTCTTTCGGCTCGGATTGTAGCCGACCGTTTCATCCTCTTCCGGCGGTCGATCATCGGACCTCCACCGCTGATGGAACGCATGCGCCGTGAGTGGGGGAAGCCCCTCGAGCGGCCCCGTCGGAAACGACACGGGGCTGAATACGGTTACAGCAGTAACACGTAGAGTTTAGCATCACCGCGACAATGTCTCACCGATGGCAACCCACCCACTGGCAGACAACGGAGCGATCGTTACCGGTGCGAGCGCGGGAATCGGACGGGAAACGGCTCGCGCACTCGCAGCCGATGGTGCCGACGTCGCACTCGTCGCCCGTCGAGAGGATCGGTTGACGGAACTCGCGGCCGAAATCGAATCCGAGACCGACGCGTCGGCGCTCGTCTGTCCCGCAGATGTGAGCAACGAAGACGAGGTTGAGGCGGCCGTCGAGAAGACGGTCTCGGAGTTCGGCCGTCTCGACGTGCTGGTGAACAACGCGGGGATCGCGACCGATTCCGAGACGCCCGTCGAGGAGTTTCCGACCGACCAGTATCGGACCGTCATGGGGGTGAACGTCGACGGGATGTTCTACGCGGCCCGGGCGGCGATTTCGCACCTGCGCGAGACGAACGGAACGGCGATTTTTGTCGCGAGTTACGCGGGCAAGAACCCCCGTCCGGACGCGCCGCTGTACGCGGCGACGAAATGGTGGACCCGCGGATTCGCGAAGAGCCTCGCGGGACAGGTCGGGACGGACGATATCGCCGTCAGCATCGTCAACCCGTCGGAAGTCCGGACGGAGTTCGGCAAGGAGTTCCGAGAACGAACCTCGGAGGAACGCTACGAACAGGACGAAGTCACCGGGCCTCGAGCCGTCGCCGACGCGATCGCGTTCGCCGCGCGTCAGGAGACGCCCAACACGGTGAGCGAACTGGACCTGTACCGTCGCGACAAGTTTTCCGGCTAGCCCGTCCCGACGCGACAGCGGGATTCCGTTCTTTATCGAGAAACGATCGATAGCACCGCGTCGGTGAATCGAATGGCTGCGGACCGATCGGGACGGGTTTTGGGAAGATACGCTACGGACCGATCAGAACGGGTTTTGGGAAGAGACGGTCAGATCGGGCCGAAATTCGGACCACGGTGCGTTCTCCCGGAAACGAACGTCACAGTGCGGGTTCAGGAGTATTTCATATCCAGTTCGAGTTCGTTCGCCGTTCCGAGGAGGATATTCGGAATCGTTTCGTCGAGGCGATCGCCTTGCACGCGGTGTGTGGGGCCGGACACGCTGAGCGCGCCGAAGACGCCGCCGTCCGGGCACTCGATCGGGACACCGATCGCCCGGAGCCCGGGGATCGTTTCCTGGTCGTTGATGCTGTACCCCCGCTCTCGGATCTCCTCGAGTTCCTCGTAGAGTTCGTCCTCGTCCGTAATCGTGTTCTCGGTCAGCGATGGCAGTCCGTGCTGTCGAATGATTTCCTCGACGCGCTCCTCGGGGAGGTGTGCGAGGATCGCCTTTCCCGCGGCCATCGATTGGAGCGGCCGGTACTTGCCGATCACGGAGTCGGTTTGCACGGCGTGTTCACCGGTCTCTCCGAACACGTAGACGGCCTTGCCGTGTTCCTCGACGACGAACTGCGCCCGCTCGGCGGTTTGCTCGGCGATTTTCTTGACTTTCTGACTCGCCATCTGGTACGTGTCGGTGCGCTTTTTCGTCCCTTCACCCAGTTCCAGGAACCGAAAGCCGATTCGATACCGGTCCCCGTCTTTGACGACGTACTCGAGGTCCTCGAGCGTCGCCAGATGCCGGTGGATGGTGCTCTTCGCGAGGCCGAGTTCGTCCGCGATCTCGGTGATCTGACCGCCGTCCGCTTCGGCGAGCGTTTCGATGATCTCGAACGTCGTCCGCGTCGCCTTCACCGTTCCCGGATCGGTGTACGTTTCCATGAGAACAGATACCGTAGCTTGGTGTATAAACATTCCGTATACTCGAACACCCATCAGCCCCGACCGAGACCGACATTTTCCGGACTGTTCCGGAGAATTCGGGCGGTTTTGTAACTATCTGTGCTTCCACCCTGAATAGAACGCTCGCACTCCGTGTTCCGGATCGAGTGGAGCGGGTTCCAGTGTCAGGCGCGAGTATCTCGAGTGCTCCCGTCTCAGCGACGCATCACGAGCTCAGCGACGGACGAAACCGCCGACGTGGATTGCCGATGAGGCAGAAACATCTGCTACCTCCGACCGCGTAGGGCTGCGAACCGGTGTTCCGTAGCCGAACCCGCTGCAAACGGTTACTCCTTCAGAAAATGGAATCGCTCTCCCCGCCGTCGATCGGGACCGCCGCACCGTTTATCTGGCCTGCCCGGTCGGAGCAGAGGAACGTGACGGCGTCGCCGAAGGCGTCCGGATCGCCGATCTGCTCGACCGGAATCGATGCCACTCTGGCGGCCTTCGCCTCCTCGTAGGAGTCGTACTCGCCCCGCTCGACCGCCGCTTCGAACACGTCCTGGAGACGCGGCGTTTCGTGGACGCCCGGCAAGACGGCGTTGGCGCGAACGTCGGGACCGAGATCCTTCGAGAGCACCTTCTCGAGGCCGACGACGCTCGTCCGCACCGAACTCGAGAGGACGTTCCCGCCGTCCGCTCGCTTGGCGGCTATCGAGGCGATGGCGACGATGGAGCCGCCGTCACCGCTCCGGAGGTGTTCCGCCGCTTCGCGGACGACCCGAACGACGCTCATCGTCAGCAGGTCGAACGCCTCGTACCACTCGTCGTCGTCCGGCTCGAGCGGGCGCATCGGCGTCGGTCCGCCGGCGCTCGTCACGAGGTGATCCAATCGGCCGAACTCCTCGACGGGTCGCGCCACGAGCGTTTCGACGTCCTCGGGGTCCGTGAGATCGCCCGACTGTGCGATCACGTCTCCCGAGGCGACCGCCCGAATTTCCTCGGCGGCGTCGGCCAACCGCTGTTCGTCTCGCCCGTTGATAACCACGTGTACGCCCTCCCTCGCGAGGGCTTTCGCGGACGCCTTTCCGAGACCGCTACTCGAGGCCGTAACCAGCGCGACGTTTCCGTCCAATCCGAGATCCATGCGTTGCCATGTCGGTAGACGCACGAAAGCGTACCGGTACTGACGCTGAGCCGGACGACGACGGATTTTCGGAACCCACCGCGTTCGGACTACTGACGGACGCGGGCCGACGGGCGACGGGCGCGAGAAAACGAACCGGTGGAGGCGGGGCGGTTTCGACGATGCGTCGTTCGACAGCCTGCACTTCGACAGCCCGCTACATCTTACTTCGATGGCGGACGGCGCTGTTCGTCTTGCAGTCGACGACGACCGGCCCGTCCGGTCGGTGGTCGAGAACGTCGCTGATAGCGTCCAGATCGTCGCTCGAGCGAACGGTGTAGCCGTCCGCGCCGAGCGACTGTGCGACGTCCGCGATGTCGGGTGCCTCCAAGAGAGCGACGTCGGCGTACTTGTTGGCGGTTTGTAAACTATGATACTCCGTTCCGAGGGCGCTGTCACTCATGACGACGATGGTCACAGGGATCTCGTGGCGGACGGCGGTGTCAACCTCCTGAAGCGCCATCATGAATCCCGCGTCGCCACAGAACGTGACGGGAGTGCGGTCACCCGAGTTCAACGCCGCGCCGATCCCGTGGGAAAGTCCCTGCCCGATCGCCGCGAAGTCGAGCGTCCAGTGGAAATCGGCTGGCTCCGGCGTCGAAACCCCGTCGAGGACCCATCGCGAAAAGTGTCCACCGTCGCTGACGACCACGCGGTTTTCGGGCAAGGTGGAATCGAGACCGCGGACCAACTCTCGCGGATCGATTCGTCCCTCCTGTTCGGGGAACTCGTCCTCGTCTAGCGACGGCGTGTCCGCGATCCGGTTCCGGAACCGATCGGTCCAGAACTCGCCGCTTCGGTCGATTCCGTGTGCCTCCAGCCGCTCGGTCAGCGCGTCGACCGTCAGCCGGGCGTCCCCTCGGACGCCGAGATCGACGGGCTCGTACCGCCCGATCGCGCTCGGGTCCGTATCGACGTGGACGACTTTGGTCTCGTCCTCGACGAGGTGGCCGGAGTCCGTCGTATACGGGTTCAGGCTACAGCCGACCGCTAGCACGAAGTCGCTCTCGTGCAGGTGTTCGTTTGCGATATTGCTCCCGAAATCGCCGACGAACCCGAGCGAGAACGGATGATCGTCGAAGTAGCCTCGAGCCTGCAGGGTGGTGGCGAGCGCGGCGTTCGTCCGCTCGGCGAACGACTCGATCGCGTCCTTCGCGTCCGCCGCAATCGCACCGCGACCGGCCACGACTATCGGGACTTTGGTCGCGTCCGAATCGAGGTACAGGTCGACGGCCGCATCGATCGCGTCGTCGTCGGGGTGGAGTCGAGCGTTCGATGTGGCGGCGTCCGTCGCCGCTACCGATCGATTTCGGTCGGTCTCGACGTCAGAGTCGGGCAGTTCGCCGTCCAGTACGTCCCACGGAACCTGGACCGCTATCGGCCCCTCTCCGACTCGGAGGCTCCGGAAGGCCTCCTCGAGCGTCGAAAGCAGTGTTTCGGGGCTTCGAGCGGTACGGACGGTACCGACCGTCGACTTCAGGAAGGACTCCTGTTCGAAGTCCTTGATATCGTAGGAGTCGGACACGGACATCTCCGGAACGATGACGAGCAACTTCGACCCCTTCTTCCGAGCCGTGACGAGCGAGGTGCCGGTCTGTGCGACGGCGGGTCCTCGACCGACCATACAGACGCCGACGTCGTCGCTCGCTCGCGAGTAGCCGTCGGCCATTCCGACGGCGCCCTGCTCGTGGCGCGTGTGGACGACGCGAATTTCTCCGCTCCACTGGTCGTGTAACGTCGAGAGCGTGCGCATCGTGTCCTCGCTCATCAGCGCGAACAGCGTATCGACTCCCTCCTCGTTGAACAGTCTAATGACTGCGTCGTGGACTTTCATGATCTTCTCCTCGATACTAGGCCCCTACCGTTATCGTACTACCGGTGAGCACGGTCCATCCCGTCTCGAGCGGGGCGATATTCGTCGCGTCGGCCGGTGTGCTCGAGCGTGGGATCGGTCCGTCAGTGACGTATGAGTTCCCCGGCCGGCAGCACGAGCGCGGACGATCAGCCCACTGGTGCGTACGCTCCGAATCGACCGGGACCGAATGTTTATATATCCGTCTCTGCGACTACTTGGCATGCAACCGTTAGAAGACATAAATATCATAGACTTTACTCAATCGATCGCCGGGCCGGTCTGCACGCAGATGTTGGGTGAGATGGGCGCGGAAGTGATCAAGGTCGAGCCCCCGAACGGAGACGCCTTTCGACCCCTGATGAAGGGGAGTCTCTTTTCCGCCTACAATAACGGGAAGAAGAGCATCTGCGTCGATCTGAAGACCGACGAGGGACAGGAGCTTCTCACGGACCTCGCCGCGAAAGCCGACGTGTTGATCGAGAGTTTCCGCCCGGGCGTCCTGGACGAGTACGGTCTGGACTACGACTCAATCTCCGCGGACAATCCGGACATCGTCTACTGCTCGTTGTCGGGGTACGGACAGACTGGTCCGAACCGCAGCTTTCCCGGATACGATCCGTGCATTCAGGCGATGTCGGGCCTGATGGCGACGACGGGCTACCCGGACCGACCGCCCGTCCGAATCCGCTCGAGCCTGATCGACTGCGGCACCGGGACCAACGCCGCCTTCGCGGTCATGGCCGCGATCCGCGAGCGGGACAAGACGGGCGAGGGTGACCACATCGACGTCTCGCTGTTCGACGTCGGAATCTCCTGGATGTCCTACTGGATCGCCAACTACGACACGACGGGAGAAGTGCCGGAACGGAACGGCGAACAGGGAATCGGAAGCGCCCCCAACGGACTCTTCGAGGCAGCGGACGGCTACGTGTATCTGATCACGATGACCCAGACCATGTTCGAACGACTCTGTGAGGCCGTGGATCGGTCCGATCTGCTCGACAGCGCCGAGTATCAAACGATGGACGATCGGATCGAACACCGGCCGAAGTTGCGGGAGGAACTACACGAGGCGTTCGCCTCGTACACCGCCGAGGAACTCGAGCAGCTCCTGTTAGAGGCGCGCGTTCCCGCGGCCGCGGTGCGCTCGATCGACGAGGTCGTCGAACTGCCGCATCTCGAGGCCCGATCCATGCTCACCGAATCGTACAACCCGGAAGTGGACGAGCCGGTCGATATCGCGGCCCTTCCGTTCACGTTCGAGTCCGACGGCGAACGGCCCGGATACAGCAGTCCACCGCCGACGAAGGGGCAGCACACGACGGAAGTGCTCGAGGAGTTCGCGTATTCCGACGAACGGATCGAAACCCTCCGAAACAACGGCGTCATCGAGTAAGCGTTCCGACACGAGTTCGACGACGAAACGGCGAGTGCGGTCCACTCTCCGTCTCCGGCCGTACCGTCGCGACGGCATCGATCCGCGGTCACGGACGAGCAATCGCCGGCGAATTCGTCGGCTTGCCACCAGTAAATCAGGTCGAAGCCGGCTGAGACCTAGTTTTATGCGCTGGTGCGTGAAATCGTACTACGATGGTCCTGTTCGAACCTGCCGAGGAGAGACAACCGCTACCGCTGACACCGAGCGAGTCCCCCGAGATTCGACTCGAGTCGATCGCATCGGAGGGCGGCCCGGAATGACCGGAACGGCATGCGTCCTGCCGAAGACGAGAACCGACGAGAGAAGACGAAGGCGGCTCCGGGACGGAGGCGAGACGCGATGACTGATGACCCCGTTCTCCTGGACGTGACCGACGGTGCGGCACGCGTCGAGCTGAACCGACCGGAGACGTACAACGCGCTGAACGACGCCCTGGTCGAGCGCCTGTCGGACATCCTCGAGAGGGTCGAGCGCGATCCCGATGTCCGCTGCGTCGTGTTGTCGGGGGCCGGTGATGCCTTCTGTGCGGGCGGCGACATTGGCCGGATGAAGGGCCGTCGCGAACGGAACGTCACGCCGCCCGAAATGCGGCGAGAAGTCCTGTATCAGGTCAGAGACACGGTCGAGCGAGTGTTCTCCCTCGAGAAGCCGGTGATCGTCGAAGTCGACGGCGTCGCGATGGGCGGCGGTGCGAACCTCGCACTGGCGGGTGATCTGGTGTTCGCCGCGACGGACGCGACGTTCGGCGAGGTGTTCAGAAACGTCGGACTGTCGGTCGATTTCGGCGGCTCGTTCTTGCTTCCGCAACTCGTCGGCCTCCACAAAGCCAAGGAACTCGTGTTCTCCGGCGAACCGATTTCGGGCGAGGAGGCGGCCGAAATCGGACTGATTAACGATGCGGTCCCGCCGGGGGACCTCGACGCCCTGGTCGACGAGTGGGTTTCGGACCTCTCGTCGGCGCCGACCGAGGCGCTCGCGCTGGCGAAACGAGACCTCAACGCGGGCGCTACGGCCGACTTCGCGACGGCGATCCGGAACGAAGCGACGTCGCAGGGATTACTCCAGTCGACTCGAGACCACCGCGAAGGCGTCGACGCGTTCTTCGAGGAACGCGATCCGGAGTTCCACGGGGAATAACGACACGCCGCAGTTCGGAGGCGCTCTTCGACTGGGTGAGAACCCTTGCAATCCTCGATAGCGACGATGGAGGAGCAGCGTATCTCCGTCAGCGGAGCCGCCCGTTATTTGCTGTGAGACGGTGCGATCGTTCGGAGCGATGCGCTACGGTGTAATCGATCGTCGTGGTTCGCTACGGTTAATCGATCGTCGTGGTTCGCTACGGTTAATCGACCGTCGTAATTCGCTGCGGTGTGTTCGAGCTGCTACTCGTCCGCTATCCGTGCCGGTTGCTCGTCTTCGCTCAACCAGGGGAGCCCCTCGCGTTCGTTGCCGACGAGGTCGGCGTCGAACTCCTCGTCCAGAAGCAGCTGGTAGGCGTCGTGTTGGACGACGCTCTTCATGACCTCGGTCGCACCGCCCATGAACCTGCCAGCGCGGACGTCGCGCTGGGTCTGCTCGACCGGATACGACGTGGTCGTCCCGATTCCGCCCATGATCTGGATGCAGGTGTCGGCGATCTCGTGAGCCAGCTCGTTGCCGAGCCACTTCGCCATCGCGCTCTCCATCCGGCCGGCGGAGACGCCGCGATCGTCCATAATCCGGGCTGCACGGGTGTTAAGCAGGTACGCCCCGTCGAGCTTCGTCACCATCTCGGCGACCTTGTGATTGACGGCCTGGTACCGCGAGACCGGTCGTTCGTTGACCTCTCGGTTGGCGGTGTAGTTGGCGGCGATCTCGAGCGCTTGCTGGCTCGCTCCGAGACAGTAGCGGGCGACGGTCAGGTGTTCGAGGTTGAGTTCGTCGGTGATGTACGACCACGCCTCGCCCTCGTTCCCCACGAGGTTGGCCTCGGGCACGCGGACGTCGTCGAACTGCATCCACGACGCTCCAGTCCCCCGGAAGCCGTGCCAATCGGACTGGTCCTGCAGGAGTTCGATACCGTCGGTATCACGATCGATCACGATAATCGAGACGCCCTCACGGTCGCCGTCTTCGCCGCTTGTACGCACGGGCGTGAAGTAGAAGTCAGCGTAGGGCGCGAAGTCGATGAATCGCTTCTCGCCGTTGATCACCCACTCGTCGCCGTCCTTCTCGGCGTCGGTCTCGAGATGGGCGAGATCTGTTCCGCTCCGGGGTTCCGTATAGGCCTGCGCCACGACGAGATCGCCCGCGGCCATCGGCTCGAGATACTCCTCCGTGATGTGCTGGTTGCCGTGTTCGTACATCGTCCGTCCGACGTGTTGCGTCAGCGATGTCTGGCAGGCGTGGACGATGTTGCCGCAGTAGCCGATCGCTTGTTCGGCCAGCACCGTCTCGATGATGGTCCCGCCCGGACCGCCGTGCGCCTCGGGGACCGAGATGGCGTTGAAGCCGGCGTCCCCCATGCGGCTGACGTACTCCTGCCACTCCTCTCGAGAGCCCTCGTTCTCGTCGAGTGCTCGGAAGTGGTCGTGGCCGAGCCCATCGACGAACACCTCGGTCTCGAGGGTGGTTATCGCGTCGGCAAGATACTCCTCTTCCTCGTCTGTCAGGACCGTGTCTTCCCCGATCATAGCGGATGCCTCATCTGACATGACCCACGATCATAAGTGTTTCAGAAAATAAACGTTGAAATCACTCGAAAATAATGCGACGAGACAGGGTTCGTGAGGATTCGGTGTTCGGGAGGCGTGAACGCGTCCACGGAACGATCGTTCGGCGGAATTTGCCCGCTGTCGACCGCCAGCTTACATCTTTGGACCGAATTCTCGACGGCGCGCATCGATGCGAGACGAACGTCCATCCGGAACTCGTTCGGCAGGGCCTCCCGAACGGGAAACAGCACCGTTATGTGGCAACTGATCGAACCACATCTCGTTCGGCAGGGGCGAACTACCGATCGACGGGCCGTGAGACCCCGCCGGAGGAACACATGATCGACGCAACCGAGAATTCGCTGGCGATCCTCGAGGCGGTTCACCAAAACGACCGGGCCGGCGTGACGGCGCTCGCCGACGAGACCGGCCTCGCAAAAAGCACCGTTCACAGCCACGTCGAGACGCTCAAACGCTCCGGCTACCTAGTCCAGTCCGGCGACGATCTCGAACTCTCGCTTCGGTTTCTTCAGTTCGGATTGGACACGCGCCGTCGTGAACCACACCGGATCGCCGCCCGTGAGAAGGTGGTGGAACTGGCTCGACGGACGGGCGAACGCGCCCACTACGTCGTCAGGGAGGGAACGAACGCGGTGTTCCTCTACTCGGAAACCGGCGAGAACGCCGTCCGAACCGGAGTTCACACGGGAGATTTCGTGCCGTTGCACGCGACGGCGAGCGGCAAGGCGATACTCGCCAACCTCCCGCCGGAACGAATCGAGATGATCGTCTCCGAATCCGATCGGCGGCAGGTAACGCCGAACACGATCACCGACCTGGATGCGCTCCGGGAAGCGCTTCGGAACGTCCGTTCGCGAGGACTGGCGTTCAACGACGGCGAATACGTCGAGCGACTCTGGTCCGTCGGCGCTCCGGTGTTCGACGACGAGAAGCGTGTCCTCGGAAGCATGAGCGTCTCGGTGCCGGCGAACCGACTCGGCCGACCCGGCGTGAAAGACGAGCTTTCGACGACACTGCTGGAGACGGTGAACGAACTCGAACTCGAGATCGCCCACGCGTGAGCGCCGATCGGACGGGCATCCGATAGCCGACGAGAGGGACCGGACCCACGGGATCACGATGTTTCTCGTCGACCGCGACGGCGACGGCGTCGGGATCGCTGCGAATTCGGCGAAAGTCGTGACATCGAACGCCGCATACGAGGCGGCAAGCCACGGAATGCAGACGTTTGGCGGCTGGTCGGTGACGAGGAGTACGATATCGATCTGTTGTGGCGGGACGCTCGCTTTTTCCAGATCGGTCCCGTTTCCAACGAACTGGCGAAGACCTTCATCGCCGAGCGCGAACGGGGACTGCCGAAGTCCTACTGATGGATCGAACGGTGAGTTCGCTCTCCCGCGTTTCGCTCGGTCGAAGTGACTCGAAATCGGCCGATGGGTGTGTCGGTCGTCAGACGAGGTCGTCGGTTTTCATTCCCTCTTCAATTCTTGCCGAATGTATGTGATATATACAAATAAGTATATATGGTTTGGATTGTGTCATCATGACACGGATGTCGTACAACAGACGGCGTCATCATGACACGGATGTCGTACAACAGACGGCGTCATCATGACACGGATGTCGTACAACAGACGGCGCTTTATGACGGCCGCAGGTGTAGCGGGACTAGCAGGGTTAGCGGGCTGTATCGGTGGGGGAAACGGTGATAGTAGCGTTGAAAGTGATACCACCGATTGGAGTTTCGGGATTACGCGCGAGGGAACGATCGGATACATAAAGGCAAGCGGGTGGGCCCAGCTTTTCGAGAACGCTGATACGGATATCAACCTGACCCTCAACACGACTGGTGGGTCGGAAGAGGCCTACAGGCTCTGTGCCCAGGGTGAGAATCACATCACTCGAGGGACGAGCGCGATGGGGATGGCCTCTTATAACGAAGAGAGTCGACCGGGCGCCCAGTTCGGTGGTGACAACACCGTTCCGACCGTCCCACAACAGGTCATGGCGATCGCCGATATCCGTCCGTTCTGGGTGACGGCGGACGATAGCATCCAATCGATCGACGACTTGGCGGGGAAGACCGTTCACAACGGCGCTGCCGGGTCCCGCTTCGTCGGTGCAATTCCCTTCGACAGCGTCGGACTCTACGAAGACATCGAACTCACACAGGGAGACTGGTCGGACATTCCCTTCGCTCTCGAGGAAGGACGAGTCGATGCCGCGTACACGTACGTGATGGCGAGCGGGACGTCGCTTCCCGGATGGGCCGAACAGCTAAATAGCATGGACAGCCTGCGAGTCCTCGAGTTCAGCGACGATCAGCTTTCGACGATCGAAGAGGACCCGTACCTCAACGTCACCGAGGTGCCGGTCAACGAGGTCTTCGGGTTCGAGACGAACATCGACACGGTCCAATCGCCGACGGCGCCGTACCAGTGGTTCGTTCACCCTGACCTCAGTAACGAACTCGTCAAGGAGTTCTGTGAAATCTCGTTCAGCAACGTAGAAGAGATTCAGGACGTCCACGACGCCCTCGGACTGTTCAACGAGGAGTACGCGGTAGAGGGGCTCACGCAGTCGCCGGTCCATCCGGGAGCCGTCGAGTGGTATCAGGAGAACGATCTCTGGAACGAAGACCTGATCGAAGGATAAGTAGCAGTCCTTTCACTCTCCAATCATGTCGAACACATCCTCCGATCAGGAACTGAGTTTAGAAGAGAAAGGGGACCAGTTACCGGCACTGAATTTCACGCTCGAGAACGCACAATGGCTGTTACTCACCCTCAGCGCACTCGTCTTCTCTGTCTATCACATCGCATACGGGTATACGTATCTCGTAAATAGCGACCAACATACCATCATTTCGCTGTGTCTATCGGTGTTTTTGATGGTCCAGCTGGTCGAAGCCGATCTGGATGCGATCTCCGGCAAGGTGCTGTTCGTCGCGAAGTTGGCCACGTCAGCGTTGATGCTCTACATCACGTACTATTTCGTGACGACGTACTCCGAGATGCTGTCTCGAATTCTCAACTACACGCAGATGGAGTACATGTTCGCGCTCGTATTAGTCATATTAATACTCCTCTTCACGTACCTCAGATACGGGTTCTTCGTCTCCGGGATCGTCGTTCTGTCGGTCGGGTACGCGATGTTCGGATCGTACATTCCCGGGGCGTTCGGTCACAGCAGCATCACGCTAATGCGTGTCCTCGAGCGGTCCTCCCTCGTGTTCGACATCGGACTCTTCGGATTCCTCCCCGGCGTCGGCGCGCAGTGGATCGTCATCTTCCTCGTCTATGCGAGTCTCCTGATCGAGTTCGGTGCGCTGCAACTGGCTATCGACTTCGGGAGACGGATGAACAAACACCTGCAGTCCGGCGTGCCGCAACTGGCGGTCGTGACGAGCTTCGTCATGGGATCGATATCGGGCAGTGCCGCGGCCAACACCGCGACGACGGGTGCCGTGACGATTCCGCTGATGAAGAGTTACGGGATGGACGGCGAAACCGCTGCGGCCATCGAATCGAACGCCTCGTCGGGCGGCCAGGTCCTTCCCCCGATTATGGGGGCCTCGGCGTTCGTCATGGCCTCCTTCCTGAACATCAGCTACCTCGACGTCGTCGTGGGGGCGTTGCTCCCAGCGGTTATCTTTTACCTCACCGTGTCGATCACCGTCTACTACGTCAGTAAAGGGTACGATCTCAGCAAGTCCGACGCAGATGACGAGCAGGTCCTGGAGACGACGCAGGACGCGGACCAACCGTGGTACGTCTACTTGCCTCTGCTCGCGTCCGTGCTGATCCTCATCTACGACCTCGGAATCCGACAGACTGGGCCGCTTACCGCCGGCTTCCACTCGGTCATCTCCCTCATCGGACTCCAGCTCGTCTGGAACATGATCCTCATGAGTGACAGACGGTCTGCGCTCCGGGATTACGGTCGTAACCTGCTAGTTGGCCTCCAGAAAGGTGCGATAGCCAGCGCGGAGATCATGGTCGTCCTCGGTGCGATTGCGATCTTCGTCAGTATGCTCGGCAGCGGAAACATCGTGCAGGAACTGTCGTTCCTCATGTTGGGCCTCTCGGGAGAACTCCTCTTCCCGTTACTCCTCGTGGCGATGATCCTGTCGATCATGTTCGGCCTGGGGATGCCGACCGTCGCCGCGTACGTCGTCGTCGTGGTGTTCGTCGCACCGGCCGTCGGAGACCTCGGCATCTCGGAGTTCAACACGCACCTGTTCGTGTTCTACTTCGCGATCCTGTCGGCAATCACGCCACCGGTCGCACTCGCGGCCGTCATCGCCAGCGGTATCGCCGAAGCGGATTTCACCCAGGTGGCGAAGAAGGCGATGATCATGGGAGCGCCGCTATTCATCCTCCCGTACACGATTATCTACCACCCGAGCATCGCTCAGTGGGGGAGTGACACACCGCTGACGTTCATCTACCTGCTCGCGACGTTCATCGCGATCGTCACTATCATCCACTTCAACATCGACTACAACAGGTACGTCTCCGTCGGCATCAAAACCGTCGGAGTGGGCGTGCTCGTTGCCATCATGTTCTGGGGAACGTCGACCATCCAGGCGGGCGGATTCGTTCTGGCGGTCCTCGTTGTCGTCGCGTTCCATTATATGGAACGTCAGGAGTCGGCAACGGCCGCTCCCGCCTGAAGCCCTCTCTTTTTTCGAGTGCGGCTCATTGGAGACGTCCGCTGGAATACTGCGGGACGAACGCGTCAACCGACGGACGGTCGACAGTGCTCCGTCGACGGTGATCCGTGCCGATTCGCACGCGAGAATCCTCTCCCGTTTCGACCGTGTCTCGACGAAGCGAATCGACAGCATCGCGAGCGGAATGTGGACTGTTTCCGACGCGATTCGAGCCGGTCTCTCGGCCGGCGATCGGGGTATGCTCGGTTCGAACGGCGGCCGGTAAACGGGCAGTGCCGTCAGCGAGATTGGATTACGCCGATTCTCCCACGACACCCGCATCAAGTAGTTCGGTGATCGTCTCCTCGTCGTAGCCGTTTTCGCCGAGGACGGCTCGAGTGTGTTCGCCGTTTCGCGGCGGCGACGACGCGGGCTCGAGCGAGTGTTCGGCGAATTGAAACGGCATTCGCGTCGTCCGACACTCAGTCTCGAGGTGCTGATTGTACGTCTCGACGAACAGGTCCCGGTGGTCGGCGTGGGGGTCGTCGTCGACCAGTTCGTCGATGGACTGAAGCGGTCCGACGGGAATGCCGGACTCGGCTAACGATTCGACGAGTTCCCGGCGATCGAACGCACCGAACTCGGACTCGAGTTCCGCCCGGAGGACGTCGCGGTTCTCCCATCGGTCCTCGGCGGTCCCGAAGCGATCGTCCTCGAGCAGGTCCGGCCGCTCGAGGGTGTCACAGAGGCGGCCGTACAGTTTCTCCGAGGCCGTCGCGAGGTAAAACGGCTGTCCGTCTCCGGCCTCGAAAATACCGTACGGAGCCATTCCGTAGAGCCCCGCTCCGGCGCGTTTGGGGAGTTCGTCGGTCGACGTGTAGTGGGCGACCCAGTACCCCATCCACGTCGTGGCGACGTCGAACAACGAGAGGTCGATGTGGGTCCCGCTCTCCGATCCGTCGCCGATCAACCCGCCCATGACGAGCATCGCGCCGGTCAGCCCGGTCGAGTAATCGATCGCGCTCGTTCCGACGCGAACCGGGTCGCCGTCGGTGGGACCGGTGACGCTCATGAGGCCGGACATCGCCTGTGCGACCGGGTCGTAGGCCGGATACTCCTCGTACGGGCCGTCCTGCCCGAACCCGGTGATCGAACAGTAGACGATGTCGTCGTTTTCCGCGCTGAGATCATCGTATCCGAGGCCGAAGCCCTCCATCACTCCCGGTCGGAAGCTCTCGACGACGACGTCCGCGTCGGCCGCAAGGTCGCGAGCGATCGCCCGCCCCGACTCGCTTTTCAGATCGAGACTGATACTTCGCTTTCCCCGATTGCACGACGCGAACATCGAGCCCTCGATAAGGGGCCTGAAGGCGTCTCCTTCGGGCGGTTCGACCTTCACAACGTTTGCGCCCAGGATGGCCAGAGACTGGGTGCAGATGGGGCCGGCGATCGACTGGGTAAAGTCAAGCACGTCAATTCCTCTCAGTGGTTGCATGCGAACAGTTCGATCCACGTGGCGCAATGGGTTATCACTTCTTACTCGTCGGTATCGGGAAGGCGCCGGATGCGGATTCGATCTCAGTTCGGCCGCTGCTGACCGCACGCTCGGTGACGGCCGACGGACCAGTTGCACCAAGCTCTATACCCCCTCCCCGCTAGAGTCGACGCGTAGATGAGCGGCAAATACTTCGAGGAGTTCGAGATCGGAGAAATGTTCGAATCGAGAACCCGGACGATCACCGAAGCCGACGTGACGTCCTTCGCGGGTCTCTCGGGTGACTACAACGAGATACACGTCAGCGAGGAGTACGCTGAGGAGACGATCTTCGGCTCTCGGATCGCCCACGGCCCGCTCGTGTTCAGTATCGGGCTCGGGCTGACGACGCAGATCGGCTACACGGAGGGGACCGTCGTCGGTCTCTACGGGATCGACAACATGCGGTTCCCGACCCCCGTTTTCCCGGGCGATACCGTTCGAACGGTCCAGGAAGTCACCGACCTCGAGGAGAAGGAGAAAGGCGGCGTCGTCACGCTCCGGACGACCGTTTCCAATCAGGACGACGACGTCTGCGTCGTCTGGGACCATCGGAAGATGGTCCAGTACGCCGACGACGAGTAACCGAGCCGATCGGCGGTGTCGCGACCACCGGGTCGATCCGAACGACTTCTCTGGCCCGTTTTTCGCGAGCGAGACCCTCGCTTCAACAAGAACTATGTGGTCATGTGGCGGGTAACAGTACATGGGTTCGACACAGCGGGTCGCAGTGACCGGTATCGGGGAATCGCCGATCGGGAAGACGCCGGATATGGATTCGATCAACCTCTATGCGAATGCCTGTCTCGAGGCGGTCGACGACGCCGGCCTCGAGAAAGCGGATATCGACGGACTCGTCACCGGGTACTCACTCGTCGATCCGAAGCTGATGCACAGTACGGTCGTCGCCGATTACCTGGGACTGAATCTCACGTACAACGAGAGCCTTCGACTCGGCGGTGCGACGCCGTTCGTCGGGGTCTGTCACGCTGCGAACGCCGTCCGACAGGGTCAGTGTGAAAACGTCGTCGTCGCGTTCGGCGATAATCGGCGAACGGGATTCTCCAAGGGCGACGACGGGGTCAGCAGTCTCGCGACGGAGGTCGGGCACCCCGAGTTCGAGAACCCGTTCGGGCCGCTGGTGCCGTCGATGTACGCGCTGATCGCACAGAAGCACATGGCGACGTACGGAACGACCGCGGAAGAGCTCGCAACGGTCGCGGTCGCCTGCCGCGAACACGCGTCGATGCGCGGGGCCGGACAGCACACCGAACCGATAGACGTCGACGATGTCCTCTCCTCGGGGCTGATTTCGTCGCCGCTGCACAAACTCGAGTGCGCGTTGATCAGCGACTGTGCCGGCGCCGTGGTCGTGTCCTCGGCCGATGCGGCCGAGGAGACGCGAGCCCCAGTCGAGCTGACCGGCTACGGGGAGGGACACGGGTCGGAGTACATCCACAGACGCGACGACCTGCTGGAGACGCCCGCGGCAGCGAGCGGGACGACGGCGTTCGAGATGGCCGATCGCACCCCCGACGATGTCGACGTCGCGCAGTTGTACGACTGCTTTACGATCACGCCGCTCCTCCTCCTCGAGGATCTCGGATTCTGCGAGAAAGGCGAAAGCGGCTCGTTCGTTCGCGAGCGGGGAATCACGATCGACGGCGAACTACCGGTGAACACGCACGGCGGGGAACTCTCCTACGCCGGTGCGGGCGTCTTTCACATTCTCGAGGCCGCACGCCAGATCAGAGGGGATGCAGCGGAGACGCAGGTGGACGCCGATCTCGCGCTCGCTCACGGCGTCGGCGGCGTCCTGTCTACGAACGCGACGCTGCTGATGGAGGCGTGGTAAAATGGCCGACAAACCCGTCCCGACGCCGTCGGAAGACACGGCCCGATTCTGGGACGCTTGCAACGACGGGCGGTTCATCGTCCAGCGATGTACCGACTGCGGTCACGAGCGATTTTACCCGGCGGCCGCCTGCCCGAACTGCTGGCACACGGCGTCCGAAGAAGTCGAACTGGACGGGAGCGGAACCGTCGAATCGTTCACCGTCGTCCACCGCGCTCCGACGGAGGCGTTCGAGGGGGAGACACCGTACGTCGTCGCGCTCGTCGCGATGGGGGCTGATGTGACGGTGATGGCGAACGTCCTCGCGGAGCCGGCGGCCGTCTCCGTCGGCGATCCGGTGGAGCTGATCTGGGAGGAACGCGGCGACCAGCAGCTGTACCAGTTCGAACTCGCGGAGTGATCGCTGTCGGTTTTTCAGACTTTCCGTCCAGTACTGACGGAGTCGATACCCATCCCGATCGGTGTCGTCGGTATCACGGCCCCGTCACGGCGACCAGTGGGTTTCGCTCCCAAACACTTACCCCAGATCAAGAGTAGGGACAGGTATGGAGGCAGCGAAATCCCCTGAGACGGACGTGTTACCCCTCGACGGAATCACCGTTGTCGATCTGACCCAGGTCGCAGCCGGCCCGTTCGCGACGATGGCCCTCGGCGACCTCGGCGCGGAAGTGATCAAGATCGAAGCGGTCGGACGCGGCGACCGAAGTCGGGACATTCAGCCCACACCAGCCTACTTCGACACCCTGAATCGGAACAAGTACAGCGTCGCCATCGATCTCAAGAGCGACGCGGGGCAGGAAGCGGCTCAGCGGCTCGTCGCCGACGCCGACGTGTTCATCGAGAGCACGAAACCGGGACGCGCCGAGTCGTTCGGACTCGGATACGAGACCGTGTCCGAACTGAATCCGGAGCTCATCTACTGTTCGATCTCCGGATTCGGCCGCGACAGCCCGTACGAGGACCTGCCGGCGTGGGACATGCTGATCCAGGGAATGAGCGGGATCATGAGCATCACCGGCGAAGAAGGCGGGGAACCGCTGTGGTCGGGGCTTCCCAGCGGCGACCTCATCGCCGGTTCGTATGCTAGCCAGAGCGTTCTCGCCGCGCTGTACGCTCGAGAGCGAGGCCGCATCGACGGCGAGTGGATCGAAGTCCCCATGTTGGACGCCGCCATCACCTGGCTCACCGCTCGCGCCGGCTACACGTTCGGCTACGACGAGCCGTTCCCGCGACTCGGCACGCACCACCCGTCGATCGTCCCCTTCGGAAAGTACGACTGCGCCGACGGACCGATCATCATCGCAGCGGGGACGCCGGACTTCTGGCGCGGCTTCTGCCGCGCGCTCGAGCGGCCGGAGCTGCTCGAGGACGACCGGTTCGCCACGATGGAAGACCGGGTCGAAAACCGGGAGGAACTGGACGACATCCTCGAACCGATTCTGGAATCGGAACCGAGCGAGTACTGGATCGATCGCCTTCACGCGGAAACCGTTCCCGCCGGCCCGATTTACGATACGAAAACGGTCTGGGAGGACGACCACGTGAAACAGCGCGAACTCCATCAGGTCATGGAACGCGACGACCGGGAGGACGCGGACGTGATCGATCAACCCGTCCACTTCGCCCAGCTCGGGACCCAACTCGAGGTCGCACCCCAGCAGTTGGGAGAGAGCACCGACTCGATCCTCGAGCGCCACGGCTACTCGGCGGACGAACTCTCCCAGCTTCGCGAGGACGGCGTCATCCAGTAGTGGACCGGGACCGGAACCGGGGCCGTAACGAGGTGACGGAGGCCCGCAGCTATTCCGGGGGTGACTGACGGTGACCCATGACCGCGTCTGGCGTCGATCGGCCCCATCCCGCTCGGGACCGAAGAACTAAGTCGATTTGTGGCCCCTCTCAGGTATGGCTCGCATCCCGCTCCCGCGACAGTCGGCTCTCCCGGCGGAGTATCAGTATCTCCTGAGCGAAGACGCGCTCGGCGAACTCGAATTGCTGCAGGCGATCGGCTCCAACCCGCCGGTCCTCCAGACGTACATGCGCCACGGGACCGCACTGTGGGAACACGCCGGACTTACCTCACGGGAGGTCGAACTGGTTATTCTGACGATCGCTCGAGAACTGGAAAACGAGTACGAGTGGCACCAGCACGTCGGCCTCGCTCGAGACGTCGGCGTCGAGCACGAGGAGATCAGAGCGATCGGCACCGACCGCGTCGACGAGTTCGACACCGCCGACAGCGCGTTGCTCAGGTACGCGAAACTCGCTGTGAGACGGTCGGTCGACGACGAGGCGCACGCGGAGATCGGTGCCCACTTCGACGACGAGACGATCGCGGGTATGGCGTCGCTGGTCGGCCACTACCTCGGCACTGCCGTCGTCATCGACGCGCTCTCGTTGCGTCCGGAGACCGCGTTCGTCGGCTGGGAGCCCGACGACGAGACGATCGAGACGTACGATCGCGACGACGAGTAGGTCGTGACTCTCGATCGACGGCACGCGTTCACCCCTGGAACTGCTCGTCCGACTCAGTCATCGGACGACCTTGACCTCACTCGTTATTCGCTGACTCGTCGCCGAACGCGCCGTTCGCCTCGAGTTCGGCGTACCGATCGCTCAGTCCGACCGATTCGAAAATAGCCGCCGTGTTTTCGCCGAGATTCGGGGGGTCGCGACGGTGTGAGACGCCGATGTCGGTCCCCGCCAACGGCGTGAGCATCGCCTGAACCGTTTCGTCGTCGTCCGACTGAGTCTCCACGAGGAGGTCCAGCGCAGTCAGGTGCGGATCGTCGAGCAGTTCCGACGGGTGATTGACGGGAGCTGATGGGACGCCGGCGTCCAGTAGCGCGTCGACCACCGCCGATCGATCGCGGCCGCGAAGCGTCTCCTGAATCAGATCGTAGAGCGTGTCGTCGTTCTCCTGTCGCCCCTCGTTCGTCTCGAAGCGCTCGTCCGCGAGCAACTCCGGCGCGTCGATGGCCTCGCAAAACGCGGGCCAGTGGCGTTCGGTGATGACGCCGACGAATAGCCACTCGTCCGGTTCGGTCTCGAACACATCGTAGAGGCCGAACGCGGGATGGGAGGAGCCCAGCGGCGGATGGTCGCCGAAGAGCTGCGCGAAGATCGTCCAGTAGTGAGACCAGTGAGAGGCCGTTTCGAAGAGCCCGGCGTCGATCTTTTGGCCCGTCCCGGTCGTTTCGCGCATCCACAGCGCCAGCATCGCCCCGAACGCACCGTAGACGCCGGTTCCGATATCGATCACCGACGTTCCCGCCCGAAGCGGCTTTCCGCCCGGCTGGCCGGTCATCCGCATCATCCCCGACATGGCCTGGCCGACGACGTCCATCCCCGGCCGGTCCTCGTACGGGCCCCCCTGCAGGAAGCCGGCGATGGAGACGTAAATCAGGTCGTCGCGATCGTCGCTGAGCGCGTCGTACCCGATACCCAGTCGTTCGGTGACGCCGGGTCGGAGGTTCTCGACGACGATATCGGCCACCGCGACGAGTTCGTGGTAGGCCTCGCGTCCGGCGTCGCTCTGGAGATCGATCGTCGCGCTGCGTTTGTTTCGGTTGAGCGCCGTAAAGATCGCGTCGCCGGAGTCGCCGGACTGGCGAATCATGTCGCCGGTTCCGGGCCGTTCGACTTTGATCACGTCGGCACCGAGATCGCCGAGCATGAGTCCCGTGAAGGGTGCGGCGACGAGGTTGCCGAGTTCGACGACGGTGATTCCGGACAGCGGAAGTTGCCTTGCTGATTCAGTAGTTGTCATCGTATGCGTGTTCGTCTCTGACGATGTAATTCTCGGTGTTGAATCGTACTACACTCGTCGGTCGGTCGGTAGCCCGTCGGCGTTCGGCCTCGCGGCGTCCCGACGAATGACGACTCATCGATTCTCGAGCATATCGCTCGCGATGATGGAGCGCTGGATCTCGCTGGTCCCGCCGCCGATGGTGGAAATCTTCCCCTCGCGCCAGTAGCGTTCCATGTCGTTCTCGGGGAGAAATCCGGCACCGCCCATGATCTGCATCCCCTGCTGCGCGACCGTCTGAAACGTCTCGCTGGCCTTGAGTTTGGCCTGTGCGGCGAGGCGACGAGGGCTGGTGCCATGATCGATGTGTTCCGCCGCGTGGTACACGAGTTGGCGCGCGGCGTCGACCTCCGTCTGCATGTCCGCGAGCCGGTGTTTGATGGTCTGGAACTCGGCGATCGAGGTGCCGAACTGTTCCCGTTCCAGCGCGTACTCGAGCGCCGTGTCGACGACCGTCTGGGCGTTGCCAACCATCGCGGCCGAAATCTGGGTCCGTTCGTTCGCGAAATGGTCCGTGAGTATCTCCCAGCCCTGTCCTTCCGCGCCGAGGCGGTTCTCGGCGGTCACCCGGACGTCGTCGAAGAAGACCTGATTCGTGCCCGTCGCCTTGCGAACGACGGTGTCGAGTTTGGTCATCTCGATACCGTCGAGGTCGTTCGGAACGAGGAGCGCGCTGATCCCCTCGTGTTTCTCCGCGTCCGGATCGGTCCGAACGTACAAGTTGATGATGTTTCCGTCGACGTGAGCGGCCGACTGCCACATCTTCTCTCCGTTGACGACGTAGTGGTCGCCGTCCCGTTCAGCTCTCGTCTGCAGACTCGCGGCGTCGCTTCCGGTGCCGGATTCGGAGACGCCGATCGAGAACCGAACCTCGCCGTCGAGCAACTTCGGAATGAACCGTTGTTTCTGTTCTTCGGTCCCATACTCGATGAGGTTTCCGTACGAAAACGACGAGATAGCGACCGGGATGCCGAGATCGTAGCCGTACTTGCCCAGCGCCTCGAGCAGGATCACCTGTTCGATCATATCGCCGCCCTGCCCGCCGTACTCCTCCGGGACGAGCAACCCGATCCAGTCGTTTTCGACGACACCGTCGTAGATTCGGTGTGGATACTCCCGGTTCGCGTAGCACTCCCGACAGTACTCGACGCCGATTTTCTCGTCCATGAACTCGTGGACGATGTCCCGCCACATTCGGAGGGATGGATTGTTATCAATTATCACGGTATACCGTTCTGCAACCGGAACCATATCTGTTACGCTGCCGCCGGTGTGCGTCACGACTCACTGCGACGCGGGACAGTGAACGAGCGCCTCTCGAGTTCGATCGACGGTCCCGGTCGTGCAGCGATCGAGGGAAAACGTTATTCCTCGACGTTCCGTGGACTCTCTCATGTCCGATGACGTAGTTACTGCCACCGTTATGGAAGGAGTCGGTCGCATGCAAATCGAACGTCCGGAGAGCCTGAACGCGTTCACCCCGCGCGTCCTCGAGGAGTTACACGACGCGATTCGGTCGTTCGAAGCGGACGACGACGTCCGTTCGATCCTGTTCACGGCCGCCGGTGACAAGGCGTTCTGCGCCGGCGTCGATCTCGGGGACGAAGGCGGGCTCTCGGAATCGACGCCGGAGGCGCTGGATACCGTCCACCGAGCACAGCGTGTGCTCAAGGCGCTCCGACGCACGCCGCTTCCCGTCGTCGGCGGCGTCAACGGCTACGCGATGGGTGCCGGGATGGATCTCGCGCTGGGCTGTGACATCCGAGTGGTCCGAGCCGACGCCGAACTGAGCCAATCGTACGTGAACGTGGGGCTGTCGCCGGGGGACGGCGGCGCGTACATGCTTCCCCGTCTCGTCGGCGAAGAGGTCGCGAAGGACTTGATCTTCTCCGGTCGTCGCGTCTCCGGGACGGAGGCCAAGGAACTGGGCATCGCCTCGACGGTCGTCGATGGAGACGCCGAGCGCACTCGAGAGGTCGCCTTCGACCGGGCCCGCGAGCTAGCGGACGGGCCCACCGTCGCGCTCGGGAACGCGAAGCAACTCGTCAACGAGGCCCACGACGTCAACATGGAGACGGGGCTCGAGCACGCGATCGAGGCGCTCGGCGAGTGTCGCGAAACGGACGACCACGCGGAGGCCATCGCCGCGTTCGACGAAAAACGAGAGCCCGATTTCCGGGGCGAGTAACCTACCCGACCATCGTTAGCCCGCCGGAGACGCTCAGCACCTGGCCGGTGACGAACGCCGCGTCGTCCGATGCCACGAACGCGACGCCACCCGCGATGTCCTCCGGTTCCGCCATCCGTCCGAAGGGGTTCTGATCCGCCATGCTACCGAGGATCTTGGCCCCCAGTTCCCGATCAACGAGACCGTTTCGTCGGCGTTCGCTTCGTCGATGTCGTTCACCACGACGACCGCGCTCTCCTCGGCGAGTCGCCGTGCGATACCGCGACCGATATCGCGGCCGCTCCCGGTGACGATGACGCGCTTGTCGCTGAGTCAACGCATACTGTTCACCAATGATAACACACCGCACAACGATTGCGGTCGAACGAATACTTGACGCCGAAGATCCGACGTTCGAACCCGTATGCGGCCGATAGAACCCATTACGGCCGATCGAACCGGATACGATCGCTCGAGTCCGGACGGCAGCCGATCGAATTCCGCTCCCGACCGCGGCGTCACTCCCTGTCCACGGGTTGCGATCCGGTGAACGATCGCGGAGTCTGTTCCTCCCTGTCGACGAACGCCTCGGCGCGGTCGCGGAACTCCTCGGAGTCCCAGACCGCGGCCGTCATGTCTCGAGCCATCTCCTGATTGACCATGCCGATGTTCGTCCAGGTCTTCATGATCGTCTTGATGGCGCGGTACGCCTGCGGGCTTTTGTTGGAGACAATGTCGTTCGCGAGGGAGACCGCCTCGTCTCGAGCGCCCCCGTCATCGACGACGCGGTTGACCAGTCCCCACTCCTGCATCTGCGACGCGGGATACATCTCCCCGAGCAGCAGCATCTCTCGCGCCCGTTTCTCACCGACGAGCAGCGGGAGCAGTTGCACGCCGCCGCCGGCAGCGGTCGAGCCGACACCGACTTCGGGCTGCCCGAACTTGGCCGATTCGCCCGCGACGATCAGGTCACACCCCATCGCGAGCTCGTTGCCGCCGGCGGCGCAAACCCCTTCGATGGCGGCGACCGTGGGCTTGCCCGTGTCCCTGAGTACGTCGATCGTCTCGAAGTACTGGCTCATCCAGCGCGTTCCCTCCTCGAACGCCATCTCGGTTAGATCGCCGAGGTCGGCTCCCGAACAGAAGACATCGCCAGTCGTCCCGAGGACGATCGCATCGATCTCCGCGTCGCGGTCGGCCGCCGTGAAGGCGTCGTCTAACTCCTGGATCGTCCGCAGATCGAGCGTGTTGTGCTGGGCCTCGTTATCGAGCGAGACGCGGGCGATTCTGTCGTTCGTCTCGGCCGTCGTCACCGATATATTGTCAAAGGATGACATACAATGGAGGTCACGGTAGCCGTCGCAATAATTACTTTGTCCCATTCGATCGCTATCGGGAAGATGGGCCAGTACACGCTACTATCGCCCCTCGAGTCGACTGGACAGGCTGATAACGCCGTGATCGGACCGATGCCGCCGCAATCTACGTCCGCTCGTCCGCGACTCGCGTGACCGCGGCACAAAGGTTAACGTGTATTTCCCGTGAACTCGTGAGCATGTCCGTAACCCTCGACCGCGATACCGACCTGAATAACGTCGCCCACCTCCGACTGGACTTCGGCGATCTGAACCTGTTCTCTCCCGACGCGATCGTTACCCTCCGTGATCGGGTCGAAACCGTCTCCGACGACGTTTCGGTCCTCACTATCGGCCCCGATGCCGACGACGGCGTCGGCGGACTGACCGCCGGTCTGAAGCTCGACGAGGTGAAGGACTACTCCGTCTCCGAAGCGCGGGCGATGCTGACGAACCTGTACGAACTCATGCAAGGGGTCCGGAACCTCGACGCAGTCACCGTCTGTCGGTGTGGCGAGTACGCGCTCGGCGGCGGGCTCGAGCTCGCGATGTCGTGTGACTTTCGCGTCGCGACCGAGGACGCCGCGCTCGGACTCCCGGAGATCGACGCGGGGCTCGTCACCGGCATCCAGGGCGGACTCCTCGTTCGACTGGTCGGTCTTCAGGCCGCAAAGGAGATCGTCTACACGGGTGAACCGGTTTCCGGGCTGGACGCCGAGGAACTCGGGTTAGTCAACCGGGCGGTCGCGCCGGACGCGTACGACGAGACCGTCGACCACCTCGTCGAAACGCTGGCGAGCAAGAGTCCGCGCATCATCCAGTGGCAGACGCAGGTCTTTCGGGCGCTCCGATCGAACGGCGTCGAATCGGGTATCGATCACAGCCTCGAGACGATCGCCGCCTGTTTCGATACGTACGATCAACAGGAGGCGATGACGGCGTTCCTCGAGAACCGGGAGCCGGAGTTTCAGGGGCGGTAAGCGGTCCGGCGATCCGAACGCGACGACGGAAACGACGCTAGCTATTTATCGGTCGCTTTCGTCGGACCGTCCATGCCGAAGTTATTCGAAGACCTGGACGAAGGAGAGACGTTCGAGAGCGGAACGCACACGGTGACGAAATCGGAGATCGTCTCGTTCGCGGAACAGTTCGATCCGCAGCCGTTTCACGTCGACGAAGCGGCGGCCGAGGACTCGATGTTCGGCGGGTTAGTCGCCAGCGGACTGCACACGCTCAGTCTCGCAACCCGGCTGACCGTCGACGACTGCCTCAGCGAAATAGCAAACATGGGCGGTAGCGGCATGGACGAACTTCGGTGGTACACGCCGGTTCGTCCCGGCGACACGCTCACCGTTCGCGCGGAGATCCTCGAGAAGACGCCGAGCGACAGCCACTCTGATCGCGGATACGTCGACTTCAAGCGTCGGGTCTATAACGACGACGGAGACGAAGTGATGTCGGTCATCTCGCACAACATCGTTCGGCGACGAGCGGCCGACGAGGACAGCTGACCGTCCACGAGCGGGGGTCCGCTGTCAGTCCGGTGTGATACCGCTCGAGGTTCTTCCCGCTCGAAGTCGTGCGGCGGTTCGAAGTCCTGTTCCCGATCGAAGGCCTGAAGCCGTCAAAACGACCGATAACGCGTCTCTGGCGGAAATGGCGGTATCCGTGCTGACTCAGTAAGAGCGCGGAAGATCGAGGACGTGCTGTGCGATGTAGTTTTTGACCATCTCGTTCGAGATCGGTGCGAGCACGTTGATCATGACTTCGCGCCAGTATCGCTCCACGTCGTACTCCCTCGCGTACCCCATTCCGCCGTGAACGCGAACGGCGCGCTCGCAGGCCTCGATCGCGTCCTCGCTCGCGCGGAGTTTGACGGCGTTAGCCTCTGGACCCGAATTTTTGTCGTTGTCGTACAGCCACGCGGCCTTCCGAATCATCAGTTCCGCCTGCGTCAGTTTGGTCCACGAGTCCGCGAGCGGATGCTGAATCGCCTGATAGGTGCCGATGGAGTTGTCGAAGACTTCGCGCTCCCTGGCGTAGGATGCGGCCGTCTCGAGTGCGGCCTGTCCGGTTCCGACGGCGTTGGCAGCGATGCTGATCCGCTCGGAGTTCGCGAACGAGAGGAGGTATTTGAACCCGTTTCCTTCCTCGCCGATTCGATCCGCGGCCGGAACGCGGAAGTCGTCGAACCAGACCTCGTTCGAGTCCGCCGCGCCGCGGCCGGCCTTCGGGATCTCGCTCACGTCGACGCTGTCCATGTCCTTGTTGAACTCGGTGAAAAACAGCGTGAGGCCGCCGAACCGGTCGCTCGACTCGCGCGGTTGCGTCCGCGCGAGGAGCATGATGACGTCCGCCTCCTGCGCCTTCGAGGTCCAAATCTTCTGGCCGTTCACGACGTATTCGTCGCCGTCTCGCTCCGCGAACGTCTCGATCTGTGACGTATCGGTCCCCGCGTTCGGTTCCGTGACGCCCGTACAGACCATGACCGCTCCATCGGCGATATCCGGCAGGTACCGTTCCTTGTGATCGTCCGACCCGTACTCCACCAGCGGGGCAGCGCTGAAGACGTGGTGTGACGTGATCGACGTGCCGGCCATCGCAGCGCCGGAGCGGGCGATCTCCTGCTGGATGATGCTCGCCTCCTGAACGCCGTACCCCTGTCCGCCGTACTCCTCCGGAATCGTGACGCCGCACCAGCCGCCGTCGGCGAACTCCTCGTAGAACTCCCACCCGAACTCGTGTTGCATGTCCTTTTCGCGCCAGTACTCGTCGCCGAATTGGTCGCAGAGGTCCTGAATCTCGCTTCTGATGAGTCGTTGCTCATCGCTGAGCTCGAAGTCCATACTATGTCAGTTTCGGGAAGCGGACTTATAGGCACCGGTGGTCGGAACTCCGAACACTCGTTTCGCGGCTTCCGGGCCGTACTGCTGGCAATGCTAACGACTAACTAGCGACCGGTCGTAGGGCCACTGATGTCCGAGAAGGTCCTGCTCGACGTTTCGGATCGAATAGCCACGCTAACCGTCAACAATCCCGACAAACGGAACGCGATGGATCGGGAAACACGGACCGCGCTCCGCGGCCGGCTCGACGATATCGACGCGAACGACGATATCGGGGTCGTCGTCCTCCGGGGAAAAGGCGACTCGTACATCGCCGGCGGCGACATCGAGGCGTTCGCCGAGTTCGACCGAGTCGACGCGCTCGAGTACCTGACGAACTACGGGCAGGGACTGTACAACGACGTCGCTGATCTCACCGTGCCGACGATTGCCGCGATCGACGGCTACGCCTTCGGCGGCGGTCTGGAAGTCTCGCTCGCCTGTGATCTGCGCGTCGCGACGCCGGACGCGACGGTCGGGCTCCCGGAAGTCGGCCTCGGGATCCTCCCCGGCGGTGGCGGCACCCAGCGCCTCGCCCACGTCGCGGGTGCCGGCGTCGCGAAGGATCTCATCTTCACCGGCCGTGCGGTCGACGCCGAGGAGGCCGCGACTCTCGGGATCGTCAACCGCGTCTACGAACCGGACGAGTTCGACGACTCCGTCCGCGAGTTAGCGGAAACCATCGCCGCGAACGCGCCCTTGGCGCTCCGACTGGCGAAGGAGTCGATCAACCGCGGGCTGGACGACGAAGGGGGGCTCGATTTCGAGCGGATCGCGTGTGCGTTCCTGTTCGGGACGGCGGACCAGCAGGAGGGCGCAGAAGCGTTCCTCGAGAAGCGCGATCCGGCCTTCGAGGGGCGTTGATACCGGGGGCGCAGACGTTCCGGCGTTCCGCGCCAGTTACCCTCGAACCGCGATGGGGGATCCGAGACGATTCGCATTATCGATCGACCGTTGGGCGTGAGTACGATGAAGGCGAGGACGCGTTACGAGTGCGTTCCGAACGGGGTGCGCCAGTGTCGATTGCGATCCCCGATCTGTGACCGGTTACTGACAGCGTGGTACCGAATTCGCTGAAACCGGTGATAGCGCCGCGTTCAACCCGAAATCAGTCGTCCTTCGCCTCTCGATCCCAGTGATCCGGGCTCTCCGCCTTCTCTCGAGTTCGAAGGTTCTCCTTCTGGATTTTGCCCGTCGGCGTGTACGGAAACTCCTCGACGAACTCGATGTACCGCGGCAATTTAAACGGTGCGAGGTCATCTCGACACCGGTCGACGATCGCCGCTTCGGAGAGTTCGCGATCCGCCTCGACCCGAACGAGCGCCTTCACGACCTCGGTGTAGAACTCATCCGGGCTCGGGATGACGGCGACTTCGTCGACCGCGTCGAGGGACTTGATGACGCCCTCGACCTCGTACGAGGAGATGTTCTCGCCCCCTCGTCGGACGATGTCCTTCTTCCGGTCTAGGAAGTAGACGAACCCGTCCTCGTCGATCTTCCCGTAGTCGCCGGTGTAGAACCAGCCGTCGACGATCGCCTCGGCGGTCTTCTCCGGCTGGCGATGGTAACCGGCCATCACCGCCGGGCACCGCTGGACGATTTCGCCCCGTTCACCGCGCGGAACGTCGGTTCCGTCCTCGTCGACTATTCGAATTCGCTTTTCGGCCGGCGGCAGTCCGATACTACCGATGCGGCGCTTGCCCTCGTCGACGGGGTTGAGCACCAACAGCGGATCCTCGGTGAGGGAGTAGCCTTCGACGACCCGCAGACCGAATCGCTCCTCGAACGATTCGATGAGCTCCGGCGGCGTCCCCGCCGAAAAGACCCGGTCGACCGGGTTGTCCGCGTCGTCGTCGGATTCGGGGCGATTATCCAGCATCTTCAGCATACTTCCCATGGCGTTGAACTCGGTGACATCGTGCGCTCGGCACCACTCCCACCAGCGGGAGGAGGAGAACCGCTCGTAAATGACGACCGCCGCGCCCGCCGCGGCTGCTCCGAGCAGCGAGTACACCTGGGCGTTCGCGTGGAAGAGAGGAAGCGCCGTCAGTAGCGTGTCCGCGCCCGTCAGTCCCATCCGCTTCTGGAAATCGACGGCGCTCACCGTCCAGTTTTCGTGCTGGCACTCGACGGCCTTCGGCGGGCCGGTCGTCCCCGACGTGTACATGTGGAGGCCGATCGACTCGGCGTTACCGTCGTGGGTCGGACGCGCCGGCGACTGCTCGTCGGCCGCCGCCGGTAACGCGTCGTACCCCTCGACGGGGTCTACTGTCACGATTCGATCGACGGTCGTCTCGTCCGTCGCTTCGACGGCGACCTCGAGCAGGTCGGCCGTCGTCGCCAGAACCGACGGCCGCGAGAGCTCGACCGAGTGGCGGAGTTCGGACGCCGTGTACTGGGGATTGGCAGGGGCCGTAACGCTATCGAGGTAGGCGTTCGCGAACAGCAAAAACACGAATTCGGGCCGGTTCGGAAGGAACACGCCGACCCGATCACCGGATTCCACACCGAACGCCGAGAGCGCGTTCGCGTATCGTTTCGATCTGTCGGCAACCGCCTCGAACGTCCAGTCGGCCGGTCCGTCGTCGTCGGGAACCGTCACGAACGGTTTTTCCGGCGTCTTTTCTACCCGCGACTCGAGGAGTTGCTCGATTCGCATCATCGTTCTATGTGGTACGGTAACGTCTACTAATACCGTTTCGTTAGTGCTTCGTCGTGCGTCCGACCGAGTAAAACATCGTTCGACCGAGCGAAGCGACCCGCAGGCCTGAAACGGACGAGACGACGCAAGCGACAGCCGGTCGGCGCGGGCGGTCGCCATCTGAGCACAAGTCCGGTCATCGGCCGCGAACTACGACAGGACGCGCTGCCAGTGTTCCTCGCCGCGGTACGGCGCGTACAGCGAGATCCGATCGATGTGGGTGTACCGCTCTTCGATCTCGTCTCTGAGTTCGTCGTACGTTCCCTCGACGGAGAACGTCTCGACCATCTCGTCGGTGACGAGCGCGGGCATCTCGTCCCAGCGGTCCTCGACCGACAGCTCGTGGAGGTCGTCGCAGACGTCCTCCCAGCCGTGGACTGCGAAGATTCGCTTGTAGGTCCGCGTCGACCCGTAGAACGCGATCTGCCGTCGGATCTCCTCCCGCGCCTGCTCTCGCTCCGCGTCGGTCTCGCCGGTGATCGCGAACACGTTGGTCACCAGCGTCACGTCGTCCGGGTCTCGATCGGCTCGAGCCGCACCCGTTTCGATGTCCGGAACGACTTCCCGTTCGATATACTCCGGGGAGTTGAGCGGGTGGACGTGCAGTCCGTCACAGCACTCTCCCGCGAGCGTGACGTTGTAGGAATTGACGCCCGCGATGTAAATCGGGACGCGGGAGTGCTCGATCGGTTCCGGACGCCAGTCCGCCGGACAGAGCGTGATCGAGTAGAACTCACCCTCGTAGCTGGGATGGCGGTCTTCCTCCCACGACGCCCAGATCTCCCGGAGCACCTCCACGTACTCGCGGAGTCGCGGGCCGGGCGAATCCCACTCGACGTCGAACCGCCGCTCGATGTGACCCTTGACCTGCGTCCCGAGCCCCAGCACGAATCGGCCGTCCGCCAGGGACTGGACATCCCACGCCGTGTAGGCTGTCACCATCGGGCTGCGGGGGAACGCGACCGTGATGGCCGTTCCGAGATCCATTCGATCGCTCCCGTTCGCCAGCTGCGTCGTCAGCGTGAACGGCGAGTGTGTCGTCTCGGTGACCCACGCGCCGTCGAAACCCATATCCTCCGCCGCCCCAGCGAGATTGTCCGCTTCCGTGATAGCCGGTGAGGCGAGATTTGCGTCAAACTTCACGCGTGTACCGTCATCGGAGATCGGAATAAACCTTCCGAGCAACTAGTCCGAGCCATCGGTCTCCGCGCGTCGGAGCAATCGGGTTCCGACCACGGTCTGGTCGCCGATCCGCTCGAGTCACTCGCGCGTTTGGATGAGGTCAGAGGTATTTGATCGGCATCGGACGAGCAGCCCGATCGTTCGACTCGTACTGTGACGGAGAGATCGAACGACCGTTTTCGACGGTTGCACTCCGCTCAGCCAATGATTCCCGCTTCGTGCAGCGCCTCGATTTCGGCGTCGTCGTAGCCGAGTTCGCGGAGGGCATGAGACGTGTCGGCACCGAGCGGCCGCGGATCAGTGTGGACCGGCGCGTCGAACTCGCCGAAGTCGACCGGATAGCGGATCACCGGAATCGAGTCGTCGCCGGCAGCGGTGGTGAGTTCCTGCACTAACCCTTGTTGCTCGGTGTACTCGTCCTCGAGCGCCTCGAGGGTGTTCCGGACGGGGCCCGACGGAACGCCGTGTTCCTGCAGGATGTCGAACCACTCCTCGGTCGTCTTCTGCCGCATGATGTCGTCCGTGATCTCGTACAGTTCGTCCATGTTCGCCGTTCGATCGGCCCCGGTCTCGAATCGCGGATCGGTGATAAGGTCCTCTCGGTCGATCGCGCGGCAGAACTTCGGCCAGAGTCCGTCGCTCGCGACGGCGACGACGACGTACGAGTCGGCCGTCTCGTACACCTTGTACGGCGCGACGGTCGAGTGCCTGTTCCCGACGCGGGGGTACGGTTCGTTTTCCACGCCGCTGGCGGTCGCTCGGATCCCTAGCCAGGACATGATGCAGTTGAGCATCGAGACCTCGATGTACTCCCCGCCGGCGTCGTTGACGTCTCGATCGTACAGCGCACCGGTGATCGCCTGGACGGCGTACATCGACGCCGCGATATCGGCGATCGGGATGGACGTGTTCGTCGGCGGTCCGTCGGGCCAGCCGTTGATACTCATCGAGCCGCTCATCGCCTGTGCCACCATGTCGTACGCGGGGTTGTCCTCGTAAATCGAATCCGATGCGAACCCCTTGATCGAACAGTAGACGATCTCCGGGTTCACCGCGGACACGGCGTCGTAATCGAGGCCGAACCCCTCGGCGGTACCGGCCTTGTAGTTCTCGACGAAGACATCCGCCTTCTCGAGGAGTTCCATCACGAGGCGTTGTCCACGATCCGAGCGGAGGTCAACCTCGATCGAGCGCTTGTTGCGATTGAGGGCGACGAACTGGGAGCTCACGCCGTCGACGAACGGCGCCAGATTTCGGGAGATGTCCCCGGACTCCGGTCGTTCGACCTTCACTACGTCTGCACCCATGTCGCCGAGGTGCATCGTCGCCACCGGTCCGGACACCATCTGAGACAGATCGACCACGTTGATCCCGTTCAAGAAGCCCATAGATGGTGGATTATCCCGGACCCAATTACGTGTTTGGGCGTCGGGTTCCGTTCGACGTCCGCGGGAATCCGATACGAACCCGTCCGCGACGGTCCGATGCGAACACATTTGACGACGAGTGTGTTTCTCAAGACCATGCAACCGTTCCTCGACGACGGTTGCGTCCTCGATCTCACGCGACTGCTTCCGGGCCCGTACGGCGGGAAAATTGCCGCAGGATTCGATGGTCCGGCGTCTTATGGCCGATTGGCTGATCGGTAGCCGATACGCTGGTTGGTTGTCGAACGCACCGAGACCGAGGGCTCGGTCTACGAGACGGCGGCCAGCGCGGTCCGAACGTCGTCCGCGCTCGAGCCCGGCGGGAAGTTCATCACGACCATATCGGCGCCGGCGTCGTACCACTGCGAGCAGGCGCTCGGCGCATCGTCAGGCGTTCCGACGAGGCCGATGTCCTCGACCAGTTCGTCGGTGACCAACTGCGCCGCAGCGTCGCGGTCACCGTCTTGCCACGTTCGGTGGACCTCCATCGCAACGTCGTAGCCCGCGTCGGCGATCGCGTCACGGTAGGGCTCCGCGGAGCCGGCGTACGTGGCCACGTGTCGTCGCACACGGTCGTAGGCCGCGTCGATGTCCTCGTCGATGGCCGTCGGAACGTACGCGTAGACGTCGATGGCGTCGGCCGACCGCTCGCGATCTCGAGCGGCGCCGTACACGTCTTCGGCCAGATCGCCGAGGACGGTCTTCGGAACGAGGTGGGGAAGCCAGATATCGCCCTTCGAACCGGTCAACCGGCGGTTTGACGGACCGAGGGCCGCGACCGCGATCGGAATCTCGTCCTGAACCGGGGTCTCGAGCAGCCGGCCGCCGGATGGCGAGTAGAAGTCACCGTCGTAGTCGAGACGGTCGCCGGTCCATCCCGCTCGGATGATGTCGATGTACTCCGCCGTCCGTGACACCGGCCGTTCGAACGGTAGACCGTGAACGCCTTCGATCAACGGCGGAGTGCTCGTCCCGAGGCCGAGGACGACGCGACCGTCGGAGATTCCGTCGAGTTCGGCCGCGCTGAGGGCGATGAGGCTGGGGGAGCGCGAGAACACGTTGGCGATCCCCGCTCCGATCGTCACGGTCGACGTCTTCGAGGCGATCCACGTCAGGTCGATAAAGAGGTTCGAACTCGCGGATTCGCCGGTGAACACCGCGTCGACGCCGAGTTCGTCGGCGGCCTCGGCGAGCGGCAGTCGTTCCTCGCGGTCGAGGTACGTCGGTAGCATCAGGCCAACTGTCATGGGTTCCCTACCCAATGCACTTATATCACACTTGTATTATTTATACGACAGTACCAGCACAGTCACTAAGATGACGTCGTGGCGCACCCTGCTCTCTTCCGCTCAAAACGAGGTGCTAGATAGGGTGAAGACAGATCAAAGTAGGTGTTGGTTGGTAACACTCAACAAAACGGTTAAGGGACGCTTCGCTGTACCTCGAGTGATGTCGTTCGAACTCATCGACTACGAAGTCACCGACCACACGGCCGAACTGACGATGCACCGGGATCCGGTCAACGCGATCAATCACGACCTCACCGAGGAGGTCAACGACGCGTATCGGCTCGCGGCCGACGACGATTCGGTCCGATCGATCATTCTGACGAGCGCCTTCGACCGTGCGTTCAGCGCCGGTATGGACCTCGAGATGATGGCGGGTGGCTCGGGTCTCGAACTGCGTCGGTTCCTCGAGACGCTGTACTTCGACATGCACGATCTCCAGTACCGGATGGGAAAGCCGACGATCGCCGCGCTCACCGGACCGGCGCGGGCGGCGGGGGTGACGCTGGCGGTCTCGTGCGACGTAATCGTCGGCAGCGAAACGGCGTCGATCGGCTACCCCGAGATCGACGTCGGACTCATCCCGGCGATGCACTTCGTCCACCTGCCGCGACAGATCGGCCGGCACAAGGCGTTCGAGTTGCTGTTTACGGGCGATCCCATGGAGGCACAGGAGGCCGCCGACAGGGGGATCTTCAATCGCGTCGTCCCGCAGGACGAGGTCCTCGAGACCGCCCGTGAGCTGGCGGCGTCGTTCAACGAGAAATCGCCGCTCGTGATGGAACTCGCGCGAGACGCCTACATGCGCTCGCAGGATCTGGACTACCGACGGAACATCGAGAACGTCGTCGAGACGATCTGCAACATCGTCGAGACCGACGAGGCACAGGAAGGCCTCCGGGCCTACGTCGAGGGCAGGGAACCGGAGTGGTGAGACGGCGTCACCCGACGGTCGCCGCGCTGTCAATCGATCATATCGAACGCTCGAGCGCGCTCTAAAATGTCTTCGCCACGCTTGATGTGTGCGACATCGATCATCTCCCCCTCGAACCGGACAGCGCCGCGGGATTCCTCGAGTTCCGCCGTCTCCATCGCTTCCATCACCCGCTGCCAGAACGCCACGTCGTCCTCGTCGGGGGTGAAAATCTCGTTGATCGGCTCGACGTGGCTCGGATGGATGACCTGGTAGCCGGTGTAGCCGAGCGACCGAAGCCGCTCGGCTTCCGTTCTGAGCCCCTCGATATCCTCGACGTTCGTCCACGCCCCGCCGAAGAACTGCTCGACGCCGGCCGCTTTGCCGTCGAGGAGAACTTTCGACAGCATGTGGAGTTTCTCGGTTCCTTCTTCGGTCCACTCCCAGCCGAGCGCCCGCTCGACGTCGGCACCGCGGCTGGTTCCGCCGACGATGGCGGCGACCCGGTCGCTCGCCTGACACAGTTCGTGAGCGTTGTAGAACCCGCGCGGCGTCTCCGGGAGCGCGACGATTTCGGTTGGACTGTCGATTCCGCGCCTCGCTTCGAGATACGAGAGGACGTGATCGGTGCGCGTTATATACTCCGTTCGCGGGAGTTTCGGCACGATGACGGCGTCCAGTCGGTCGTGAACGACCGCGTCGAGATCAGCTTCGAACAGCCCGGTATCGGGTGCGTTGAGACGGACGGTGATGGTCTTGTCAGTGTCCCACTGCTCGTACGCATCGGCGACGACCTCGCGTGCGTATTCCTTCTCGCTAGGGGGGACGGAATCCTCGAGGTCGAAGATGAACGCGTCGGCGTCGTACTTTTCGGGCGCCTCGAGCACCCAGTCCTCGTTGTTTGCGGGGATGTACAGAATCGATCGAATCGGACGCATCGTCACTCGTCCTCCGGCTGGAGAAGCATGAGTGCGATCCGCGTGCACTCACAGACCAGTTCTCCGTCCTGTGTGTGGCCCCGATGCTCGAACGTGACGATGCCGCTGTCGTCTCGGGAATCGCTCGGTCGCTTCTCGAGCACCTCGGTCTCGGCGTAGAGCGTATCGCCGATGAAGACGGGATGTGGGAATGCAATCTCTTCGAATCCGAGGTTCGCGACGGTCGTTCCGAGCGTGAGATCGTGAACTTGCAGGCCGACGACCGTCGAGAGCGTGAACATGCTATTGACGAGACGCTGGCCGAATTCGGTCCCCGCCGCGTAGTGAGCGTCGAGATGCAAGGGTTGCAGGTTGACGGACAGCAACGACCACAGCGTGTTGTCGAATTCGGTGACGGTTCGACCGGGCCGGTGTTCGTACACGTCACCGACTGCTAGCTCTTCGTAGTACTTCCCGCGTGTTTGTGTCGACATCTCACGGAGAGGACTTGCTCAACGGACAAAAGTATTTGGGGCTCGTTCACATGGAGGTGTGACCGCCCCTATTCCACGCGCACCGGTCGAACGCAGTCGAGGACGATTCCCGTCCCACCTCGTTCGATCTGTTCGGCGACGGAGACGGGTTCGACGGCGCGTATCCAGTCTTCGAGCGCTGGAAGTCCCTCGTGATACTCGAGGACCGGCGGGTGGAAGAGAAACGGGGTCTCGCCGGCTTCGGCCTTCGCTCGCAGTCGGCTCGTCGCCTCCGCGGGAGGGTGCTCCTCGAGTAGCCTCGTGTCGAACGGCGTTACCGGTTCCACGAGTTCGACGTCCGTGAGATCCCGATCCGCTCGTCCGAGTACCCAGTCGAACCCGACGTCCTCGACGGCCCGAACTGCACCATCGCTGAGTCGCCGGAACGGGACGAAGAACCCGCTCGGCGTGATACCCGTCGCGTCCTCGATGGCCGCCATTCCGGTGGTGATCGCATCGTGTGCCGCGTCGTACGACAGGTCGGCGTACGCGTGGTGGCGATGAGAGTGAAACGTGATCTCGTGGCCATCGGCGTCGAGCGTTTCGATGATATCAGCCTGTTCCTCCGCATCCCGGCCGAGGAACGCGAAGCTCCCCGTCGCGCCGTTCTCCCGGAGCAGCGCCGAGATCCGCGCGAAATCGGCTAGGTCGTATTCCGCGACGCAGAACCACGCTTTCCATCGGTGATGCTCCGGCAGTTCGCCGTCGGTGAACAGACTCAACCACGTTTCGAACTCTCGTAACACCGCTGGATTGGCATTTGGCATAGTACATCCCTCGTCTCCTACACACCGGTACACCGATTAAACCTTCCGCAGAAGGCGGGCGGTATCGCGATCGTCCGCCGTTGGTATCGTAGTTTCCAGTTCTCGATGCTTCTCTCGGTCGGCGGTTTCGGCTCGAGGCGACGCTCGAGCCGGGTTCCGACTACGCGTTCGCCGGAACGAAGACGGGAATCGAGACGTCCTCGTCCTCGGTATCGACGAACCGGACCTCGACGCGCGCTCCGATGGCGATGTCCTCGGGGTCGGCGTCGATGTTCGTCATGATCCGGGGCCCCTCGTCGAGTTCCACGTAGGCGACGACGAGCGGCAGGTCGTCTTCGGGCCAGCCGCTCATCGTTCGAGCGGTCGAGTACGAGTAGACCTCGCCGCGGCCCGAAGCTTCACGCCATTCCACTTTCTCGCTGAAGCAGTCGGGACAGAGCGATCGCGGGTAGTGATACACGAGTCCGCAATCGTCACACTCCTGGACCAGCAACTCGCCGCTCGCGGCGGCTTGCCAGTAGCGGTCGGTTTCGGGGTTCACTTCGGGAACGGGCCGGGGTTCCCAGGTCATCGGCCTTCCCCTCCGAGAACGACGGTCGCCGCACCGTGACGAGTCGCGATGCTGCCGCCCGTTCCGTGGGCAAGCGCGACGTCGGCGTCGACTTGCACTTCGGGGTTCGCCTCGCCGCGGAGCTGGCGAACGGCCTCGATGACTTTGGTCATCCCGCCGCGGTTCGCGGGGTGATTCGAGCAGAGGCCGCCACCGTCGGTGTTGAACGGAAGGTCTCCGTCCGGTGCCTGTAGCGTGCCGCCTTCGACGAACTCGCCGCCCTCGCCCTTCTCGCAGAACCCCAGATCCTCGATCGCCTCGAGAACGGTGATGGTGAAGGAGTCGTAGATCGACGCGTAGTCGATGTCCGCGGGACCGAGACCGGCTTCCGCGAAGGCGCGTTCGCCGGATGACTCGGCCCCGGTACGCGTGATATCGATGCGTCCTGCATCGTGGTGTGAGGGCGCTTCGCCGTGGCCGAGCACTTCGACGGCCTCGCGATCGAGATCGTCGCGGACGTCTTCGGAAACGAGTACCAGCGCGCCGCCGCCGTCCGAGATGACACAGCAGTCGAGCAGATGGAGCGGATCGGCGACGACTCGAGACTCGACGACATCTTCGACGGTCACCGGGTCCTGAAACATCGCGTCGTCGTTATACTGGGCGTGCTGGGACGCAGCGACGCGGATTTCCGCGAGCTGTTCGGCCGTCGTCCCGTGCTCGTGCATGTGGCGCTGTGCGGCCATGCCGTACATCGTGATGTTCGTCGCGCCGTAGATCCGCTCGAAGCTGTCCTGGACGGTCCGTATCTCTCGCGCTCCGGACCCCGTCGCCTGGCCGCGCGACCGCGGCCGGCCGGCAAGCGTGATGAGCGCAACGTCGCACTTTCCGTCACGGATCGCGCTGACCGCGTGGCCGACGTGCGCGATGTACGACGACCCACCGTAGTCGGTCGTGTCGACGTACGACGCGTCAACACCGAGGTAATCCGCGATAACGAGCGGGGAAAGTCCGGATTGATACTCGGGGACGCCAGCGGTGAAGAGCCCATTGACGTCGTCTTTCGACAGGCCCGCGTCAGCGAGTGCTCCTTTGGCTACTTCCGCGTGTAACTGCATCGTCGATTTGTCCGGTGCCTCCCGCGTCGGATGTTCGAAGGCTCCAGCTATGTACGCTGGTTCGCGTTCTGTCATCACGTCTACTGAGAGGGTCGGTTATCCTAAAACTTTGCGTTGGGTTACTTCCGACTCACGGCGTCGTTTCGGGGGATATCGCGAACTCTCGAGAAGCGATCTCGGAAGCGCGCCCGGACACGGACGACAGCGTCGAACGTTCAGTCAACTCGTACGCACGCTGATAGTACTTCGAGTTTCGGTCGTCGATTCGAGCGAACGACCGAGGCCACTCACCGTAGACCGACTCGAGTGGGGCAGCCATCCCCCCTCTCTCTCTCTCTCGGCATTCCGGAATACGGAACGGATTTTCTCCGATGATTCCGCCCTCATTCCGTCCGAGAGCCACTCTTTATCGCTTTCTCGGGATATGCGCCACTCCGATCTCTGTTCCCCGATACAGAATGGCACGCAGATCAATAGTATCCCTCCGTTTCTCGTTCTCTCCATCTCCTTTCCAAGTATATGATTGTAAAGTACTGGTCGTCTCTCTCGTCGATATCGGCCGTCGATACGCACAGTACCCGTAATTGCCGGAGTAACGAGGTGAGGGGTCCGTCAGTCCCAACTCTCGGTCGCGATAGTGGTTCCGTAATACGGAACGCATATTGGTTCCCCATTCACACTGAACACGTTTCGTAGACCGCGATGTCGCTGCTACTGTTGGGAATACGTTCTAACGATTCACCGGGCTCGGACGGCCGATGTGTATCTCGTCGAGATCCACTGTTCCGGCCGCGATGACTCGCAACAGTACTATTATGTGAGAAGGCAATAAATGACGAATCGTGTCTGAAAAATCACTCGCCGAGAAGTTTGACTTTACAGATGACAGTGTCGTCGTGACCGGCGGTGCGAGCGGTATCGGTCGGGCAGTCTGTGAAACCTTCGCCGCACACGACGCGAACGTCACTATCGCCGACGTCGACATCGATGCCGCCGAAACGGTCGCGGCGACCATCGAAGAGGAGTACGATACTCGAGCGCTGGCGATCGAGACGGACGTCTCGTCGTACGACGACGCCACCGAGATGATCGAGACGACCGTCGACGAGTTCGGCTCGATCGACGTCCTCGTTAACAACGCCGGCCTGAGTACGGGCACGTCTTCGTTCCTCGAGTCGACGCCCGAAGACTGGGATCGGGCGGTCGGCGTGACCTATTTCGGGACGATGAACTGTACGCACGCCGCCCTTTCGCACATGGTCGACCAGGAAAGCGGCTGCATCATCAACTACGCCAGCGATTCGTACAAGGGGAACGATCCGTCCCTCGCCGTCTACGGCGGCGCGAAGGCCGGGAACGTCGCGTTCACGAAGAACGTCGCCAAGGAAGTCGGTGAACACGGTATCCGGATGAACGTCGTGTCTCCCGGAACAACCGAGACGCCCGCGACCGAGGAGTGGCTCGCAGAGTATCGGGAAAAGGTCCTCGAGTCGTATGCGCTGAACCGACTCGGGAAGCCACAGGACATCGCTAACACGGTCGCCTTCCTCGCGAGCGACGCCGCCGAGTGGATCACCGCAGAGGTCGTGAGCGTCAACGGCGGCTATATCCGAGGCTAGCTCGGCCGGGAGCTGCGTGCCGTCACGACCCAGCCAGCTGACGAGACAGCGACCGAGGACGGTAACGTCGGCGGTCGACGGCGTTTTTTCGTCGCGACGAACGCCGATTCATTCCGAAGCGTTATATGAGTGTGTGCGAATGCCAATCACTGTGGTCGTACTAAACCGATTGCTGCAGAGGTATTCCCGGACACCCTTACGAAATCAAACGACATTCAATACCACACCTAAGCGATGACATATGAAAGCATCCACGGATCCGTTTCCGAACTGTACGATCGTGACCGCTGCTGGGACGAACTCGTCACGGTCGGTGATCGAGAGTCGGTGAACATCGCTGAAGAGGCCCTCGGCCGTCACGGTGACTCGCATGAAACCGGCCTCCGACTGCGGGATTTCGAAACCGGCGCCAACGAGACGTACTCGTTTGCGGAGCTCGACACTGCCGCTAACAGGGTCGCGACCTATCTCGAAGCGACCGTCGGCTCGCGTGACCGGGTTGCTGCGATGCTTCCCGCACAGATAGAACTCTACGCCGCCGCGTACGGCACTATTAAATCCGGGCGAGTGTACGTGCCATTGGCACCGCTGTTCGGTGACGAGGCGTTGCAGTATCGACTCGCCGACTCCGGCGCGTCGGTGTTGGTGACGTCGTCCGAACACGTGTCGAAACTCGACGGTGAGGCGCTCCCCGAACTCGAGACCGTGATCGTCGTCGACGGAACTGACGGTCTCGATCCCGACGACCGACCGGCGGACGTCGCTCTCGAATCGTACGACGTGATCGAACGGGCGGACGGTGATTTTCAGTCGGTCGAGAGCCATCCGAGCGACGTCTACGCAATCAAGTACACGAGCGGAACGACGGGGCAACCGAAGGGGTGTCCGTCGACGCACGAAGGAACGATTCACCTCCACGCGTACCTCGAGTACGTCGTAGACCTGCAGCCAGAGGACAACTACTTCGTTGCCGCGTCGCCGGCGTGGTCGTACGGCTTCACTGCCGGCACGCTCGCAGCGGGATTGCGCGGTACCGCTGCGGGCTGTTACCGCGGGCCGTTCGATCCCGAGCAGTTGCTGGCGACCTTCGAGGACTTCGAGATCACGAACGCGATGTTACCGCCGACGGGACTTCGCAAGCTCCGGTCGTCGTCCGCTTCGCCCAACGAGTACGAGGTCGACCTTCGAGTACTCGTCTCCGCCGGCGAGTCGTTGGACGAGGCGACCGTCAATTGGTGTGCGGACGCACTGGGAGCCCGGCCCCTCGACGCCTACGGGCAGACCGAATCGGGAATGGTCGTCGCCAATTTCGCGTTTCCCGATTGGGAGGTCAAGGCCGGTAGTATGGGAAAGCCGGTTCCCGGCCACGAGGTCGCGTTGCTCGACGAGGACGGAGAGGACGTTGGAGTGGGGGAAACCGGCGAAATCGCCGTCAAACGTGACCAAGACGCCCGAACGGGCGGGTACTGGGGACGCCCGGAATCGTCGATCACGTCTTACAGCGGCCTGTGGTGGCGGACGGGCGACCTCGCCAAACGCGACGAGGACGGCTACTTCTGGTACGTGTCACGGGCAGATCAGGTCATCATCTCCTCGGGCTACCGAATCGGCCCCGAAGAAGTAGAAGAAACGCTCCTGAAACACGACGCTATCGAGGAAGTCGCAGTCGTCGGCGCACCGGACGAAACGCGCGGGCGAGTCGTCAAAGCGATCGTCGCTCCCGCATCGGATGCGTCTCCCTCCGAATCGCTCGCATCACAACTGCAGTCGTTCGCTCGGTCTCGGCTTTCAAAGCACGAGTATCCTCGCGAAATCGAATTCGTCGATGAACTCCCGAAAACGTCGAGCGGGAAGATCAAGCGGTCGGAACTCGACGCCTAGACTGCCGACTACAGCTATCCCAACGGCCAGCCGTTCGAAATTACTCGCCGGCTCGTTTCTCCGTAGAACCGCTCTTTCGCACGGCGCAGTCATCACATGCTAACAGCGACCAAAACAACTATTATCACACAATGATATGGGGTAGACAGCAATGGCCGACAGCAATACGAACCGGAGAAACTTCGTTAAAGCAGCTGGTGTCGCAGGAATTGCTGGCCTCGCCGGCTGTTCGGGCGGCTCTAATTCGGACGATGGAAACCTGATTTGGACGACGACGTCCGAAGGCAGCGGTGGATATCAGGGTGCAACGGGAATGGCTGCCGTTGTAAACGAGAACAGCGACGACGTTTACATGGAGGCCCGGACGAGCGATGGAACGGACGCGAATATCGGACGGCTACAGCGCGAGGAAGCGCAGGTCGCGTACAACCAGAACTACACCGTACAACGCGTTCATCAGGGAATCGAACCGTTCGATCAGCTCTCGTTCAATATCAATCAACTCCTGCACTTCCTCGATACCGACTGGGTTTTCGTGACCGCGAACGAAGATCTGACGTCACTCGCCGATATCCAGTCAGACACGCGCGTCTCGCCGACCCAAGAAGGTGCCGGAACTGCACCCTATCTGGAGTTGGGTCTCGACTATGCGGTCGACGACTACGACCGAGTCAGCGTCGCCTACACCCAACAGTCCGGCCCGATGCAAGAAGGACGGCTCGACGTCGGTGCCCTTCCGATCATTAACGGTAACATCGAGGCGTCGTACGTCGAAGAACAGAAGAGTAGCGTCGATCTCCGCGTGCTGGAGTGGCCGGACGACGCTGTGAGCGAACTCGAAGACGACTCGTTGCTCGAGGTCTCCCAACTGGATATGACCGGCTTCGAGGGCTACGCACACACCCCGGACGAGGTGACCACGCTCCGACTCTCGTATAACTGGGTCGTCCGTAATGACATCGATTACGACACGCTTACGGAAGCACTGACAATCCTCTACGAGAACCGCGAGGCACTGGCGGAGTACCACGACCTTCTGGCGTTCATGCAGGAGCCAGAGTACTGGGTCGAGAGCTCGTACCAAGATGTCCCGTTCCATCCCGCTGCCGCCGATCTATACGAGGAATGGGGCATCTGGAGCGATGAGTTCGTACGCGGAGAGGAGTAAGGAGAGCGACGACTGCCGTCCTCAAGATAACAATGATGAATGCTTCCCCTGATACGAAGACGGACCGGTTTCTAAGCTCCGCTATCTACGGTATCGGCGTGCTGCTCACGCTATTCACGATCTACTACGCGTACGAATACCCGATGTCGAGACTCAGATACTCGAATATATTCCTCGGGACGGGACTGACCCTGTTTTACCTCCTACAGATCAGGTCGACCGTCTCGAACGAAACGGGGTCTTCGGCGCGATCGACTGACGACGGAGAGACGCAGTCGTGGGTCACCGTTCCGTCGTCCGTCCGTTCGCTCGTCCAACGACTGAACCCGTTCGTCTATGGGTTGTTAGCCCTCGCATCCGTATTCGCAGCGGGATACGTCGAATTCCACTTCACTCGACTGCAGGAGGAGGCATCGATCCTCGGCTGGACGCAACTGGATCTGATCGTCGGCGGGTTGATAATCTATCTCGTGATCGACGCGACGTGGCGGGCGTACGGAAAATCGATCGGGTTGGTCGTGGTGAGTTCGGTGTTCTACGCATTTGCGGGCCCCTGGTTCCCGGGGATATTTAGACACACGGGAATGAGCTGGGAACAGATCAGCCGCGAGGGTGCGATCGGTCTCAGCGGCGCGTACGGCTTTATCTTCGGCGTTGGGACGACCTGGGTCGCGATTTTCATCATGTTCGCCGGTATGGCGAAAGCCTACGGCCTGATGGACTTCATCACGCAGATCAGCCGTGAAGTACGGAAAGTGTTCCACAGTGGCGTCGTTCACGTTGCCGTGCTCGGAAGTATGGCCATGGGCTCGATCACCGGGAGCGCGGCCGCGAATACGGCAACGACCGGAAGCTTCACGATTCCGATGATGAAAGACCAGGGCGTCCGGCCGGACTATGCGGCCGCGATCGAGAGCGTTGCATCCAGCGGCGGCCAGATGATGCCGCCGGTGATGGGCGTCGCGGCCTTCCTGATGGCCGATATTCTCGGGGTTTCCTACCTCACTGTCATCCAAGCGGGACTGATTCCGGCGCTTCTCTTTTACTTCAGCGTCCTCGTCGCGGTGCACCTCGTTATACTCCGGTTCGGATGGACGGTACCCGAACGGGGAACGTTCGACAGAAGTGTGATCGCCGAGGGGATCCACTTTAGCGTCCCGCTCTTCGTCCTCATATACACGCTCGTCGTACTAGAGCTCACCCCGCTGGGAGCGGGTCTGTATACGATCATCTCGCTGGTCGTCACGATGTACCTCCGGAACTTCGTCGTCGACGGTCTCGAGTCGGGAACGGCCGTCGCCACGACGAAACAGACGATAGATGGCTTCAGACAGGGGGCAGTAGATATGGCCCCGCTCGTCGGGATGCTCGCATCGCTCGGCGTCGTCCTCGGCCTGGTCAATCAGACGGGGCTCAGTCAGAAGATCAGTACGCAGATGCTCGATCTCGCCGCTGGGATTTTCATCTTGCTCCTCGTTCTCTCGATGGTAACGAGCGTTCTATTCGGACTCGGGATGCCAACGCCCGCAGCGTATATTCTCGTCGTCATCCTCGTGGCACCATCGATGGTCAGCTTCGGCGTCGACCAGCTTACGGCCCATATGTTCGTCTTCTACTTCGCGATGCTTTCTGCGATCACGCCGCCCGTTGCCGTCGCCGTGGCGATCGGGTCGCAGATATCGGGCGCTAGCTTTACGGCAGCGTGTAAACAGGCGCTCCGTATCGGTGCACCCGGGTTCGTCATTCCCTACTCGTTCATCGCGAACCAGTCGCTTATTTCCTGGTCGTTCCCGGAGACGATCGTTGCCGTTGTCTTCGTCTTTACTGGCGTCGTCGCACTCTCGGTCGCCACGATCGGCTACGACGGGGGCGAACGGATCGGCCTTCCGCGACGAGCGATCTATCTCGTCCTCTCTGCCCTCGCAATCGCGGGTCCGCTCGTGGTTCAGATCGCAGCAACAGCGGGTATCCTCTCCCTGTTAGCGGTGGCAAACAGCGCCGTCTCCAGTTCGGCCCAGAGAGTGTTGGCAGAGTAACATCCCGACTATGGATCGTTCGCTGTGTTCACAATCATCATCTATTTTGAGTGATTCAGGGATGCAACGCGATTCCATACGACTACCGCCAGTAAGCGGCCCTGCACCCAACTCGACAGTGTCCCGATATAGTAGCCACTGAACGTCACTGTAACCGATAGTAGCCACTGAAAATCATTGCACACCTGATCGAACGACAGCTGTCCGATCAGTATGTAACTCGTTTCAGTGGCTACTATAGTCCGACGAGAATTCAGTCCGACCTTTTTCCACTCGAGTTCGCTTCGTCTTCGCACGGTATCGCTGCGCGAACGGTCCGTGGAACCGGGGTCCCGCGCTACTTACCCTCGGAGAAAAATCGCGACCAAAAACACCGGATGAACGGAGTTTTTCCGAGCCCTCGTCCACTTCGTTCACGAGGAAGACCGCTCACTGCCGTTCGAAAGACGCTTCGCGTCTTTCGTCATCAAGCGAACGCTTCGCGTTCGCGGACATCGCGAATCTTCGATTCGCTCAGTCACGAGAGAGCGACGCTCTCTCGAACCACGTTCGCTCGCGGGACGACCGCTCAGCCTTCGAACTCGTCGATGAGTTCGGGGACGACGTGCGACCACCTTTTTCCGTTCGGGTCGCTCACGCTGTTCGCGACCACTCGCGCAAAAAATCGACTCGAATCGACCGTGACGCCTGCTCAGCCTTCGAACTCGTCGATGAGTTCAGGGACGACATCGAAGAGGTCGTCGACGATCGCGTAGTCGGCGATGTCCATGATCGGCGCGTTGGGGTCCGTGTTGATCGCGACGATCGTATCGGAGCCCTTCATGCCGGCGACGTGCTGGACTGCGCCGGAGATACCGATGGCGATGTAGACGTCGGGCGTGACGACCTTTCCGGACTGACCGACCTGCCGGTTCTTGGGCAGCCAGCCGTTGTCGACGATCGGTCGGGACGAGGACAGCGTCGCACCGAGCGCGTCCGCCAGATCACGGATCAGGTCGAGGTTCTCCTCTTCTTCGATCCCGCGGCCGATCGAGACGAGGAGTTCGGCCTCGCTGATGTCGACGTCGCCGCCGCCGACCTCTTCGAAGCCGCTGACCGTCGAGCCGATGGCGTCCTCGTCGATGTCGGCGTCGAAGGCCTCGATCGAGGCGTCGCCGGTGCCTTCGGCCTGGGGCCATTCGGCACTTCGGATCGTGACGACCGCCTCGCCCTCGAGTTCGTTGGTCGTCTCGACCTTCCCACCGTACATCTCGCGGGTGGCGACGAGCGTTTCGCCGTCAGTCTCGAGGTCGATCGTGTCGGTGACGACGGGGAGATCGAGCTGGTTCGCGACGGCGGGGGCGTAGTCGAGCCCGTTGACGCTGTTGGGCGTCAGGACGTACTGCGGGGCGAGGTCGTCGTAGAGCTGCGTGATCGCCTGCGTGTAGACGTCGTGGTTGAACTCCTCGCCGTGGGAGACGGTGTGGATAGCGTCGACGCCGTCGCGATTGAGTTTGTCGGCGAAGTCGTCGACGGTGCCGCTGATGACCGCGAGGTGGAGGTCGCCGCCGGTTTCGTCGGCGAGTTCGCGCCCGGCGGTGATAATCTCGTAGCTGACGTCGCGCAGGTCGCCGCGGCGGTGGTCGGTGACCGCGAGGACGTCCGTCATTGTGCCACCCCCTTGTCGCGGAGCAGTTCTCCCAGCTCAGACGCCGTTTCGTCGGCGCTGCCCTCCCAGAACGTCGCGTCGCTCTCGCTTTCGGGCTCGTACATGGCCGTCAGGTCGAGTTCGGATTCGATAGTGCTCTCGTCGACGCCGATATCGGCGAGGGCCTTGACGTCGAGTTCTTTCCGCTGTGCCTGCCGAATACCGCGGAGACTGGCGTAGCGAGGCTCGTTGATCCCCGTCTGGATCGTCAACACGGCCGGGAGCTCGAGTTCGGTGAACTCCTCGACGCCGCCCTCGAGTTCGCGTCGCACGGAGGCGACGCCCTCCTCGAGGTCGTGTTCGAGGTGGTTGACGACGGCGCCCCACTGGAAGCCGAGGTTCTCGGCCACGGAAACGCCGGTCGCGGCGAAGCTGTCGTCGCCGGCCTGGACGCCCGAGAGGACGAGGTCGGGATCTTCCGCTTCGATGACGGCGCTGAGGATCTCCGTCTTGGCGTTGACGTCGAGCAGGTCGACGCCCTCGAGGGAGTCATCCCAGACGCGGACGGCGCGGTCGGCGCCCTTTGCGAGGGCCTGTCGGATGGTCTGTTCGCACTCTTCCGGACCGATGGTGACGGTGACGACTTCGTCGGCGATACCGTCTTCCTGGAGCTGGACGGCCTCTTCGATCGCGTAGTCGTCCCACTCATTGAGATCGGCACCGAGGTACTGGTCGGCAATTTCGGTTCCCTCGATTTCGAACTCGTCTTCGACGGTCGCTACCTCTTTGACCGTAACGAGAATCTTCATCGTGAGATTCATCGGAGTTCGATCGTAAAAAGATTCTTATCTCGAAGGCCCGCCCGTCGGAATCGCCGGCAGGCAGCGTGGTTTAAATCTGGACGAGCAGTGGGAAGTGAGAGTAACAATGAAGTGATCGGCGATGCTACTAAATAGCATGAGTGAGAATGTCACTGTACGACGAATCGACGACGTTCCGTCGGATTCTCGGGTGTGTCATTACGACGAACTCGGCGAGCGAGCGAAAGAGGCGTTCCCGTCCCTTCTTGAACCCGGTAGCAGCACCGTGGAGATTCGTATCGCAGACGGACTTCGCAATTGCGACTGCGTGAAATACACGAGTTACTACGAGATTGTGAGCGAATAACCGTACGACGGTCGACGAACGGGTCGATCCATCAGTCACACCGTAATCCCTATTACGGTATGTGCTATCACTACAAACGACCATGACTGAAGCCGTGATTGTCGACGCCGTCAGGACACCGTTTGGAAAACGTGACGGATCGTTTCGGGACACGCACCCGCAGGACCTCGCGGCAGCCCCGCTGAAAGCGCTGCAAGCGCGTAACGGCTTCGATCCAACGACGATAGAGGATGTCATGTTCGGCTGCGTCAAGCCGGTGTTCGAACAGGGATCGAACATCGGACGTATCGCACCCATGGTCGCCGGGTGGGGCGATACCGTTCCGGGCTTCCAACTGGATCGAATGTGTGGTTCCGGACAACAGGCGCTCAATCTGGCCGCAGCGAACGTCCGCGCCGACTTTCACGACGTCGTCGTCGCCGGCGGCATCGAACACATGACGCGGGTCCCGATGTCCAGTAACCGGAGCGGAAAGACGGCCGAGCCCGACATGACTGACACCTACTTCGATCACTACGACGAGCTGGTCCATCAGGGCGAAAGCGCGGAACGAGTCGCTGAGAAGTGGGATTTCGATCGGCGGGAGTTAGACGAAATCGCCGTCGATTCACACCGCCGCTGGAAGCGAGCGAAGGACGAGGGACGGTTCGACAGTCAGCTCGTCCCCGTCGAGACCGAAGTCGACGGCGAAGGAATCGTCGTCGAGGAGGACGAACACCCTCGGCCAGACACGGATCTCGAGACGCTCGCGAATCTGCCGTCGGCGTTTCGCGACGAGGGCGACGGCGTCATCCACGCGGGGAATTCCTCCGGAATCGTCGACGGTGCGAGTGCGCTTCTCGTAGCGAGCGAGGAGGCCGCCGACGAACACGGGTGGGAGCCGATGGCTCGCGTCGTTCAGACCGAAGTCGTCGGCGTCGATCCGGTACTGATGCTGACGGGCCCCATTCCCGCGACCGAGCAAGTTCTCGAGAAGGCGGACATGGAGCCCGGTGATATCGATCTGTTCGAGGTCAACGAGGCGTTCGCGTCGGTCGTCGCCGCGTGGCTCAACGAAACGGGGATCTCGTGGGAGGACACCAACGTCAACGGCGGAGCGATCGCCCACGGTCATCCGCTCGGGGCGACGGGCAGCGCGCTCGTTACGAAACTCGTCCACGAACTCGAGCGAACCGGCCAAGACACTGCGCTATCAACGATGTGCATCGGGTTCGGTCAGGCCGTCGCGACGATCGTCGAACGCGTGTAGGACACGGTACTCGACCGGCGCTGACTTCGTCGTGTGCTCGGCGATGGGTGACGACTCGGTGGAAGAATGGAACCTGTACTCTGAAACTGCACTCCGTTACGGAATAGCGACTCGACGATTCGGATCGTACTGGAGTTACATATCAACGCCGTACTGTTTCGCAATCGTGTTGAGCTGAATCTCGTCGGTTCCTTCGACGATGCGCTGTGTCCGTGCGTAGTGCAAGCGGTCCATGAATTCGTTCTCCTCGGAAAGGCCGTTCGCACCGTGGATCTGGACGACGTCGTCGGCGATCTCCCAGAACGTGTTCGTCGCGAACCACTTGAGAATCGACGATTCGGCGATAACGTCGTCGCCCTGATCGAGCGACCACGCGCATCGAAGGCCGACCGTATCGGCCGCGAACGCGTTCGCTCGACCGCGTGCGATCTTGTGAGCGATCGACTGAAACTGACCGATCGAGTTCCCGAACGCCTCCCGATCGTTCGCGTATTCGGTCGCACGATCGAGTAACCATTCGGCGTTACCGACCGCTCGCGCTCCGATTTCGACCCGCCCCAGTCCGAGGAACGACATCGCATCGTAGAACGCGTTGTCGACCTCCCCGAGGATTCGGTCCTCCGAGAGGCGGACGTCGTTGAAGTGGACCTCTGCTTGCATTCCTTCGCGACCGACGGCGTTGTTGAACGAACCGATCTCGTACTCGTCCTCCTCGACGATGAAGCAGGTGATGCCGCCGTAGCGGCCGGCTTCCTCCTGCGACGTGGTCCGTGCAAACACCTGGATGAAATCCGCGTACGGCGCGTTCGTGATCCATTGTTTGGTGCCGTTGAGCACCCACTCATCGCCGTCCTTCTCGGCGCGAGTAGCCATGTTCGGCGAGTCGGATCCGACGCCGGGTTCGGTTTGGCCGAAAGCGGTCGTTTTCTCCGCACGCATGGTCGGCTCGAGGTATTTCTCCCGCTGTTCGCCGTCCGCTTGCGCGAGCAGCGGTTTGGGACCTGACGGGCCGGCGAGTACGTGCTCGGCGAGGGGGACGCCCGTCGCTGAGAGTTGCTTGTTCGCCAGATACCAGGTCACCGCCGAAACGTCGTCGCCACCGGCGTCGGCGGGCATGTTCATCGCGTAAAACCCGGCCTCCGCACTTTGCTTCCTGATCTGATCGATCGCCTCGAGTACGTCGTCGACGATTTTCCCGTTCGCTTCGTGACCCAATCGCGGGTTCGTAAGCTCCGTCTCGATTTCGTTTACGATCGGCTCGACCTCCCGTTCGACGAACTCATCGAGGCTCTGGAGAATAAGCTCTGTCTCCTCGTCGAGATTGAAGGACACACCTGTGCTCGCAGCCGATTTCTGTGTCATGTCGCACGATCCGTTTCGCTTGCATATAAACCCGTTTCTCTCCCGTCAGACGAGGGAATCGTCCCTCTATAGTATTCCGCGCAGATCCGACTGTCGACGGAGGCTGTCGTGGAACTGCTGACTACCCTTCGCGAGTATTTCAATAGCACGCCGCAGTGAGAATAACAACCTAAGTTCGTTATTTTGTTCGATATCCTGTGAGATTCGCGTGTATTATCAGGCCAGTAGTTGAGTATAACAGGTCGATATTCCCGTCGAAAGCTCCGTGAAATACTACCAAGTGATAGTCGTGAAAAGACGATGGTACCCGCAAAATACCTCGCTATCACGATCGCGATCTTCCCCTGATCGCTCCCTCGAGGCGTTCCTCACGTAACCGGTATGTTTATGACCCAGTACTATCTTTCTATCGTATGCCGAATATGAGTGATAAGTTAGCACGTCGATCGTTCCTACAAACGGCAGCCGCAGCAGGGGTTCTTGGAGTCACCGGTTGTTTAGGTGGCGAGAGTACAGGGGAAGGGAACACGATCTGGACAACGATGGCGTCGGAGAGCTCGTCGTATGCGTCCGTTCAGGGCATTGCGTCACTCGTCAATGAGGAGTCGGACGAGGTGCAAATGGAGGCAAAGCCCAGCAAAGGAACTGGCGCAAACATCGGTCGTCTTCAGCGAGACGAAGCTCACGTCGCGTACACGCAGAGCTTTGACGCTGTTCGAGTAACGGAGGGGATGGAACCCTATGATAACCTGAGTTTCGAGTTGAACGAGGTCATCCACTGGATGTCTTCCCCGTTCCTTTTCGTGACGCCACACGACTGGGATTCGATCAGTGATATCGGATCGGATAGTCGTGTCTCTCCCGCTGAAGAGGGTGCCGGGACGAGAGACATGTTGGAAAAGGCACTGGGATACGTCGTTGACGACTACGATGCAACGAGCGTGCGATTCACTCAGCAGGCCGGCCCCTTCCAGGAAGGGACGCTCGATGTGGGTATCGTTCCGCTGATGAATGGCGCGATCGAAGGTTCGTACGTCGAAGAACAGAAGAGCACGGTCGACCTCAGTGTGTTGAAGTGGCCGGATAACGCCGTCTCTGAGATGGAATCGGATCCGCTCATTTCGATGGTCGAAGTGGATATGACTCAGTTTGAGGGCTATGCTAATGTCCCAGAGGATCAACTGATGGTGCCAACTGCAAATTTCAACTTCGTTACTCGTAACGATGTGGGGTACGACGCTATTTACGAAACACTCAGTGTTATGTACGAGAACCGAGAATCACTGAGTGACTACCATAATATACTCTCCTTCCACGAGGATCCAACCCATTGGGTAGAGAACTCCTATGAAACCGTCCCGTTCCATCCGGCGGCCGCCGATTTCTACGAGGAGAACGACATGTGGGACCTCGCAAAAGGCGGTCGAGCCGACGAATAACTGAGCGAAGCGATTACACACTAATCACATATGTCCGTATCCAGCCGATCAGCACATGCACTGTCGCTCCTCCGAGGCGTAATATTTGCATCCGGAGTCGCACTAACGGTAGCCACACTCTACTTCGCATACGCGTTACCGATGAGTCGACTTCGGTTCTCGAATCTGTTCCTCGGGATGGGTCTCTTCCTCTTCTACATGCGAGAGATCGAGGAGGCGATCGACGATAGCGGGGAAACTGTAGCCGATCCTTCTGGGAAGGGGGGAAAACGCGTTTTGACCGATGAAATCGACGTAGTCAGTAGCCGACTGCAGCGATGGTTTGACCGGAGTAGTACGATCTGGAGAAGAAACGTTCGTCCCGTAATTACTCGAGCCAACCCAGTTGTTTGTCTCCTGCTCGCGATTGTTGCAGTGGGTGCGACCGCCTACGTCGAACACAACTTCGATCGATTGTTGAGCGACGCACCGATCATGGGCTGGTCACAGACGGACCTCCTTATCGGAGTCGTTATTATCCTTCTCGCGGTAGATGCAACGTATCGCGCGTACGGAAAGGCGATTGCAGCCGTCGTTGCGGGATCGTTATTGTACGCGACAACGATGATCGGGCCCCTTCTCCCAGGAGTATTCGGTCACAGCGGCCTTGGATGGGAGCAGATCAGCCGTAACGGTGCGATTGGATTATCCGGTGTCTATGGGTTTATCCTCACTGTCGGCTCGACGTGGGTCGCGATTTTCATTATGTTCGCCGGGATCGCAAAGGTGTACGGACTGATGGATTTCATTATCGACGCCTCACAGGAAACCCAGAAATCACTCAAAAGTGGCGTTGTCCATATCGCCGTCGTGGGGAGCATGGTGATGGGGTCGATCACGGGTAGTGCCGCGGCCAACACTGCGACGACGGGCAGCTTTACCATCCCGATGATGAAAGACCAGGGGATCAGGAAAGACTTCGCTGCCGCGATCGAGAGCGTCGCATCGACCGGTGGACAGATGCTTCCGCCAGTGATGGGAGTCGCAGCGTTTCTCATGGCGGACATGCTCGGCATATCATACGTTCGCGTGATTCAGGCTGGAATTCTCCCTGCAGCGTTGTTCTACTTCAGCGTCTTCATCGCTGTCCATCTAGTGTTACTCAAATACGGATGGACGGTCCCCAACACCGGAAAATTCGACAAGAGTGTCCTCCTGTCCGGTATTCACTTTCTGGTTCCGCTGACTGTGCTCGCGTATACGCTCGCCGTCATGCGTCTCACGCCGCTCGGAGCCGGGCTATACTCCACGATCGCATTAATCGGAACCGTCTATGTGAGAAACTTCATGACTGACGGGCTATCGCTATCCGTCGCTGCTGAAACGACGAAACAAACGATACACGGTTTCAGACAGGGGGGCGTCGACGTAGCCCCGTTAGTCGGCGTGTTGGCATCTCTCGGAATCGTGCTCAGCATGGTAACCCAGACGGGGCTCACGCAGAAGATCAGCGCCCAGATGGTCGGTCTCGCTGGTGGCATCTTCGTATTCCTTCTGCTCATCGCTGCGATTACCAGCATCATGTTCGGGCTGGGAATGCCCACACCGGCCGCCTATATTCTGGTCGTCATTCTCGTCGCGCCAGCGATGGTCGGCTTCGGCGTGAGAGAAATCACGGCGCATATGTTCGTCTTTTACTTCGCGATGCTTTCGGCGATCACACCCCCCGTGGCAATCGCAGTTGCGATCGGATCGAAGATCGCCGATGCGTCTTTCCTCACCTCGAGCAAACAGGCGCTCCGGATCGGTGCACCCGGATTCGTCATTCCGTTTGCGTTCGTGACGAACGACAGCCTCCTCTACTGGTCGTTCCCCGAAACGATCGTCGCTGCCTGCCTCGTTTTCGTGAGTATAGCGTCTCTCACGGTCGCAACGACCGGATTCAATGGACAGCGTACGATCTCCCTCCCGCACCGGGGACTCTACCTGGCCCTTTCCGGGGTCGGAATGTGGGGTCCATTGGTGATTCAGGGCGCTGCAGTAGTTGGTATTATCTGTCTCCTCGCGTTCGAAAATAAGCGCGTTGAAATCGCCCGACTGGGCTCGAAGCTGGGAAATTAACGGGGAGTATTTCCGACCGCGTTACTGGTTCGAGACGGTACAGGACGATTTCCGAATCCCCATTGGATACTGTTCGGTACGATGCCATCGTTCGGCGAGAGGTAACCCGTCCACCTCGTTCGGACAGGATTCATTCACACCCGAACCGGCGGTCGAACGGTCTATAGCGGTTCGCGAACACCATATTCGCATCTCCAAAAAAGACTTCCACCCCTCACGTGAACGTTCCCGGAGCAGTCCCTCACGTTCGTCGCAGACGACCGCACAATGTCTCGGCCGAGTAATGTTCCGGCGAGTATTCCTCGTCGACGACCACGCAGAACGTCCCATACCCGTTCAGGGAGTCGAACGTCATCCATCGCCTTTCCGTGATAGTGTGTAATTCGTTTCAGTGACTACTATAGAGTCGGAAATTCGTCGTCTGTCTTCTCTGAACGGTACACTTTTTTATCCGCGTTGGGAACCGACTGCACATGGTAGTAGATAGTGACACCATCGAGACTGTCGCAGTGATCGGGAGCGGTCAAATGGGACGCGGAATCGCCGCCGTCGCCGCGTTATCCGGCTACGAGACCACAGTCAACGACATCGACGAAGAACAACTCGTGGAGGCCAGAGAGGAGATCGAATGGTCGTACGAGAAGACCGTCGAAAGCGGGAACGCGACCCAGGCGGAAGTCGACGGTGCGATCGACCGACTCGAGTTCACGACCGATCTCGAGGAGGCAGTCGGCGACGCGGACTTCGTCACCGAGGCGGCGGTCGAGCAGCAGTCGGTGAAAGAGGATATCTTCGAGGATCTCGATGACGTCGCACCGCCGGAGGCCCTCCTCGCGACGAACACGTCGGGGCTCAACATCACCCGGCTCGCCGAAGTGACCGATCGCCCGTCACAGGTCGTCGGAACGCACTGGTTCAATCCCCCGATGCTGATGGATCTGGTCGAGGTCATTATGACCGAACACACGCCCGATTCCGTCGGCGACACCGCGGAAGCGCTCATCGAATCGTTCGACAAAACGCCGATCCGGTGTAAGATCGACATTCCCTCGTTCATCGTCAATCGACTGATGCGTCCCTACGGTGAAGGCCCCGCGTGGATGGTCTATCGCGGCGAATACGCGATCGAGGAGATCGACTCCGCGATGAAGTTCAAAGAGGGATTCCCGATGGGGCCGTTCGAACTCGCCGACTTCACGGGCGGGATACAGGTTCGAATCGAAGGGGAACAGGACCACCTCGAGGACGATCGACCGATGTCCTACGATACGGAGGTCTGCCCCATTCTGCATCAGCTGTACGAAAAGGGGCGATACGGACGCAAGGCCGACGCGGGCTACTACGACTACGACGAACGTGACGAACCGCAGATCTCGGTCGACGCGGGCCAAGGCTTCGATACGCTGCTCGTCTGGGCCCCGATCGTCAACGAAGCGGCCAAGATGGTCCAAAACGACGTCGCGAGCGTCGAAGATATCGACACCGGCGCTCGACTCGGCGGTAACTGGCCGGTCGGACCGCTCGAAAAGGCGGACCAGGTCGGCCTCGACGTCGTCGTCGAGAAACTGACCGAAGTCGCCAGCCGACACGAGGACACGAACAAACTCGCCGAAACGCTCCCGTGTGACCTGCTCGTCGAGAAGGCGAAGAACGGCGACACGTTCTACTGACCGTCCCAGCAGTTGGAAACCGGTGGGCCCTCTTTTCGCGCCCACGCTTCTACCCTTTCTCAGTAGCTACGACGGTTCCGCGGTGGCGCTCTCGAGCGGCGCTATCGCCGGTCTCCGATCCGGGTTCCCCGTCGTTCCGCAATACGGAACCGGAGTCTCCCTGCGTTCTCTTCGTACTTCTCCAGATACCGTCTCATCGATCGGGTACCTGCGATATAATCCCGTTACGCCGGTGTTCCTCAATGCAGAACACGATAGGTGTTGGTATCACACTCCGATCATCGAAAGTACCAGACATTTACAATCGTATAGATGTAATTCATAGCGTCGATGCTCTCCGACCCGTCCCACGGCTCGAATAGAAATTCTTCTCGAAGAATATGGTGCAGGAATAAAAGTTGCGAACTGAGTCCTCGTTCCGTAATGCAGAACGATCGGTGGTGTCCGTTCGCGCCAATCACAGTTCTGCCCGCGGCGCTCAACGTACTTCGTTCTCTAGGGAGAGAGCAGACTCTGGCGAGTAAACCACTGGCAATCGAGGGGCTAGTCGTAGGGATCGCAGTCATCCGAACCGGTGCGCTCGGTTGTTTCTTCGGTGGGAAACTACGGGCCATCGGACACGACGTGTGGTTGCTCCACCACCGCCAGTCGGCCGTCGACGCGATGACCCGAACTGGGACGATCAGTCGATTCGAGTCGACTCACCGGTCCAGTGTGCTCCAGGACGTGCGCGCAGAGCGGAGAATCGAAATCGACGGAGTAGAACGGTGCACTGGTCAAAATCGCCCGCGAAGAGCACGTTGACGTGCCGGTCAACGAACTCGTTACTCACCTCATCCGGGGTCTCGAGCGGAGTGATCTCGATCGCGGTCACGCCAACTAACGGCCGATCGGTCGGACTCGAAGCGGATCCATCACATCCATATAGCTTCGACTGAATGCCGATAGCAGATGAACTCGAGAACGGACTGGAAATATCGTCACACGGTCCTCGTCCTCTGTATGTTCGCGTTTTTCGTGACGTACTTCGCCCGTCTACTCGTCAGCCCGGTTGTTCCGTTCATCATCGAGGATTTCAACGTCTCGAACACGCAGATCGGGATCTCGCTTTCCGGCATGTGGATCGCCTACGGGCTGACGCAGTTCCCGAGCGGCGTCTTCGCGGAACGCTTCGGTGAGAAACGCATTATCGCGGTCGCGGTGGGCGGGACGGCAGTTACTAGTCTCCTGGCCGCTATCGCGCCCCTGTTCGTGGTGTTCGCCGCGTGCGTCGTCCTCCTCGGTGGCGTTGCCGGCCTTCACTACAGCGTCGCGACGACGCTGCTCTCTCGCACCTACGACGATATCGGGACCGCGCTCGGCCTCCACTCCTTCGGAGCGCCCCTGGCCGGCCTGCTCGCCCCGGTCATGGCCTCCTGGGTGGGTATTCGGTACGGGTGGCGGCCCGCCGTCGCGCTGGCCGTCCTGGTCGCAGTTCCGATCTTCGTACTCTTCACGTGGCGGATCCGGCCCACCGAGCCGCGCCACCCCGAGCGATCGATGCGGGAGCAGTTCGCCATCGCTCCGCTCCTGGAGTATCTTTCGAGACCGCAGATCGCCTTCACCCTTCTCATCGCGATCATCGCGACGTTCGCGGTCAACGGAATCGTCACGTTTCTGCCGACGTTTCTCGTCGAACACCGCGCGCAGTCACCGGCGCTGGCGGGTCTCGTTTTCTCCGCGTACTTCGTCGTCAGGGGCGGCGCTCAGATCGGCGTCGGCGTCCTCTCAGATCGAGTCGGCCGAGACTTCGCTGTCGCGACCTGCCTGATCGCCGGAGCGGGCGGGCTCGCGCTGTTCGTTGCCGGTCCCGGTCTCGTCGCGGTCGCGCTCGGTGTCCTGTTGTTCGGCATCGGCTCGAGCTTTTTCGCCTCGCTGGAACCGCGATTCATGGACGTGCTGGGTGACGACGAGCGGGGCGCGGGGTTCGGACTCGTCCGGACAGTGTACGTGGTCTTCGGCTCAACCGGATCGTTCGGTGTCGGCCTCCTCGCCGATCTGTTCGGGTGGGGCGTATCGTACAGCGTCCTGGCGGGACTCTGCGCACTCGCGTTCGGAGCCGTCGTCTGCAACTCCGTTCTCGATCTGGGGTACTGAACTCAACTGTGGGATCGTTTTCGATGAATGCGGGAGGTGCCGTCTCGAGACAGCTCTACCGCCTCTTCCCGATTGTGCGACCGTCTCAGTCGTCCTCGCAAACGCCATCGTCCGCGACGTTCGGTGCACCGACGAACAGCGTTCCGTCCTCGAGCGCCGTCACCTGCCGCCACTCCTCCGGCGAGACGACCACGACGTCTTTGGCCTCGAGTTCGATCGTTTCGTCGCCGATTTTTAGTCGGAACCGGCCGTCGAAGGCGAGGTACAGCTCCTCCTGCTCGCGGTGGTGATGGCGGTTGCCGGTGTCCCCTTGTTCAAACACCCAGCTGTTCGGTCGCATCGCTTCCGGTTGGAGGTCGTACCCGACCGCTTTCCCTCGCTGATCGAGGTCGTCGACGCTCCGCAACTCGAGGTCGTCGACGCTGACTCGGCTGAACAGGGCCCCGCCTCGACGACGAGAAGCATAAAGAAACGCCAAACGATCGAATCTGCCGGAACGGTTGCGGAGCCGTTCAATCGTGAGTATCGTCGATCGCACCTTCCGCGGCGCGAGCGAACGTGCAGGGTGGTCTCTCCGATTGGAGCACGTCCCTCCGCCTAAATTACGTCTTCCGTACGCAGCAGCTCAATCTCCTTGTCCGAGTACCCCAGCGCCCCGAGCACGTCGTCAGTGTCCTCGCCCAGATCGGGCATCGGCTCGGCCGCGAACTCGAGTGAGTCGGAGTCGATCGGATTGTCGATGTACGGCACCGGGCCGTCCTCCGTTTCGAGCTCTTTGACCAGTTCGAGATGCTCGGTCTGCGGATGGTCGAGCACCTCGTCGAGCTGGTTCACGTCACCCCACGGAATACCCGCCTCGGTCAACCGTTCGGCCCAGTAATCGCGGGACTCCTCCGCGATGAGGGACTCGATCATCGGTTCGAGAACGTCGCGGTTCTCGACCCGGCGTTCGTTGTCTGCGAACCGCTCGTCTTCGAGCAGGTCGGGACGCTCGAGGACGCCCTCGCAGAGCAGTTCCCAGTGCGCCTCGCTGAGGATGGCGTAGTTGACGTACTGCTCGTCGGCCGTCTCGTGCGGTCCGTAGGGTGTCAGCAGGTGGTGGCGCATTCCGATCCGCTCGGGCAGTTCGTCGTTGTGCCAGTACTTGTGCGGGAAGTAGCCGAGCCACGAGAGCATCCCGCCGAACATCGTGACGTCAAGTTCCTGGCCCTCGCCGGTGCGTTCGCGGTGGAAGAGCGCGAGGAGCGTCGAGATCGTTCCGTAGGTCGCGGCGTTGATGTCGCAGACGCTCAGGGGAATCTTCGCCGGCGCGTCCGGCGAGCCGTTCATCGGAATCAGCCCGGTCTCGCCCTGCATAACCATATCGTAGGCTTTCCGATCGCTGTAGGGGCCGTCCCGGCCGTAGCCGGAGATGTTCAGGTAGATTATATCCTCGGTAGTCTGCCTGATGTCGTCGTACCCGACGCCGAGTCGTTCGACAACGCCGGGCGACGAGTTCTGGACGACGATGTCGGCCTCTTCGGCCAGTTCGTGGAAGATAGCGGTCCCCGACTCGTTCTTGAGATTCAGTTCGACGCTCAGTTTGTTCCGATCGACCCACGCGTGGGCGGACGAATCACCGTACACGACAGAATCCCAGTGGCGGTTTACGTCCCCCACGTCCGGTCGTTCGACCTTGATCACCTCGGCACCGAAGTCACCCAGCATCCGGGTGCACAGCGGCGCGCTGATCCCGTTCTCGAGGCTGAGAACCGTGATGTCGTCGAGTGCGAACATGCTTAGAGGTCCTCCGGCTGGGTTCCGATCCCCTCCGGCCAGCCCGGCGGCTCCGCGGCAGAGGGATCGGCGTGTGCCCGTTTCAGCACCATCGGCGTGCGCTCGAGGCTGAGTACGAGGTCGTCGTGCTGGTTGTACGCCCGGAGTTCGGTTTCCACGATGCCGACGTGGTCGCGGGACTCGAGTTCTCGCTTGTGCAGGACCTCGCTCTCGGCGAAGAGGGTGTCACCGTGGAAGACGGGGCTGTGGTGACGAATATTGTCGTAGCCGAGATTCGCAGTGGCGTTGACCGAAACGTCGACGACGCTCATTCCGACGGCCGTCGAGATGACGACGAGACCGTTGACGAGTCGCTCGCCGAACTCGGTCTCGGCGGCGTAAGCCTCGTTGAAGTGCATCGGGTTGAGGTTCATCGTCACGTTCGTCATCCAGACGTTGTCCGTCTCGGTGACGGTCCGGCCGAAGGGATGCTTGTAGACATCACCGACCGTGAAATCCTCGTAGTATCGGCCGTGCCAGCCCTCGACGAGTCGTTTGTCTGTCGGTTCCTCGCTGTCGTCCGCTGTCTCGCTGTGGTCCGTCATGGGGGTTCTATCGTGAGTCGTGTTTCAATTAGTACGAGCGCGGCAGGCCGAGCACGTTCTCGCCGAGATAGTTCAGGGCGAGTTGCTGGGTGATCGGCACGAGCCGGGTCAGTCTGGCTTCGCGGAAGTAACGCTCGACATCGTACTCCGTCGCGATGCCGAATCCGCCGTGGGTCTGGACCGCGGCGTCGGCCGCCTCGTAGGCCGCGTCGGCCGCGAGGAACTTCGCCGCGTTCGCGTACGCGCCGAGATCGACATCCTCGTCTGAGGCCGCTCGGTCGGCCGCGTTGTACGTCAGTTGCTTGGCCGCCTGCAACCGCGCGTATGCCTCCGCGAGCGGGTGCTGGACCGCCTGATTCGAACCGATCGGGCGGTCGAACACCTCTCGCTCGTTGGCATAGTCGACCGCCCGCTCGAGCGCCAGCCGACCCAGCCCGATGCACTCGGCGGCAATGACGAGCCGTTCCTCGTTGAGGCCGTCCAGCACCTGATAGAACCCCTCGCCCTCGACGCCGATCAGGTTCTCGGCGGGGACGCGAAGGTCGTCGAACCAGAGTTCGAACGAGTGAACGAAGTCGCTGGCGGACTTGGGGATCGGCTCCATCTCGAGTGCCCCCTGCTCGATGGCGTCATCGATGTCGACGAGGAACATCGAAATTCCACGCGTTCGTTTGTCGACGTCCTCGAGCGGCGTCGTTCGCGCGACGAGGACGATGTAGTCGGAGACGTCGACGCGGGAGGTCCAGATCTTCTGGCCGTTGATGACGTACTCGTCCCCGTCGCTTTCCGCGCGCGTTTCGATCGCCGTCGAGTTCGAGCCCGCGTTCGGCTCGGTCAGGCCGAACGCCTGAATCGACGCCTCGCCGTCCGCGACCCGGGGAAGCAGGTCACGTTTCAGTTCCTCACTGGCGTACTCGACGATGGGGACGGAGTTGTACACGCCGCCGTGGACCGCCTGCGCGGCACTGAATCCGCCGCCGTTCGCGGCAATTTCCTCCATCATGACGACGGTTTCCCGGGTCCCCATTCCGGCACCGCCGTACGCTTCGGGAATGAGGACACCCATCCATCCGTGGTCGACAAGCGTATCAACGAACTCTCGGGGATAATCGCCCGCTTCGGCCTGGTTACGCCAGTACTGGTGGTCGAAATTCGAACAAACGTCGCGGACGCTGGTCTGTACCAACTGCTGACTTTCGGTCAGCGTGACAGCGTCGCTGAGGAGTTGGGCCATCAGTCTCACATCGGTGGAACGGGGTAAAAGTATTATGTCCTCGTCGTCGAACTGAGTCAGCGGCGTCGATCTGTGATGCGAAGCGCTCGGAACGAACGTTGCGTCGCCAATCGACGATCAGGTTCCGGTTTTGTCCAAGAACGGCCGATCAGCCGCTGCCCTATAGTAGCCACTGCAAGTCATTGTACGCCTGATCGACCGACAGCTGTGCGATCAGTGTGTGAATCATTTCAGTGGCTACTATATTGTGATCCCTCGAGGCGACGCCGTCGATCAGCACACGGTGAACCGGAGTCAATCGTGATGTCTTGGGAAGTGTTTCGGCGTCTCCGGCCGATACGAGGGACCCGCTCTCTGTGTGCAGTTCTCCGACTCGGGTGCGGCGAGCGATTACCGTGTCCCATGCGGCGGACGGTTACCGAGTACCGGTCGTGGCAACGAGCATTAATTCTCGGGAATTCGAAACGCCAGGAGGAGCATTCCGGCCGCGAAGACGGCCAGTATCGTGAACCCCTCGTCGAAGAAGCCGCGTTCTGCCGCCGCTCCGAACAGCACGGGGCTAATCGCGCCGATCGTGAACCCGATGGATCGGAGAATTCCGAACCCCGTGCCGCGGATATCCGCAGGGAGGGAGCGAAGCAACGACGGCTCGAGGACCGTCGCGAAGCCGAGCAGGGTGCTCACGAGCGCCGTAACCGCGACGAGACCCCAGAGTCCGTCGACGAACGGCAACATGACGAGGGCGATCGTCGGACCGCTCGCGACGATCACGAGCGACCGCCGGATGCCGAATCGATCGTACGCCACCCCGGAGAGCGGCTTGATACAAATGCCGAGCGCGAAGAACGTCCCAAACAGGAGACTGGCGACGGTCGCCGAAAGCCCTTTCTCCTCGATCAGATACGTCGGGTAGAAGCTCGTAAAGGCCTGCCAGACGACGAGGCCGAGGATCAACGCCGCCGTCGCGGAGACGATCGTCGGCCGTCTCAACGCCGATCTGAGTTCCGTGAGGTCGTCCCGACTGAAGCCCGAGTCGCCGTTCGACGTACTCGTGGAACGAATCGGAATGACGAGCCAGAGGGCGACGGCCGCGAGTATGAACAGCGGAATCACGAAACCGAATCCGTACGTCCAGAGGTACGTCGCCGCGAGCACGCTGGCGATCGGGGGAAGGATCGACTGGCCGGCGTCCTGTGAAGCGGCCGTCACACCGTTCGCAGCGCCGAGTCGCTCCGAGTAGAGCCGGGAGAGGACGGTGTATCGACCGACTGCATACAGTGCCGTTCCGAACCCGAACAGCGCCGTCGCGACGAAGAGGACGATCGCGGATCTGGCGGTGATGACGAGGGTCAGCGTTCCGGCGGAGATCACCGCGCTGGCCGTGAGCGTGAATCGCTCTCCGAAACGATCCGCGAGGACACCGCCCGGAAATTGGCCGAACGCGTAGGCGAGGAACAACACCGTCAGCAGGAGTCCGGCGGTCGTCAGGTTAAGTCCGTAGGCCGACCGTAGTGACGGGAGCATGACCGGATAGATCATCCGCACGCCGACGGAGAGAAACCAGCCGCCGGCGACCGCGGTGAGTACCTTTCCGCGTCCGCCACTCCATAGTTCGAGCACGCCGTTCCTGAACGCGGAGAGGGGCCTGAAAGAGCTATTTCTCACGACGGGTCGTTACCGTGTCGCAATGATAAGTATTCTGTTCGTCACCGTGAGAGACGGCATCGGATCGCGACGGCGTTCGTCTCGAGATGCTCCTGCTTCCGTCCGGTCTTCGCGAGGCAACAGGGCCGATCCTGCCGATCCGCTGTGGGACGACGGGCGAGCGTTTATGGTCACTGATGACATCCACCACAGTACGATGGCGTCACCCGAATCGGACCCCGAACCGGAGTTCATCTACGATAACGATCGACTGCGAGAATTCGTCGCAACGGTGAAAGCGACCGCCGACGAGCACGAAGAGGTTCCCGCGCTGCTCGAGTCGCTGGCGGACCCGTTCGAGGAACTCCTCGCGGACGATGACTGGCTTGCTGAACGGTATCAAGAACTCGCCATGGACGACGTGGACGACAAGGGCAACATGGGAGAGGACATCGCCCAGTGGCTGCTGTACCGGGAGGGAAACAAACTGTCGGTGTTCACACTCGTCCTTCCGCCGGGCGCCTCGACGCCGGTCCACGATCATCTCGCCTGGGGACTCGTCGGAATCTACGGTGGAACGCAACGCGAAGACTTCTACCGCCGGGTCGATGACGCAACGAACGACGAAGGCGAGGCGGAGCTCGAACGGATTCGGACCGAGCGCATGGAACGAGGTGACTACTACGAACTGATTCCGCCAAACAACGATATCCACTCCGTCGAAACGACATCGGACGAACCCAGCGTCAGCGTCCACCTGCTCGGCGCGGATGTCGGCTGTATCGAACGGCATGCGTTCGACGCCGACGGTGGCTCAGTCGAACTGTTCCATTCCGGCTACACGAACGTCGAGTGCGAGGACGTTCTCGAAACGTCGGACACGGGACACGGACACCAGCATGGGCACGACCACGATCATACTCACAACGGCGACACGTGACTGAGCGGGAGTGAGTCGGACCGACGACTCGAAGAACGGGAGCCACGGCAACACCGTCTGACTGGAATCGTCCCGCCCCTTCCGATTACTCAGCTAATACAACTATCCCACAGCACCGTTAGGTCCGAAAATTTGAGTGAGATTCAGCGGCGTTACAGCCGGTTTCACGGGCCGTCAGCCGTCTCTCTCTTCGTCGGAAATCGAGTGCGGATCACGGCCAGGGTCGTCGACTGGTGGCGCGCCGAACGCAAGGACAGCGCCGCCATCATCACTGATACAGCGATGGCCGTGGCCGATCTTCGGCGCGGCGACCCAGAAGGTCCCCTCGTCTGCCTCGACGAACTCTTCCTCGCCCGAGCGGCCGAGTTTCAACGAGAACGTCCCCTCGAGGACGTAGAAGAGTTCCTCCTGCTCCGTGTGCGCGTGATAGCCGATCTCTTCGCCCTCGTCGAAGTACCAGATCTTCACCGCAGTATTCTGACAGTCGAGTTCCTCGTCAACGGCCCGAATGTCCAGATCCGGCGGCATTTCGTCGACTTCAGAGAGGTCAGTGAGCGGTACATCCTCGCTATCGACAACAGTGTACTCCATACCCATGTGAAGTATTAGCTTGGGAGACTATAAGTTTTGCATCGCTACGACGCTCTCTCACGGGACCGTCTCGTAGCGGCGTTCAGAGACAGTTGAAAAAGTACGGTGTCGCGTTTCGACGTGCTCCATGCACTGAACTACCCCGGCCTACTCGCCGCCTTCGGCAGCTCCGTGGGCACTGACAGCCGCACCGCTACCGCCAAAACGCATGACTCGTTCCTCAATAGTAACCGTTAGAGCTTTTTACTCAGATACTGTTGTCGAGTGTAGTGGAGCATCTCGACGAAATCTCTGTCGAGGAACTACAAACAGCCCTCGACAATGTGGAAGGAAAGAAGCCGACACAACGGCTCTTAGCAGCAATTGCGTACAAAAACGGTCTTACGCAAACTGAACTAGCTGAGTGGTACGGCGTTCAGCGCCGGACGATCTATAGCTGGCTCAAGCGACTCGACACCGATGAGTCGCTTGAGCAGGCTGTTACTGATGCTCATCGATCTGGGAGAAAACGAAAGCTATCAGAACAAGAGCAAAAAGAGTTCGAAGAGATCGTTCATGAATCTCCCGAAGAAGTTGGCGTTGACGCGCCGGCGTGGACGCCGGCGCTCGTCCAGCAATATCTCGACGAGACCTACGATGTCGAGTACTCAATCCCGAGCTGTCGGCGGCTGCTCAACGAAGCGGGATTGAGTTATCAAAAACCTCGCCGTACAGCCGTCGAATCTGATGCTGATGAGCAAGAAGCGATCCGTGAGAATCGCAAACAAAGCGGCGGGAGATGGACGCCACGGTAGTCCGTATCGATCAAACCAAGAAATCGGTCCACGTCGAGCCGCGTGCCGCGTGGTTTCCGCGCGGCACGCGGCCGTCTATCGAATTATCCGGACAACGTGGGTGGACGTGTCTTTTGGGCGCGATCACCGAGGACGATGATCGCTTTTTCTCTCGATTCGAAGAGTACGTTACTGCCGATCACGCAAAACATTTCATTCTTGCATTATGCCAAGAGTTTGAAGATGACTTGATCATTGTGTTAGATGGAGCACCGTACTTTCAGGCGTCGGCCGTCCCGGATCTGGCGGCCCGTGACGACCTCGCCCTCGTCACGCTACCGGCGTATTCGCCGGAACATAAGCCAGTCGAAGGTGCTGGAGACAGTCACAAGCGACTCTCAACAAACGGTTCTTCGACTCGATTAGCGAGTTACCAACGGCGATCGATACCGCATTTGATCACCCCTCTGTTCCAAAACTGAGTAATTATTTCTACTGTCTACTATCTTTCGGGCGGGGACTGAGACATCGTGCCATCTGGTACCGTGAATAGAGTGGTCAATAACGATTGTTGGTGTATTATACAGAAACTATATCTGTGAAAGTATAAATAGCCCCGACTCGAATCTAGCCTATGAAACGAACCGAATACAGAGATCCGATTACCAACGTCCGCCTCGAGCAGCCTGATCCCCCGATCTACATGCCCGGAACTCCAACCCCCTCGTTCATAGAATACATCGAGTTGCTCGCGAGTATGCTCCGCTGATCCGGTATTCCATATGACTGACCGCGGTGAATCGCTAGACGGATCGTAGTTTCAGTGGTCGACAGTACGCTTGATAGCAGAGACGGTCGCTCGCGTTGCGGAGAGTGAGGATTCCCGCTTCAACGCGCCGGTTTCACGAACTACGTCGGTGCTATCTGTCGGTGCACCGGAGCAATCCGTTTCGATGCGGACTCGAGTTGTATTCACCAACCGGCAATAACACGTTTCACAGATGATGGTATAGTTATTGACACTGTGTCGAATCGGTCACTGTCTCGTTTTGCCCCTCCCCGGCTGGTACGTTTCCACCGAAAGCTCAACACGGTCTCGACTAACGTAGTAATGTGTGAATGTAACAATTCATTGACGAATATTCGTCCGACCGCCCACTTACGAGTTCCGGAAGCGATCGATACGCACCTCGAGTGGATAAACCGCTTTTCGGCTCGATTTCGACCAGTAGAGTTGTCCTGATCGCTTCGTCCTCCACGAACAAGAAATCCGATAATCGAATCGATCAACGAGAAACTCACCAGCCGGTGTATCGTGTTTTGTGCGGATTCAGCGGTGGAAATCAGCTACCGAGTGAAAATCATATTATTGAATGCCATAAAAGAAACCATTCACGTAGAACTGAACATTTATTGCATTATATATACAATACTGGTGGCGTTAGTTTCGAAGACAATGCAGATGATAACAACTCGAAACAGCTTCGATGTCAGTGGGTCGTATACGTTATGTGGTGTCGACACATCTACTTATAACTTGGTCAGCGAGAAAGCCATCGCACTCGAGAAACGAACCGGGAATCGGAATCGGCTCGATCGGAACGGTCACTCCTTGAGTCGATGAAGGAATTCCCAGAAGATTCCATCGACCGCGATTTCGTCGGCAACGGCGACGATTTTGGCCTTGATCGTGTTTGGAGCGACGCCCGATCGGCCGTTGTGAGCGAGAACGATGTATTGAATCTGGTTCTCCTCACCGACCACGTTCTCGTGTGGCGGCCACCACGGAACCTCGGTTATATCGTCGAAGTTGCCGTCGGCCACGGCCCTGTCCCAGGCTTCGAGTACCAGTTCTCGCAACTGGTCGATAACGACGTGGGGCGAACACGAAAGTCGACTGTGGAGGAATTGTGGGTACTCCGCGAAGAGCGCGATTCCGAGGGGTCTACCACGATCGGTCAGGGCGATCGGAAAACAGTACCGCGAGCCGATTAATCGCCTTCGGCAACGTAACCGACGTTGGGAGTCTCAGCTATCCTCGACTGGACCGCGATGAATAGTATCGCGGCCGCTGCGGCACCGATACGGGGCGTCAGTGACGGCCACACCATCGCGACGACGCCGAGTACAACGTACACTGCGCGTATGCCGTAGCTCAGTGGCGCCGAGATATCGAAGGGGCGAGGCGCACAGTTGAGACCGTGGATGATCGCGACCGCACCCAGCAGAAGGATCAGTCCCGAACTGACGGTCGCAAGGGTGAGTCCGCCGGTCACGATTTCGGGGTTGTAGATGAACGAGAACGGGAGAACGAAAAGCGGAAACCCGAGTTTCAGTGCCTCAACCGCAGTCTTCCAGAAGTTCGAGTTGGCGATGCCGGTCGTCACCACAACTGCGATAGCGATCGGCGGCGTGATCCCCGAAAGGATCGCCGCGTAGAGCACGAAGAAGTGAGCAGCGACCGGGTCGATGGCGAATTCGCCGGTCAACGTCGGCGCGATCAACAGCGCGACGATGGTGTACGCCGCCACGGTCGGCATCCCCAGTCCCAGGATGAGACAGACGACCATCGAGAGGATAGCCGTGAATAGCAGGACGCCGCCGGCAACGCCGACGATTGCGAGCGAGAGTTTGCCCGGAAGACCGGTCGCGTTCAGCAAGTCGACGATCCCGTTGACTGCCGCGATGATGATTGCGATCGGCGCGATGGCGACGGCTCCGAACTTGAATCCGGAGACCGTGTTGTTCGCGGCGTCGCGGACCGTTTCGATCGGGTCCGCGTCGCCGTCGGCGACGCTGAGCAGAAGGGGGATCCCCGTGCCCGTCAGCACCATCGCCCCACAGGTGTACAGCGCGGAACTAATGACCGTCCACTGAGCGATCCCGAGCGTGTACAGCAACACGGCGAAGGGAACGCCGAATCGGATCGCCTCGATGAGCGGGTGATACCCATCGTCCAGATCCTCGAGTCGACCTTCGATATTAATGCCGCCCTCGGGGAGCTGTTTGACCGCCATGTAGTGGACGCCGATTGCGACGGAGATGTAGAACACCACCGCCGGAATGATGCCCGCGATGAGCACGTCGACGTAGCCGAGTCCCGGAATGAGCGAGGCCATGACGAATGCAGCCGCACCCATTACCGGCGGCATGATCTGCCCGCCGGCGGAGGCGACGGCCTCGATCCCGCCGGCCGAGTCCGATTTCATCCCGCTTTCTTTCATCAATGGGATGGTAAAGGAACCGGTCATCGCGGCGTTTGCCGTCTGCGCCCCGTTGATCGAGCCGACGATCAGACTCGAGATAACCGCCGACTGGGCGACCCCCGACCGGAGGTACTTCGCCGTCCGGAACGAAAGGCGCATGATCAGATCGAACGCACCGTAGCCGCGCATCAGCCCCGCGTAAAGCAGGAACAGCGCGACCTTGACGGCGACGACCTGCGTGATCGAGCCGAAGAAGCCGTCGAACTCCATCGACAGGACGTTGATGATCTGTTCGAAAGCGACCCCCCCATGGCCCAACAGTCCGGTGATGAGGTTGCCGAAGTAGGCGTAGAGGACGGAAGCGATCACGACGCCCGCGAAGGCGGCCCCGAACGCCCGATAGGTCAGATAGAGGACGACGAGCCCGAACAGGCCGCCGATGGCGTATTCGTAGCCCAGGGCGTAGCCGATTCGCTGGGTCTCGAGGACCTCGTAATGCAGCCACACGTAGGCCGGCACGGTGACGCCGACGAGCGCACAGATCCACAGCCCGAGGCGCTCGAGTCGGTCGGATCCGTCGAGATTGCGGAGTTCGTCGAGAGTGTAGATGAGGACGCCACCGGCGAGGAAAGCGGCGCCGTACTTTGCCCGCGGCACCTCCTGAGTGAGCCCGTACAGCAGCACCCGCGCCCAGAAGAGCAGGGCGACGACGGTGATGAGGTTGTTCAGCAGATGCTCCCGTCGGAGATCAAATGGCGACCAGACGGGCGGTTCGCTCTTGGTCTCGCTCATGGGCGCTCTATTCGCTGGTTTCGCCGCGGGTGTATGCGCTCATATCGACACCCTGCTCCTCGAGATAGTCGTACGGACCGGGGTGGACCGGGAGATCCTCGAGATACAGCGAAGCCATGGTCTCGGCGTCGCTGTGATCGAGGTACGCCGGCTGCCCCTCCTGAATCGCTTCGGTGTGCTCGTTGCTGATCCGCGCGAGTTCGTAGCCGATGTCGCGAGAGGTGTCGTTACCGAGCCAGAACTGGAAGTCCGCGCCGTAGACGTCCATTTTGTCGGTGTCGAAGTTCTGTTGCTGCCAGCCGTAGACGTCGAGTTCGCTGTGGCTCGTCCCACGGGTGCCGTTCGCGGCCTCGACGAAACTGTCAGTGAACTCGACGAGTTGGAGGTCGGCGCGCGCGTCGACCTCGGTCGCCCAGCCGGCGAGATTCTGGAAACCAGCGCCGTAGGCCACCAGAGCATCGATGTTACCTTCCTCGATGAGGCCGGCGACGTCGCCCGTATCCGCGTTGACGATCGAGTCGGAGTTCTGGAGTTCGCTCCAGAGATCGGCATTCGAGAAGACGGTCTCGGCCAGCTGACGCAGTCCCCACGATGGCGGCAGCGGCCAGAAGTTGCTCCCGGCAAGGTCATCGGTCGTCTGGATACCTGACCCCTTGACGGAAACCACGTGCATGTGAAGCGAGGTGATGGAGAACATCTGTTGCGGGAGCGTCTCCACCGGCCGTTCTGCGAACGGTTCCTTGTCCTCCTGAGCGGAGGCAACGATGAAGTTCCCCGCGGTCAGCGCCTGCAGGTTCCCCTGTGAGAACTGACGAAGACTCGGCGGGTCGCCGCCGGTATCCTGGTTCTGCCAGCGTATCTCGCCGGCCGGATCGGTGTCGCCGGACTGGTCCTTGACGACGCGCTGGAAGGAGTTGCTCGCCGCACCGGTCGTCGAGCTCGCGCCCGGGATGCCAACGCTCAACGATGCCATTCCACCACTGCCGCCGAGACAGCCGGCCAGCGCTGCAGCACCGACACCACTTGCTACTTTCAAAATATCCCGTCTTCTCGTGGAAGTCATACACACTACTCGGTGTATTCTTCCCAATTAAATCTTTGGAAACGGTGGAGGCCTTCAGCACCGATATAGTTGTCGTGTCTCTGTCCTTTCTTCACGCCGCTCGGGGAAATCAGTGAGAACGGTCCGGTTGGGTCGGACGCTCACGGCTATAGTATCGATTTCAGAGTACCGCGCGGATAGCGTGATTGCGCTGATCCCGTCCTGATTTTCGGCAGAGCCCGCGGCGGAGTTGGAACGCTCTGAGAGTGTCTGAACGCATCTCACGAGAGAGCTCTATGTGGTGAGTTTACGCGTTGCGGTACGTGTATGCAGTACGTGTATAATTCGTTTCAGAGACCCCTACAGCAATACCCGCTCTCGGTTTCAGTTTGAGCGTCTCGTTACTGCATCCGCCTTACTGAGACAACACAGCGAGATGAAACGGGACAGGATACTGTTCCACCTCGAGCGTGCATCAACAACGGCCGTTCACAGCGAACGGTTACAGCACTCGATCGGCGATGATGTTCTTCTGGATTTCGCTCGTTCCCTCGTAGATCTTCGTGATGCGGGCGTCGCGGTAGTAGCGTTCGGCGGGGTAGTCAGTCACGTAGCCCGAACCGCCGTGGACCTGGATTCCTTCGTCCGCAACCTCGACCGCGATCTCGCTGGCGAACAGCTTCGCCATGCTGGAGAACTGCGCGGCGACGTCCTGGTTGTTCCGTTCGACCTCGGTTGCGGCGCGGTAGGTCAGCGAGCGAGCCGCCTCGACCTTGGTGGCCATCTCGGCGATTTTGTGCTGGATGGCCTGGAACTCGGAGATCTTCTGGTCGAACTGTTCGCGCTGATTAGCGTACTCGACCGCAGCGTCGAGCGCGCCCGTCGCAGCGCCCACGGCCTGTGCAGCGACGTTGGTTCGGCCCGAGGCGAAGAATTCCATGAGCTGGTAGAACCCCTCGTCGACCTCGCCGATAACGTTCTCCTCGGGAATCCGAACGTCGTCGATGACGACCTCTGCGAGGTCGGAGGCGCGGATACCGAGCTTGTTGTCGATCTTCTCGGTGGAGATGCCGTCGGTGTCCATCGGCAGAAGGAAGGCAGTGATACCGCGGTGGCGCTCTCCCGGACTCGTCTTCGCCATGACGACACCGATGTCAGCGACCGTGCCGTTGGTGATCCACATCTTGTTTCCGTTCAGGATGTACTCGTCGCCGTCTTTTTCGGCAACGGTCTCGATACCCGAAACGTTCGATCCATGAGCGGGCTCAGAAATACAGGAACAGGAGGCGACTTCGCCGCTTGCGACCTTCGGCAGCCACTCCTCTTTCATCCAATCGTCGCCGAATTCGACGATCATGTTGGTCCCGAACCCCGCGCTGCCGACTGCGGATCCGATTCCGGGGTCGGCTCGCCACAGCTCTTCGGTAACGATCGTCTTCGAAAGCTTGTCCATGCCAGCGCCGCCGTACTCGACCGGTATACTGGGTGCGACGAAATCGTACTCCGCGGCTGTTCGTCGTAACTCTTCGGGATATTTTCCCTCTCGGTCGTGTTCTTCCGCGACCGGCTGGATCTCGTTTTCACCGAACTCACGAACGGCAGCACGGATGGCTTCGTGCTCGTCGGACAGACTGAATGCCATACAGGTACTCGTTAGACGGGGGTGAAAGTAGTTTCGAGTCGAATCAGTATGACGAATACCCTCCGTATCGTCTCGAGTCCGTCCAGACGCCGAGTCTCGAGGGGGCGATCTCGACACGACAGTGTCGACAAATATTCGCATTCGAAACGATGAACGTGATTTCAAGTCGGGACGGCCGTTCGATAGGACGCCGTATTTTCCCGTCGTTACTCGTCATCCGACGGGCGAATCTTGAACCCGTATCGCGTAACGCCTTCCTGGGTGTAGATTCGGCGGATCGTCGTCTCAACTCGGTCGCCGACGGCGAACGCGGACGGGTCCGCATCGGTGCCCATCGCCGGCACACTGACGGTCTCTCTATCGGTTTCGGCCTCCAGGGCGACGATCGCGGCTGCGTAGTCGCCCGACTGCGACTGTTGGGCAGCGAACTCCGGCGGCGCACCACCCTGTGAGATCGTCGTGACGGCCTCAATAACTCCCTCGCCAGGGAGTTCTATAGGATCGTACTCGGCGAGCGCGCCGCAGTCGTCACACGAACCCTCCGGCGGGAACGCGAGCGCACCACACTCGGGACAGCGACCCGCCTCGAGTCGATACCGTTGGGGGAGCGAGCGCCGCCAGGATGGCACGCTGACGTATGCGCCGCCGCCCGACGGCGGTCCCGACGTAACGATGCCCCGCTGGCGCAGGTAGTCGGCGTACGAGATGGCATCGTCGCTCTCGATAGCAATCTTCGCGGGAACGTCGCCGCTGACGGTGACGAGGAGGGCGTCCGCGCCGGCGCCACTGCCGTGGGAAACGGCCAAGATCGATTCGTAGCCGCCCGTGAGCGCGCCGGCGAGCGAGACGGGAACGCTCGCGGCACCGAGGTCGCCCAGCTCGTGGACCGTCGCGGCGGCCTGAATCTCGTCGGTGCCGACCCCAGCCGCGCCCGCGGCGCGATAGGGCAGTTTCCCGTTCGGTGCCTGGATGGCTGCTGCCTCCGGTCCGGACTCGACTTCGAGCCCGGAGACGGCGCCGCCGATCGTTTCGGTGAACGCCTGCCGGTCGTACTGCGTGACGCCGAGTCCCTGCGTCTCGTCCTCGCCAGTGGTGCGGAATCGCGTGCCCGGATACGGCGCGGCGTACTCCGCACGGTCAACGAGCTCAGCGGGTCCATTCGCCTCGAGAACGAACGCCGCGGCTCCGGCGCCAGCAGCGTGATCGATCTCGTCGTCCGGATCACCGTGCGGGGCGTCGGCGGCAACGATGACGGCCGTGCCGGCCGCAGTCTCGACCGCGTCCATCCCGGCCCAGAGAGCTCGCGTCCCGGCGCGCGTACTGCCCGTGAAGGTCTGTCTCGCCGTGGTCGAGGAAAGACCGAGCATCGCACCCAGCCGGGCGGTGAGGTCCTCTTCGGCCGCCGGCGGTCTCGAGGACGCGAACCCGAGCCAGTCCACCTCCGCGGCATCGAAATCGCTAGCTTCGATCGCGCGGGTTGCGGCCTCGTAGGCCATCGTCAGGGCGTCCTCGTCGGCGCTGGGAACAGCCTTCTCGGAGATACCGGACGCCTGGAAGTGACCCCATGCCTCTGCGAACTCTTCAGCGGTGATGCGGAAACGGGGCGCGTAGGCGCCGACGGCGGTAATAGCGGCCATTACGCGCTCACCTCCGTTTCCTTCTCTCGCGGACGATGTCCGCTCGAGGAGCGTTGCTCCTCGCGCTCGAAGATATGGATCACCGAGGCGCCGCCGCTGCCGCCGACGTTGTGCGTGAGACCGCGCATCGGGTTCTCGACCTGTCGCTCGCCGGCTGTTCCAGAGAGCTGCTTGAACGCTTCGACGACCTGGCCCGCACCGGTTGCACCGATCGGGTGCCCCTTCGATTTGAGCCCGCCCGACGTATTTACGGGGAGGTCACCGTCGAGTTCAGTCGCGCCGGACTCGATGAGCTGTCCGGCCTCACCCTTCTGGCAAAAGCCCAGATCCTCGTAGGCGAGCAGTTCGGCGATCGCGAAGCAATCGTGAACCTCCGCGAAATCGAGGTCGGCGGGGCTGACATCGGCCATCTCGTAGGCGGTTTCGGCGGCGCGTTGGCTAGCTGGAATGCCGGTGTACGAATCGCGCTGGAAGAGCCCGACGGTGTCGCTCCCGGCACCGACGCCGGCGACCCGGATCGGGTCGTCCGTGTACTCGTCGACGACGTCCTCACTGACGATCAGCGCACACGCCGCGCCGTCCGAAGTCGGACAGCAGTGATAGAGATTGAGCGGGTCCGCGACGATCGGGGCAGACTGGGCGTCATCGAGCGAGCACTCGAACCCGAGCTGAGCATGCGGGTTCTTCGCTCCGTTCGAGTGGTTCTTGACGGCGACGCGGGAGAGCTGTTCGCGCGTGGTCCCGTGTTTTTCCATATGTGCGCTAGCCATCTGGGCGTAGACGCCCGAGAACGTCGTCCCGGAGAGGCGCTCCCACTCGGTTTCGCCGGAGACGCCGAGCCAGTACTTCGTTGCATCCGAGCTCATGTCCGTCATAATCTCGAAGCCGCCCGCGAGGGCAACGTCTGCCATGCCGGATTTGACCGCCTGGACGGCCTGGCGGGTCGCGAAGCCGCTCGCCGCGCAGGCGTTCTCGACGCGGGTACAGGGGACGCCGTCGAGGCCAACGTGTTCGGTCACCGCCGGCCCGGAGAGACCGAGCTGACGGCCACCGACGCCGAGCGTGCCGATGAAAGCTTCATCGACGTCGGCCGTCTCGAACCCCTTTGGGACGTTTTCTACTGCGGCGTCGAACGCCGTTCGAAACAATGAGCGGTAGCTCTCATCGGGAAATGTTCCGTAGTCTGATTGTCCTGCACCGACTAAGTAGGCGTCTGGCATACGCATATCAGTACCAATCGGCACGAAATAAGCACACCGTTGTCCGCATCCGAGTAACTGGAGAACGGACGACTTCGACTCGACGAGTAGCCGTTCAATGGGAGCCGAAGTTTCGTGCACCACCCATCGCAAGTCTACAAAACACCATTGTGAAGTCGCACTCGTGCGCTGGAAATGAGAGTATATGCGGGATTTTTCGCTACTATATCGAAATTGTCCATCAGATCGAGAATATACAGTGAGGAATGGAACCGAGGATACAAAACGGAGAGAAGGGAAGTTATCTGAAGCGGCGTTTCGTAATTCGAAGCCTCACTCCAAAGTGTTAGGGACACGAACCGTAGTTTTACAGTCTATTTACAACTACGGCCGGTAAGCGATATAGATGCGCCTTATTTTACAACACTACGGCCGTATAATCACGATCCGCTCACAACATCGATCCGGTCACAACGCGGACGGTATTTACTGTCGTACTATTGTAAAGCAGATCTGAATCGCTCTGAGCACGATACAGGGACGCAGAACTGTACCCCAGAGTGTGCGTAGTAATGCAACGAAAAGGGAGGAATAATTTAGCCGCCACTTCGGCGTATCATTCGTACAGCGTGCTCCTCTTCATCGGCCGCGAGAGAAGTGTTCGGAGCACGGCTATTATTTCGTATTACGAAACGGATATCGGCGAGGAATCGACTGTAAAAGAGCGAACCGCGAAGGGAGTAACAGCATGACCTACTCTCGAGCCTGTGAAACGGAAATAATCGTGATATCGTCGTTCTCGACTGCAGCGCCACACTCTGACGTTCCACTCGGGAACGGCAGCCGTGTTCTCTCGAGTGCTTCGTCGTAGTGGTCAGACAAACGAAAGAGAGTCCGCATCAATTTCGAATGGGTAAACTTTTTCCCATTGTCAACCATTTATTGGATAATGTCCCCAGACGGAAGCGGTTCGTCGACTACGCGGATCAAGAGCGTCGAAACTACCCTTGAGATAATTGCCGAATTAAAACGGCAAAATGGAGCGACCGTCTCGGAACTGGCCTCGACAGTTGACGTGTCAAAGGGGACGGTCCACAAACATCTGGCCACGTTACGTGAGCACGATTACGTCGTGAATGACGACGGCAGCTATCGAATTGGCTTTCATTTCCTGGATATCGGTGGATATGCGCTCTGCCAGTTCGACGGCGTCAAACAGATCACGTCCAAGGTGAGAGAGCTTGCAGACCAAACCGGTGAAACGGTTCAATTTTCGACAGAGCAACACGGTCGCACCGTCGTACTAACCCGAGAGGCAGGACAGAAGGGCGTCTCTAGCCGCGCCCGACTCGGAACGCGGTTCTATATGCACCAGGTCTCGGGCGGAAAAGCGATCCTCGCCAACCTGTCGAAACAACGTGTGCAAGCCATAATCGCCCAGCACGGACTGCCGGCCGCAACGGAGTCGACGATCACAACCGAATCCGAACTCTTCGAGGAACTCGAGACGATCCGCGATCGAGGGTACGCGTTCAATAAGGCCGAAAGTACGAACGGACTCCACGCCGTTGGAGTTCCTCTGCGAGGGCCGGAGGGCGACGTTCTCGGGGCGTTCGCCATCGCCGGACCGAGCCATCGAATGCATAGCGGGCGGTTCGAAGACAAGATTCCGGATGTCATGCTAAGCGCCGTTAACGAAATCGAGTTGAATCTCACGTACTCCTGATCGCGGATGGTCGCCTCCCTCCGGCGCTGATCTCTGTACTGCTCGTACGAACCGTCTCGCACGTACTGCGAGTGCGAAACGATAGCCGTCGGACGATCATCAGCGGGTGCGGACAGTTCCCAAAAAGTCTTTCTCAATCCGGTGTGATCGCCACTTGTATGCAACCGTTAGATGATCTTACCATCGTAGACCTCACTCAGTCGATAGCCGGTCCGGTCTGTACGCAGTTACTCGGGGAGATGGGCGCGAACGTGATCAAGGTCGAACCGCCGTCGGGCGACAATTTCCGGAATCTGATGGGCGGAAGCATGTTTACCCCGTTCAATCACGGCAAGGAAAGCGTTTGCGTCGATATGAAAACCGAGGAGGGACACGCGATTGTCACAGAACTGGTCGGCGAAGCCGATATCGTCGTGGAGAGTTTCCGTCCAGGGGTCCTCGAAAAGTACGATCTCGATTACGAGTCGGTGCGTGAGCGAAACGAAGACGTCATCTACTGTTCGCTCTCGGGGTTCGGCCGAACCGGGCCCTATAGTTCGTATCCCGGATACGATCCGTGCGTCCAGGCGATCTCGGGCCTGATGGCGACCACGGGCTATCTCGACCGGCCCCCGGTCCGGATACGTGCGAGTCTGATCGATTGCGGAACGGGTGCGAATGCCGCGTACGCGATTCTGGCTGCCGTTCGCCAGCGGGACCGGGGCGGATCGGGCACCGAAATCGACATTTCGCTGTTCGACGTCGCCGTGTCGTGGATGTCCTATTGGATCTCGCGGTACGACCGGACCGGAGAGCTGCCCGAACGCGCAGGCGGACAGGGGATTGGCAGCGCGCCCAACGGCGTCTTCGAAACCGGAGACGGGTACGTCTACCTCGCAACGCTCTCGGAAGCGATGTACGAGCGCCTCTGTCACTTCCTCGGCCGTGAAGACCTGCTCGAGGACGAGCGCTTCGAGACGATCGACGACAGGCTCGAGCACCGCGATGTCCTCAAGGACGAGTTCACAACCGAGTTCGAGTCGTACGACCAGATCGAACTCGAAAAGGGACTCATGGACGCCGGCGTCCCGACCGGCGCAGTACGGACGGTCGGCGACATCGTGGACACGGATCCCCACGTCGCCGACCGATCGATGCTCGTCGATTCGTACAATCCGGAAGCCGACGAAGACGTCGTCACCCCCGCGCTGCCGTTCAGGTTTCGTTCGGCGATCCACGACGGAACGTTCTCCTCCCGACCGCCGAAAAAAGGAGAGCACACGGTCGACATCCTCGAGACGCTCTCGTACACCGAGCGTGAAATCGTGGACCTGTTCGAACAGGACGTTGTCTTCGCCGAAGGATGACCGAGAGTCTGGTCGACAACAGCGATAGTAGGCAGCAGAAATAATTACTCACTCTTGGTATAGAGTGAGGAAGAGCAGTATCGATCGCTGTTGTGAATTCAGACCGTGTATCACAGAATCGATTGCGAAGCGCTGAGTGGAACTGTCCACGGTATTCCTCGACCGGACGTGGTGCGGTGAACGCGCCGGTAACGTGACAAATGCGAGGTCGTCATGAGCCGCGGGTCCGTGACAGCCGACGCTTGTAAGTACGGTGCACCGTCCAGAACCACGGTTGAATCATCTTCAGAATCAGATCAAAGTTGAGAGAGGAGTCGAGCCTTGTCCTCGGTAATCATGGCCGAAAGACACGTCCCGTCGCCGCTCCAGAGAACTTTACGGATAAACGTGTAGATTCTACACGACAGATAACCCGAATCCCGACTCTCTGGGCGATTCGTGAACAGTTCTTTCGAATATTTGCTAATATTTCTTATTTATCCTCTCCAAATAGGGCGTATATTAGCAACGGCCGACTCGGGCGACTCGAGACCGACGAGAGATCGGTCATCGCTGAACGTCGTACCGCTCGGCTAGTTCTGTCTGCGCACGACCGATTTTGAATTCCATTGCTGTGAATAACCGCTGTGTCGGCTTCTTTCTCTCCAGGCTGTCGAGAGCGTCTTGCAATTTATCGACAGGAACCTCGACGAGATGATCACTACAGTCAACGACAATAAGTGAGTAGAAAATTCTAACGGATGCTACAGATGGTGAAGGGGGGGGGGGTCCTCCTCCTCGAGCGATGGCACTCAGAGATCCATAGCCATCGACGAGACTCACTGTCGGAGAAATCGTGTATCTCGGTCAGTCCATGCGGAACTGCAACGGCTGGACCGCTCGTGACGGGAGACGTTATAAGCGATCAGGTTGACTATCACAATCATGGATGCGATAGAACGCGTTTCGATTTCGACACCGTTCGGCGTCGGCCCGGTGAACTGTTACCTCATTCTCAAAAACGGCCTGACTGTCATAGACCCCGGACCGGCGACCACCGAAGCCCACGAGGAACTAGACCGTGCGCTCGCCGGTCTCGACCGCAGCATCGATGACATCGATCGGATACTTATCACCCATCCACATATGGATCACTTCGGGCTCGTCGACCAACTCGCCGAGGAATCGGGCGCATCCGTATTCGCGCATGAGGATGCCGTCGAGCGCTTGTCGGATCCCATCGGACACTTCGAAGCGGAACGGGCGTATTTCCGACCCTTCTTGCTGTCGATGGGGATGCCGACGGACACGGTCGAGACAGTACTCGAACTGCCGGAACCGTACACCGATTACCAGGATCCGGTCACGGTCACCCACGAAATAGCAGACGGAGACGTCATCGACGTCGGGATCGATCTGGAGTGTATTTCTACCCCGGGCCACTCCCCCGGTTCGATCTGTTACCTCGCGGCGTCCGAAGATATCATGTTCACCGGCGATCACGTCCTTCCCGACATCACGCCGAACCCGCTACTCACGCTCGTCCCCGGCTCTGATGACGAGCGAACGCGGAGTTTGCCGACCTATCTCGAGTCGCTCCGGAAGCTACTCGATCGGGAGGGAGCGGTGGGGTACGGTGGCCACGGCGAACCGATCCTCGCCCTTCAGGACCGGGCGAGAGAGACGATCGCCCACCATCAAGATCGGAAAGAACGGATCTTCGAACTCGTAGCCGACCGTGAGCCGACGACAGCGTATCGGATTACGAGGGAGATGTTTCCGAACCTTCCGGCGACTGAAATGTTCTCCGGCATGTCGGAGGTGATCGGCCACTTCGACCTTCTGGAGGACGAGAATCGCGTTGTAATCAGCGAAAGAGATGGTGTCAAACGGTACGAAGTTGGCACACAAGAGCGCGAGTAAGTTCCCGTCTCACGCCGTAGTCCCGGAAATTTCCCTACGGACGGTTCGCTCGGATATTACGAATCGACCGACTGGGGATCGAGCGCCTGCATCACATCGTCGACGTAGTCGTCGATATCCTCAGCTGCTACGGGGGTGCCGTGAATGGGGGCGACGTACGTCACGTCGAGGATGTCGAACAGCATCTCGAAGGCGTCTCCGAGCTTTTCACGGTCGAGGAAATCGACGAACGGTAGCTTGTCCATGTAGAAATCGTCGATGTGCTCCGTGGGGATGCCGCCCTCCATCTCGGCGGACATTTGCCCGCAGCTCTCGGCGTCGTGGTAGTGTCCGAACGCCTCCGCCGTGAACAGGACGCCCGACTCGTGGTCGTAAGCCCACTGAGAAACCGTTACGTCGGTGAGCAACGGATGAATGCAGGTGAACGGCCGGCCGGCGAATTCGACCGGCTGGTTCAACTGGCGGACTTCGGCGTCCGGCAGGCCGACGACCTCGGGAAACCGCCCCGTAGCGGCGATAGTCTCGGTTTCTCCCCATTCGTCCTCGAACGCGGGGACATTCTCAGTGTGGGGAAGCGTCGAGTGGGTGAGCAATACCACGTCGGGCCCGGCACCGTCAGTGAGACGGTTCACCTCGCTGACGATCTCCTCGCGGTAGTGGCTCGACCCCGAGTCGACGAGGATCGTGTCCGTTCCATCCCGGAGCAGGTACTCGGACATGTGAAGGTGGCGGCCATCGTCCGGATGACAGTTCCTAATCCAGTGAACGTCGTCAACGAGTTCTCTCGCCATCGTCACACCTCCGTCGGCGGCCGCAGAATGTACTCGAGTTTGCTCTGCATGTTCTCGTGCTCACCCTCCTCGGAGAGGTATGCCGCCGCCTCGGTGAACAGATCCATGTACTGGCCGGGATTCTCGGTCGTTACCATCCCGTGGGCCGGCGCAACGATGTCGGGATCGAACCGTTCCCTCACGTCTGCGACGCCCTTCTCGATCGCCTCGACATCCGAGAAGCGGAGCCAGGGAAATGCAAGCGCGTGAAACCGGAATACCTGTTCAACCGTGACTTCGCGGTCGAGTTCGTGCACGTATGATACGCAGTTCGAACTCTGGTGGAGAAAGCCCATCCAATCGACGGTGAACAGCGTGTTCGTGGTGTGCTCGGTCATCCACAGCGTGAACGAGTGGTCGGCCACAACGGGCCTGTGAAACTCGACGGTATACCCGCCGAGATCGACGGTGTCGCCGTCACCGATGTATCGGATCTCGTTCGCCAGTTCGGAGACATCCTCCGGAGTGTCAGTCGCAATGTGGTACAGCTCGTGCTCAGTTCCGTGGCCGGTGCCGTGTCCCGCCGCTTCGCCAGGAACGAGCAGTGTCGCCTCCGGGTACGCCTCGAGAATGGTGAACGTGTTGCCCGCGTGGTTGGCCTCCGGATGGGAGATGACGAGGTAGTCGAGGTCATCGCCGTCGAGCAAGTTCTCAAGCAGATCGACCACCTGGTCACCGTTCGGCTGGGTTAATGTGTCGAACAGCAGGCTCTGCTCTCCGTCAAGCAGATAGGCATTCTGGCAGCCGTGAACTTCCTCGTCGGCGTCGATCCACTTCGACATGTCGAACCGGTCGAGTTCACTCAGGGTGCCCAGCGGCAGGCACTCCTGAGTCCAGTAGAACCCGTCCTTGATCTCCCGATACTTCGGGTTGGATACTGTCTGTGCCATGGTCTGCGCTTGTATGGTACGCGGACAGACATAAATTGGATGGGTGATTCACTGGTCCCCGAACGTCTCGATGAGGTGTCGGTGCGAGCGATCGAACGGACCATTTCCATAATAGAGGGCGCACAGTCGAGAACATGTCGAACCGTACCGAGCACGTCAAACTCGACTCGATGATCACTCGAGGATACCGCTGACTCATCGTTGTCCCCACAGAGCTTCACAACGGTTCGTTTCCGTCGAGGATTCGGGACGCGCGTTCAGCGAGATCCGGCACTCGGTTTTCCATCCTGGAGTACGACTCGTCGTCGGCGTTCCCCTCGAGATAGCGGCGGTACATCATCTCACAGGCGCTGGCCATCTTGAAAACACCGAACGTCCGATAGAACCGCTGTTGTTCGAACTCCCTCCCGGTGGCAGTTTCGTAGCGTTCGACGAGTTCCCGTCGCGTCGGATACCCGTCGCGAGTGAGGAACTGCGGGAGGGCTGAACTCCCGTATTCTGGGTCACCTTCGTCGGGCCAATAGACCAACAGCCAGCCCAGGTCCATCGCCGGATCCCCTCGAGTACAGAGTTCCCAGTCGAAGACGGCGGTGAGTTCCGGTGGCGTTTCCGGGCCGAACATGACGTTATCGGGCTTGTAGTCTCCATGAACGAGCGTATGATCGTATTCGTCCGGGACGTTCGCGGCAAGCCAATCGGCGACGTCCCAGAGTAACGGAATCGATCGCTCCGTTTCCGTGCGTTCGAATGCCCACTCTAATTGCGAAGTCCACCGATCGACCTGCCGTTCGGTGTACCCATCCGGATGGCCCAGGTCATCGAGACCGACCGTTGCCGTATCGACGGTATGGATCGCAGCGATCGTTTCGATGAACCGTTCCGACAGGGCCCGGCGGTACTGAGGTGTCGCGAACCGTTCCGGTTCATCTCTGAGGACGGTACCCTGGCACCGCTCCATCAGGTAGAAGTCCGCGCCGATAACGGAGTGATCGTCACAACTCGCCACTGTTCGAGGGACCGGAATGTCGGTCTCCTGAAGCGCGTCCAGGATTCGGTATTCCCTGTGCACATCGTGTGCGGATTCAGCCGTCGCTCCAGCGGGTGGTCGACGGAGGACGAGATCGTAGTCACCCCAGTCGAGAAAGAGCGTCTCGTTGGATTTTCCCTCGCGATGATAGTCGATGTCGAATTTATCTGCAGAACCTAGTGTCGTTTCGAGATACCGTTGCAGTGCAGGTTCATCGATCAGCCGGTCGAAGTAGTTCGGGTTCGTCATGGGAGACAACGTCTATACTACTCTGTAGACAAATGACCTTATAGGGCTAGGGATGATCCCGAAGCCGATTCCCAGCGGTGAAATCACGGTGTTACGGCAACCGACCGTCGGCCAATACCAGTTGCCGTACTATGGTGCCTGCTGTGCGTTGCCAGTCGTACTCACTGGTCCAGTTCGAGAGAACGTTCTCCATGGAACGATATCGACTGAGTCGGCCGATGCTGAGTCGCGGAACTCGACATACTCGTCCGCGTAGTCGGGACGAGTATCACCGGCAAAGAGCGTATCGTCCGGCAGTATCGGTTCTTCGTGAATCCCATCGACGATATGCGTCGCCTGATCGTCGAAGAGGAGAAAATCGGCATCGGAGTCCTCGGGGACGTAGCGGACCTCGTCGGTTACTTCGCCGACGAAACGGTCTATCCGGTCGCGATGGTCCATCCGGAATCCGCCGGTGTACGCCGTTCTACACGGTCACATTCCAACCGATCGCTCAGAGTTGAGGGGCCTAATAAACTGGGAGGTAGTTTCTAATGTTTACGTTGCGATCGGTTTCGATGAAATAGTCGAGCTCAGCCACCGAATCGAGCGCCCGCACCTGAGTGAGCAGGTCGTCGATTTTCGCGTTCGACTCTGCGGTGGCGATTCCGTACAGATCGATAGTTCCGAATCCGTCGGCAACGAACCAGAAGTCCATGTTCGCCATCGCCTCGAAGACTTCCTGTTTCGAGTTCGCCTTGTCGATGGTCTCGATCGTGATCAGAACGATCTCCCAGCTATTGCGTTCCGGACGCGGAAGAAAGAAGCTCGTCATATTCTCGAGCAGCGACGTGACGCGTCGGCGGACCCCTTCGCTGCTCATATCGATGTCGTAGTTCGCCAATTCGTCCGCGATATCGGCGTACGGGCTTCGCGGATCGTTCGCCAGTATTTCCAGAATCCGTCTATCGATCTCGTCTATCTCGAGAACATCGTCTTTGTCGTGGCTTGGCATATTCTGGTACTGCATCTACTAACTATTAAAATCTCTTTATATTGTTGCTGGGCAGTGACACCGAAACCGACTCTGTGCGGCGAAGCACTATGCAGTGTCGACCCGCCCTGAGACCGGTATAACACCGATAACTGCCAACGGCTACCACCGGTCCCGGACCGAAGATCCGACGGCTCCCGGCCGTCAATATCGGGACAGCCGAGGACCGCTCGAGTCTAAACTTCGAGATTGTTTACTCCCTGCCGAACACGGGGAACGATGACATCAACGAGCGGGACGGCTCGTCGATCGTTCCCGATCCTCACGAGAGATTCTCTTTGAGGATTTTACCGGTCGGATTGCGCGGCAATTCCTCGTAGAATTCCACCTCGCGAGGCTTCTTGAAATCAGCGATGCGACTCCCAACGTAGTCCATGACTACCTCGGAAGTCATCGATTCGCCGTCGTGGAGGACCACCGCAGCCTTCACGCGTTCCGTCCACTCCTCGTCCGGAACGCCGACGACGGCCGCCTCCGAGATGCTCTCGTGTTCGTGAAGTACTTCCTCGATCTCGGCGGGATAGATATTCTCACCGCCCGAGACGATCATGTCGTCGTACCGGCCGACGAAGTAGAGGAATCCGTCCTCGTCCCGGCGGACGAGATCCGAGGAAACGAAGTATCCCTCGTCGTCGAAGACCTCGTCAGTCTTCTCCGGCATTCCGAGGTACTCCCTGAACGCGGTCGGACCGCGATACGCGATTCGACCGACCTCGCCGGGTTCCACTTCCTCTCTGTCCGCATCGACGACTTTGACCGTCACATTGGTGATCGGCTTTCCGATGCTGTCCGGCTTCTCGAGTGCGTTTTCGGGATCGAGCAGACAGGTGACTGGGGCCATCTCCGTCTGTCCAAACACCTCATAGAGGTTCGCGTCGAACGCGTCGATGATTTCTTCTTTGAGTTCCTTTCCGGAGGGTGCAGCGCCGGTCATGTAGTGCTCGAACGAGTCGATATCGTAGTCGTCGAACCCGTCAGCGTCGAGCAGTGCACGGCTCATCATGGGCACGAAGAACGATCCGGTGATGTCCTCGGCGTCGATGACCTCCATTACGCGATCCGGATTGAAATCGTTCATCAGATACGTCGTCGATCCGCAGTAGAACGTGTTGTTGAACAACGCGACCGCCGCGATGTGAAACAGCGGCGTCACTACGAGAAAGCGGTCCTCGTTCTCCTCGAAGTTACAGCTATACACCGTGTTCACGGAGTTCTGCAAGATATTGTCATGCGTGAGCACGCACCCCTTCGGTTTCCCCGTCGTTCCGCTCGTGTACATGAGGGCCGCGTCGTCGAGTCGGTCCGGGACGATGTCGATTCGGTCGGTAGAAGTGTCCTCGAGGATGGCGTCGAAGCCGTCAGCGAAGTCGGGAACGTCCGAGCCGAGGTACAGATACTCGTCGATTTCCGTCTCGTCCCGCGTAGCGACCGTGGAGATTGTTTCTCGCGCCTCCTCATCGAAGAGACAGAACGATGCACTGCTGTCCCGGAGGACGTACCCGACTTCTTCGTCCTTGAATCGGTGGTTAATCGGTACCGGCAGTGCGCCGAGTTTCATTGCTGCGTAGTACGTCTGGATCGTTTCGGGGTGGTTCTGCATGTAGACCGCGATGCGGTCCCCCTTCGAGAGGCCGCGGTCCGCGAGCGCTCGCCCGATCTGGTTCACCCGATTGTCGAACTCCCGGAACGTAATCTCGTCTCGCGTCCCGCCGGTGAGCGACACGAGACAGTTGCCGTTCGAATACTTCCGTGCGTTCGTCTCTGTCACGTTACCGAGGGTCAACCCGTTCATGGTCGTCTCCTCTTGCGAGTAGCGTTATAGTGTTTTTCACTGATCTGCTGTCCATGAACCCGTTCCGTCGACCGAGCCGGGATCAGCCGATCGATCCGACGCTGGCACTGCTCCGGTATTGAATAGCTAGCCAGCACGAGTCTTGGCAGTTATATTGTGACATTGCGGGCCGCTGATAACGTACTTAGGTCGTTATATATTTGGAAGAGAGCCCACGTTCCGTGTCCAAACAAATCGACTTCCTGTTTGTGACAAAGTGCCATTGATGAGCCGAAGTACCATGGAACTGGGGCAGTATGACAGCGGTCGCTCGAACGCAGCGTTCGCGAGGAGTATGCGGATGACGCCACGATGAGATCAGCTAGAGACGCGCACTGACGACGGTTCTTCGCCAACCGTAACTCGATAGTATCCCGTGAATTTTACGATGTCGTATGGTTCGAGCGCAGCACCTACCGTATCGGGGACTAGAACAGTCATCCCGTCGGTCCTGACCAAACGGGGCAGGTGATTTTTTGCGGACTCGCAGAGTTCGTCGTAGTGATGGATGCGCGAGTCGCACGGAATTCGATCGACAGGCGTGAGGGTGACGGCCTTCACAGTCATGAGTATCCATTCCATGGTGACTCCTCCACGTGTTTGAATTTTTCCTCCCATAAGTGACTACTAGGGGGCTATGACGGTTCGAACGCGATCGTTTGACGGGACGCGCTCCGCGTGATCGTGCGCCCATTTCTCAGATGTCAATACTCCCGTTGCTTGCTCCTCTGTGATAGGGAGGTTTATAGTAGCCACTGAAACGATTTACACACTGATCGCAACGTAGTCATGCGATTAGATGTGCAGTGACTTTCAGTGGCTACTATAGCTGTACTCAAATCGGGTCGTCGCTGATCAGGAGTCCGTCGGAGGGCGATACCGAGCCCGAATCTAGTCGCACGCCGGTGACTGCACCGACCGGCGGCATGTTTGCCTGCTGAAACGGGACTCACAGCGAGAAGATGACACAGTGCGCCGAATCGAACCAGGGCTCTTCGGTACGATTCCCGCCGGGAAAGGAACCGGAGCGGGACGCGAAACCGCAGTGGCACCGTTGTCCGCTCGGTGGCGGGACCATTCGACCGCTGCCGAAGCGGCGGGCAGGTCCGCGGTCCGGTCCAAGGGCTGCCACTTCATGACAGCTTTCCCATGCCAATGGCGATATTTATATGTGTATTCGGACTAATGAGCTGTGTACGCATGGCACAATCAGCGAAGACTGGTTCCGGCGTTTCGTTCGGGACCGACGAAGAGACGGAACTCATCCTCCAGAGTCTTGACGAGTTCGTCGAACAAGAAGTAAAGCCGATCGCGGACGATCTCGGCGAGACACTCACCAATCCCCGGCTCGGACACGAACCGGACGGCCGACTGACCGATGAGGTGCTCGAGGCGAAAGCCAAAGTGCGACGAAAGAGCGCGGAAGCCGGCTTCTACGCGATGAACATGCCCGAGGAGGTCGGGGGCGAAGATGTCTCGGCTGTCACGTGGTATCGGGCGAACAAACACATCGCAACCAAAGCGGTGCCGCTGGCGTCGGATGTTCTAGCCGGTCCTGGCGGACCGAAGCCGCTGCTCGCGCAGGCGGAAGGATCACAGATCGAACGCTACCTCGAGCCGACGATGCGCGCGGAGAAGACGACCGCGTTCGGCCAGACGGAGCCGGGGGTAGGATCGGATTCGCCGAACATGGAGACGCGAGCCGAGAAGGACGGCGACGAGTGGGTGCTCAATGGCACCAAACAGTGGATCACGAACGCCCCGTACGCCGACTTCATCCAGGTGTTCGCCCGGACGACGTCGCAGGAGGAGGCCGGCCGGTACGACGGCATCACGTGTTTCATCGTCGAGGAGGACGAGTACGAGATCGGATCCCTGAACAACGCCGTCGGTGCGACCGGCATTCAGGCCGAAGTCCACTTCGACGACGTCCGACTGCCGGCGGATCGTGTCCTCGGGAGCGTCGACAACGCGTTCTACGATGCGATGTCGTTCCTCGGACTCGGTCGCATCGAGATCGGTGCGACGGCGGTCGGCCACGCGGAGTGGCTGCTCGATACAGCCACCGAGTACGCGAACGAACGCGAGGCGTTCGGCGAGCACATTGGCCGGTATCAGGCGGTCTCGCACAAGATCGCACGGGGCCGAGCGAATGCGATGGCTGCCGACACCGTCGGCCTCAAGTGCGCCTGGCTGCTCGATCAGGGAGAGACCGCGATCGCCGAGTCGTCGATTCTTAAGTGGTTCGCGACCAACGCCTTCTGGGAGATTGCTGACGATGTCGTCCAGATTCACGGCGCCAACGGTCTCTCCGAGGAGAACCCCTTCATGGATCGCCTTCATCGCGCCCGCATCCAGCGAATCGTCGAGGGAACCGACGAGATCCAACTCAATACCATCGCGAAGCAGTACGGCGTGGAAACGTAGACCGGACCGAGCGCTCGAGCACATCAGTCCGTTTCACGGCTACCGACTGCGAGCGGAATAGCGTCACCGCGTGCCGTGTCGACGACGGCGTCGCGGACGGCGTCCGTCGACTCTAAGATACGTTAGCGCACCTCGAGATGATACCGGTTCGAACTGGTGTTCCAGGCTACGGACCGGTACACGATCGGTACGGGGCGTGTCTCGGACGGTCCGTCACCGGGTTGGAAGTCACACTCGATCGAGTCGTATCGGATCGACCGACGGCCGTTCGGATCACGAAGGACGGAGCGGGTACAGAACGGCGGAGCAGTCATCTCTCTACGGACACCGAACTCGTCGAATACCTCGAGGACAACGGGGGCGGCCGGCGTGTTCTTGAGGACGGCATTCGGTGCTACGAAGATGGCTGATCGACTCGGTGACCGTCCCGACCCCTGATCGCCGAAGCCAACTGCTCCACAGGGCCACCGGGATCGACGGGTCTGCGTTACTGCCCGTATGTGACGGGGACGGCTCCCGTCCGACTGGGCCCGCGGTTACGGCGCGAGCGTGGTCATCGTCTCGCGTACCTCTTCGGGACCGGCACCCCGTGGGAACGAGACGTTGATCGCATCGACACCGTCCATATCGAGGAACTGTTCGAACTGGTCTCGCGCTTCCTCGGGCGTTCCCGCGGCGCCCATTTGATCGCGCAACTGCTCTTTCACGATGGCCGTCGCCTGCCCTTTCTCACCCTCTTGCCACGTCTCGTAGATCTCGTGGGCGACGTCTTCGTACCCCTGTCGAGCGAGGTTGTCCCGGTAGAACGTCCCCATGCCGCCGATGTAGAAAGCGATGTGCTGGGCGACGAGATCCCGAGCTCGCTCCCCGTCTTCGAGGGCACAACAACCGACGGACAGGGTGACGCGAACGTCATCGAGCGTTTTGTCGCCCAATTCGGCGCCGCGACGAAGGTCCTCGAGACGCTCCGCGAGCCCGTCTCGAGTGTAGTTGACCGAGTGCCAGCCGTCGGCGAACCGGCCGGCGAGTTCGACGGCCTTCGGGCCGAGTCCCGCCGCATCGATGGGGGGCTCGGGGTCGGGAGCGTCACAGCGCAGTCGGAAACCGTCGAGGGAGAAGTATTCGCCGTCGTAGGAGACGACCTCCCCGGAGACGACTTGCCGGGCGATTTCGATTGTTTCGCGTGTTCGGCGGAGCGGATTGCCGAACTCCTCTCCGTGCCAGTTCTCGATGACGATCGGACCGCTGGGGCCGACCCCGAGCCGGAACCGACCGCCGCTGACTTCTTGCAGGGTGGCCGCGGTCTGACCGAGTAGTGCCGGCGATCTAGAATAGATGTTGGCGATACTCGTTCCGATACCGATCGAGTCGGTTCGTTCCGCGGTGATTGCCATCGCTGTGACGGCGTCTCGCCCCCACGTTTCCGGAAACCACACGCGATCGTACCCCAGTTCCTCGGCGTGAACTGCCTGTTCGACGAGGTCATTGAGTGTTGGCTGTGCTCCGACCGGGAGAAACACGTCCCTGTCAGTCATGCATGGGCCTAGTGCGTTCATCGGTAATAAAGCTGAGTTTTAGGCCGACCGCACCGATAGTGAGTCAACGTATTCGCCGTCGGGAACCGCAGTCGGAGTCATGTCGGTCTTGCGGAACGGATCAGTGATGAGTGCAGCGGCACCGGTAACCGGCCGGCGCTTGCGGACCCACGGCGTGAACGCCGCGGTGACCGTCGGAATCACCGTCGAGACCCGGATTCTCAGTCTAGTCACCCGTTCTGTTTCGCGATGGTGTTCAGCTGCTGTTCGTCGGTCCCCTCGACGATTCGACGGAGACGCGCGTAGTTCAGGTGATCCATGAGCCCGTAGTCCTCGCTGAGACCGTTCCCACTGTGAATCTGGACGATTGCATCGGCGGCGGTCCAATATGTCTGGGTCGAAAACCAGTTGAAAATAGAGCTGTCCTCGACGACCGGTTGTGCCCGATCCATCTTCCAGGCACAGCGAAGCCCTGCGGAGTGGTCCGGGCGAACACCTGGATGAAGTCGGTGTACGGGGCGTTCACGATCCACTGTTTCTGTCCGTTGAGTACCCACTCGTCACCGTCTTTCCCCGCCGTCATTTGCATCGCGAGTGAGTCCGATCCCTCGGTCGGTTCGGTTTGCGCGAACGCCGTCGACTTCCGTCCCTCTACGACGGGCTCGACGTACTTTTCGCGCTGTTCGTCAACGGCGAGCAATAGAAGCGGTTTCGGACCTTCGGGACCCGCCAGAACGTGCTGGTTCAGTCCACGTCCCTTCGAGAAGACGTGTGTGATCGCACGGTACCAAGTGACGAACGAGACGTCGGATCCGCCGATGTCTTCGGGCATGTTCATCTCGTAGAAGCTCGCGTCGACGGACTTCCGTTGGACCGCTTCGATCACCTCGAGATCATGGATTATGCGAATCGCTGCAGTTCGAAACGCCGACCGCCGCCGATCCAGAGGCTGCTCAGACGTTAGCCCGGTGGCGCTTGGCCGCCATCCGTGGCAGACTGAACTCGGGGAAAGCGGTCCCGTTACCGGGAGGAACCCCTCCGCGAAAGCCACCGTGCTATAGGTACTGATTTTCCACAACAGAGATGGCGGTAGCGGCCGATGTCGGGCCCTGTTAAATAACGGACTTAGTTTGTTATTTTCTATCCGAGTCGATATCAGGTCGTGTTCACTCAAACGAGACTGTTAGTATTCGTGCCCAAATTAGCATAATTAATAATGTATATCGAGAATCGCCGTCGGAAGTGGGGCCGCGTTGCCGTGAGGTCGAGCCGATAGACGTGACGTTGCCCAGTTCGCTTTCTGAGTCTCGGCCGAAGTTATTACTGGTTTTATCGTAACAACACAGGTATGGTGTCACGTGACACAGCAACGGTTGAACCGACAATTGGCGGCGCACTCGAAGGGGGACACGCACCATGCTAGACCTCGAGGAGACGTTCGTGTACGACGCGGTGACGCATTCGTACAACATGGCCCCGTCGAACTACCGCAACGAACAGCACGCTGAGGGGATCACCGAGATGCTCTACGGAAACGTGTCGGGCGTCGTCGCCGACGAGTACACCCTCACCCCCGAGGGGTTCGTACGGGACTGGGGTGTCGAGGAGACGGCGACTATGCTGTTCGAAGAGAGTTACACGGACATGGCGACGTTCCATCCGGTGCCGATGTACGCTTTCCACGACGGACTGGTCGCCAACGACAAGGCGGGCGCGGTCGTGGACCGGTGGCCCGACCGGTTCCGGTCGTTTGCCTGCGTGGACCCGCTTCGAGACGGGTGGGAGGATGAACTCGAGGCCCAGGCCGAGGACTTCGATCCGATCGGCGTCAAACTGTACCCGTCCCACTGGAGCGAGGACCACCACGAGGGCTGGAGTATGGGCGACCCGGAGGTCGCGTTCCCAGTCTTCGAGAAGGCACATGACCTCGGCATCGAAACCGTCGCCATCCACAAGGCCATCCCATTCGGGCCCGTTCCGCGGAGCCCGTATCACCCCGGGGATGTCGACGAGGCGGCAGCGAGCTTCCCGGACCTCACGTTCAGTATCGTCCACGGTGGCTACTCGTTCACCGAGGAGACGGCCTGGCAGCTCGCTCGCTTCCCGAACGTCTACGTGAACCTCGAGGGGCTGCCGGCGATCCTGCTCGGTAACGAACGGCGGTTCGGCGAGTTGCTCGCCGAACTGATCAGCTTCCTCGGCGAGGACGGCTTCGACCGGCTGTTCTGGAGTTCGGGAGCGATGTCCGTCCACCCGCGGCCGCAACTCGAGGCATTTCGCGACTTCGAGTTCGCCGAAGCGGTCCGCAAGAACACTAGTATGATGGGCGAACTCCCCCAGATCACCGACGATCACAAGCGGAAGATCCTCGGGGAGAACTACGCGGACCTGATCGGTCTCGACGTCGACGAGGCCCGCGCTCGTATCGCGGACGACGAGTTCAGCAGCGCGCGGTCGAACGGGGAACTCGCAGAACCGTACTCGACGACGGACGCCGAGGTGGCCTGATGACTGCCCTTGAGCGTCGGATCCGCGAGCGACTGGACGAGGTCGTCGATCCGTGTAGCGCGGCCAACGGAACAGATCTCAGTATTATCGAGATGGGACTCCTCGACGGGATCGACGTCAATGAGGGTCACGTTACCGTCTCGATGCGACTCACGTCGCCCTTCTGCATGCAACTGCCCTACTTCGTCGAAGAGGTCGACGAGCGGGTCAGTGCCATCGACGGGGTGGTATCCGTCACACTCGAGACCGACGAGGGAGTCGACTGGCACACGGGGATGATGACCGAGGAGGCACGGAAACGGCGTCGGGAACGAAAAGCTGCCCGCGAAGCGGCGTACTTCGACGACCCTACTGAAGACGTCAGCGCCGACGATTAACGGGCGCGGGGCGGGACCGTCCGTCCCGTCCAGAGCGGTTCCGCGTTTGGAATCCCGAACGAGGAACGGACGAGAAACGGGTCGTGTGGCCTCTCCTATATCGGTCTCGAGGACAAGAGTGGCCGGGATAGCCCGGCCTGACACGGGATGTCGTGTGCAGGGGCTTTGACAGTGGTTTGGTAGCTGTAAAGCCTCAATTTTCCCTGCATTGTAGGAACACGAGAGCGATCATCATAAGTGTGTTGTATGTTATCGTTGGAACGCATACTATTCTCAGTGAATAGATCGTTTCATTTAGGGTCGGTCCGCGTCGCCATCGCCGACATCCGGGCCGAAACGGGGTTGACGATCGATCGTCGTCGGATGTATCCGGCGCCGACCTTCATCGCGCGACCGGTCACGTACGAGGCGTTCTATAGTAGCCACTGAAAGTCAATACACACCTGATCGCATGACGGTGATTCGATCAGTATGTAAATCGTTTCAGTGGCTACTATAGCTGGCCAGGAACGCGACGCAGGACGCGACATCGACTGGGTCGGCACAGCGGCCGAACGCCGTCTGTCGACGCACAACCGCTTGCTCCGATTCGGTGTACCACTTGTCGGTTATCACCGTGTCGACTACGCCTGGACGGACCGTGCCTCGCCGATGCCGGCGTTGCTGAACAGGGCGTCCATCCCGCCGCCGTTATTCGCCTCGATCCGCTCGACGGTCTCCTCGCCCCCGTCAGCGTCGATATCGGTACCGGCGATGTCGACGCCCGCCTCGGCGAACCGGTCTGCCGTCGCGCGTCCGAGACTCGATACGTTGCCCGTAATGACTGCAGTCTCGTCTAGTAACCTGCGCATCGACTCCAGAGATGCGAGTCTGCCACAGGAAAGCACGGGTGCATCCCAGACCGTCGCCCCCATCTCGAGCCCGATCGCGTCGTCCCACGGGGTAGCGCCGGACGTATCACGCGGGATAGTTTTATACGGTTTACCGAAGCAATCCGTACTGTGAGACCATATGACACAGGAGAGTAGCGTCGACGACGAACTGGCAAGGGACCTCCTCGAGGAGATGCTCCGCATCGACGTCTTCGAGGAGGAGACGAAAGAGCGGTTCGGAGAGGGAGAGATCCCAGGATTCGTACACCTCAGTGGCGGCCACGAAGGATCGCACGTCGGGATGGGTGCAGCAATGGGTGACGACGACTGGCTGGCCGTCGGTGGGGCCCGCCTGATCGGCCAGTACATCGCAAAGGGCGTGCCGCTCCCGGAGATCATGGCGGAACTGTTCGGCCGCGTCGGGGGATCGAACAAGGGCCACGGTGGGCAGATGCACGTCTCCGACATCGATCGGCGGCTGTACGGTCACGCCGCGACGATCGGCTCCGGGCAGAACCCCGCCGTCGGGCTCGGGCTCGCAGAGCAGATGAAAGGCACCGACAACGTGGCGGTGACGACCATCGGCGACGGCGGAACGAGCCGCGGCTCGTTCCATACGGCGCTCGTCTTCGCCGCGTACTGGGACCTGCCCGTCGTGTTCGTCATCGAGAACAACGAGTGGGCCATCTCGACGCCCGCCGAATCGCTGTCGCCGGACCACCTCTCGGACTACGGCGTCCCGCACAACATGCCGACCGAGAGCATCGACGGGAGCGATGTCGAGGAAGTGTACCACACGGTCTCCGAGGCGATCGAACGCGCCCGCAACGGCGGGGGACCGACGGTCATCGAGAGCCGCGTCGTCCGCCTCGTCCCCCACTTCGAAGGGGACAAAGAGACCTACCGCGACGAGGAGGCCTACGAACGGGCCAAAGAGGAGAAAGACCCCATCGAGAACTATCGGGAGCGGCTGCTCGAGAACGGCGTTATCACCGAGGACGAAATCGCAGACATGGTCGCGAACATCGAGGCGGAAGTCGAGGAGGCCGTCGCGTTCGCTCGCGAGAGCCCGGAGCCCGAGCCGGAAGCGGCCTACGACCACGTCTACAAGACCCCTCTCTACGGACAGGGTGACCGATCATGACGCGAGAGATCACGTACATTCAGGCGATCGCGGAGGCGATAGACGAGGAACTGCAACGGGACGAGGACGTCATCCTGTTCGGCGAGGACGTCGAGGAGTTCGGCGGCAACTTCGGTGAGACGGAGGGGTTGTACGAGAAACACGGTCGCGACCGCGTGCGGAACACGCCGCTGTCCGAGATCGGGATCGCGGGGATGGCCCTCGGTGCCGCCGTCGGCGGGATTCGGCCGGTCGCGGAACTGCAATTCGCTGACTTCGCGGCGACGGCCGGCGACGAAGTCTTCAACCAGATCCCGAAGCAGCCCTACGTCAGCGGCGGCCAGATCGAGGCGCCGCTCACCATCTTCGCCCCGTCCGGGGCCGGGATCGGTGCGGGCGCGCAGCACTCGCAGTCCGTCCACTCCTGGCTCGGGAACGTCCCGGGCTGGGTCGTCGTCACCGCGACGACGCCGTACGACGCGAAGGGACTGTTCAAGAGCGCCATCCGGGACGACAACCCTGTCTTCTTCCTGCCACACAAGATGCTGAGCGAGACGAAAGGCGAGGTCCCCGACGAGGAATACACGCTTCCGCTCGGGGAGGCCGCAGTCGAGGAGGAGGGAGCGGACGTCACCGTCGTCGCGACCCAGCTCATGTTCCACCGCGCGAAGGAAGCCGCGGCCCAGGTCGACGCCGACATCGAAATCGTCAACCCCCGGACGTTCGCCCCGCTCGACACGGAGACCATTGCCGAGAGCGTCCGGAAGACGGGGCGACTCGTCGTCGTCGACGAGACCGTTGAGCGATACGGAACGCAGGGTCACATCGCCAACGAAATCGTCGAGAACGACTTCTTCAGCCTCGACGCGCCGCCGAAGACCATCGGGGTGAAGGACATCCCGATTCCGCTGAGCCCGCCGCTCGAGCAGGAGGCCCTGCCCTCCGCGGACCGCATCGTCGACGGGATCGAATCGCTCTTCTAGCCGTTCGCCGTTTTCACCGCCGCCGTCCGGGACGGCTCGAAACGCGGCGGTGACGCCTCGACCGTCGGGTGAGAATTTAAATAGAAGGGTGAACCATGGTAGCAAACATGGTAGACGTAGTACGGATCCCGAAGCTCGGACTGAGTGACTACGGCGACCTCGTCGCCTGGGAAGTCGATATCGGCGAGCCTGTCGAGGCGGGGGATGTCGTCGCCGTCCTCGAGTCCGAGAAGGCCAGCGCCGAAATCGAAGCGCCGGCGAGCGGGGTCTTGCTCGCGCAGTACGTCGAGCAGGGCGAGGAAATCGCCATCGAGGTCGGGAAACCGCTCGCGGTGATCGGCGAGGAAGGGGAGTCGGCGCCGTCGCTGGCGGCACTCGAGGACGGCGGGGGCGACGACCGGTCGTCGAACGCGGACGGGTCGGCGACCGCATCGGGCGACGGCACCGCCGGCGGGGAAGCGGCCAACGGCGGCGCGGCGTCCGCGGACGTCAAGGCGACGCCGCGAGCGAAGCGCCGCGCCAACGAGGCGGACGTCGACCTGGCGGGAATCGACGGAACGGGCCCCCAGGGGGCGGTCACCGAGAGCGATGTCGAGGCCCACCTCGAGAGCGGCGAGGGAGCACCGGTGGGTGACGACGACGAGTCCGACGCCGGGTCGACGACGGACGGGAAGGCGACGCCGCGAGCGAAGCGCCGCGCGGAGGAAGACGGAATCGAGCTGTCGAGGGTCGACGGGACGGGCCCGCAGGGGGCGATCACCGAGGACGACGTGGCCGCGTTCGCGAGCGGTGGCGGTGACGACGGGACCGACGCGGCGGCGGCCGCGAGTGGCGAGTCGACCGATGACCGGCTCACCGTGACGGACTCGCGGGAACTCACCGGCACGCGGAAAACGATCGCAGAGCGCCTGAGCGAGAGCGCGCGAGAGAAACCCCACGTTATGGGGACGCGCGACATCGGCATCGAACGGCTCGAGGAGGTCCGGGACCGCCTCGTCGAGGAGCGAGACGTCGATGTCTCCCTGAACGACCTCGTCCTCCACTTCGTCGGCCGAACGCTCGAGGACCTCCCCGAGTTCAACGCCCACTTCGAGGACGGGGAACACCGACTCATCGACGAGGTCAACGTCGGCTACGCGGTCGACAGCGAGAAGGGGCTCGTGGTGCCGGTGATCGACGACGTGCCGAACCGCGACCTCGAGGACCTGGCGTCGGAACGGCACAGGCTCGTCGAGGCGGTTCTCGAGAACGAACACGCGCCGTCGGATCTTCAGGGTGGGACGTTCACCGTCACCAACGTCGGCGTCTTCGACATGGACGTCTCCTACTCGATCATCAACCCGCCGCAGGTCGCGATCCTCGCGCTCGGTCGCCGCAAGCCGATTCCCGTCGAGCGCGACGGCGATGTCGGGTTCGAGCGGGGGATGACGTTCAGCCTCACGATCGATCACCGCGTTCTCGACGGCGCGGATTCGGGCGCGTTCCTCGATTGCCTCGCAGAATACCTCGAGTACCCCGGCCGGGCGTTCGACGCCGTGTAGCACGCAGGCGCGGGAACGGGTGACCAAGGCGGCGCCTTAGGGGCAGAGCTCGGAGTCCTCGAGAACGGCCTCGTGGAACCGCTCGGTCTCCGCGATCCGTTCCGGGGGGAACAGACACATGACGTGATCGACGCCCAGTTTTTCGAGGGCCCGCAGCCGTTCCCGACACGCTGCGGGCGGGCCCGCGACCGCGAAGCGGTCCCCGAGGTACTCCCACACCTCGTCGTTGATGTCCGAGAGCGCGTCGGCCTCCTCGTCGCCGTGTTCCTGCATGTCGTGGGCGTCAACGAGCGAGCGGAGGTCGTCCTGCACCTCGTCGGGCGCCTCCTCGACGGAGAACGTGAAGTTGTGGTAGGCGATCGGTTCGATCACCGGCTTGAGTTTCTCGACCGCTTCCGCTCGCGTTTCCGCGACGCAGGTCGGAGTGAGCGCCACGATCTCGATGTCCTCGAGGGATCGTCCGGCGCGTTTCGCCCCGCGGCGGACGTTCGCCAGCCCGAGTTCCTCGACCGTCTCGGGCTTCGGACCGCCGCCGAAGATGACACCGTCGGCCACCTCGCCGGCCATCCGAAGCGTCTGCGGGCCCTCGGCGGCGACGTAGACCTGCACGTCTCGCCGGCACGACTCGAGGCGGAACGGTTCGCCGCCGAACGTGACCGCCTCGCCGCGGAGCAGTCGTCGGAGCTTCTCGGCGCTCTCAGCCAGCTCGTCGACGGAAGCCGGCCGTCGGCCGATCGAATAGACGGCGCTGTCGCCGGCACCGATTCCGAGAACTGTTCGGCCGTCGGCGGCCTGATCGAGCGAGGCGATCGCGTTCGCCGTCACGGAGGGATGCCGGCTCTTCGGGTTGGTGATACCGGGTGCGAGCGTCAGGTCGTCGGTCGCCCTCGCACACGCCGTGAGCGTGACGTAGAGGTCGGTGTAGAGCTGCTGGGAGTCGATCGCCCAGAGGGCGTCCCAGCCCCAGCGCTCGAGCGCGCGAGCGTACTCGGTGGCGTCGGTGACCGAATCGGTCGCGACGAACCCGCCGGAGTTCATGACTCGTCGGGCTCGTAGCCGTAGACGTCGCGGGCGCGTTCTTCGGTGATCAGCCCCCGCTCGACGTCGACTTCAATGGCCTCCCGGTCGCGGTCCTCGGGGTCGCCGAAGCCGCCCGGGGTCGCGGAGACGAGGGTGAGCGTCTCGCCGGCCTCGAGCACTCCGGGCCCGTTCGGCGGGACCGCTTTGCCGTCCTTCGAGGAGGCAGTGGTCGCTCGCTTACCGGGGCGGCCACCGCGGAAGCCCGCCGGGTCGTCGTCGGCGCGCCCTGAGGTGAGCGCGAAGTAGACCGGTCCGTCCGTCGGATTGTAGTACGATGTCCGCATCGCCGGACCGGACCGGTGTTCCCCCGCGCCCTCGCTGTCGGGGACGAGCGACGTCTCCTCCCAGCGGAGGGGACTGTACCGTTCGAACATCTCGATCGGCGTGTTCTGTCCGTTGTACGGGAAGTAGACGCCGGGGATACCGTCCTTGTCGGTGCTGGGCGGAAGGCCGCCGGCCGTCCCGCCGACGGCGATGAACTCGTCGCCGTTCTCATCGGCGCCCGAAAACGGCGCGAGCTGAATCCCCGCCATCTCGGAGAGCGCCGATTCGGGAACGACCTGCCCCAGCGCACGGATGAGCGCGTCCTCCGCCCGCGAGTAGATGAGGTGTCGCCCCATCGTCGCCGTCGGCCGATCACAGTTGAGGATCGATCCCTCGGGCGCGGTCACCTCGATCGGTCGGAAGAACCCCTCCGCGTTCGGCAGATCGGGGACGAGCATGCACTTCACGATGTACTCGGTGATCGTGACGATGTTTCCGAACGGACAGTTGATCCCGCCCTCGACCTGCGGCGACGTCCCGTCGAAGTCGACTTCGAGAGCGTCGCCGTCGATCGTCACGGCGACGCGGATCTCGAGGTCGTGGTCGGCGACGGTGAACTCGATCGCGTCCTCGTAGGTTCCGTCAGGGAGGTCCGCGAGCCGCTCGCGCAGCGCGCGCTCGGTCCGATCGATGACTTCGGCGGCGACGCGATTGAACGTCTCGGGACCCCGTTCGTCGACGATTTCGCGAATCCGTTCTTCCCCGACCGTGTTCCCCGACCGCAACGCCTCGAGGTCGCCGAGGGCCTGATGGGGGATACGGACGTTGCTCCGGATGATGGCGTCGACCGCGTCGTTTCGCTCGCCAGCCGCGTAGAGCTTCGTCGGCGGGAGCAACAGCCCCTCTTCATAAACCTGTTCGGCATCAGTCGACCAGCCGCCGCGGTTGCCCCCCACGTCGTCCGTGTGTCCGAGACTGCCGACGATACTGACGAGGTCCCCGTTGTGAAAGACCGGATTTAGGACGACCACGTCCGACAGGTGGCCGCCGCCGATCCAGGGGTCGTTCGTGACGATCGTATCGCCCGGTTCCAGCGTCTCCGGCGGGAAGTGGTCCTCGAGGATGAGCCGCGTCGTTCGGGACAGCGCCCCCGAGAGGACGGGAACGGACTGGTCGGAGAGGCCGATCGCATCGCCGTCGGCCGTCATGACCGCCGTGGAGGCGTCGGCACCCTCCCGGATAGAGAAGGAGTACGCCAGCCGCTCGGCGGCGTCGTACATCTCGTCGGCGGTCGCCTGGAGTCTGTTCCACAGCACCTGCGTCTCTAGCCCGGCCGAATCGGTCGTCGCGGTGTCGTCGGTTTCGCTCATAGTTCGATGGTGATGTCGTAGTTGTCAGCCACGCTGACGCTCGAGGCGGGGTCGGCGACCACCGTCGTCTGGTCGGCCTCGACGACCACGGGGCCGTCGATCGTTTGCCCCGCCGCGAGGCCGTCCCAGCGGTAGACGTCGGTCGCGATTGTCCCGTCGTCGGGACCGTAGTAGACGTCGCGGCTGTCCGGTTCGTCGCTCCCGCCCTCGGGAACGGCGAGCTGTGCAGTCTCGGCAGCGGGATCGGATTCGCCGAGTTCGAGCCGGTAGGTGAGCACCTCGACGGGGAACTCCAGGGTCTCGCGATTGAACGTCTCGCGGTAGGTCCGCTCGAACGCCTCGCGGGCGACGTCGGGCGTCACCTCGTCGACGGCGCGGTCCTCAAGGGGGACCTTGATCTCGTGGCCCTGGTCGACGTGGCGCATGTCGAGGCTGAGCGACGCCTCGGTCTCGGCCGGGTCGATGCCGGCCCGCTCGAGGACCGCCGCGGCCTCCTCGCGGAGCGCGTCGAACTGCCGGCGGAAGTCCCCGGGGGTCAGCGTCTCGAGGGCGGCCTGACTGGTCGAGCTGGCCTCGTACATGCGCGGCGCTTCGGTGAGCCCGATCGAGGATCCGACCCCTGCGCCGTACGGGCAGACCACCTCATCGATGTCGAGCTTGCGGGCGACGCGGAACGCGTGCGAGGGGCCCGCGCCGCCGAGCGCCGTCATCGAGAGCCCGCGGGTGTCGATCCCGCGGGAAGCGCCGTACCGGCGAAACGCCGTGGCCATGTTCTCGTTGACGACCTCGAACACGCGCCATGCGGCCTCGGTCACCGAGACCTCGAGCGGAGCGGCGAGTTCCGCGTCGAAGATCGACTCGGTCCGCTCGGCCGCCAACTCCATCCGTCCGCCGTAGAAGTTCTCGGGGTTGAGGTAGCCGAGCAGGAGCGAGGCGTCGGTCACCGTCGGCTCCTCACCGCCCTGATTGTAGCAGATCGGCCCGGGGTCGGAGCCGGCCGACTCGGGACCAACCTCCACGAGGCCGACGTCGTTCACGGAGGCGATCGACCCTCCGCCGGCACCGATCTCGGTAAGGTCAATGAGCGGCGAGACGAGGTCGTAGCCGCTCCCCTCCTTGAACCGGTGGACGCGAGCAACGTCGGCGGTGTACTTCATCCGGACATCGCCGTCCTCGACGACCGACCCCTTCGCAGTGGTGCCGCCCATGTCGAAGGAGAACACGTCGTCGTTGCCGTGGTTCTGGCCGAAGATGCGCGAGGCGAGGACGCCCGCCGCCGGTCCGGACTCAACGAGCCGGACCGGCTCCGCCTTCGCCGTCCGGACGTCGACGATCCCGCCCGACGAGGTCATCATGTAGACCTCGCCCGCGAACCCCTCCGATTCCAGCTCCGAGCGGAGGAACTCGAGGTAGTCGGCCACCACGGGCGCGACGTAGGCGTTGATGACGGTGGTCGACGTCCGCTCGTATTCCCTGATGACGGGAACGACCGACGACGACAGCGAGACGTTCAGGTCGGGGTACTCGTCCTCGATAACACCCGCAACCATCTGCTCGTGTTCGTCCGACTCGTAGGAGTGCAGCAGCGAGACGGCGACGGAGTCGACGTTGTGATCCTCGACCAGCGTCCGGGTCCGTTCGCGGATCTCCTCGCGGTCGAGCGGTTCGACGACCTCGCCCGCGTCGTTCAGGCGTTCATTCAACTCGAGGCGGCGCTGGCGGGGCACCAGCGGGTCGGGGTACTCCATCTCCCAGTCGAACATGTCATACCGCGAGCCGCGCCGTAACTCGAGCGTATCGCGGATTCCCTCGGTCGTCAGTAGCCCCGTTGTCGCGCCGGTGCCTTCGATGAGCGTGTTCGAGACCAGCGTCGTCCCGTGGATGACGGTGTCGAGGTCGTCGAATGCGACGCCGTTCTCCTCGAGGATTCGACGGGCACCCGTCAACGCTCCTTCTGCCGGATTGGCCGGCGTCGTCGGCTCCTTGTCGACGGTGACGTTCCCGGACTCCCGATCGACCAGCGTGAAGTCCGTGAAGGTACCGCCGATATCCATGCCAAGTGTGTACATATGCCGTACACCTCCGGAATACACACCCGATTTTATATACGTTACGGTACGTCAAGCGTTCCCACTGGCTATCCAGACAAGACGCTATCGGCCGCATCCGGGGTCGCGTCTGCTGCCGGACGCGTCGGTCACCGAAACGGTGCCATCGGCCGGCTACGTCCCCGGTCGCTCCGTGCTCCCCGCGACTCCGTGGATCAGTCGCTGTCGCGGCCGAGCATCGCTAGCTGGCTGTCGACCCGGACGCGGAGGAACTCGTAGAGCGGTGCTCGCGCGTCGCGCGCGTTACTCCCGGCGAGTTCCTCGTTGATCGTCTCGAGGACATCGTTGCACGTCTCGATGAGCACCGATTCGAGCTCGGTGGTATCGCCGGTCTGTGCCTCGGCGATCCGTTCCCGCCCTCGTTCGGCCGCTTCGCTGACGGCCAGATCATCGCAGTTCCGGGTGACCGTTTCCAGACCGTCGACGAGTGCCTGCCGCTGTCGGATCGTCATCTCGCGCTTGAGACGGAGTTCGCTGGCGAGATAGGACAGCGTGCTCGACATCGAACCGACTTGTCCGTCGATAAATTCGTCGTCGATCTCCGCCCGGACATCCTCCTGCAGGAACGTTGAAAAACGCTCCAGTACGCGTTCCGGATTCAGGTGTGGCATTATCACCCAATGACTTTGGGCAAACAAAAAGGTGTTTCGACTGATCGAACACGTCGACGGCAGCACAGAGAGTCGCCGGGATGTCTCGGCACGGAGTCCGCCCGTGGCTACGCGGACCCACACCTGGTCCGCGAGGTTCGTTGCGAGCGGCTGGTAACCGGCTTCTCACGGCCGACGGGCGTGCGATCGCCTCCGTTTCCCAGTATGCATAAATAGTGGTGTGTGGTATCTATTGTCGGTATGAAGGTAGGAACTGGACTGTTTCCACAGTCGGTCGACCACGCCGTGGCATTCGCCGAGTTCCTGGAAACCGAGACGGGGTACGAGAAACTCTGGATGACGGATTCCCACCAGCTCTACGTGGACACGTACGTCGCGCTGGCCTGCTGTGCCCGGGCGACGCAGGACCTCGAGCTCGGAACGGGTGTAACGAACCCAGTGACTCGGCATCCGACGGTAACGGCGAACGCGATCAGTTCCGTGAGCCGGATCGCCGGGGGGGCCACGACTCTCGGAATCGGCGCCGGCGACAGCGCCGTTTACTCGATCGGGCGGACGCCCGCGACCGTCGAAGAGTTGCGGGAGACGGCGGTCACGATCGAGCGGCTCCTCGACGGGGAAACGATCGACTTCGACGGGGAACCGTTCCAGTTGGCACAGCGTAACGACGCCGTCCGCGTCGACATCGCCGCCGAGGGCCCGCAGACGCTCCGGATGGCCGGCGAGGTGGCAGACGGCGTCATCTTCGGCGCGGGAACGGAACCGGATCTCGTCGAACGGGGCCTCGAGCACGTCGAGCGGGGTACGGAACGCGCCGGGCGCTCGCTCGACGACGTCACGATCACGCTCCTCGCCCCGTCGTGCGTCGACGAATCGCGGTCGGCTGCCGTCGAGAAATTGCTGGATATCCTAGAGCCCATCGCGTATCACAACTTCAGCTTCTCCGTCGACGATGCCCCGGCGGAATTGCGAGCCGAACTCCGAGAGCTCGTCGACCGGCACGACATGCGCGAACACGGGCAGGCCGACGCCGAACCGACGGCGGAGATCTCGCCCGCGGTGCGCGAATACCTCGGCGACCGGTTCGCCGTGGCCGGGACGCCCGCGGAGTGTCGACGCCGACTCGAACGACTCGCCGGTCTCGGTATCGACGAGCTACTGATCGGCTCGCCGGTCGAGGAGCAACGGGCGGAACTCGTTCGATTCGAGGAGACCGTGATAGAGCCGCTCGCCGTATGACGGCTTCGTCCCACGGCTACCGCCGTGGGCGGTCGCCCGTACTTCCGGAACGCGGCAACCGGTCGTGGAGTTCCGGATTCCTCCCGTCACTCCCTCAGCGACTCGACGTCGATCTCGAGGTCGTGGAGGATCGGCTCGTCCGCGGGGACGACCTCGTAGTCGAGTAGGACGGCACAGCCGGGACAGAAAAACTGGCGGAACTCGATGTCCGGATCGCGGTCGTAGATCTTTTCAGGCGGCGTAAAGACGGGTCCGGCGTCGGTGATCGGACCGGTTCGTATCGCCGCGTGTTCCTTGTAGTTGGCGTCTGCGTCACAGATCTCTTCGCCACACTTGCGGCAGGCGATCGTTCGCGCATCCGGGTCAAGTTCGAGGTATTCGTGGATTTCGGTCGTCATCACTGCTCACCTCCGATGGTGCTTTCGGCGAGCCGTCGTTCGCGTATCTCGGAGCGTCGGGCCTCGGTCGCGTCGTCGAGGACGGCGACCTCGTCGCCGTCGCGTTCGACGACGACACCGTAGATATCGTTTGCCGCCGCTTCGGTGACGAGCCCCCGTTCGATGTCGTCGGCGACCCGTTCCGGATCGCGTTCGATCGGATCGCCGTACCCGGGCGTCCCCCCGTTACGGATGACGCTCACGTCGTCGGGGCGCTGCACGTCGTGTGCCTTCGAGTGTAACCGTTCGAAGTCGCCCTCGAGCTCGGTGAGGTCCTGCGTGACCTCTCGCTCGGCGAACCGTTCCTCGACGTCGGAATCGTGTACGACGTCGAATCGTCCGTTGCCGCCGGGGTAGCCCGAGATGCCCTTCGAGAGCGGAGCGAGAACGCCGGACGCCGCGAAGACGTTCTCGATCCGTTCCGTCTTGTGGGGTTTCCAGCAGTAATCCATCCCGGCCCCGCCACGGCGTTCACCGGGACCGCCCGTGTCCGGGACCTCGCTCCGGTAGAGATACAGGATCGGGTAATCCTGTTCGTTGTGCTCCATGTTCGGGATCGGGGCTTTCGGCGCCCAGTACTGGCCGCCCGTATCGACGCCGTCGCGATGTGGCGCCGCACCGATACCGCCGGACATGCAGTCGAGGTTCATCGTTCCGAACTCCTCTCCCCACTGATCGATCCCCGCCTGAGCGACGGCGCCGCCCCCCGCGTTTTGGCCCGTGATGATATTCCGTTTCAGGTTCTCCGAGGCCGCCAGCATGCGATTGACCGCGTTATTGACGAGGTGGATGACGAACGGTACCGAGACCGTCCCACCGTTGCTCGTTCCCGAGGGCCATTGAGCGTGGGTCATCGTCCCTGGCGTTGTCTCGATCTCGATGTGGCGAAGCGGTCCGCCGGAAACCCACATGGCGTCGGACATCATGAACGGGTTGAGGACGCTCATGATCGCGGTCCGGAAGCCGGCGTAGGTACAGTTAATCGCGTCCTTGTCCGGTGCCGTGTTCTCGTTCGTGAACGTGAGCGTATCTCCCTCCTTCTGTATCTGTATCTCCCCGCGGTAGATACCCGTATCACCGGTCTTCGATCCGTCCATGTACGCGCGACCCCGATAGGTTCCGTCGGGGATCTGCTCGAGTTTCCGGACGAATTTCTGCTCGGCGTCGTCGAGAACTTCGTGCATGACCCCCTTTACCGTCTCGGCGCCGTACTCGTCGATGGTGTCGTTGATCCGTTCGCGTGCGACGTTGACGCCGGCGACTTGGGCGTTGAAGTCCAGTCCCACCATCTGGGGCAGGCGGGAGTGGCGGAGGTACATCTGCCGGAGGTCTTCGCGGACCTCGCCGCCCTCGACGACTTTGATCGGCGGGATGGGAACCGGTTCCTCGAAGACGTTGCTGGCGCCGGGACAGAAGCTTCCGGCGTTGCTGCCACCGATATCGTACTGATGGAGCGTGTTGACGACCCAACAGAACAGCTCCCCCTCGCGGAACACCGGCGCGAGGAAGAACACGTCCGGTTGGTGCGTACTTCCGACCCAGGTGTCGTTCGAAATGAAGACGTCGCCCGGTTCGATACCCGGGTTCCCGCTTCGGTTTTCCAGAATCCACTTGGCCTGGAGTTCGGCGATCGGGGAGAAGAACTGGATGTACGGGCCCTGAAACACGACCTCGCCGGTCGCGGTCAGGATCGTCGGGTTGAAGTCCTGCGCGAAGTACGCGACCGGCGACCCCGAGACGTTCTCCAGGGTCGCCCCGTGTTCCTCGTTGATGCTGTACAGCCTGTGTCGGAGCACTTCGTAGGTGACCGGATCGACGTCCGTCTCGTAGGCGGTGTGTAACGACAGCTGGGGGTGGATATCGATCGGATCTTCCGGGATGTACCCCTGGACGAAGTCCTCCCAGATGTCCGAACCCGTGTGTTCCGTGCTCGTGTCGATCTCCTCTCGTCCGCGATTTTCGATCGGCATGCTCATTCACCTCCGATGTCGATGACGTAATTGTCGTACTGGTCGATCTCGCAGTCGTCTTCCGGCGGAATCGCAACTGTGGTGTGGTTCATCCTGACGATCGCCGGTCCGTCGACGGTCATCCCCGGCCCGAGCTCGGTTCCCTCGTAGACCTCGGTCGCGAGCCGGCGGCCCTCGCTGGGCCAAAGCACGTCCGTTTCGGTCTTCGGAATCGCCTCACCCTCGGACGACTCCCGCTCGAGGTTCGGCTTCGTCGTCCGGCCGGAGACGTCACATCGGATCGTGACCATCTCGAAGCCCGATTCGGTGTATCCCGCGCCCTCGCCGTAGAGGTCCTCGTACTTTCGTTCGAACCGATCGACGACGGCGTCCATGTCCGACTCGTCTAACCGCCCGTTCGGGACCGGAACGCTCACCTGATGGACCTGCGCCTGATAGCGGAGATCGGCGTACCGCTCGACGTCGATCTCGTCGGATTCGAACCCCTCGGCACGGAGTCGATCGGTGAGGTCGTCTTCGATGGCCCGGAACGAGTCGGTCACTGCCGCGGGATCGAACGGTGCCGTCGTGATGTTCGATACCTCCTGTCGGTACAGGAAGTCGGACGACGAGACGCCCAGTGCCGACCAGACCGACGACGTATCGCCGCTCGGCACGACGACGGTGTCGACGTCGAGCTGGGGAGCGATCGCGGGAACGTGAAGCGGACCGGCCCCGCCGTACGCATAGAGGATGAACTTCCGCGGATCGTGGCCACGGTTGATCGTTCGCTGTCGAATCGAGTCGGCCATCTTCGCGGTCACGATCTCGAAGACGCCGCTCGCAACCTCCTCGGGCGACATACCGAGTTCGTCCCCGATTGCGGACATGGCGTCACGCGCTTTCGATTCGTCGAGGTGCTGTCGACCGCCGAGGAAGTGATCGGGGTCGAGAAACCCAAGCAGCAGGTCCGCGTCCGTCACGGTCGGATCGGTGCCGCCCCGACCGTAACAGGCCGGGCCGGGATCCGCACCGGCGCTCTCCGGGCCGACTTGCAGTCGGCCCGTATCCGCGTCGACTTGGGCGATAGAGCCGCCGCCGCTCCCGATGGAATCAACGTCGACGTTTCGGATCATGTACTCGTACTGGTTGATGACGTTGTTCGGCTGCGTAATCGGTTCCCCGTCGGTGAGGAGTCCGATATCGAAACTCGTCCCGCCCATGTCCGCGGCGATGATGTTCTCGTGTTCGAGTCGCTCGGAGAGGTAGCGACAGCCGATAATCCCGGCCGCCGGCCCCGAGTCGATCGTCTTGACCGGTTCGCGAACCGCGTCCTCGGCGGACATCACTCCGCCGCCGGACTGCATGACCAGCAACGTCCCGTCGTAGCCGCGCTCGCCGAGGCCGTCGTTGATCCGGTCGATGTACTCCGACGTCGAGGGACCGATGTAGGCGTTTATCGCCGTCGCCGTCGTGCGCTCGTATTCGCCCCACTTGGGGATGAGATCGCTCGCCCGTGTCAGGAACGTCCCGTCCGGGAGTTCCTCCTCGAGGATCTCCTCGATCCGGACCTCGTGACTATCGTTCAGGAACGACCAGAGCAAGTTGACGGCGACCGCATCGACCTCGTTCCGAGCGAGTTCCCGAGCCACGTTTCGGACGCGCTCCTCGTTGAGGTCGACGACCTCGTCACCCATGCAGTCGACGCGTTCGTCCACGCCGTACACCCGTTTTCGCTCTACGATCGGGTCGGGCTTGCTCGCGTCACGGAAGCTCAACACGTCTTCGATGCTCTGCCCTTTACTCACCGCGGCACCGCCGCGCATGACGAACATGACGTCCTCGGCTCCGCGGGTCGTCACGAGCGCCGCGTCGACGCCTTCCCCTTCGATGATCGCGTTCGTTCCGACCGTCGTCCCGTGTGAGACGACCTCGGTCCGTTCGAGCAGTTCGTCGAGCGCGAGATCCCGTTTCGCGGCCCCTTGCTCGAGTGCGTTGAAGAATCCCCGCGAGAAGTCGTCCGGCGTCGACGACACCTTCGCCTCCGTAACGGAGCCGTGCTGATCGATGACGACGGCATCAGTGTGTGTCCCGCCTATGTCAACGTTACACAAATACGCCATACGCGTAGCGCTCAACACCGCCGTATAAGGAGATAATTAAAAATATATTATGTATGATTAGTTAATACATTCGAGTATCGCTGCGGTATCTCGACGGGAGGCGACGATTCGTCCCTTGCTTACGGACGACGAACCGCCACGAGGCGAAGGAACTGCTGCTCTCGGGTAAGACCGTCGGCGCGCAGCGAGCGGCGGAGCAAGCGCGGTCAATCGCACCGCGCCGACCGAGAGGTTCGACCCGGCGCTCGAGTACAGGAACGAACGCGACAAAGGCTCGAGACCGCCAGACTGACGGGCGCAGTTACCAGCCGGTCCGGTGACCGCGTACGTCGCACCGCCGACTACGCTTCGGCCTCGTCGCGGAGCTTGTACTTCTGGATCTTCCCGCTCGGGTTCTTGGGGAGGTCGTCGCGGAACTCGTACCGCCGCGGTCGCTTGAACGCGGCGAGGCCGTCGTGCTCCCGGCAGAACTCGTCGAGGTCGTCCACGGTCAGGTCACCGTCCGGAACGACGTGTGCGACGACCCGTTCGCCCCACTCCTCGTCTTCCTCCCCGACCACGGCGACTTCGGCGACGCCGTCATGCTCGTAGAGGACGTTTTCGACTTCGGTCGGATAGATGTTCTCGCCGCCGCTGATGATCATGTCATCGATCCTGTCGACCAGAAAGAGGTAGCCGTCCTCGTTGAGATAGCCCGCGTCGCCCGTGAAGAACCAGCCGTCGCGGATCGCGTCCGCGGTCTTCTCCGGCCGGTTCCAGTACTCCTGCATCATCGGTGGCCCCTGCAGGATGATCTCTCCAGTCTCCCCGGTATCGACGGTGTCCTCCGGCGTGACAGGATCGTTCGGATTCTCGTTCTCGGTCGGTTTGACGATCCGGACCTCGTGGTTCGGCGCGGCCCGCCCAACGCTCTCGAGGTGTTCCCGCACCTCGAAGGGGAGGATGAACGTCGCGCACGGCCCCATCTCCGTCATCCCGTAGGCGGTCGCGTAGTCCTCAGTGAACCTCTCGATGCACTCCTCGAGCAGCGACGGCGGCATCGGGGCGGCGCCGTAGACGCCGAGTTCGAGCGACGAGCCGTCGAACGACGACATCGTCGTCGATTCCTCGAGCAGCTGTCCCCAGATCCGCGAGGCGACGAAGAGGTGGGTCGCGCGCTCCTCGTCGACGACCTCGAGGGCGCGTCGCGGGTCGAAGTCGTGGAGGATGACCGATGTCGCGCCGAGGTTGACCCGGGTGAGCAGCCCGCAGTTGAGTTCGGCGTTGTGATACAGCGGCATCGCGGAGACCCCGATATCCGTAAAATCGAGCCCCATCCGACCGGCATAGAGCATGTTGTGATAGGTCGCGTCCCGGTGGGAGTGGACGACCCCCTTCGGCCGGCCCGTCGTCCCGCTGGTATACATGATCGCGTACTGGTCCGTCGACACCACGTCGACAGCCGGCGGTGCGGCCGACGCTCCCTCGAGCAGGTCGTGGAACCCGGCGGCGTACTCGGGCGTACGTTCGACGTCGTCGTCAACGTAAACGTACTCCTCGATCGTCCCGAACTCGTCGTGGCCGCGCTCGACCGTGTCTCGCGTCGCCTCCTCGAAGATCAGTACCGTCGACCCAGAGTCGTCGAGGATGTAGCCGACCTCGCTGGGCGCGAGGCGATAGTTCACGGGATTGAAGACGGCGCCGACCCGCAGGAGGCCGAACAGCGCGATAGCGAACTCCGCGGAGTTGTGAAGCAACAGCGAGACGCGGTCGCCGGGTTCGACGCCGCGCTCCCGGAGCGCGTTCGCGAACCGAGTCGCTCTCTCGTCGAGTTCGGTGTAGGTCAGACGGACGTCCTTTCGGGGGTAGACGATCGCTTCCCGATCCGGGTACTTCCGCGTCGTCCGTGACAGCGTCTCCGGTAATGTGGGAAGATAACCCATACCCCACTCTTTCCGGGATCAGTGTGTTAGCTCTTTCGTCCGTGACCGGCCGACCGGCACGGATTTCATTAGAGCGACCGCTATCTGTTCCGGCGAACGTGGGCACGAACGCCAGCCGCTCGAGTCACGTTACGGTATCGCGACCAAACCGGCGCGCTAGAACGGCTCGGGCCGCCATCCCGTCGGTGTCTCGAGCGACGATTTTTCGGTGCGATCTTGGACCTGGGTTGCGCCGGTAACGACGATTGCAGCCCGTATGAGCCGTCCGATTGCGGCCGCGACACACGTAGATTTACGTTTCCGACCGTGGTATGAGTACTCGAAACAATGGACGCCGTATACCTACACGGGCCGGGAGATCTCCGCGTCGACGACGTCGATCGACACCCCGTCTCGGCGGGAACGGTCGCGGTCGACATCGAATACACGGGGATCTGTGGCTCCGATCTGCACGAGTACGAGGTCGGTCCCGTTCCGATCCGGGCCGAAACGATCGATCACTCGATTCCGGAGTCGGACTGGGACGAATACTTGCCGAAGCCGATGGGCCACGAGATCGCCGGCACCGTTTCGGAGGTCGGTGACAACGTCGACGACGTCGGCGTCGGTGATCGGGTCACGCTAAACATGGTCATCGCCTGCGACGACTGTCGCTACTGTGCGACCGGCAAGTACCACCTCTGCGAACAGGGGGACGGCGGCGTCGTCGCCAGCCGCGGATTCGCGGATCGGACCGTCGTTCCGGCCTCGATGGCGGTCCCCGTTCCGGACGAGGTGTCGCTTCGCCACGCCGCGCTCGCGGAACCCCTCGGCGTCTCGCTTCGAGGCGTCCGTCGATCGAGCCTCGAGCCGACCGATCGCATCGCGGTGTTCGGCGCCGGGCCGATCGGTCTCGGCGTGGTCGCTGGCGCCGCTGCGGCCGGTGCCCGCGAAATTTGCGTCAGCGAACCGCGGGCGGCCCGTCGAGAAGCCGCGGCGGCGCTCGGGGCTGACGTCGTCATCGATCCGACCGTTGACGATGCCGTCGAGGAGATTCGGCGGGAAACCGACCGCGTGGACGTCTCGTTCGAGTGCGCCGGAACGGCCGCGACACTTACGGACGCGCTCCGGAGTACCGCGTACGGGGAACGGGTCGTCGTCCTCAGCGTCTTCGAAGAGGAAGTTCCGATCCATCCCAACGACATCATGCAGGCAGAACGGGAACTCGTCGGCTCGTTCGGTTTCCAGGGCGGACCCCTCGTTCCGCGGTCCGAGTTCGCGACCGCGCTGGACTACTTGGCCGACGGGCGCATCGATCCCGAACCGATGCTCACTGGGACCGTTCCGCTCGAGGAAACCGAAGCGACGTTCGAACGCCTCGGCGATCCCGATAGCGACCTGATCAAAGTACTCGTCGAGCCCTGACGCAGTCGGCGACCGTCCCGTCGGTCAGCGGTTCAACGTGTGTATCGCCTGTCCGAGCGCATTCTCGCAGGCCTCCATGACCGCTTCCGAGAGCGTCGGATGCATATGGACGGTACCGGCGACGTCCTCGAGGCTCAGTCCCGTCTCCACCGCCAGCCCGAGTTCGCCGATCAGTTCGGAGGCCTCAGGGCCGACGATCTGTGCGCCCAAGAGCCGGCCGCCGTCCTCCTCGGCGACGACACGAACGAACCCATCCGTCTCCGTCAGCGTGAGCGCCCGGCCGCTGGCGTCGAACGAGAACTCGCCGACGACCGGCGAGTGGCCGGCATCGCTCGCTTCCGACTCCGTCAGGCCGACAGTGGCGATTTCCGGATCGACGAACACCGCCGTCGGAATCGCGGCGTCACGCAGTGCAGCGTCGCCGCCCAACGCGACCTCCGCGGCGACGAGCCCCTCCGCGATCGCCGTGTGTGCGAGCATCGGTTCGCCGGCGACGTCGCCGACCGCGAAGACGTGATCGCGGGTCGTCCGCATTCGATCGTCGGTCTCGAGGAACCCGCCGTCGTTCGGTTCCACCCCGACTGCCTCGAGGGCGAGCGTGTCGGAGACGGGTTCCCGACCGATCGCCACGAGCAACTTGTCCGCGGTCGTCTCGAAACTGCTCCCGGACGCGCCGTCCGTGTGGAGGGTGACGCTCCCGTCGTCCGTTCGGGACCACTCGGACGCGACCTGCCCGAACCGGAAGTCGACGCCGAGGGATTCGGCTCGTTCCCTGACCGGTTGCGTGAGATCCGCTTCGTAGCCCGGTAACACGTCGTATTCCATCTCGATAACCGTCACGTCCGTCCCGAGCGCCGCGAACACCGTCGAGAGCTCCATCCCGATGTATCCCGCGCCGACGACGACCAGCGAACTGGGCGCCGTCTCGAGCGCCAGCGCTTGCCGGGAGTTCAGGATCGGCGTGGCATTGAACGGAAATCCGGGGATCTCCATCGGGCGGCTCCCGGTCGCGACGATCGCGTTTTCGAACTCGAGGCCCACAGTCGCGCCGTCCCTAGGGTCGATCTCGACGGTGTGGTCGGCCGTAAAACGCGCCGTTCCCTCCCGCACCGTCACGCCGTTTGCTTCACAGAGGTTCTCGACGCCGCCCGTGAGCCGGTCGACGACGTCATCCTTCCAGTCGATCAGTTCGCCGACATCGACGAACGGCTCCGCGTAGATCCCCATCTGTGACGCCGACTCGAGGTCGGTAACGAGGTTTGAGGCGGTCAACAACGCCTTCGAGGGGATACAGCCGTGATTGAGACAGGTGCCGCCGACCCCGTCTCGATCGACGAGCGTGACATCGTGGCCGCGCTGAGCGGCGCGGATCGCAGCGGTGTAGCCGCCCGGTCCCCCGCCGATCACGAGAACATCAGTCGCTACCATGCGAGGGAAATCGGTCGGGCCGCTTATAGTGATTTGTGGTCGGTTCCCGCTCGTGCCGCCGATCCCGCCGGTCGCCGAGTAACTGTCTTGGGTATCGATTTTAGTTGCTATTGGTTCGATATTGGAAGACATTGGGCCTTGTTTAGACGCGTAAATTCACGGTTGTGAGTGGCTGACGCTGAGTTCGATGTTTCTGACAGCGCATTTCAGCACGAGTTCGCGGAACTGACCAAACCACGTTCGAGCGCGAACGATCTCGCCGTATTTTCGGCGTAACGCGAAAAATATGGATTCTGCGTTCGAGCGTTGATGGTAGATCGTATCATCTTGCAGAAGGTTGTTAGCGATGCCGTGCCAGCCAAATTCGCGGTGCTTGATCACCGGTTTGACGCCTTCAGCTCGTAATCTTTGGCGAAGCAGCCACCAGTCGTAGCCTTTGTCGGCTGTAAGAATGTTCAGTTTGTCGAGGTTCCGTTTGACCATCTGCCAACCGATTTTCGAATCATGCGGTTGTTTCATCGAACAATGTATATCGAGGATCACACCAGTCTTGCAATCACTGAGGAGCGTCGTTTTCACCGCCTCGAACGTGTAATTCGTGCGTTTTGCGTAGTGTTGGCTGGCAGCTATCCGGTCCATGCCGGTTGCGTCAATCGCCTGGACATCGCCGAGATCGTGCAACTCCGCCGACAACCGCAGCAGGACGCGCCAGATTCGCATTTTAAGATCCTGCTTGCGCGTACACACGGTCGTGAAATCAGGCAGTTCAGCCACCGCTAGACCGAGTTTCTCAACAATTCCATGCATCTCGTGAAGCACGTCCAGCAGCCGCCGATACGTGTGATCAAGGTACTCGCGGAGGCCGTGAATTGCCACGATCACCCAGTCTGCGTAGCCATTTTCACCTTCTTCGAACGCTGGATCCGGCTCGCCGACGACGGCTTTTTGAGCAAGCGACACAACCCGATCAGTGAAGCGGGCGAGTTTGCTGGACACAAACTCCTCTTCCCGCTTCACTTCCTAGTAAGTTAGACATTTAGCCGCTCTTACTAGCGTCTAAACACGGCCAAGACATTGTACAGAACAAACGGAATTCGTTATTACATTTCGGCTAGTGGAGAGATTGTGTTCGAAACCAACCCCAGAGGTGGGGAATGACAGCAACAGTCGGCCTGAAAGGTCGAGTCGGGCTGGACCGCGGTTCGCCGACCCAGAACTTACTTAGCCACATTTTCCGTACTATCGACGATGACAGTAGAACGGAGGTTCGATGATCGCTATGGGAGATAACGACCGGTATCTAGAGCGACTCGTCGATGAGGAAGCGTTGCGACGCTACCTCGAAGGAAGCCTCGGTGAACCAGCCCACTTCACGGTACTGCGCCACGACGAGGGCCACTCGAACGAAACGCTGTTCGTCGAGTGGGACGACCGCGAGTTCGTGATACGCCGGCCACCGGCCGGGGAAACCGCGGATACCGCTCACGACGTGCTCCGCGAATACCGGACGATCGACGCGCTCCAGGAGACTGCCGTCCCGGTTCCCAAAACTGTCCTGGCATGTACCGACGACTCGATCATCGGGAGCGAATTCTACGTCATGGTCCGCGAGGACGGCGACGTCCTTCGGAACGACGAGATCGAGCGGTTCGCGACGCCTGAGCACCGGACCGACATCGGCACGGAACTGGTCGATGCGCTCGCCCGAATCCACGCGATCGATTACGAGGCCGTCGGACTCGGTGACTTCGGTCGCCCCGCCGGGTTCACGGAACGGCAGGTCGACCGGTGGCACCGGCAACTCGAGTGGGCGTTCGAAGTGACGGAATCGGAGCGCGCCGTTCCGGAGCTCGAGACCGTGGGCGACTGGCTGCGGGACAACGTCCCGTCCGATCACGCACACGCCCTAGTTCACGGGGACTACAAACTCGACAATGTGCTCTTCGAACCGGGCGTGCCGCCGCGGCTGGGCGCGATCTTCGACTGGGAGCTGTCGACGCTCGGCGATCCGCTGACCGATCTCGGATGGATGCTGCTCTTCTGGCACGATCCGTCAGATCCCGGACCCGCGATGCCCGAGTTGATGAGCACGTTCATGGCTCGCGACGGATATCCGACTCGCGACGAACTCGTCGACAGATACGAACGGCAAACGGGTGTGGCGTTCGAGAATCGCCGCTTCTACCAGGTGCTGGCGGCGTACAAGATGGCCGGACTCGGCGAGATGTTCTTCCGGCGGTATCTTGAGGGGAACTCAGCCGATCCGCTGTACCCCGCGATGGAAGACGGCGTGCCGCGTCTCGCCGAACAGACGCTCGCGGTTATCGACGGGGACCAACAGCTGTGAGCTGGCCGCTCGGTAGCCTGTTCATCACTCGTACTGATCCTCAAGTGAACCGATAGTACTCCAATATAAATATTTTTTCTTGGTGTAAATATATTAATTGGAACTGGATAGGAGTATTATAGGTATCTATAATAGTGTTCTCTGCTTTGATTTGGCACGAATGCCATTCACTGGCAACAGAGAGATATGAGTGAGTCAACACGACCATCGCAAAGGGGGGAAGCGACTGGATCATCGGCTACGCCACGGGCGATTATACACAAGAAAATCCTCGATCTTGCGGAAGAACGACCTAATACGACCATCACGGAACTCGCAGAAATAGTCAACGGGGCATCGGCGGATCTGGTAGAACACGTTCTAGAGGAGTATGGCGATCCGGCACGGGTCTCCGAGAAAGACGGGGGAGATCCGGCAGAAGAGCTTCCGAGAGAGACGGGGAACGACTCAAACGGTGAAATGGAGCAGAAATTGACAGACACTGATTTAGCGACACAGGAGAGAGAACTACAGGAGAAACCGGCAATCGACCCCGAACGGATACCTGAAAAGCAACGAGAAATTCTCCGGGCAATTTACGAGAAACCGGAAAAAACGCAGAAGGAGATCGCTGAACAGTTCGATGTGAGTAGCGCGACGATCTGTCGACGAATAAACGACGTGGAGGAATTCGAGTGGAATAATCGTCACGAGTTCGTCGAACGAATATTCGGACCCGACAAACCGACGGAGAGCGAGGAAATGGCAAATGAGACATTCGAGATCGGAGCGAGGAGTGACACTACTGAAATTCGCAAACGGGTCCAACGGATCGAAGAACGTCTAGAAGAGCAACCGCAATCACGCCCCGTCTTCGGAGATCCCGTTCTCGTTCACAAGGTCGTTCACGCCTGCATGCACTCGGGTCAAATCTCCGAAGAGGAAGAGTTGAGAATACTGAGAGGCCTGATCGGAGACGAGTCGAATACTGACTGAACGCCATCGGAAACGACGACCGTCTCTCAGCGGTAGATCGACCGGATCGGTTTGTGAGGAACACGCTACGAGTGGTGAGCACTCGTCTTTCGCTAAGCTTTCCACCTCGGATGCGAGTGGTAAGAGAGTTCAGTAGCCATCTCGTGAGACTGTCGAATATCGTCCTCTTCTCGAAGTAGTTGTGTGATTAATCGGACGGTGTTTCGGGAGTCGGAAGTGAAAACGACCATCGCTGTTCATAGTACGACCGGCGATCAGATCGATCTGCTCACCGTTCGATCGGTGCGAGGGGTGATTCGTAACCGGCGAGACGTTGCTATTTCGTATTTGTCCCGTGGATTTCACACAAGGTGAAAATTTCTAACCCAATATCATGGCATTTCCAAACGTTTATAAGATATAATACGCTTTGAATGCGTGCTGCTATCTACCCACATGGAACAGCGTATGACGCGGTGTTTCCATCAGGTTGATAGCGCGAAATAATCATGATTGGAAGACGACTCGCCACCACGGAAGAGCTCATCGTCCTCGTCAGTCCCGACAGCGACGAGGAACTCGCGACTATCGAAGAGTGGGGACGAACGCGAAGCATTTCTGTCAACGCGGTCGACGTCGGCAACGATATCGACTCGATCTACGAGCCAGGCACCGAATATCTCGGCGTCACGCTCGGCGGCGACGGGACATACCTCGAGGGAGTTCGGCAGTTCAGTCCCAAAGAGATACCGATTCTCGGGGTCAACGCCGGCAGTCTCGCGTTCCTCGCGAGCATCTCGCCGACCGATCTCACCGCCGCCCTCACGGAAGCAGTCTCCGGGAAGGCGACGATCGATCAGCGACAGCAACTGCAGGTCACTGCGGATGGCGTCGACTGTACGGGTATCAACGACGTGATGATCGAACACGTCCCGCCCGAGAACCCGGTCGACCGAAAGATCACGCGGCTGGAAGTGTACGCTGACGACGAGTTCATCGGTGAATACGAAGGAAACGGGCTCGCAGTATCGACGCCGACGGGTTCGACTGGCGTCTCGCTATCGGCCGGCGGCCCCATCCACTATCCGAAGAACAACACTTCGCTGCAGGTCGTCCCGCTTCACACCCATCGACTCGGCGTGCGGCCCCTCATCGTCGATGCGGGGACGACCCTTCAAGTCGTCTCCGAAGGGCCAGCGAACCTGCTCGTCGACGGTGGTCGTGCCCAGACGAGGCTCGGGGAAGCGGATGTCGTCACGATAGAGGGGGCAGGAACGGCAGCCCACGTCGTCAATACGAGCTACGACGACGACTTCTTTACCTCGGTTTCCGAAAAGCTGGGGTGGAGCGTCCGCGAAGACCGGGACGACACCGGATCCAGTGACGTGGGAACTCGAACCGACGGAACTCACGACGAGCAACCGTTCTTGGAGCGAGCGAAGCAAGCGGCGATGGACGCTGCCCGAGCAGCGGGGCCCGCACTTCGGGAACTCCATGGACAGACCGAATCGATCGAATTTAAGTCGGACAAGTCGGACATCGTCACCGAGGCCGACTATAAGTCCGAGAACATCATCACAACGGTCCTCGAGAGCGAATTCCCCGATCACGGAATCCGATCCGAAGAGGACGTCCAACGGGACGGCTCGAGCGAGTACACGTGGTCGGTCGATCCCCTCGACGGTACCGGTAATTTCGCGCACGGGAACCCAAACTACTCCATCTCGATCGCGCTGCTCGAAAACGAAACCCCCGTCGTGGGGGTCGTGTACGCGCCCGAAACCGACGAGATGTTCAGCGCGATCAGCGGCGAGGAGGCGATGCTCAACGGTACACCCCTTACCACGACCGAGCGAACGTCCCTCGACGAGTGTATGCTACTCTCCGGATACGATCCGGACGGAACGTTCTTGTCCCACAGTTACCACGAAGCCCGAGGCGTTCGTCGGCTCGGCTCTGCTGCACTAAACCTCTGTTATCTCGCAGCCGGCAGCGCGGACGCCGTCTGGGAGTATGATACCTATCCCTGGGATGTCAACGCAGGGCTGGTCATCGCTTGCACGGCAGGGGCGACCGTAACGACGGCCGACGGCACTCAGTACGAGCCAAACGTCGGCCTCGACACGCGAAACGAACTGCTCGGATCGAACGGTCCACTGCACGAGACGCTACTCTCGCATCTGCAGGGAGCCGATGCGCTCCGCTCGACGGCTACGGGTCTGACCGACTGAGCCGCGTTTTCCTCGTCGCTTCGATTCGTGTGACGGTCGCGGCCGTCTGAAGCGGAGACCGAACGGGTCCAGACGAGCCGAATAACGTGACGTTCTCGAGACTCCTAGCGAAACACCGCCTCCCGTAACTGGCGTACGGATGGCGGAGCCCGAGTGAGTACCGCCGGTTACGAAAAAGTGAGCTGGAAAGCGACGGCGCCGTCCGAACGCGGTTCAGACCCGTTCGATGATCGTTGCGACACCCTGGCCGAATCCGATACACATCGTCGACAGCGCGGTATCCTGGCCCGTGCGCTCGAGTTCGTGGGCGAGTTTGGTCAGCAACATCGCGCCGGTCGCGCCCAGCGGGTGACCGTGGGCGATCGCCCCGCCGTTGACGTTGACGTTCTCCCAGGACGCGCCCGACTCCTCGAGCCACGCGCCGACGACCGACGCGAACGCCTCGTTGACCTCAAAGAGATCGATATCGCCGACAGTCATATCCGCCTTCTCGAGGACCTGTTCGGTTGCCGGAATCGGGCCCTTGAGCATCGTCACCGGATCGACGCCGACGACCTCCGTCTGCCGAATACGGGCCATCGGGTCCCAGCCGTGTTCCGCAGCGGCTTCCTCGCTCGCGATGAGCAAGGCGGACGATCCGTCGACGATTCCGGAGGAGTTCCCGGGATGGTGGAACCCGTCCCCTTCCTCACGGAACGACAGCGGCAGGTTCGAAAGCGTCTCGAGATCGGTTCCCGGTCGGGGATGTTCGTCTTGCTCCACGACGACGTCATCCCCGTCGAGTTCGGTCTCGACAGGAATTACCTGATCGTCGTAGCGTCCCTCGTCCCAGGCCCGCTTCCAGCGCTGCTGGGAATCGACGGCGATCTCGTCGAGTTCCGTTCGGGAGAGATCCCACTCTTCGGCGATGCGTTCGGCACCCTCGCCCTGATTCGTCCGTTCGTCGAAATGCTCGAAGTACGTGTCCGTGAGGCTGTCCGAGTTCGCGTCGGATCCCATCGGAACGCGAGTCATGTGCTCGACGCCGCCCGCGATGAGGACGTCGTGTTGGTCGGCCATGACGTTTGCAGCCGCAAAGTTAGTCGCTTGCTGACCGGAACCACACATTCGGTTGAGTTGGACGCCCGGAACGATATCGCCCCAGCCCGCGACCATCGGTGCGAGCCGACCGACGTTCAGTCCCTGTTCGTCGACCGGGCTCACGCACCCGTAGATGACGTCTTCGATCGTCTCCGGGTCGAACCCGTTCCGTTCTCGGAGCGCCTTAAGCGGCTCCGCAGCGAGATCCTGTGGATGCGTATCGCGGAACGATCCATCTCGTTTCCCGAACGGAGTTCGCACTGCGTCAACAATGACAGCGTTTTTCATTGGCATGTGTCACATTATCATCGAGCTATTAATAGCTTTGTCTACGGCAGCGATCAAATTGGGAGTCTATCACTTTCGAACGGTTAGTCGACGACGTCGAACCGCGACGAACGGACTACCACTTTGAGAGGAACTAAGGGGACGGATGTTGATTGGCGATCATGCGCGAGATAGGAAGCGGCAACGTACTTGTGGAGATCGACGAACACCGTGCCGATATCGTTCTAAATCGACCGGAGAAGCGCAACGCGATGAACGAGGCCCTGCTGACCGACCTGAAGCAGGCGATTACCGAAGTGGATTCGGACGAGAGCGTTCGCGCGATCACGTTACTCGGTGAGGGTCCAGTATTCTGTGCCGGGATGGACCTCGAAATGATGCGTGACCGGGGAGAGCAAGCCCAGCAACGGGAATCACGCAGTACTGGCTCCCAGGGAGATCTACTCGGGGATGTCGTCGACGCAATCGAAACGGCTCGCGTCCCAACCGTCGTTGGGATCAAACGAGCCGCGCCCGCTGGAGCGTTCGAACTGTCCCTCCCCGCGGACTTCCGGATCATCTCGGAAGATGCACAGTACGGCGTTATCGAGGTGAAACTCGGTACGTTCCCGCACGGTGGCGCGACACAGCGGCTCCCTCGCATGATCGGACTGGCAAAAGCCAAAGAGCTGGTCCTCAGCGGGGAGTTCATCGACCCTGAAGAAGCTAAGCAAATCGGGCTAGTAAACGAGGTATGCGATGCGGAAGTCGTCGACGACCGTGCTCGTGAGCTCGCGGACGATCTCGCCGAGAACGCGCCACTTGGCATGGAGCGGGCCCGCAAAGCGCTCAACGCTGCCTTGGAAACCCCACTCGACGAGGGACTCGCTTACGAAAACGCCCTCGGGAAACAACTCGACGACACACACGACTACACGGAAGGGTTCACGGCGCGCCTCGAGGATCGCGAACCCGAGTTCGAAGGCCGGTAACGCAGCGAAATTATCCCCCGTATTCGGTTCCGAGAACGTCCGAGTAGCTGCCCGTTCGATACGGGTGGGAGACATCGTGTAGTGCCGAATTGCCGGCTCGCTGTGGTCGTTCCAAGCGGGCTCGCCTTTCCCGTTTCGTCGGTTACGTGCACCGGGAAGAAACCAATAAGGAGAACGAGACCCTGTTAGAACGAGAAGAGGTCGATGCCGCCGGTCACGCCGATGACCTGTCCAGTCACGTACGACGCCTGCTCCGAACTGAGATAGGCAATCATGTTCGCAACGTCGTCCTCACTACCGAGGCGTCGCATCGGTGTTGCCTCCGCGATTCGGGCGAAGTACTCGTCGACGTTTTCGCGGAGTTCGTCTGGCGTCATATCGGACCACTGATCGACGACGATGTTCGGAGCGATGACGTTCGATGTGACTCCGGACTGTGCGCCTTCGAGCGCCATCGTCTTTCCGACGCCGAGCATCGCCGCTTTCGTCGCCGAGTACGAGAATTGGCCGAACCCGCCGTACCAGCCGGCCATCGACGACATGTTGATGACGCGACCCCAACCGCGGTCACACATCTTCGGGAAGACCTCTTTGCTGATGTTGTACGTTCCGGTCAGGTTAATCTCGACGTCCCGATCCCAGGTCTCATCGTCGAAGTCGGCGATGCGGTTGCGCGCGTCCACCATCGCGGCGTTGTTGATGAGAATGTCGACGCCGCCGAACTCGTCTCGAACGGCGTCCATCGATTCCTGTACGTCGTCCCTGTCGGTCAAATCACAAAGCAGCGGGATGGCGTCTCCTCCGCCTGCCGTTTCGTTTACCTCTTCGGCGACTTCGGAGGCACCGTCTTCGTCGACGTCGAGGACGACGACGTTTGCGCCCTCTTCCGCGAGCGTTCGACAATCTGCGCTTCCGATTCGTCCGGCACCGCCGGTAACGACGGCGGTTCTGTCGTTGATACCTAAATCCATCGCAATTTGTTAGTATTTGTCGTCCATAATAACGATTCCCCTTTTCGAAGGAGGACAACCGTTCGACTCCGTGCACCGATTGGAATAGTACTACGACTGAACACGAACGGTCAGGGGTGAAGATCAGGGGTAATAACGAGAGTTTCATCCGTGTGAGAGCGAACCATAACAAGGATCTTGCCTTGTTTTCACATACCATCAAACATGCATCGGCAAATAGATAACACCCTTAGGATATTATGTACATCTATGAAGTGAGCAGATTAATATTGTGTATGGGATAATTATGTCGCAGACCCCATACGATCGATACCAGGCCGTCGGCAAACGGCCTCGATACCGATACCAACTACTGGACGGTCGGTCGATCAGCTACTGCCGTTGCCTGACGGATCCGTTTTTCAGGGTCGCCCTACCGGATTCTTTTGCCTCTAATCGAAATTTATCTACTGGGGTTTCCATACTGGACGTATGAACGACGCTGATCAGACTGTCGGTTCGGACCGCGATGCGAAGATACATCGACTAGAGTTTTCCGTCGACTGGCGACCCGGCCACGCGGCGGCGTATTTGATAGCCGACGACGAGCCGATTCTCATCGACGCGGGGACGCCAGGCGAACGCGGCTCGGAGGAATTGCGTGCGGAACTAGCCGACCACGGATACGTACCGGCCGACATCGAGCACGTCGTGCTCACGCACGGCCATACGGATCACGTCGGCCAGACGCGGACGCTCCATGAGGCAGGATCGCCGGTGATCTACGCGCCGAAACGAATGCGAGAACGATACGAACGGGACATGGAAACGGTCACCGAGCGAACGCGGGCGAACCTCCTCGAGAACGGCCTCGAACCTCGTCGTCTGGAGTCCGCCAGCGAACGATTGCTCGTCGCCCATCGGGTCGTTCGCGAATCCCTTCCCGAAGAAGCAGTCGACGTCTGGGTCGACGACGACCCTCTCACTGTTGGCGGACGCGAATTGGAACCGATCTACGCCCCGGGCCATCACATCAGTCACGTCTGTTTCGGGACGATGCTCGACGGCGACCGAGTGATTTTCTCCGGCGACATGGCGATACGACCGTTTCGCGCACCATCGCTGCTCGTTAACTTCGACGACGGCGTAAGGGATAGCGTGCGGCAGTTCCGTTCCTCGCTAGACCGACTCAAAACCTACGACTTCGATCAGGTATACCCCGGACATGGGCCGGTACACGATCAGTATCAGGAGTGTCTCGACCGATCGATAACGGACCTCGAGAACAAATGCGAGCAATGCCTCGAACGGATCGAATCCAGCCGAACCACGGCCTTTCAAATCGCCGTAGAGAGAGCGGGAACGAAACGGGAGATCAGCCGAATCTTCGCGGAAACCGTCGGCCTCGTCGGATATCTCGAACACCACGGCCAAGTACAGAGCGCCGTCGAGGACGGCATTCGGTACTACAGACGAACCTGAACGGAAGAACATCCCGGTGACCATCCGAGATAAATAACTTGGCGAGGCGGATCAATCGCCCAGTTTCGACTTCGGCCGGATGAGTCCGAAGTCCCGGTTCTCATAGGCCAACAATCCACGGATAGCAACGACCACGGTAGCCTGAAGCAGCGTCGGACCCCACGTTCCGGCCGCCGAGAGCACCAGGGAGTCCGCGCGATGTGGCAGCGAGATCCCGTTGCGGCCGTTGAATCCAGTCGTTGCGACGGTGAGTGGCGTGATACTCACGAAGAAGAACACACCGTGAGTGGCGTCGCTGGAAACGACCAGTACGGGATACTATCGTTCGGTATGACCGCGACGGGGGAGTCTCTCTATGCGCGTGTAACGAATAGAGGATCTCTTGTACAACGCTTCCTCTTCGGCGTCTATTCAATCATTCTGACGACTTTCCTAATGCCGCTGCTTCGACTGGCGGAGGGATTTCCGAAGCGAAACTACCCATTTTAGTAACAACTGCAACTAGTTACACACTGGTCGCACAGTCCGCGGTTCTCGCTCGCGGTGGTCGCTCACGGCTCGCTTCGCTCGCCGTTCGCATCCCCGCGGTTCTCGCTCACTCCGTTCGCTCCGAACCGCGCTCGCTCCGAACCGCGCTACTGTCGTGCGATCAGGTGTGCAGTGACTTGCAGTGGCTACTATAGTTGTCCCGACTCATCGTCTGACCCCGAAAAGCGGTGTGAAACGGCCCAGGAACTGCTTTGCGGCCGTCATACGCCGTAAAACACCGATCCCCCGCGAACCGAGCTGTGTAACGGCAGTGCAACCGGAACGCGATACGCGTAACTATTATCCCGGTATGTGTGGTGCATGAACGCATGAATGGGCTTACAGTCGGCTATCTGGCCGAACGAAACGGGCGGAAGTATCCCGAGCGAGAAGCGGCGATTCACCGAACGGAAAACGGACGCGTAACGGAATACACGTTCGCGGAATTCGACGACCGAACGAACCGAATCGCGAACGGCTTGCGGGAACGCGGCGTCGACGAGGGGGACACCGTCGCGCTGTATATGAAGAACAACGTCGAGACGCTCGAGGTCTTCCTCGCCGTGATGAAACTCGGCGCGCTTCCGGTCCCGATTAACCACCGATTCAAAGGCGAGGAGGTGATATACGTGCTCGAGGACAGCAATCCTCAAACGGCAATCGTGGACGAGTTCGGAGCTGACACGATCGCCGATATTCACGATCATCCCGACGTTCCCGTCGAGACGTTCCTGTACGTTGGCGAGGAAGCGCCGTCGTTCGCCGTCGATTACGAGACGGTCGTGACGAACGCGTCGGATGCGCCGGTCGATATCGTTCCCGGACGGAACGACGACGCAGCCTTGATGTACACGAGCGGAACGACCGGAAAGCCGAAAGGGTGCATCTTCACGCACGACAATCTGATCACGCTTGCGGCCGACGGCGTCTACGAGGGGGACCACATTGAGCAGGGGAACCGTCACATGATCATAACCCCGCTGTTTCACGTCGGCGCGTTTGTTCCGTTCATCACGAATTTCTACGCTGGCGGAACGACGATCGTCGTCGATGGATTCGACCCAGAGCAAGTTCTCGATTACATCGAAGCGGAGTCGATCAATTCGTCGTACTTCGTCCCGACACAGAGTCGGCAACTGCTCGCGGTCGACGGTCTCGAAGAGTACGACTTCTCGAGTTTCGAGAGCTATGGAACCGGAGCGGCGCCGTCGGGCCCGGAGCTCAAACGCGATATCATCGAGACGTTCGAGACGGATCTCGTCGAGAGCTTCGGACAGACGGAAGCGCTGTCGACGCGCCTTCCGCCGGATCGGACGATCGACAAGGCGGAGAGCGTGGGGCGACCCGCCCTCAACCTCGAAATGAAAGTCGTCGATTCGGACGGGAGTCGCGTCCCGCGCGGTGAGATCGGGCGCGCGGGCTACAAGGGTCCGTCAGTGTTCGCGGGCTATCACGGTATGCCCGAGAAGACGGCCGAGGTCTTCGACGAGGACGGCTGGTTCATTTCGGACGACCTCATCCGGCGGGACGAAGAGGGGTTCGTGTACTTCGTCGGCCGTGCGGACGATATGATCGTTTCCGGCGGCGAAAACATTCACCCGACGGAAATCGAAGAGGTATTGCACGAACACCCGGCGGTAGACGAAGTGGCAATCGTCGGCGTTCCGGACGAAACGTGGGGTGAACGCGTCAAAGCTGCCATCGTTCCACGCGAGGAGACCTCCGATCTCGACAAGGAGGAGATCGTCTCGTACGTCGAAGAGCGGATTGCGAGCTACAAGAAACCGCGCGAAGTCGAGTTCCGAACGGCGCTTCCGCGAAATCCGACGGGAAAAGTGCTGAAAGGCAAGCTCAAGTGACCGCTCGAGCGAGCAGTTACGAGAGCAGGCGTCCGATCACCTCGATGAGGTTTCGATCCGTCCAAACCCGCGGGACTGATCGTTCCGTACCCCGCAGTCGACCCAGTAGCGGGGGCAGAACGCTACTCGCCTCGAGACACCGTGTGCGGACGACTACACATTTAAGGGCATGAATACCAATATCACGGACGAATGGGAGTAAACAATACATGAGTGAAAACGACCAGACGTACTTCGACCGACTCGTCGATCTCGACGCGCTCGAAGCGTTTTTCGAAGAACACATCGGTCCGTCGGACCGATTCGACGTTGATCGACACCCGGGAGGGCATTCCAACGAAACGTTGTTCGTTACGTGGGGTGATCGAGACCTCGTAATCCGGCGTCCGCCGCCGGGCGAAACCGCCGACACCGCACACGACGTAATTCGCGAGTACACGGTACTCGAGGCGCTCCAGGGGACGGACGTGCCGGTTCCGACGACGGTGGTTGCCAGCGAGAACGAGGACGTTATCGGCTCCGAGTTCTACGTGATGGAGCGGATGGAAGGGACCGTAATTCGGGACGACGAACCCGATCGATTCGGGCAACCGGAGTATCGACGGCGAGTGGGAGAGGAGATGATCGATACGCTGGCGTCCATCCACACCGTCGATTACGAAGCCATCGGTCTCGACGAATTCGGTCATCCCGACGGCTTTACGCAGCGGCAAGTCGACCGATGGCAGCAACAGTACGAGTGGGCGTTCGAGGCCACCACCGAGGAACGCTCCATCCCCGAAGTACGCGAAGTGACCGAGTGGCTTCAGGACCACGTCCCGTCGAATCCACCGCAGACGCTCGTACACGGCGACTATAAACTGGATAACGTGATGTTCGGTCCGGAACTGCCCCCGACAATCACGGCGGTTTTGGACTGGGAGATGTCGACGCTCGGTGATCCGTTTACGGACCTCGGCTGGTTACTCTCGTACTGGCCAGACCAGGGTGACGAAACGACCACTGTCGGCACCGCCGGCGATGCCGCCTATCTCCTCCAGGACGGATATCGGACCCGAGAGACGCTCGTCGAACGGTACGAGTCGGCGACGGGATTCAGTTTCGAGAACGACCGCTTCTATCGCGCGCTCGCGTACTACAAACTTGGTGCGATCGGTGAGATGTTCTTCCGGCGCCACATAGAAGGGAACGCCGACGACGAGCACTATCCGATAATGGAGCAACGCGTTCCCGAACTCGCCGAGCGAGCACTCCACGTGATCAACGACGACGAGTGAGAATCCCCCCGCGACGACCAACGGTTCGGGCGTCCACACACATCGCCGGCACAAATATTTAATTGGGACTGTCTCGTTACAGCAACCATGTCAAACAGCGTCGAAATCGACCTGACACTGTCGCCCGGGCGCCACGACACGCTGGACGAATTGGCCGCCGTCGCCCAGCGGGCCGAAACGCTCGGCTTCGAAACCCTGAGTTTCGGGGAGGTAACGGGATGGGATAGCATCGCCCTCCTTACGATACTCGCCGACCGAACCGACGACATCCGCATTTCCGACGAGGTAATCGGCCCGTACTCCAGATCGCCGAGCCAAATCGCACAGGCCGCAGGATCGATACAGACGCACGCAGACGGACGCTTTCGGCTAGGGATCGGAACTAGTTCGCCAGCTATCGTCGAGGGGTGGCACGGGCTCGATTTCGACCGGCCGTTACGGAGGCTACGGGAAACGATCGAGATCGTCGACATGGCGACTGCCGGCGAGAGCGTCGACTACGACGGCGAGATATTCGAACTCGACGGCATGTCCCTCGAGCTACCCACCCCGATAGAGATACCGATCGACGTTGCCGCGCTCGGCCCGAAAGGCGTGGAACTCGCAGGGCGGTTCGCAGACGGGTGGGTCCCGCAGCTGTTTACGCCGGACGGACTCGAACGACGGATGGAGGACCTCCGTCGAGGCGCCGAAATGGCCAACCGGGATCCGGAATCGCTGCGTACCTCGGTTCTACTCCGAGCGTGTGCGCTCGAGGACGGCGACCGGGCTAGGGCCCTCGGTCGACAACACGTCGCGTTCATGATATCCGTCTACGGGCCGTTCTATCGCCGGTCGATCGCAGAGCAGGGATACCAGGAGATGGTCGAAGAGGTACGGAGTCGCTGGTTCGATGGGGATCGCGAGGCAGCTATGGAGGCCATCAATGCGGAGGTCCTCGACGGGCTCGTCGCCTGTGGGACGCCCGAAGAGGTGAATGCAGTCATCGATGATTTCGCCGCTGTTGATGGGTGCGATGCCGTTCGAATCGGCTGGCTTGGTCCCGCGGAAGACGATGCGATCGACGCGACCATGGAGGCCGTTGCGCCGTCCGATCGCTGAGACGATTCGTCGGCTTCTCGGACCGACTACCATCCGGCTGCTTCGCGTCTGGAACCGGGCTCAGTCGCTGACAGCGGTACTATTAACTGTGTGTCGGTAGTGGAATCAATTGGCAATGACTGACATCAAGATTGACACCAGTGTCAAGGGGCTATCGTCGGAATCAGCGGAGTTGGCCAGCCAAGCCGAAGATTTCGGCTTCGATGGCGTCTTTACGCCCGAAACCGACGAAGACCCCTTCCTGCCGCTGCCACTCATAGCCGAAAGAACTGAGGATATAAATATCGGAACGCGGATCGCGACCGCATTCACGCGATCGCCGATGGTGATGGCGTACATGGCCTGGGACCTACAGCGGTTCTCCGACGGGCAAATGATACTCGGCCTCGGAACTCAGGTAAAAGGACACAACGAACGGCGGTTTTCGGTCGATTTCGACTGGGAAAAACCGGGGCCGCGGCTCCGTGAAGAAGTCCTCGCACTGCGTCACATCTTCGATGTCTTTCAGGGTAACGAGGACGAACTCGATTTCGACGGCGACTTCTATCAGTTCTCACTGATGACCGAGGAATTCAATCCCGGCCCGCTCGAGTCGGGGCCGCCGAAGATTTGGGTGGCGGGAGTAAACGAGTACATGCTCAAGATGGCGGGCGATGTCGCCGACGGGCTCTGCATGCACGCCTTCAACACGCCGAAGTACACCGAGGAAGTCATCAAGCCGTTGATCGAGACGGGCGCCGAAATCGGCGACCGCGACCCCAATAACGTAACGCTGTCCGCCAGCCCCTTCCTGATTACCGGCGAAACCGAAGACGAACGTGAAGCGATGAGACAGGAGGCGAAACAACGGATCGCGTTTTACGGGTCGACCAGGACGTACCACGACGTCCTCGAGATCCACGGCTGGAAAGACATCGGAATGGAACTCCACGAACTCTCGAAAGACGGTCAGTGGGAGGAAATGACTGAACTCGTTACTGCCGACATGGTCGATGCGTTCGCGATCGAGGCCCCACCGGACGAGCTCGCGGACGAAATCCTCGACAAGTACGGCGGCATCGCGGACCGAATCCAGTTGGCCTTTGACGGGAGCGAGTACTGGAACGAGGTTCTCATGGAACTGAAGTCGTGACTCGGTAGAGTAAGACCCCTATCGTCCATACGGACAACACCGGAACGGAGGAATCCGGCCCGCTGGTCCGCCATTACACTCCTGCGAAATCGCTCGCGTGCTACTCACTGACAGCGGCGGCCGCGCCTTTAGTTATGTGTTGATATGTTCCACAACCTTTATACTCGACCCTGAAAAGTAGATGTCGATGGCAAACGCTAACCAGCGACAACCAGTGTCACGGCGGCGAGTACTTCAATCGGGTGCAGTCATCAGTGGGATGGCAGTCACGGGTTGCCTCGGCGGCGGCGGCGGTGAAAACACGCTTACGTACATCAGTCGTGGCGGGGTCACTCAGGAAGCCGAACGACAAGTGATGGATCAGTGGGCCGAAGAGAATGGAAAGCAGATCACCCACCAGTCGGCCGCTGACGATACCGAGATAATGGAACTGATATCGAACAATCCCGGGGCGTTCGATTTCACTAACCTGGTCCCGTCCGCGTTCGCACAGCACTCGCTCGTCTACGACGAGGAGTTGTTCACCGAGTTGGATTACGGAGAAGTTCCGAACTACGATAATATCAAAGAGTCGTGGAAAAATGCGCCGTTCCTCGAGGGACACGACTACGGACTCTTCTACTACAACAATTCACAGGGAATCGCATACAATACGGATCACGTGGAGCCGACGTCGTGGGAAGACCTGCAAGGATCGGAGTACAACGACGTTCTCTCGATGCACAATAACGCCACGACGAGGTTCTGCAACAATTGCGCGATGATGGGAATTTCCCCGTCGGAAGCGCTTAGCGACGACGAAACGTTCCAGAGTGTCTGGGACGAACAGCGAAATTTCCACGACAATATTTTCAAATACTGGACCGCAGGCGACGAGTTTCCCCGTCTGTTGCGGGAAGAGCAAGCACACGCCGTCGAAGGCTGGGGCGGCCGGACGGAAAATCTGGTCGATGACGGGCTCCCGATGGACTACGTCATCCCCGAGGAGGGGTGTCTCACCTATTCGACGGGGTGGACCATGATCGATGAAAGCGAGAACAAAGACGACGTGTACGACCTCTTCAATTACATGTATGAACGCGAGAACGCAGTCGAACTGACGCTGGGGCACGGATATCCCGTTCAGCTCAAAGACCCGCCGGAGGAGATCACGAACCGATACGATTACACCGAATCTGCCGACGACGTGATCTGGCTCGACTGGGAAAGTATCATCCCGGCAATGCCTGATCTCGAGCAGGCGTTCGCGGAACTGAAAGGAGAGTAAGGAAGACGTCTCGGTGTTACGTCTCGAACGGTGCGTCAGGAACGGTACCCGCGAGGCCCTCTGTTGCCGCCGGATAAAAATAGGTCGCAGTGACTATCGCTCGAGGATGTTCACACAGGAGACGGCACCGGTGGCGTTGCGGCCGATGCCGATATTGTGTTGCATGCCGACTTCAGCGTCGGGAACCTGCACATCGCCTGCTTCTCCGCGGAGCTGCTCGAATATTTCGGCGATCTGTGCGACGCCAGTCGCGCCGATCGGATGCCCTTTCGACAACAACCCGCCGGAGGGATTGATCGGCTGTTCTCCGTCCAAGTGGGGGATGCCCTCGTCGATGTGAGATCCGCCTTCTCCCTGTTCACAGAATCCAAGGTCCTCGTAAGTGATGAGTTCCGTAATCGAGAAGCAGTCGTGAACCTCGGCGACATCGATGTCGTCGGGACCGTACCCGGAACGTTCGTAGGCCGTACTGGAGGCGTGTCTGGAGGCGGGGAAATTCGTCAACGCGAGGTCATCACCACGCTGGAACGAATCGGTGGAGAGTCCGTAGCCCGCGACACGGACCGGTGCGTCGGTGAACTCGCGGGCGCGGTCATCGCTGGCGACGAGGACGGCACAGGCCCCATCAGTTACCGGGCAGCAATCATACAGGTTCAGCGGATACGACACGGTCGATGACTCCTTGACGTCGTCGACGGAGCACTCGAACTGCTGGTGGGCATGTGGGTATTTCGTTCCGTTCTCGTGATTCTTCACCGACACCGCCGCGATCTGTTCGCGGGTCGTGTCGTACTGATCCATGTGACGGGTCGCACGCATACCGAAGAACGCCGGCATTGTCACGCCGCGTCCCCGCCAGAGCCGTTCGAGTGCCGCCCCGCCGATGAGGCCTTCCGTCGAGTCCAGCATCTTTTCGGCCCCGATCACGAGCGCGACATCGATGTCCTCGGCCTTGATTGCCTGGACGGCGTTTCGAAACGCATCGCTCCCGGTGGCACAGGCGTTGACGATGTGTGTTGCGGGCGTTTCGAAAAGTCCCGTCGCGTGTGCGACCGCGGCACCGGACGACCCCTCGTTTGCGATGTCCAGCGTGCCGTACCAGACGCCATCGATATCGTTCGTCGGATCGATCCCGTAATCAACGCTCTCGACGAGATCGAGGTACGCGCCCTCGAGTAAGTCCTCGAACGACCAGTCGTACTTCTCCCCGAAGTCGATGATACCGGCACCGACGACGTGTGCATCAGTCATCGTTTATCCTCCCTCGGAACCGAAAATTTAAAGGAATTGATCGGTCGAGCGCCCTCGTCGAAGAGTTCTCGAAACCGAACGTCGACCGTACAGCCGACCGAAATTTCGTCGAGTTCGGTTTCGGTCAACAGGCCGTACACGCGAGTCGGTTCGCCGGATCCGTCAGCCTGTGGGATGTCGATGATCGCAAGCGGTTGCGGAACTTCGATATCGTCCGGAAGGTACTCCTGTACCACGAACGTCTTGATCGTCCCGGACGATGCGAGGTCTACGTCCCGAAACTCCGCTGGTGCGTCCCCACACCGCTTACAGATTCGTTTCTCGTCCGGGAACGAAACGAACCCACAAGCCTGACACTCGAAGCCGACCAGTCGTTGATCCTGCCGTCTCGTCCGATGGTAGCGCGGTCCGCTCATGTATTCGGCACCCCCTGATACTCGTATCGTTCCCGTGAGTTCACGTGTTTCATGTATGGTACATACTCCTTCGTTTCGATCTGCTCCGAAACCGAAAGCCCGGGCCGTTCATCGGACGCATCGGTGACGGTGAGACGAAACGCGTCCGCACCGCCCTGTCCGTACGCGATAGCGACGAGAGAGTCCCCCGTCTCGGTCGATTCCAGCGCGTGTGCGATGTCGAGCAACAACGTCGCCGTGCCGGCGTACCCTACGTCGTTGAACGTCGAGAGTCGTTCCGCGTCGATGGACTGAAGCGCCGTTTGAACGAACCGATACCCCGGTGCACTGGCGACTGCATACTCGGGATCTGCGTCGGTTTCGGTTCGTTCGAGCGCCGTCGTCACGGCCGGTTGGACGCCGTGTCGACGCTCGAACCGGGGATCCCCCTGTTCGGCGGACTCCCCGTGTTCGCGGTGCCGCTCGAGAAAGCCAGTCGTTGCCTGTCCCACCGAATCGATCGTCGCGGCTGGATCGTCGCTACGTGGCCGAAGGATGAGCGCCCCGGCGCCGGCTCCCATTGTCTCCTCGTCGTCGCCCCCGGGTTCGACCGGCATGATGTCCGCGGCGGCGACGACCACCGGCTTCTCGGTAGCACGCACGTACTGTCTCGCCGTCTCGAGCGCGTCTGCGGCCGCACGCGCGGTCCCCCGGAAGTCCCCGGTTCTGCTGTCGGTCGGAGCACCGAGCCTGTATGCGAGTTGCGCGGCGACGCCATGTTCCGCGTAGTAATCGCTGACGCTCGCAGCGAAAACGGCCCCGATATCATCGGCATCGACGGCCGCACGCTCGAGGGCGGCCGTCGTTGCCTCGCTGGCCATCGTAATGTGGTTTTCGTCGCGGGATGGAACAGCGCTTTCACCCTGTCCGCTCCCACCGTGTTGGGCCGCTATTTCGCTTCGGGCGATCCGATACAACGGTACGTACCCCGCTGCGGCATCAATAGCGACCATTGGTATCAGCTCCAGTTGATTTTCCCATGGTATTACGCGTCATGATACGGTCGATTTTACAATAAATATGTGGGTACCAGTGACACCATCCGTAACGAAACGCCATCGGCCCAGTGTCGCTGACCGACGGTCGTCTCCGGACGGGGAAAGCCATCGATCCATCGCGTACTCGACGGATCCGAGACGCGCGTATATCTACCAGTCCTCCCGGGTCAATTCAGTCTCCCGTCCCGTTCTATAACAACCTTAGTTCGTTATTTCCCCTCGATAGATCGATCATAGTGTGAAAAGACACAACACTGGTTTCTTGAGACACGTTACCGAACATCGTTTTAGTCGATCAACGACGGTCGTGCCCCGGAGCGGACAGTTCCACGCGAACGGGTTCGAACCGGTTACGATGGGCTTGCGATCCGTCCTAATCGAGGGACGGTTAATTATCGGAAAAACTATTTGAGTCGACCCTGAACCGTTGTGTGTATGGAAGAAACGTTTGACACGGTGGAAGTCACGTTCAATGAGGAAACCGGTATCGGACATCTGACGCTGAATCGACCGGACGCGCTCAACGCGCTCAGCGGCCAACTCCAGGAAGACATCGTCGAGGGACTGCGCGTACTCGAAGCTGAAAACGAAAAACGGGGCGAAATCGCGCTTCGAGCGGTCGTCATCGAAGGAGCGGGTGGCAACTTCTGTGCCGGCGCGGACATCAGCGAATTCAGCGAAGCCAGCCCCGGAGACAGTTCCGAACGCGCCCATTACGACTTCATCATGGACTTTCCGGCACCGGTGATCGCCAAGATCACTGGCTACTGTCTCGGCGGCGGCCTCGAAACCGCGATGTCGTGTGACTTCCGGTTCGCCGCAGAAGATGCCAAGCTCGGTCTCCCGGAAGTCGATCTCGGCATCATCCCCGGCGCCGGCGGCGTCCAGTTCATCAGCAAACTGGCGAACCCCGCCGCGGCGAAAGAGATCGCTATGACCGGGGACCACATCAGTGCCGCTCGAGCGGAGGAACTGGGCATCGTGAATCGGGTCCCCGACGACATCGACGCCGAGACGCAGGACTTCGCCGAGAAAATAGCATCCAAGCCGCCGCTGGCGATCCAGGCGATCAAGGAGTCCGCCTCCGTGGCCACCCAGATGGGGCTTCGCGAAGGCCGACAGTACGACCGTCGCCTGTTCGAGCCGTTGCTCGAAACGGAAGACCACAAGGAAGGCGCCAAAGCGTTCGCCGAGGACGACTACGAACCCGAATTCACCGGCAGATAACGTCCGGTCTCGAGCAGCTTACCGGCCCCGCCTTCGATTTCAGCTCGTTCGAACATCGAACCCGTGGTTTCGAGGGCGGCTGAACATCCCCGCGTGGCAGGTGGCGTGACGGCTTTTACCGTCGTACGGCATGTACTCGATACGAGTTACGATCCGCGGACTTCGTTGAACGCCTGTGATATCTTATCGTTGTGTGGCAGGACTTGCGACCAATCGACCCAGACGAGGTTGTCGGGGTGATCAGTGTAATCGGGCAAGGACGTGATTTCCTCGGGCGGATCCGATATCGGGACCGGATAATCGATCTGGACCGAGAGGTCGACGAGGTTTTCCCGCTGGTACACCCAATCCAGCAGATCGTACACCGTCTCTTTGTTCTCGCTGGCCTCAGGAATGGCGTATCCCTCGCTGTGGGTGACGGCCCCTTCCTCCGGGATGAAGTACTCGATCGGAACGTCATCGGCCTGCAACGAGGCGACGCGGCCACCCCATGCCGAAGAGATGTGTGCCTGTTCTTCACGGAGGAACTGCATCTGCTGGTCGCCTGACGTCCAGTACTGGAACACGTTCTGGTGTTGGGCGTCGACTTTGTCGACGATCGCATCGAAGACGGCATCATCTCCGATCTGGTTGATATCTTCGCCCGCAGCCGCAGCGGCGTTCGCGAACCGTGCCGATGGGGTCGCGTGTAGCGAAATCAAGTCCCCGTATTCGCTTTGCTCGATCTCGTCCCACGAACTGAACTCGTCTACTAGTTCAGTGTTGTATGCCAACCCCTGAGACGAAATGTATCGGAACAGACCGTCCTCGTTCCCCTCGAGGAACGGAACGTTGTGCCACGCTTCGGGCAGATTATCGTAGTTCGGAATTTCTCCGTAGTCCAGGTCGGCGAGTAATTTTTCGTCCTGTCCCCGGAATCGGATGAACCCGCCCGACGAGGGGTTACAGAGGTCGATCCCGCCCGGATTCTCCGACACGACGTTTACCATCTCCGTATCGTCCGCGACGGACGTGTGTTGGACCGTGACGTCGTTTTCGTCCTCCCAGTCACTGATAACGTTTCTGAACGCCTCCTGCGTTACGCCGCCTCGTCCTAGGTACTGTAGGGTATCGCCACTGCCTCCCAGACAGCCGGCTATTCCGAGCCCCGTAGCGACAATACCGGTCTGAAGTACGCGGCGACGTGTTGGTGAATGCCTATCATGCTTTCGCATACCAACCTAATAGAGACTCCCATGCATATTATTTTCGGTCACCTAGTAGATTTCGAGGGGATATCGCGATCCTCAACTCCTTTGAGTGGAATGCCACTGGTTCGAATTTCGTTCTTGAAACGATATGAAACGCGATTTTCCTTACAACTGCGAGTGCGACCGATCGAATACGGCCGGTTTCCGGGCAAGACGGACAACGCGCACAGTCGTAGTATTCGGCAGCACTGAACCAGCAACCGGACCCCGTTCGACGGAATCGGTATGGCGAGAAGGAAGTAATACTAAGGAATAATTTTATTAGATCCGGGAGATAACCACCTGATGTGCCTGTAATTCACACACAGAGACGCGGATGGAACCGTACGGAGCGACCGAAATGACGACATCGCAGTTCAGCGTCGACAATAATACGGCGATCGTAACCGGATCCTCGAGCGGAATCGGGAAAGCGATCGTCGAACGGTTCGCGGATGACGGGGCGAACGTGGTCGTTACGTCCCGGGAGTTAGACAACGTCGAGCCGGTCGCGGACGAGATCAACGAGAGCGATTCGGACGGCCGAGCGCTCGCAGTGGAGTGCGATGTTCGAGACCGCGCTTCGGTCGAGGCGCTCGTGGAAACGACGGTGGACGAATTCGGTGGCCTCGACGTCCTCGTCAACAACGCCGGCGCGAGTTTTCAGGCCGATCCGGCGGACATCAGCGAAAACGGATGGAAAACGATCGTCGACATTAACCTGCACGGAACGTTCCACTGCTCGCAGGCCGCCTACGAACACATGCAGGACGACGGCGGTCGCATTATCAACATCGCGAGCGTCGCTGGCCAGCGCGGCTCGAGGCGCATGAGTCACTACGGCGCAGCCAAAGCGGCCGTCATCAACTACACCACGTCCGCCGCCGCGGACTGGTGTCAAGACGATATCCGGGTCAACTGTATCGCTCCCGGGCTGGTCGCGACGGCAGGCGTCCGATCCCAGATGGGGATCGACGGCGACGCGAACGCCATCGACCGCGAGTCGGTGGACCGGTCGATCGGTCGACCGGAGGAAGTCGCCGATCTCGCGCAATTCTTGGCGAGTTCGGCGTCGTCCTACATTATCGGTGAAACGGTCACAATAAAGGGAGCGCCCCGTCTCGAAGAGTAAAACCGTCGGAGCGACTTTTTTCGGCGCAGCACGAATCAAATGGAGTTTTCCGCCTAAACCGGGAGACGCACCGAAACCGACCGGCCCAGAAACGGAACGAATACGCGGTCCCTGTATGGGGGTGGGGACGTTAGTATCGAACGACCCCCGCTTGTCGCAGTTCCTCGAGTTCCGCAGCGGTGTACCCGACGGCCGATAGCAGGGATTCCGTGTGTTCCCCCTGGTCCGCAAGGGCTTCGCCCGCTCCCGACGCCATCTCGGTCGAGCGAGCGGGGAAGCCGATTCGCGGCGGAGCGTCGTCGGAGCGTTCGATCATATCGCGCGCGTCGAGTTGCGGGTGGTCGACCATCTCCGCAGGACTGTAAACGCCGCCAACTGCCGCGTCCACGTCCCCGAGCGCGTCCTCCCATTCGGCACGCGTCCGTTCCGCGAACAGCGCCTCCAGCTCGGCCCTGACCTTCGCGAACGAGTCGGGATCGTGTTCGTCGTGTGCGTCGATGAGGTGCTCCTTGTCGACCGCCTCACAGAACGCTCGCCAGAACTTCGGCTCGAGCGCTGCGATGGTGACCCATTCGCCGTCCGCCGTTTCGTAGCTATCGTACCACGGGAACTGGCCCGACAGATGGGTGTTTCCCGGCCGTGGTTCGTCGGGGTCGCCGGTCAGCGCTTGATAGGCGACCGACTGGGAGAACGACGCGACGACGTCGCTCATCGCGACATCGATGTACTCACCACCGGTGTTCCCGAGTTCTCGCGATAACAGCGCTTCGGTGATCGCGAACGCGGAAAACAGCCCGCCGCTCATGTCGCCGATCGGGTAGCCGGGCATCTGTGGCTTATCGGATGGCGACTCGCGGGTCATGTCGAGCAACCCGGCTAGTGCGACGTAGTTGAGGTCGTGGCCCGCGCGATCGGCCCAGGGGCCCTCCTGTCCGTATCCCGTCAGCGAACAGTAGATCAGCTCGTCGTTGTACGACCGAAGCGTATCGTAGTCGATCCCGAGCCGCTCGACCACACCGGGCCTGAACTGTTCGAACACGACGTCTGCGGTTTCGACCAGTTGATAGAAGGCCTCGGTTCCCTCGTCCGACTTGAGATCGAGTGAGACGCTCTTCTTGCCCCGGTTGACCATCTCGAAAATGGCACCGACATCCCGTTCCGAACGTGGTTCGCTGTGCCGAGCGTAGTCGCCAGCACCGGTATCTTCGACTTTGATTACCTCGGCACCGGAGTCCGCGAGTAGTTGCGTCGCATACGGGCCGGGAAGCAGTCGAGTCAAATCAAGTATTCGGACGCCATCGAGTCGCATAGTACGAGATGTATGTACCAGCACTTCAAAATAGGGTTTTGCGGCGAGCGAGGGGAAACCGGCATCGCGACCGAGCCTTGGTTCCCGTCGAGGGGAAGCGGTACCGCGCCCTCGAGAACGTGAGACGCGCGTATCACTGATTCAGGACCCGCCGTCCGCTCTTGAAGGGGCAAACGGGTTGCTCGGGATACGACGGTCGCGTCCCGCGTGCGACGTCGAGCGAGGGACGGAGAAACGGGACGGGTTCGAACCGTCGGCGGATTTCGGACGCTCGTTTCGAAGGGGAGACACCGAATAGAGAGGACGAGCCATAGTTTTACATTGACATGCGCGAATCCATAGATATGGAGTATCACGACTCCGAAACAGCGACGGAAGTAGCCGATCGGGTCGAGTCATTCATGGACGAAGTCGTTCTTCCCCGCGAACGGGAAGCGCTACGGACCAGCGAAGACATCACGAGAGACGAGATTGAGGAGCTATGGGAGATGGCAAAGGAACGGGACCTGTTCGCCCCGCAGATGCCGGAAAAATACGGCGGGCAAGGATTGGACTTCCAGGACATGCTGCCGTCGTTCGAGCAGGTCGGCCGATCGCTCATCGGTGCACGCTCGATTCGGGCGAACGCACCACACGAGGGGAACATGCACACCCTGGAGATGGTCGGGACGGAGGAGCAGAAAGAGGAATGGCTTCGACCGTTGGTACAGGGGGAGATCACGTCGGCGTTTTCGATGACCGAACCCATGCAAGGAGGGGGATCAGACCCGAAGATGCTCCAGACGACCGCGCAAAAAGACGGCGACGAGTGGGTGATAAACGGGCACAAATGGTGGACATCGGACGGGGTTGACGCTGACTTCTTGCTCGTGATGGCGCGGACGGACCTGGACGCGCATCCGTATGAGGGGACATCGATTATTCTGGTTCCCACGGACGTAGACGGCGTCAACATCGTCCGGAACGTCGGCCACCTTGGCGGACACGGGATAACCGAACTGGCGGGCGGACACGCGGAGGTCAAGTACGAAAATGTCCGCGTTCCGGTCGAAAACACGGTCGGAAACGAGGGAGAGGGGTTCACAATAGCGCAGATGCGTCTCGGTGGCGGACGGCTCACACACTGCATGCGATACTCCGGAATGGCCGAGCGGTCCCTGGATATCGCAAAGGCCTACATTAGCGAGCGGGAAGCGTTCGGATCCGACCTCTCGGAGAAGCAGTCGCTCCGCCATCGAATCGCGGACGCCGAGACGCGGCTTCACGCCGCGAGAACGATGGTTCGACACGCGGCTCGGGAACTCGACCGGAGCGAAGCGCGGACGGAAGTCGCGATGGCAAAGAACTTCACTGCGAACGTGACGAACGACATAATCGACCTCGCCGTTCAGTGTTGTGGCGGGAACGGAATCGGCAAGGATCTACCGCTGGCACACTTCTACGAGAACGTTCGACCGTTCCGTATCGTCGACGGTCCGGACGAGGTACATCGACGGTCCATCGCCCGCGTCGCGTTCGACGATATCAAAACGGAAGAGATGGAGAACGTGCTTCAGTTCGACGAAGATCGTCGGATCGATGCGCTCGACGAGTCGTAACCGACGACTGCGACACTGACGGGGGTACAGTTCCCACTGAAACGATTTATCACAGATCGCTACGCTGCTTGAGAGCAGATTACGGTATGCAATGATTGATCGAACGACAGCTGTATGATCAGTGTATAACCCGTTTCAGTGGCTACTATAGCGGGGCCACAATCGGAGTCACCTGAGCCGCTCGAGCCCGTCGACCCGTCAGTGAGGGACCGCGTGGATACCACCGGTTGCTCTCGGAGACGCCGACGGAAGCGACCGATCGCTGTCGTGTCTACGGATGCGAAGGGATAAGGCAATTCGTGGATAATGGCAACATGCACCTATGAGGGATTTCGACAATTTCAACGTTACCGTAACGGATGACGGAATCGCTAGACTTGCGATCGATAGCCAAGCAGCGATGAACTCCCTGAGCGACGGGATGACTGAAGAGCTACTGTGGCTCGCGACTGAACTCGACGAAGACGAATCGATTCGGTGTATCGTCCTTCGGGGATCCGACGGTGTCTTCTGTGCCGGCGGAAACATTTCGTCGTTCGAAGAGGACTCGAGCGCTGCTGGGAGACTTCGACGCGGTGCTTCCATGATAAACGATGTCGCCGTCCAGTTGAAACGCGGTGAAACACCGTTGGTCACCGGAATCGACGGACCAGCTGTCGGAGCCGGATTCAGTATCGCGCTACTGGGCGATATCACGTTGATGCACGAGGACGCGTACTTACAGTTCGGCTATTCCAGAATCGGCCTGACCGGCGACGGATCCGCGACGTTCTACCTCCCACACCACGTCGGTCTGCAGGAGGCAAAGCGCATCGCGTTACTCAACCAGAAGATCTCTCCAGCGGAAGCAGCGGACATCGGTCTCGTCACGGAGGTCGCAACCGACGACGAATTCGAAGAGAGGCTCACGGAACTCGGCGAAACGATCGCGGCCGGTCCGACGAAAGCACTCGGTAAGATATCTCGAATGCTGGAGGAATCGTATGCACGCCAGTTACCCGATCAACTGGCCGAAGAAACGGAACAAATCGCAAACGCGTCAAAGACGGCTGATTACGTCGAAGGCGTAACGGCGTTTAAGGAAAAACGCGAACCATCGTTCGAGGGACAGTGAGCCGGATCGAACGTCCGGCAGGCAGGAAATGCACGAATCACTCTCGTGAGCGCCGAGCGCGATCGACGGATCGCCAGCCGGTAGGTGGTCCCCTTCGAGAGACGATACCCGCACGAGACCTGTAGATTCTGCCAGGCCGACTATCGAGTCGCGTGATCCGGAACTCAGGTAGAATAACATACACAATGATTAATAGACGGGGTGAACTATAGGGGGCCGTGTGGATGATAACCACGATAAGGCCTTCCAAAGAACTGAGGGACAGGGACGGTCGGACGTTGGGCGCGGTTAGCTGGACAGAGACGACGAAAGAAGCGGCAACTACGACCGACGTAGAAAGCGTACGCGTACTCCAAGACCCATGCTAGAAGTAAAAAACCTAACAAAGTACTACGGCGATCTGCTCGCAGTCGATGACGTATCCTTCCGAATCGAAGAGGGAGAATTTGCCACGCTGCTTGGACCAAGCGGTTGTGGGAAGAGTACGACACTCCACATGATCGCGGGGCTTGTCGAAGCTACCTCGGGCACGGTACACCTACGCGGGAGCGATGTCTCGGATACGGAACCGTACAACCGAAACATCGGGCTCGTGTTTCAGCATTCGGCGCTGTTCCCCCACATGACCGTCGAGGAAAACCTCCGATACGGGCTCAAGATGCAGGGGTTCGACAGCGATCACGACGATCAGATCGCCAAGTACCTCGAGATGGTACAGATGACGGACCACGCGGATCACAAGCCGGGCGAACTCAGCGGAGGGCAACAGCGCCGGATATCGTTTGCACGAGCGCTCGTGTACGAACCGGATATCCTGTTGCTTGACGAACCGCTTACAGGCCTCGATCGAGTCCTTCGCGAGGAGATGCGAAACGAAATCCGAGAGATTCAACAAGAGGTCGACGTCACGACCCTCTCGGTCACGCACGATCAGTCCGAAGCGCTGTCGATGTCGGACAAGGTTATCGTGATGAACGAGGGACGGAAAGAGCAGGCCGGCGCTCCCCAGGAGTTGTACGAAGAGCCGGAAACTCAGTTCGTCGCCGAATTCCTCGGTCAGTCGACGAAATTCGAGGGGAAAGTCGCCGCGAACGACCCGCCCATGGTCCGTGCTTCGAATCAGGAAATCCAACTCGCCTCCGACATTGACACGGACAGGCTGGACGGCGATTCGCTGTCACTGTACGTACGGCCGGAAAAAATCAATATCAGTACGGCCGAGAAGGCAAACGGAACGAGCAATACGTTCGTGGGAACAGTCTCCCACGTCGAATACCTCGGTCATCGGGCCGAACTCGAGGTGACGCTGGACGACGAAACGACCGTCACCGCCTTCGGCAACGCGACGGAAGAGTACGCAGTCGGTGACGAGATCGCGGTCCAGTTCGATCCGGAGGGGGTGACCATCGTATGAAGTTCGGAGCTGTCACACTTCCGGACTTCTCCGTCCCCGAGTGGGTGCGCGGTCGATCGTCCCCGAAACTCCTCGTCGGACTCGGGCTCGGCTGGCTCACGCTGTTCTTTATCGCACCGGTGATCGTGCTATTCGTCGAGAGCCTCAACTTTGGGGGCGGCGATCTCTTCGCCAACTACAGAGACGCTCTGAGCGGCGTCTATTTAGAAACGCTCGGCCGAACACTCTACTACGCACTGATCACGACGGTCGTGTGTCTGGTCCTCGGCTATACGATAGCGTACTTCATCGCGTTCAAAGCTAAGCGTCAGTTCGCCATGCTTGCGTTAGTGCTGTTGCCGCTGTGGATTGCGATTATTATTCGATATTTCGGCGTCTCACTGTTTTTCCTCCCAACGGGCCCAGTACAGCAGCTATTCGGGACCGATTTCGGAGTATTATTTACTACACGAGGTGTCGTCATCGGCCTGGTTAGCGCATTACTCCCCTTCGCGATCCTTCCGATGTACAATTCGATACAGTCGATCGACGATGAATTGATTTACGCGTCGGAAGTTCTCGGTGCGACGCCGTTGTACACGCTGCGGACGGTCATCATCCCGCTCAGTCTCTCCGGTGTCGTCGCCGCCGCCTTGTTCGTGTACATTCTCGCGGCCGGATCGTATTTGGCGCCGGCACTGCTCGGAGGGCCGGCCGACTTCATGATGGCGAACGTGATCGAGCAATCGTTCACGTACGACCTTGACCTCGCTGCGACGATGTCGGTGGTGTTCACAGTGACGCTTCTCATTCTGATCGGCCTGTTCAACCATTACGCCAATATCTCGGAGGTGCTAAGCGACCTATGATGAAGCGACTGAGACGGCTGTCGTTCTATCCGGTCTTACTGGTCGTCTACGCGATATTGTTAGTGCCGGTGATCGTCGTCATCGCGACCTCGTTTACCGTGCAGTCGTCCCCCACGCTGCCGACTAACGGCGTCACGCTGGAGTGGTACAACACCCTCTTCCAGAACTTCCGACTCCGAAACGCGATGGTAGTCAGCGTGATCGTCGCGACGGCGACGGCGATCCTCTCTGGTATTATCGGAACGATCACGGCGTTTGGCTTCGTCCGAAGCGATATCCGAGCCAAAGAGACGCTCGCAACGGTCATGCTACTTCCGCTCATGATTTCGCCGGTAATCACTGGAGTTGCGTTCCTGCGATTCAGCAGCCACCTCTCGATCCCTCGAGGGCTTCCGCGGATCGTGATCGCGCACTCGGTTCTCGCGCTCCCGTTCGTTTTCCTCATCGTTCGGTCCCGCTTGCTGACGTTCGACGAACGGCTCGAAGATGCATCGATGGCTCTGGGGGCCAATAAATGGGAGACGACGGTCAACGTCACCATCCCCATCATCGGTCCCGCGCTGTTAGCCGGCATGCTGATGGGATTCGTCATCTCGTTCGGGGAGTTCACCGCGACGCAGTTTCTCATCACACCACAGACGACGACGGTCCCAATCATTATCTTCAATCAGATTCAGACGGGACTCAGTCCCGAGGTCAGTGCCCTCGCGACGACGCTCGTCGCCGTGATGATCATCGTCAGCGTCATCGGCGATCGATTGGGGTGACTCCAGATTCCGCCGACCCCCTCTCCCGCCACATTTCCGGTTCCTCGATCGCCGCTCTTTCTGCCGTAACCGGCGGACCGCCGAGCGAACACGAAACGGCGTCCCGACCTACCGTATCGGTCCTCGCTACGATGAGTGACGTCCTACGGGTGACGTGGCAGAACAAATGTAGGATGGACGGAACAAGACAGGGCACTCACGTGGACGGATCGACGACGAGTTTGCCGACGGCATCCCGATCGACCATGTCGGCGAACGCCTGATCAGTGTCCTCGAGCGGGTAGCGCTGGTAGATCTCCGGCTCGAGTCGGCCGTCGGCAACGAGGGTGACGAGCCGTTCGAGATCCGTCTGGGTTCCCATAGTGCTCCCGATGACCCGCTTCTGATTGAGAAAGAGATCCCCTAACTCGAACGTCGACGTGGGACCTGCCGTTTGGCCGCAGATCGCCATTCGACCGCCGCGGCACAAGACATTGAGACCGACCGCCGAATACGGGCCACCGAGATGATTGACCGTTACGTCGACCCGGCCCGTGTCGAGCACCGCTTCCCGAATCGCATCCGGATCACCGGACTCGATGAGTCGGTCGGCGCCAAGTGTGCCCACCCGATCGAGTTTCTCCCGCGACGTCGACGTCGCGATCGTACGAGCGCCCAGTATGTCCGCGAGTTGGATCGATGCGACGCCGACACCGCCGGTCGATCCGGGGACGAAGACCGTCTCACCCGGCTCGACGTTTGCCTCCGTGAGCATTCGGAACGACGTCATGTATGCGGTGGGGAGCGCTGCGGCCGCCGTCGTCTCGACCGTCTCCGGCAGCGGTATCAGTCGATCGGCCTGCACTGCAGCGTACTCCGCGAGACCGCCATGAGAGAGACTAAACTCTTCGCAGTAACTTTCAGGTCCGTCACGACAGTACCGACAGGAGCCACAGGTCTGGTTGGGACAGCGGAGAACGCGGTCCCCGGGCGCGACGGCCTCGACCTGACTGCCGACCGAAGACACGGTGCCCGCGACATCGATTCCCGCAACGTACGGCAAGTCATCCTCACCGACCCAGTGGTCTCCCTGAAGGACCCATAGGTCGTGGTGATTTATTGAACACGCCTTGACCTCGATGACGGCCTCTGCGGGGCCCGGTTCCGGCTTGGGTGCCGACTCGATCGTTACGCGTTCCGGACCACCGAATCCAGTGATCGCTGCAGTGCGCATGACTGTTTGCTTGAACGCCGGGAGGATATATCTACCGTTCATCGGAACGACTCTACTGGCTTTGGCCGCAGCGTTCCCTCGAGACGTGTCGAACGACGACGGAGAAAAGCAGCGAGTCGAACGCGCCGACCGATTTATATGATATCGAAGAGGTGGCCGGCGACCCGGCGCTTCTGGATCTCTTCGGCACCTTCCGTTATGCGGTACCGGCGGTGGTGGCGATAGATGTGTTCGAACGGTTTGTGTCGGCTGTATCCGACACCGCCGTGGACTTGCATCGCCTGATCGGCTGCCCGGCAAACGAGGTTATTCGCCGTGTAGTTACACATAGCGACCAACTGGCTGATCGAGGAGCCGGATTCGGTAATCATCTCGCCTTCCTCGTCGAGCGCGGCTGCCGTTTTTCGAACCGTGTTTCGCAACATTTCCGCCTCGGTATGCAACTCGGCGAGCGGGAACTGGATCGCCTGGCGGTTCGCCAGGGGTTCTCCCCACGTCTTCCGCTCTTTGGCGTACTCGACTGCCTCGTCGATACAGAACTGCGCCGCGCCGAGACTGGCAGCCGCCTGTCGGATACGGCTCTCGTGAACGAAGCGCTGAGCCACGTGGAGGCCTTTTCCCTCCTCGCCGATGATAGCCGAATCCGGGACGCGAACGCCGTCGATCGACACTTCCGCGTGGTCCGTCGGCATGTTGAACGTCCACCAGTAGTAGTCGACCTCGAACCCGTCCGCGTCCGTCGGGGTCAGAAACGCCGTAATGCCATCGCCATCGCCGTCCTCACCGCTGGTCCGGGCGAATACGAGATCGTAATCCGCCGTGTGCATCCCGCTGTTCCAGCGTTTTGTACCGTTGATCACCCACTCATCGCCGTCTTTCTCGGCCGTCGTGTCCATCCAGGTCGCATCGGATCCGTGGTCGGGTTCGGTGAGACCGAACGCGACCGTCGTTTCGCCAGTAATCACATCCTCGATCATCTCCTGCTGTTCGTCGGTCCCGAACCGATCGAGAATCTGCGGGAACTGGTGATTGCCGACGACGGAAGCTTCGGTCTGAAGAACGTTGTAGAGCCCCGGACCCTTGTGCGCGAGGTGTTCGCGAATAATCGCCATGCCGAGGTTCGATCCGTCCATTCCACCCATCCGTTCGGGAAGCGCGTAGCGATAGTATCCCGCCTCGTCGGCTCGAGATCGCATTTCCTCGAGCAACGCCTCCCACTCCGCTTCCGGAACGCCGTCTTCCTCCCAGTTCGTCCGGGCGTATTCCCGACGCTTGTCGAAATACTGAATGTGCTCTTCTTCGAGGGGTTTGATTTTCGTTTCGATAAACTCATCGAGTTCGTCGAGCAAGTCAGCTACTTCTTCGGGTGGACGAGTGTCCATGGTAGATAGTCACAGTTCCAACCCAAATAACTTCCCCCGAAGGAATTCAGTTTGACTGTTGACACACGGTACCAGTCGGATAGCACCACGACGATAGCGGAATCGCAACCGAAAGAGGGTATGTCATAGTAGCTACTGAACGTCACTGCACACCTGATCGCACGACTGCATTGTGATCAGTGTGGAAATCGCTTCAGTGGCTACTACAGTGGCTCTCGAATCGATGGACGGAACCCACGCGTGAACTTCCGTCACTACAGTGGGCAGTAATCGTCGGAGCCGTAACGTGAACGGATCTGGACGGGAACGAGAATACCGAGTATTGTATAACACACTAAGTTCGTTATAATAGGCGCTGGTAACAGGTAGTGGTACAGATTGACAACCAATGGCATTCGTGTAGCACAACACCGGTCCGGCACGGACGGAATGAAATGTGTTGCCCCCCTCGATTGCGTTCGATCCTCCTATAGTAACAACTGCAACGATTTACACACTGATCGCACAGCCGTCGTGCGATCAGGTGTGCAGTGACTTGCAGTGGCTACTATATGACACGCCTGCTCCCAGAGCTGGAGTACGAGGAATGTATCCGACTCCTGAAGGTGAGAGGGGTCTGATACCCGTTCCATCGATCGGTTTCCGAAATGAGAACAGCGCGACCGCCCAAAGGACGCAATCGACTCCTCGAGCTCGAGGCCTCAGCGGGGGTACTGGTTTCCGCGGTGCGGGACCACGGAGACTAGCGAGACGGCGAGGCCCTCACGGCGTCGTAGAAGGTTCCCGATTCATCCGTCACCGACTGCACAAATCACGTTACTGTCAGCGGGGTCGCCCCTGTGCCGGCACTAGGACGGAGTGTCCACGACATCAGTCTTCGAGAGCGGACCGCTTTATTTTCCCACTCGCCGTCTTCGGTAACGCTTCGAGAAACGCTACTTCACGGGGATACTCGTGTTTCGACAGTTCGGAACGAGCGAATTCCTGAATTTCCTCGCCGAGTTCGTCGTCGGGGCTGTACTCGTCGACTAGCGTCACGTACGCTTTGACGATGTTGCCACGGGTGTCGTGATCCGCGCCAACGACGGCCGCCTCCTCGACTGCGGGATGGTTGAGCAACGTGTCTTCGACCTCGCCGGGACCGATACGGTATCCGGCCGAGATGATGACGTTGTCCGCTCGGCTAACGTACCAGTAGTAGCCGTCCTCGTCCTCCCTGGCTAGATCGCCCGTCCGAAGCCACAGCCCGGTGAAGGTATCAAGCGTCGCCTCGGGTCGACCCCAGTAGGACCCCTGGGCGTTTTCGTCGCGTTTGACCGCGACCTCACCGACCTCGCCCTGGTCGACCTCGTTGCCGTCGTCGTCCAGCAGCGCAACCTCCGTTCCGGGGAGGGGTTTCCCCATGCTCCCCGGCTTCACCTCCCAGTCCTCGAATGCGTAATTGCAAACGATCATCCCGCCTTCGGTCAGGCCATACGCGTCTTGGGGCGGTGCGCCGAGTCCGTTTTCACACCAGGCGACCGTCTCCTGGTCGAGCGACTCGCCCGCGGAGATCAACACGCGGAGATCGATGTCGTACGACTCGAGATCGATACCGCCTGCACGGGCCTGACGAAGGGCCGTCGGCGGAATCATCGCGTTGTCGACGTCCCACTCCTCGAGCGTCTCGAAGAAGGTGTGCGGATCGAACTGCCCGCGATAGCACCCGATCGCCGTTCCGCGAACCCCGGACATGACCGTTCCCATATTGAGGCCATACGACCAGGACGGAGAGGCGGCGACCAGATAGACGTCATCGGGGCGAACGTCAGCCACGTACTCCGCGTACGCGTGGAGTTCGACCACTCCTCGATGGCTACTCAACACGCCTTTCGGTGCACCGGTCGTGCCGGACGTGTACGTCAACGTGTACGGGTCGTTTGGGTGGGTCTCGACGCTGTCGAACGCGTCAGAGTGGTCGGTGACCGCATCGTATCCGTCCACCGTCGTTTCGCCGTCGACGGCATCGTCGTCCCCGCCGTCGACAGTGACGACTCGCTCGAGTGTCGAGATCGTGCCGTCGAGGTCTTCGCAACCGTCCGTCGTCGTAAACAGGACGGAAGCTCTGGAGTCCTTGAGACGGTAGTTGAGCGCATCCGGACCGAACATGGGCGCAAGCGGGAGGTAAATCCGGCCGGCTTTGATCGTCCCGAAGACGACAGCATACAGTTCGAACAGCGTCGGGAGCATCGCGCCGATCCGATCGCCGCGATCCGTATGCGACTCGAGGTAGTTGCTCACTCGGTTCGCAGCGGCATCAAGTTCGGCGAAGGTGTAGCGTTCGGTCTCGCCGGTGTCGAAGTCTCGAATTCGCAGCCCGGTTTCGTCCGAATCGGCGTGACGACCCAGCGCCTCGTCCGCGATATTGAGCGATGACTTGTCTCCGACATGAGCATTGTCGTTCCAACTCTGTTCTTTCTCGTACTGGTCGAACACCGCGTCGTACACACTCTCGTATGTCATATACTGACTCTTACACGATTATGCTATATTATTCCTCGGGTCGTAGTTAACGAACTGGCGTCTCCGATTCGCCAAACCGGGAGACGGAGAGCGGTCCGTCAGTACGAACGGGGGAGGCCGAGATGGTGTTCTGCGATGTAGTTCTTCGCCATTTCGTTGGAAACGGGAACCGTCTCGGTTACGCGCGCGTTCTGCCAGAGTTCGAACACCTCGTACTCCTCGGTGAACCCGTTTCCGCCGTGGGTCTGGATCGCTCGCGACGCTGCTTCGGTGCTAAACGTGCTCGTGAGGAGTTTCGCCGCGTTCGTTTCCATACTGCAGTCCTGGCCGTCATCCCACTTGGATGCAGCACTGTACGTGATCTCGCGGGCAGCGAGTAATTTCGCGTAGCTCTCCGCCAGCGGGTGCTGGATCGCCTGATGTGACCCGATCGGGTCCCCGAACACGTTGCGGTCGTTCGCGTAGTCGACAGCGAGGTCGACTGCTCTGAGGCCATCGCCGAGCGCGCTGGCTGCACCGGCGATTCGTTCGGTGTTGAGCGTGTCGAACATGAGCCTGAACCCCTGGTCCTCAGCGCCGAGAATGTCGTCCTCGTGAACGCGTAACCCGTCGATGTTGACCTGGTACTGATGTTCGAACCAGGGGACCGCCGTATCGAGTTTCGAGAGGGTGATTCCATCGCGGGACGACGGGTCGGAGACGAGAAAGAGTGTCCCCCCGTGCGACGGGTTCTCGGGGTCGAACGGCGACGTCCGGGCGACGAGCAACATCTTGTCCGCGTTCTCGACGCTGCTGATAAAGGTCTTCTCGCCGTCGATCACGAATTCGTCGCCGTCACGCCGGGCGGTCGTATCGATGGCGAGCGTGTTTGTCCCCGCGTTGGGTTCAGTCAGGCCCATACAGAAGCGAAGGTCGCCGTTGACGATACGCGGGAGGAACTCCTGTTTCTGTTCTCGGGTCCCGTGGCGTTGAATGCTGATCCCGCCGAACACGGGCGTCAGAATGAAAATGATCCCGCCCTGGCCACCGGCGCGTGACAGTTCCTCGATGACGATCGCCATCTCCTCCATTCCCATGCCTTCACCGCCGTATTCCTCGTCGATGGCCACACCGAGCCACCCGTTGTCCGCGAGGTCCTGCCAGTATGATTCCGGGAACCGCTTCTCGTCGATGTGCTCGCGCCAGTAGTCCGCATCGTAGTTTGCGGCCAGGTCACGGACGGAATCCCTGATCAAATCGTGTACTTCCGTTTTGGTGTTTGACATACTTCGCCTTTCTCTCGGACCAATATAAATATCCTCGTATTTAGTCAGTCCCTGCCGGGACCGAGGTGAACCGTCGCGAGCAAACGCCGTCGACCGTCTCACAGTCAAATCAACAATACAACAACATGATTTATATGGGTTGGAATAAATACGAGTGGTATGAATGGGATGACCATTAGCTGGCTGGCAGAGCGTAACGCGTACAAATTCCCCGAAAAAGAAGCGATAGTGATGACGCCAGTGGAGGGTGGACGGACGGCGGTTACGAACGCCACTTTCAACGAGCGAATCGATCGGGTCGGGAACGCGCTCAGTGAGCGCGGTATCGAACGCCACGACAAAGTGGCCGTCTACACCGCGAACTCGATTCCGATGCTCGAGATGTTCCTGGGCGCAATGCGAATCGGTGCGATCCCCGTGCCGGTCAACCACCGATTCAAGGCGGATGAGGTCAAGTACGTCCTCGAGGACTCCGGGGCCGAACTCCTCCTCTTCGACGACCAAGCGACTGAAATCGTTGATCAGATCCACGACGATCAGGTAATGCCAGACGAGATGCTTTTCTCGGGGGACTCGACGCCCACATACGCGGCCGACTACGGCGAGTTCCGAGACGGGGCATCAGACGAGTCCGTCGAGATCGTTTCGTCGCGCACAGACCAGGCGATGCTCATGTACACGTCGGGGACGACCGGCAAGCCGAAGGGCTGTATTCTCACACACGACAACATCATCCAGATGACCGTCAACGGGATCGTGGAAAAGGCGTTCGAAGGCCGAAATGTCCGTGTCGACGGCCGCGGAATCATCGTGACGCCGCTGTTCCACATCTCCGCCTTCGGCATGTTCATCAACAACTACTACGCCTCAGCAACGACCGTTCTCATGAACGGGTTCGATCCTGACCGGGTGATGGAGATCCTCGAGTCCGAATCGGTGACGAACGGCTTCTTCGTGCCGATGATGGCCCGTGCGCTGCTCGCCGTCGACGACTTCGAGGAATACGATCTCTCCGAGTTCGAGGAGTTCGGAATCGGTGCTGCACCGTCCGGAAAGGAACTCAAACAGACGATCTCGAAAGCGTTCGATGCCGAGTTACAGGAGGCGTTCGGTCAGACCGAGATGTCACCGGTCGTGTCGCTGCTCCAGCCGAGTCAGGCCCTCGATCATCCCGACAGCGTCGGTCGGCCGGTCATGAACGTCATGTTTAAAATCATCGATCCGGACACTCACGAGGAGGTCGGACCGGGCGAAATCGGCCAGGCCTGCTATAGAGGGCCCACGATGTTTTCGGGTTACTACCAGATGCCCGAACGAACCGAAGAGGCGTTCGACGACGATGGCTTCTTCATTTCCGGCGATCTGATCCGGCAAGACGAAGAGGGGTTCATCGAGTTCGTCGGGCGATCCGACAATATGATCATTTCGGGGGGCGAAAACGTCTACCCGGCCGAGATCGAGGAGGTACTGCACGAACATCCGGCCATCGACGAGGTCGCTATCATCGGCGCGCCGGACGAGAAATGGGGCGAACGAATCAAAGCTGCGGTCGTTCCCGTCGATGACGAGGAACCCTCGGCGGAGGAACTCCAGGACTACGTCGGTGAGCGCCTGGCTGACTACAAAAAGCCCAGAGAGTTCATCTTCCTGAAATCGCTCCCGCGAAACCCGACTGGAAAAGTCTTGAAAAGTTCCCTGGCCGACGAAGACGGTGTCATGGTTGGGTGGGAATCGTAGTCCGCTCCGAACCGCCGAGCCGTTCGTTACAGCGGGTTCACAGACGGCCGCCACTCGTGGTCAGCTGTACACGTACCGACGCCGTATCGCGTTACGATCGTTTCGATCATAATTTCGTCAGTTCTCGCGACGAATAGCGATAGTAGCCACTGAAACGATTCACACACTGATCGCAATGCAGTCGTGCGATCTGGCGTGGCGTGGCTTTCGGTGGCTACTATAGAGACGGCCACGGTGAAGCGGTGGCCGATGATATCACGGACGATGTTTCGCTCGTTTGCATCAGATGCTCGATTGAGTAGGTACACCCCATGACCGCGCGTCGCGGACCGGTTTCGATAGGCCGTCCATGGCAGTTACACGGACGAAATGCGATTAGTCCCGAAGCTCTCGGACGATGGTTCGCTTTTGCATTTCGTCGGTGCCTTCGGTAAGTCGTTTCCCGCGAGAGGACCGATATCGCTCCTCGATGGGCTCACGCCGCGAATAGCCCTTCCCGCCATGGACTTGCATCGAGACGTCTGCAGCGTCGTTCTCGAGGTTCGCCGCCGAGAGTTTCGCCATCGCGGTCTCCTTGCGTGCATCGCGGCCGGTATCGCCCTTCCACGCCGCATAGCGATAGAGTTGCCGCGTTCGCTCGATGTCGGCCGCAACCTCCGCTAGCGGAAACGAAATCCCCTGCCGGTCGATCAAGGGCTCGCCGAACGTCTCACGCTCTTCGGCATAGTCGACGGCCTTCTCGATGAGGAATTGGGCCGAGCCGACACACCCGGCGGCGACGCCCAACCGCGCGTTACCGATCCAGTCCATCGCTTGGTAGAACCCCTTCCCCTCCTCACCGAGGAGCGCATCCTCGCCGACCCGGCAGTCGTCGAACTCGAGTTCCGACGGAGCGACCCATGCGTGCCCCATCGGTCGGTGAATGTCGCCAACCTCGAACCCCGGCGTATCGGCGTCGACGAGGAAACACGAAATCCCGTCGATCCGGCCGGGCTGACCGCTCGTCCGTGCAAAGACCATGGCGAAATCGGCGTACGGGCCGTTGCTGATCCACGACTTCCGTCCGTTGATGACCCACTCGTCACCGTCCGTCTCCGCGGTCGTTTCGAGCAGGTTCGGATCGCTTCCGTGGTTTGGCTCCGTGAGCGCGAAACACGTCGTTTTCTCGCCGGCCATCAGGGGATCGAGATACCGGTCACGCTGTCGTTCGTCGCAGGCCAGCAGGATCGGCGTCGGGCCGCCGCCGGCGCCCCGAACGGCGTACGTGTGCAGACCCGGGGGACGGTTCTCGAGAAACTCGGCGATGATCGCGTCGGTAAGCGTGTCGATCCCCCGTCCACCGACTTCCTCCGGCATGTTCATTCCCCAGAAACCGGCTTCGGCCGACCGCTTCCGGATCGTTTCCTTCAACTCGAGATACTCGGGAACCTGCTCGAACGAATCGTCGAAGATATGTCGTTCCGCGTCAGGACCGAGAAACCGTGCGTGCTCTTCCTCGAGCGGCTCGATTTCGTCTTCGATGAACGTCGAGAGTTCGTCCTTGAGTTGCGTCGCTTCCTCGGGTTCACTGAAATCCATGTTGTGAGTTGACACCACACAATCACATAAAGATGAGTGGTACTGGAGGCGAACGGATCGTCCGCCGCGTTAACTGGCCACCGGCGATCGTAGGATCCATACACGGCAACTGTCTTGGGGTCACGCTTCCTCGTATCCCCCGCACTACCTATAAAATCGGCCGATTCCCTGAGACGGCTCGGTACCACCGACAAACAGTACTCCAAGATCCGGCCCAGTCAGGACGCCGAGCACAGGCGTAAAAGCGGGAAACACACAGGGGTCGTTCCGAAACACATCATAGCGATCAGCTGTACACGGTGGCTACCTGATCGAACAAAAAGGACTGATTACGGATACCGTCCGCTGGTTGCGCTTCGGAGTCGGTCTACTCCGACTCGGCAAGTCGCGACTCGATGAGTCGATCGCGGTACGCCTCGGGTGAGCCAAGGAAGTTCCGCCAGCTCTTGGCCTGTTTGAGGTAAATGTGTGCATCGTGATCCCACGTAAAGCCCATTCCGCCGTGGTTTTTCATATCGTCGGCGAACACCCGGTGGAGGCGGTCGGCCGCGTACGATTTTGTCGCCGCAACGGCTCGGCCGGCATCGGGTTCGTCGGTATCGAGGGCCCACGAAGCGTAGTAGACCAGCGATCGGGCGCTCTGCATGTCGATCCACATGTCCGCCGCCCGATGCTTGACGGCCTGGAACATACCGATCGGTTGCCCGTACTGTTCCCGTTCGTTCCCGTATTCCGAAGAGAGTTCGACCGCGCGATCGGCGGCACCCGTGAGCATCGCTATCGCCGCGACCGAGTATCTATCGACCGCGTCGACGAGGGGGCCGCCGCCGCCGTGCAGCGGGCCGAGTAGGGCATCGGGACCGACCGTGAGGTTATCGAACGTCAGCTCGTACATCGGCCGTGCCCAGTCGAGGCTGTCTAACTGCCTGGCGTCAACGGCGTCGTGGGCGGTATCGACGAGGAACAACGAAATTCCGTCGTATCCCCGGCTGTCGCGGGTTCTGGCCGCGACGATTACCGTGTCGGCGTCGCCGCCGTATGGAACGAGCGTTTTCGTTCCGTCGAGTCGGTAGCCGGTTCCGTCGTTCGTCTCAACCGGGGCCGCGCGAAGTTGGATGCTCTCGGGGAGCGATTCCGTTTCGTCGTCGTAGACCGCGACGCTTACCTTGCAGTTCCCGTCGGCGATCGCGGGCAAATAGGCTGATTTCTGTTCTTCGTTCCCAAGATCGGAAATAAGCGGGACCGCGAACGCGGCCGTCTCCGGAAGCGGTCCGGGAAGCGCGTACCGCCCCGCGGCTTCGAGCAGCGCCGAAAGGTACACCATACCTTCTCCGAACCCGCCGTGCTCGAGTGGGACCGTGATCGCAGTGTAATCGAGTTCCGCGAGTTCGTCCCACAGGCGGTCGACGACATCCTCGCCGTTCAGCTGTCGCCTGGCGAGTTCCATGCCGCCTTCCGATTCGATGAAATCGCGTGCGGTTTCCTGTACTCGTTGGTGTTCCTCAGTCAATCTCGCATCCATAGTCACTCACTCCTGTGGCTCGTTTTGCTCTTTTTGTCTTTCGGGAGCCCGAGCACTCGCTCACCGATGATGTTTCGCTGGATGTCGCCGGTTCCGGCTGCAATCCACGACCCGTACGAACGAAGGTAGCCGGTCGTCTCGTCGAAGGCGGCGTCACCGTTCTCCCACAACGAGGTGGCAGGCCCCTGCACGTCGACGGCGAAGTTCAGAAGATCGATTCTGAGTTCGTCGCTAACGACGAGGTCCATCGACCCTTCGGGGCCGGGTCGACCCGTTTCGATCTGCTTGCTCACGTTACGATAGTGGCTCACCTTCGCGGCCTGAATCCGCGCATCGAAGTCGGCCAGCTGTTGGCGTATCTCCGGTTTCTCGATCAACGGCGTCCCGCCGCGCGTCTCGGTTTTGCAATACTCGAGCAGGTCGAGGTATCGCTGTTCGATCGTGTAGATCGAAGTCATGGCGTGTTCGTACGCCGAGAGCGTCATGACGATGTCCCATCCCTCATCGACCTCGCCGAGCACCAAGTCGCTGGTGGTGGTTGCATCGTTGAAATACACTTGGTTGAAACTTCGATCGTCGTTCGCCTGGTGAATGGGGTCGGTTTCCACCCCCTCCTGGTCCATGTCGACGAGGAGGACAGTCAGCCCCTCGTGTTTTTCGCCCGAGGCGTCGGTTCGGGTTACCAGGAGACACCAGTCGGCGTTATGCGCATAACTCGTCCAGATTTTCTGGCCGTTGATGACCCATTCGTCGCCGTTCCGTTCCGCACGAGTCGTCAGGCTCGCCACGTCGGAGCCGGCTTCGGGCTCGGAGTACCCCTGACACCAGATCTCCTCACCGCTGAGGATATTCGGCACGAATCGGCTTTTCTGTTCTTCCGTTCCGGCTTCGATCAGCGTCGGACCGATGAGGTTGATGCCGATAACGTTGACTTGCGGCGGTGCGTTGACACGCGCCATTTCCTCCCGATAAATCGTTTGCTCCACTAGCGATGCCCCGCGACCGCCGTACGCTTCGGGCCAGTGAATGCCCGCCCAGTCGCCGTCCGCCAGCGTCCGTTGCCAGTCTCTCAGGAAGGCAAGCCGTTCGTCGTCGTCCGACGGGAGCTCACGCTCGCCGTCGAGCCATCCGTCCGGTAAATTCTCCTCTAACCATACCCGTAGTTCGTCTCGGAACGATTCCTGGGCGTCAGTGTAACTGAAGTCCATGATTTCCGTCGATTGACCTCCTTCTCGTGTAGAAGGCGTCGGATCATATAAATTATTCCATGCCAGGGACACACGTGATATTGATACCCACATCCTCCGTCATAGAAACTATTACAACTGTTGACGAGGAACATGCAGCCGCGATGAGCGAGGACATAGTCAAGCTTCGTATCGAAGACGGCGTCGCGACTGCGACGCTTAACGATCCCGACCGGAGAAACGCACTATCGGAAGAACTCGCGAACGGATTACGAGGAGCCCTCGAGGAGGTGGAACGAAGCGATGCGCGGTGTCTCGTCATCGAGGGAGCGGGCGAAGCCTTCTCCGCGGGCGGCGACATCAGTAGCATGGTCGAAGCGATAGAGAACGACGTCCCGATCGACGACCGCGTCGACGGACTACTGGAGTCGACAAACGACGTGATGCGACAACTGGGCGAGTTTTCGCTCCCGACGATCGCGAAAGTCGACGGGCCAGCCGTCGGAGCGGGCGGAAACATGGCGATACTGTGTGACATACAGATCGCGAGCGACCGTGCGGCGATCGGCTTCGTCTTCCGCCAGGTCGGCCTCGGGGTCGATACGGGAACGTCGTATCGCTTACCGCGACTCGTCGGCGAGAACGTCGCCAAGGAACTCGTCTTCACCGGCCGGATAGTCGGCGCAGAAGAAGCAGCAGACCTCGGTCTATTCAATCACGTGTTTCCCGCGGCGGAGTTCGACGAGAAAGCCGACGAAATCATCGACTCGATCGCGTCGGGCCCGACGGTCGCATTGAAGCACGCAAAGCGTCTCATCGACGAGGGGAGCAACAAGTCGCTCGACCAGGCGATGATCGACGAGGCGGTCGCCCAGGGGATTATCTTCGAAACCGACGATCACGAGGAAGGCGTACAGGCGTTCCTGAACAATCGATCGCCCGAGTTCGAAGGGCAGTAAGGACGGGAACCTCGTCAACGTCGTTTGGGAGGTTGTACACGAGTCGGTATCGTATACCCGTGGAATGAAAGCCACACATGAACGCGACAGTAGCACCATCACTGTTACGCCGTACGCACCTCCTGTCGAAGTGTTTCAAAAGCGGAAGGGGGAAACCGCGTACAACCTCGAGGGCCGGTCGACGGCCGTTACAGTGACCGCTTCGTGCCGAAATCCGACCGAACGAATCGTCGCTATTCGAGCTCTATTTTCCGGACCTTTCCGCTTGCAGTCCGTGGCAGTTCGTCGATAAACTCGACTTCCCTGGGGTGCTTGTACGCCGCGAGGTTATCGAGGGCGAACTCTTTGATCTTGTCTTCGGTCACGTCGGTCCCGGGAACGATGTCCGCTGCTGTTACGACGAACGCTTTGGGTACTTCGTTTCGTCGCTCGTCCGGCACGCCGACCACGGCAACGTCCGTCACTGCCTCGTGTTCACGTAGCAGGTCTTCCACCTCGCTCGGGTAGATATTGTACCCCGACGTAACGACAACGTCCTTGGCCCGATCGACGATTTCGTAGTAGTTATCCTCGTCCCGTCGAGCCAGATCACCGGTCCGGAAATATCCCAGTTCGTCGAAGGCCTGCTCGGTCTTTTCGGGCAGGTTGTGATACGCTTTCATCACGTGTGGGCCCCGAATCAGCAACTCGCCCTCTTCGCCGGTCTTGACCTCGTTGCCCTCGTCGTCGACGATTTTGCAGTCGGTCATTCGGAAGGGTTGCCCGATGGACCCCAGTCGCGGCCCGAACGTGGATTCGTGGCCGGCATGCGTCGCACCGCTGGTCTCGGTGAGACCATACCCCTCGTACATATTGACCCCGGCAACCGATTCGAACTCCTCCTGGACGGTCACGGACATCTTGGCCCCGCCTTCGCCGACCGATTCCAGGCTCGAGAGGTCGTACTCACCGAACGACTCGTGATTCACCATATCGACGTACATCGCGGTGACCCCGTTGAACGACGTTATTTCGTGCGCTTCCATCGCGGCCATCGCGTCGGCGGGATCCCAATTGTCGGGGTTTCGAAGGAACATGTGGCCGCCTTTCAACAGCGGTTGCCAGGTGCAGTGATAGACTCCCGTCGTGTGATACAGCGGTAGGAATACCAGAGTCCGCTGGTCATCGGGGTCGTCGACGCCCGTATCGAGGCCGGCAAACGCCTGCGCGCGTAGGTTGCCGTGCGTCGAGAGAACGCCCTTCGGTTTGCCAGTCGTCCCGCTCGTGTATAACTGGGTAGCGACATCGTCGGTGTCCCGTTCGACACAGAGTGGTTCGCCGTCGACCGCTTCAAACGGAACGTCGTCCTCGCGTCCACCACCGACCGTAATCACGAGGGGATCGAGCCCGGTCTCCTCGAGCGTGTCTGCGACGGTGTCTCGAAGGGACTCGTGGGTGACGATCGCCTCCGCGCCGGAGTCCGTGAGCTGGTGAGCCAACTCGCGTGACTGGTACTGCGGGTTCGCAGGCGAAAACGGCGCCCCCGCCTTCAGTGCGCCGAACAGCGTGATGACGAACTCCGGACAGTTAGGGACGTATACCAGTACTCTGTCGTCCGGCTCGATCCCCCGCTCCGCGAGCCCGCCCGCAAACGCCGCCGAACGATCGCGCAATTCCGCGTGTGTCATGGTGCGGTCGCCCATCGTAATTGCCGGCGTATCCCCGTATTCCTCGACCGTGATGTCGTGAAGTGCTCCGACGTTTTCGGTGCCGCTCCCGTAGAAGTCTTCTCGTTCCATGCGTAGTGTCGACGTTTGACACGGCCTATTGTGAAACTATCGATTGAAACGCCCCGATGTCACCGGCCGGGTCCGGGTTTCGTCCGCAAGTACGAAATCGGAGTGAAATAGTAGCCACTGAAAGTCACTGCACACCTGATCGTACGGTGGCGTTGCGATCAGTATGTGAATTCGTTTCAGTGGCTACTATAGACACTGGACGGAAGCGCGGGACCCCTCGGACGGGGACAGGGGTCACGCGGATTGCAGTACTGCCACCGACCGTGTGGAACTTCCACACTGCTTCGAGAAACGAATCGGTCCTCGGAAGACCAGTAGAGCGACGGAATCGCCGTCGAACTGCCGTTTCGGGGGCGAACGAAACACCTTTGCCGTTCCGTATCAATGATGCTACCGAATGGCAGTCGAACTATCGGTGGGTGAGGTACGGTGATCTCGGCGAATGCGAACGCCTGCGTCGGGGAGACGGCGGCACCCGATAGTAACGAACGCGCGAGCCATCCGCCGCGCACAGGGAGAAATTTCTCGGCGAACGATCCGACTGAGTACACAACGTTCCAATGACACTCGATATTGACGATATTTCAGGCCAGTTAGAGTCGTATCTCTCCGGACGGTTGAGTAATGGAGATGTTTCGGTAACGGACCTCGAACGGCACACCGAAGGCTGGTCGCGGCAAACCATGTCGTTTACCGCCAGTTGGGCCGAATCGGGCACGGATCGTTCGGACCGACTCGTCGCCCGCGTCGATCCCGATCAAGGGGACGACCGACCGCTCGACTACCGGAACGATATCAGTACGGAGTTCGAAACGATCGAAAGCGTCCACGAGGCCGACGTCGACGTTCCCGTTCCCGAACCGTACTGGTTCGAATCCGACACATCGGTCCTCGGTGGATCGTTCTTCCTCGTCGGACACTGTCCGGGGTCCGCACCGGTCACGTGGAACCCCCGAGACCGACAGTCGCTATACGAGTCGTGGGATCGCGACGGCAAACCGTTACCCAACCAGTTCGTCGACATCATCGCGAACATCCACGAACTCGATAGCGATGATGTCCCCTGTCTCGAGTCGCGAAGCCCCGACGAGGTGATCGCTGCGAACCTCGAACAACAAGAGTTCAACTACGAGGAACTGAAACTCGTCGACGAACCGGCAGTAAACGAGATCCTCAACTGGCTCCACGAAAACAAGCCCCACGTTCCGGAAACGACGCTAGTTCACGGTGATTTCCGAGTCGGGAACATGTTGTTCCACGACGACTCCATTTCGGCCGTGCTGGACTGGGAACTCTCACAGATTGGCGATCCGATGTTCGACCTCGCGTATTCGTCCCTACAGTACTTCGCCGGCAAGCTCGTCGAGCCGACCGAGAGACCGGAACTCGCCGGCTCGCTGCTCGAGCGCGAATGGTACTACGACGAATACGAGGCGCGAACCGGTCGAACTGTCGACCGCGAGCGGCTTCGATACTGGCGCGTATTTAGCGCGTTCCGGATGATGAACGGCGGAGTGGGCGGCGCTCGGCGATTCCACGCTGACGATAGCGACGACGTTCGGGATGCCTGGTTCCAGTACATCGTTCCAGGGCTGATAGAAGACATGCTGGATCTCATTGAAGACGACCGGATATAAGCCGTATACGCGTCGACGACATCGCACACGTCAGTTGACGGCGGTAGATCGGTCGCCGTCCCCAATCGTACCCGTATTCGTGCGGTCGTTCGACATCGCCAGCTGCTATAGGAAGACGAGAGTTGACACATCGAGACTATCGAGCACTACCTCGAACTGTTTTATACCCAGTATCTGGTCATTTCGTAAGCGACCGTTTCCCATTCAATAACACACTCAGTTCGTTATCATCGACTCGCCACACCTGTTACGGATGCGAATTCCCAAACCACGGTGTTGTTTGATGCGGTTCTATTGAACTCACCGACAACGTCGGGGTACGTCGCTATACGGATTGAATAGAAGCGGAAGAGAGTCTTTTGCACAACGCTTTCTCTTCCGCTTCGTTAAACAGGCTGTCTCGATCGCACGAAAAGTTACTGATGCAATGCTGATTCAGATCAGCCATCCTACCGGCAACGGAGTTACCGGTCTGGAAGCATGCTGTCTTGCATTTCGCGTCTTCATACCTTACGATCACACGCACACTGTGCGAATCGAGGATAAACTCTACAACCAGCGCTCGGTCTGTGAAACCGTGAACTCGGTGATCAAGGGCTCGGACAGTCTACCGTTCGAGCGCTTGCATGGTATCGCCAGTTCCGTGAATTCAATAGGGCCCATGACGAGTTTTTCTTATCGCGGTCGGAGCGCAACAGTTGGGAAATCGTCCTCGTTACGGTCACGACTGCTAGCGATACGAATTCGAAGCAAAACAGCTTCGACGTCATGTCGAATATGGACTTCTAGTTCGTTGCCGAGGGGATCAAAACCGTCGATTTGTACGGAATCTCCACTGCGAAATCCAACGCGGAGATCGACGACTTACTCCGCCGATTACAGGCGATCGATCAGGTGAACGAGATCGACCACTTTATCGAGACGGAGCAAGCCGTAAACATCAGAAACTGTTTTTAGTTTATTAATCACTCGCTGAAAATACAAGATTCGCGAATCTATCGTTCGAGCCACCACTCCTGTTTCACTCGACTGATCAGTGAATCGGATTACAGCACAGGATCAGTTCTGAACGGCCGGTTCAAACAGTATCGTGTCGAATGCGGTGTCGACAGTGGACTCCGGATGAACCGTTGCAACCAGGAAGTCGGTTTTGTTGGCGAAGTAATCGACAAGTCGGCGAGTGCGTTCAGCGTCGAACGCACCCAGTGAGTCGAGGGCGAGTACCGGCGTCACGTCGTCAACGTCGTACGTGACGAATCCGGCGAGCGCGAGGACGAGTCCGATCATCTCGCGCTCACTTTCGGCAAGGTGTTCGATCGAATCCGACTGGGTTCGACCGTCGACTTCCCGAGCGATTACCAGCTCGAACTCGCCGTCGAGCCAGACACGTTCGATCCGTTCGAACTCGAGAGCATCCAACAGTTCATCCATTGTCTCGTTGAACACAGCCCGAAGTTCGCTCTCGAGATTTTCGATCTGATCCGTTAACGTCGTGATCTCCTCGGACAATTGTGCCACCTCGTCACGTTTGCGCTCCACGTCGGCACGCGTTTCGCGGAGGGATTCACACGCCTCCTCCAGCCGCTCGATGTCTCGGCGGATCGTCCGGATCTCGACGCGCGTTTCCTCGATTTCGCCAGTGAGTTCCGACTGCTCGGAGCGCTGGTCGGCGTTTCGGTCAGCGATTTCTTCGTCCAGTTCAGTAAGACGTTCACGAACGTTCTGACACTGCTCTTGGCGTTCGTCGAGAGAGTCGCGACGGCTCGCCAGCTTCTGCTCGATGTCCTGCTTTTCTGCCTCGAGTTCCTGAATCTTTGTCTCCGATCGTCGAACCTGCTCTATCTGTTCCGATATTTCATCAATCTTTGGTTCGTGTTCCCGTTTGCGCCGTTTGTCCGCTTTGACCAGCGTCGTCAGTTCTTCAACCGTCTCATCTAACTCGTCGATCGAGGCTGATTGACCACAGGTCCAGCAGGTCACTTCCTCTCCCATCAACCCGCTATCGCGACCGAGAGCGCCCGTGAACTCGGAGTTGAGCATTTCCCGATTCGCGGTCAAGACCGACTGCAGAACGTCGAGACGCTTCGTTACATCGTCGAGTTCAGACCGAAGCGATTTTCGCTTCTGTTTGAGCGATTCAATATCGGTCTCTTCAACGGCTTCGCGCGCCTCCTCGAGTTCCGCGCTGATCTCGTGTTTCCGGTCCTCGAGTCGGTCGATTGCGGTTTCGAGTTGTTCGATCTGGGCCTCGCTCTCGGCCTCATCGGAGCGCAGATCGGCCCGCTTCTCGCGTAGCTCCTGAAGACCGTCGTCGCTGTCGGTATCGTCTTGCTCGTCGTACAATTCCTCGAGTTTCGACTCGAGTTCATCGAGTCGTTCCCGTTTGGTTTCGAGTTCGCGCTGTCGGTCCTCGAGCTTGTCGTCGACATCACCGACAGACTCGATTTCCGTAGTGAGCTCTCGTTTCCGGCGCATTTTCGTCGCCCGCTCCTCCTCAAGTGACTCGATATTCATCGGCCCTTTCAGTAGCGGCTCGACGTCTTCGTTGCGCGCCACGGCACTTCGAAGCGAATTCGTCTCCAGTAACGCCGCGAATCGCTCGAGGAGAGTGACGTCATCTGGGTCTTCGATCCACGCTTCGCCGCTCGTTTCGACACCGTTATCGGTTCGGCGGGCAACCCTCTCGATTTGCGTCTCGTCTGATGACAGCACTGCGCGAGCCTCGTCCGCTCCGCTTCGGATCGGAACCGTACTGGATCCGAGCGCGAAGAGGAGTCCCCTGAGTAGCGAACTCTTGTTCGCGGCGTTCGGCCCCTGGATGAACGTCGGTCCTCCTGTGAGGGTTATCTCTTTTCGTTTGATACCACCGATATTCTCTAGTTCGAGGTGAAGTGTTTTTTCAGCCATAGTTAGTTGTTACAGCGGCAGACGTATCCGCGTCGAATCGAACGGTCAGCGGGGACGCGAGCGTGACAGTTCTCGCATTCCAGTTCTACGGTAACGGAAACGGTGACGTCACCGCCGGCAGTCAACTGTTCTTTATTCCGTAACGATCGAACGGCCTCCGTTATCTTCGTTTCGGCGTGATTCCGTGAAATATCGATCGCGTCCCGTTCCCACTCCCCGCTCGAGAGATCTACATCGGACTCCAGACACTCCTTCAGATGTGTCCGGATCACGCCGTACGAGACGAAATCGTCCCGTAACTGTTCGATCGGAACGCCCGTGTTCGCTAACTCTGTCGCGACCTCCGCTGCAATCGCCTCGTCGGATTGCAATCGCTCGTATTTCGACTCGGCTTCGTCTCCGAGAGTCGAGAGCCCCGCACGGTCCATTTCGCGGCGCAGCATAAGTGTATTAAACCACTTGGAAAGTTTCCGATATCCCTTTCGCTGGGACGAATCCGCTTGCCATTGTTCGAGTAATTGTTCCTCGTATCGCTCCATATCGTATTCATCTAATACTCGACAAACTTTACATCCATACTCGCTCATTGGAGTTAATACTCCCCCAAAACAAATAAGAACGTCGGTTTGTCACTCTACTGGGTTAATTATGCGAATTCGGATGAACGAAACCGAATGGAATTCAGGTCGCCAGTGGGGGCTGGAGATGATAGTGAGAACGGATCTGTCGGGAACGGATATCCCGATCGAGTTCCGTTCGGCTGTCGTACCGAAGCGCAGGTTCGAGAACCGGCCGTGTTCAATTTCGTTGATTGCATACGTACGCGTCGCGCTGGAGCCACGTTTCGGTGGTATTCGGTTCGGCGTTTCTAAAGCAATTTTGAACTGATAGGTTTGCAGTTTTGCTTCTTGAAAGAGACGTTCGGCGGCGTTCCGATTTCCGTGTGTCTCGTGACGAAATCGGAGGCCGTGTCGGTTGCGTGCAGCTTCCAGTCAGTGTCCGGAATCGATGAGAAACACGGCGTCATCGACATCGTGTTTCTCGGTGAGTTCAGAGAGAAAGATCGAGGTAACACCCTCGCTCCGCGTCGGAAACAGCCTGGTGTGGGGAAATTTGTTCGTTTCGGGATCGACAGCAGCGTACAGCCAGTAGCGCTGATCGTCGAAATTAAACGGTCACGTCGAGCGCGATGTGATCCGGCTGGGCACCGTCTGTCGGCTGTACGTCAGCCTTTTGGACCCACTTGTGAACTGTCAAGCGCGCCCGTTCGACACCGAAATACTCTAAGACAGAGATAGTATCTATAAGTGACGATTCACACAACTGGAGCTGGATACTGCGTTCCATGAGCTTGCGCGGTGTCTGCTCGCGCTCCACAAAATCCAACTCGATCCCGATACTAGATCGTCGAGGCGGTCAAATTCTGGCATAGCACAACGAATTCCACCGCCTCACTCCTTCACACTCTACTCTGAACAGCATCCCGGGTGATCAGCGGCATATTTTTACGGACTACCGGCATCGGTTGCGACGTGGGACGCTACCATCCAGGGAAACACGACTCGTTCATCAAGTGTGATACGCCTCGATGTGGGGCAAACAATGCCCCAGAAGGGTCCGCAGAATACGAAACTGACTGCTGGCGGTGCGGGGAGCCCCTCGGCGGGAAACCCGAGCCCGGAGAAGAGGTCACCGTCGATATCGTCGATGAGAAACCCGACGGAACGCTCGTCTGCAAAACCGAGAGCGGATTCGTCCTCTTTCTCGAGGAAGACATTGCAGCGATCGAGGCCACGGTTCGAGTTACCACTGTCGACGAGACGTACGGAGAAGCGGAACTCATCGAAACAGGATCGTAGCGCATCCGGTATTCTGCTGGTCGATGACTCGTGAAGTGCTCACTACGTTTGCAGTACGTTTGCAGGTGCTCGCGATAACGCCGTTGTCTATACGTATCACAACGGGTTCTGGCCCGATAGCAGCTGAAAGCCAATGGATACTCGCTCGCACGATAGTAGCGCGGTTCGGAGCGTGCGCGGTTTGGAGCGTGCGCGGTTTGGAGCGTGCGCGGTTTGGAGCGTGCGCGGTTCGGAGCGAACGCAGTGAGCGAGAACCGCGGGAATGCGAACGGCGAGCCGAAGTGAGCCGTGAGCGAACGCAGTGAGCGAGAACCGCGGGAATGCGAACGGCGAGCCGAAGTGAGCCGTGAGCGAACGCAGTGAGCGAGAACCGCGGGAATGCGAACGGCGAGCCGAAGTGAGCCGTGAGCGAACGCAGTGAGCGAGAACCGCGGGAACGCGAACGGTGAGCGAAGCGAGCCGAAAGCGATCACGGTGACGAGAATCGCGGACGGCGGTCGGCGTGAATCGTTCCAGTAGTTACTCGAGCCTCTGAAGCGGGCACCGGTACAAGCAAATCCGTTCAGCGACGGACGAAGCCGCGTTACTCGAGCAGGCCGAGCTCCTCGAGGCGGGTAACGATCACATCGACGGCCTGACTGGCGTCTTCCACCTTCTTCCCGCCGGTGATAACCAGTTTCCCGGAGCCAAAGAGGAGGGCGACGACTTTTGGCTCATCGAGGCGATAGACGAGTCCGGGGAATTGCTCCGGTTCGTACTCGATGTTCTCGAGGCCCAGCCCGATGGCGATCGCGTTCAGGTTGAGGTTCCGGCCGAGATCAGCGCTGCTGACGATGTTTTGGACGATGATCTCGGGGTCCGCTTCGACCTGGATCTGGAGTTCGCGGAGTTCGTCGAAGACGATATTGAGACTCTCGTGGACGGCGTCAGTGCTTTTCGCGCCGGTACAGACGATCTTTCCCGAACGGAAGATCAGTGCGGCGGACTTGGGATTCTGGGTGCGGTAGACGAGACCGGGGAACTGTTCCGGGTCGTAGTCGGCCCCCTCGAGGTCCATTGCGACACTCTGGAGATCGAGCTCCTGCCCGATGCCGGTCGACGCCACCACGTTTTCGATGTTGATGGATTCCTTCGGGTCAGCCATATGACGTTCAAAAATATGTATTTAAAGCTTATAAACCCGCGTACTCCAATATCCGTTAGAACTTTCTACTCAGTAACTGTAGCCGGATATAATAGATAACCTTGACGAGATTTATGTCGAAAGGTTGAAAGTTACCCCCGACAACGTTGAGGGAAAAGATGTCGACACAACGGCTCTTAGCGGCAATAGCGTACAAAAATGGTCTTACACAAACTGAACTAGCCGAGTGGTACGGCGTTCAGCGACGGACAATCTATAGCTGGCTCAAGCGACTTGAGACCGACGAGTCGCTTGAACAGGCCATGACTGATGATCACTTATCTGGGATAAAACAAAATCCTTCAGAATATCATCAAAAGATGTTCGAAGAAACCGTCCACAAATCTCCTGCGGAAGTTGGGATCGACGCGCCGGCGTGGACGCCGGCGCTTGTCCAGCAGTATCTGGAGGAGACGTCCGATGTCGAGTACTCAATCCCGAGCTGTCGGCAGTTGTTCAACAAAGCGGGATTGAGTTATCAAAAACCACGCCGTACAGCCGTCGAGTCTGATGCTGACGAACAGCAAACGTTCCGCGAGGAACTCAAAAAAGCGGCGGGAGATGGACGCCACAGTAGTCCGTATCGATCAAACCAAGAAATCAGTGCAGGTCGAGCCGCGTACCGGGTGGTTTCCGCGCGGCACGTGGCCAGCTGTTGAATTATCTGGCCAACGCGATTGGACGTGTCTGTTGGGCGCGATTCCCGAAGACGGTGATCGCTTTTTCTCTCGATTCGAAGAGTACGTGACTGCCGAATACGCGAAACATTTCATTCTCGTAGTATGCAACGAATTTTTAGATAATCTGAGTATTGTGCTGGACGGAGCACCGTATTTTCGGGCGTCGGCCGTCACGGACCTGGCGGCCCGTGACGACCTCTCCTTCGTGAGAGTGCCGGCGTATTCGCCAGAGGTCAATCCGGTCGAAGAGTGCTGGGGACAACTTTAATCAGCGCTAAGCAACCAGTTCTTTGATTCACTTTCTGAACTCACAACAGCGATTGATACCGCTCTTGATCGACTCTCTATACCAAAGGTGAGTGATTAATTCTAATCCCTACTATAGATCCGACCAGCAGAAGAGAAAACGTGAGTGGTTCGATTTCCTACTACCGCTGTCAGAACCGATCGTATCACTGATTCTATGGTAGCCACCGAAGGCCACTGGCCACCTGATCACACGATGGCGGTGCGAGTAGTGTATACCCGTTTCAGTGGCTACTGCGTAGCGATTCGACCGACTCGAATCACGCTTGCTTCGTTGAGCGGCCCATTCGGTTACAGAGCGAACTCTATTGAGGCCGACCATCTGCGTCAGAACTGTAAGTGAGTACCATCGTTTAACTGCGTGCGAGACGATCACACCTCCCACATGGTCGCCGAGGATAGCAGCATCGGTACGACGGTTGAGGATCGAGACCGAACGCGACGGGGATCAGCGCTCGAGACGGAACGAGAACCCAGCAATGAGGCACTGGCGGCCGACCTTCGGGCCGCCTGCGACGGTGACGTGCGATTCGACGAGTACGCCCGCGTCCTCTACGCGACGGACGGCAGCATCTACGGCGCACAGCCCGCGGGCGTCGTCATCCCCCAGGACACTGCCGATGTTCGCGCAGCCGTGCGCGTTGCGGCCGACTACGACGCGCCGGTCCTGCCGCGAGGGGCGGGCTCATCGCTCGCCGGGCAGGCCGTCGGCCCGAACTGTGTCGTCCTTGATCTGTCGCGACACATGGACGATATCCGAAGTATCGACCCCGACGAGCGGACCGCCGTCGTCCAGCCCGGCGTCGTCCAGGACGATCTCGACGCCGCACTCGAGCCCCACGGCCTCAAATTCCCACCGGATCCGGCCTCCTCAAACCGGGCCACGATCGGCGGCGGGATCGGAAACAACTCGACGGGTGCACACTCGGTGCGCTACGGTATCACGGACGCCTACGTCGAAGAATGTGAAGTCGTCCTCGCCGACGGATCGAGGATCCGGACTCGAGACGTCGTCCTCGACGGACCGGAATGGGAGCGAATCGTCTCGAAAGACGACCGCGAGGCCGCGATCTATCGAACGGTCCGGCGACTGGTCGAGGACAATGCCGCGGAAATCGAGGAGCGGTATCCGAAACTCAAGCGCAGCGTCAGCGGCTACAATCTGCAGAAGGTGATCCGGACGGATGCCGACGGAAATCGAATTGTGAATCTCTCGAAACTACTCGTCGGTGCCGAAGGAACCCTCGGCGTCGTCGTCGAAGCCACTCTCTCGCTCGTGACCCGACCCGACGAGACCGCGCTGGTCGTCTGCTGTTACGACGAGTTGATCGAGGCGCTGACCGCCGTTCCCGAGGCCCTCGCGCTCGAGGCCAGCGCGGTCGAGCTGATGGATCGGGAGGTGTTCCGGCTGGCCGCCGAGTCGGCGGAGTACGCCGAGTACGCCGAACCGATCCCCGAGGGGACCGAGGCGGCGCTGATGCTCGAGTTCGATTCCGAGGTCGTCGACGACCTCCCGGACGCGATCGCTGGGGCGACGACCCGAATCGTGGACGACGGAGCGGCGTTCGACTCGATCGAGGCAGTTGGTCCCGTAGCGCAAGACCGGCTCTGGAAGCTCCGGAAGGCCGCGATCCCGCTGTTGATGAGCATGGAGGGCGACCCGAAGCCGTACCCCTTCGTCGAGGACGCCTCCGTTCCGCCCGAGGAACTCGCCGAGTACGTCGCGGGCTTTCAGGAGATCCTCGAGAAACACGACACCACGGCCGCGTACTTCGCACACGCAGGGGTCGGTACGCTCCACATCCGGCCGGTCCTGAACCTCAAGGAGGGCGGCGATGTCGAGAAGATGCGTGCGATCGCCGACGACGTCACCGACCTCGTCTCCGAACACAACGGTTCCTTTTCCGGAGAGCACGGCGACGGCCTCGCGCGAACGGAGTTCAACCCCAAGCTGTACGGCCCCGAGCTCTGGGACGCGTTTCAGGACCTCAAATCGACCTTCGATCCGGACTGGCGGATGAACCCCGGCAAGGTCGTCTACCGCGAGGAGGAGCCGACGGATATCCGCGGACATCTGCGATACGGTCCGGACTACGCCTCGCTCGAGCCACGGACGACGCTGGATTTCGACGACGAGGGCGGCTTTTCGCACGTCGTCGAGCTCTGTAACGGCTGTGGCACCTGCCGGCAGACCGACGGTGACGTGATGTGCCCCACGTATCGGGCGACCGAGGAGGAAATCGCGACCACGCGCGGGCGAGCCAACCTGCTCCGGGCGGCCATCAGCGGCGAGATCGATCCCGAGGAACTGTACGGCGAGCGGTTCCAGGAGGAGGTGCTCGACCTTTGTATCGGCTGTAAGGGCTGTCAGAGCGACTGTCCCACGGGGGTCGACCTCGCGAAGCTCAAGGCCGAAGTCAAACACCAGTACCACGACCGCGAGGGGACGAGCCACCGGGAGCGGCTGTTCGCGGACATCGACCGGCTGGCGGCGCTGGGGAGCGCGTTCGCGCCGCTGGCGAACCGCGCCGCGAAACTCCCGGGCGCGCGGGCGGCCCTCGAGAAAACGGCCGGGATTGCGGCCGACCGGACCCTCCCGACGTTCCGGCGGGAGTCGCTGGTCGACTGGTTCGAGTCGCGAGGTTCCGACGGACCCTCGGAAACGCGAGTAGCGCGGAACGACGTTCCGCGAACAGTCGAGCGGCAGAGTCGTTCGAGACGGCAAAGCCGTCTCGTGATGACGGAAGCCGCAAAGCGGCTTCCGAACCACCGCGAGACGACGGCAGCGCCGCGAGCGAAGCGAGGCTCTCGCGTCGATCCCGAATCGGCCACTGCGGGCGTCGTCCTCTTCCCCGACACGGACACCAACTACGCCAATCCGGCAGTCGGGAAGGCCGCCGTCGAGGTGCTCGAGGCCGCGAACATCCGCGTCGCGATTCCAGATCTCGGACCGACCGGACGCGCGGCATACTCCACGGGGATGCTCGAGGTCGCCGCCGAACAGGGTGAGGCGTTACTCGAGGACCTCGAGCCGTACCTCGAGCGCGGGTGGTCGGTCCTGTTCATCGAGCCCTCCGACGCCGCGATGGTGGTCGACGAGTACCGCTCGCTGCTCGGGGACGAACGGGTCGAGACGCTCGCGGCGAACGCCTTCGGCGTCTGCGAGTACCTCGACCGGAACCGGCTGGACGAGGAACTGTCGTTCGACCAGGGTGAGACCGCAGCGGCGCAGGTGACGTTCCACGGCCACTGCCACCAGAAAGCTCGCGGCGCGGACCACCACGCGGTCGGCGTCCTTCGGCGCGCGGGCTACGCCGTCGACCCCGTCGACTCGGGCTGCTGTGGCATGGCCGGGAGTTTCGGCTACGAAGCCGAACACTACGACCTCTCGAAGGCGATCGGCTCGTTGTTACGGGACCAACTCGAGGAGAGCCGGAACCGCGGCTCTACGCGCGATGGGACAGAGACGGGCGAACGTGACGGGACGGCTGTCGTGGCACCCGGAACCTCCTGTCGGACGCAGATCGGCGACTTCGAGGGATACGATCGGCCGGCACATCCCGTCGAGTTGCTCGCCCGCGCCCTTTGACTGGAACGCCCTTCGACTGGACCGTTCGATCGGACACGTTAGAATCACAATGTATTTGATCGACTCTCCGTTTCGTACCGTCATGATCGGCGCTGCGCTCCAGCGGTTCGCGATACTGCTGATGCTGATGGGCGGTATTTTCGAACTCAACTCGGGCGGAACCGGCGTCGGAATCGTGCTCTTCGCGCTGGCCGTCGGCGCAGTCAGACTCGTTCTCGAACTCCGGCCGGAGCTGACCGACGCGTAGCAGTTCCGACGAACTCGACTATCGGACCGTCTCGAGCCCGAACTGCCGGTCCACGGCCGACCGAACCCGTTCGAGTACTCTCGGATTATCGCTGGGCCGGCCGACGCTGACCGCGTCGGCCCCGTACTCGACGTATTCGCGGACGGTCTCGTCGTCCCGGACGCCGTTGTTGGCGATCACGAACAGATCCGTCGCGTCGACCATGTCAGCAATCACGGACTCGGTATCCATCGCGTCGACGTGAACGAAGTCGGCCCCCGCGCGCTCGAGTTCTCGAGCCAGTGCCGGCAGGTCGACGCCGGGAACCTCGGCGCGGACCTTCACGCCGACGGTCGCGCCGGTCTCGGCCGCTCGGTCGACGTATTCCGCGAGCCGGTCGCCGTCTCGCAGGAGCGTCTCGCCGCAGCCGACGGCGCAGAGTTCCTCCTGTCGGCAGTGAGCGTTAATCTCGAGGAAGGCGTCTCGATCCCGGCAGACGCGAGCGGCCTCTGCGATCGGTTCGGCGGTCGCACTCCGGACGTTGAACGCCGGCTGGATCGGCACGTCGGCGAGCGCCTCGAGTTCGCGGTCGATGAACGCGAGCGGATCGTCAGGCAGGAACTCGTTCCGATCCCGTTCGACGAGGTCGCGTGCAGCCGCTCTCGAGTCCGCATCGAGGGCGATCCCGCCGAGGAACGCGCCACCCGCATACGCCGCACCGGCCCGCGCCCAGTCGGCGTCGGCTTCACCGCTGAGGCTCGCGAGCGCGAGTGGCGTCGCGAACGGGGCGTGTCCGGTCATCTCAGCTCACGCGATCGATCGCGTCGTCGACCGCGCGGATCACGCGCGCGGCGTCCTCGCGGGAGTCGATTTTGATATCGGTCTGGATCGTCGGCCGGTCGAAGTCAGCGTCGTCCTCGGCGTCGATTACGAATGCGTCCGCGAACGGGTAGGCGGTCGCGAGTCCCTCGGTGCTGGGCTCTGCGTTGACGGCCGACATGAGGTCTCCCGCGGGTCCCGAGAAGGCGTCGTCGCCGAGGAACGGCGAAACGGCGATCACCGTGGCCTGCGCGAGTGCGTCCGCCACGCCCGGTAGCGCGAGCATCGGTCCGATGCTGGTGACCGGGTTCGACGGGCCGATGACGACGGTGTCGGACAGCGCCTCGAGCACGCCCGGCGCGGGCTCGGCGTTCGAGGAGCCCCGGAACTCGACGGTGTCCACGGTCGGCTCGCCGCGGTGGGCGACCCAGTACTCCTGGAAGTGCATGAGTCCCTCGTCCGTGTGAACCAGGCTGGCGACCGGATCGTCGCTCATCGGGAAGAGATCGATCGTGAGTCCGAACGCGCTCGCGAGTCGCTCGGTCGCCTCGCTCAACGTCTTCCCCTCGTCGAGGAGACTCGTCCGCGTGATGTGGACTGCCCGGTCGCGGTCACCGATGGTCATGAACTCGGCGACTCCCGAAAAGCGCCGCCAGTTCGCGAGCCGTCGGCCGTCGGTCTGTTTCTCCTCGGGAAGGTACTGCGGGCCGTCGGGAAGCCCCGCGGCCGTCGCGATATCCAGCAGCGCCGAGTTCGTCCGATGCGTGTCGCCCTCGATTCCCCACCACGTCTCGCGGTCGAGGATCCCACCACCCTGAAACAGCAGCGTATCGACGTCCGGCGAGACGAAGAGCCCGCCGAGCTCGATGTCGTCGCCCGTGTTGGCGACGACCGTGGTCTCCTCCGGCGAGAACGCGGCAGCGGCGCCGTCCAACAGCTTCGGCGTTCCGGTGCCCCCGGAGAGGAAGGTTACCATACGCACAACTCTCGAGCGAGGCTACTTAATCGCTTTCGGCCGGTTCGGAACGGCCAGTGCCCTCAGGCACCGGTCGTCCGCGGCGGGACGTTCGCGTTCGATCGGAACAGGTTGTCCGGGTCGTATTTCGTCTTGACGTCGACCAGTCTGTCGTAGTTCTCGCCGTAGAGCAGTTTCGCGGGGTCTTCGTTCATCCCCGGGAAGTTTCCGTAGCGGCCCGACGAAACCGATAGCGACCGAACGTCCGCAAACAACTCGCGTGCCCAGCTCACGTTCGCGTCGTCGCCCTCGCTGTCCTCCCAGTTCGCCTCGACGGTGAGCATGTAGGGCTTGTCGCGGTGCCAGAACGCGGTCGCGTCCCGCGGAACGTCGGCGACAGCGCCGCCGAGGTGCCAGCAGTCGATCGTCGAGAGCGCCGACGGGGCCGAGTCGGTATACCGGACCACGAGGTCGAACACCTCGTCGGTGAGTTCCTCGAGGAAGATCGACTTCCAGTAGTAGCGCAATCCGTCCGGGTAGTCCTCGTCGAGCATCGACTGCAGGTCGACGTAGCTCATCGGGCCGCTCAGGTCGGCGACGGGCGTCGCGCTCTCGCGGAGCGGCCCGAATATTTCGTCGGCGTCCGCCGGGTCGCCGCGATAGGAACCGAGCAACGCGACCGTCGGCTCGCCCCACGACTCCTCAGGGAACTCCTCGAGATCGGGGACGTGAGCGGTGAACGCGAGGACGCCGGCGTCTCGCGACGCGGTCTCCGTCCACTCCCGGAACGCGGTCAGCACCGCAACGGCGTCGTCGCCGCGGAACCAGACGAAGCAGGCGTACACCTCGGGACCGACCTCGTGAAGGTCGTATTCGAACGACGTGACGACGCCGAGGTTCCCGCCGCCGCCGCGGATCCCCCAGAACAGGTCTTCGTTTCGCGTCTCGCTGGCGGTGCGGACCCGACCGTCGGCCGTCACGACGTCGACGCTGACCAGGTTGTCCAGCGCCAGCCCGTACTCGCGGCTCAGGTGACCGTAACCGCCGTTGAGCGTCAGTCCGGCGATCCCGGTCTGGGACACCGCGCCGAGGGCGGTCGCGAGGCCGAAGCGCTGCGTCTCCCGATCGACGTCGCCCAGCGTCGCCCCGCCTTCGGCGCGGACGGTTCCCTTCTCACGGTCGACCCGGACGCCGTTCATTCCCGAGAGATCGACGACGACACCGCCGTCGCAGACGGCCGTCCCGGCAACGTTGTGCCCGCCGCCGCGAACCGCGAGCGGCAGGTCCTGCTCCCGAGCGAAGGTCACGGCCGCAACGACGTCGGGGATGTCGGCACAGCGCGCGACGAGCGCCGGATGCCTCTCGATCATCCCGTTCCAGACGCGGCGAGCGTCGTCGTACTCCTCGTCGGACGGGCGCAGTACGTCACCGTGGAATCGCGTGACGAGGGATCGAACGGCGTCGTCCGGAAGCTGCTCGAGCGCCACCTCGCCGCGGTGTTTATGTAGTGTTCCCATATAGCGCTGTACGCGTCCGCCGGAGATAAACCAGTAGTCAGTCCAGCACGACGATCAGTTCGGCAGATATGTTGGAAGCTCACCGATCGAATAGTGTCCGGAGCGGCCGTCGGGGAAGCGATTTCTAGGGGAACCAATCGCTCCCGTTCCGGCAGTCGAAGTGCCGACTCTCGAGTGTGTCTCGATCGGCATCATATCTTAACTATTAATTATGTATAACTATATCTCCGAGCGAGGCGTACGAATACTGAGGGACAATGGCAGTGACAACCACACCCGTAGACGACGGTGCAATAGACGGATTCGGCGAAGGGCTTCACGGCGAGTTGCTCCGTCCCGAGGATCCGAACTACGACGAGACTCGAGCTATCTGGAACGGAATGATCGACAAGCGGCCGGCACTCATCGTTCGAGCGATGGGCGTGTCGGACGTGATCGCGGCGGTGACCTTCGCCCGGGAGCACGACCTGCCGCTCGCGGTTCGCGGCGGCGGGCACAACATCGCGGGGAACGCGGTCTGCGACGACGGGCTGATGCTCGATCTCTCGGCGATGCGGTCGGTTCACGTTGATCCGGAGGGAAAGACCGCTCGCGTCGAGCCGGGGGCGACCCTCGCGGACTTCGACCACGAGGCGCAGGCGTTCGGGCTGGCGACGCCGCTCGGGATTAACTCGACGACCGGCGTCGCAGGGCTCACGCTCGGCGGTGGATTCGGCTGGCTTACCCGCAAGTTCGGCATGACCGTGGATAACCTGCGCTCGGTCGACATCGTCACCGCGGACGGCGAACTGCGTCACGCGAGCGATGACGAGAATCCGGATCTCTTCTGGGGAGTCCGCGGCGGCGGCGGCAATTTCGGCGTCGTCACGTCGTTCGAGTTCGACCTCCACGAGGTCGGTCCGGAAGTACTCGCCGGAATGGTCGTCTATCGCGGCGCGGATGCGCCGGACGTCCTCCGGCACGTGCGGGACTTCAACGAGGACGCGCCGGACGAGGCGACCGTCTGGATCGTCCTCCGGAAGGCACCACCGCTGCCGTTTCTCCCCGAGGACGTGCACGGCGAAGACGTCATCGTCGTGGTGCCGTTCTACGCCGGCGATATCGCCGAGGGAGAAGCGGTGCTGGCCCCCGTTCGGGAGTACGGCGAACCGATCGCCGACGTCGTCGGCCCACACCGGTACGCCGAGTTCCAGCAGGCGTTCGATCCGCTGCTGACCGAAGGCGCTCGGAACTACTGGAAGTCACACAACTTCAGGGCGATCCCGGACGGCGCTATCGATACCGTCGTCGACTACGCACGACGGCTCCCGTCACCGCTGTCCGAGATCTTCTTCGGACAGATCGGCGGCGCGATGGGACGAGTGCCGTCGGACGCGACGGCGTTCCCACACCGCGACGCGGAATACGGAATGAACGTCCACACGCGCTGGGAGGATCCCGCGATGGACGACGAATGCATCACCTGGGCTCGAGAGTTCTTCGACGCGATGGCCCCGTACGCGACCGGCGGCGTCTACGTAAACTTCATCAGCGAGGACGAGGGCGAGGAAGATCTCGGGTACGGCGAGAACTACGATCGGCTGGCTGAGATCAAGGCCGCGTACGATCCGGATAACCTGTTCCGGATGAATCAGAACGTCGAGCCGGCTCGGTAATTTCACCTTTTACGCGCCACATCGCTACCGACGCGTTAGTCGCCGATCCAGTCCGCGAAACTCCCCTCGAGCAGCGTCTCCGACTGCCGAGCGACGTACCGCTGTTGCATTCCCTCGATGGCTTCGGCGAGGTCGTCACCGTCCTCGAGCGCCGCTTGCACCTGCTCGCGCTTCCAGCTGGCCGGCGTCACCCGCTGGCGGACGCGCCGTCGGAGCGGGTAGAGGTACTTCGCGGCCTCCTCCTCGCTCAGCCCGCGGTTGGTCAGTCCGTCCTCGGCGTGGGCCAACAGGTCCTCGTAGAGCGCGAGGCAGTCGGTGGTCTCCTTGCCGTCGTTGGTGACCCAGGTCAGGTCGGCCGAGAGGCCGTCGACCATCGCGGCGTAGAAGTTCTCCCGGGCGAGCTGCCAGTCGAGTTCGACGACGGGGTGCTCGAGGCGGGTCAGGCTCTCCATCAGGCCGGCGAAGGCGGCGAGGAAGGAGACCGAATCGCGGACCGTGGGCTGGGCGGGGATCGGCCGGAACTCGATGCGGGCGTTGGCGGCCGAGCGCGTCGGCCCGCCGAAAACCGGCCGGACCCACCGCCAGTAGGTGCCATGCTTGCGGCTGAAATGGGGGAACTGGTCGTCGAAGCGTTCACCCGACTCGACCGGCATGGGGACGATCGTATCGTCGGTGGCGATCCGGTCGATCGCTTCGTCGACGTCCGCGAGGTCGCGCGGGAAGCGGACCTTTCCTTCCCCCGTGGTCGGGTCATTGAGGACGGTCTCGAAGACGCTGATGCGGTGTTCCATCCAACCGTCTCGAAGGATCTCGTCGGCGGTCGCGTCCTCATCGTACAGATCGGCGGGGAAAAATGGGGAGTTGACGCCGAGTGCGAGCAGCGGGCCCGCGACTCGGAGGGCGTAGTTGAAGTACTCGGGGAGGTCGGGAGCGTGTGAAACCTGGTAATGGGGCTGGATCGACGTGATGAGGCTCTCGGGCATGACGGTATCGTCCTGCAGCGAGACGTGCGGCGCGTCGATACACATCCCCGCGGAGTCGGCCTGGGCCGTGTTCGCCATCGCGTGATAGCGGGCCGAATCGCTCATGTTCGTCGCGATGCGGACGGTCCGTTCCGTCCCGTCCGGCGCGGTCGCCGTCCGTTCGACGCTGTCCGTGAGATAGGTGCTCGTCGCCTCGCCCTCCGGCGGGATCGTCCAGAGCGCGTCGCTCACCAGCCGCATCCGTTCGGACTGGGTCACGTCCAGCGCCGTCCGTAACCTGGACTTCACCTCCGACTCCTGAGCCCGCAGTCCGTGGGCGTTCAGCGGCTGCGGACTCGTCGTCATCTCGGCGTTGTGGAGTCCGAGCTCCTTCTCGAAGCCGATCAGTTCGAGCAGTCGGCGCGGGACTCGCCGCAGCGTACAGTCGTCGGCCTTGACGGCGTAGAACTCGTACTCGAGGCCGACGATCGCCTGCGGGTTGTCGAACACCCCCTCCTCGACGGCGTCTTTGATCACCTCGGCGTCCGCCTCGGCCCGCTCCCGGAAGTCGTCGGGATCGACCCGCAGGACGTCAGCGACCCGCGCGGCGAGTTCCTCCTCTGGCATACCTCGGGCTCTGCGCGCAAACGCCTTGAAAGCACGTTTCTCGAGTCGCGGTTCCGGCTCGGTCTCAGAACCGTTTTACTCCCCCCAGCGGTACACACGGCCGATGGAGTTCGCCACGTTCGCCGACCGCGCCGGGACGATCGACGCCGAACCCGCCGACCTCGAGATCGTGGCCCACGTTCGGGAGCTGCTCGCCAAGGCGGGAGACGAAAGCGAGAAACGACGTTCCGCGGGCGCTGCGGTGGACCCACAGACCCTCGAGATCGTCGCGCGCTTCGCACAGGGACGGGTATTCCCGGCCTGGGACTCGACGACGCTCGATATCGGACCGAGCGCGTGTTACGAGGCGATCGCTCGCGCAGCGGGAACGAACGTGAGCAGCGACGACGTCGAGGATCGGCTCGCGGAGATCGGCGAGATCGGCGACGTGGCGGCGGGTTACGAGTTCGGCGGTCAGCAGGGGTTGGGTGCGTTCACCGGCGGCAGCGGTGGCGGTGCTGATAGCGGTGGCGGCGGGAGCGAGACCGGCGGTGGCCTCACCGTTCGCGAGGTCTACGACACCCTCGAGGAACTCGCCGCTGCCGAAGGCTCGGGCAGTCAGGACCGCAAGGTCGATCTGCTCTTCGGGCTCTTTAATCGCTGCTCGAGCGAGGAGGCGCGTTACCTCGCCCGGATCGTGCTCTCGGAGATGCGAATTGGCGTCGGCGAAGGGGCGGTGCGAGACGCGATCTCGGCGGCCTTCGGCGTTCCCGAGGATCGAGTCGAGCGCGCGCTGCAGGTCTCGAACGATTACGGGCAGGTCGCCCGGATCGCCCGCGACGAGGGAATCGACGGCCTCGACGCGCTGGATCTCGCGGTCGGACGGCCGGTTCAGGCGATGCTCGCCCAAGCGGGGACGGTGACCGACGCGCTCGAGGAGTGGGAGGTTGCCGGAGTCGAGTGGAAATACGACGGAGCGCGGGTCCAGTTGCATTACGACCCTCGCGCCGATGCGGAGACTCGTGTCTTCTCGCGGAACATGGAGGAGGTGACGGACGCGCTTCCGGAGGTGGTCGAATTCGCCGAGTCACACCTCGAGGTGCCTGCGATCCTCGACGGCGAGGTCGTCGCGATCGACGACGACGGCTCTCCGCTGCCCTTCCAGGAGGTGCTCAAGCGGTTCCGACGGAAACACGACGTGGCGAAGGCCCGCGAGGACGTGACGGTCCGTCCGGTCTTCTTCGACTGTCTGCACGCGGCGGGGGAGGACCTGCTCGCAGAGCAGCTGACGACGCGCCACGACAGGCTTCGATCAGTGCTGGTGGACGCCGGTTCCGATTCCAACGCCGACCGCGTAGACGACGCAGACATCGAGGGCCTCTCCCTGCTCTGGCGTACCGACGATCCCGACGAGATCGAGTCGATCGACGCCGACGCCCTCGAGGCGGGCCACGAGGGGATCATGCTCAAAGACCCCGACTCAACGTACTCGCCGGGCCGGCGCGGCAAGCACTGGCGCAAGCGCAAACCGGACGTGGAGACGCTCGACTGCGTGGTGACCGGCGCGGAGTGGGGTGAGGGTCGGCGCGCGACCTTCCTCGGGACCTTCGAACTCTCCGTACGGGCGGGCGATGCCCTCGAGACCGTCGGCAAGGTCGCGACCGGGATCACCGACGAGAAATTGGCGGAGCTGACGGAACTGCTCGAGCCCCATATCGCAGCCGAAGCGGGTCAGGAGGTGGACCTCGAGCCGGCGGTCGTCTTCGAGGTCGGCTACGAGGAGATCCAGTCCTCACCGACCTACTCGTCGGGGTATGCGCTCCGATTCCCGCGGTTCGTCGGCGTGCGGTCCGACAAGGATCCGGGGGATGCGGATTCGCTCGAGCGCCTCGAGCGGTTGCAGGAACAGTGATCACGACTGGCGGGCCCTACGTGTTGTGGGAGATAAATATAAAATAATATATTGGGTGGATAATTATTACCGCGTATGTCCTCCGCGTTCGACAGTCCAGCGATCCGCTACGGGATGGGCCTCAGCAGTGCCGCGATACTGACGGTCGTCGCCTTCGCCTTCCTCGACGGAACGGCGCGATGGCTCGTGCTCGGGCTCGCCGTTCTCGAGATTACCGTCGTCCCGCAGATACTGAAACGGGCGGGATAAGGCGGCCGCGAATCGACGCGGCCGGGTGAGGGAATCGTCCTCGGACGGGAGCGGGCACGGTAGTTTGCGGACAGTCAGTTGGTCGCGACTGACCACATGTAAGCACCCTTAAGAGCCACGGGAAACAGGATTCGCGTATGCAACCGCGCGACCTGTCCGATCACGTCGCATACGAGGCGGGTCGAGGCATCGAGGAGGTCGCCCGTGAACTCGGGCGCAATCCCTCCGAATTCGTCAAACTCGCCTCGAACGAGAACCCGCACGGCCCCTCGCCGGCCGCCGCCGTGGCCATCCGCGAGACGGCCTCGAGCGTGAGTTCCTACCCGAAGGCCGCTCACGCTGACCTCACGAGCGCCGTCGCCGACCGCTGGGACGTCTCCGACGAGCAAGTCTGGCTGGCCAACGGCGGCGACGGGGCCATCGATTACCTCCACCGGGCGACCCTCGAACCGGGGGACGAGGTCATCGTCCCGACGCCGGGATTCGCGTATTACGGCATGAGCGCCCGATTCCACCATGGCGAGGTCACCGAGTACGAACTCTCGAGGGCCGACGACTTCGATCAAGACGCAGATGTCGTCCTCGAGGCTTACAGCGGCGAGCGGATCGTCTGGCTCACGAGCCCGCACAACCCCACCGGCTCGACGATGCCGCTCGAGGAAATCGAGCGCCTCGCCGACGAAACCGACGACGAGACGCTTGTCGTGGTCGACGAGGCCTACGGCGAGTTCGCCGACCGGGACAGCGCCGTCGCCCTGCTCGAGGGCCGCGACGGGTTCGACGCCCGCGACGATGTCGCCGTCCTGCGGACGTTCTCGAAGGCCTACGGGCTGGCCGGGGTCCGACTCGGGTACGCCGTCGTCCCCGACGAGTGGGCCGACGCCTACGCCCGCGTGAACACCCCCTTCGCGGCGAGCGAACTCGCCTGTCGAGCCGGTCTCGCCGCCGTCGACGACGAGGAACACGTCGAGCGAACCGTCGAGACGGCCCGCGAGTCACGCGCGTACATGCGGGACACGATCGAAACCCACGTCTGGGAGAGCGAGGGCAACTTCGCGCTCGTCGACGTCGGCGACGCCTCGGTGGTCGCCGGGGAAATGCAGGAACGGGGCGTCATCGTTCGCGACTGCTCGAGTTTTGGTCTCCCGGGCTGTCTCCGCATCACCTGCGGCACCGAGGAGGAGACCGAGCGAGCCGTCGCAACCCTCAACGAGGTGCTCGACGATCTCGGACTCGAGACGGACCCGACGGACGAGGCCGATGACCCGGACGCGGAGGTGGCCGATCCATGAGAGTCGCCGTCACCGGCACCCCCGGGACCGGGAAGACGACCGCGACCGAGTTACTCGAGTCCCGGCTGGCCGACTCCGATGACGCGCCCGACGACGCGTCGACGCCGGCTCTGGAGGTGATCCACCTCAACCGGGTGCTCGAGGATGAAGCACTCTACACCGAGGTCGACGCCGACCGCGAGAGCAAGGTCGCCGACCTCGCGGCACTGAGCGAGTGGCTCGACGGGCGCGACGACGTCGTGATCGAATCCCATCTCGCACATCACTTCGATGCTGATCGGGTCGCAGTACTGCGGTGTCGGCCGGAGACGCTCGAGGAACGATTGCTCGAGCGGGGCGAAACCGAGGCGAAAGCTCGCGAGAACGCAGAGAGCGAGGCGTTGGACGTCATTCTGTCCGAAGCGGTCGAGGAGCACGGCCTCGAGTCGGTGTACGAAATCGACACGACCGACCGCGACCCCGACGCCGTCGCGGACGAACTCGCGGCGGTCGCGGGCGGTAAACGCGAGCCGAGTGCCGGTGAGGTCGACTACATGGGGTACCTGACATGACGCTCGACAAGTTCCGCCCGTACGTGTCGCGATTCCTCGACCCGTTCGTCAAGGGGTTCGACCGCGTCGGAATGACGCCCAACGGCGTGAGCGTGGTCGCGTTCGGGATGGCGATTCTGGCCGCGGTGGCGTTCGCACTCGGCGGGCTCGAGGATCCGATCTGGTACGCCGTCGCGGCGACGCTGGTCTTTCTGAACGGCTGGCTCGACATCGTCGACGGTGCGCTGGCACGCGAACAGGAGGTCGCCTCGGCCGGCGGCGACCTGCTGGATCACGTCCTCGATCGGTACGCGGACATCGTCGTCATCGCCGGGCTGGCCGCGGGGCTCGAGGACTACCTGCTCGGTTTCGCCGCCGTCACGGGAGTCGTGATGACCTCCTACCTCGGGACGCAGGCCCAGGCAGTCGGTCTCGACCGGGTCTACGGCGGACTCGTGGGTCGGGCCGACCGGCTGGCGATCATCGGCGTCGCCGGCTTCCTCGCCTATCCGCTCTCGGGGCCGATCGTCGGCGATTTCACCCTCGTCGGCTTGCTGCTGGTCTTCCTCGCGGTCGTCGGCCATCTGACCGCGCTGCAGCGGTTTTACTACTCGTGGATCGCCCTCGAGCGATAGCCATTTCACCCCGCTGAACGGGGCGTCTGACTGAATGGAGCCGCGTCGCATCCTTTATCCCTTACCGCGATATAGGAACGGACATGGTTCAGTGCGAGATGTGTGGGGCCGAGACGTCGTCCCCGAAAACCATCAAAGTCGAGGGCGCGAAGCTAGACGTGTGTTCGGACTGCACGGACTTCGGCACTGAAGTCAAACAGACCTCGAGTTCGGGTTCGTCGACGAAGTACTCGACCGACTCGAGTTCGTCCTCGTCGAGCGGTGGCCAGTCCACCGGTTCGAGCGCGAGTTCCTCGAGTTCGGGCGGCTCGAGTCAGCGCCGGTCGGACATGTTCGACGACATGGACGAACTGGCGACCGATTACGACGAGCGAGTCCGTAACGCTCGTGAAAACAACGGACTGAGCCAGTCCGATCTCGCGAACGAACTCAACGAGAAGGCCAGCCTGATTCGCAAGATCGAGCGCGGCGACACCCTTCCGAGCGATCGCGTCCAGACGAAACTCGAGAACTTCCTCGAGATCGATCTGAACGCCGAGGGGAGTTCCGGCGAGGACTCGGAGTGGTCCGGCGGCTCCTCGACGGGGAGTTACACGCTGGGCGACGTCGTCAAGCGCAAGGACTGAAGCGGGTCTTCGCTTCCGCTCTCGTTAGCGTCGCTGACTCGCAAGCTATTTCTTTCGGGCGGGTGGGGTTGCCGATATGTTCGTCCTCGTTAACCTGAAGACATATCCGTGCGATCCGATCGCCGTCGCAGAAGCTGTCCGTGACGTCGACGAGACCACTGACGCCCGGCTCGCCGTCGCGCCACAGGCGACCCACCTCGAGCGAGTCGCACAAACGGGCGCGGAGACGTGGGCCCAGCACGTCGATTCGATCGAACACGGGAGTAACACCGGGCAATCGCTCGCCGAGAGCGTCGCCGACGCGGGCGCGGTCGGGACGCTGCTCAACCACTCCGAACGGCGACTGAAACTGGCCGACATCGACGGTGCCGTCCGGGCGGCCGAGCGAGCGAACCTCGAGACGATCGTCTGCGCGAACAACCCGGCCCAGATCGGCGCTGCCGCCGCGGTAGGGCCGGACGCGGTCGCCGTCGAACCGCCGGCGCTCATCGGAACCGGCACACCGGTTAGCCAGGCCGATCCAGACGTCGTCGAGGACGCCGTCGACGCCGCCGCGAACGTCGACTCCGAGGTCTCGGTCCTCTGTGGCGCGGGCATTAGTACGGGTGCTGACGTCGTTGCTGCTGGCGATCTCGGTGCCGGGGGCGTCCTCCTCGCAAGCGGCGTCGCGAAGGCCGACGATCCGAAAGCGGCTCTGGAGGACCTCGTCGCGCCGCTCTGAACCGGCCCGCGAACGTAGACCGATCGACGAGCGCACGTCGCCGACCGACTTTTCTCCCCGTCCGTCGTAGAGGAGGTATGACCGACGACGGGCCCGAGTCCGTGGCTGATCCGGCGGCCGGGGAGCGACCCGTGGCCGTCGCGCTCGAGAATCGATTGATGAGCCACGGGATCTATGTAACGTCGTTCACGTGGATGGAACCAACCGAACCCCCCGCCGACGACGGGACCGGGATCGAACTCGAGTACGAGACCGTATCCGAATCGCCCGCGATCACGAGAGACGAAGTCGGCGCGGTGGTGCGGGCGCTGCTGACGATCGGCGACGAACGGGAGTGGACACCGGGACGCCTCGAAGCAACATCGCTGACGACCGACGGAGAGACCCGCGGCTGGTGGTACGCCGAACGCGAGTGGTTCGAGCGCCTCGGTTCGGACCTCTCACAACTCGAGTTTTCCCAGCGCGTGTTAAAAACCATAAAAAATTACCGAAGCGAACACGACGGCCGTTAAATACGCCGTGGAGATAGATTAATAACGCTTCACGCGCCTTCTTGTCGTAGACGATTCAATGACCGGAGAACAGGTGTACGTTTCACACGCGCCAGGTGACCTCGAGCTCGCCCAGGACCTGTTCTCGACGGTCAAAAATTTCCCGTTCGGCGTCCACCTCGCGCTCGAGGAGATCGAGTCCGGGCGATCACGAAAGCGACTCGAGGGGCGTCTCGCCAACAGCGACGTGGTCGTCGCGGTGCTGACCGAGGACGCGGCCGACAACACCTGGATCGATCAGGAAATCGGTTACGCGGTGGCCAAAGGGATTCCCGTCGTGCCGCTTCGCGACGAGGGAGTTAGCCGTCGCGGATACGTCGGCGACGTCGACGGACTGACGATCGATCGGGGGGACCTCTCGGTCACGATTTTCAACCTGCTCTCCCGACTCCGGAGTGAACTCTCACCGCTGGGGGCGCTCTCGGTACCGAACTGGTACATCCGATTCCCGTGTACGATCCCCGACTGCGGCCACCCGGTCACGCTCGAACTCGAGCACGGACAGACGAAACTCTGGAAACTCCACAGCCACGGGAAACACCTGACGACGTCGTGTGCGGTCTGTGAGTCGACGTACTACTTCAACCCGGCGACGATCGGATTTTTGGGCCGCAAAGACGGAATCGATCGTCAATCGCCGTCCCGAAGCCGTTCGTAAGCGTCCGTGACGAGCCCGAAGGCGGATCGACTACCGCTCGAGCGGTCGGGATGGGCGCGTTTGACCTGCTCGTGATACGCTTTGCGGAGCGTCTCGTCGCTCGCGCCGGCGTCCACGTCGAGAACCTCGCGAGCCCTCGTCTTTCGCATCTCAACGTCGGTGACGATACCGCGCTCCTCGGCGTCGGACTTGCAGTCGGCACACAACCGTTCCGTGCGCTCGTCGATCGTGGTAACGCGAAAGAGCTCTTCGGAGACCCGCTCGCGACACTGACTACAGCGGCGTCGGTCCTCGTCCGGACCCGCTTCGGTGGAACGCTCGGAGTCGGTCACGGCTGTGGATTCCTCTATAGTTCCGTTAGCAGTGCCGTCAGTACCGGACGTTCCACCACCGTCGCGACTCGGAGCATCGGCGACACACGACGGACAGCAGGTCACCACGGTCCCGTCGTCGAGCACCACGTCCTCGAGTTCGGCCAGACGGAACGTGCCGGTACAGCCGTCGCACGTGTCCCGACGCTGGTCGAGCGAACCGCCTCTTTCGGCGGCCGCTCTGGCGTGTGGCTCACAGTGCTGACAGCAGACGACCTGTTCGCCGTCCGGCATCGTCACTGTCGTCAGTTCCTCGAGCGGAGTCGTTCGACCACAGCCATCACAGCCGGCCGGTTCGTCGCCGACGGCAGCCATCACGCCATCAGTTCGTGTTCGTCCTTTATTAGTTCTTCTGCTGACAGTCATGGTTGGCATCAGTTCGGGGTGTCGTCTCAACACGATACCCGTCGGAATCGGTCCGTGTAGCAACTAATTACTCGCGGAACACCCCTCGGGCCGTCCGACGACCGAGCCTGAACGGAATCGATAACAAAGTGGCCATGCGCCGACCGCTAGCTTGTGCGAGGCCCCCCTCGCACGGAGACGCTCCGTCCGTTGGATGGTACTCGGCGGCTCGCCGTCGCCGGGTTCCACCTCTCCTGTCAGGTTCGTTCGCGCCGATCGGAATCGGGAAACCGATATGACTCCGATGCCGAGTACCGGTATGGACACGGCAGTTCAGACCGGCTCCCGGGACGGATCGATCGACAGCGAACGGGTCGGTATCGGCGTCGTCGACCTGGGCATCGTCGTCGGCCTCGTTCTCCTCGGGAACGTCGAACACGGTGGCAACCCGATTGCCGAACCGCTCGCCTCGCTCGAGACGGTCGCCCCGTTCGTGATCGGGTGGATCGCCGTCGCAGCGCTCGCAGGCGTGTACACGCGCGACAATCTCATCGGGACCGATGGCGTTCGTCTGACGGCGACCGCATGGATCGCGGCGGCGAACGTCGGGCTCATGCTTCGTGGATCGCCGTTGTTCGAGGGTGGTACGACCTGGCCGTTTCCGGTCGTCATTACCGGTATCGTGCTCGTCGCCTTGCTCGGTTGGCGGCTCGGATACGCCCTATTCCGCTCACGATTGCGGTAGGTCACATTCCTTCGATAGTAGCCACTGAAATGATTCACATACTGATCGTATAGCTGTCGTTCGATCAGGTGTGCAATGACTTGTAGTGGCTGCTATAACTGGTTTCGCCGAAACGGGCCGACGTGGAGTGTTCAGCATTCATACTTGAATATCGACACTGGTTGATATCTCTCTTTTGATGGCGAATATAGAGGAGGTAGATATAAAATATATTATGTGATGGTCTGAGAGAGGCGTACTCGACGGAAAATGCAAGATCCGTATCTGATCCATAAGTTATGAGGATACAACCCTATGGATATCAATTAGGGACAGATCCACCACGAGCCGATTATGGGAAACACTTATATGGTTATTTCCCATACTACAGGATACATTATGACTGGATATTACGACATTGTTCTCGGCCTCATCCCAGTCGCACTGCTCGGTATCACCGCAGCCCTGACCGTCGTGGGGATTTCGTTGACTGCGGCGGTGCCGATCGGTTCGCTTGTGGCGATGACGATTATCGGACACGCAATGTTTGTCAACACGCCGGCCGAGGCTGCCGACGAGCCCCGGTCTGCGCGTCCCCCGCACGCGGACTAAGGAATTCCGGTCATTTTCTCTCTCTCTCACTCGTTTTCCCGTATACCCGCTTCCGGTTCCGTTTCGTCGCTTCGGTCCCTCGTCTCGGTTATGACAGCGACCCTGTTTCTGACCAGCGATGCCGTCGCAGACCTCGCGACACCGACCGACTACGCCGACGCCGTTCGCGACGGCTATCGACAGCGTGCGGAGGATCACATTCACGCGGAACTGGGCGAGATCATCGCCGGGAACGCGCCCGGCCGGCGGAGCGACGACGAAATCACGGTCTTCGATAGCGGCGGGACGGGCATCGAGACGGTCGCGGTGGCGTCCCTGCTCTACGGGCGCGCACGGGAGAAGGAGTTCGGCACCCAAATCGAGTTCTCGCCGGCGAGCGAGGCCTTGACGGGGAACTGAGCCCTCGAGAGCCGATCGGGACGGTCGGTGTGCCCGGCGCGGAGGGGAAACGGTTCGGCCGGTTACTCAAATCGCTATTTAAGCTTGTGTGACATTTACTGCGCCTCGCCGATTTGGGAGTAGATGATGCGACGACGATCGTACATGACAGGGTTCGGCGGTGCCATCGCAGTCGGCCTCGCCAACGTCGTACCGTTCGGTCGCGGTGACTCGAACGATGGAACTGACCAGCGAAACGAATCCGACGACTCGGAACCGGCTTCGGGAATCGCGCATCCGACGCCGTCCCCCGCGTGTCTGCAAAACCCGTCGTTCGAGGAATACCTCGACGGGTGGAGCGTCGGCGCGGACCTCCCGACGGTTCCCGGTGAGTTGACCGATCCGGTCAACCATTCCGTCGCGATCACCGCCGAACGGGCGGCGGACGGCGAACGGTCGATGGCGCTGTTCATCGACGGCGTCGCCGATGATGGGACGATCTGGGTCGAACAACCGGTGAACATCACGCACGTCGACGCGGTGACCGTCGATGTCTACAGTCAACAAAAGTCGTTCAACCGAATGTCACAGGTGGCCTTTTTTGCCGGGAAGAAGCCACGCGACGGGCTCTCGGAGGGAGACTTCAACCGCGAGAAGGTCATCGAAGACCACGCGGGATGGAAGACGTACTCGTATTCGGTGAGCGGTCTCGAAGGGATCGTGACGCTCGCCGTCGGCATGAACGTCGTCTGGGAGACCGGCGTTCGGCGGTTCTTCGACGACATTCGACTCGTCGCGGAGTAGGCGCCGCACTGAGACGGACGGCGAATTTTTCACGGGGTATCGACCGCCAGTTGCAACGATAGCCCCCCATTCCTACCACGGAACGTCGACGACCCGTCCGATCGCGGGTGTGAATCGCCTCGAACCGTCTGTGAACCGCCTCGAACCGTCTGTGAACCGCCTCGAGGTCAAGTGGTTCGAGAGAGCGACGCTCTCTCGTCATCCCGAGAACCTCCGATTCTCGGACGACCCCGAGACACTCGACCTGCTCCGCCCGTAGATTGAGCCCGCTACTCGCTGGCGGGCCGAATTTTGAATCCGTACCGGGTGACGCCTTCCTGCGTGTAAATCCGGCGGATCGTCGTCTCGATTCGGTCGCCGACCGAGAAGTCGGCGGGATCGGCGTCGGTCCCCATCGCCGGGGCGCTGACGGTCTCGTCGCCGCTATCGGTTTCTAGCGCGACGATCGCGGCCGCGTAGTCGCCCGAGCGAGCCTGCTGTTCGGCGAACTCCGGCGGCGCGCCGCCCTGCGAGATGGTCGTCACGGCTTCGATCGTTCCCTCGCCGGCGAGTTCGATGGCCTCGTAGTCGGCGAGCGCACCGCAGTCGTCACAGGCCCCTTCCGGCGGGAAGGAAAGGGCACCGCATTCCGAACACCGACCGGCCTCGAGTCGGTAGCGCTGGGGAAGCGAGCGCCGCCAGGAGGGGACGCTGACGTACGCGCCGCCGCCCGACGGCGGTCCCGTGGTGACGACGCCGCGCTGGCGGAGGTACTCGGCGTACGTGAGCGGGTCGTCGCCCTCGAGTGCGGTCACGGCGGGCACCTCGCCCTCGCTTCGCTGCGTCGCCGACGCAACGCTGACGACGAATGCATCCGCACCCGCGCCGCTCCCGTGGGAGACCGCGAGGATCGACTCGTAGCCGTCCGCAAGTGCCCGCGCGAGCGACAGCGGGACGCTCGCGGCACCGAGGTCGCCCAGCTCGTGGACCGTCGCGGCGGCCTGGATCTCGTCCGTGCTGACGCCGGCCGCACCGGCCGCGCGATAGGGCAGTTTGCCGTCGGGGGCCTGGATCGCGGCCGCTTCGGTGTCCGGTTCGACCTCGAGGCCGTCGACGGCACCGCCGATCGTCTCGGTGAACGCCTGCCGGTCGTACTGGGTGACGCCCAGACCCCGGGTCTCGTCCTCGCCGGTATTGCGGAACCGCGTTCCCGGATAGGGCGCGGCGTACTCGGCGCGGTCGGTGATCTCGGCCGGCCCGTCGGACTCGAGGACGAACGCAGCACTGCCGGCCCCGGCGGCGTGATCCATCCCGTCGTCGGGGTCGCCCCGCGGTGCGTCGGCTGCGACGACGAGCGCGGTCGTCGAGTCGGCCTCGAGCGCGTCCATACCGGCCCACAGCGCGCGGGTGCCGGAACGGGTGCTGCCGCTGAAGAGCTGTCCGGTCGCCGACTCGGAGAGGGATAGCATCGCCCCGAGCCGGACGGTCAGGTCCTCCTCGGCCGCCGGCAGTCGCGAGGACGCGACGCCCAGCCAGTCGATGTCGTCGGGGTCGGTCGCCGCTGCCTCGAGCGCTCGCGTCGCGGCCTCGTAGGCCATCGTCAGGGTGTCCTCGTCGGCCGAGGGAACGGCCTTCTCGGTCACGCCGGCGGCGTGGAACTGCCCCCAGGCCTCCTCGAAGGCTTCGCTGCTGATTCGGAACCGCGGTGCATACGCGCCGACGCCGGTGATCGCGGCCGTCATCACGCGCTCACCTCCCGTTCCTTCTCGAAAATGTGAATCACGGATGCACCGCCGCTGCCGCCGACGTTGTGAGTCAGCCCGCGTGTGGGGTTTTCGACCTGTCGCTCACCGGCCGCGCCGGAGAGTTGCTTGTAGGCCTCGACGACCTGGCCGGCACCGGTCGCGCCGATGGGATGGCCCTTCGACTTGAGGCCACCCGACGTGTTGACCGGCAACTCGCCGCCGAGTTCGGTCGCGCCGGACTCGATGAGTTGTCCGGCCTCACCTTCCTCACAGAATCCGAGATCCTCGTAGGCCAGCAGTTCCGCGATCGCAAAGCAGTCGTGGACCTCCGCGAAGTCGAGCTCATCGGGTGCGACGTCGGCCATCTCGTAGGCCGATTCGGCCGCCCGCTGGCTCGCCGGCACGCCGGTGTACGTATCGCGCTGGAAGAGGCCGACGGTGTCGCTGCCGGCACCGACGCCGGCGACCCGGATCGGGTCGTCCGTGTAGTCGTCGACGACGTCCTCGCTGACGATCAGCGCACACGCCGCGCCGTCCGAAGTCGGACAGCAGTGATAGAGATTGAGTGGGTCCGCGACGACCGGGGCGGACTGGGCGTCCTCGAGCGAGCACTCGAATCCCAACTGGGCGTGGGGATTCTTCGCGCCGTTCGAGTGGTTCTTGACGGCGACCCGGGAGAGCTGTTCGCGCGTGGTCCCGTACCGTTCCATGTGGACGCTGGCCATCTGGGCGTAGACGCCGGAGAACGTGGTTCCGGAGAGGCGTTCCCACTCGGTCTCGCCCGAGACCCCGAGCCAGTACTTCGTCGCGTCCGAGCTCATATCCGACATGATCTCGAAGCCGCCCGCGAGGACGACGTCCGCCATTCCCGATTTGACGGCCTGCACGGCCTGTCGCACCGCAAAGCCGCTGGCCGCGCAGGCGTTTTCGACCCGGGTACAGGGGACGCCGTCGAGGCCGACGTGTTCGGTTACCGCGGGTCCGGAGAGGCCGAGCTGGCGGCCGCCGACGCCGAGGTTACCGACGAACGCCTCGTCGACGTCGTCGGCCTCGAGTTCCTTCGGTACGCTGTCCGTCGCCGCATCGAACGCCGTCCGGAACAGTGATCGGTAGCTCTCCGACGGGAAAGCCCCGTAATCCGACTGCCCCGCACCGACGAGGTACGCGTCTCGCATACTCGTTCTTCGGTCGTCCGGTGTGAAATAACTGTACGCTTTGTGACGATCGATGATCACGAACGCCCGTCCGCTCCTCGAGCCGGCGGGCCAGTCGTACTCCATGAGACTCGACGCGGGATTCAAGCGTCTCGTCACCGTATCTCCGGTATGTCACGCGCGGCCGAGCTCGTGTCCGTCCTCGAGGCCACGGACTCGCTGGCGATCGTCTGCCACGACAATCCGGATCCGGACTGTCTCGCCAGCGCGCTCGCGCTCGAAGCGATCGCGCGAGACCACGATGTCGAGGAGGTGACGATCGCCTACGGCGGCGAGATCTCCCACCAGCAAAACCGCGCGTTCGTCAACCTCCTCGAGATCAGTCTCCGGACGCTCTCGAGGACCGCGATCGAGGAGTACGACAGCGTGAGCTTCGTCGACCACACCAGACCGGGGGCGAACACCGAAGTGCCGGCGGACGTCACTCCCGACATCGTCGTCGATCACCACCCCGGCGAGTCGGTCGACGCCGCGTTCGAGGACGTTCGCGACGAATACGGTGCGACCGCGACCATCTTCATCGAGTATCTGCAGGAACTCGAGGTCGACCTGACGACGCGGCTCGCCTCCGCGCTCCTCTTCGCGCTCCACCGCGAGCGGCTGGATTTCGTCCGCGAACCCACGCGACGCGAGTACGAGGCCGCGCTCGCCGTCTATCCCGACGCCGACCTCGAGATCCTCGAGCAGCTGTACGGCAGCGCGTTCTCGCCGGGGACGCTCGACGCGATCGGCCGAGCGATCGCCAGTCGAGAGCGCCGGGGCTCGTCCCTCGTCGCGAGCGTCGGTAAGACCGGCGAGACCGACGCGCTTCCCCAGGCGGCGGACTACCTGCTCAACCTCGAGGGGGTGGACACCGTGTTGGTCTACGGCGTCGTCGGCGACGCGATTCGGCTGAGCGGCCGCTCGATCGATCCGCGAGTTCACATGGGCGAGACGCTGGCGGAGGGGTTCGACGAACTCGGTGCGGTCGGCGGCCACCATGACATGGCCGGCGGCCGGATCGAACTGGGGCTCTTCGCGGACGACGACGACGACGACGGCGCACTCCTCGAGTTCGTCGGCGGACGGCTCACCCGTCGGTTCTTCGACGCGCTGAACCTCGACGACTGATGTCGAAACCGACGAACGGCCCGACTCATCGACTCGGCGTTCGATCGACACTCGACTCGTCAATGGCCGTTCGACCGACGTGATACTCGCGCCGGCTGTTCGACCGATGCGGTGCACTCATACGGTCTGTTGTACCGATGTCCCGGCGCAACCGCGAACCGCCCTGCGGGTGCGCCGGAACTGACTGACAGCAGTCCGTCTCAGTCGATGTCGATCGAGTGCGCCTCCTCGTCCGCCTCGCGCTTTGGCAGCCGCACGGTCAGGATGCCGTTGTTGACGCTGGCCTGAACCGCGTCGGCGTCGACCGGTTCGGGAAGCCGAATCTGCCGGCTGAATGACTCAGTCTTCCGTTCCCGACGGATGTAATTCTCTTCGTCGCCGCCCATCTCCTGACTGTGTTCTCGCTGCCCGGAAACGGCCAGCGACTCGCCGGAGAGGCGCAACTCGAGGTCGTCGCTCTCGTAGCCGGGGACGTCGACGGTGACGACGAACCCGTCGCCCTCGTCGGCGAGGTCCAGACTCGTCGTCGAGCCGCCCGTCGAGAGATCGAGTCGGCTCCGGTTGTCCACCTGCGTTTCCCACGATCGGGCCGCCGTCTCGATCTGGCGATTGAGTCGGTCGAGCAGGTCGTCGATACCGTCGAACGGACGCGGTCGATCTGCCATGGTAGCACCTATCGAACGTAGACGATCGACGGCGAAAAAGGCCACCCTCGGTCGGAGTGACTGTCTCCCCGACGAACGTGTTCCCGAGAGATTGCGGCAGAACCGAGGGGTGGGCTGGTCGTTTTTACGCTGCTCGTCCTAGGAACGGATATGACGGACGCACTATTCGTCGTCAGCGAAGAAGGGTACTGGGGAGAGGAATGCGTCGAGCCGCTCGAGGCGCTCACCGAAGCGGGCGTCGAGATCACGGTCGCGACACCGTCGGGCGATCCGCCGGTCGTCGACGAGCGATCGCTCGATCCGGAACAGGTCGGCGAGGAGACCGCCGAACACGTCCGTGAGGTCGCCGAGACTGACGATCGACTGAACGATCCGATCCCGATCGCACAGGCCGACGCCGAGGGGTATGACGCCGTCGTTTTCCCCGGCGGCCACGGCACCGAGTGGGACATCAATCAGGACAAACACGCCCGCGAACTCCTCCGCGATATCGTCGAGGGCGACGGCAAGGCGCTCGTCGTCTGCCACGCCGTCGGCATGCTCGGCTTCGCCCGCGACAGTCACGGCGCGTTCATCGTTAACGGCCGGGATGTGACCGGCTTCCCCAACGAGTGGGAGGAGGGCATCGTCGACGAGGCCGACCGCATGCCCGACGGCCGCAAGCTCCCCTACTGGGTCGAGGACGAAGTGAAAGAAGCGGGCGGCAACTGGGACGCCGAACTCGATTCCGACACCAGCGTCACCGTCGATGGCGACCTCGTCACCGCCCGCGGCCCCGGCTCCTCGAGCGCCGCGGCCGAGACCCTGCTCGAGGAACTGGACGTCTGATCCGACTCGGCCCGCTCGATCCGAGTCCGTTATACGCGCGCCATCCCAGGGGTACCTGTGGTTCCCGCTGAATCGAACACCGCTGCACAGCCCGGATCAGTACGGAGTCGCGGCTACCGCATCACCGTCGACGACGGACGGGAGTCGTTTTTCGCGCTCAGTATCGAACGCGTCGACAGCGAGGACGCGTGGCTCATGTCGGACGCCGCCGTCGCGCTCGAAAACGTGCGGTAAGCGACGATCACCCTGTGTTGACCTGAGTCCGAATTGACACTGTTCGCGTCACGAATGAGAAGGGGCTTTAGGATATCCGTTCTTCTCCCGTCCAATGAGACGTCGGACGTATCTAGCCGGCGGCGCGAGCGTGCTCGCGGGGATTGCCGTGTCTGGCTTTGTGAGTCGACCGCCGAACAACGAGCGCCTGCTCGAGGCGGCTCGCGAATCACCCGATGCCGACGAGGGGAGTTCGAACACGGAGACGATCCTTCCGGGAACCGACCACGAGACGCCGCTCTACGAGATCGACGCGCCGAACGACGGACCGACCGCGATGGTCTTCGGCGGCGTCCACGGCGACGAACGGGGCGGGATCGAGGCCGCTCGAGAAATCTCCGACTGGCGTCCCGACGCGGGGACGCTCGTCGTCGTTCCCGAGACCAATCGCGTGGCCGTCGAAAACAACGAGCGCCGCGGCGTCGACGGTGACCTGAATCGACAGTTTCCGGCCGACCGTGAGCCCCAGAGCGAACTCGCAGCGGGCATCTGGGACGCCGTCGAGGCCCACGAGCCGGACGTCGTGCTCGACCTTCATCGGTCGCTCGGAATCTATAGCCTTCATCGGGAATTCGTCGGGCAGGCGATCTTTCACTCGCCCGACGCCCGCGGCGAACGGCTCGCCGACCGCCTCAACGAGGATGCCGTCCCGTGGTATTTGCCGTTCCACAAATTCACGGCCGGAGAGACTTCCCTCACCGGGCCGTTGCTCTTCCAGCACACCGCGCGCGAACTCGGGGCGAGCGCCTACCTCTTCGAGACCACCGAGTTCCTGCTCGATCACTCCGCGATGGTTGAACTGTCGCGACTGGCGGCCGCACACGTCCTCGAGTTGCACGGCTTGCTCGAGGTCGGAGGTGGCGCATGACTGGTAGCAGCCGACGCGCGGGCAGCGACGGTGAGCGCGACGGGCGACTACCCGTATCCCTTCGTCGGATCGCAACGAGTCCAGTGACGCTCGCCACGTTCGCGCTCCTGGTCGTCCCGTTCGGACTGGGCTGGTTCGAGACGCGGCTTTTCTCGCCGCTCGCGTTGCCGGGCTACCTGATTTTCACCATCGGGACTGCGATCGGCAACGCCATCTCGCCGCGCCTCGATTTCTGGGTCTACTGGGTGCCGTTCCTCGGCGGTACCGCCGGCATCGCCGCCGTCGCCGGCTTCGGTTACGAGTGGTGGTGCGGTCGGAGGGGTGGCGACTCGAGCGAGCGACTGTAAGGACGACTGCTCGACCGCGACCGATGGACGATCGCTCGTGACGGTTCGTGTTGCAACGAATCAGTCCCTTTTTACACGCAGACGGGGAATCACCTCTCATGAGCTTCGAGGAAGACGACCGCGTGGTCCTCCACGACGAGCACAGCGAGTTCGACGGCGAAACCGGCACCGTCTCCCAGACGATGGAGTCGATGTTCGGCGACGTCACCTACACCATCAGCTTCGACGACGGCCAGGAAGCCGGCGTCCCCGAAGACGACCTCGAGGCGGCCGACGACGCCGACGAGGAGACGGACGCAGACGAAGAATAACTACCGCTCGCGAGTCGGTTCGCTCGAGTCTACTCGCCGACCGCACCGGACCGACGACACCGCGCCCGCAAACCACACCACACTTCGAATCGCAGATGCCACAAATCCCGCTTCACTACGTCGATTTACGGACGTTTTGCTACGCTACCGAGGATGAGAAACGCGTCGAAGAGGCCCTCCGAACGTTCCTTCCCGACGACGACGAGCCGTTCGAGATCGAACGCGCCGAGAGCGAGGGCCACTACGGCGACCGCATCCTCGTCCTCTCGGCACGCGTGGAGAAGGCAGACGACGTCCGCCATGTCCTTTCGCGGCTGGCCGACCTCGAGTCCTTTGACGAGCTGATCGACGAACTCGACGAGCGGGTCACCGAGAACACCGAACTGTTTCTCCGACTCGACAAGCAAGCGGCCTTCGCGGGCGATGTCCGCCTCGGAGAGGGGATCACCTTCCGCGGAAAGGTCGAGGCCTACCCGGCGAAGAAGGAACAGGCCGTCGAAAACGCCGAAGATGTCCTCGAGCGGCTGCGCGAGCAGGAATAACCCCCCCCCCTCGCTGTCGGGTCGCTGCGCACTCAGTAACGGACGCGGTTTTTGGCCGCTTTCGACCGTTCAGCCGCGGCAGCCGACCTGCCGCGTCCCGTTGCTCTCGGCCGCCAGCGGAACGTGCCGATCCGACCGAACCCGATTCGCCGGGCACGACTCATCGATCTGACCGAACGTGATCCGCCGGGTACGAAGGGCTTTTGACTGGCCAGTCAGTTAGTTCAGATACGCATTGAATGACGGACGAGACGATCGACGATATTATGGAGGCGACGTATCGAGCGCTCTGTACGCACGGCTACGCGGATCTGACGATGCAGGATATCGCCGCGGAATCGACCAAAAGCAAGGGGACGCTCCACTATCACTTCGAGGGCAAGCAGGACCTCCTCGAGTCGTTTCTGGCGTTTCTCCTGAACCGGTTCGAGGAGCGAACCGAGACGATTCCGGGCGAGACGCCGGCCGAACGTCTCCACGAATTTCTCGAGGAATTGTTGACGCCGGCGGACGAGGGCTCCGCCGAGGAGTTTCGGACGGCGATCCTCGAAATCAAGGCGCAAGCGCCGTACAACGAGGTTTTCCGGGAGAAACTGAGTGCGTTCGACCGCGCGCTTCAAGCGCGCATCGCGACCCTCGTCGCGGACGGCCTCGAGGCGGGGGAGTTCCGTGCGGATATCGATCCGGACGAGACGGCCGACTTTCTCGTCACGCTGTTTCACGGCGCACAGACGCGAGCGGCCGCGGTCGATCGGCCGCCCGAACGGACGCGCCAGTACGTCCACGAGTACATCGACGAGACCCTGCGGCCGGACGAGGCGACCGAGCGAGACACGGCGACGACTGACGTGGACGGGGAGGCCGGCGAATGAGCCTCATCGATCGCCTCGTGGGCTGGCTCTCGCGCCGTCTCGATCGACTCTCCGGACTGTTCAAGGGCCGCGACGAGTTCGATCTGACCTCGGGCGATATCGCTGGTCCGCTGTTCTACCTCTCGCTGCCGATCATCGTGACGAATCTGTTGCAGACGGCCTACAACCTCATCGACACGTTCTGGCTCGGTCAGTATAGCACCGAAGCGCTCGCGGCCATCAGCTTCGCGTTCCCGATGGTCTTCCTGCTTATCTCGGTCGGCATGGGGCTGTCCGTCGCCGGGAGCGTGCTCGTCGCCCAGCACATCGGCGCAGATGAGGAGAGCGAGGCGGAGTACGCCGCCTCGCAGACCGTCGCCCTGTCGTTGCTCGGTGCGGTGGTCTTGGGTCTGGTCGGCTACGTCTTTGTCGACGGACTCCTCGGACTCCTCGGCGCGTCGCCGGACGTGTTGCCGCTAGCGACCGACTACATGGAGGTCATCTCGCTCGGGATGCCCTTCATGTTCGGATTCTTCGTCTTCATCGCGCTGATGCGGGGCTATGGCGACACGATCACGCCGATGCTGGTGATGCTCGGCTCCGTTCTCCTCAACGTCATCCTCGACCCGTTCCTGATCTTCGGCTGGGGGCCGTTCCCCGAACTCGGCATCGAGGGGGCGGCGATCGCCACGGTCTTCTCCCGCGCCCTCGCGCTCGTCGTCGGGCTGGTGATCATGTTCCGCGGGACGCGAGGCGTCCGGATTCGGCTCCGCCAGATGCGTCCGGACCTCTCGTTTGCCACGAAACTCGTTCGAATCGGGTTTCCGGCGTCGATCGAGGGCATGGGCAGAGCCCTGTCGATCAATCTCCTGCTGGTGATCGTCGGCCTGTTCCCAACCTACGTCGTCGCGGCCTACGGCATCGGTACCCGCGTGTTCTCGGTCATCTTCCTGCCGGCGATCGCAGTCGCCCGCGGCGTCGAGACGATGACCGGACAGAACGTCGGTGCCGACAAACCGGAACGCGCGGAAGCGGCCGCCAACTTCGCCGCCAAAACCATGTTCGTTATCCTCGGCGCGCTCGGCGTCGTGGCGTGGCTCGGCGCACGGCCCATCACCGCCGTGTTCACCGACGATCCCGCGGTCATCGAGGTCGGCGTCACGTTCCTCCGGTACGTCGCGCCCTCGTTCGGCTTCATCGGCGTGATGCGAGCCTACAACGGAAGCTTCCGCGGCACCGGGAAGACACTCACCGCCGCGGCGATCGTTCTCGTGACCTACGCAGTCATCCGACTCCCGATCGCCTACGTCCTCTCGCAAACGACGATGGAGTACCGCGGAATCTGGCTCGCGTTCGCCGCCTCGAACGCCGTCGGTGCCGGCCTCGCCTACGGCTGGTACCGCAGAGGGACCTGGCGCGACGCCGACGTTACCGACGGGCCGCCGGCTCCCGGTCTCGGCGACAACCTCGAGGTCGGTGAGACGGACGCGAGCACGAACGACTAACGGACCACCCCATTCAGTAAAGTGCCCGTGAGGTGACGAACTCACGAGCCGAGTCACTATGCGATTCCCCCTCGACAGTTCGTACTGGCGGGCCGACGACCGAGCACGGCGAGCGAACCGCTCGAGTTGCGCTGCGCGGAGGTAGTCGATGGTCGAGACCGTCAGTATCGATATCCTGAGCCTCCTGCTCGTCCTGTCGGTCGCCTGGGTGTTCGGCGCGCTCGCCGAGCGCCTCGGCTACCCGACGATGATGGGGGAGCTGTTCGCCGGCATCGCCTTCGGCCCCGCCCTGCTCGGTCTCTTGCGCCCCTCGGAACTGCTGTCGGTCCTCTCGGAACTCGGCGTCTTCCTCCTCATGGTCTACGTCGGCATGGAGGTCGACCTCCGCGAACTGTTCGAGCTCGGTTCCCAGTCACTGCTGATCGCCTTCGGCGCGTTCGTCATCCCGTTCGGACTCGGCTATGCGGCCGGCATCTGGCTTGGCATCTCAGTCGGTGCGGCGCTCTTTCTCGGACTCGCCATGGCCGCCACGTCGCTCGCGACGAAGTCCCGGATCCTCGCCGACCTCGAGCTACTGGACACTCGGATCGCGAACGTGTTGCTCGGCGGCGCGCTCGCCTCCGACGTGGGCGTGCTCATCGCGTTCGCGGGCGTCGATAGCTACGTCACCGCCGGCGGACTCGATCCGAACGAGATCGGCGTGATCCTCCTGCAGGCGTTTGGCTTCTTCGCGGTGACGCTACTGATCGGCTATCGGTTCCTGCCGATCGCGTGGCGGTATATTGAGCGTCAGCGCGAGCATTACGGGTTCGTCGATCGGACGACCGCGTTCACGTTCGCGCTGCTCGTCTCCTTGCTGTTCGCACAACTCGCGACGCTCGCGGACCTGCACATGATCATCGGCGGCTTCATGGCGGGAATGTTCCTCCGGCAGTCCGACGTGGAACCCGGGCTCTACGAGCACATGCACACGGTCATGTACGACCTCGCGATGGGGTTGTTCGCACCGGTCTTCTTCGTCACGGTCGGCTTTCAGATCACGTTCGACGTCTTCTTCGACTCGTTCGTCGTGCTCGCCGTCCTGGTCGCCATCGCGTTCTTCGGCAAGATCATCGGCTCCTGGCTGTTCTCGCTCCCGACGTCGCTCACCTCGCTCGAGGGGTTGGTCGTCGGCTTCGGCATGAACGGTCGCGGGACCGTCGAGATCATCATCGCACAGGTCGCCTACGAGGCCGGCGTTATCGACGCGGAACTGTTCTCGATTCTCGTCTTCATCGCGGTCTTTACGACCGCGCTCGTCCCCGTGACCGTCACCTGGGGCGTGGGCCTGCTCGAGGCGGCGGACGAACTCGTCTACGTCGATTCGGCGATCGCGACCGAGGACTGAGCACCGGTCGCGGCTCATCGCCACTCGTCGAGCCGGTCGCCGTCCTGGCCACGCTCGAGCGGGGCGTTTTTGCCGCCCGCGCCAGCAGGTAGGGGTATGCAAGTCCACGTCGTGGGTGACGATCCCGTCCGCGAGGCGGTCGTCGCCGCGCTCGATGACGTCGATATCGGCGTCCGTGACGCCGAGCCGTCGTCCCTCTCCGATGCCCGCTTCGCCGTCGTCAGCGACGTCGCCGGCTCGGCGACGTTCGATCAGGCGAACGAGGCCGCCCGTTCGGGCGGAACGCCCTGGATCGCCGTCGAGATCGGCGGGATCGGCGGCCACCCGCTTTCGGCTGTCGACGCCGCTATCTCGGGATTCGCGCCCGCCACCGGCTGCTTCGACTGTCTCCGTTCGCGGGTCGCGTCGAATCTCGAGGAGCGAGCCGACGCCCCGCAGGCCGATCGCGCCGGAGCACGACTCGCCGGTGCGATCGCCGGTCGGGAGTGCGTTCGCGTCCTCTCGGGCGACGAGCGCTCGATCATCGGGCAGGTACGCGAAGTACCACACGCCCGCCGGGAGTTCCTGCCCGTTCCGGGCTGTGCGTGCGCCGATACGGATCGGGATCGATCGCTCGAGCGCGATGCCGAAACGCTCGGCCTCGATGCAGCGGTCGAACGCGCCGAGCGGGCGATCGACAACCGCGTCGGTCCCGTCTCGAGCATCGCCGAGGTCGAGTCGTTCCCGGCCCCCTACTACCTGGCGACCGTGGCGGAGACGACCGCCTTCAGCGACGCGAGCGCGCCCCGGCAGGCCGCCGGCGTCGCCGACGACTGGAACGCTGCCCTGATGAAAGCGGTCGGCGAGGGACTCGAGCGCTACTGCGCGGGCGTCTATCGCGACGCGGAGTTCGTCCGCGCGAGCGAGGACAACCTCGAGAACGCGGTCGCGCCGACTGAGCTCGTTCGGCCAGACGACGCACCGGCGTACGACTCCGGCGATGAACACCGCTGGGTGCCGGGCGAGGCCCTCGAGACCGGAGAACCGACACACCTGCCCGCCGCGGCGGTCCAGTTCCCCCAGCCGGGCGCGTCGCTGGTCCCGGCGATCACGACCGGGCTGGGACTTGGCTCCTCGACGGTCGACGCGCTCGTATCCGGGTTGACCGAGGTGATCGAGCGCGACGCGACGATGCTCGCCTGGTACTCGACATTTGAGCCGCTCGGGCTGTCGGTCGAGACGGACGCTTTCGCGACACTCGAGCGCCGCGCCCGGAGCGAGGGACTCTCGGTGACGCCGTTGCTCGTCACGCAGGATATCGACGTGCCCGTCGTCGCCGTGGCCGTGCATCGCGAGCCAAACGCACTCGAGGGCGACGAGCCGATTTCGGCGACCGACGACGCGTGGCCGGCTTTCGCGGTCGGCTCGGCGGCCGGCCTCGACGCCGCGGCGGCCGCGACTGCGGCGCTCGAGGAGGCGCTCCAAAACTGGATGGAACTGCGCAGTCTCGGCCCCGACGATGCGGCCGACGCCGGTGGCGCGATCGGCGAGTACGCGTCGTTTCCCGAGCGCGCGCGCGAGTTCGTCGACGCCGACCGGATGGTTCCCGCAGCGAGCGTCGGTCCCGACTCCGTCCCGACCGGTCTCGACCGCCTCGAGACGCTGTGTTCGCGGACGGCCGACGCAGGGCTGACGCCATTTGCTGCGCGCTTGACGACGCGCGATGTCGAGTCGATCGACTTCGAGGCGGTCCGAGTCGTCGTCCCCGGTGCCCAGCCGCTGTTCACCGACGAGTCGTTCTTCGGCGAACGCGCGCGGACGGTACCGGACGACCTCGGCTTCGAACCGCGCCTCGAGCGGGCGTTTCATCCGTATCCCTGAACCTGGAGCGGTTCGCCCGTCGGGGCCAGGTATCGGATTCGCGTTATGCGCCGGTATCCGCCGCAGAATCAGTCTCGTTCGTTCCGCCGTCGGTCCGCTCGGAGTCGTTCGGTTCGGGATCTGTCGTCCCGGGCCCGTCCGTCCCGGAACCCTCTGCTCCCGGTTCAGCGGCCGGCCCGGAGGATTCGCCGTCGTCGCTGCTGAGTTCTATTGTCAGATCGTCGCCGGTAATCCTGATGATCACCGACTTGGTGTTCGGCGTGATCATCGCCTCCTCGGTGGTCTGTTCTTCGCTCTGCCGTTCGTACTTGGTCACGCGGAGATGTTGCTCGGTCGCCTCGAGATGGGGCGGCGTGGCCGACTGGTTGGCCGTGATCGTATAACTCTCGTCGTAGGTCTGGCGGTTCGTCCCCGGCTTGTACGCCTCGAGCGTGACATCGTAGTGACTCTCGGCTTCACTGTGGATCTCGATCGGGACCAGGCCCTGGAACGTGCCCTCGTAGTGCTCTTGGAGCGCGTCGGCACAGCCTGAGAGCGCGATCGTCGCGGCCACCCCCGCGGTTCGAAGTACCGTCCGACGGTTCACGTGTACTCGTCAGTGTCGAACGACTGTATGCGTTACTCTTCCGGTCTCCCCGATGTCCACGACTGACTCGGCGGCCGATCGGTCGGGCCGGGGACCGGTCTCGGTAGATATCCTCATCCACGGGATTTTTGCATCCCGACCCGAACGACAAGGCATGGAGAAAGTCGCTATCGACGACGTTGACATCGAAACCAACCCGATGGACGTTCACTCGATCAGACGGCCGGTTTCGGACGCGCTCGGATTTTCGGACTTTGCGATGAACTACTTCGAACTCGAGCCGGGAGAGTCCTTTTCGGGCGGCCTGCACACCCATCACGATCAGGAGGAGGTCTTCTACGTCCAGGAGGGGACGGCGACATTCGACATGGAAGAAGGGGAGGTGACGGTCGACGAGGACGAGGTGATTCGGTTCGCGCCCGGTGACTTCCAGCACGGCTACAACGACACCGACGAGCGGGTCGTCGGCTTCGCCTTCGGTGCGCCCAAGTCGAAACACGACTGGGACCAGATCGAGTCGATACTCTACTGTCAGGACTGCGAGGACGAGGTCGGCCACGGCCTCGAACTGACGGATGACGGTGCCTTCCGGCTGACGTGTACCGAGTGTGGCAACTCGTTTACGCCCTAATATCGGGGGACGGGCTCGAGGAGTCGCGAACGTGACCCGTGTCCGCCGCCGAGATATCGCGCTCGCGAGCGACGATCGGATTCGATCGCGGCCGGAACCTTTTCAGGGGGGACCGAGTGGATCAACGTATGGCCACAGCAGACGGTTCGAACGCGGAGATCGACACGAGACTGTTCATCACCGTTTCCGGGCCGCCGGGCTGCGGGGCGACGACGCTCTGTCAACGCCTCGCCGACGCGATGGGCTGTCCCTACGTCTCCGGCGGCGACATCTTCCGCGAACTCGCCGACGACCGCGACATGAGCCTCAACCAGCTCACCGCGGAGGCCGACGGCTCCGCCGACATCGACCGCGCGCTCGACCGACGCCTCCAGCAGATCGCCGAGAAGTGGGGGATGGCCAACAAGCCGTTCATTCTCGAGTCCCGGCTCGCGGGCTGGCTAGCCGGCGAGCGCGCCGACCTACGGATCTGGCTCGACGCGCCCGAAGACGTCCGCCTCGAGCGGATCGACGACCGCGGCGAAACCGACGCCGAAATGCGCGTCCGCGAGGTGAGCGAAGCCGGCCGCTATCAGTCCTACTACGAGATCGATATCGGCAATCAGACGTTCTACGACCTCCACATCAATACCGCCCGCTGGAGCAAGCACGGCGTGTTCTCGCTCGTCCGAACGGCCATCGAGGAGTACGGTCCCGAAGCGGACGAGGGAGCGTTCACGACTCCCGAACTCGATCCCTAAAATCGGCTCGAGGGGGGATTCGACGGGGCCTCGAGCATCGAACGCGACCTCGTCACGGTGACGGCGGTCGCGGCCGGTCGAAACGGACCGCGTCCGTTACTCGCTGTCGGGGGAGTAGTTCGGCGCTTCGTCGGTGATGACGACGTCGTGGGCGTGGCTCTCGGCCTGCCCGGCCGCGGAGACGCGGACGAACTCCGAGCGCTCCTTGAATGCGGGGACGGTTTCCGCGCCGACGTAGCCCATGCCCGACTGCATGCCGCCAGCGAGCTGGTGGAGTTCGGACTTGAGCGTCCCCTTGTACGGCGTCGCGGCCTCGACGCCCTCCGGAACGTACTCGTCGTCCTCGTCGGGTTCGTCCTTGAGGTATCGGTCGCTGTCACCGGACTTCATCGCGCCGACGGATCCCATGCCGCGGTACTGTTTGTACTTCTTCCCGTTCATCGTGACGACGCGACCGGGTGCTTCCTCCGTGCCGGCGAAGTAGGAGCCGAGCATGACCGCGTCCGCGCCGGCGGCGACCGCCTTAATCGCGTCGCCGGAGTACCGGATGCCGCCGTCGGCGATCACCGGCACGTCGTGGTCGCTCGCGACGTCGGCGACCTGCGCGACGGCCGTGATCTGTGGCATCCCCGACCCCGAGACGATGCGGGTGGTACAGATCGAGCCCGGGCCGATGCCGACCTTGAGGCCGTCCGCGAAGTCGACGAGGTCCTCGGCCGCCTCGCGGGTGCCGATGTTTCCAACGACGACGTCCGCGTCGACGGACTCCTTGATGTCTCGAGCGCCCTCGACGACGTTCAGGTTGTGCGCGTGTGCGGTGTCGATGAAGAGGACATCGGCATCGGCCTCGTCGGCGGCCGTCGCGCGGTCGTGCTCGAACGGGCTGACGGCGACGCCACAGCGGAGGCGACCGTCCTCGTCGCGGACGGCCTCCTTGTACTCGCGGCGCTGCAGGATCCCCTGCATCGTCACGAGACCGACGAGCAAGTTCTCGTCGTCGACGACCGGGACGCGCTCGATCTTGTGATCGTACATCATCTCGAAGGCATCGCGGGAGTCGATGTCCTCGGGGGCCGTGATGACCTCGTCGGTCATCGCCTCGGTGACCGGGTCGTCCTCGTTGACCTCGAGGTGGGGCCGGATGTCCGTACTCGAGATGATCCCCAGGACTTCGCCGTTGGTGTTGACGACGGGCGCGCCGCCGACGCCCTTACGGGCCATTCGCTCGTCGACCTCGCGCACGGACATCTCGGGATCGGCGGTCACCACCGAGTCGAGGGGGATGATGAGTTCGTCGGCGCTCTTGACGCGCCCGATCTCCTCGACCATCTCGTCGATGTTCATGTTGCGGTGGAGAACGCCGAGGCCGCCGTGGCGGGCCATCGCGATCGCCATGCTGCTCTCGGTGACGGTGTCCATCGCCGCCGAGAGGATGGGAACGGAGACCTCGACGTTTTTCGAGACGTTCGACGTGAGGTCGGCGTCGTCGGGTTCGACGCGGCTCTCCTTCGGGCGGAGAAGGACGTCGTCGAACGTTAGCGCTTCCGGTACCTGCAGTTTCGAAGAATAGGGCTCTTGCTCTGGAACGTCGTTCGCCATGTAAACCGTCCGGACCCCCGAGCAAAAAGGGTTGCGAGATATAGCCGGGTGCGAACGGTTGACGGAGGCCTCAGTGGGCGAATCGGTCGGCCGGTCAGACGTCGTCAGGCCACGCTCGCTCTCCGCTCGAAATGTCTGCGCTCGTCCTCGAGTCGTCGGGTTCTTGTCCAAACATTTCGGCGGTGCGAGAGTCACAGTCGGTGTCACAAATCGCGGCGATTCCAGCGACGAGTGCCGACATCCAAGCCAGATCTGTGCGTTTCCGTACGGATCTGGGTGCTACTGCTGAAACACTGCCGAATCGTGAAATGCAGTCCCACACAACGTTTATTGACAGTCCGCTCGTGTATTTGGGTATGTACGCTGTGAGTGCAGCCGCCGCCCGAACCGATGGCCGGACGAGTTCCGACTTCGTCGCCGCCTTCGCCTTCGGGAATGTTACACAGAAACTCACAGCGCGAGGCCCTACTTCCAATGCGATCGACTGGTGTGCGGACCGGTCGGTACGGGATCGCCCGTCATATCGCCCACAGGCCTCGGGTCATGGCCATCGGCCCTGACCGATGAGTACGTCACAACACCCGGTCGCGCTCCAGATGGAGCGCATCGTCGGGGGTGACGCGCGGCTCCTTGCGCTGGTGATGATGCTGCCGTTAGTCGACGGCGTTTTCCCCGCGTTGATCCTGGCCGGCGCGCTCGACGAGCCGCTGGGTGCGTTGCAGGTCGGCCTGTTGATCTTCGGTGGGAGCGCCACCGTCGCCGTGATTTTAGCGGAGATGAACGGCACGCCTCGAGAGCAGGCGACCGTCGTCTTGCTCGTCGGGATCCCGCTGATACTGCTCGCGGCGGTCCAGGCCGCACTCGCGCCGGCGATCGAGAGCGTGCTCGATATCGTCATCTTCGAGCGGTTCGCGGCGCTGGTGATCGCCGCTATCGCGGCCAAGACCGCCAGCGCGACCATCGGGGACTACCTCCCCAACCCCGTCGTCGTCATCGGGCTGGGACTGGTCGCGAGTATCGATCCCTCGGGGGCGACGTTCGTCGTGATGACCGATCCCGTCCTCGTCGTCCACGCGACGCTGGCGGCGGCCGTCGGCGTGGCGTTCGCGCTGACCATCGCCCTCACCGGACCGTACCTGCGGGAGTACATGGACATCGACCGGTTCCGCTTCGGGAGCGCGGTCGCGCTCGGATTGCTGCCGCTATCCCTGCTCGGGATGGCCTTCGGACAGGCCCCGCTGGCCGCGCTGCTCGTCGCCGCCCTGTTCGCCGTCGACCTCCCGTGGGGCGGCTCCGACGCGGACTCGAGTTCCGGAGCCGATTCGGGTTCGGCGGCCGCACAGATGGGCGCGGTGGCCGACGGCGGGGACGTCGAGGACTCGAGCGAGCCGCCGGCCGCCGAAAGCGAGGAAGAGGAGTCGAACGCGTATCCGGGCGACGACGGGACGGATACCGCGGGACGGGCTCCGTGGCTGTAGTGCGGTTTCAGTACCGAATCGAAACCACTTTAGGGTGGATCGCCCAACGAAGACTCGAGGGGTCGTGGCCAAGCCAGGCATGGCGGCTGACTCCAGAGGCACCGCGCCCGGGACGACACTCCAGACTGATATACTGATCGGACACCTGATCAGTGTTCGTGTGATGACCCTCTGGAGTTCCGAGGCGCACCGGAGATATCAGTAGATCGGGGGTTCAAATCCCTCCGACCCCATTCCTCGCCGCTCGCAAACTCGCGAGCGGCAGGTATGCAAGAGGAGGGATTTGAATCAGGGAGCAGCTTCGCTGCGACCGTGGTTCAAATCCCGTCGACTCGACTGTGCTTTCTTCGGGTAGCGAACTATCGTGTGTCCACTCTCGAGTTCGACGTCAGGGCGATCCCCGGCGAATGCGGATCGATCTGATTCTCTCCAGATTGAAGGCAGACTGTTTCGAGAACGTCCAGGTGCTCGCGAGCAAGGCCCTCGAGAAGTGATCGCGATCGGGGAACGATCCGACCGTACTCCGTGGCGTCGAGTTCACCTGGAAGACTCCGGCCGGTGGCACTGAAACCGGGTTCGTCGGCGCTGTTGCCGATCACTGAACCGACCTCGATAGTGGCAACGCTCCCGTTTTCGTTGCTTTCAGCAAGTTTCCTTGAATAACATCCCTGCTTAGACAACTCGGGTTGTAGCCTCCGACTCGAGGGCGGGGTTGGCACCGCGATCGCACCGCAACGCCGGCGGGGTCGTTTCGCGCTTCGCGCGAAAGCCCCCTTGGCGGGTGTCCCCAAGGGGACTGAACCAAAAAATTACAGCGCCCCGCCCCCGCCTCCGCACGCAGAACTCCAGTTGAAGCACATGAAACGGGGGTATTGTCACTATTGTGTCTCTCCTACGGGCAATCTTATTTGAGACGATAGATTTTACAGATGCGGATACTGATAAGTGAATATGAATGAAAAAGCTCTCGAAACCTATGCTAAGAGGGTCATAGACCTATCTCGGGAGATTACTTCTAAAAGAAAACTAGATCCGGATCGTTTTCCACCATGGGTTCGATCAGCAAGCATTAAAGCCGCCTCTTATCGAGGTCAAAACTTGCTTCTTATTTCGGATGGAGCTGGTGGTGATAATTTTGAATATTATGATGATATAGTGTCTGACACAGAACTGTATTTCGATATCAACTACGAGGATGTTAATAAATCCGCTTTAGAACTACCAGAACATTCTCTTGAAACTCAGAATGGCGTGAAATTCACAACACTCACTGGACAACGGGGGGAGGATGGTGGCTCTACAATAAATATACCACCAGAAATAATGCTTCTTGCTTCACAACCACACGAAATACCGAATCCCTTCTCTGTTAGCAATCTATTTTTACAGCTTGATAATGCTGGTGATTATATGGGTACAAGCTTTATACCTGCTGCTCTATATGTCCATGACTATTTTTTCGACAATCCAGATAACTTGATAAAACCATCTGCTAAGGAGCTATATAGTATAATAGAAACAACATATGTGTCAGGATGGGGCGACTATTATGAGACAAAAACAACTCGTCGACAAAATATCTTATCACGAGTGGATGATACAGCGATCGTTTTGGGGAAATATGACAATGATGAGTTGGAACGACAACTCGAAGAGGTATCTAATGCACTTGAGGCACGAGGATACCAAGCACCTTTGATTAAGGATCTCCCTAGCCATCCAAGTCATTCAATGCCGAGAAAGGTCAAATTATGGGCGATCGCATCTCGCTTCTGTGTAATAATTGACCGAGATCCGTCAGGCCATTTAGTTGAGTATTCTGATTTGAAAAATGAAGGGATATTATTAGCTATACTTCGAAAAAAGGGGTCTGGATCCACTCGAATGATTGCACACGAAGAATTCAGCAGTAAGTATATACGAGTATTTGAATTTGATGATTCTCCTGTTCAAGTGATTGACGATGTAATTACTTGGGTGGAGTCTGAAATTGATGGATTCGAAGATTATTATTCCGACCTATATGATTGGAGGTGAATAGTTGGTTTAGTGCTGCTGCTGCTTCTTCTTTTGTCGGTTCTTCACACCTCCCTCGGGTTACACGTTGACAGAATACAATCTCTGTGAGTACACACAATATCCTGATTCTTGTGTGCATATCTCGAATCAGTCGATCATTTGTGACCATATTTTCCTTTCAACAATAGACAAATTCAGTCGTTTAGGGGCGAAATAGGCTATTCAGTAAGTCCGGGAACTAGAATTCCAAGGATCGTGTGTACGGGTAAGCAAATCAGAATCGACGGAGACTATACATATCGTCAAGTCGCTTTCGTTTCAAGTCGAATTCGCGAAGGTAGGAAGTGAAGCCAATCACTCTCGAGGGTTTATTTGACTAACATCTAATTCGCCATCCAGATATGAGACTCCATCCTCAGTGATCGCATAAACACCGTTTCCGAGATTCTTCACGAGACCATGAGGACAAAGATACTCTCTGCACCGTCTTCCAAGATATTCTGCGCCGAATTTAATTCGCTCATCGGTTTCCATTTTCGAGGGTGGGTGCGGTCCTTCCTCCTCGAGAAATTCTAAGATCCGGTCGTCCGCTCGCACCATCCAACCCGCATCCAATCTCATTACCCTCGATACGACTCAAACCTGCCTATAACCCACGAATACACCTCTTTTGGTTGTTGTGAGCGTTCTAGAATCATGTTTGAGCAAACTATTAGTAGGTATTGACTAATGAATGTTAGATAGGGGCTGTGTAGAAAGGTCTCTCACAGACCAGAAAGCATCGATCCAGTGCTTCAGACACCGGATCCCTCAACAGTTCCCGAAACCACCCTCCGAAACCCATGCCCGACAAAAATCCGCGAAACCGCGACCACCCCACTCGAGCGACCGAACCACCCCAAAACTACCCCGCGCCCGACGGCCGCACCGCGTGGATCGAACTCACCGCCTTCCAGCGCGACTGTCTCGAGGCCGTCACCCGCCTCGAGCGAACCCACATCCCCGCTCGCGAACCCGCGATCATCGACGAACTCGAGCGCGCCTACCCCAGCGTCACCCGCACCAGACTCGATCCGAACCTGCACGTGCTCGTGGGCCACGGCCTCCTCGAAAAGCGGCGACTCGAGGCACACCGGTGTGAGTACCCGCTCACCGACGACGGCCGCGCCCTCCTCATCCAGCGCGCCGAACGCCTCGCGGTCGCCTGCGAGATCGGCGCGCCCGATTCCGACGCGGTCGACTCGAGCGCTCGAGGGGCGGGTGAGAACGGATGACCGGGACTCGAGCCGAGCCGGCCGTGCGGTGTCCGGACTGCGACGCGGCGCTCCCCGAACGCGACCCGCTGGTGGGCTGGTGGCTCTGTGACGACTGCGCGATCGCGGTCGGCGATGACGGCGAGCGAATACCGTGATCGCCACGCCCGCTCCGGGGACGGTATCGCTCCGGAGACGGCACCGAGCCCGCTCGAGGACCGACCGGCGGAACCCGCCGATCGGCCCGAACTGACGCGCTATCATGCTCCTGGACACCGCCGCCGGCGGGTGATCTGCCAATAGATATTAACGTAATCCGGAGAGTGTCGTTTTATGAACAGACGAACGATCTTGCAGGCGACGACCACCGTTCCGCTGGCCCTCGTGGCCGGGTGCACCTCGAGTTCCGACACCGATGACGCGGACGGAAACGGGGAGAACGACGCGGAGTCACAGGGCGACGTCGGGATGACGATCGAAACCGGCGGTGTCGAACTGACGCTCGCCGACGTGGAACTCGCGATCGAACTCGAGACCGACGACGGCGAGCGTCGCGAGTCGAACGAGGGCGAAATGTGGGTGCTCGCGAACGTCGCAGTCGCGAACAGGAGCGAGGAAACGCAGGATCTCCCTCGCGCCGAGAATTTCAAACTCGTCACCGGAGGCGAACAGTATGACAGCGCCGTCCTCTCGAGTCTCGCGTCCCCCGTTTCGGGCGAGGGGTACGACGCTCCCACCGACGCTCGACAGGACGTCTCCGCGGGCGGATGGCTCGCGTTTTCGATCCCGGACACGACCGAGTCCGCGACGCTGTCGTGGGCGGGAGCCGGCGACTCCGAAGCCGATGAAGACGAGGAAGCCAGGGACGAAGCGTCGTGGGACCTCGCGCTGGACCCCGCGGAGCTGCCCGATGTCGGATTCCTCGAGTTGAACCTCCCGGAGACGGTCGCCATCGGTGACGAAATCGCGGCCGAAGTCGTCCTGGAGAACGCCGGTGGCACCGAATACACGGTCGAAACCGCCCTCGAAGCCGAACGTCCCGGCGGATCGACCGACACCGAGTCGTTCGAGGTCACCGTCCCCGCCGAAGACACCGCGAGCGCACAACATTCATTCACTCCGCTGATGACGGGATCGTTCACCGTCACCCTCGGAGAATACAGCGTCTCGAAGTCGGTGGAAGTGACTCCCCTGACGACCGCGTTCGGTGAGACGGTAGCCGTCGACGGGTTGCCACAGATCACGATCAGCGACCCCATCGTTACGGATTCGTTCGAGGCTGATTCGTACTACGGCACCGAGACCGTTCAGGCGGACGGGTCGTTCGTGTTTTTCGAATTCGAAGTGCAAAACACCAGTCGCAACCGGTTGTCGGCCCCTCGGTCGTCGGACCTGGATCTCTCCGCCAACGGATCGGTGTACGATACCGCGTCCCTCGACGTGGGTATCAGCGCGAGCTACGTCGATCCCATAGAGGACGGGGAGTACGGCACGTACGGGACCATCGGCGCAGGGGAAACGATAGCCGGCGTCCTCCGATTCGATGTCCCAAGTTCGATAGCCCCAGCCGATCTCGAGTTGATCGGCGAGTGGTCGAACGGATACGCGAGTGCGGAAACGAGCATTCACTGGAGCCAATAGCCGCGACCGAACCGCCCGAGTCCGGTCCCGTTCCCGGAATATCGGTTCTCGGAACATCTCGAATCGGTCTTACGGCGCGTGCGGGGGCGTATCGATGGGGCAGCTATCTGCAGTAATCGAACCGGCCGATATCGCGATTGCGGCCTGACTTTCGAGGGAGCGCGCCGAATCAGTCGTCGCCGTCGGTTTTGATGATCGCGAACCAGAAGTCCTCGATTGACTGGACGAACTCGACGAACTCGTCGGTTTCCACCGGTTTTCGGATGTACTCGTCCGCCTCGAGGCCGTGCGTTCGCACGATGTCTTCGCCCATCTTCGAACTCGTGAGGACGACGACGGGAATCTCGTTCAGTACCGGTTCATCCTTCAGTTCCGCGAGGACCTCCATCCCGCTCTTGCCGGGGAGTTGGGGCTCGAGCAGGATGAGATCCGGCTGCGGGACGTCCCCGTAGTCGCCGCGTTGATGAACGAAATCGAGCGCCGCCTCGCCGTCGGAGACCGTGTGAACGGCGTTCGCGATTTTCCCATCCTCGAAGTTCTCCTCGAAGAGCCGCACGTCGCCGTGATTCGGCTCGACCAATAAAATGTCGACCACCTCCCCCAGATCAGTTTCGTTAGTCTCGTCTGCCGAAGCCATACATGGGTATGCGACCGCAAGGATAAAACTGCAACTCTCTGGCCCTATTACTGCCAAGTAGTCGTTTCAGCGTCCCTCAGCGCCGCATCCCTTGTTCGGCGGGTAAGCCGCCCGTCGCCGACCGCGGGAACGCGGAACCGCTACTCGCGGCTGGCGGCACCCCTCACCCGCTCGACGACCAACTGCTCGAGGCGCTCGATCCGCTGCTCGGTGCTCGGATGGGTCCGAAACGGGCCCGCCGATGCGGCCGCCCCCTCGCGCGGAAGAATATCCAGCGCGCTCGCCGACTTCGCCCAGGTGCGCTTGTCCTCGCTGGGTCGTGAGCGGTCGTCCGAGAGCGTCTCGAGCGCGCTGGCGAGGTCGCACAGCGCGCCCGTCAGTTCCGCGGCCCCCCTGTCGGCCGCGAACTCCCGACCGCGCGAGAGGATGGCGATCCCGAACTGACAGCACAGTCGCTGTCCCGTTGTGACGACCGTCAGGAGCGCCCACAGGACGAGCCGGGCCAGATAGGCGAGCGGCTGGGAGACCAGTAGTTTTCGAGACGGCGGATCGTCCGACCCCACGTGTTCGGCGACCAGCATCGGAACGAGTACGAGATTCATGATGCGACTGTCGCCGTTCGCGAGGTGGCTGAGCTCGTGTGCGAGCACCGCTTCCCGCTCCGCCGCCGAGAGCCGATTGACGAGCCCCGTGGTGACGATGACGGTCCCGCTCGAGCGGCCGCCGACGGCGTAGGACGCCGGCCGTCGGCGATCGGCGACGTAGACCGCCGGCTCCGGGACGTCTCCCTGCTGGGCGAGCCGACGGGCCACCGCCGCCAGTTCGGGATGGGTTTCGGACGCCGGCGCGCCCGCTTTGCCGAGTTCCGCCTGGAACTCTCGGATTTCGTCCCGGACCGGCCAGTAGTAGAGGACCGGGAGCAGTGGAATCCCGCTCGCGATGGCGACGCGGAGGGGGTGCGTGAGCGTCCACTGCAACAATCCGAAGTAGTCCCCGGAAAACGGCAGGAGCAGCGTCTCGAGCACGTAGACGACGAGGATTCCGAGCCACGCGAGCGAGCCCCCGATGACGATCGCCGTCGGATTCCGGCGGAACGACACGTCGACGGAATATCAGCTGAACGAGGAGAGACCGATTCCACGGTTGTTGTCCAACCGGATCCGTACTGACTGTCGATGCCCCGCTCGTTCGACGGCGTTACCCATCAGATTAGATTACTTATCAGTTACTGTATAGTGTCGGTGCTCTCAAATACGAAGCTCACGTTGCATTGTATATGAGTCAAACGCGATCCGCGGACGACTCGTCAGTGCTGGTCGAACGAACGGCCGGATTGACGGCGGTACTCGGTGTGTTCATCATGGCATCGACGGTCGTCTTTACGGTCACGGGCAACATGGGGATCCACAACGTCCTCGTGGGTGCGCTGACCGCACTTGTCGCCTCGGTACACGCGTACCGAACCGGCGAAAGCCGAACCCAGAGCATCGCCCTCGCCGCGGTCCTCGTGGTGCTCGGAATCTGGATCGCCGCGTCACCGTTCGTTTTCGGAACCGAGCGAGAACTGGTGGTCGGAATCAACAGTCTCGGTGGCGCGATCATCGCGATTCTCTCGCTCGTTAGTGTGTACGGAAGCGTTCAAACATCGGAGACGACCGCGACGACCGCCTAACTCGAGGGTTCCCATTTTCGCGGCTGTCCGTTCCACCACGCACGAGTGACAACGAAGCTGCCAGCCGCGAGCGGATCGGCGTTGTCTTTCACCCGATGGAGTACGAGTATACGGCATCGAACCGAAAGCACAGTATCGAGCGCTCCGGTGAGTTCACTCGAGCGCGACGGAGGATATCCTCGAGCGTCTCGAGGAGACGCGACTGCACGATACCGTCCCGAATTTCTGCAACGGCCGATTCTCCGTCGGCTATCGTGGCCACTGAAAGGAACTGCACACCTGATCGCATGAGAGCGATGCAATCAGCGTATACATCGGTCCAGTGGCTACGATAGCCGTCACACGATGGGCGTCATTCCGAACGGGTCGTGTCAGAAATAGCCACATTCGGGCGGCTTTTCCCGCTTCCGGTCGTCCGGAGAGGCATGACCGACAGCGACATCCACGTGGCAGCGCTCTGTGGCAGTCTCCGCGAGGAGAGTCACACTCGGACCGCACTCGAGGTCACCCTCTCGGCCGCCGAACGGGCCGGCGCGACGACCGAGTTACTCGATCTCCGGGAGTACGACCTTCCGATCTTCGACGCTGACCGGGATCGCGAGGATGCAGGCGATGCCGAGGCGCTGGCGGCCCGGGTTCGCGACGCCGATACGATTATCCTCGGCTCGCCGATGTATCACGGATCGTACGCCTCGCCGCTGAAGACCGCGATCGACTACTGCGGGTTCGACGAGTTCGCGGACAAGACCGTCGGACTCCTCGCCGTCTCAGGTGGCGCGTTTCCCGTGACGGCCTTAGAGCACATGCGGTCGGTCTGCCGGGCGCTGAACGCGTGGGTGATCCCCCACGAGTCGGCGGTTCCGAACGCGAGTGCCGCCCTCGAGGACGGCGAGTTCGTCGACCCGAAACTCGAGAAGCGAGTGACGACGCTGGGTCGGCGGGCGGTGCAGTATGCGGCGATCGAGCCGGATCCCGACTCCTTCGAGAGCGATCAAAACGTGGGTGCACAGGGGAAGTGAGCGGTCGGTCTCCGCGTGAGCCCCACGCGTCACACGGACTCCCGTCAGTCAGTTCCGGCGCACCCGCGGCCCGCCATGCGGTGGCCGGGACACAGTCACGACAGACCGTCTCAGGGGTCGAGAACCCGCTGGAATCGATACTGGTGGGCGAGAAACGCGAAGAGTCCGAAGACGAGCACGCCGATGTGAAGCGCCTTGATCTCGAGAACGACCGTCGTGACGCCGAGCGAAACCGGTGGCGAGGAGAGGCTCCAGTCGGTAAACCAGCCGGTCGCGAGTAGCATCGACGCCCCGACGGCCAGCAGGAGTCCCGGGACCACCGGCGTGAACGGCACGCGCGTGGACGCGTGTCGTCTGAAAACGCGTTGCTCGAGGAGGAACTGCGCGGTGAGGATCCCAGCGAGGATGACGGTCGCGACGACGACGCCGGGGACGGCACCGATCAGTTCGGCCACGAGCAGCCAGACGAGCCACCCGGTCGTGAGCAGGACCGTCACGCCGAGTCGCCGCGGTTGCAGGAGGTCGCCGATATCGCTGACCGTCGCGCCGAAGACGCCCGCCCTGAGCAGCGACCCGCAGAAGAGCACCCCGAGCCCCGCGAGTGCGGTTGACGTGGTTCGCGAGTCGACGACGAGGACGAACCAGCACCCGACCGCGAGCATTTCGACGGCCGCGGCCGAGAGCGCCGCAGTGACGCCCACCACGCGTCGCCGCGTCGATCGACCGAGAACCTCGGGCTGGCGGAAAACGCTCATACTCCGATCCGTTTCGACTGAATCCCTTTCGTTATGGAAGGCGTTCCACACCTCTCTTCGCCCTCATCGTGCCGATGGTACCTTATAGCACGGGAAGCAGTCAGTTTATCGCTCGACGACGCGATCCGATTGGTGGACGGAGACTCGCGTCGCCCGTCGATCGAAGGCCCACTCGGCAGCCGTCCGCGTACGCACGACCGACACGCACTCGAGGCCAACCGGAAGCGGACGTAGGAACCGATTTCCCCGACGAAATCCCGCAGATATCGGATCTCCGGCCAGTTCAGTCCACCGTGAGCGAATTACGGATCGACAGCGACCGATCGCGATGGTCGGTGAGCAGTCGATCGCCACGCCGGTAAACAAGTAATTAAACAGTTTGTCTTTCGAAACCGGTCCCTGAAACGAGCGGGACCGGTGGGTCCGACGACGGAAACGGTGAACAGAACTATGTACGGTGGTGTGGTCGAAGCGAATTATGCCCGAGATGGAACAACAAGACAAAACGTTGTCCGAGCTCATCGTCAAGGAAGCAATCAACAGAGGAATGGACTCGCCGATGCGGGAATCGATTCTCGAAGCTGTCGAAGAGTCTGAAGGATCGCGATCGGGCGGACGGCTGCCGCTCGCGGGGGCCCTGTTCGGCCTCGGTGCGACCGTGGGCTTTCTCGTGGGTCGTCAGTCACCGGAACTCGAGGAATCACCGATCGATGACCTCGAGGAGCCTGAGATCATCGAGGACGTCATGGAGTCGACCGAAGCGACCGACGAGACGACGGCCGAGGTGAACGAGGAATCGGACGCCAGTTCGACATCGCGACTCCCGCGACTCCTGCTCGCGGTGGGCGTACTCGCCGGGGCCGCGTTCCTCCGTCGTCGCCTCGCCTCGAGCGAAGAAGAGGAGTGGGAGCCGATCGAGGAGTTCGAGCCGGCGACGAGCGGCGATGCGGAAGAGGAGACCGAGTCGGAGCAGATGGAAGAGGCCGACGCCGAGGAGGCCGGCGAGGAAAGCGAGGAGTAGGGCAAGGAAAGCGAAACAAACGAGGCGCCGCGACCCCCATTCGCGACCGAGTTCGTGGATTCGAACCGCCCCTCTCCGATCCAAACAGCGTCTCTCCGAGTCGAACGACGTCCCTCCGAGTCGGCCGGTGCTCTGCCGAGCCGACCGATGGCTCGGACGAATTTTTTCGAATCTCTGTCGTCGCCCTGACGAAGGAGCTAAGGGACCGACGCAGACAGTATACGGTCAATGGAGACGACCCACCGCGTTTTCGCCGGTGATTCTCGCGATCTCTCGCGCGTGGCCGACGAGTCGGTCGAACTCGTCGTCACGTCGCCGCCGTATCCGATGATCGAGATGTGGGACGACCTCTTTACCGGGCTCGATCCCGCGATTGGCGACGCGCTGGACGACGGCGACGGTCAGGCCGCCTTTGACGGGATGCACGACCAACTCGAGGCCGTCTGGGACGAACTCGAGCGGGTACTCGTCGACGGCGGGATCGCCTGCATCAACGTGGGCGATGCGACCCGATCGGTCGACGGGAGCTTTCGGGTCTATCCGAACCACGCTCGCGTGCTCGCGGCGTTCGAGAAACGGGGATTCGATCCGTTGCCGGACGTGCTCTGGCGCAAACCGGCGAACAGCGCGGCCAAATTCATGGGCAGCGGGATGATCCCGCCGAACGCCTACGTGACGCTGGAACACGAGTACATCCTGGTTTTCCGAAAGGGAGACCAGCGCCGCGCGTTCGAGCCGGGAGCCGACCGGCGCTACGAGGCCGCGTTCTTTTGGGAGGAGCGCAACCGCTGGTTCTCGGACGTCTGGACCGAGGTTACGGGGGAGTTGCAGTCCCTCGAGGAGGCCGACGACGAACTCCGAGAGCGGTCGGCGGCTTACCCGCTGGAGATTCCCTACCGGCTGATCTGTATGTATTCCGCCTACGGCGATACCGTGCTCGACCCCTTCTGGGGCACCGGCACGACCACGCTCGCAGCGATGTGTGCCGGCCGAAACTCGATCGGGTTCGAACTCGAGGACGCTTTCCTCGAGGTGTTCGACGACCGGATCGACGACGTGCCGGCGCTGTCGCGGTCGGTCGGCCGCACGCGTCTCGAGCGTCACCGGGCGTTCGTCGAGCGTCGCCGCGAGGACGGTCACGCGTTCGAGTACGAGGCGGACCACTACGAAACGCCGGTTATGACTGATATGGAACGGGGTATTCGACTCCGAGAGGCGCGCGCTATCGAGGACCGCGACGACGGCTACCTGGTCGAGCACGATCCGCTCGTCTTCGAGTGAGCCGCCGCTCGGCGCCTGAACCGACGCGAGCTTTTTCCCTTCCCCGCCCCCAGCAGGGGTATGGTTCGAAGTCTCGAGGAGCCCGAGATGACGCCGGTCCGCGCCCTTTCCGTCGGCTCGTCCGAGTGGATCCGGACGGCGACGGCGGGGCTCGCGGACGAAGCGGTGGCACTCGCGGAATCCGTTCCGAACGCGTCCGACCTCTCGGACGACCGGCTCGAGACGGTCGATTGCGTCCTGACCGACGACCGAGACGTCCTCGCGGCCGTTGACGGCTCGTGTCCGGTCGTTTACGCGGTCGATCCGGCCGCGAACGAGTCGATCGACCGCCTCCGGGACGAGGGTGCGACCGAAATCGTCGCCAAGACGACCATCCAGGAACCGCCGTTGCTGACCCATCGGCTCCGGCGGACGGTCGAGTTCACAGCGATGGAGCGATCGGCCGACCACCGAGTAGAGTTGTATCGGACGTTGCTCGATCAGTCGTCGGATCTGTTGATAGTCCTCGACGAGGAGGGAGTGGTCACCGACGTGAGTCCGGCGGTCGAACGCGTCGGAGGGTTCACCGCGGACGAAATGTCCGGGACGAACATGCTCGACTACACCCACCCCGACGATACGCAGCGGGTCCGAGACGAGTTCGACACGGTTTGCGAGGGCGAACTCGGGACCAGGCGAACCGTCGAGTACACCTGCAAACACGCGGACGATCGCTGGTACGTCCACGAGGCCGTTCTCACGAACCGACTCGAGGACGGCACCGTCGACGGCATCATCGCGTCGATTCGTGACATCACGGAGTTCCACCGCATGGAACGGGAGTTGAGCGAGTCGTTCAAACGCGTCACCGACTCGTTCTACGCCCTCGACGCGGACTGGCGGTTCACCTACGTCAACGATCGCGCGCTCGAGGTGCTCGAGATGGAGCGATCCGATCTGGTCGGTCAACGTATCCTCGATGTCTTCCCGAAAATGAAAGGGACCCCGTTCCAGTCCGCCGCCCTCGAGGCGATGGAAACACAGGAGTCGCGGACGGTCGAAGCCTACCTGGGGTCCTACGACGCGTGGATCGAGGCCCGGATTTACCCATCCCCGTCCGGAATCTCCGTCTACTGGCGGGACGTGAGCGAGCGCGTCGAGCGCAAACGGGATCTCTCCGAGCGGACGGAGCGATTGCAGGCGCTGGTCGAGAACGTTCCCGTCGTGTTGTTCGTTCTCGACGACGACGGGACCTTCACGCTCTCGGAAGGCCAGGGGCTCGCGAACCTCGGCTTCGAATCCGAGGAGGTCATCGGCCGATCGTTCTTCGACCTGCTCGAGGACTATCCCGAGGTTCGCGCCGACGTGAGGGACGCACTCGATGGGGTGGCAGTCAACACGCGGAGACGGATCGGAGACCGTATTTTCGAGACATCCCTCCGACCGATCGCGGACGACGGTACCGTCGATCGCGTCATCGGCGTCGCTAACGATATCACCGAACGGGTCCAGTATCAGGAGGCGCTCAACGGGCTCCACGAGGCGACCAGTCACCTGTTGACGGTCGACTCGAAGGAGGACGCGTGCGAGTACATCGTCGACATCGCGACCGACGTGCTCGACCTCGAAACCGTCGTCTACCGTTTCGACGAGGAGACGAACGAACTGCTGCCCGCGGCGTACTCGCCGGCCATCGAGTCGACGTTCGGTTCGCCACACCCGCTCCAGCCCGACGCCGGTGATCCGTGGCAGGCGTTCGTCGCCGGCGAACCGACGGTCCACGACGACGGAGCGGCCCGGATCGTCCGCGATGAGGCGCCGGACGTTCGAAGCGGTCTCTCCGTTCCGCTCGGCGAACACGGGGTTCTCGTCGCACTGTCGACCGAACCCGACGCATACACTGACGAGACCGTCGAACTCGCCGAACTGTTCGCGACGACGGCGGAAGCCGCCCTCGACCGGATCGGGCGGAGCCGCCGGCTCCGCGAACGCGAACGCGAACTCAAGAAACAGAACCGTCACCTCGAGCGGCTCAACGCGGCCAACGAGGTGCGTCAAGAGGTCGAACAGCTCCTTTTGATGGCAGACTCCCGGAGTGAGATCGAACGCGGGGTCCCCGAGTGTCTGGCCGAACTCGAGTCGTGTTCGCTGGCCTGGTTCGGCGAACCCGACCCGAGCGGGAACAGCCTCGAGCCGCGATACCACGCTGGGTTCGAACGGGGGTATCTCGACGCGGTACCGATAACGACGGTGGACGACTCGGCCGCCGAACCGGCCGGTCGGGCGGCTCGAACGCGGAGCCCGGTTCACGTCGAAAACGTCGCCGCGTCGGTTCACGATGGCGAGTGGCGGGGTGAGGCGCTCTCGCGAAACTTCCAGTCCGCGTACGCGATCCCGCTGATCTACGACGGGTTTTGCTACGGTGTCCTCTCGATCTACGGGGAGCAACGGGGCGCGTTCGACGAGACGCTGCGGTCGACGCTCGCGGAACTCGGCGAGACGATCGCGTACGCGATCGACGCCGTCAAACGGAAGAACGCGCTGTTCGGTGACGGTCACACCGAAGTGGAACTCGAGGTTGCGGCGGACGCGACGCTGTGTCGGCTGGCCGAGTTCCTCGGCGAACCCGTGACGTACGAGGGTGCGACGGCGCGAGCCGACGGCGCCCAGTTCGTGTTCGCGGCCGTCGAGGAGCCGGTTGACGACTCGCTCGCGGCTGCCGAATACACTGCTATCGAAGGGATCAGCGAGATCACTACGATCGCCGACCACGAGGACGAGACGTTGCTCCAGCTCCGGGTCACCGATTCCTTCCTGGGTTCGATCACCGATACCCACGGTGCACGGTTGTGTGAGTTCGTGGCCGACGCGTCGGGCGGCCGCGCGATCGTCGACGTGCCGGACGCCGTCGAAATTCGCGACGTGTTGTCCGGTATCAGCCGAAGCGGGCCCTCGGTGTCGATGGTGGCCCGACGCGAGGGGGCGACCGACGATCGATCGACGGTCAGCGCGCCAGCGCGGAGCGCGCTTCTCGAGACGTTCACCGACCGCCAACGAGAGGTGGTCCAGACGGCCTATCACGGCGGCTTCTTCGAGTGGCCCCGCCGTGCGAACGGTGAGGAGATCGCCGGCTCGCTGGACATCTCCTCGCCCGCCTTTCACAAGCACGTTCGATCCGCCGAACGAAAGCTGTTCGCGGCCCTGTTCGAGGGGGCGGCCGCTTCGGAGGTTAATTGATTAACCATCTATCGACGGAGGCGTTACACAGTTAACGATCAGGCTCTTTGCAACGACTCGTGAATCAGGGGACGACTTCCCACCTGCGTACTGGGGGTACGTACTAATCCATGACCGAGATGAGTTCACGATCACCGTCGACCGCGATTGGGGATCACTATTCCGTGCAATACGATAGACTCGACGACGAACCGCTCAGCGTTGCCGTCGCGGACGCCGTCGCAACATTCAAGAATGAAGACGTGACCGAACTCGAACCACTCCATTACTCGATCAACGCCGACGCGCTCGAGCGGCTGTTCGAACCCCGTGCGGACGGGCTCCGTTCCGGCGGCTCGGTAACGTTCGAGTACAGCGATTGCCTGGTGACCGTCACCGGTGACGGCGAGATTCGCATCGACTCCAGCTAGCCGCTCGATCTGGGGCCGGGGATCGGCGTGATCCCGCGTTCATTCTACGACGACCGAGACCGAATGCGAGCGCCTCGCTCGCCGCTCTGACTTCGCCACGGATACCTCGGTGGTGACGTGAACGGTGCCGAGACTGTTCGACAACGCCACGACAGCGACTGAGAGCCGACAGTATAAGCGGATCCATCCCGAACGCTCCGCCATGTCCACTCGTATCCTCGTCCCGACCGACGGGAGCGATTCCGCGACGGCCGCCCTCGAGCACGTACTCGACGTCGCGGCCGATCGGGAGGCGACCGTTCACCTGCTCAACGTTGCCGACACGAACCAGCCGAGCCTCACGCGCCTCGGCGACGACATCGTCGACGTACTCGAGGGAGAGGGAAACGACATCGTTTCCGACGCCGCGGCGATGGCCGAGGACCGCGGCGTATCCGTGGTGACAACCGTCGTTCAGGGCGATCCGCGAGAAGCGATCGTCCAGCACGCCACCGCCGACGAGTTCGATCTCGTCGCGATGGGGGCCCACGGACGGCGCGGGCTGGGGGAGTACGTCCTCGGGAGCGTCACGGATCACGTCGTGAACAGAAGCGCCGTTCCGGTGTTGACCGTCCGCGCCGCCGACGAGGTGTCGCCGACGTTCCCCTACACGGACGTCCTCGTTCCGACCGACGGGAGTGACCACGCGACGGCGGCGCTCGAACTGGCGTCGACGGTCGCCGAGCGACACGGCGCGAAGCTCCACCTGCTGTCCGTCGTCGACGAACTTCCGGAGGTGATCGACGCGGGCTCGGCAGACCTTCCCGAGCAGCTCGAGGACAACGTCCAGGGGGTCCTGGACGACGCGGCGTCGGCCGCCACGCAAGCGGGCGTCGACGACGTCACGACCACTATCGCCGCGGGGTCGGTGCCCCGGGAGGTCACGACCTACGGCGACGAGGCAGGGGTCGACCTCATCGTGATGGGAACGCACGGCCACACCGGTCTCGACCGGCACCTGCTCGGGAGCTTCACCGAGCGCGTGATCCGTACCTCGCCGGTTCCCGTCCTCACCACGCAGGCCCACGATGACGCGTGACCCACACACCAGTGAGCCGAATCGCTCGTCCAAACTGGCTCTCGGCCCGTCTCGCCAGTCCGGTGTTTCCCTCGCTTAGCCCGACCGTGCGATCGGGTCCTCGAGTCGCGGTCCGGTTAGAAAAAGTACTAGTACCTCGATTCGGAAACGACGGACGATGGTTCCCCAACCGGCGCTCCGAAACGAGATGGTGACTGAACCGTGACCGAACGAACGCTCCCCTCGCTCGAGCGCGTCCGATCGGAGATTACGAGAAACAGGCTCCGGGTCGCGTTCGCGGTACTCATCCTCATTACGGCCGCCGTCGTCGCCAGCGCGGCGGGCGGTGGGGTTTCGACGGCGTCGAAAGAAGACGTTCCGGACGCACCGGAGACCGATAATCACACCGTCGTCACCGAATCGGGCCGTGCGGGGACGATTACGGCCTACCAGCCCAACGGCGAGGTCCTCTACTACAACAACTCGCGGACTAAGTACTTCGACGCGGACCCCGTCGAGGGCGACCCGCTGACCGTCGAGTACGCCGCGACGGACACGATTCACACGGAAGGCGCTAACTGCGGCGCGCCGCCGTGTACCCGCAACGTCATCGAGCGGGCCGACCTCGAGACCGGTGAGGTCGAGGTCATCTACGAGCGCTACGACTACAAGGAGTACGCCGGCGAATGGCACGACGTCGATCGAATCAACGAGACCCACTTCGTCGTCGCCGACATGGTCGCCGACCAGGTGTTCATCGTCAACACCGAGACGGAGGTCGTCGACTGGCTCTGGGACGCCCAGAGCGACTTCCCGCTCGAGGGCGGTCACTCCTGGCCGCGCGACTGGGCACACATCAACGACGTCGAGTACATCGAGGAGGGCCAGATGGAAGGCCGGATCATGGCCAGTCTGCGCAATCAAGACCAGGTCGTCTTCCTCGATCAGGAGGAGGGGCTGCTCGAGGACTGGACGCTCGGGAGCGAAAACGAGCACGACGTCCTCCACGAACAGCACAACCCTGATTTCATCCCCGAGAGTCAGGGCGGCCCGGCCATCCTCGTCGCCGACTCCGAGAACGCACAGATCAAGGAGTTCCAGCGCGAGGACGGCGAATGGACCCAGACCTGGCTCTGGGAGGACGATCAGATCCAGTGGCCCCGGGACGCAGACCGACTTCCGAACGGGAACACGCTGATCTCCGACACCCACGGCAACCGGGTCATCGAGGTCAATCAGTCCGGCGAGATCGTCTGGGAGGTCGGCTCCAGCCTCCCCTACGAATCCGAGCGCCTCGAGACCGGTGACGAAAGCGAGAGCGGCCAGAGCGCCCAGTCACTCGGCCTCGAGAACCGAACTGAAGCCGAGAGCAGCGGTGGCGGCGGCGGCGGCGGCGGTGGCGGAGACGGCTTCGGCTTTAATCCCCTCGGATTCCTCGGTGATCTCATCGAGTCGCTCCTTCCACACCGGATCTACAACGCCCTCCTCTTCGTCAGCCCGGTCTGGATGGGGTCCTCGGAGTTCGCCGCTATCGGCGTCGCGCTCCTGACGGGCCTGACGTGGGTCGGCACCGAGATCAGGTGGCAGCTCCGCGACAGAGGCGTCCGATTCCGGCTGCCCGTCTACCGACAGGGCGGGAGCTAAGACGAAGCGATCGCAGTTTTCGATTTTGCAGTTCGGTGACGCAGGAACGCGAAGCTGTACTGAGAAGCAGCGTCTACGGGGGCTGAATCCGCCGCTCGGTCACGCCAACAGATGGCCGCCGGCGAGGTAGAGAGTCGCGAGGATCGTCTGGAAGGACAGCGAGCCAATCGCCGACAGCGCGACGAACGAGCGGCCGTCCATTTCCGAGAGCCCGGCGGGGACGGTCAGCAGCCCGCGAACGAACAGCATCGTATTGCTCACGGGGACGGCCAGACCGCCCCAGCGATCGAACCAGCCGTCGAATCGCTCGAGTCGCGACTCGGTGATGGGAAACCAGCGCTTTTGCAGGACGTACTCTCGGCCGGCGCGACGGACGAGACAGAAGAGACAGAACTGGCCGACCGTCGTTCCGACGACCGCGATGGCGACGATCGCGATCACTTCTGGGATCGACGAGCCGATCAGTGCCAACGCCGCCGGAACGACGAGTTCGCTCGGCATGAACCGCAGGAGCATCGCCCCCTCGAGAACGCAGATACCGAAGAACACCGCTAACGCGAGTTCCGACGTGAACATCGACTCGAGCCAGGCCGGTAGCCCCTCGGTTTGCAACGGATCCATGCCCGGTTCGTAGTCGGTCCCGAATGTAAGCACTGTTGGTTCGACGGCAGCGTCGACCGCGTTCGTACGCGTCGATCCGGCGTCCGAGAATCATAAGTTACGTAATGGGATCGATCGAACCAGTACGCGATGGAACTCGAACGCGGATTGTTCCTCGCGGGCGCGTTCGCGACCCACGCGTTCGTCGGCTACGCCCTCGTCCGCGGACTCACCGACGAAGACCCGCGGATCGGGCTCGTCTTCGGCCTCCTCCCTGACGCGGACTTCCTCTTTCCCGCGGGATTGGAATGGCCGTTCGTTCACCGCGGCATAACCCACACGCCCCTGTTCGCCCTCGCGATCGTCATCGGCGGCTACGCGGTCGGCCGACGGCTGAATCGAGAGGACTGGCGTGGCCGGGGTGTCGCAGTCGCCGTCGGGCTCGCGATCGGCTCGCATCTTGCGATCGACTCGCTCTCGCCGAAGGGGATCGACTGGCTGTTCCCCCTCCGGACGAGCTGGAGTCCCGGGCTGGCGGTTCACAGTCCGGCCGCGACAGTAGTGCTCTGGGCCGCATCGATCGGCATCCTCGCGTGGGGCGCGGACGAACTCCCGTCGATTCGCTGAGGTCTCGAGTTGGAGACGCGGCGCACGGCAGCCGTGACCGCAGTAACCGTGCGGTCGGTCACCCCGTCGGAACGGTTGCTACCGGCAATAACAACGTTAGAAGCAGTGACGCGAACAGAGCGGCCGAACCGGCGAGCAGAAACGCGCGATTGATCCGGCCGTTCTTGGATTTGAACCAGCCGAGCGTGACGTGGGCCCGCCAGACGGGGGCGAACGGGCTGATTCCCATCGGCGTGACGATATCACCCGCGAGGTGGGCGAGGAACCCGCCGGTACCGACGGCGAACCCGAACGCAAATGCATCCGGCGTCGAGGGGACGGCGAGGGCGGTCCCGACGCCGGCGACCAGCCCGACGAGGACGGCGAACCAGACGGTGTGCGTTGGCCCGCGGTGTCGGAGCCGCGGCAGCGGCTCGTCGATATCCGGGAGGTTGGCCACGGCGACGGCCACGAGCGCCCCGATCAGCGCCAGCTCGAGCGACCAGACGCGGCCAACCAGGGGCAGAAACGGCGCGTACAGCAGGGCGTTGAATCCGGCGTGTCCGTCTCGGTACATACCGATCGATCGACCGTTCATCGGAGCCGGACGGGGATTAACCGCTCGGTCGCCCCGCAGGCGGGTAGTCACTCCGTCGTCCGCCGATCGGCGTCACCGCACCGCCCGGACACCGAACGCCGACACGGCCAGGCCGCCGATCAGGATCGGCATCCAGTAGATCGCACCGCGGAAGATGAGGACGGCCGCGGTGATGACCGACGCCTGAATACCGGTGGTGGGAACGAGCAGCGTGACGAACGCGGCCTCGATCCCGCCGAGTCCCCCCGGAAGGGGCGCAGCGCCGGCCAGGTTTGCCAGCGGGATCACGAATAGCAGGACGTACGGCGGGACGCCGTAGCCCAGCGCGGCGAACGCCGCCATGAGCGCGGCGACCTGAAAGAGCCAGCCACACAGTGACAGCCCGACGACGGCGGACAGCCGCCACCGGTCCGTCGCCACGCGTTCGATGTTCTCGAAGAATCGTCCCAGTCGGTCGGCGATGTCCTCCTCGAGCGTCTCGGACTCGAAGCGCTCGAGCCCGAGCCGACCGAGTCGGGGGGCGACGATTCCGGGGAGCCGGTCGACGATCGCCTGGTGGTACCGCCAGACGAGCCCCATGGCGATGACGATTCCCGCGATCAGCACGACCGCCGAACCGACCGCCGTCACGAGGTGGTCGCCGAGCGCGGCGGTGGTCGCGTAGTAGCCGACGCCGACGAGGATGAGCGAGATCGAGGGAACGACGTTGAGGACGTCGACGCTCGCGATGCCGACGAGGCTGGTCTCGTAGCGGGCATCGGAGGTCTTCGAGATGAGCAGCGCTGCGACCGGTTCGCCGCCGGCTTGCCCGAACGGGGTGACGTTGTTCGCGAAGACGGCACCGGCGTAGATGAAAAACGACTTCCCGACCGGGATGCCGATGCCGAGCGCGGCGAGGACGGTCCGGAGCATCAGGCTCCAGGCGGCCAGCCAGCAGAGCGCGAGCGCGAACGTCGCGGCGACCAGCGACGGCTCCGCCGACAGTAACGAATCGAGAATGTCGCGCGCGCCGACGACGAAAAAGAGGACGGAAAAGACTGCGATCGTCCCGATGGCCCCGATGATGAACGCCCGACGATTTCGCTCGTCCATGGCTGGTATGAATCGTCAGTTACCTTGAAACATCTGATCATCGCCGAGCGGAGAGCGCGGCCGTGACGGGTGGCTGCCCTCCCCTTCAATCGATTTATTGGCGTGGAGAAAAGTGAGGCCAGTAATGGACAGGACACCGCAATCGAACGTCCTCTTCGTCGTTCTGGATACGGTCCGAAAGGATCGGCTCGAGCCCTACGGGTACGAGCGGGAGACGACGCCCGAGCTGTCGCGGTTCGCCGAGGCGGCGACCGTCTTCGAATCGGCGGTCGCGCCCGCGCCATGGACGCTTCCGGTTCACGCCTCGCTGTTTACCGGCCGGTATCCGAGCCAGCACGGAGCCGATCAGGGGAGTCCGTATCTCGACGACGAGACGACCCTCGCGTCGACCCTGTCGGCGGCCGGCTACGACACGGCCTGTTACTCTTCTAACGCCTGGATAACACCCTACACCGGCCTCACCGACGGGTTCGGCCACCAGGACTCGTTCTTCGAGGTTCTCCCCGGCGACGTGCTCTCGGGGCCGCTGGCCAGCGCGTGGCAGACCGTCAACGACAACGACTACCTCCGCGATCTGGCGTCGAAGCTCGTCCACCTCGGCGCGATGGCCCACTCCAAACTCGCCAGCGGCGAGGGGGCAGACTCGAAGACGCCGTCGGTAATCGATCGAACCAAGTCCTTCATCGACGACAGCGAGAGCGACGACGGCTGGTTCGCCTTCGTCAATCTGATGGACGCCCACCTGCCGTACTACCCGCCCGAGGAGTACCGCGAGGAGTTCGCCCCCGGCGTCGATCCCGACGACGTCTGCCAGAACTCCAAGGAGTTCAATTCGGGTGCCCGCGATATCGACGACGACGAGTGGGAAGACATTCGCGGCCTCTACGACGCCGAAATCGCCCACATGGACGCCGAACTCGGCCGCCTGTTCGACTGGCTCCGCGAGACCGACCAGTGGGAGGAGACGACAGTCGTCGTCGCGGCCGACCACGGCGAACTCCACGGCGAACACGACCTCTACGGCCACGAGTTCGCCCTCTACGATCAGCTCATCAACGTCCCGCTGCTGGTCAAACATCCCGACCTCGAGGCAGACCGGCGCGACGACCTCGTCGAGTTGCTCGATTGCTATCACACGGTGCTCGACGTGCTGGATGTCAATCCCGATGCAGTCGGCCGGACGGATGTCGACGGACATTCCGACCGCGTCGTCGCCCGCGACGCGACGCGCTCGTTGCTCTCGAGCGAGTATCGCGCGTTCGAAGGGGCTGTCGATCCCGACGCCGGCCAGCGCGCCGTCCTCGAGGGTGAGGGGAACTACGCGTTCGTCGAGTACGCCCAGCCGGTCATCGAACTGCATCACTTAGAGGAGAAAGCGAGCGAGGCCGGCATCGATCTCCCGGACGATCACCGCGCCTACTCGCGGCTGCGCGCCGCCCGGAGCACGGACGCGAAGTACGTCCGCGCGGACCGCATCCCCGACGAGGGGTACCGGCTCGACGAGGACCCCGTGGAGCGAACATCGGTCGATCCGGCCGACGACGATATCGTCGCTGCGACCGAACGGGCGCTGGCTCGCTTCGAGGAAGGGGTCGGCGGCGCGTGGGACGACCCGACGGAGACCGACGACGCGGCCGACGCGCTCGACGAGGCCGACGAGGAGACCCGCGATCGGCTGCGGGAGCTGGGCTATCTCGAGTGAGACGGTTTGCTGTAACGATTTACCGGCGCGGCCGGAGGCCGAATCGCGGTTGTGCCGGAAATTACTTACAGCAGACCGTATGAGATGTCGGCTCGACGAGCGAGCGGACTGACACGGCAGGACGATATCGGAGATGTACCGGGGAATAGGGCCGGTTTTGGTGACTTTCCGGGAACCAATAAGAATACGTAGGTCGACTCGAAAGGTAGCGGCAACTAATGCAGGACCAGCACTTCCTCGAGTCGGACTGGGATTACTGTCTGGTGCTGGATGCGTGCCGGTACGACGTATTCAGCGACGTATATGACGAGTACCTCGACGGGACGTTAGAAAAGCGCTGGAGCACCGGTTCGTCGACTCCGGAGTGGGCCTATCGGACATTTACCGACGAACACGATATCGCGTACTTCTCGGGGAATCCATTTATTAACGACCTGGGGATTCCGCTGAACGAACTGAAGTGGGGGGCCAGCTGCGACTACGAGTGGACCGCCTCGGAGCACATCAGCGACGTCTTCGACGTGTGGAAGTCCGGCTGGGACGACGACCTCGGGACGGTCCCCCCGGACAGTCTGGCGGAGGCGTACCACGACAATCAGGACGCGGTCGAGACGGCGGATCGGACGGTACTCCACTACATGCAGCCACACGCGCCCTACCTCTCCCGCGGCAAGGGCCAGAAGCTCAAACAGATCCAGAAGGGGATCCGGAAACAGGAAGAAGCCGAGAAGGAAACCGACGGCGGTGGCGGGACTCTCTCCTCGCTCGGCGATACGATCCGCCCGAAGGTGGAGAACACACTCGAGGGCAGCGAACTCGCCCAGAAGGCGGGCCTCTGGCTCGAACTCGACCCCGCCGACCTCGTCAAGAACGGCACTCGAGAGGCGGCTATGGAACTCTACGAGGAGAACCTGCGGATCGCCCTCGAGTCCGTCGCCGACGTGGCCTCGGAGTTGGACGGCACCGTCGTCGTGACCGCGGACCACGGGGAGGCGTTCGGCGAGGAAGGTGTCTGGGAACACCACATCGAGACGCACATCCCGGCGCTCATGGAGGTGCCGTGGCTCGAAGTCGAGTAACGCCGCGCTCGGACAGCGACGAGGACACCGCTCGCCGGTTCGCGGCGACGGTCTCGAGGGGGTAACTGTACCCGCACCGATCAGGGGGAGTCCGGTATGAAGATCAGCCACTACTTCGAACTCGAAGCGCACGTCACCGGCGGCATTCACGAGTCCGTCGTCCACCAGCGGAAAATGTTGGACCGACTGGACCTCACGTACACGACCGAGCCGACGCTCGAGGCCGACGTCTTTCACTGCAACCTCATGGGACCGCGCTCGGTCTGGTACGCGCGGCGAGCGCGGCGACGAAACATCCCAGTTGTCGCGCACACGCACGTGACCGCCGAGGATTTCGGGGAGAGCTTTCGGTTCACGAACGCGCTCGCCAGGCCGCTCAAACCGTACCTCCGGTGGGCCTACGGACTGGCCGACGCGCTCGTCTGTCCATCGGAGTACAACCGGCGGCTGCTCGAGACGTACACCGACGCGCCGACGACGGTCATCTCGAACGGCGTCGACCGCGAGAAACTCGCGGGGTTCGAATCGCTCGAGGCCGAGTACCGCGAGCGCTACGACCTCGAATCGCCGACCGTCTTCCTCGTCGGCCACGTCATCAAGCGCAAGGGTCTCGAGACGTTCGTCGAGTTGGCCCGCCGGCTGCCCGAACTGGATTTCGCGTGGTTCGGCCCGCTGGACCTCTCCTTGAAAGGGCGAGAGACGACGCGGTTGATCGAGGACTCCCCGGCGAACTGTACGTTCACCGGCTACATCGACGACATCCGCGGAGCGTTCGCAGCGGGTGACATTTTCTGTTTCCCCACGCACGAGGAAAACGAGGGGATCGCGTTGCTCGAGGCGATGGCCGCCGGGAAACCGGTGCTCGTCCGCGACATCGAGACGTTCTCGTGGCTCGCGGACGGCGAGGACTGTCTGAAGGTCTCAGGGGCGGGCGTCGACGGCTTCGAGGCGGCCCTCGAGCGGCTCACAGACGCCGAACTCCGGGACCGGCTCGGATCGAACGCGGCCGGACGGAGCGAGGAATTCTCGCTCGAGACGGTCGCGAAGCAATACCAGTCGCTGTACCAGGAGGTGGCCTGAATGAAAATCGGATTCTTCACGGACAGTTATTTCCCCGAGATCGATGGCGTAACGTACACGATAAAGCTCTGGCGCGAGGAGTTAGAACGAAAGGGCCACGAGGTGTACGTCGTCTACCCCGACGGCGACTACGAGCCCGGCGATCGCGAGGTCCCGGTCAAATCACTGCCGAACCCGTTTTACGCCGGCTATCGGATCCCCCTCACCCGACGGCCGTCGACGCTTCCCGAACTCGATGTCGTTCACTGCCACGGCCCCGCACCGATCGGCGTCCTCGGACGGTACTACGCCTGGAAACACGACCTCCCGACGATCTATACGCACCACACACCGCTCGAGGAGTACTTCCACCAGAACGTCAAACTCGAGTCGGTCGCGGGATTGCTCTCGAAACTGTACGTTCCCGTCGAGAACGCGTTCCTCGAGAGCTTCGACGTGGTGACCGCTTCGACCGAACGGATCGATCGAAACGTCGAACACGTCCAGCTCCCCGTGGGGATCGATATGGACTTCTTCCAGCCGACCGCAGGAGAGTGGTACTCCGACCGAACGGTGATCGGCTACAGCGGTCGGCTCAGCATGGAGAAAAACGTCAGCGAGATCCTGCGTGCCGCCGAGGAACTACCGGAGTACGACTTCGTCATCGTCGGTGAGGGTCCCTACCGCGACTGTCTCGAGCGAGACGCGCCGGAGAACATCGAGATCCGATCGTTCCTCCCCCGGGAGGAGTTGCCTGCCTTCTACTCCTCGATCGATACCTTCGTGACCGCGTCAACTGCGGACACGCTCGGCCTCTCGACGCTCGAAGCCAACGCCTGTGGCACGCCCGTCGCCGCCGCCGACGTTCCGCCGTTCGATCACACGATCGGGGCCGATAACGGCGAACGGTTCGAATACGGCGATCTCGAGTCGATGGTCGACGCCATCGAGACCTGTCTGGCGACCGATCGCGAGACCAGAGCGGGCGTCGAACGCTACGCGGTCGAGTACACGATGGATCACCTCGAGCAGCTCTACCACAACGTCCCGCTCTCGAAGGACGAGGCCGCGACGGACGTCGAGAGTCCGTGGCGGTTCTCCGAGGAAGACCGGAGCTGACGCGGTCGGTTCTAGTTCAGTTTCAGCCAGTTCGTTCGGTTCTTCCGATCGATCGGAAACCGTGAATTTCACCGATAGGAGCACTGACGGAAGGGACGAGAAGACCTATATGCGAAACGGACAGGGTGGCACGTAACGCAACGGACGGGACCGGACCCGTCGCTCGCTACGATGTCAACTCGAACACGTACCGACGGAGGTGACCGACCATCGATCGACGGACGCTGATCGCGCTGGGGGCGTTGGCCCTCGTACTCGTCGTGCTTGTCCTCGGATCGACCGCGACATCGTCCTCGAGCGACACCGCGGTCGATCGACAGGAGCAGTTGGTGACGGTGGACGAGGATTCGTCGCTGTGGCCGTACACGAGCAGTGCGACGACGTTCGAGGAGCGGACGCTCGCGATCAACGTGGTGGTCGCTGGCGATCCGGCGGAGACGCGTCGCCATCTCGAGGAGCGAAGCCGCGGCGGCTGGAACGAAACCGCACCCGAACAGGAAGACGTCAGCGCGACGGCGGCCGAGGACGTCGTCGGGACGGAAACGGCCTGGGGGAGCGCTGACGGCTCGACTCGGTACGCTTACGTCGCCACGGGCGACGATCCGACCGGCGGGACGTGGCTCGACGAGAGCTACCAGGTACACGACGGCGAGTACCTCGGCTCGCGTCACCACATTCGTGCCTACGCGTCCCCTGACAGCGACGACCAGTGGACGGCGATGCAAGCCCACCGGGAACACTGGGACTGGTTTCGGCTCAGCCACACGGTCACCAGCGCCGAGGACTCCCAGCGATACGTCGAACGCGAGTTCATGGATCGCCGATACGTCTCGAGCGTCTCGCGCGACCATCTGGGAAACGACCGCGGCTTCGATTCCGACGGCTGGATAACGATCATCGATCTGAACGGCGACGCCGGCGATGACAGCGACGAAGGTGGCCCGCCGGTTCACCTCGCGATGCTCGGGCTCCTTCCCGGCGCGATGCTCATTGGCCACGTAACATCGCGGACCGAACCTCGAGCGCTGGTTTCCCCGCGCGTTCGACACGCGTTCGTGCTGGCCGGTGCGCTGATCGGGCTCTACCTCTTCGTCCGGTTCGGCGCGATCGCCGTCGAGGCTCGGCTCGGCGATCTCGATCCGCGATTCGTCGCGGGCGCGTTCTACCCGCTGCTCGTCGTCGGATTACCGGTCTGTACGTACTACTTCGCCCGCCCGCTCGATCGGCCGACGGCCTTCGCGGCCGGATCGGTCGGCTTCGCGACGGCGATCCTGCTCGATTACACCGCCTTGGGCGTGACTCGATTACCGGTTACCGTCTTCGTCCACCGGTTCTCGACGGCGATCGCGCTTGGCTTCATCGCCGTCGGCGCGTCGCACGCGGAACGAATCGATCCAGAGGATCACGGCTTCGTGCGAATGGGGGCGCTCCTCTGGGGCGTCACGCTACTCGTGCCGTTGCTCCGGTTTCTGTAACGGTCGCCCGTCCGCGGATCGCCCCCCGAAATCGTCGGGGCTCACGTACGGACGCGTCCACGAGGTCGTCGCCTGCGTGTAGCCGACGACACCCACGAAGGTAACGACGTAACACAGCCAGCGCGGCAGGCCGAACCCCTGTATCCAGATCGTCATCACCAGCGCCCAGGCGACGAGTACAGCCGTATCGCGACAGATTCGTTCCCCGTTGTGCCGGCAGTAGGCGATCAATCGGCGGCGTCGTGACTCGAGGAGCGGCCGATCGTCCCGGCCGGATTCAGCGACGTTGCGGTCCGATTCGTCGGAACCGAGTTCCGTTCGAGTCACCGTTGCTCGGAGGTTCGGGAGCAGTGAAATACGCTTTGTGGTTCGTCCACCGTCGCTCCCCGACGCGAACGAAGCGGGGTGGTTCGGCTTCGCCGACCTCGAGCCGATGACCGACGATATTCTGGCCACCTCGAGTTGTGCGGTGAACGCGGGCTACGGCGTCCAGCCGACGAACGCCGTCTCGGGCTCGACGTCGACGGCGTCCAGCGTTCGCCCCGTCGCGACGTAGTGGCTGACGAGCATGGCGATGCCGACGACGGTCCCGACGTCGTAGTGCGCCCGAAGCCGGTCGTGGTCCGCATCGCGGGGATCACCCAGTGCGACGCCGCGGGCGTAGGCGACGAGTGCGCCATCCCGGTCGTCGAGGGCCGCGAGATCGCCGTCGGTAATGGCGGTGATCTCCGCATCGGTGACGCCCGCCTCGCGGCCGAGTCGAACGTGCTGGTGCCACTCGTAGGGGTGCTCGAGGGCGCGAGCCGTCGCGAGGATGACGATCTCTCGCTCCCGCTCGGGAAGCACGTCCCAGAGGCGCGTCGAGTAGCGCATATACCACCGCATGAGTTCGGGCGCGTTCGCCATCGCCCGAAAGATGTGGGCGTCGCCCACGTCGTTCTCTGTGAACAGGTACCGGTACTCCTCGGGCAGGTCCGCGGCCTCGAGGAGCGGGACGCGAGCCATGGCGACTCAGTCGTTCCCCGGATTCCGACGCGCGATCATGCCGAGTCCGATCCAGGAGATGACGACATCGCCATCCTGATTGACTCCCTCGAGGAGGCTGTCGACGTAGCCCCGTTCGGGAGCGCTCTCCGAGACGCGCTTGTCCACGATTTCGGTCCGGATCGAGAGCGTGTCGCCGGGCCTGACGGGCTGTTTCCACCGGAGTTCGTCCACCCCGCGAGCGCCCATACTGGCGCGATCCTGTATCGGACCGTCGACGAGCATTCGCATACAGATCGCCGCGGTGTGCCATCCGGAGGCGACCAGTTCGCCGAAGGCCGACTCCTCCGCGGCGTCCTCGTCGGTGTGGAACGGCTGGGGGTCGTACCGCTCGGCGAACTCGAGGATCTCGTCTTTCGTGACGTGATACTCGCCGAACTCCTCGGTGTCGCCGATCTCGATGTCCTCGTAGTAACGCATTGCCCTGTTGTGTGCTACGTATCGGCAAGAACCTGTGGGACGAGGCAGTGTGGACGGCGAACAGGGATCGATCGAACGTGTGAGGCCGAACTCGAACGGTTGTTCCCCATGCTTGTAACGGCTTACCCCGTCGAGCGTTCTACGTCAGCGTCTGACTCGAGGGAGCGCTCGTCTCGCGTCCGGAGGGATAGCACGACGGCACAGGCCGCGGAGAGCAGGCCGGCGGCCGCGGCGATGGCGAACGCCACGCGATAGCCGGATTCCGTGTAGACGCGAGCGCCGTTGACGGTCTCGCCGGTCCAGTACGCGTCGAGTGCGGCACCAAGGACGACCGGGAAGACGGCCGCCCCGATCCATCCCATCGTGTTGATCAGGCCGATCACGGTCCCGCTTGCCTCCTCGGGGTGGCGTTCCTTGATGACGGTAAACGCGAGCGGAATCCCGCCACGCAGGATTCGGGAGAAGAGGAAGATCGCGCCGACGAGCAACAGCGGAATGGTACCGAAGGCGGCGAAGACGCCCCAAGTCAGCCCGAAAACGACGGTCGAGAGGACGATGAGCCCGGTCCGGTTCCCCGACCGGTCCGAGAGCCAGCCGAACAGCGTCGGGCCGATCATCCCCCCGATGTTTCCGACAAGGAGGTAGACCGACGCCTCCGTCACGGAAATGTCGTGGGTCTGGACGAGATAGGGAATCCCCCACAGACCGAAAATAGTGATCCCGATGCCGGTCATGAAAAAGAGCATGACGCCCAACAGCCAGGTCTCGGGCTCTCGGATCGCGTCGGAGACGTATCGCTTCAGCGCCGCGGCCGAGGTCACGTCCGGTCTGTCGGGAACGTCGTCGATCGGCGGGAGACCGGCGTCGGACGGCGAGTCGTGCGAAAAGAGGCCGATCCCGACTGCGACCGCGATTCCGAACGCCCCCAGTCCGAGCATTGAGCCGCGCCATCCGACGCTCGAGGCGGCGATTGCCAGCGGCGTCGTCGCCGCCAGCCCGCCGAGAATGCCGACGCTGAAGGTCACGCCCGTCATCGTCCCGAACTCGTCGGGGCGGAACCAGTTCGCACAGAACCGCAACGCCGCGACGAACAGGACGCTCGCCCCGAGCCCGACCAGCAGCCGGCCGAGGAACGCCAGCGCATACGTCGGCGCGAGTCCGAACGCGAGCGCCCCGAGGCTCATCGCTGCGGTTCCCGCCGTGGCGATCGCGCGCACGCCGTACCGGTCCGTCAGCAGGCCGGCCGGGATCTGAAACGCCGCGTAGAGGTAGAAAAACGACGAGTGGAGCAAGCCGAGACTCGTCCCCGTCGTCTCGAACGAGCGCATCAGCTGTTCCGAAAGGACCGCGGTCGACGATCGGTGGAGGCTGACGAGAAAGAACCCCGAGACGAGCACGCACCAGCCGAGCCATCGGCGGTGGTACGGATTCGAGAGCGGTTTCACCAGCTTGAGTTTGTGATGTGGTCACATTAAGCCACCGGCGGGGGACTCCGCCGAGGACGGAAGTGACGCCGAGAATACCCGCCACCATGGGGACGGAAACTTCCAAACACCTTTGCGTCACCGAATGGGCTGTTTCGGTATGAACCTCGAGGAGCAAACCGTCCTCGTCACCGGCGGTGCGGGATTTATCGGATCGAACCTGGCCAACCACCTCGCCGAGTCGAACGACGTGACCGTCGTCGACGACTGTTATCTGGGAACGCCAGAAAACCTGTCCGATGCCGTCGAATTCGTCGACGCGAGTGTCCTCGATGACGATCTACCGACGAACGTCGACATCGTGTTCCACCTCGCGGCGCTATCGTCGTACGCGATGCACGAAGAGGACCCCACGACGGGTGCCAGAGTCAACGTCGAAGGCTTCGTCAACGTGGTCGAACAGGCCAGGCAGGACGGCTGCGAGACGGTGGTCTACGCCTCGACGTCGTCGATCTACGGCAGTCGGACGGAGCCGTCGCCCGAGGACATGCCAGTGAGCGTCAACACCGGCTACGAGGCCTCGAAGCTTGCGCGGGAACGCTACGGCGAATACTTCTCGAATCACTACGATATGTCCGCGGCCGGCATGCGCTTTTTCTCGGTGTATCAGGGCTACGGCGGCGCGGAGGAACACAAGGGAGAGTACGCCAACGTGATCGCCCAGTTCGCCGACGACATCGCCGACGGCGAGTCGCCCGTTCTCTACGGCGACGGTACCCAGACGCGGGACTTCACGCACGTCTCCGATATCGTTCGCGGCCTCGAGCTGGCCGCAGTCCACGAACTCGACGGAATCTACAATCTGGGGACCGGAGAGGCGTACGATTTCGAGACCGTCGTCGAGATGATCAACGACGAACTCGGGACCGATGTGGAAGCGGAGTACGTCGAGAACCCGATTCCAGATTCGGTCTACGTCCACGACACCTGCGCCGATTCGTCGAAGATCCGAGCGGAGACCGGCTGGGAACCACAGATCGACTTCGAGGAAGGTATTCGGCGCGTCTGTGCACAATACACGGACCAGTAGCGCGATTCTGCGTCGGCTCTCACGGATCGGAGTACTGTCGGTTTTTCGAATCGGAGTCCGAGGAACGAAGGGGTGAGAAGCGCCGTAGATGTACTGTTACTACGCGAACAGACGATAGCCGGGCTGATTGCGCTATAGTAGCCACTGCAAGTCATTGCACGCCTGCTCGACCGACAGCTGTCCGATCAGTGTGTGAATCGTTTCAGTGGCTACTATCGTTCGAGCTCGGATCGGACTGATCTCGAAATCATCGGATACCACCAACCTCCGTGCGATCGTATCACCATTGAAATAATCGCCATTCGCAACTCGACTGCGTTCGAAATTGAATGCCACTCCCGTGGGTATATCCTCTCCGCAGTCCGGCTGTGACGAGGATTGTTTACAACTGTAGTGAATTTTATCCCAGTGGTGGCGATACTGTTAGCCAACAGACCGCTGGGCGGACAGATCGACAGCAGGTATCCAACGGTCGAATACCGGCCCCAGTAACTATCACGGAAAACGATGTATGAGCGGACCAGCGTACCTGCGAGGGGTTTTTACCACGGCACGCACATCCACACGATATGCGACTTCACAACAGGGACGTCAGACAAGACGTCCGCGAACTCGGCGCGCTACTCGGAGACGTCCTCGAGGACCAGACGTCTCGCAGGTCGTTCGAAACGGTCGAGTCGTGTCGGCGGGCGGCTATCGATTACCGGGCGGGAGAGCTCGAGTCCCGCGAGCCGCTCGTGACGGAACTCGAGAACTTGTCGCCACACCAGCAACGGATCGTCGCCCGCGCGTTCACGACCTACTTCGAGTTGATCAACCTCGCCGAGGAGCGCGAGCGGGTCCGAACGATCCGCACGGCCTCTCAAGAGGGAACCCTCGACGACAGCCTCGAGACCGCGGCCGAAGAACTCGGCGAGGCGGACGTCGAGACCGTCAAACAGGTTTTGGACGACGTGTTGATCGAGCCGACGTTCACCGCTCATCCGACCGAAGCCCGGCGCAAGACCGTCAAGTCCAAACTGCGAGAGATCTCAACGTCCCTCGAGACGCTGGACGAACGACTGTTGACCGACAAGGAAACGGGACAGCTCTGGCGGGATATCGACGCCGAGGTGACGAGCCTCTGGCAGACCCCGCAGGTGCGCAATCGCCAGCCCGAACCCGAGGACGAGGCGCGCAACGTCCAGTGGTATCTCGAGAACACGCTGTTCGACGTGGTCGGCGAGGTGTACGACGAACTCGACGACGCGATCGACGAGGAGATCCCCGGGAACCTCGAGATCCCGAAGCTCTTCGAGTTCCGCTCGTGGGCGGGCAGCGACCGCGACGGCAACCCGTACGTGACTCCAGAGGTGACCGCGAACACCTTAGAGCGCCAGCGCTCGGTCGTTCTCGAGCAGTACCGGGAGCAGCTCAAACGGCTCTCGGGCGTCCTGAGTCAGGACGGCAGCCGGATCGACGCCGGCTCGGAGTTTCAGGCCACCCTCGAGCGCGATCGCGAGCGCCTCCCCGGCAGCGCCCGCACGGCCGAGGAGCGCTACCCCGGCGAACCCTACCGCCAGAAGCTCAAGCTCATGCGCGAGCGACTCCGCCGCGTCGGCGACGTTCGGCCGGGGGGCTACGACGAGGTCGACGACCTCCTCGCGGACCTCGAGGTCATCTCGAAGAGCCTGCGCAACAACGGTGCCGAGAGCGTCGTCGACGCCCACGTCGACCCGATCCGCCGGCAGGTCGCCACCTTCGGCTTCTCGCTCGCGAGTCTCGACCTCAGGGAACACCAGCAGAAACACACCGACGCCATCGCCGAGGCGCTCGAGGCCGAGGGAATCGACTACCACGAGCTCTCGGAAGCCGACCGCGTCAAGTTCCTGACCGACGCCGTCTTGCAGGACGAGTCGGTGATCGACCTCGGCGACACCGCGGAACTCTCGGACGACTCGGCGCGCGTCCTCGAGCTGTTCGACAGCCTCGCCGACTGGCAGACCGAGTACGGCAGCCACGCCATCGACACCTACGCCATCTCGATGACCGAGGAACCCAGCCACGTCCTCGAGGTGCTCTTCCTGGCCGATCAGGCCGACGTCATCGCCCTACCCGAACACGCCGGGATCGACATCGTGCCGTTACTCGAGACCGAGTACGCCCTCTCGGGTGCCCGGCGGATCATGGGATCGCTGTTCGAGAACGACGCGTACTCGCAGGTCCTCGAGGCGCGGGGTCACACGCAGGAGATCATGCTCGGCTACTCGGACTCGAACAAGGAGAACGGCTTTCTGGCGGCGAACTGGTCGCTGTACAAGAACCAGCGCCGCCTCGGCGAAATCTGTGATGACCACGACGTGACGATGCGGCTGTTCCACGGCCGCGGCGGCTCGATTTCCCGGGGCGGCGGCCCGATGAACGAGGCGCTGCTCGCGCTGCCGAACTCGACCGTGACGGGCCAGGTCAAGTTTACCGAACAGGGCGAGGCCATCGCCGAGAAGTACGCCAATCCCCGAATCGCCGAGCGCAACATCGAACAGATGCTCAATGCCCAGCTCCGGGCGCGCAAGGGGGCGTTGGATCAACCGGAAGAGGAAGTCCGCGACGAGTGGGTCGACGCGATGGAGACCATGGCCGACGCCGCGCGACGGGAGTACCGCGACCTCCTCGAGAGCGAGGGCTTTGTCCGGTACTTCGAACAGGCGACGCCGATCACGGTCATCGAAGACCTCGATCTGGGCTCTCGTCCGGCCTCCCGATCGGGCGAGCGCACCGTCGAGGACCTGCGCGCGATCCCGTGGGTGTTCTCCTGGACCCAGTCGCGGTGTATCCTGCCCGGCTGGTACGCGATCGCGAGCGGCGTCGAGGCCTATCTCGAGGACGGCGGCTCGATGGAAACGCTGCAAACGATGTACGAGGAGTGGCCGTTCTTCCGAACGACGCTCGACAACGCGGCGCTCTCGCTGTCCCGAACCGAACTCGAGATCGCCGAGCGCTACGCCGAGTTGGCCGAACCGACGCTTCGCGATCGGTTCTTCCCCCGCGTGACCGACGAGTACGAGCGGGCCGCCGACTGCATCACGGAAATCGGGCGGCGCGATCAGCTCCACACCCGCGACTGGCTCGGGGAGAACCTCGAGCGCCGGAACCCCTACGTCGATCCGCTGAACATGTTGCAGGTCTACTTGCTCGACCGGACCCATCGAACGGACATCGAGGAACGGACGCTGCGGCTGACGGTCAAGGGGATCGCGGCCGGAATGAAGAACACTGGCTGATCGAGACGGAGCGATCGAGCGTTACGCCAGCGGGTACCGGTCCGTGTTCGGCCACTCGAGTCGACTGATTCCGTCGCTTGTCTCGGACGTGAACCGATCACAGGGAGCGCCACGGATCGAAACGGGTAAAAACGTCTCTCGAGTAGAGAAAAGTGAGCCGAGATAGCCTAGCCCGGCCAAGGCGGTAGATTCGAAATCTACTGTCCTCACGGACACGGGAGTTCGAATCTCCCTCTCGGCGTTTTCACGACGACAATGACGGTGAGCGGAGCGAACCGTCCGTCGTCGTGAAACCCACACGGAGATTTGAATCAGGGAGTGAAGCAACGCGGAACGACCGTGGTTCGAATCTCCCTCTCGGCGCTTTTCCGCGACGTTAGACGGTGAGCGGAGCGACTCGTCCGTGCACCTGAAACATGGTCTCTCGGAGGAGTGGCTCGGCGGTAGGTGAGACGACTAGCCGTGTGATGGCGGTTCGGCGGTGGTAGTCGTCGCCCGACACTATTCTCAATAGTGACCTGATATTATTTAATGGTTAGTGAACACCGTCTCATCGTCTTCCTACCGCGCTACTCACTCGCTTTGCTCGTTGTCGTTCGAGAATTGGCGATTCTCAAATCAACTGATCTGAAGGCGGTTCGCGGCAGGAGCCGCTCCGCGAAACGGACGGATACCCCCGTCATTCGCAGGCATGGTCACTATGCAAAGAGTTGTGATATGTCCAGTGACGCAGCCACAATGATCGCTACTCGAGAGACAACAGTTCCGACGCAGTGGGGACGATGAGTTTCGACGACGCTTCGGACGACGACGAGACGTTTCATCCGCTCGGCGAGGCGTGGCAGGACGACCTCGAGGACGTGCTCGACGACACCGAGTACGACACGGAACTCGGGATGGAGATGGGGCGAGACGCGATGCGGGTCACGAAAGGTGACCTCTCGGAGGAGGAGTTCCACGAGCGCTATCACGAGGAGGTAATGGAGGAGTTCGGCGAGGACGGGCGACCGATCGCCAGCCCGGACGACGTCGACGAGGAGTCGGGATCGCTGCTCTCGTCGGTTACCGGCGACGAGTCCCGTCGCGAGGTGCTCAAGAAGGGGGCCGCCGGTGCAGGGTTCGCCGCTCTCGGGTGGGGTGCGGTCGACCAGCAGGAACCGGAGGAGCCGGCCGTCGAAGATCCGGGGGAAGTGGAACCCGACGAGGACGCGACGCAGTGGGGGATGACGATCGACCTCGAGCACTGCGACGGCTGTCTCTCCTGTGTGACGGCCTGCAACGCGGAGCACAACTGGGATCAGGGGGCCAATTGGATGTACGTCCTCGCCTTCGAGGACGGCAATGTCGAGTCGCCCGAACCCGACAACTACGACAGCGTTCACGACTTCAACTTCCTCGTCCGGCCGTGCCAGCACTGTACGGATGCGCCCTGCGAGAAGGTGTGTCCGACGACAGCCCGCCACACCCGCGATAGGGGCGGGCTGGTACTGACCGACTACGAGGTCTGCATCGGTTGTCGGTACTGTCAGGTCGCCTGTCCGTACGGCGTTAACTACTTCCAGTGGGACGAACCCAACGTGGATCGGGAAGAGATCGATTCGGAAGCAGTCTACGACTACCGCGACCGGCCGGTCAGCAGCCGTGCGCCCCGCGGCGTCATGTCGAAGTGCGTCTTCGATCCGCCCCGTCAAGACGGTAACTTCGGCGAGGAACTGGTCGGGACGACCGCATGCGAGTCGGCCTGTCCGCCGAGCGTCATCCAATTTGGCGACAAGAACAATCCGAATAGCGATCCGGAGCGCTACCAGGACAATCCCGCCAGAGCGCGAACGCTAATCCGGGTAAGTACGGGGCTTCCGTCGCCCGACGAACTCCCGGGGATGCTCGAGGGAGTGGACTCGAACCTGGACGCGGTCACCGAGGCCGTCGACGGCCTCACCGAGGAATCGATCGCCCTCGCAGTCGCGGTCCAGCTTACGAACGTGGAGTACGAGGAGGAGGCACCGCCGGGCGATACCCTCCCGGAGCAAGAGCAAACGATCCTCGATGTCGTGGCGGCCCTTCAGGACCACGGGCTCGACCTCACCAGCGAGGAGACCCTTCGCAGACTCGATCTCACGGTCGATCAGTTCGAGGGGCCGTCCGAAGACGTCGAGGTCTCCACCAATGAGGACGTCGCGCAGGAACGGTTCGAGGACTACATCGACGCCCCCGAGGAGGAGTTCGAACTCCTCGCGGACATCGGGACGAATCCGAACGTCACCTACCTCGGAAAACAGCCCGGACCGAACGCCCATCAGGTTCCCGGGCCGACGTCCTACGAGGAAGTCGACATGCTCAACGTGCGACAGAAGGCCCTCGACGACGAAACCGTCAGCATCGTCGACCGAGACGTGGACTTGGGCGTGGGTGAAGAGTCGAATTCGTCACACTAACGCCGTGGGCAGGCCCCCATCCTCACGGAGCGAACGACGCGTACCGGAAGCGAGTCGAACGAGTTGTTCACACGTCAAAGCCGACGTTGAAGTCGCCTTGCCATCCCTCCCGCCGGCCGCCGAAGTCGGTTTCACCGTAATGCCGATTGCCAACCCACAGCACCGACGAGAGCGTCGTCTCGAGGCCGCTCATCACGACTCCCCCGAAGAACGAGCTTTCGACGGAGCGATCCGCACCGCTCTCGGCGAACCGGAGGCTCGCGCCGTCGGCGTCGATCGTATAGCTATCGAGCCTCGCCGGCAGACGGGTGGCAGGTGGCGTTACGACTGGTTGATCGTCGCGGGACTGGACCACTCGCGATCGGCGACTGCTGACTCGGGCTCGGCAGCGTCCTGAGAGAGGGCCGCGACGAGCGTCAGCAGGAGGTACTGCTGGTGGGTGTTGTAGCCGCCCTGCGACCAGGTGATTCGCCGGACCGCCTCGCTCGAGAACGGGCTGGCCAACTCGTCGGGTTTGCTCGTCGCGTCGACGAGGGCAGTCGGTGGTTGTCCGGACGAGCCGCCGCCTCGCCCCAGCATCTGGAAGACCCGTTTCTTGAGTTCGGGGTGCTCGGACAGCCACTCGTAGCCGGCGTGTTTGACGCGGTACTCGAGGGAATTGATTGGCGCGCCGTAATCGACGTACTCGACGTCGAGGGTGTTCCGATCGAGCGCGGCGAGGAACTCCCGGTAGAGGTTCGTCCGCCGCTTCTGTTCGGGCGGACACGCCATCGCCTCGGTGAAAAACGGGAGGGAGTAAAACGGCGTCGTCGACCACATGTAGTATCGCGTCCGGTCTTCGCCGGTGTTGAGGTAGTTGAACCCGCGCTCGCGAACGAGGAAGTGAACGAACTTCCCGTCGTGGTCGGATTCGGGATACGAGACGAGTCTGTCCCGGATCGACGCGCGGAGCGTATCCGGATCGGCGTCGATGAGGGAAGCCACGTCCTCGAGCGAGTACACCTGCTGATAGTCGAGAACCGCGTCCACGAGTTCGTCGATCGAATCGACGTCTTTCGACGGTGTCAGGTCGGGAAATGCCTTGTCGCCGCCGTCACCAGTGATGAACGTGGCGCGGGGATGGTCCACCGACACCTGTTCGGCGAAGTTGAGACCCAGGGACATGCTCAAGTTGTTCATTCCCTGCGTCATGTCGAGCAGCGCTTCGCGGTGGTGATCGGTCCTGTCGACGACGTACGACTCCCAGGGAACGTCGAGCGCGTTCGCTACCTGTCGTGCAACGTTGACTTCGGCAGTGTTCGCGCCGTCGGCTCGCATCGATGTCGCGGCCGTCAGTGTCCCATCGACGCGAGTGTACCCGGCGATCGCCGCCCGCGAGTCGAGGCCACCGCTGAGGGAGATAAGCGTTTCCTCGGAGACGCTGGCGCGGTTTTCGCACGCTTCGACGAATTGGTCCCGGAGCCGCCGGGCGTTCGCCTTGACGCTTCGATTCCCGTTCGCGTGGACGTCGAACTCGAACTCGTGTGTCGACGTCACCGACTCCGCGCCGACCTCGAACAACGATCCCGGCGGAAGCCGTTCGACGCCCGCGTACAGCGTTCGCGTCCCGAGCGGGTAGCCGAGGAGCAGCAACTGCCCGAGAGCGATCGGGTCGGGCTCGAGTTCGTCGCCGAGTGCCCGCCCCAATTCCCGAACGGCCTTGAGCTCGCGCGTGACGACCGTCGTCCCGTCGATCGTCGCGCGATAGGTCGGCAGTCGTCCGAACGCGTCGTTTACGGCCCACATCGTTCCGTCCGCGTCGTCGATAACGAGGAGCAGGAAGTCGCCGTCTCTGGCGGCCACCCACTCCGAGAGCGCCTCGGTGTCGCCTTCCCGTACCAGCGTCGCGGCTTCCGAGACCGCCGCGTCGACGTCTGCAGTACCGTAGAGATACCCTTCCAGCACGACCGTCGACGACTCCGTTTCGAACACGGATACCGGATACTCATCGTACTTCGTGTACGCGACGACGGAGTCATCGGTCCGGACATCGTGGCGCTGATAGGCGTCGGTAAACCGAACGGAATCGAGAACGTCGTCGACGACATCGTTGGCAGTCGGCTCTCCGAGAACCGTAATTCCAGGCATACCGGAGTGGTGCCACTCGAGGGGGATTATTATCCTCCAGTTAAATCCGTCGAGCGGATCTCTCACGGTGATTCGACCGTACTGGTCGGTGCGACGGGGCGTCGCAATAGCGGGTCGACTCCCTCGCAGTGCCCTCCCGATTACCGATCGACGGGTCCGAGCGGACGCGGGCGGCGCGTCGGCGGCGATGCCCGACGGTCGGCGAGCGCGGGACTAGAGCTCGTACCCGAAATTGAAGTCGCCCTGCCACTGCACCTGTTGACCGCGGAAATCGGTTTCGCCGTAGTGGCGGTTCCCCGTCCACAGCACGTTCGAGAGTTCCGTATCGGGATCGCTCATGACGAGCCCGTCGAAGAACGAGCTCTCGACCGAGTGATCGGCCCCGCTCTCGGCGAACCGGAGGCTCGCGTCGTCGGAATCGATCGAACAGCCGTCGATCCTGATCCGGTTGATGCTGCCGTCACCGTCGGTGACGAAGAGTCCGTGGCGATCGGTTGACGACTGCGACGAAACGTCGAACTCGCAGTCGGTGAACGTCACCCGCGACGATCGGACGGAGACCGCGTAATCGGAAACCGACGGGCTCGTCCGATCCGTCAGCGAACAACAATCGAAAACCGCCTGTGCATCGCCGCTGTCGTCGATACGAATGGCACGGCCGTCGGTTCCCTCGTCGGTGAGGGACACGTTCGTCAAGCGGGCTGGACCGTCCTGCGTCAACCGAACCAATTCGGTATCCTTCCTGACCTCGTTCGTCACGTTCAGTCCGTCGATCCGTTGGTTCCCGCCGTCATCGAGCCAGAGGCCAGTCCACGGAATCCCGGGGTGTTCGGTCATCGAGATCCGGCAGTTCCGTGCCGAATCGTTCGTTCCGAGCCGGATGTGCGCGGCGGCACAGTTGTGCGTGTGGCAGTCGGAGAGAACGTTTCGACCGGAATCGTGCGAGAGGTAGAACCCGTGAGAGATGTACCCCGCCGCCTTGCAACTCTCCCAGTGGTTCGTCCCCCTGTTGTAAATCTCCGAGGCGAAGGGGATCGCGAACCCGAAGTGGGAGTCCCGATCGTAGTACGTATCACCGTTGACGAGGTGACAGTTTCTGATGACGTTCGTCGTGGTCGGTAACCTCCCGTCGACCATGATCGTGTGGAGGTCACCACCGTAGGTCGGTTCCCGCTTGTTGCGCTGCCCGCGCATGGAGACGTTCTCGATGAGGCCGTACCTGTAGGTGAACCAGCGACAGATGCCGGCGTCGTACTCGCCGCGGATGTCGACCTGAACGTTCCGAAGGATCGTTCGCTGGGCGTTCGGAAGCGACGTGTCAATGGTTCCAACGGTCATCAGACGGTCGACGTCCTGATCGGTCACTTCGAGGACGGCGAACGGTTCGCCGACGATTCCCAGAAATTCGTGGGCGTCGAAGTGGACGTTGTCGGTGTCGACGTACCACGTTCCCGCGGGAATCTTGTAACAGTGGTTTCGTTCCGTTGGCTCGAACGAGTAGTAGTGATCTTCGATCGCGCCCCACAGGTCGTCCGCCTCGGGTTCGACGCCGAGATCGTCGCGGACGTCGACGACGTTCGGGTTTGTCTCGCCGCGAACGGTGACGGTGTCCGTATCGGTGCCGGTCACCGAAATCGACGCTCCGAAATCGAGGTGCGACACGTCGTCGTCGACCGTCGTTCCCGAGTCGCTCACGGCTATGGTCGCGGCCTCCTGACTCTGGGCCGCGGCGATACCGGTGTTCCGTGAATTCGTCGCGGCGACACCGCTGAGAGCGCCACCGAGACCCAGGGCACCGAGCATTCGTACGTACGAACGACGCGATGTCTCACCGATAGCGCTTCCCGATCGATCTTCTTGATTGTCTTCCTCCATCACGAGCATACCGTCACGAATTCCCGGATTTGTTATGACTATTCTACTGACACTTGTACGCCAGCGAACATCGGTCGGTCCGTTTCCTCCCTGCAACGGTCGCCGAGGCAGTCGGTAGGTAGTCCCATCTGAAAAGTCACCCACCCCATCGCCGTCGGTGAGAAACCGACGGCTATAGCCAGTCACGATTTGGACAGTCCGAGCGTACGGAGTACATTCCCAAATAGAAATATATGGAATTAAATATATTTTGGGCGATGCAAGCCGAATTATCGATCAGGGACCGTCGAAAGCGACTGATCGTCGGACGACTCTGGATCGGGGCCGCGGCCGTACTGGCGACGACGTTCAATCTCGGTGTGCCGTCCTCAGCGACCGAAGTCGCTCACCTATTCGTCGTCGCCCTTGCCCTGTTTCTCGCGGGCGTCTCCCTGTTCGATTCGTGGAACGTCGTCAGCGATCCCTTTCGGCAGGCTGACCGCGATCGGCCAGGCGGCGCCGCTCCAATTGCTCGTCCGAATCGTGAAAAACGAGTTGCTCAATCGCCAGCCGACTCGCTCCCGGTCAGTCGTCGGCCGGTACGAGCGGCTGCTGGTCGGCCGCAAGCAGTCGATCCAGCGCATCGACCATCGCTTTCACGCTCGCACGGGTGATGTCGGCTTCGCTTCGAGCGACCGTCACCGAACGATCATTGCGCGCCATCGTCACCTCGACGGTAACGACGGCATCGGTGCCGCCCGTGACCGCGTCGACGTGATAGGACTCGAGTTCGGCGTCGGCCATCGAGCCCAGCGCCTCGCGGACGGCGGAGACGGCGGCGTCGACGGGCCCGGAGCCGGTACCGCTGGCGACGCGCTCCTCGCCGTCGACGTCGAGTCGGATACTGGCGGTCGGGACCGCGCCGCCGCTGGTGGCGGTGAGATCGAGCAGGTCGACGACGCGCTCGCGGTCCTCGCCGGTGACGTCCTCGGCGATGGCCAACAGATCGGCGTCCGTGACTCTGCGGCCGCGATCGCCGAGTTCCGTCACGCGGGTCGCGATTTCGGCGACCTCGTCGTCGTCGGCATCGACGCCGTGTTCCTCGAGCGTCGCCGCGACACCTGCGCGACCGGTATGCTTACCGAGTGCGAGTCGGCGCTCCCGGCCGACGGTCTCGGGCGCGTAGGGCTCGTACATCTTGTCGTCCTTGAGCGTGCCGTCGGTGTGGATGCCGCTCTCGTGGGTGAAGGCGTTCTCGCCGATGACGGCCTTGTTCGGCGGGAGCTGAACGCCCGTCGCCCGCGAGACGATCTGTGCGAGGTCGTACAGCCCCTCGAGTTCGAGCGTTTCGAGGTCGTACACGTGTGAGAGCGCGATCGCGACCTCCTCGAGGGCGACGTTGCCGGCGCGCTCGCCCAGTCCGTTGACGGTGCAGTGAACGAGGTCGGCACCGGCCGAAACGGCCGCGAGCGCGTTGGTCACCCCCAGGCCGAGGTCGTCGTGCGTGTGCGCGCTGACGGGCCCGAGTTCGGCGAGCCGAGAGACGGCCTCGTGGGTATGTTCCGGCCCGGTGTGGCCGACGGTATCCGCGAAGCAGAAGCGATCCGCGCCCGCCTCGAGGGATGCCTCCGCCAGTTCCTCGAGGTAGTCGAGGTCGGCCCGGGAGCCGTCCTCGCCGATGACCTCGACCCAGAGGCCGTGGTCTTTCGCGTAGGCGACGAGTTCGGCGGTCTTCTCGAGATTGTCCGCGCGAGAAGTACCGACCTTGCCCTCGACGTGGCGGTCGCTCGCGGGGACGACGATGTGGACGCCGTCGACGCCGCACTCGAGCGCGAGGTCGATGTCGTTCGTAATTCCGCGACAGAAGCTGGTGACGCGGGCGTCCAGATCGAGGTCGGTCACCCGCGAGATGGCCTGTCGCTCACCCGCACCGGTACAGGCGCTGCCGGCTTCGATGACGGAGACGCCGGCGCGCTCGAGGGAGCGAGCGATCTCGACTTTCTCGTCGGGGGAAAGCGAGACGCCCGGGGCTTGCTCGCCGTCGCGAAGCGTCGTGTCGAGAAGGCGCACTGTACGGTCCGATTCTATCGTCTGTTCGGGGGAGTGAGGTACGGGCAAGAGTGGTGAGTTTCGAGTACTGCGGTTACGTTCGTCGGAGAATTTCGCATCCAGCCGGGTCGCCCCGACTTCCTCTATCCTCGGCATGCGGCGTTGAGACGGAATCTCGTGCCATTGTACTGTGGGCTAACGTATCATGCTGACTTAAATCCGCCGGTCGCGGCTCGATCGGTCTCGGTCGTTCTCGATCGGTCGCCATCGGTTCTACTCGGCCTCGAGAACCAGCCGATCGCCGGGTTCGACATCGGTTGCAGTGCCGGCTGGGAGTTCGACGATCAGATTTGCTTCTTCGCGAGCGAATCCCCGCCATGGCCGCAGGGTCTCGACGCGCCGGACGACGCCGTCGACGATCCAAGCGGCATCGATCGGGAAGAAGACGAACAGCATGTGGAGGTCACGGGTTTTGGTCGAACCGAACTGAAAGGCCAGCGCGTAGTCGTCCGGGATCGATCGGCGAAACATGAGTCCGCGCGTCTGGCTGACGATCGAATCCGCGAGATCGACCGTCGTCGCCAGGGTCTCGCGGTTGGTCCCGTCGCCGGACGGACTATCGGCAGCCGGATCGTGGACGAGTCGCACGCCCTCGAGTGCGAAGCCCCACACAAAAAGTGTTCTCGCCGCGGCTCATCGTCGAGTCGATACCGCCCGGTCGGTCCGTCGTCTCGAGCACGCGCGCCAGAGCATTCACATCGGCTCGCGCGTAACCCGCCTGTACGCGCACATGGAGAAAACCCCGCAGGGAACCTCGGTCGGCGTCGACGACCCCTACGAGTTCGCGGGCGTCTGCGACCATCTCACCGGCGAGGGAAAATGCCGGTACGCCTTCGACCACTACGAGCACGACCCCGAGTTCGCTCGCGAGCGCGCGGACGAGGAGTACGAGTGTCCCGTCGTCGACCCCGAATCGGACTGGTCGTGGGCCGACTGCCCGCACTTTCGCTCGCGTAACCGCGACCGCGAGTGCGTTCGCTGCGGCCTCGAGGAAAAGCGACTCGCACACGACGACGAGCGGCCGCTGCTCGAGGAACACCACCTCTCCTACGCTCGCGACGGCGAGACCCTCTCCCACGAGATCACGATCTACCTCTGTCGGTGGTGTCACGCCAAGGTCCACAACTCGTGGGCGCGGATCACGGACGACGCCGGGCTCGATCCGGCGGCGATCGCGGCGCTCGAGGAACGCCGGAGTCGCGAGCAGTCGGAACTGGGGTTCGAGTCGGCGGCGGAGCGCTACGACGACGAGCAATGACGTTCGCGGCGTGCCGGAACGGAACTCAGGCCAGTTTTCGGAGAATGCCGTACACGGCGTCACGAAGCCGGTCGGGCAGATAGCGAGCGTAGAGGCCGTACTGCGCCAGCGGCCCGACCGGATACCGCGCCGGTGGATCGGGGCTGGTCGCCGACTCGAGGATCGCTTCGGCGATGTCCTCGGGATCGGAGGCAAAGGGGCCGCCGCTCCCGCCGCCGACCAGCTGCGCATCGTCGTACAGTTCGTACAGCGACTCGTAGGCCGGCGTTCGCTCGTCTTCCGGGAGTTCGTCGTCGACCCGATCGGAGAAGTTCGTCTCGACCGGCCCGGGTTCGATCACGACGACATCGATCCCGAACTCGTCGACTTCCCCGCGCAGGGCGTCGCTCATCGCCTCGAGAGCGTGTTTCGAGCCGGCGTAGGCACCCGCGCCGGGCATCGAGATCCGGCCGATGACGCTCGAGACGTTGACGATACACCCCTCCCCCTGAGCGCGCATATGCGGTAAAGCGGCGCGAGTGAGCCGGTGGGGGCCGTAGACGTTAACGTCGAACTGCCGGTGGAGGTCGACCGTGGCGACGTCCTCGAGGGGGCCCATCTGGGCGTAGCCGGCGTTGTTGACGACGCAGTCGATCGAGCCCGCGATATCGACGGTTTCCTCGACGACGGACGCGACCTGCTCCGGATCGGTGACATCGAGTGCGAGGGTCTCACAGCCCGCCTCCTCGAGGTCGTCGATGTCGTCGACGTTCCGCGCCGTCGCGAAGACCTGCCAGTCCTCGGCGAGAAAGGCTCGAGCGGTCGCCCGACCGATACCCGAGGAGCAGCCGGTGATGAGGACCGATCTCTTGCGCGTATAGCGGTCCTCGTCGGTCGTCGCGGTCTCGCGACCCCGGTCGTCCTCGACGACGGTTCCGTCCGGCCCGTCGTCGTCTGTCCCGTCGACGTCCTCAGCGGTAGCCATACGTGACCGGTTCGAGAGACGATACCTAAGTATCGACGGTTTGTCGCGCTCATCGTAATTTTCAGGTGCGGGTGATATCTGACTGATTCGACCGATCGTTCCAAGACAGCAGACAGCCCGAAAGCCCCCGGACTGCTCGAGTCCCGGGACTCGCTGCGCGCTTCCCTCACTCCGTTCAGTGCAGTGCTTGCTTCGTCCGGGTTCCTCGAGCCGTCCGGCCCCTTTCAGTCCCACCCGCCGCTGGCGGTTGAACGGCCGGCTGTAGCCGGTGGACAACGACGGGGTCTATTCGAGGATCGATTTCTTCGCTTCGTCCGCGTACTTGTCCGCCAGTCGGACCGGCTCCGGGAGTTTGTACGACGAGGCGAGCTCGAGGACGATTTCGGCCGCCGTCTCGGGCCCGACGCGGTGGCCGGAGCTGACGTACAGCGGATTGATGTACTGGTTCGGCGAGTCGTACTGGCGGGTCTGGACGGCGTAGCCGATCAGGGTGCCGTCAAGTGCGTCGACTCTCGAGTTCGATTCGATGGCGACCGTCGACCCCTCGGGAAGGTCGTCGGTGTCCTCCCGCGGCGTGCCACAGAGCAGGCTCTTCGCGACGCCGATGCTCGGCACGTCCCGGACCACGCCCATGTGCGTCGCGATTCCGGCCTGTCGGAAGTGGATCCGACCGCTGCCGTCGAAGAGGAGGAGGTCGGGATCGACCGACAGCTCCTCGAGCGCCGCCAGGATCGGCCCGCCCTCGCGAAAGGAGAGGAGGCCGGGGATGTAGGGGATCTCGAGGGGCGTCACCGCGTGGACGCGTTCGACGACCTCGCCGCCGCACATCGCGACCACGGCGCTCAGGGCGCGATCTTGGTCGCCGTCCTCATTCGTGAGAAAGGACTGATCAACGCCGACGACGACCGGCGGCTCGCCGGCGCTCGCGGTCGTCGCGAGCGCGTTCGAGAGCGCGTCGGGATCGAACGCGAACTCGTCGTCGAAGACGGCGACGGATGCGATTTCGCTCTGGAGGTCCTCCATCTCCTCGCGTGAGAGACCGGAACCGGGTGCGAGATCGGGGCGGGGATTGCTCATCGGTGTCGCAGTGATAGACGGCGGGCAAAAATCAGTTACGGGGTTTGGGAAAGCCCGTCAGCGATGCGATCAGAACCGGCCGCGGCCGGGGCCGCCGGGACCGCCCGGGCCGCCTGGTCCACCGGGGCCGCCACCGCCGAACTCGAGGCGGTTCGGCGCGCTCACGTTCCCGTTTTGCTTGAGATACTGGCCGTAGGCGAGGCCGATCACGAGGCCGACGAGGTGGGCCATGTGGGCGATGCCGCCCCCGAGTCCGCCGCCGGCACCGGCGAGGAAGAAGACACTGATGAACGCGTAGCCGGCGGTGAGCAGCCAGATCGGAACGGGGAGGATGAAGTAGAGGTACACCTTGAGACCCGGGTTCAGAACCGTCAGGACGCCCATGATGGCGAGTGCAGCCCCGCTAGCTCCGAGGACGGCAGTTGGGGCACCCTGCACGATCGAAATTGCGACCTGTCCGAGTCCGGCGAGCGCGCCGCTGACGAGGAACAGTATCGCGAACTTCCTCGAGCCGACGTATCGCTCGACGAGGGGCCCGAAGAAGAAAATCACGATGCTGTTCCCGACGATGTGCATGAAGTTGCCCGTACTGTGAGCGAAAATCGACGTGAACCACGTCCAGACGTACTCGACGTTCCACGACGTCAGCATGAAGAGTGACTCGTAGAGAACTGGGCCGCCGAACGATCCAACAACCAGTTGTGCGAGGAACGTGATCCACATCAGCGCGAGGAACGTGTAGGTCGCGTTCCCGCGGAAGTATGCCAACGGCCCACCAGTGCCCGTATTAATCGGAATCTTGTCCGTGAGACTCGAGGCACGGGATGAGCTCCCGCCCGAATTGACGTTGTCGTCGAAGCCGCTGTCGAAGACGCCCTTCGGGTCGTTCCAGTTCTCGAGTCCCGTGCAGTTGTGGTTCTCGGGGAGCCGATGGTCGCCACAGTACGTGCCACCGCAGTGCCGACAGTTGTACGGCATGTTTTCGTCCTTCCCACACACGTCGCACTTGGCCATTGACCGGGGGTATGTTCGGAGTCGCTAAGGGATTTGGGGTTTTCGACGGATTATTTCGGCGCGGCCGACCCGATCAGTAGGCACGGTGTACGGTTCGTTTCGCTCTCGCTACCGACCGGCTGGAAGCACGAAACAGCGGAGTTTACGGGGTATCGCTGTGGGGAATTCCGTCCGCTCGATCGAATCGAAGCGACGGAACGGTCCGGTTCCGCACTGACCAGCGTGGACTGTACATTTTTGGCTCCCCGCCCCCATATCCGACTGTGCAAGAGTACGAGCGCAAGCAACTGCTCGAGCGCGTCGAGCGCGAGGGCGCGACCGTCGGCGCGGACATTCCGGAGACGATCGAGATTCAGGGGGAGGCAATCGACCTCCGGACGTTCGTCTTCGAGATCAAGCGCCGCGAGACGGTCCCGTCCGGCGAACGCGACCGCGTCGAGCAGGCCAAGAAGAACCTGCGACGCGAGCGGCTCGAGCGACTCGAGCGGATCGAGGAGGGCGACATCGCCTGGGACGAAGGCGAGGAACTCGCCGGCAGCATCATCGGCATCGATCGGGCGCTGAACGCCCTCGAGAGCCTGGGGCCGACGGACCTCGAGCGCGAACAGCAGGTCCAGCAAGCCCAAGACCGCAAACGCTGGATGTCGTTCCTGAAGAAGGCGCTGGGGCAGGATGACGACGCCAGCGCGCGGAGGGGACGATGACGACCAACGCCGAACTCGCCGCCCGCTTCGAGGAGTTCGCGGACCTGCTCGAGGCCGACGACGTCGAGTACAAACCCCGCGCCTACCGCCGAGCGGCCGAGAACATTCGCGCCCATCCGTCGCCGATCGCCGATCGAGTCGAGTCCGGCGACCACGAGGTCGTCGAGAACATCGAGGGCGTCGGCGACGCCATCTCCTCGAAGATCATCGAGTACGTCGAGACCGGCGAGATCGACGAACTCGAAGCGCTCCGGGAGGAGCTGCCGATCGACATCGCCGATATCACCCGCATCGAAGGGGTCGGCCCCAAAACCGCAGGGACGCTCTATCGCGAACTCGACGTGCAGACGTTAGACGATCTCGAGGCTGCAGCCGAGGCCGGCGAGGTACAGTCGGTCAAAGGGTTCGGGCCGAAAACGGAGCAAAACATCCTCGAGAACATCGAGTTCGCCCGTACTGTCGGCCAGCGCCAGTTGCTGGGCGAGGCGCGACCGCTCGCCGACGACGTGCTCGCCTTCCTCGAGTCGATCGACGCGGTCGAGCGCTGCGAAGTGGCGGGCTCGATCCGCCGGTGGCGCGAGACGATCGGCGACGTGGACGTCCTCGCGGCGACCGAAGCGAACGAGGCCGTGATCGAGCGCTTCGTCGAGTGGGAGTCGGCCGACGACGAGATCGAATCCGGTCCGGAGAAGGCGAGCGTCCGGGTCGGCGAGATCCGCGTCGATTTGCGCGTGGTCGTCCCCGAGGAGTTCGGCTCCGCGCTCCAGTACTTCACCGGGAGCAAGGACCACAACGTCAGCCTCCGAAACTACGCGATCGACCGCGAGATGAAGTTAAACGAGTACGGTGCCTTCGACGTGAGCGAGGTCCCGGACGCGGAAGGCGGACAGCGAGTCGGCGACCGCGTCGCCGGCGAAACCGAAGCGGGGATGTACGAAGCGCTCGGGCTGCCGTGGATTCCGCCGGAACTCAGGACGGACCGGGGCGAGATCGCCGCCGCGGAAAACGGGGAGTTGCCGGACCTCATCACACGCGAGGACATCCGCGGCGACCTGCACACCCACACCGAGTGGTCCGACGGTGCCACGCCCATCTCAGCGATGGTCGAGGCCGCCGCCGAGCGAGGGTACGACTACTTCGGAATCGCTGACCACGCAGAGGGTCCCGGAATCGTCGGCGGCATGGGACTCTCCGATACCGAGATCCTCGAGCAGGTCGAGGAGATCCGCGCGGTCGGCGACGAGGCCGATATCGAGGTCTTCGCGGGAATCGAGGCGAACGTCGACGCCCACGGCGAAATCGACCTCTCCGAGGCGGTGGTCAAGGCCTTGGACGTGATCGTCGCCTCGACGCACAGCGCACTCGGGCAGGACGCTGAAACCGCCACGGACCGGCTCGTTCGCGCCCTCGAGAATCCGGCGATCGACGTGCTCGGCCACCCCAGCGGTCGACTGCTCAACGAGCGCTCCGGCCTCGAGTTCGACGCGACCGCGCTCGGGCGGGCCGCTGCCGAACACGATACCGCCCTCGAGGTCAACAGCAATCCCCGCCGGCTGGATCTCTGGGGCAGTGCCGTCCAGGCCGCTCTCGAGGAGGGCGCACCAATCGCGATCAACACGGACTCCCATCGACCGTCGACGCTCGAGTACATGCGCTGGGGAGTCCACACCGCGCGCCGCGGCTGGGCTGAACCGGCCGACGTGATCAATACGTGGGAGCGTGCGGCTCTCCGCGAGTTTCTCCACTGACGAATGCCACCGGTTTCCTCTCCCATGCGCTTGCTCGTCGACGTCATGTGTGGCGGAATCGTCTCCTATCTGCGAATGTGCAATCACGACACCGCCTACGCTGGCGACCGGGGGCTCGAGGCCGACGACGCCCTCCTCGCCGTCGCTCGGGACGAAGGTCGGACGGTCGTCACTCGAGACGTCGAACTTGCGGGGCGAGCCGACGAGTCGATCCTCCTCGAGTCCCGCGATGTCGAGGCCCAGCTCGCCGAACTCGAGGCGGCCGGGATCGACCTGACGCTCGCGGACGAGCCCCGGTTCTGCGGGCGGTGTAACGGCCCGCTCGAGCCCGTCGATTCGACGGCGTTGACGCCAGAGTACGCGCCCGATCCGGCCGACTGCAAGGTGTGGATCTGTCGGGATTGCGGTCAGCACTTCTGGCGCGGGAGTCACTGGGACCGGGTCGCAGAGACCCTGTCTCGAGTCCACGAATTAGCCGAAAAAGCGTAGTACGCGTTCTGTACTCGGCACGGGTCGAAACTGAGTGGAGCAGTTCGGTAACTACGCGGGCCAACATTTTGCTCTGCGCTCCCTCGCTTGCGCTCGGTCGCTCGGCAAAATGTTGATTAAAAGCACTCCTCCCTTCCCTACGGGTCGGTCGTCGGCCCGCTCGCTCACTCCGTTCGCTCGCGGTGAGTGCACACTTCTCCGTTTGTACTGAACACAGGTTTCACACCACACTTCGAACGAAGAAATCGTATCACCAACTACTGACAGAAGCCGAGGCTGCGTGTGTCTCAGTCGAAACCGTCGGTCCCGGGCAGTACGTGTTCCTCGACGACCGCTTCGTCCAGTTCGATGCCCAGGCCCGGCTCGGTCGGCACGTCGATGAAACCGTCCGCGATGAGCGGCTCGTCGCGCACGAGCAGGTCGTCCCACCAGTCGACCGCGAGCGCGTGGTACTCGAGCACATCGGCGTTGGGGACGGCCGCACAGAGATGGACGCAGGCCATCGTGCCAACGGGGCTACAAACGTTGTGCGGTGAGAACGGAATATAGCGTTCCTCGGCGCGTTCGGCGATCCGCTTGGACTCGGCGAGCCCACCGCAGGTCGTCGGATCGGGCGTTATCACGTCGACCGCGTAGTCGTCGATCAGGTCGCTCAGTTCGTGAATTCGGAACCGATTCTCGCCGGTCGCGAGCGGCGTCGCCGTCCGCCGGGCGACCTCGCGCTGCGCGTCCGTCTCCTCCGGCGGGACGACGTCCTCGAGCCACATCAGATCGTACGGCTCGAGTTTGCGCGCCAGGCGGCTTGCGCTCTCGACCGTGTAGTCCCAGTGGCAGTCGAAGGCGAGATCGATCTCGTCGCCGACGGCATCCCGGACGGCGTCGACGACCGCGACCTTGTGGTTCACGGCGGCGTTGGTCAGGCGACCGTTGTACGGATCCGGATCGGTATCCCGCGGCGTGTCGAGGTCGAACTTGATCGCGTCAAATCCCATGTCGACGACGCGCTCAGCCTCGGCGGCGTAGGCCTCGGGCGTATACGCGTCCGCGTCGGCGTACTCCGTGGCTCCGCCGTCGTCGACTGCGTACGCCTCGCCGGCGTGACAGTCACAATAGATCCGGACCCGGTCGCGGTAGCGCGATCCGAGCAGTTGGTAGACCGGCAGATCCAGAATTTTGCCGGCGGCGTCCCACAGCGCGATTTCGATCCCGGAAGCGGCGGTGACGACCTTCCCCGTCGTGCCGCCGTGGCCCGACATCTCCTGAACGAGGCGCCGGAACAGCCGCTCGACATCGAGCGGATTCTCGCCGACGAGAAATCGATTCGCGTACTCGACCAGTTCGGGAACGCCGCCGCCACGGTAGGCTTCCCCGATTCCCGTCACGCCCGCATCCGTGTGGACCGTCACGAGGTTCCACTCGAAGTTCCCCTCGACGACCGCCGCTTCGATCCCGGTGATTTCGACGTCGTGTCCCGCGGGTCGATCGGACGCGTGGTTCGAAAAGTCCTTCATCGACGATCAACTCCGGAGACGGCGGCGGCTACTCTTCGATCGAACGGGTTCGGGGACGGACGGTTCGAGCGCATCGGTACTCGTAGTGGTACGCGTTGGCACGTGTAGCTATCGCTCGGTAGGTGGGATAGCACGCAGCCGGAGCGTCCCTAATAGACGGACACGTCGTCGAATCGACCGTCGTACGCGATGTGGGTGGGATGGGTCGGCTCGGTTCCCGACAGGAAGAGTCGATCGACCTTCTTCCAGGTGTTCTCGTAGACGAGGTGGGCGAGTTCCGACACCGTCGTCGTCAACCGATCGAGGCCGTTGTCGTAGACGACCCGGCGTGCGATCCCGTCCCTGAGCGCGGTCACGAGTTCCTCCTCGCGTTCGATGGCCGCCTCGAAGGCGGTGTGGCCGACGCCGACCGTTCGCGGGAGATGGGCGTACGAGGAGGTAAACGGCGGGAGCGAGAGCGACTCGGCGAGGGTGCGTGCGCGGCGATTGTGCAATCGGAAGTGTTTCGGGTTGAATATCTCGATCGCGTCGATCGTCTCCGCGTGCGCCTTCAGATCGGCTTCCTCGAAGCTCACGTTCGCGAAGGTCGGATGCGGGACGAGCACCGCCGCGCCCTGTCGATCGAACTCGGCCATCGCCGTCTCGAGCGGGATATAATCCGGAACGGGATCCTCGAGACCGATGGCGAGGACGTGTCTGCGCTGTCGCCACGACCCGGTGAACACCTCGCGGGCGGGGATCACCAGTAGCTCGTCGTCGGCGTAGTTCGCCGCGCGCTCGCGGATCTCCGGGAGGCGGGTGAAGTGAGGTGCGTAGACGATCGCGTCGAGGCCGGCTCGCTTCGCCCGCTCGACCACGCGGTCGTTGAGCACCTTCACGTGGCAGTCGACTCGGAACGTCATCCGTCGGTCACGTCGCTCACTTTCGTCAGCGCCGAGTTATGAATTCTGATTTTCCGGCCACTCGACGGTGTCCTTGATCGCGTCGACGATCGGGACGACCGGTTCCGCCGGATCGACGGAGATGAAGAGACCGTCGTCGCCGACGTAGACGCGGAGGATCTTCAGGAAGTCCATCGACGTCGTGATGTACTCCACGCGCTCGGCGTCCGGAAACAACGTGTTTCGGAAGAGCTTGCTCTGCATGAAGTCCATGTGAACGTTCGTGTGGATCGTCTCGAAGTGCTCGAGCATCGCGTCTCGGCTCTCGTACATCGAGACGGTCTCGTCGCTGAGGTAGAGCGGCCGAAACGACTCCGTATCGTACTCACAGAACGCGTACAACGGCCCGGAGACCGTTTCATGAACGACCTGACGGACGCGATCGGCATCGAACGCCGCCAGTTCCGACCTGTTAGTCGCCGGCATACCTCGAGCGGAGGAACTCGACGGCCGAAGGTCTGTCGGGCACATGTTTCTGGCCGGTGACATTCGCTGCGAAAGGATGATTAGGGCGGCCGTCCGAGTGATCGTATCGAATGGCCTGGAAATGTGGGATCGACGGCTGCGGGTCGGTGTTCGAAGACGTCGAGTCTGCCGTCGTCCATCAGGCGACGGATCACCAGCGCCGCGAGTGCAAAGTCTGTGGAACCATCATTCCGGACGGTTATCTCGCAATTCGTCACGCCTTCACCGAACACAGCCGGGCCGAATACGTCCGCGCCTACGGTGCCAGTTCCGAAGCAGTTCGCGAGCGCGAGGAGTTGCTCGAGGAGATCGAGTCCGTCGCGGACATGCAAACGATCGCCACGGAACTGAAACGGTAACGAACGGCGACAGTATCCTCTGCTCCCTCAGTAGTGATGTCGGCATCAGCGAGTATCGATGCCGACCAGCATCGAACCCCGTTCTCAGCGTCGAACCAACAGTACTCTTCTCATGGCGATAGCGATCAACAGTGAGAGATTACGTCGAGATATCCATCGCTGGCCGGCGTGATACGCCCGGAGAATCACCAGCCACGGTCGACCGGACCGTCTCGAGCCGCGCGATACGGTCCGTACGCGAGTAGGTGATAGTAGCAGTAGCTGAGAAGCGCGTTAGCGCTCGTCACTGTCCAGCACGCGAATCTGATCGCCACGCACTGTCACCGGAATCGGAACCGTCGCGCTCCTAAATTTTACATCGTCGGGTAGCCTCGCTTCGCATCGGCTCCCACTCCTCGCAAAATTTAGTATAAAACTTCCTCGGCGCTCACTGCTCACGGGTCGTTCCTCCCCGTTCGCTTTCCGAGGCCCTCGCAGCGCTCGCGCCGAGCGAACCGACTCGCTACCGCTCGTCGCTATATTCAGCGCGGCGGAGCCGCGCTGACTGCTTGACGAGCGCGTTAGCGCTCGTCACTGTCCAGCACGCGAATCTGGTCGCCACGCACTGTCACCGGAATCGGAACCGTCGCCTCGTAGAGTTCGACCGTCACCTGATCCTTCCCCTCGTCGATGCGCTGGACCTGGGCCTTCTCGCCCTTGAACGGACCGGCGATGAGTTCGACGATGTCGCCCTCGGCGATCCCTTCGACGTCCGGCTTCGGCGAGAGGAAGTGTTCGACCTCAGAGATGTCTGACTCGCCAGGAACGATGCTCCGTGCGTGCGGAATGTCCTCGAGGACCCGGTTGAGGACGGCGTCGCCTTCGGCCTCGACCATCACGTAGGAGGTCAGCGAGTCAGGGGCGAGCGCGGCGTGAATATCCGGCTCCTCGCGGTTGATAATCATATCCGCGACGGTTCGCTCCTGGCTCGCCGTCGTTTTGACAGCGAAGATGCCCATTAGAGGCCACCACCGCTGGTCAGGAATACCATGATCGTACCGATGAGGAATCCAACGAGACCGATCAGCAAGACTCCTGCACCGGCGATTTTCGACACCTGGAGGAACTCCTCAGTAGTGGGTGTCGTCGCCATTTTCAACACCCGAACGTACGAGGTGAGGTCGTACGGAACGTCCATGTATGTCTGTTCACAGCGCGGGGTCTTTTATCTGTCTTTCGTGTCCGCAGACGAATCGCGGCAATCTCGGGCTCAAAATGACGCTCGATCGGAGTCAACAGCGACCGACCTCGGGACCCAGAACGCGCCCCGCGAGGAGGAGACGATCTCGAGGAGCTCGAGGGGCAAGCAGAAGCGACCGACGAACGCTAACGGCAGCGGCCGTCAGAACGGCGAGTGAACTGGGTTTCCGCATATTCGACGGAGCCGACCGAACCGTCCTGAAACCAACCGTCTGCACCCGGTATCTGTCATGGGCCTGTCGGCGGTTGTTCGCCCGGTGTCCCCGGAATCGGTGTCCGTGGTAGCCGGGGTTCCGGTCGCGTCTCGAGCGTCACTTCGACTGACCCCCGTTCGCCGTCCCGGATGACTGTGAGTTCGACCGTGTCACCGGGCGACGACTCGAGCGCGAGATACGAGAGCAGCTGTGCCTGATTCTGGATTTCCTCGCCGTCGATGGCGACGATCACGTCGCCGCTACCCGGCTGAGTGGGAACCGCCGGCTGGAGAACGCCGTCGGCGGGCGCGTTCGGGACGACTTCCGTGACGAGAACGCCGGTGGCCTCCTCGAGCCCAATCGCCTCGGCGATGTCCGGTCCCACGGGCTGAACGGCGACACCCATGAACGGGTGTTCGTACGCGCCGTCCTCGATGAGCGCGGGGATGACCCGATTCGCGAGGCGCGAGGAGATCGCGAACCCGATCGTCTGATCGGCACCGGCGAAGACGATCCCGAGCACGTTGCCCTCGAGACTCACTAGCGGGCCGCCGCTGTTGCCGGGGTTGACCGACGCGTCGGTCTGGATCGCGGCCGGAATCGAGGAGCCCGCCGGGCTAGGCAGCACTCGATCGACGCCGCTGACGATCCCCTGAGAGACCGAGGCGTCGAGCCCGAGCGGATTGCCGAGAACGAGTACCTCCCGGCCGATGGCGGGCTCTCGATCGACGATCGACAGCCCGGACGCAACGTCCGGCATCTCCTCGACGCGAAGGACGGCGAGATCGCTGTAGGGGTCGGTACCGACGATCGACGCGGTCCGCCACTCCTCGTTGCTGAACTGTAGTTCGACGCCGCCCTCAGCCGCGCTCTGGACGACGTGGTTGTTGGTTACGACGTGCTGATCGTCGATGACGAACCCCGATCCCAGTCCGCCGCGGCCGCGAGGGCCGGAGACGGTGACCAGCACGACGGACCCGATAGTGTCGCGATACGTCGCCGTATACGGACTGTCGACACCGTCCCCGTTCTGCCCCTCCTGCCCGTCCTCCCCTTCCTGTCCGTTCTGCGCAGCACTCGAGCCGACCCCGAGGCTGCCGATCGCTACAGTGGCCCCGACCGTTCGGAGCACTCGTCTGCGCGTGCGCTGATCTGGAGTCACGCCCGTAGCGACCCCGACGAGTGACATAAAACGGTAACCAGCACACTCAGACGGTCGCGCTGTGGCCGCCCGCGGGAGAAGGACCGCTGAGAGCGCCGCCTCGACCGCGTCGACTACTCGTCGCGCGCCGCCTCGACCGCGTCGACGAACGACGCCGCCGTCGCTCGAACCTGATCCATGTCTCCGTCGGCAATGGCCGCGTCGTCCACGATCGCGCCGCCGGCTCCGACGGCCACGGCGCCGGCGTCGAAGAAGTCGGCGACGTTGTCGCGCGAGACGCCGCCCGTCGGAACGATGTCGACGTCGCCGAGCGGCCCCGCGAGCGCGCCGATGTGGCCCGGCCCGACCGTCGACGCGGGGAACATTTTGAGGAGATCCGCGCCGGCTTCCATCGCCGTCACGGCCTCGGTCGGCGTCATCACTCCCGGGGCGACGAGGGCGCCGTGTCGGTTGCAGGTTCGGACCACGTCCGCGTCGGTGTGGGGCGAGACGACGAACGACGCACCCGCGTCGATCATCGACTGTGCGGTTGGCGCGTCGAGAACGGTCCCCGCGCCGACGACCGCGTCGGTGGCCGCGAGCTCCCGGTCGACGGCCGCGATCTGCTCGGCCGCGCGCGTCCCGTCGGCCGTGATCTCGAGCGCGTCGACCCCGGCGTCATGAATCGCGCGAGCGACCGGGACGATTTGGTTCTCATCGATACCGCGGAGGACCGCGATGACACCACTGTCGACGATCCGTTCCCTGACGACCCGTTTCTCGGTCATCCCTGCAATCCTCCCGCAGCCATCGTTCGATCCCTTGTTGCGACTCCGCCGCTGCTGAGACGATCCATCATAGACGAGCGTTCGCCCCTCGACAACATAAATTCACTCATAGTCGAAACAATCTGAATCGCGACATCGCTCACTCCGCGAGCGGGCGAATCGTGACGGACTCCGCCCCGTCGTCCTCGAGGAACGCGCCGGTGTCGCCGATCGTGTTTGCTGTCGGACACGCTTGAATACTACCTCGTCGATCTACACCGCGTCGAACACCGCTGAGCAGCGCTCAGCGAGCCCGACGAAGCTCACGCTTCGTCGAACAACCCGGAGCGAGGCTCCGTGAGTTTGACTTCGCTCACGCTTCGTCAAACAACTCCTCGCCCTCAACCATGTGCGCCTCGACGGCGTCCATGTCGAGCGTGACGCCCAGACCGGGCTCTTCCGGAATCTCGATATAGCCGTCCTCGATAACGTCCTCCTCGACGAGGTCCGACCACCACCCGAGTTCGTAGGAGTGGTACTCCACTGCGAGCGAGTTCGGGATGGCTGCGCCGACGTGGGCACTGGCGACGGTCGCGACCGGCGAGGCGACGTTGTGCATCGCGACCGGCACGTAGTACATGTCCGCGAGATCGGCGATCTTCCGCGTCTCGCGCATCCCGCCGACTTTGGGCATGTCCGGCGCGATGATGTCGACGGCCTGCTCCTCGAGCAGTCGGCGCTGGCCGTGTTTCCGGTAGACGTTCTCCCCGACCGTGATCGGCGTCGTCGTCGACTGGGTGACCTCCCGCTGGACGTCGTGGTTCTCCGGCGGGACGGGGTCCTCGAGCCACCAGATATCGTACTCCTCGAGGCGCTTCGTGAGTCGTTTCGCACTGCCGCCCGAGAAACTCCAGTGGCAGTCGAAGGCGACGTCGGCCCGGGAGCCGACGCGCTCGGTGATCGCTTCCACGATCGAGGCCTTGTGCTCGATCTCGGGGCCGCGGAGGTGACGGTTCGCGCGGTCCTTCTCGTGACCGCTGGGCACGTCGAGGTCGAACTTCAGGGCGTCGTACCCCAGTTCCTCGACGACGCGCTCGGCCTCATCGGCGCAGGCGATCGGATCGGCTTCCTCCTCGGTGTGACAGTCGCAGTAGACGCGGACCTCGTCGCGGTACTTGCCGCCAAGCAGCTGATAGGCCGGGACGTCGAGGATCTTTCCGGCGAGGTCGTGCAACGCGACCTCGATCCCCGAGATCGCGGTGACCGTGACGCCGCCGATCGAGCCCTCGCCGGACATCTTCTGGACGAGGTGCTCGGTCAACCGATCGATGTCCAGCGGGTTCTCACCCTGCAGGAAGGGCGCCATCCGCTCGATCAGTTCCGGCGCGCCGGCCCCCCAGTAGGCTTCACCGGTGCCGACGATTCCCGCATCCGTGTAGATCCGGACGAGGGTCCACGGGAAATTCCCGTCCACCATCGTCGTCTGGACGTCGGTGATCTCGACGTCCCGGCCGCCGCCGCGTTCACGGGTGACTCCCATCGTCTCGCTCGAGAGGTCACGCATCGTATACTCGGCGTTCGGATCGTGCAGCTGTGAGTAATCGACTCCCATAAGACAGATTTTCACACCTACAGTAGTAATAGTTTCTACCTTCCGTGAGCAAGGTCCGGGACGCGTGGTCGGTGATTGGGTATCGACGGAAATGAACCCACCGCTTGCGAACGGCACCCTCGTCCGCTCGAGCGGGAATCGCCGACCGTCGTCACTTCACGCGCGCTCGAGTTCGTCGCTCACGTCCTCGAGGTCGACGTCTAACGCCGACGTCGCGGCGAAGGCGGCCCGCTTCTCGGCCGTTCGGCGATCGATCGCCTGCGGACCGACGGCGAACTCGATCCGGCAGACGCCCGCCGACGGACTCGAGCGGCCCAACACGGTGACGGGGCCGACCTCGCGGGTGTTCCGGACGTGGGTCCCGCCACAGGCCGTCGCGTCCCACGGATCCGTCGGACCGGTCATCCCGGAGAGCCGATTCCCGCTTCGGTTGTCGGTTTCGTCTTCGATCGTGACCACTCGAACCCGGCCCTTCTCGACGGCATCCGCGTCGGCCTCGGCGTCGAACGCGAGCGCATCGCGCTCGCGCGCCTCCGAGATCGGGACGTCGTCCCACGACACCGGCCGCGACTCCCAGATGACGCGGTTGACCGTTTCGTCCAGTTCGATCAGCGTCTCGTCGTCGACGGTCGCCGCCGTCTCGAGGTCGACCCGGACCGTCTCCGGGCCGATATCCAGGCCGGCGTACGAGCCGTCCTCGAGCAGCCGCCGCGCGGCCCCCGCGAGGATGTGACTGGCAGTGTGGGCTCGCATGCAGTACATTCGGAACGACCAGTCGACCGAACACAGCACGCGGTGGCCCGGCCGAAACGACGGCTCCTCGGCCAGCACGTGAACTTGCTCGCCGTCGACCAGTTCGACGTCGGTCACGGCAATATCGCCGATCGTCCCGCGATCGGCCGGCTGGCCGCCGCTCGCCCCGTAGAAGTGACTCCGCTCGAGCCAGACCCGCCGCCCGTCGATCGACGTCACTTCGGTCTCGAACCGCGTGGCGTACGGCTCCGCCGCCGCCCGTTGCCCGGTCATCGGTTGGAGTCTGTCGTCCGCCACTAAAAGTCTGCTCGCCGAGCGCGTCAGCGAATTCGAAGCGCGATCGATTACTCGGCGAGCGTCACGTCCAGTCGCTCCTCGAGGGCCTCGATCAGGCCGCCGCCGACGCCGGCCTGCGTCGCGCGTCCCTGTTCGACGGCGAGGAGGTCTTTCTCCGGTGCGCCGAGCTCGTCGGCGAGTTCCTCGCGCTGGAGACCGGCGTCCCGTCTGGCCTCGACGAGCGTCTCGCCGTAGTCCGAAACGAGATACGGCAACTGATCGTCGTCGTAGTTGGTTCCCTCGTTCTCCCAGTGTTCGGAGTCGCCGTCCCAGACCGGGTTCGCCTTCGCGACGTTCTGGGCCGCCTTCTGCGTGCGGCTGGGCCCGTCGCTCGAGCTCCCGCCGCTCGAGCCGCTCCCGCTCGAGTTGCCGCCGCTCCGGTTCCGATCCCGGCCGTGGGCCTGCGAATCATCGTGTGGCGCGCAGTCCGGACAGACCTCGAGTTCGGCTCCGGCGACCGTTGCGAGCCTGAGCGAGTTGCTCTCGGCACCGCAGAGTTCGCAGTTCGTCCCGCCACCGCCGCCGGACGAACCGGTCGAATATTTGGCCATGCGACACATTGGCTACTGGCGCATTTTAACCGTTCGGTACGGGGGATGACAGAGGGTACCGGCTCGATAGCAGTCACTCGAGGGGATTTGTTCGAAGGAATTCGTTTTGGACCGGAACTCAACGGCCGAAGTGTTTCCTGACGGTCGTCCGCAGGGGCAGCGCCAGTCCGCCGAGCAGCGGCAGGATCACGAACGCGGCGAGATCGACGGGAAGCGTGGCGACACCGGCCGCCGCAGCGCCGAAGCCGGCGGCCGGCGCGAGCACGGGAACCACGTACAGATACGACGGCGCCCAGCCGGGCAAGCGCTTCGTGTTGCGGATGATCACGGCGAACAGGAGCGGCATGAGCACCGTCCCCGCGAGCAGGGGACCGCCGATCAGCGTCGTCGCGGCGGCCACCGCGAGGGCGACGACGATCGTCTCGTTGATCGTCACTGCCCCCCACGTCTCCTCCCGGCTGACGGCGCGAGTTACGAGCAGGGCGCTCAGTGCGAGCGCGACGACGCCCGCCAGCGCAGCGTACCACAGTGTCGGCTCGAGCGGCGGCGTCACGAACTCGACGCCCCCGACGAACGTCGTCATCGTCTCGATTCCGTGACGGCTCTCCGAAAGCAGTGACAGGATCCCAGACGGATCCGCGCCCGTCGCGCGGACGTCGGCCCAGAGCGATTCGAGTGACTCGCCGTTCTCGAGCGCGAAGTGTCCGAGACCGACGGTGTAGACGATCACGGACAACCAGATCAACGGCAGCGAGAAGTTCTGTCGCCGCCACCAGCGAACGAGCGGATTGGGAGTCGTCGGTTCCGATCGAGAGCCGGACGCAGTTCCGGTTCCGCTCGACTGACCGGTTCCGTGAGCCGTTCCACCGGCCTGGCTCGTCGGCCCCGAGGCGCTCCCACCGGGAGCCCCCGTCCCCGTTCCGGCCCCGGTGGCGGTTCCCGTCGCATTGCTGGCCCCGGTCGCACTCGAGGTGCTTCCGGCGGTCCCGGCCGAGGCCGCGCCGGCCGCCGATGTCGCCCCGGTCGCACCCGCCGTTGCCGACGACCGACTCGAGCTCGTCCCGCTCGACCCGGCCGTCTCGGAGCTGGCCGTCGCCGACGACGCGGTCGACGCGGAGGCGGATTCCGTCTCCGATTCCGAGTAGCTCAGCTCCGTTCCGTCTGCCGCCTCCTCGTCCTCATCGCTCTGCCAGACGTCGGGCGAGGGGAGGCCGCTGGTCCGTTTCGCGACGTAGTCCCTGTGACCGAGCCGATCGTAGGCCTGGCGCTCGACCGGATCGCCGAGAATATCGTAGGCCGTCTTGACCGCGGTGAACTGGGCCTGCGCGCGGTCGTCGTCGTTCAGGTCGGGGTGATAGACCCGGACCTGTTCGCGGTACGCGTCCTTGATCTCGTCCTGGGAGGCGTCGGGAGAGATCTCGAGAAGGTCGTAAAAATCATCTGTCATGTGAGCGTGGAGATGGTATCGTCTGTGAGTGGGATTGTGGGGGAGGGGTTATAATTTCAGTGTTCTTTCCGGTTTCCGTCCGGATCGTCCTCACTCGAGTACCGTGGGTATTTCGGCCGTTGCCACGAGCGCCGGCTTACGAGAAATCCGCGAGCGACGACTGCCCGGCTGACGGGTCGTCGCCGGCTGGTTCCGGGTCCGATTCCGGTTCCCCATCGGATAACCCGTCGCCCGCGTCGGTCTCGAACCCGTCCCCGCTCCGCTCCCAGCTCTCGAGGCTGGCCTGATCGGCGGCGACGAACTCGAGGTTGGCCACCCGGACGCCGAGTTTGCGCACGGGATCGGACTCGAACTCGGTGAACAGGTCTCGAGCGATGCGGTCGACGAGTTCCGGGTCGTCGACCGGCCCGGAGAGGGATCGTTCGCGCGTGTTGACGTCATATGGCGGCGTAACGGCTTTGACGCCGATGGTCCGGTACAGCGCCCCTTCCCGTTGCGCGCGGTCCGCGACGGCGGCCGCGAGGGTGTCGATCAGTTCGTACTTCGGAGCGGGCGCGTCGACGGGCTCGGCGAACGCGGATTCCCGAGAGAAGCTCTTGGGGTCGCCCTTCGGCTCGACCCGGCGATCGTCCTCCCCGCGGGCGCGATCGTACAGTTCCCGGCCGCGCTCGCCGAATCGGTCGACCAGCGGCTCCGGATCGGTCGCGGCGACATCGCCCGCCGTCTCGAGGCCCATTTCCCGAAGCTCGCGGGCGGTCACGGGACCGACGCCGTGGAGCAGGTCGACCTCGAGCGGCGCGAGGAACTCCCGGATCTCGCCAGGTTCGACAACTGTGAGCCCGTCCGGCTTGTCGAAATCGCTAGCGATCTTGGCTGTGCTCATCGTCGGTGCGACGCCGACGCTGACGGTGACGCCGACCTCCCGACGGATGCGGTCCCTGACGTGGCGGGCGAAGCCGTCCGCGACCTCCCAGGCGGTGCGTTCGGTCACGTTGAGATAGGCCTCGTCGATACTCACCTCGCGGACCGTGTCGGCGCACTCGTGGAGGATCTCCCGGACCTCGCTTGCGACCGACTCGTAGTAATCCATGTCGACGGACCGGTAGTAGCCGGTCTCCTCGCGCTCGACGTCGTCGTCCGTTTCGCCGGCCTCGTAGGCCGCGCGTCTGGGGAGGCGCTCGAGAGCTGTCGAGATGGCCTGGGCGCTCTCGACGCCGAACTCGCGGGCCTCGTAGCTTGCGGTGGCGACCGCACCGATGGTGTCTCCTTCCTCGTAGCCCATCCCGACGACGAGGGGTTCGCCACGGAGGTCGGGCTCGCGCAGTCGCTCGCAGGAGGCGTAGAAGCAGTCGGCGTCGACGTGGCAGACGATACGATCCTCGTCGTCCTCGCCGTCGACGCCCGGGAGCCGCGGCCCATCAGACATTCGTCTACCGGTGGATTCGTCCGGACCGATGTGAACGTTGCGCCCCGATTCGAGGGCCGAGGGACAGGCCGTGCTCGGTCACGGTAGCAACGTTACAGTTCGTAGGCCATCATCACTTCGTCGACGTACTCGCCGTCGATCGTGTAGTGGTCCTTCCGGATCGCTTCCGTATTCCAGCCGTGAGCCGTGAGGAACTCGAGTGCGGTCTCGTTGATGACGGGGATGCTGTTGTAGAGTTTCCGATACCCGTTCGCTTCGGCCCACTCGACCCCTCGCTGGAGGAGCGTGCTGCCGATCCCGTGCCCACGATAGGTGTCGCGAACGCCAACTGTCTGTCGGGCGACTTCACGAACCGAGTCAACCTGCTGAAGATCGAGGTGGGTCCACCCGATGACATCCCCGTCGACAGTCGCGACGAAGAACCGCCGGGACTGCACCGCGTTGTGTCTGGTGACGGCGGTTTCGTACAGGAGTTGCTCGGCGATCGTCTCGGCGACGACGTAGGTCTCTTCGGCCGTAACGTCTCGGATCGTCTCGATGAGGCCGTCGAAGTCCCGCTGACGACCGGGGCGAACGGTGACGGTAAACTCGTCCAATTCGTGCTTTTCGATGGCACCGAACTCGAGTGCGATCCGGAGCGTTCCGTTCTCCTCTTCGAGGTAGCCGTCCGATTTCAGTTGCTCGAGACACGTTCGAAACTCTTCGGACGGGAGGGAGACGATGTCCGGTAATTTGCGTCGTTCGGCGGTCCCGTGCCGCTCGACGTACTCGTAAATGCGCCTGCTGGCATCGGAGGCGAACGCCGGCTGTTCTCTCGCGTCCATACGAACAGTACGGGCCACTCTCGCTTATTCCTTGTTCATTGGCAACTCATCACATTCAAATCGGGCCGGTCACAGTTGGCCTCGGTACGAACCACCGACGATCCAGCCGCAAAACCGCGTCTCGACCGACTATTCCGCCGGCGGTTCGGGGAACTCCACCAGGAGCCGTTTGCTCTCGGGCATGAGATCGTCCCAGCTGATGGATCCCTGCTCCGCGATCGTCGCGGGCTTCAGCATCGGATCGTCGTATACCAGTGCTGCGGTAAGCGCCGGGGGGCGAAGCTCTATCTCACCGCCTTCGGTCTCGACGGTCCCCTCCGGGCCGAACTCCGCGGTCGGTTCCCCGACGACGATCCGCATCACCATGCCGAAGATCTCGTGGGGCGCACAGAGCACGTCGTAGACGCCCGGTTCGTCGAAGCGGTACAGCCAGAACGCGTCCGTTCCCAGTACCGGTGAGGAAAACGGCGGGATGCCCTCCGGAACGCGACGCTGGCGACCGAGCCGTGGATGGTACGCGGTGACGGTGTGATCCGGCGTCACGAGATTGAATCGCACGACGTCTCCGGTCTCGACGAAGCGTCCCGTCGGCTCGAAGTAGAACTCCGGCACCGGTCGCCCCTCCTGCGGGCACGTTACCAGATCAACTTCGTGGTCGGGCTGCAGCGATTCTGGCAGTTGCCCGTCGCCCTCGAGGCCCGAATAGCCGAGCACCGGATGGATGCAGTTCGACTGCGGACACGCTCGCTGTTCCCGACCACCGCCTCGGTTGTCGCCCCCGCTCGCTGCGCCGAGTCCGGACGCGAACGGAATCGTCGACGTTACACCGGCCGCTTTCAGAACCTGTCGTCGGTCCATGCCCGCCATCTGTCTCGACCCCGAATTAGTTATGAAGGGACATTGGACGGCTAATCCGTTCTTATAAATGAATTGTTACTTGGATCTGTACGGTATCGTTTCCAGAGTCTCGAATACTCGAGAGACCGTCTCGAAGTCGAAACAAGCAGTATACGCACGCGTCTCGACTCGAATCACGGAATTAGTGCTCGAGTCACGGAATCAGTTGTACTCCCGCCAGCGGTATCCACACTCGGTACACTTGAAAAAGCGCGTCGGCGGCTCATCGGCCGAGGCGGTCTGCTTGAGCGTGTACCACGCCTCCTCGGCACCGCACTCGTCGCAGATGATGTCCGTCGCCTTCGGTTTTCCCTCGAAGTTGGCCTCCTCGCTGGATTCGATCACCTCGCCGTCGGTCTGTGACTCCGTCGTGACAAACGCGTCTTCCTGCTCGCGGTCACGTTCGCTCGAGGCTCCGCAGTCGTCGTTCGTACAGACCATGCGGTCGCCGCGGGCTTTCATCATCGAACCGCAGTCGTCGCAAAACTGCATGATGGATGGCTACGAACTGGGCACGCAAAAAGACACCACTTCACTCGAGCCGCGTCGTCAGTGCCGGTTTTCGAGCGCTTCGTCCTCGAGGACGAACGGACAGTCCGCAACCCGGAACGTCTGCATCGTCGTGACGGCGAGGATATCGGTTCCGTCGCGAGTACAGTCGACATCGGGTGGCTCGGTGAAGTGCTCGCAGCCCTGGCAGTACGAGCGCTTCTCGACCTCCCGTATTTCCCGCTCAGCCAGCCGGAGCGCACCACCCGGCTCGGCCGAGTCGGACGACTCGCCCGTCCCGCTCGAGTCGGCTGTCTCGGTCGTGTCATTTGTCCCGCTCGACCCGTCTTCCCCGACCGACCCGTCTTTCCCGCTCGATCCGTCTCCAGCAGCCGATTCGCCCGCACCGCTTGACTCCTCCATACGATCGGCCTCGAGTCGCTCCCAGAGCCGGTCGCCGTCGATATCGGCGGCGTCGTGTCGATCGAACAGGTCGTCGAAATCGGGCGGACTCGAGCGCTCGCGACCGTCGTCGGAGACCGTCGCGGCGAGATCCTCGAGCGGATCCGATCGGCCGTTCACGTCGTCGCCGTCGTCGTCCGGCCGGTCCACCTCGTCCTCTGGCCGGTCCACCTCATCGTCGGCGTCGACCGTTCGTGACCCGTTATCATCGGCCTTACGCGTCGGATCCCGGTTCTCGTCGTGGGTAAATTCCGTTCCGTTCGCATCGTCGCCGTCTCCCTCGTCACGGCTCGCGTCGTCGGTCATCGATCGGGCGCTCCGGTGTCGGTCTCGGTCATATCGGTCCCGTCTCCGTCGTTACTGTTCCTCATTTCGGATTCCGCCTCCGACTCGATCGCCTCGAAAACCGCGTCGGTCGTCGAGCCTGCCGGGCTCTCGACGTGGCCTTCGAGCGCCGGCGGCTCATCGGTCTCGAGCCGGTGGGAGCCGAAGATCGACGAGCGTTTCGCGACGTCCGAAATCCGGCTTTCGCAGTGCGGACACGCGGGGGCGGTCAACAGCGCGAGATCGACACTCGAGCCACAGTCGGCGCAGGTCGCCGTTCGAATCCCCAGCTGGTTCGCCGCGCGCTGGAGTCGCTCGGTCGCCGCTCGCCGCCGCCGTTCGTCCGCGATCGCATCCCGCTCCTCCCGGAGTTCGATCACCGCCCGCGCGAGCAGCGTCGATCTGTCCTCGAGTTCGTCGGCGTCTTCGAGGAGCCCCTCGAGAATCGCCTCGTAGTTATCGAACCCGCGATCGACGGTTTCCTCGAGCGCGGCGAGATCGTCGCGAACCGCCGCGAGATCGTCAGCGGTCGCGGCGGTGGGGTGGTCGTGATCGATCGGCGCCTTCCCGTCGGTCTCGCGTTTGACCTGAATCACGCGGGAGCGGACGTCCTCGAGGAGGTCCGTGAACTCCTCGCGCTGGCTCTCGAGCCGGCGCCGGACGGCCGACAGCTCGTCTGGGTCAGCAACCGCCAGGTCGTCGTCCGTCGCGGCGGTGTGCGCTGCGGTCAGCAGCCGGCGACAGACTTCGTCTCGGCTCTCGTCGCGTCGAGCCGCCTCAGTAGTCAGCCAGTCGTCGACGTCGGCGGGCAGCGGAAACGAGAAATCGCCCTCGTCGTGGTCCTGGCTCGACATCTGCTCCTAATAGGGTCATCAGTCGGATAAGCGTTGGTTCGAACTCAGTCGCTGAGCCGATCGACCGCTACCGAATCTTCCTGACGTTGCTGATATCGAACCCGCCGTCGTGGATCTCGGTCTCGAACCTGACGATATCCTCGTCCTCGAGCCGGGAGAGCACGCCGCGAAACTGCTCGACGACGAGCGTGCGCGCTCGCTCCGAGCCGCCGCTCTCCCACTCGAACAGTAGCGTACCGTCGGTTGCCTCCTTGATCCGGCCGAGCTCCGTGGGCTCGAGGAGGTCCGAGTTGATGAGCAACAGGATCACGCCGCCCCAGCGGTGTGACGCCCGTTTGAGCCCTTTCAGCAGGACGGTCAGGTCCGACAGCCCGAGCCGGTCGTCGGCCACCGCGACGAGGTCGGTCAGCGAGTCGATCACGACGAGGTTCCCCGTCGCGTGCTCGGTCAGGTACTCGCCCAGCGCCTCGAGGACGTCGGTGCGCTCGTTGTGCGAGCCGAGTTCGGTGATGTCGGCCATCCCCTCGGCGTACCAGGCGGTCGGAACCGGCGTCAGCTGGAAGTACTCCTCGGCGAGTTCGACGAACGAGACGTCGTCCGTCCCCGCCCGGACGAGTTCCTCGTCCATGACGAACTCCATTTCGCTGACGATGGCGCTTCGTTCGTCCGTAAACGAGACGTAGTGGACGGCCTCGGGGACCGTCGTCCCCGGCTCGAGGTCGCCGTAGTAGAGGTCGAACAGTTCGGGATCGGCGTCGATAAGCCCGTTCATCGCGGCGCTCGTGTAACAGAACTCCCGCGCCCCGGCACCGGATTCGCCGGCCAGGAGGACGACGCTCCCGGTCGGTGCACCGCCGCCGATCGTTCGGTCGAGCCGTGAGATTCCGAGCGGCATCCGCTCCATACCTGTCCGTTCTGACCGAGGGGCTTACGTATTGTGGGCCATCCTGCTACCGGTCGTCGCCGTCCGCTCGAACTCGAGCCCCGGCCTCCGCCGGCTCCGCGAGAATGATCCGGCCCTCGAGCCCGCGATCGGCGAGCGCGTCCTCGGCCGCGGCTTCGGCCTCGTCGGCGTGTCCGGTATCGGTCACGCCGTAGACGACCGGTCCCCACGACGACTGGCCGACGCCGGAAAGGACCTGACACTCCTCGAGCGCTTCGACGAGTTCGCCCGCGGGCGGCCGGAAGACGCCGCCTTGCGCGTCGGCGTACCAGGCACCGTTTTTCCGGCCGATTTCGGCGACGGCCTCGCCGAACGGCTCGAGTCGACCCGCGGCCGCGGCCGGCAGTAGTTTCCGGGTGACGACGCCGGCGATCTCGTCGGCGATAGCGGGATCGGCTCGCTCGACGACCGCGCGCATGCTCGCGTCCTCGTCGTCGCCGCTGCGGCCGGGATCCGCGTCGGGAACGACGACGAGAAACCGCCAGTCTGCGGGCAGGTCGTGGCGGGCGACGACCGGCGGCACCGTCCAGTCGCCCTCCGCCGGCGGCTCGGTCGTAAAGCGGTTCGTCGGATGGCCGGCGTCGACGGCGAACCCGCCGCGCTCGAAGGTTGCGACGCCGACCCCGCTGCGGCCGCCCCGGCCCATCGCCGGCGCGTGGGTCCGAACTCGAGGCTCGAGGCCGTGGGCCCGCGCGGTCGCCGCGAGCACGGCCAGTGCGAGCTGCGTCCCGCTGCCGAGGCCGACGTGGCGTGGCAGGGACTCCTCGGCGTCGATCGCGACGCCGGGGACGTCGAGGACGTCGACGGCGCGGCTCGCGTACGTCCGAACGAGCGAGTCGTCGGCCCGGACGGTCGGGGCCGGCTCGGCGGTAACGGTCACCCGGGGCTCCGCGAGCCCGACGCCGATACCGCCGTAGAGCCGCTCGCGAGCGAGCGAGAGGTTCTGAAAGCCGACGTGGAGTCGCGCACCCGCGCTGACGGTCGCGGTCGCCATGATGGTATCCACCGCTACGAAAGCCCCCGGGAAGGGGGTTTCGACGGTGGCAACGACTGGGACCGTCGCGACGGTGTCACCGCTGCCCACGCGCTCGAGCCGACGGGGCACAGCGGTTATGTCGCTCCCGCCGACAGTCACCGACGATGCGGACAGTCGACGCGTCCGTCGTCGTCCCCGCCCGCGACGAGGGGGAACGAATCGAGCGAACCCTGGACTCGCTCGCCGCCCAGCGGTTCGACGGGGATCTCGAGGTGATCGTCGCCGCGAGCGGCGCGAAAACGGTGCGGGTCGCTCGAGCCCATTCGGTCGTCGATCGGGTGGTCGTCGACGACCGCAGGGAGGGGCCCGGGGCGGCCAGAAATAGAGGTGCAGCCGTCGCCGGTGGCGATGTCCTCCTGTTCACCGACGCCGATACGGTCGTCCCGGCGTCGTGGGTTCGACGCCACCACCGACACTACGCCACACCCGACGTCGTCGGCATCGGCGGACCGCTCCGGCCACTCGAGAATGGGCTCCGTCACCGAGCGTGCTTTCGGCTCCTCTCGGACTGGTGGTATCGCGCGTGTTGGCCGGTCGGCTTCGTCCAGCAGCCGGGATGTAACTGCAGCGTGCGACGGACGACGTTCGAGGCGATCGGTGGCTTCGACGACTCCTTGGAATTTCTCGAGGACACCGACCTCTCGTTGCGACTGCGCCGCGAGGGGACCGTCGCGTACGACCATACCTGTCCCGTCGATACGTCGACTCGCCGGCAGGAACGGGTCGGCTACGGACGGCTCTGCTGGACGTATCTCGTCGGCTACCTGAACTACGTAGTACCCGGCCGATCGCCGGCGCAGGGGTACTTCTAACCTCGAGCGAGCGGGACCGTTGCCGCGCGGCGCGGACTCCATCTCGGATCGACTATCAGCGTTCGTTGACGAACGTGTTCGCACAACGCGGGCTTGGACGAACGATTGGCCGAGAAAGGACGACTTATACGGGTTCCGAGTCAAGGGAGGGGCATGAGCAGCGACGATCGGTTCGACTACGGGAAAGACGAGCAGTTGCGGAGCCGCGAAGTGACGGAGGGACCGGACAAGGCCCCACACCGCGCGATGTTCCGCGCCATGGGGTTCGACGACGAGGACTTCGGCGCGCCGATGATCGGCGTCCCGAATCCGGCGGCCGACATCACGCCGTGTAACGTCCACCTGGACGACGTCGCCGGCGCGGCGCTCGAGGGCGTCGACGAGGCCGGCGGGATGCCCATCGAGTTCGGGACGATCACCATCTCCGACGCCATCTCGATGGGGACCGAGGGGATGAAGGCCTCGCTGATCTCCCGGGAACTCATCGCCGACTCCGTCGAACTCGTCTCCTTCGGCGAGCGCATGGACGGGCTGGTCACCATCGGCGGCTGTGACAAGAACATGCCCGGAATGATGATGGCCTCGATCCGGACGGACCTCCCCTCCGTCTTCCTGTACGGCGGCTCCATCATGCCCGGCGAGCACGAGGGCCGAGAGATCACCGTCCAGAACCTCTTCGAGGGCGTCGGCGCCGTCGCCGACGGCGAGATGGAAAGCGATGAACTCGACGAGATGGAGCGCAACGCCTGTCCCGGCGCTGGCTCCTGTGGTGGGATGTTCACCGCCAACACGATGGCCTCGATCTCCGAGGCGCTCGGCTTCGCGCCGCTGGGCAGCGCCGGTCCGCTCGCCGAGGACGAAGCGCGCTACGAGGTCGCCCGCGAGGCCGGCGAACTCGCCGTCGAGGTCGTCGAGGAACAGCGCAAACCCTCCGACTTCCTCGGCAAGGAGTCGTTCGAAAACGCCATCGCGCTGCAGGTCGCCATCGGCGGCTCGACCAACGCCGTCCTCCACCTGCTGGCGATGGCCGCCGAAGCCGGCGTCGACCTCTCCATCGAGGAGTTCGACGAGATCAGCCGGCGGACGCCGAAGATCGCAAACCTACAGCCCGGCGGGACGCGGGTCATGCAGGACCTCCACGAAGTCGGCGGCATCCCGGTCGTTCTGAACGCTCTCTACGAGGCGGACCTGCTCCACGGCGACGCGCTGACGGTCACGGGGAACACGATCGGCGAGGAACTCGAGGCGCTCGACCCGCCGGCGATCGAAGATATCGACGCCGACTTCCTCTACACCGTCGACGAGCCGAAGGACGAGCAGGGTGCCATTCGGATCCTGACGGGGAACCTCGCGCCCGGCGGCTCGGTCCTCAAGGTCACGGGCGACGACGAGCTCCACCACGAAGGACCCGTCCGCGTCTTCGAGGACGAGGAAAACGCCATGGCGTATGTCCAAGAGGGACGCGTCGAGAGCGGCGACGTGATCGTCATCCGCAACGAGGGGCCACAGGGCGGGCCCGGAATGCGTGAGATGCTTGGCGTCACGAGCGCGGTCGCCGGTCAGGGCCACGCCGAGGACGTCGCGCTCATCACCGACGGGCGCTTCTCCGGCGCGACGCGCGGATTCTCGATCGGCCACGTCGCCCCCGAGGCGTTCGCCGGCGGCCCCATCGGTCTCATCGAGGACGGCGACGTGATCACCATCGACATCGCCGAGCGAACCCTCGCGGTCGACGTCAGCGACGAGGAACTCGAGGCACGCCGCGAGGAGTGGGACCGACCCGACCCCAACTACGAGACCGGCGTCCTGGCGAAGTTCGGTCGCGACTTCGGCTCGGCCGCCAACGGTGCCGTGACCAACCCCGGCGTCAAAGAGGACTGATCGGCAAGCGTTCCCGGCCGGCCGTATCGACTCACCCGCTTCCGGGCGACGGTTTCGCGACACCACTCCCTTCGATTTCCTGCACGAGTCTTTCCCGCCTTTGTGATCGATTACCAGCTAGACCGATGAGAAAGTACTGCCTCGAGTGTGACTGGCAAATCAGCACCGACGACGGCTACACCGAAGCGGAGGTCTCGGAAAATGCGATCGAACACTTCGTGGAGACGGGACACACGGTCGATTCGCTCCGGCTCCCGCCGCCGGTCGTCCTCGAAAACTGAACGGGATCGGCCCACCGGACGCAACTCGAGACGGCCGTCTCCGGTCGATCGGACAGCCAATTCCGGTCGATCGGACGGCCAATTCCGGTCGATCGGACGGCTGATTCCGCCCGAGCGACCACTTACGCGCGTCGTTCGAGGATCCGATCGATGATCAGCCGAGTCGAGAGCAGTTGCTCGTCGTCGGTCGATTCCAGCGCGCTCGCCCGGCGGACCGAACAGCCGATCCCGCGGCGCTCGAGTTCGGCCGCGATGGCCTCGTCATCGTGGTGCTGGTCGTGGCCGAGCGCGATCACGTCGGGATCGATTTCTTCGATCGGGACGAAGATGTCCTCCTCGTGGCCGAGTATCGCTTCGTCGACGGCCTCGAGCGCGCCGACGACGTCCCGCCGTTGCGTCGCGGGGCAGATCGGCGCCTCCTTGTGGTCGACGTTCGTCTTGCGGGCGACGATGACGTACAGCTCGTCGCCCATCGCGGCGGCCGTCTCGAGGTAGTGGATGTGGCCGGGATGGAGGATGTCGAACGTTCCCTGGGCGATGACCGTCCGCGTCATCGCCCCATCGCCCCCCGTTCGGCGGCGGGCGCCTTCCGTGTCGATCCCGTCGTAATCGGTGCGGTAGTCACTGATAGCATCGTCTCGAGTATAGCGGGTCTCATCGTCGAAGTTCCTCGTCGATATCCGCCTGCGTGAAATCGAAGAAGTCCTCGGTCTCGGGCAGGTCGACGTCGATTACTGTGAGTTGCGTCGGCTTGCCCTGCGAATCGAACGCCTTCCAGTCCGTTCGGCGGTAGGGCGCACCGATGATGACGTGGACGCTCCCGCGACCGAACGTGTCCAGATCCGCGTTGCTCGGGCTGATAACGCCGTTCGGGTGGGAGTGGATGCTCCCCAGCGCCTTCACGTCGTTGGGAATCTGGTTCGTCTTGACGGTCGCGCTGACGCTGTTGGACTCGGTGCCGGGCACCACGAGGATATCCGTGATGACGAGGCCCTCCCGATCCAGGTCCAGGCGCTCGGCCTCGGTCCCCCGGAGAAACCCCATGTATTCGTTCGGGTGGGACGCCTCCGAGGACTCGAGGGCGAACTCGAGGGTCTCCTCGGCGATACCGAGGATCTCGCTCGAGCGGAACAGCGCGTCGAACAGCCCCATACTCCCCCCTGCGGCCTTGCGGTTGCTAAACGTTCCGATGCGCGGGTTCGCCTTGACCCACCAGTATACCCCTATTCGTCGGCCGAAATCGCATCTTTCGGAATGAGACCGTCGATCTCGGCTCGCATCACGTCCTCACCGTCCTCGTTCTCACAGACCGCCGCACTCTCCACGTCGTAGGAGCCGTCGCGCTCAGTGACCGACTCGAGACGACATCCCCTCTTGACAAGGGTTATACGCGACCACCCCCAAACTTCGACTCAAGATGACGCGTGACTCCGCCGGGGAACCCGGCGCAGACGACGGGGATTCCGTCGTTTACGATCTCGCTCCCGATTGTACCGCTGACGACGTTGAGACCGGTCGCTCCTATCTCGCCGAGATCAACGGCATCGTCGACTACGGCGTCTTCGTCGATCTCTCCGACTCAGTCTCCGGACTCGTCCACGAATCAGTTCTCGAGGGGACCTACGGCGTCGGCGACGAACTCGTCGTCAAACTCGAAAGCATCCGCGAGAACGGCGACCTCGCCTTCGAACCGGTCGACATCGACGACTACGCGCTCGAGACGGTCTCTCACGACTACTCCCTAACCGGAACCGACCGTCTCGAGGCGACCGTGGGCGAACAGATCCACCTCGAGGGCGTCGTGACGCAGGTCAAGCAGACCGGCGGGCCGACGATTTTCCACGTCGCCGACGAGAACGGCGTCGTTCCCTGCGCCGCCTTCGAGGAGGCCGGCGTCCGCGCCTACCCCACTATCGAAGTCGGCGACGTCGTCCGCGTGACGGGAACGCCGGAACACCGCGAAGGCTCGGTCCAGATCGAGGTCGACGGCCTCTCGAAACTCGAGGACGAAGACGCCGCCGAGGCTCGCGACCGCCTCGAGGTCGCCCTCGAAGCCCGCGCTGAACCCCACGACGTCGACCCGCTGATCGACTGGCCGGCGTTCGAGAAACTTCGGCCCGACCTCGAGGAAGTCGCCCGACTGCTCCGCCGGACGGTGCTCGAGGGGCGTCCGATCCGCGTGCGCCACCACGCCGACGGCGACGGCATGTGCGCCGCCGTCCCCGTCCAGATCGCGCTCCAGCGGTTCATCGCCGAGGTTCACGAGGACGAGAACGCGCCGCGCCACCTCATCAAGCGCCTCCCCGCGAAGGCCCCCTTCTACGAGATGGAAGACGCCACGCGGGACCTGAACTTCGCGCTCGAGGACCGCGAGAAACACGGCCAGCAACTGCCGCTCCTCCTCATGCTGGACAACGGCTCGACGGCCGAGGACGTGCCAGCCTACGAGACGCTGGCCCACTACGACATCCCGATCGTCACGGTCGACCACCACCACCCCGATCCGGACGCGGTCGAGGACCTGCTCGACGCCCACGTCAATCCGTACCTCCACGACGAGGACTACCGAATCACGACGGGGATGCTCTGCGTCGAACTCGCGCGGATGATCTACCCCGATCTGGGCGACGAACTCCGCCACGTCCCTGCCGTCGCCGGACTCTCGGATCGATCGAAGGCCGACGCGATGGACGACTACATCGATCTCGCCGCCGAGGAGGGATACGACGAGGACCGTCTCCAGAACGTCAGCGAGGCGCTGGATTACGCCGCCTTCTGGCTGCGCTATAACTCCGGCGACCAACTGATTCAGGACCTACTGCAGGTCGACAGCGACGATGAACAGCGCCACCGCGACCTCGTCGATTTCTTCGCCGATCGCGGCCGCGAGGAAGTCGACGAGCAACTCGACGCCGCGATGCCCCATCTCGAGCACGAGACGCTCGCAAACGGAGCCCACCTCTACCGGATCGACGTCGAGAACTACGCCCACCGCTTTACCTACCCCGCGCCGGGGAAGACCACCGGTGAGATTCACGACCGCAAGATCGAGGAGACCGGCGACCCGGTCATCACGGTCGGCTACGGCCCGGACTTCGCCGTCCTGCGCTCCGATGGCGTTCGACTGGACATTCCGAACATGGTCTCGGAACTCGAGGCCGAAATCGCGGGCGGCGGCGTCTCCGGCGGCGGCCACCTCGTCGTCGGCTCGATCAAGTTCGTCACCGGCAAGCGCGAGGAAGTGATCGACGCCTTAGTCGAAAAGATGGCCGAGGCCGACATCGACGAAGCGCTCTCGAGCGCAGCGCCGATCGACGACTGAGACGGACTGCTGTCAGTCGGTGACGGTGCAATCGTCGGACGGTCGCAGTTGCGCCGGGAACCCGGTACAACGATCGGGACGCGGCGACGCTTGAGCAACGAAGCGACACGGGAAAAAGCGGTCGGCGGTCGGTTTTCGGTTCGATTCTCTCGACAGCAGTGATCGCTTTAGTCAGCGCCGTGACGCGGCGTGTAGCCGCAATCGTCACAAGCGAGCGAGTCGTAGCGAGTCGCGAGTGTCCCCGAACAGTCCGGACAGTGATATTCGGTTTCGAGCGAATGTTGACTTATTGCCATACACAAATCGAAGAACTGGACGTGTATAAGCTCGCCTATTATGACGGTTGAATAATACAATGGGACTAGAACGCATAGTAATACACCTCGAACAGGTATCGCAGAGCGGAAATCGGTCGCAAGCGGGATACGGCCGTCAGAACTGGTAGCGTCGCTCGTCGTCCATCGATGGATACTGATCCGCACCAGTCATCTCCTCGAACGTCATTCCGGAGAGATATTCGTCGTAGGTCACGTCGTAGGCCGACCGCAGCTGGAAGTCGAGTTTCCCGGTGTCGACGGTCGACTGAAAGAGCATGTGGATCGCCCGGCGAACCAGTTCGTCCGTCTCCTCGGGTTCGAGGGCTGTCTCGAGCAGTGCGAGTTCGTTGCGCGTTTCGCGATCCAGCGAGACGGTGAGGTCGTCGCCGATACCGGTGTAGGAGTCCGTCAGTTCGTCGTTGAGATCATCGAGGCTCATAGGGGAGGGACTCGAGCGCGTCGGATAGACCTTTCGCGGTCGCTTCGACCCGGGAACTGGCATCCCGAACTCGCCCGTTGACTCAGCGGACGGCTCCGCAGTGGTCACAGGCGTCGGCGTCGGCATCGATTCGCGCACCGCAGTCGACGCAGTTCGTCCGCTCGAGATGGTCGCCATCGTCGTACCCGGAAGCGTCACGCAGAGAGACCGCGATCCCGATCACGATGAGCGACCCACCGATGAGCACCCATCCGGCGGGGCCGATCGCCAGAAAGAACAGGACGACGAACGGAGCGACGATCACTGCGAAACCGATACCGATCAGTGTCGGGCCGAGCGACTGGGAATTCATCGCCCCCGACTATCGTATCAGAGTGAGAAAAATATTCGGGCGGTTCCGGCGTCGGGCTCTCACCGATACGACATCGCGTCCCGCGATTGTTGACCGACCCGGTTGCGAATTTGCCGAGGGTGGGCAAGCGAATTGCGACACTGACTTACAGCCGACGGTGTAACCCCCGTCGATGACAGCCGAGGCCCAGGAGTGGGCGTTGCCCGACGATCCGACGGTCGTTCGCGAGGCGCTGATCGGGTGGTACGAGGACGACCACCGCGACTTCCCGTGGCGGCGGACCGACGATCCCTACGAGATCCTCGTCAGCGAGGTGATGAGCCAGCAGACCCAACTGGGCCGCGTCGTCGAGGCCTGGGAGGAATTTCTCGAGCGCTGGCCGACGACCGCCGAGCTGGCGGCCGCCGATCGCGCCGAGGTCGTGGGTTTCTGGACGGACCACAGTCTCGGGTACAACAACCGAGCGAAGTACCTCCACGAGGCCGCCGGGCAGGTCGAGGAGGAGTACGACGGCGACTTCCCCGAAACGCCCGAGGAACTCCAGGAGCTGATGGGCGTCGGTCCGTACACCGCCAACGCGGTCGCGAGCTTCGCCTTTAACAACGGCGACGCCGTCGTCGACACGAACGTCAAACGCGTCCTCTATCGGGCCTTCGACGTCCCGGACGACGACGCGGCCTTCGAGGAGGCCGCGAGCGAACTCATGCCCGATGATCGGTCTCGAGTCTGGAACAACGCGATCATGGAACTCGGCGGCGTCGCCTGCGAGCAGACGCCCCGCTGTGACGAGGCGGGCTGTCCGTGGCGCGAGTGGTGCGGGGCCTACGCGAGCGGTGACTTTACCGCACCCGACGTGCCCACGCAGCCGAGTTTCGAGGGGAGCCGCCGGCAGTTTCGCGGCCGCGTAATCGCCACGCTCCGGGAGTACGACGAACTTGACGTGGATACCCTCGGTCACCGCGTCCGCGTCGACTACACTCCCGACGGCGAGTACGGACGGGAGTGGCTCGAGGGGATAGTAACCGATCTCGAGTCGGACGGACTGGTCGAGTTCGATTGCGACGGAGACACTCCTATTGCACGGCTTCGACGGTAGAACGCGCCTCACGTGAAGAATAACGCCGAACGGCCTGCATTCCCTGTCGGCCAGAGTTTCCCGTTGGCCGGGTGAAACAACGGTGCCGTGATACTTGTAGCTACCCGGGAATTACAGGAACTGAGAACGCTCTCGGAATCCGCCTCGATCCCGTTCGGCCGTTTCATCGGCCCGAAAATTCGGCACTGAGGCGGTGGTCCTCGTCTCGCGAATCGGGCGTGACGATTGTGAAATCGACTGAATACACGCGGATCCCCCACAACAGCAACTAATTAGCGGACTGGAGAGTCCGACGGAAGCGATAGTCATCGGAATTGGGTGGCGGGAAAGGCTACCGGAAACCAAACCCGTCTATACGTCTTCGTGGTGGACTTCGGTGATGACCACAGTCGTCGAACTCGAGATTCCGGCTGCGCGACTCGGCTTCGCCCGGACGTTCGATCGAGTGTCGACGTTCGAGTTTCAGGTCGGCGGGATGATCGGTGGGTCGTCGCCGCTCGTCTGGACGAACGGCCCGGACCGCGAGACGGTCGAGCAGGCGCTCGAGGCGGATCCGTCGGTCGACGTGATCGCGACCATCGCCGACGACGCTGACGAGTCCGCGGCGGACGACGGAGTGACGCCCGGGCAGAACGATCGCTGGTTGTTCCGACTCGAGTTCGGAGACGACGTGAAACTGCTCGAACAGATCGTCACCGAGACCGACGGCGCGATCCTGACGGCTCGAGGAGCGAACGGGCGGTGGATGCTGAAGTTACTGTTCGACGATCGGGAATCGGTGTCGACGTGTCACGAGTTGTTCGAGCAATACGAGTACCAGGCCGTCGTCACCCGAATTAGCGGTATCGACGATCTCGCGAGCGCGCAAACACCCCTGACCGAAACGCAGTACGAGACGATCTGCAAGGCGCACGAACTCGGCTACTTCGACATCCCGAGGGGGGTGACGCTCAAGGAGTTGGCCGCGGAGCTCGACGTCTCACATCAGGCGCTCTCGGAACGACTCCGGCGGAGTCACGCCGCCCTCGTCAGCGCGGAACTGTCCGAGCGAACTGCACCGATGGAGATAGATCCCTAATTGGTCCGCTCGTTGCTCGAGTATACGACTGCGGTGAATTCATCATCCCGTACCGAAAGTATTGCCGTTGTATCCAAACCATGCCCTTATTTCTCGTTATAGTTTTATTCTGAACTGCCTATCAGTGTATTTGTCTCAATAGATAGCTTTAATATTGGACAGAGAGACACTAGGGTGTCGGCGTGATGCCGACCGGCCGAAACACCGACAAGCGCTGTGACGCCGGTAGATCACCCGTGCTCAATTACGACGCGCGGTCATTCGTGGCTGTGTGACCGCGCTGGTACCGGATCCGTGACGGGTCGTCTCACGACCCGTACACTGTTTCCGTCGCCGAACGACCGATCCTGCGGGTCAACGAGTGAATAGTTTTATCTGTTGAACGATAATACTGTCAGTCGTGAATTCGAGTGGTCGAACGCAGCCAGACGGATGCCGTCAGTAAATCACCGCACGCATCCGATGCCGTCGACGGTCCGGCTGATCTCTCACTCGACGATATTTATCACCTTCTGCAGACGAAGCGCCGTCGGGACGTGCTCCGGTACCTCCACGAAGAGGGTGGACGGGTCCGGTTGCGAGACCTCTCTGAACAGGTCGCCGCCTGGGAGCAAGAGACAGCCATCGAAAACCTGAGTTCCAACGAGCGCCAGCGGGTCTACATTTCGCTGTATCAATCTCACCTGCCGAAACTCGACAATCACGGAATCGTCACGTACGACAAAGACCGCGGTTGGGTCGAGCCAACGCCACTCGTGGCACGGCTGCGTCCCTATCTCGAGCCCCCACATCAGGCCCTGTCATCCGAACGGTGGCCGCGACGGTACGCGGCGACAATCGCCCTCTGTGGCCTGCTTCTCGGGATGATCGCGGCGGGGATCGTTCCGGTTTCCGGACTCGTCGGTGCGGGACTCGTTCTCGTCGCGTTTGCCACCGTGACGGGAATACACGCGTGGTCGACCGGCGTGTTCCGCCGATAGCGCCTTGGCGGGGACGTTCCGCCGATACCGTCTCGGTGAGGACGTTCCGCCGATAGCGCTCCGGTGTTCTCCGAGCGCGATAGTCGAGTGACGACCGTCAATCGGCGCGGGGCGGTGCAATCGCGTTCGTTTCACGGGACCGCTCGAGGAGCCGGTGGACGTGGAACGCGACCGAAAAGTCCTGCGGGCTGGGAAGCGCGCAGGCGAGCCAGCCGATGGTCGCGGCGGCGACTATCGGCGTGTCGCTCGTCACGTAGCCGGCGGCGGCCAGTCCGAAAGCCGGAATCGCGAGGAGGGCGGGTGCGAGTGCAGCGAGGCGCAGCGCCCACGGCGATTCGTTCCCGGTCGGCCGAGGATAGACGGCGGCCCACGGACGGGTCGTTACCAGCGCGACGATCCCGTCGGGGCGGCCGGGGAAATAGGAGACGGAGTACTCGACGCGAGCGAGTCGAAGCACCGTCGCGTGTGCCCACTCGTGGGCCACCAGACCGATCGCGACCGCGAGAGCGAGCGCACAGCCAGCAACCACCACGTTTGTGCCGATCATAGGATGCGTGAGATGCATACCATGGCTGGTGCCTCCATAGCGGAGGCGTCTCACGCGTCCGAGTCGAGGAGCTTCCAGTGGAAGGCCCTCCGGCTGTACCAGTTGCCGTCTTAAGGGCGATCGGTCTCAGACTGATCGGAACGTCCAGCGCTGGTTGGCACCGCCGGTGTCGGGCCACTGTTGGACGTTCGCACCGTCGGCCGTCGAGGCGTTCGCCACCTCGAGTAGCTGGCCGCTGTGGACGTTGACGATTTCGTAGATGCCCGTCGCGATCGGGCCGCTCGCGCTCCCGTCGTCGCCATCGCCGGATCCAGGCGGCGAGCCGCCGCTCTCGACGGCGCTCGCCCACTCCGCCAGCCAATCGCGCAGGCCGCTGTCAGGGACCGACAGCGAGTGCGTGTTCACCGTGAGAGACGGATAGCCGCCGACCTCGTCGTGGTGACCGACCCAGTAATCGTAGGGCGAATCGAGACGATCGTTGCCGGCGCGATCACTGATCTCCTGGATGATCCGCTGATCGCTGCCGGTCCGGTCGGCCGGCCGTGCGCCCGCGTTCGCGAGGTTGTGACTTTCGACGTCGCCCGCGGGCAGTTCGGAGAGGCCGCTGGGCCACAGCGGCGGCGAACCCGTGCTCGGGACCTCCGCGAACGACTGGCCGTCGAGCGCCGGATCGGCCGTCACGTTGTCCCGGTGGTAGGCCGTAGGCGTCCCCTCGAGAATCGGGTCGCTGGTATCGTTCATTCCCGTGTAGACGTTGCTGACGAAGCTCGTGGTGGCGGAGCTATCGGCGTTCGCCGACTCATCGAAGAAGTAGGTGAGATTGTTGACGACGACCGAGCTCGTGTCGCCCTTGAGCCGCGGGAGGCGGCCGCGACACTTCGCCCAGACGTTGCCTGCCAGCGTCACGTTCGACGCGCCGTCGCCGACGAGCGTGCCGTAGTTGTGGTCGCCCTCGTTGCCGTAGGGGTTCCACAGCCCCTCGTAGATCAGCGAGTTGATGACCGTGGTATTCTGTGTATCGTAGCCGACGGAGAGACACTCGTCGACACCCCACGAGGCCGTCACGTGGTCGACGACGTTGTTCTGCGTGCCGTCCTGGGTGTTGAACGCGTCGTTGCCCTGGATCGAGCCGTTGCCGGGGCCGATCCGAGACCGGATGTGCTGGACGACGCAGTCGTTAGCCCCGATCTGGACGGCACCTTTGATAAACGTGATCCCGGGTGAGGGTGCAGTCTGGCCGGCCATCCAGCAGTTGTCCTCCGTGATCGCCAGATTATTGTTTCCGAGATCGATCGTCCCGCTGGTCTCGAAGACGACGAGGCGCGGGCCGCTCATCTGGAACGCGTCCGCGACCGCGCTCCGGGTCGGCTCCGTAACCCGGATTACCTGTACGTTCTCGTTCTCGAGCCACGAGGTGTCCGCGAACCCGTCGTTGAGTCCGTACTGTGCGGCACCGGACTGCGCCACCGCCGACCCGACGAGCGAACGCATCGATCCCGCGCCGATCATCGCCGATGCCGCCGCCGTTTTCAAGTACTGCCGCCGTGAGTGGTTCATGGATCCTGGCTGGATACAATTATCTCACAGTAAATATATATTTTTACTAGATGAATTATACTCAAATATGAAGGCACTCATATGGCCGGGCCGGAACAGACCGTTTCGAGACCGCTCGCGGCTGTACGTGATACCAGTGGTGAATCGAGTCGCTCCCGATCGGCCGGCCAAATGTTAAGTGGCGGTTTGTGGTACCAACCATCATGGCGACGACTGACGCGCTCGAGTTCGGCCACGCGGACCGCAAAGAGATATACGAGTACGTCGAGCGCCGCGGAGCGGTCGATCCCGAAGAGACTCGAGACCAGTTGGGTATCGATCCCGGCGGCTTCCGCCACCACATCGCGATCCTCAAGCGAGACGGCCGAATCGAGGAGGAAGACGGCACGCTCAGAGTCACGATCAACGCGGGGGCGGAAGAGGAGTACGTCTCCGAAACGCTCGAGTTTCACATCCGACCGGCGCGCCAGGAGGACCTGACGGGGATCGTCGGCGCGATCCGGCAGGTCGCCGAGGAGAAAACGTACATCGAGGCGGAAAGCGTCGCCGACGAGATCGACCACGAGAACGCGTTGCTCCGACACAACGAACTCCAGTCCCGGATGTTTTTCGTCGCCACGGTCGACGACGAGGTCGTCGGCTGGGTCCACCTTCACGCACCGGAGTTAGAGAAGCTGAGCCACACCGCCGAACTCACCGTCGGCGTCCTCGAGGAGTACCGCGACCACGGTATCGGCTCCCACCTCCTCTCGCGCGGCCTCGAGTGGGCCGGCTCCAACGGTTACGAACGGGTCTACCAGAGCGTGCCGTCGACCAACGAGGAGGCGATCGCGTTCCTCGAGATGCACGACTGGGAGACCGAAGCGGTCCGCGAGGACCACTACAAACTCAACGGCCACTACGTCGACGAGGTGATGATGGCCGTCGATCTGTAGCCCCAGTCACGTTCGATTCGGAAGACGTGTCGTTTTCTAACCAATCCATTTTATATGACCGTCTCTGGAACCGAGAGGTATGCGTCTTGCCACCCCCGCGCAGTCCGAGTGGGAGGGATGGGGGGAATCGACCGCCGTAATCGTCGCAATGGGGCTCGCGCTCGCGGTCGCCGGAATCGTTCAGACGCTCGAGACGCCGGTTTCACAGCCGGTCGTCGCGTTCGAACTGTTCGTCTCGCTGCTCGTGCCGACCGGGCTGGCCACCGGCGGCTATTGGCTGGCCAGTCGGGACATCTCGCCGGACGTTCGCTGGCGAGCCGCGACCAGGGTCTCGATCGGAATCGTCGTCGCGTGTGCGCTCGGCGTCTGGCTCATCGGCTACGTCACGCTCGAGGGCGGAACGATCCGTGATCCGCTATCGCTGGTGACGGTCCTCGCGGCGGTCGGCGGTGCGACCGGCTTCGCCAGTGTCGTTCGGGAACCGCTGCGAAACGAGTCCAGTTCGATGTGTGACTGTGCGGTCGACGGAGACACAGCGGCGGCGCCGTCGCCAACCGCGGCCGCCGCCGATACGAAATCAACGGCAGGAGAATCGACAGCGGCTACGACCGAAACGACGGCACCGACCGACGAGCGGATTTCGGACGCGATGGAAGCGACTGACGAGACAGCGACTTCTCGTGCGTCGACAGCCACCACCGCATCGGCATCGACAACGACGGAGGCGACGTCACGCGCTGGTGTGTCCCCGGACGCTGACATCGCCGCTGGTCCCGACGACCCGACACATCGTGTCGATTCGACCGGGGACCCGAAGTCCGAAGAGCCCGACGCACCGCCGCTGCCAGCGCGGGATCCGGGCATCGACACCGTCGCAACCGTTCCGTCGACGGCGGAGACGGTCCTCGACGTGCTCCAGAACGAGCGCGCTCGAGTCGCACTTGCCGTGCTCTATCACGAGTGGAACGGCGAGCCCCGAGCGGTCGACGCCCTCGCTCGCGCGGTCGCTTCGCACACGGACGACTCGGCTGACGCCGTTGCAGCCGTGCTCCGACACACTACCCTCCCGAAACTGGCGGCGATTCGAGCGATCGACTGGGACCCCCACACGGATCTCGTCTCGGAATCCGACCATGCCGTCTTCGAAGAGGGGGTTCGCGAGGCATCGGTCCTCCTCGAGGCGTTCGAACCGGGAACCAGATAGTCGGGACCGCCCGCTGTTCGGGTGGCGACGCGGGACTCCGGAACTGGGATCCGAAAATCCAGCCCCCGCAGCGAACGCCGGTCACCGCGGTGTCCAAAGTGGAGACGGCCGAATCGTTCCCACCCGTGCGTAGTAACGGAATCGAAAGGTAGTTTTCCCGGACCCTGCTACGCTGAGTCATGCTTTCGATCGCGCTTGCCGGAAAGCCAAACGCCGGCAAGTCTACGTTCTATACCGCGGCGACGATGGCAGAGGTCGACGTCGCCAACTATCCGTTCACCACGATCGACGCCAACCGCGGGGTGAGCTACGTCCGGACCGAGTGTCCCTGCCTCGAGCGCGACGAGCGCTGTACCGCCGATAACTGCGAGGACGGCAAGCGCTACGTCCCGATCGAACTCCTGGACGTGGCGGGGCTCGTCCCGGGCGCTCACGAGGGAAAGGGGCTGGGCAACCAGTTCCTCGACGAGCTCACGAACGCGGACGTGATCATCAACGTCGTCGACGCCTCCGGCGGGACCAACGAGAAGGGCGAACCCGTCGACATCGGCGACCACGATCCGCTCGAGGACATCGACTTCATCGAGGAGGAGATGGATCTCTGGCTGGCTGGCATCGTCGAGAACAACTGGGAGTCCGTCGAGCGCAAGTCCCGCTCGCCTGACTTCGATATCGACGACGTGCTGGCGGACATGCTCTCTGGCTTCGGCGCGTCGCCAAAGCAGATCGCCATCGTCCTCCGCGACCTCGAGTATCCCGACGACCCGATTCAGTGGGAGGACGAGCACCGCGAGGCGCTCGCCCGTGACGTCCGCCAGCGGACCAAACCGATCGTGGTCGCGGCGAACAAGATCGACATCGCGCCCGAGGAGAACGTCGAACGCCTGCTCGAGTTGGATAAACCGGTAATTCCCACGACAGCGGAGGGCGAACTCGCGCTCCGCCGGGCCGCAGAAAACGGGCTGATCGAGTACGATCCCGGCGACGAGACGATCGCGATCGGTGACGACGTCAACGACGCCCAGCGCGAGGCGCTCGAGGGGATCGCGGACACCATGGCCGAGTGGGGCGGCACCGGCGTTCAGGCGGCGCTCGATTACGCGGTCTACGATCTGCTCGACCACCTCACCGCCTACCCGGTCGAAGACGCCGCGAAGTGGTCCGACGGCAGCGGCAACGTCCTGCCGGACGCGTTCCTCTTACCCGACGGATCGACACCGGTCGATCTCGCCTACAGCGTTCACTCCGACATCGGCGACGGCTACCTGCACGCGGTGAACGCGAAGTCGAATCGCGAGATCAGCGAGGAGTACGAACTCGAGGAGGGCGACGTGATCAAGATCGTGAGCACTAACTGATTACGGTTCTCGTCGACCCGGATTCCGGAGGCCTTTTGTAGCGATAGCAAAGAGAAGGTAGTAGGCGGCACGGTCAGGCAGCACCTTTCAGCCCGCGTGGTTTCCACGTGTGGCCACCGTTGACTGACCTACCCCGTCTCTCTAATACTTGTGAGCGACTGCTGTTGTGCCCGTAGCGGTGCTTCACTGTCCGACAACGTGTGAGTTCAGTTGCGCTACCTGAGATCGTGAGCGGGAATCGTAACTGAGGGCCGATGGCCTGCCAACAGGAGTCTCACGACTGCTGTCGGGTAGAGATGAGTATTTGCTCACTGGCGACCTACACCGACTATGACGCCTCGTTCAACCCGCGTTTCCGACCCCCGTCGCGAACGAACGACGGCACAGTTGGCCGTCCTCGACGATCGCCTCAAGGCGACGGAGCAGCGCCAGCAGCAGTTACAGCACACGCTGGCCGGGCTCGCCCGAGAGGTCGGCGTCTCCGTCGGCTGTGTCTGCGGGCACTGCGACGAGAGTCACACGCTCATCAGAGACGGGACGATGTACTGTCCGAGATGTGGCTATCGGCGATCGGTGTAGACCGCCTCGAGTACCGAAAAGTCGGACCGAAGGCGCTCACACCAGGCGGCCGAGCGGATCGAACCGAACCGCGGCCACGAGGACGGCGAGGAAGACGTAGGAGCCGCGGATGAGTAACATGGTCGCGAGTTCGGGATCCGCCCGTCGCGCGACCCCGGCGACCGCGACGAACGCGAGAACCGCGAGGAGGGACGTAAGGGGGAAGAGACGAGCGATGGCGAAAGCGACCACGACCAGTAGTGCGACAGCCATCAGTCCGTAAGCGACGCTGTACGCACGGTCAGGGCCGACGACGACCGCGACGGTCCGTTTCTCGATCGAGCGATCGTACGCGTAGTCCTGCGTGTCGTCGATCACCTTGATCCCGGAGAGGAGCGTGAGGAAGACGACGGCGAAACCGAGCGGAACGACCCCGATCGTCCCTGCTTGCACGTAGAACCCCCGAGCATGGACAGGGCGATACCCAGGGGGTAGCCGGTCGTCGCCGTCACCGGGTTCGTGTCGAGTTGCGGCGCGTGGTGGTAGGCGATCAACCACGTCGGAACGACCAGTACGACCGCGACCGGACCGACGAGAAGTCCCAGGGCCACACAACACAGCGCGAACACCGCCGTCGACAGTCCGAGTGCGATCCAACAGCCGCGTTCGGTCAACGGATGGTCGTCGTCCTCGCCGCGGACGTGGAAATCGACGTAGCCGTCTTTCACGTGTGCCGTGTAGACCGCGGCAAACATCGCGACGACGTGAACCGCCGCGGTCAGCGGGTCGACGGTTCCGGCGAGGATCGCGCCGAACAGCGAGGCCGCGAGCGGCGGCGTCATGAAGACGGGATGAACCTGCGACCAGAGCGCTCGAGCGGTCGTGTCGACTCCGGCGGCGTCCCTGGCGAGGGCCATATGCGGGCGACAACGAACTGAAGTATAATACCCGGGCCGGGGCCGCACGAGCTGGAACCGACCCGCCGGAACACACAATTTGATGTGAGATGGCGTGCCACGAGTGAGCATGGCAGATAGCTATACGGGTGCGGATCTCTTCACCGACGCCCTCGAGTCGTACGGCGTCGACTACGTCTTCGGCAATCCGGGAACGACCGAACTGCCGATCATGGACGCGATCGGCCGGAGCGACCTCGAGTACCGACTCGGGCTCCACGAGGACATCGCAGTGGGAATGGCCGGTGGCTACGCTCAGCGCAGGCGGTATCACGCCCACCACGACGACTCGATCACCCCGGTCGGCGTGGCGAATCTCCACATCGCGCCGGGATTGGCCCACGGGCTCGGTAACCTCTACGCGGCCAAGATCGCCGGCGCGCCGCTGGTCGTGACGGCGGGGAATCACAGCACGGACTTCCGCCACGAGGAGCCGATTCTCTCGGGTGATCTGGTCGACATGGCCGATCAGTTCTGCAAGTGGTCCGACGAGGTACTGGACGTCTCGGCGCTGCCGACGATGCTCCGCCGGGCGTTCCGGGTCGCGATGACGCCCCCGACCGGCCCCGTCTTCCTCGGACTGCCCCTCGACGTGATGCTCGAGGAAACCGACGCCGAGCCCGAACGACTTGGTCCGATTCCGAACGCGGGCAGCGGCGATCCGGCACAACTCGAGCGCGCTGCCGACCTGCTGGCCGACGCAGACGATCCGGTGATGGTCGTCGGGGACCACGTCGCTCGCTCCGGTGCCGACGCCGTTGCCGCGGCGGTCGAACTCGCGGAGGCGACGGGTGCCCGCGTCCACGGGGAGATCCTCTCCTGCGAAGTGGACTTCCCCACAGACCACGAGCAGTGGGTCTCCTACCTGCCGACCAGCGAGAGTCTGGCCGCGATGTTGATGGACACCGATACGATACTCTTCGCCGGCTGTTCGACGAACACGACGCTGACCCGCCACGAGGAGGCGCTGGTCGATCCCGACACGACCTGCATCCACCTGAGCGACGACGCCTGGCAGGTCGGCAAGAATCAGCCCGCCGACGCGGCAGTGATCGGCGACCCGGGGCTCGGTATGCAGGATCTCACCGAGCGCGTTCGCGGGAAACTCTCCGATGACGTCGTGGCCGACCGGCTCGCGGAAGTCGCGGAGGTCAAGGAGACCGTCGAGTCCCAGATGGCCGGCTACGGCGAGGCCGACGGGGACGATCCGCGGTCGTCGAAGGCCGAACTGGTCGACGCGATGGAGCGCGTGGCCGGCGATGCGGCCATCGTCGACGAGGGTGTCACCTCGAAGTACGCCATGTTGACCCGGTGGGACCTCGGCCCCGAACAGTACATGTCGAACAAGGGCGGCGGCCTCGGGTACGGGCTGCCGGCCGCGGTCGGCGCGGCCGTCGCCGAAGAACAACTCGAGGAGCCCCGCGACGTGGTCGGCTTCATCGGCGACGGCTCCTACCAGTACTACCCGCACTCGATCTACAGCGCCGCCCGGTACGATCTGGACCTGACGGTCGTCATCTCGGACAACCGCAACTACCGGATCCTGAAGGACAATACGCTCCACCTCATGGGCGGGGAAGAAGACGACTACGAGTTCGTCGGGATGGACTTCGAGCCGGCGGTCGATCTCGTGAAAAACGCCGAGAGTCACGGCGCGCGCGCCGAACGTATCGAGACGCCGGACGGTATCGAGGGCGCACTCGAGGACGCGCTGACGCGCGAGGGACCGGACGTCCTGGACGTGCTGGTTCAGGACTGACGGTCCAGACGGCACCGGAGAACCGGCGCCCGGGACGACGCTGTCGGCGACCGCGAGACCCCTCACTCGGCGGCCTCGAGCGCCCGACCGAGTGCGACGGCCGTCGCCTCGTCGTACCAGTCGGTCACGAGCTGACAGCCGACCGGATCACCGTCCCCTCTCTCCGTCGCGACCGGAACCGAGAGCGCCGGATGGCCGGTGAGGTTGAACGGACCGGTGTTGGCGATCGTTCGCAGGAGGTCCGCGTCCTCGCTGATCTCGCCGTAATCGGGCGCGCTCATCGGCGTCGTCGGCAACGCCAGCGCGTCGCAGTCCGTGAGTCGGTCGTCGACGACGCCCTCGAACTCCCGGCGAACGTTCTGCGCAGCCACGTACCCCTCATCGTTGTCGACCGCGGTTAGCGCCCGCCCGAGGACGAGTCGAGCGCGCACGTTCTCGCCCAGTTCGTCCGCGTCCATCGACGCCACCGCCTCGCGCCAGGGCTCGCTGTAGCCGGTTCCGACGCCGTAGTCCTGCCCCGCCTGCGCGACCAGCGTCGTGAACTCCGTGGCGGTGACGGCGGCGTTGACCAGCGACTGGGTCTCGAAATCGGGGAGCGACGCCGGTTCGACGGTCGCGCCCGCCGCCGCCAGTCGGTCGGCCGCTCGATCGACGGCCGCAGCGACATCGCCGTCGGCGCCGTCCTGTGCCTCGGTCACGAGGCCGACCGTCAGTCCGTCGATGTCGCGATCCAGCCCGTCGGTCGGGGTCGGTTCGCGCATCCCGGCCGTCGACGGATCGCGGCGGTCGGGACCGTTGATCGCCTCGAGGACGGTGGCCGCCGTCTCCACGTCGGGCGCGAGCGGGCCGATATGGTCGAGTGAGGTCGCCAGGTCCGCGAAGCCGAACCGCGGCACGGTCCGGAACGTCGGTTTGAACCCGACAACGCCACAGAAGGAGGCGGGGATGCGAACCGAGCCGCCGGTGTCGGTGCCCAGCGCCGCGTCGACCAGCCCGGCGGCGACGGCCGCCCCGCTCCCGCTCGAGGAGCCGCCCGGCACGCCCTCGGCACTCGGGTTCTCGACGGGCCCGTGCGCGCAGGTCTCGCTCGTGGTGAAGTAGGCGAACTCGTCCATGTTCGTCGTCCCGACGAGGTCCGCGCCCGCGTCGAGCAACCGCTCGGTGACGGCCGCGTGGTACTCGGGCTCGAAGGCGAGCGCGTCCGAGCCGCAGGTCATCGGGACGCCCGCGACGGCGATGTTGTCCTTGACCGCGATTTCGGTCCCCGCGAGCGGGCCCGACTCGGCGCCGGACAGCTCGCACCGATACAGGAAGGCGTTGTACTCGTCGTCGTCTTCCCCGACGTTCGCCGCGGGACCGGACCGGGTCGTCGTCGGCTCGAGGTCACCGAGCAGGGCGGCGGTCGCCTCCGCTTCGGCCGTGTAGCCCTCTCGCTCGGCCTCGGAGAGGGAGAGTCCGTAGGTCGTCGCCGCCGCCTCGATCGCCTCGGAAATGCTATTATTTACCATGGAGGATGGTGACAGCACCCGCGTCTTAACGGTTGGGTCGCCGGCAGGGGACGAGGGCCGTCAGGAGCGCCAGTACGCCGGCGTCAGGATTACCAGCACGGAGAGGATCTCGAGTCGGCCGATCCACATGAGGAAGCTCATGTACAGCTTTGCAGCCCCCGAGAAGGGCTCGTAGCTGTTCATCGGTCCGACGACGCCGACGCCCGGACCGATGTTCCCGAGCGTCGCGATCGTCGCGCTCGTGGCCTCGAGCGCCGACAGCGAGAGACCCGGCGTTCGATAGGCGTCGAGGAAGAGCAAGACGGTGGAGACGACGAACAGCGTCAGAAAGAGCGCGATGAAGACGAAGATGCCGTGAATGGTCTCCTCGTCGATGACCTCACCGGTACCGCCCATTCGAACCGGGCGGATCGCCTGCGGATGGACGAGTGTGAAGAGTTCGCGTCGGATCGATTTCTGGACGACGTACCAGCGGACGATCTTGATCGAGCCGGCCGCGGATCCCGCCGAGCCGCCGAGGAACATCGCGAACAGGAGAATCACCTGCGTCGACTCGCTCCACGTGTTGAAGTCCATACTGGCGTAGCCCGTTGTCGTCACGATCGCGAGCGTCTGGAAGAGGCCGTGGCGCAGCGAGCGCTCGAGACTCCCCGGAATCGCGGCGACGCTCTCCGGCACCGTCTCGAGGCCGACCCCGAGGAAGAGGAGCAGGGAGAGGAGACCGCCGACGACACCCATCGACAGAATATACGATCGGAACTCGGCGTTGCTCGTCAGGCGTTCGGGGTGGCCGCGCCAGGCGTACCAGTAGAGCGCGAAGTTCGCCCCGGCGACGATCATGAAGACCATGACCGCCCACTGGACGATCGGTTCGAACGCCTCGACGCTGCGCCCCTCCGGCGAGAACCCGCCGGTCGGCAGCGACGTGAGCGCGTGGGAGACGGCGTTGTAAAACGTCATGTTCGGGGCTAGCCCGGCGAGATGAAGCCCGTAGTAGACGGCCACCGCTGCGAGCGTGAACCAGGCGTAGATCAGCCAGAGCGCCCGCGCCGTTTGCCTGATTCGCGGCGTTAGCTTCTCGACCTGTAGCCCCGGTGATTCCTCCCGAATGAGCTGTGTGCCACCGACGGAGAGCTCAGAGAGGATCGCGACCATGAGCACGATGATTCCCATCCCGCCGAGCCACTGGGTGAGCTGTCGCCACAGCATGATCGACCGCGAGTGGGTCTCGACGGAAATCTCGCCCATGACCGTCGCGCCGGTCGTCGTGAACCCGCTCATGCTCTCGAACAGCGCGTTGACGGGATGTGCGATCGTCCCTGTCCCGGCGACGAGATACGGGATCATCCCGACGAGCGGGAGCACTAACCACGTCAGTGCGACGAGCAAGAACGCTTCGCGGTGCTCGAGGTCCGGGTCGGGCTCGAGGCGCTCGAGACCCGTCCCGACGGCGACGGCGACGACGAGCGCGACGAGAAACGGAAGCGGACTCTCCCGGTAGAACAGTGCGACGGCCGTCGGAACCAGCAGGGAAAGCGAGAGATACTTCAGCACCGTGCCGAGGAGACTCAAACTAGATCGGACGTCAACGTGAATCCTTCCTCTCATTCTAAATACCAACCTGGTGGAAGCGAGACGCGCTTCTCGCTCGACCGAACGTAACTACCTCCGACAGATTCGATGTACAGCAATAAAAACTGTGTCTCGAGACCGCCTCGGCCGAGAAACGGGGGAGTCCACGGGCGTCACGAAAAGAACTGCCGGTAGTGTTCGCCCATTGCCGCTCGAGACGTTTCCGAGAACGCGGCGATGTAGTCCATGTTGAAGTACGACCAGGCCTCGTCGGCGGGATCCGCGTAAACGTCGATCGCATCGGCTTCGGTCGCAAACCGGTGATTTCGCGGCGTATTCCGACTTTCCATCGCCGAGTAGCCCGTGGCCATCGGCGTGATCCCGTGTCGGACGAACCAGCCGCTGGCTGCGGGATGGTCCTGTGCGCCACAGCTGTGTGCGCGAACCACCGGCGAGCGGTCGCGGTCGGGCTCGTCGGCCGGATAGTACGGAAAGTCGGCCCAGCCGATGACAGCGTGCCCGCACTCGTGGGCCGCGAAGTTCCGAACGAGTTCCCGCGGTGCCCCGAACCGCCAGCCGAGCAGATCGACGAGTTCGGTATTGACGTAGCCGTACGCTCCGGCCGCTGCGTATTCGCTCCCGTCGTGTCCCGCGTACGAACGCATCGCACCCGCGGTCGTCGTTCCGTCTTCGACGACGAACAACGTCACCGTTTCCGGCGTCCGATCGGATCTGAGCGCGTCGTCGGTTTCGATCGCGTCGAGCGTCTCGCCGTGCGACGGAGACACTCCGAACGTCGCGACCGAGGGTTCGTCCGTCGTCACTTCGGCCGTCCCCGGGGTCGCGTCCGTCCACGTCTCGGCGAACAGTTCGACGCCCTCGAGGACGGACTCGAGCGCGTCGTCGGTCGGCTCGACGGAGTCGTGGCGGACGACTTCGATCGTCAGATCGCCGTCACCGACGGCCGCCGAACCGGTTCCCGATGCGATGGCCGTCCCGGCGACTGCGGTACACGCACACGTGAGAAACCGGCGACGGTCAAGCGCAGGTCGCCGGTGGTCCATCGGAGTCATAATTGAATCCAATACCGTTCGAGAGAAAAGACAGACCACTCATATCGTCCTTCCGGCCGACAGCAACGGTGACGCCGAGGACCGGATGTCGTGATTCCGATCGACTGCGTGTCGTGATTTCGGTCGACTGCGAGGTCACCGCCGAGCGAGGTGGCCGCACCTAGCGGTCCCGGCCGTTGATCCGTTCGCCGGCGGCCGTTTCGGGGAATATCTTCCCCGGATTGAGTGTGTCGGTCGGATCGAGCGCTCGCTTGATCGTTCGCATTGCCTCGACCGCGCCGGCCCCGTGTTCGGGCTCGAGGTATTCTCGTTTTCCCTGTCCGATACCGTGCTCTCCCGTCGCGGTTCCGCCCAGTTCGATCGCGAGTTCTACGATCTCTCGATAACACTCCTCGCCGTGTTCGACCTGATCGGGATCGTCGGGGTCGACGAGAACGCTGTAGTGGAGGTTGCCATCGCCCGCGTGGCCGAAACAGGGAACCAGGAGGTCGTACTCGTCAGCCAGTCGTTTCGCCTCCCGGACCACCGTCGGATAGGAACTGATCGGTACCGTCACGTCGCCGGGGTGGAGCGGCTCGAGGGCGGGATCGTAACTCCTGACGGCGTAGGCCAGTTCCCTACGCGCCCGCCAGAGGGCGTCCATCTCGTCATCGTCGTCGCTCATCTCGAAGCGGGCGACGTCGTGGTCTTCGAAGATCGTCCGGCAGAGGTCGATCTCTTCCTCGACGCCGTGATTGGCGTGAAACTCGAGGAAGACCATCGGCGCGTCCGGGAGATCGCTCCCGAGATACTCGTTGGCCATCGTCGCGCTCAGCCCGTCGACGAGTTCGATCCGGGCGACGCCGACGTCCGTCCGGACCGCGTCGAAGACCGCTTCGGTCGCGTCGTCGAGCGTCTCGAAGATCGCCCGGCCGCCGCGGATCTGTTCGGGGCGGCCCGCGAGCTCGAGGGTCGCTTCGGTGACGACGGCCAGCGTCCCTTCGCTGCCGACGAGCAAGTCTGTCAGGTTGTAGCCGCTCGAGGTCTTGATGGCTCGCGAGCCCGTCCGGACGACGGTGCCGTCGGCGAGAACGGCCTCGAGGCCGAGTACCCAATCGGCGACCTCGCCGTACCGGACGGTCTGCATGCCGCTGGCGTCGGTCGCGATCATCCCGCCGATCGTCGAGATGTCGCCGGAGGAGGGTAACGGCGGGAAGAACAGGCCGTCACCGGCGACGTACTCGTCGACGTCGGAGCCGATGACCCCCGTCCCGACGTCGATCTGGAAGTCGTCGGGCCGGTAGTCGGCGACCGCGTCCATCCGCGTGAGGTCGAGGCTGATGCCGCCGTGAGCCGGGACGGCGTTGCCCTCGAGTCCCGTCCCAGCAGCGTAGGGGGTCACGGGGACGCCGCGGTCGGTCGCAGCGGCGAGCACGGCCGAGACGTCGTCCGTGCACTCGGGCCAGACGACGGCGTCCGGGAGCACGCCGTCACCGTCGTTTTGCTCCGTCCCGAAGTCCGCAGCGTGCGATTCGCGTCGGCCGTCCGCGAAGGATATCTGATCGTCCGCGAGGTCGAGCGCCTCGAGGAACGAACAGTCATATGTCATACGTCCACGTCGGTCACGACTCGTATCAACGTTTCCCACCGTTTCGAAGGGACCGGAAGTCGAACAGGTGGAAACGGCCACGCGCTCGAGTCCCGAACCCGCGACCTGCATCGGCACCTCGAGGTAGCACGGTAGCTGTGTGCCGAGACCCTCGATCGGTGACAGCGGCGACCGTTCGTCCCGGGAGACTGGACGGAAACGCTACAAATTTATGTGAATGGGTGACGCGGTGTGTGGTGATGGCAGTACGACGAGCGATCCGACGGCAGACGCGGAGGGGAGCACTGTGAACGCTGAACTGGACTTGCTAGTGCGACTCGGCGACTACGATCGGCCCCAGGGCGTCGCCGAGCGGGCCGTTCAGGCCGAGGAACTGGGCTTCGACCGGATCACGGTCGGCGAGACGACCGGCTGGAACATCGTGCCGCCGCTGACGCTGGCAGCCGAGCGGACCGAGGAGCTCGGCATCTCCAACGACGTGATCTCGCCGTACGGGCGAACGCCGTCGATGCTCGCCCAGACGGCGCTCACGATGCAAGACGTGGCGGACGGCCGGTTCCGATTCGGAATCGGCCCGAGTTCGCCCGCGATCACCGAGCGCTGGCACGGTCAGGAGTTTGACCGACCGCTGCGCCGAACCCGCGAAGTGATCGACGTGATGCGAAACGTCTACGAGGAGGGCAACCCCGCCTACGACGGCGACATATTCGACATTCCCGGATTGGGATACGAGCGCGGCCCCCACGAGAACCCGCCGCCGATCGACGTGGGAACCCTCGGCCCCAAGGCCACCGAGATGGCCGGTCGCTTCGGCGACGGATGGGCCCCCCAGCTATTCACGAAAGACGGACTTCGCGACCGCCTCGAAGATCTGGAACGCGGTGCCGAGTTAGGGGGCAAGGGACTCTCGGACCTGCGGGTGGCTCCGATCGTCCGCGGGATCGCGATGGCAGATCGCGAGGCCGCACGTGAGAAGGCCCGCAGCACCGTCGCCTTCCTGCTCGGGGCGTATGGCCCCTACTACGGGAACTCGGTCGCCGAGCAGGGCTATTCCGACGTCGTCGAGGAGATCCGGGCCGCCTGGGAGGAGAGAGATACCGACGCGATGGCTCAGGCGCTACCCGAAGACGTACTCGACGAGTTGGCTCCCGCGGGTACACCCGAGGAAGTCCGCGAGTGGGTCGAGGCATACAGCGAGATCGACGGCGTCGATGCCGTTCGGCTCGGGTTCGTCAACGGAATGTCCGAGGACGACAAGCGGACGACGATGGAAGCGGTCGCCGACCTCGTCTAGACACTTCCTCGAATACGGGGTAGTGTTTCGATCGGACTCACACGCTGCATATATACCGTCTATCTCCTATTGGGGCTATGATACCACTACTAAATTCGCCCGAGAGTCTCACTGCGTTCGGCGATTCGCGTGCGGACGTCGTAGATACGGTGATGGATCTGTTGGCGAATCGACGCCGACGCGCAGTTTTGCAGTATCTCGAGGCGAACGACGGCTCCGCGACGCTAACGGAGCTCGCGGTGGAAATCGCCGCACAGGAGACCGGTTCCGATCCCAACGCGATTTCGGATCACGGTACCGTCTCGGCGAGAGAGCAACGGGCCGTTCGGATCTCGCTCCACCACACGCATATCCCAAAACTGGCGGCCACGGAGGCCATCGACTACGATACCGCGACGGAGACGGTCGCGCTCCGCGATCGCGGACGGGCGCTGCTCTCCCGGCACGAAGCCGTTGACGGCGCTCCACAGGGATTCAGATAGGAGTCGAATCTTGCTGGTCGACCGACGGGCGGTCCTGCTCGGCACACGGCTGGATCGCGGCTCGGTATTCGATTGATCGCTACGGCTCGATGACGAGTTTCCCGAGGAAGCTGTCCGACATGACGGCTCGCTGGGCGTCGGCCGCCTCCTCGAGGTCGTACGTCCGCGCCACGTCGATCGAGAGGGACTCGCTGTTCATGAGGTGAGCGACGCCTCGCAGCGGCACGCGCAGGTCCGGCGTGTTGAACATGCTCATGAACTGGTAGGAGACGTCCTTCGATCGGGCCGCACCGTCGTTCGTAAAGCCCGGATCGGGACTGTTCTCGCCGATGCCGACGACTCGAGCACCCTGTGCGGCCACGTCCGCGTCGAACTGCAGGTAGTCGTCGAGGCGGTGATCGAGCACGGCGTCGACGCCGCCCCCGGAGGCCTCGAGCACGGCGTCGGCCAGATCGTCGCGGCCGTAGTCCAGCACCGTCTCGGCTCCGTAGTCGGCGAGCGCGTCATGATATTCCTCCGAGGCGGTCGTGATCACCCGCGCACTCACGGCGGCCGCGATCTGGACGGCCGCGTGACCGACGCCGCCCGATCCGCCGTGGATCAGGCAGCATTCGGCCGGCTCGAGGTCGGCGTGATCGATCAGGGCGCGCCAGGCGGTGACGGCGGCGACGCCCGCGCCGCCGGCCTCGGTCAGATCCGCGCCGTCGGGGAGGTGCACGACGCGGTCGGTGGGAACCGTCGCGAACTCCGCGTAGGCACCCTGCGCGGCGGCCCCGCCGATTCCGGTGCCGTAGACGCGGTCGCCCGCCTCGAAGCCGTCGACGGACTCACCGACCTCGGCGACGACGCCCGAGAAATCGACGCCGGGCGTAAACGGCACGTCGACCGGCGTGTACGAGCCGTCCCGGAAGTAGGTATCGACGGGGTTGACGCCCGCGGCGGCCACCTCGATCAAGAGTTCGTCCGCGGCCGGCTCCGGTCGATCGATCTCGTCTACCTGTAGTACGTCCGCATCGCCGTGTTCGTGGAGGCGTACAGCGCGCATATCGTTCGAGACCACGGAGCGGGGCCGTAAAATTGTACACGTGACGGCAGGGGAGACGGCGTCCTCGGATCGGTCTCTCCGGTACTCGAGCGGGCCGCGCCGATCGGAGCGCTGCCCGGCCGTTTTGCACCAGCAAGTACAACCCTTGTCCGCACGAGCGCCCTCGTTCTCGGTGTGAGCGAATCCGATAGCCAGCCGCTCGAGGAGACGACCGTCGGAATCTTCCTCGCACCGGAAGGCACCGAAGAGGTCGAGTTCATCGAACCGAAGGAGACGGTCACCGACGCCGGAGCCACCGTCGACGTGCTCGGCAGCGAGACGGGCGAGGCCCAGACCGTGAACGGCGACCTCGAGTGGAGCGACAGCTACGAGGTCGAGAAATCGTTCGAGGAGGTCTCGGCGGACGACTACGACGCGCTGATCGTCCCCGGCGGGACCGTCGGTGCGGACACGCTCCGAACCGACGAGGACGGCGTGGAACTCCTGCAACAGCACGTGGAAGCCGGGAAGCCGACGGGCGTGATTTGCCACGGCCCGTGGACGCTGGTCGAAGCCGACGTCGTCGACGACAAGACGTTGACCTCCTACCACAGTCTGCAGACCGACATTCGCAACGCCGGCGGCGAGTGGGTCGACGAGGAGGTCGTCACCGACGACGGACTGGTGACGAGTCGGAATCCGGACGACCTCGAGGCGTTCTGCGGGACGATCGTCGACGAATTCGCGTCAGCACAGCACTGAAAACTCCCTGACTTTTCTCCACCGTTTTGGATCGGACACGTGGCTACTGCGAAAACAGGAACGTTCAGCGTCGATGGTCCCTGTATCGTTCGGACTGAGCAACCGACGTGCGGTGGCGCGCGCTGTCTGCGAGGCGCGACTAGTGCGAGACCTCTGGTCTCGCAGACCATTCGCGCGGCAACGCCGCGCGAAGACGAAGGGAGTGCCTCGAAAGCGAATAGCGCGGGACCGGAGGTCCCGCGAACCATGCGAACGGGTCTTCGACCCGTAAGCAGGTCGGCCGAACGAAGGTGAGGACGACCGACGACATTGTGCGAGGGATGAGTGAGCGCCGTCAGGCGCAAACGAATCGGCTGGGGAGGGCGTGGCGATTCCCTGTTGCCACGATAGCAGGACACAATTTTCCACCCACTCACCTTCAAGAATACCGTTCCATATCAGTAGTTGGTAATATACTTCCTTCATTAAGGTTAGAAGGTGAAAATTGTGGCAAGTACAGACCAAGGAGTTACCGCTGCGGTCGAGTAACAAGGAGTGCACCCGCGAGCGACCACCGGGAGCGAGCGGCCTTTTTAGCGTAGATTTTTGCGCCCAACGAGGGACGCTTCGCGTCCCTCGAGCCGTGCGAGCGGGCCTTCGGCCCGCGAGCAGAGAGAGGTGAGCGAGCGCAGCGAGCGAACCCGAGGCGGAAAAAGGTACTTGCGCAATCCTATCGAACGGCTCGAGTCGCATCGTCCATGATCTCGAGCGCCTCTTTCAGTTCCTCCGTTCCGGTGGCGTACGAGAGCCGCGCGTAGCCCTCGCCGTTCGCGCCGAAGGCGTCGCCGGGGACGACGACGACGCCCCGCTCGAGCACCGCCTCACACCAGCCGTCGGGGACCTTCGGCATCGCGTAGAAGGCCCCTTCGGGGGTCGGCACCTCGAGGCCGGCGTCGGTGAGCCCGTCGAGCACGAGGTCCCGCCGCTGCTCGAAGGTGTCGACCATCTCCTCTACCCGATCCTGGGGCCCCGTCAGGGCGGCCTCGGCGGCGTACTGTGCGGGCGCGGAGGCACAGGCCTGTCCGTACTGGTGGACGCGAAGCATGCGCTCGATGCGCCGGTTTGATGCAACGACCCAGCCCAGCCGCCAGCCGGTCATCGAGTAGGTCTTCGAGCAAGCGCTGATGGCGAGGACGTTGTCCGTCTCGGCGAACTCGAGCGGCGAGTGGTGGTCGCCCTCGAAGACGATGTGCTCGTAGACCTCGTCGGAGATGCAGAGCACGTCGTGCTCGTCCGCGATGCGGGCGAACTCGCGCATGTCGGCCTCGCTCTGGACGGCTCCCGTCGGGTTCGCGGGGCTGTTGACGACGAACGCTGCGGTCTCATCGGTGATGGCGTCCTCAACCGTCGCGGGATCGAGGGTCAGATCCTCGCGCAGTCCGACCGGCTTCGGCGTACCGCTCGCGATGTGTGTCAGCGCGTCGTAGGAGACGAAGCCGGGGTCTGGGAAGATCACTTCTTCGCCGGGATCGACGTGGGCCTCGAGCGCGAGGTGCAGCGCCTCGCTGCCGCCGGAGGTGGCGATCACGTCTTCGGGGTCGATCTCGAGGTCGTAGTCCCGGTCGTACTTCGCCGAAATCGCCTCTCGAAGCTGTGGAGTGCCCTTGTTCGAGGTGTAGGCGTCGGCCCGCCCGGCCTCGATCGCTTCGATCGCCCCGCGGCGGGCGTGGGCGGGCGTCGGGAAATCCGGCTGGCCGAGGCCGAGGTTGATCGCGTCATCGCCGGCGGCCTCGAAGACCTCGCGAATCCCGCTGATCGACACCTGCTCGACTCGCGCTGCGAAGTCGGTCATGGCTATACGGGGGCGGTCGATCCCGATAACTCTTCATGTGTTCGCCGGTCCGGGCTCATCGCCCGAACGGTCCCGAACTCCGAACCATCTCGACCCGTAAACGGTCCTGTCAGTGGGCCTGAAGTAGCCACAAGGGATATGCCGCTCGTAGCGAATCACACTTCCAATGACTCTTACTCGCCGATCGATGCTCGCCGCGGGCGCGACCGGAACCCTCGCACTGACGGCAGGCTGTCTCGACGTCGTTCTGGGTAACGGGCCCCTCGAGTTCGACTCCGACCGCGTCGCTCCGACCGAGGACGCGCTCGAGGAGGCCGGCTACGGGGAAAGCGGCGTCAATAACGACGCGATCGAGCGAACGGTCGACCTCCCCGGCGGCATCGAACGCGACGTCCGAGCCGGCGTCTGGCGCTCGGTCTACACGAAGGAGGTCGACTATCTGGGCGAGACGCGCGAGGGAGCCGCCTTCGCGGGCGTCTCGATCCCCGGCATGAAGGTTGCCGGCCGATCGCTCAACCCGCTCGACGATATGTCGAACGGGGAACTCCTCGAGCGGTTTCTGAGCGAGGTCCCCAGCGATCACGGGGATATCTCGGACATCCAGCGCGAGGATTCGTTCGGCCTGGATATCCTCGGCGACGGCCGCGAGATCGACCTGTTCGTCGGCCAGAGCGACCTCGAGGGCGAGACGATCGATATCGAGATCAAGATCACGTCGTTCGAGCACGATGGCGACCTGCTCGTGTTACTCGGGACCTACCCGAAACTGCTCACCGCCGAAGCCGCGAACGTCGAGGAACTGATGGAGTCCGTCGAACACCCGTTCGAGGGGTAGAAGTCGGCTCGCCCGGTTTGCCAGCCCGAGTTACGGCGACGGAGGACCAATTATCGGGGGAATCGGACAAGATCGGCCGACCCGCCGATGTCCGCGTTTTCGATTTTCCCGGACGACGGACAACCAGAGTACGGAGTAACCAGCACACGGCGCGATCCGTGTACAAAACAGAGTGCGATCCGTGTACAGAATAGAGACCGATTCGCGTACAGAACGGAAAGTGACCCGCGAACGGCGTCAGTAGAACTCGCGGACGAGGTCCATCGCGTCCTCGGGCGCACCGTCGGGAATCTCGGACATGTCCTCCGTGACGCCGTGTTGCTCGTGGTACGGCACGGAGTTTTCGTTCTGGTACATGACGCCCTGGTACTCCTTGTCGCTGTCGAGGATAACTTCCTTGGCGGCCTCGTAGTCGTTCGGATCGTGATCCTCGTCCTCCTGCAGGTCGACGAGACTGTCACGGAAGTAGTCGTAGGTGTCGACGTCGTTGAACGTGACGCACGGACTGAAGACGTTGACGAAGCCGAAGCCGTCGTGCTCGATGGCCTGCTCGATGATTTCGGCGTGGCGCAATGCGTCCGAACTGAACGACTGCGCGATGAAGCTCGCGCCGGAGGCCATCGCCAGGGCGAGCGGGTTGACCGGCGGCTGCTTTGGCCCTTCGGGGGTCGTACTGGTCTCGAAGTCCGACCGCGAGGTCGGCGAGGCTTGGCCCTTCGTCAGCCCGTAGATACGGTTGTCCATGACCACGTAGGTCATGTCGACGTTCCGGCGGACGGCGTGGACGAAGTGACCGGCACCGATCGAGTAGCCGTCACCGTCGCCGCCGGCGACCATGACCTCGATGTCGGGGCGGGCCATCTTGACGCCGGTCCCGACCGGGAGCGCACGGCCGTGAACCCCGTGCAGGGCGTAGCTGTGCATGTAGGTCCCGATCTTGCCGGAACAGCCGATCCCGGCCACCACGAAGGTGTTGTCGGGGTCGTTATCGGTGTTCGCGAGGGCTTTCATCATGCCGTTCATCGTCCCGAAGTCGCCGCATCCGGGACACCACGTCGGCTGCTTGTCGGATTTGAAGTCGGTGAATCGTACGTCGGAGCTCATTATGCTGGTACCTCCTCAGTGAGTTTCTCGGTGATATCGTCCGCGAGTTCGTCCGCCTTGAATCGAACGCCCGTGTACTTGTTGATGCGTTTCACTCGGGTAAGCACGTCGTGTTCGATCACGTCCGCGAACTGGCCGGTCGCGTTACACTCGACGACGATCGTCTGCGGCCTCGATCTCCCCGGTCAGGTCCGGCCGTGGGAAGATGTAGGGCACCGAGATGACGCGGACGTCGATCCCGTCCGCCTCGAGGTAGTCGAGCGCCTCGATGAGCGCACCTTCGTTGGACCCCCACGAGATGACGAGGTTGTCGGCGTCCGAGTTCCCGAACTCGCGGTAGTCCCAGTCCTCCTCGTTCCGTGCGGTCTCGACCTTGCGATATCGCTTGTCGACCTGGTGGACGCGCTCGTCTTCTTCCTCTGTCCGGCGGCCGAGTTCGTCGTGCTCAAGGCCGGTGGACATGTGGGCGGCGTCGGTCGTGCCGGGGATGGCTCGCGGGCTGACGCCGTCTTCGGTGACGGCGTGGGCGCGGAAGTGGCCCTGCGCGTCGAGCCACTCGTCGACTTCGTCCTCGTCGACGAGTTTGCCGCGATCGATCTCGACGTCGTCCATGTCGAAGGCCTCCGGCGGGAACGTCTGTTCGGTGACCGACATCGCCAGATCGGAGACCAGGAAGACCGGGGTCTGGTACTTCTCTGCGAGATTGAACGCCTCGACGGTCTTCCAGAAACACTCGGTGATCGACGTGGGAGCGACGACGAACCGCGGGACTTCACCGTGGCCGGCGTACAGCGCCATGTCGAGGTCGCCCTGTTCCTGTTTCGTCGGCATCCCCGTCGAGGGACCGGACCGCTGCACGTCGGCGATGACCAGCGGCGTCTCGCTGGTCGCGACCAGGCCGAAGGTCTCGGTCATGAGATCAATCCCGGCCCCCGACGTGGCGGTCATGGCTCGAGCGCCCGCCCGTGCGCCACCGAGCGCCATGTTGATCGCCGACAGTTCGTCTTCCGCCTGAACGACGTGACCGCCGTAGTCTTCGATGCGTTCCGTCAGATACTCCATGATCGACGTCGCAGGCGTGATCGGATAGCCGGCGTAGAACCGGCAGCCGGCAGCGATTGCACCCATGCCGATCGCCTCGTTGCCGTTGAGTAAGACGTAGTCGTTGTCGGTCGTGTCGATGTTGTAGCCGAGGTGGTCCAGGTCGTAGTTCTCCTGGACGTACTCCTGACCCGCCCGGGCGGCCGCCTTGTTGTTCTCGACGATCTTCGACCCCTTCCCGCCGAAGCGCTTCTCGAGGGCTTCGTCAAGGTACTCGACGTCGAAATTAGTGATTTCGCACGCGGCACCGAGCGCGACGATGTTGCGCATGATCGCGCCGCCGGCCTCCTCGGCCAGCGTCTTCAGCGGGACGTCGACTGCGGTCATCTCGTCGGGAATCTCGGCCTCCCACGAGCGCTCGCCGTCGTAGATGATGGCGCTGCCCTCGTGTAGTTCGTCGAGGTTCTCGTCGATCGTCCGCTGTGTGAGCGCGACAAGGATATCCAGTCGGTCGACGACACTCTGGACTGACTCGACCGACGTCCGAATCTTGTAGGCAGTGTACCCGCCGCGGATCCGGGACGCGAAGTCTTTCGACGTGAATACGTGCCGTCCGGCTCGGGAAAGGGCCTGAGCGAAGATTTTACCCGTGGAGTCGATACCGTCGCCGGCCTCGCCCCCGACCGCCCAGTTAAGATCCTCAGCCATGTTATGCTGAGCCTTGCCCCCCATAAATGAAAAGGCTTCTGAAACCCCAACCGGACAACCGCAACGGTGGGTGATATGTTCGATAGGCAGGGACAGTTTTCATTAATCGTTACAAATTGCGCCGGTGACGGTTACCAACGGAAAGAAACGGGTAACGCGGTGAATGTGATATCGAAGCACATGGTCAGTTTCACCGTCCGTGCCCGTAACACGATCTCGGCTCACGACCGGAATCGAGTCGAACCGGCGGCGGCGATGGAACGGAACGACTTTTCGACCCGCCCCCGAACGGAGTCGACATGGAAGGGACGCCAGTCACCGTCGAATCGGTCACCGAAGTCGGTCCGGACACCGTTGCACTCGAGCTCGAAACGCCCGACGGGTTCGACGCCCTGCCGGGCCAGTTCGTCTTGCTCCGGGCCAGCCCCGACGACGAGGTGCTTTCGCGTCACTACACGCTCTCGTCGCCGGACGTCGGAGCGACGTTCGAACTCACGGTCGGCATCGATCCCGACGGCGACCTCTCGCCGTGGCTCGCCGACCTCGAGGCCGGTGAAACCGTCAACGTCGAGGGGCCGTTCGGCAGAATTACCTACGACGGCGAGGACGACGTCGTCGCGGTCGCCGGCGGGCCGGGGATCGGTCCCGCGGTCGCGATCGCCGAAGCGGCTCACAACGCGGGCCGCGACGCCGTCGTGATCTATCAGGCGGACGAACCGGCCCACACCGATCGCCTCGAGGCGCTCGAGAGTGCCGGTGCAACGATTCGGTACGTCGACGAGGACGATGACGACACCTTGGCGGATGCGATCGCCACGCACCGTGAGGACGGCCAGCTGTACGCGTTCGGCTTCGAAGACTTCGTCACGTTCGTCGCCGAGGCGATCGACGACGCCGGCGGCGACCCGGACGAAGCGTTAATCGAAAACTTCGGCTGACGATCGGCGTCACTCGCTTCCGGACCGCGCGGCCGGCCTCGAGGTGCCGGCCGGGCGAACTCACGCGTCGGGTTCTGTGGACCGTCCCATCACGCGTCGGGTTCCGTGGATCGCCCCAGTTGCACGAATGCGAGCGCCGCTCCAAGCAGGGCGGTGTTCTTCGAGAAGTCGTTGATCTGTTGTTGTTTTGCTTCCGGGTCGTCGATGTTCCAGAAATCGTGCATCAGCGGCGTGGCGGTGGCGAAGAATCCGGCTACTGCGGCGGCGGAGGCGGCCGGCACCCGCCACAGCGCGATCCCGATACCGCCGAACAGGAGTCCGCCGCTTATCGCGGGCACCGAAAACGACGGGACGGGGACGCCCTTCGTTTCGGCGAACTGTACTCGGCCCTCGAGGCTCCGGAGGTTGTCTGTCGCCATGAACGCGAGGACGGCACCGAACAGGACGCGTGCGATCCGAAACAGCCCGTTTTCGGGTATCGAACTAGCGTCCGTCTCCGACCGTCGGGGACTCTCGCTCGGACTGCCGCGCCGTGTCTCGCGTTGCAGGAGGTCGGTCATACTCATTTTCCTACGCTCTCCTATACGTGCGACGGGTTTCAGTTCACCCGTGACATTTGCCTGTTTCGGGAGCGCTGACTATCCCTCCAGCGGACAGGTTAGAGCGCTTGACAAAGGTGTTTATTCCGCATCGTGGTGGAAACGCGTATGCGACGACGAGACCTCCTCGCCGGAACGACCGGCGCGGTCTGTGGACTGGCCGGCTGCACGGGTTCGACGTTCGACCGACTCCAGTCGGACCGTCCCGGTACCGACGGTGACGAGTCCGCGACCGACTCGAGCGATACTACCCGATCGAGCTCGGCCGACACGATCGAAGTCGGCGATCCCGACGAGGTTCCGTTCCCCGACGCCCACCCGCCACACGAGTTCGAACTGCGAAACGAGGGCGAGACCGATCGAACGGTCTCCGTTACGATTACGGCCGACGAGGATGACGATGGCGGAAACGATGACACGGACAACGACGGCGGCGCGTTGTTCGAGCCCGATCTCGATCTCGCGGCGGGCGGTGCGATCACGCTCGTCCTCGTCGAACCACGGTCGTACGCGATCACCGTCACGACGAGCAGCGACGACGGCACGAGCGAGGCGACCGTCACCGACGGAATCGACCGCAGCCCCTTCGACTGCACCCGTTCTCGAACGACCCTGACACTAAGCGAAACCGGCACGCAGACGGAGTCGATCTCGACCTCGATATCCTGTCCGACCCCAGTGGTTGCAGACGCGTCCCTCGAGGTCGGCGAGCGGGAGTGTGCGGGCGGAACGGACGAGGACGGTGCGACCGTCGAGTTCGCGGACGAAACGGTGATCGTCGACGGCGATATCACGATTCCGACGCCGTGTCACGGCCTCTCGCTGGCCGAGACGGAGTACGACGAGCGACGAGATGTCCTCGCGATCACCGTCGCCGTCGGCGACCAGGAGGACGGCACCTGTATCGATTGTCTCGGCACCGCCGACTACGCGGCCCGAATCGATCTCGAGGGGCGGTATCCGGAACGCGTCGACGTTCACCACGAGACCGGCGACGAGAGCCAGCGGATCACTGCGGCCGAGTATGACGATTCGGCTGGGGAGTAAAACGAGAGCCGAGACGATCAGTGTTCGACGAGTTCGATCAGGATGCCGCCGGTGTCCTTGGGATGCAAGAACGCAACCGAGTGGCCCCACGCGCCCGGTCGCGGCTCCTCGTCGATCAGCGTCACGTCGTGGTCACGGACCGTCTCGAGGGCACCTTCGATGTCCTCGGTCGCGAGCGCGAGATGGTGGATTCCCGCTCCGTTGTCCTCGAGGTAGCGGGCGATCGTTCCGTCCGCTTCGAGCGGTTCGAGCAGTTCGAAGTAACCGTCACCGCAGTCGAGGAAGACGACGCGCATCCCGTCAAACACCTCCTCGTGAACCGCCTCGAGACCGAAGAGGTCGTCATACAGCGCTGCGAGGGCCTGTGCGTCGTCGATCGCGATTCCGGCGTGGTCGAAGTGCATCGGATTGTACTGCACGGTGGGGCCGTGTTATTGTTATGTTTTTTCGTGGCGTTCGAGTCGCACTCGAGGAACGGGGGCAGTGTCATGCGACCTATCAGTTCAGATTCCGGTGCTCGGACAGCCGATCAGCGGATCCGCCGTCGAGTTCGGCCACCGTATTCAGCTCCTCGATGGGGTTTCTGAATCGGTACCTCGGAAGTCGAAGTAACCGCTCTGCCAGGTGAAAATCGACATAACAGCCACTGACACGAGCGGATCGCGTTCCGCTCGAGGGCGGCGACTCGAGCCGTTACGCCTAGTCGGTCGCGTTGTCGTCGGTTACGTTGTCGGTGGTTGCAGTGTCGTTCATCTCGGTTTCGTTGTTCGCGGTTTCGTTATCCGCCGTCTCGTTACCCTCTCCGATCGGCTCGTCTTGTGTGTCGTCCGTCGCGTTCTCGTCGGTTTCCTGTTCTTCGGGGGCGGCTTCGTCGCCTCCCTCTGGCATCGAGAGGGAGTCGCCCTCTCCCGGTGGGACGATCTGCATGACCGCGCCCGTGTCGCCCGTCGGGGTACCCTCTTGATTTGCGAGCACGTACACGTTCCCGTCGTCGTCCTGGCCGAACATGCGGACGAAGTAGGGGAAGGATCCGTCTTCGGTGCCAGCGACCTGCAGTTCTTCCATCTCCCAGAGTTCGTCTCGCGGGACTACCTGTTCCTCGCCACCTCCGGCCGCGTCGGTCGCGGTTTCGTTTCCGGCAGCCGTTTCATTCCCATCGGCCGATTCGTTCATCGCAGCCGTTTCATTCCCACCAGCTGACTCGTTCATCGCAGCCGTCTCGTTCCCGCTTGCATCACCATCCATCGGTTCGGCTCCGCCACCGTCGGAATCCGAGGCGGCGAGAAGTCGGCCCGCCGGCTCTTCGCGGGACGGATCAGCCGTCCAGTCACCGAAGATGTACTTCCCGTCGAGTCCCTCGACTTGCCCGGCTTCGTAGACGTGACCGCCGACAATCACGATGCCGACCATCTCCTCCTGATAGACGTGGGGGTACTCGACGATCGGGTCCTGGAACTCCTGGCCGTCGTACGGCGGTTCGTCGGGAGCCGAGTCAGGACAGTCCTCCGGCGGCTGACTCGGGCTGTCCGTGCTGAAGCAGTGAGTCCCTTCCTTCACGTTCCAGCCGTAGTTCCCGCCGGACTCGACGATGTTCGCTTCTTCGAACAGGTCCTGACCGGCGTCGGCGACGAACAGCCGACCGTCGCTGTCGAACGAGATGCCGAACGGGTTTCGGAAGCCCCACGCATAGTGTTCGTCGAGACCCTCGTCGGAATCGACCAGCGGGTTGTCCTCGGGAATACCGTACGGTCGGTCCTCGCCCTCCTGATCGACGTCGACGCGAAGGACGCTTCCGAGCAGGTTCTCGCTGACGTCCTGTCCGTTCCCACCTTCGTTGCCGTCGTACCAGTCGTCGACGTGCCCTTCCATGTTGTCGTTCGCCCCGCCGCCGTCGCCCATCGGGACGTAGAGGTAGCCGTCGGGCCCGAACGCCATCGGCCCCGCGTCGTGGTTGTACTGGGGCTTCTGGAACTCCATCAGGACTCGTTCGGATTCGGGATCACCCTGACTCATGTCCTCGTTGGCCTGGAACTCGGAGACGACCTCGACGTGACTCCAGCCGTCGGGCGTCTCGTCGTTCGATGGCGCGCTGTAGTGGACGTAAAAGCGACCGTTCTCCGAGAACTCGGGGTGGAACTCGATTCCGAGCAGCCCGCGTTCGTCGTAGTCCTGGTTCGGATCCGCGTAGTCGCCCTCGAACGTCCCGAGTTCGACCATCCGATCGCTCACGTCGAGGAACGGCTCGTCCTGGAGCCCGTCGTCGGTGACGACCCAGAGCTCGCCGGTCTGGTCGGCGACGAAGTAGCGGTTTTGCTCCTCGTCAGCGACCGCCATATCCGTCGGCGCGGTCATTCCCTCCGCGATGGTCCGGACGCCGATTTCCGTCCCCGACTGGAAGAAGGCCTGGCTCTGACCGTCTCCCGATTCCTCACCGGCCTCGTCTCCGCCGCCGAGCGAAATCTCTCCGCGCATCGTGGCCCGGTGGGGTTCACAGTAGTACTCCGCCATCTCGCTCGTCGCCTCGAACTCGAGCGTCTGGGTCTCGCCCTGCTCGCTCATGAGTTCCGTCCGCTCGAGTTCCTCGCCCTCGCTGTCGACGATGACGAAGTTGTGTGCGGCACCGTCGAGGTTCTCCCACGTGACTTCGTACGTGGTCCCCTCCTCGAGTTCAAGTGTCGGGTTCGTCTCGTCCGCGATGGCGTCAGGCGAGACGCCCTGCCAGCCGCTCGTTTCGGCGCCGAGTTCGATCGTCTGGGTATCGAACTGGGCGGCACCGATCCCGCTCAGACCGACGACACCGCCCGCGGCTGCGGCCGCCTGCAGCACGCGACGACGGGACGCTGATGGATAGTTGTCGGACGACTCCGATACCGGGGTCGATCGCTCGTCGGGGTGGTCGCTCATAGTGCGCTCACGACAGGCGGTTACCCGAGACAAGGATAAACAGATCCGACCGTTCCTTCGAATTCCCCGCTCAATAGAGCGTTGTCTTCGAATCGCCCGACGGGAGGGGCTGTAAAAGGGTATTACTCGAGTCGGATGGGCGGTATTACGCGAACCGAATTCGATATCCAGTCGTTCACATCGCGCCGCCGGGCTGGTACTCCCCGAACTCGTCGCGCATGACGTTACAGATCTCGCCGACCGTCGCGTATGCCTTGACCGCGTCGATGATGTAGGGCATCAGATTCTGGTCACTCTGTGCCGCGTCGCGCAGCGCCTCGAGGGTCGCGTCGACCGCCTCGTCGTCGCGCTCTGCGCGGACCGACTCGAGGCTATCGACCTGGCGCTGTTGGTCCTCCGCAGTGACCTCTTCGACGTCCATCTGAGGCTCCTCGTCGACCTCGAACTCGTTGACGCCGACGATGATTCGCTCCTTCTCCTCGATCTCCCGCTGGCGGTCGAAGGCCGTGTCCTGGATCTGGCGCTGGACCCACTGCTGTTCGACGGCATCGCGCATGCCGCCGCGGTCGTCAACCTCCTCTAAGATCTCGTAGGCCTCTTCCTCGACCTGGTCGGTCAGAGATTCGACGTAGTAACTGCCAGCGAGCGGGTCGATAGTGTCGGCTGCGCCGGACTCGTGGCCGAGGATCTGCTGGGTGCGCAGCGCCGTCCGGACGGACTCCTCGGTCGGCAGCGCGAGCGCCTCGTCCTTGCCGTTGGTGTGGAGACTCTGGGTGCCGCCGAGAACCGCTGCGAGCGCCTGGTAGGCGACGCGGACGACGTTGTTCTCGATCTGCTGGGCGGTTAGCATCGAGCCCGCGGTCTGGGTGTGGAACTTGAGCTGTTTGGACTTCGGATCGTCCGCGTCGAAGCGCTCGTCGATGATGTCGTGCCACATTCGGCGGGCCGCACGGAACTTGGCAACCTCCTCGAAGATATTGTTGTGGCCGTTGAAGAAGAAGGAGAGCTGCGGTGCGAAGTCATCGACATCGAGTCCGGCCTCGATCGCCGTCTCGACGTACTCGATGCCGTCTCCCAGCGTGAAGGCGAGTTCCTGGGCGGCCGTCGAGCCCGCCTCGCGGATGTGATAGCCCGAGATCGAGATGGTGTTGAACTTCGGCGTCTCGGAGGCGCAGAAATCGAAGATGTCCGTGATGATCCGCATCGAGGACTCCGGCGGATAGATGTACGTATTGCGCGCGATATACTCCTTCAAGATATCGTTCTGGATCGTCCCGCGAAGCTCCTCGCGGTCGACGCCCTGCTGGTCGCCCACCGCGATGTACATCGCTAGCAGCACCGACGCCGGCGCGTTGATCGTCATCGAGGTCGAGACCTCGTCGAGCGGGATGCCGTCGAAGACGGTCTCCATGTCGTCGAGCGAGTCGATCGCGACCCCGGCCTTGCCGACCTCGCCGGCGGCCATCGACGCGTCCGAATCGTACCCCATCTGCGTGGGCAGGTCGAAGGCCATCGAGAGTCCGGTCTGGCCCTCGTCGAGCAGATAGTGATAGCGCTCGTTGGTGTCCTCGGGCGTCGAGAACCCGGCGTACTGGCGCATCGTCCACAGCCGACCGCGGTAGCCGGTCGAGTAGATACCGCGCGTGTACGGCGGCTCGCCAGGATTCCCCAGATCCGCCTCGTAATCGAGATCGTCGACGTCCGCCGGCGTGTAAAGTCGATCGACCTCCTGACCGCCCGTGTCAGTGGTAAACGATTCCTTGCGCTCGCCGAACCGCTCGAGGACGGGTTCGACTTCCTCCTCGTGCCACTCCGCTTTGCTGGCACGGATCTCCTCGAGTTCGTCGGGATCGAACATTATGGTCACTGTGGACCGGCCGGGGCTTGAACTTTGATGAACGCGTCGCGTTTGCGCGTCCGTCCAGCAGACCCGCGTTCCGATCGGTTCAAACGCTGTCGGTCGGATCGTGTTGCGCCGCCATCCGCGATGCTTCGTCGGCATAACGCTCTCGCGTCTCCGGATCGTCGACGCTCCCGAGCGCATCGGACGAGACGAGAAGTCCGGCTTTCGTCTCTCGAGCGGGCCCAGTAAAGCTCGTCAGGGCCCGCTCGCGACGGTGGTACCGTCGACCGTCTTCGGTCGCGTAGACGAGGATGATGAGGTTGAGCTCGTCATCGCCGTACGTTCGCTCGACGAGCCAGACGCGGACCTCGTCGCTTTCGCCGTCGCGGTCGTCGCTGTCATCGGAATCGATCCGCGCAGCAGTCGAATCTGATTGGTTCGAACTCATAAATATCACTTCGATCGCAACAACCGCTTATGTCTCGAGCCGACATTGTCTCGGTCATGGCAACGGAATCGACGGGTGGGTCCAACGATGCGGCCGATCGTCGCCGTGCCGCCCGCTACGTCGCGCCGTTTCTCGCGCTCGGAATGGTAAATCTCGGTCTCTTGCTCCGCTGGGGACTGGATCCGCTGTGGGCCTTTGCCGTCCTGCCCCCGATGGTGTTTCTCTCCGGGATCGGTTGGATCGCGTTCCGCCACGGCTTCCCGGAGCGATCGGCCGGAGCGGGCCCGAACCGGTGACCGCAGTGAGGAGGACCTCACGGTTAGCGGCCCGTATCGTACTTATACGTCGCCGATTCGGGGTCGATGCCGAAGTCTTCCGGTGACTCCTCGTCGTCCGCGTCGTCGCGCCCGTCCGGTGCGTTCTTGAACGCGTCCCGGAGCCGGTCGGGCAGTCGAAACTCGGCGACATCGATCGAAAGCGCCACTGCGTCCGGATCGACGCCGTCGCGTTTGGCCGCGAGCCGGTCCTGTAGAACGGACGGCAGGTCGGATTCGTCGATCCGTTGGAAGCCGAACTGAGCGAGATACCCTCCCTCGCCGGTCAGGGTATAGACGGTGTCGAACCCCTCGTCGCTCGCGTACTCCACGAGCCGTTCGACGACGTGGGCGCCGACGCCCTCTCCGCGCCAGCCCTCGAGGACGCCGATACTGGTCAGTTCGCAGACGTCCTCGCTCTCGTCGGGCTTGTGGACGCGGATACGACCGAACCCGGCCTTCTCGCCGGATTCCTCGTCGACCGCGACGACGTAATCGCGCGATCGAAACGCCGTCTCGTCGAGGCCCATCGACTCGATGTGATCCAGCAACCAGACCTCTTCCCTGTTTTTCGCGTCCCGGACGTACATGAATCGACGTAGGCGGCGTGTAGCCAAAAGCGTTTGTGAGTTGCCAGTATCTCAAGACCGCGGCCGCCTGGCCCCAGCGCATCGCGCCGTTCTTCGCAATTTTGCCCTCTCCCCGCATTCCAAACCCAACTGAATAGCCACTTATACAGCCAAATAGAAATGAGACATAGTGCAATACGCGATTCTATATTACAGACCAGTCCATTACATCGGGATAGGAGAACATATGGGCAAAATTTTTACCCCTCGATGTCAATGGTTCGCACATCATGGTCGTCTGCGAAACCTGCGGTGACGATGTCACCACGCGGTTCACGCATCGAATTCGAAGCGAAAGCATGACTCACCGTCGAACGCGAGACGTCTGTGCGAGCTGTCATCCGTTCGTTTCGGATTCGGCCCGACCCGATCGATCGACCGAGGAACTCGTCGCCGACGGCGGGACTCGAGCCGCTTGCCCGATCTGTTCGGGAACCACGGTCACCGATTCGGGTTCGTACGCGTGCGTCGATTGCGGCTGGACCAGCGCACGGTAGCCCGCAGTTGCGGCCCGTCACCCGAACCGCGAATCGGACGACCACCGTCTCGACCGTCGAACCGTCCCGACTGTCCCGATCAGTTCATCCGGCCGATAACGCCGCCTCGAGCCGGTCTTCGATGTCGTCCAGCTCCTCGCGCAGGGCCTCGCCCTCGGTATCCTCGAGGTCGTCGATCCGGTCGGCGATCCCCTGCAGCCGCGAGTACTTTTCGTCCTCGTCGACGCCGGTCTTCTGTACGTACACGTCCTCGTCGACGTCATAGACTTCGTTCTCCTCGAGGTCGGTCACTGCGAGGACCACGTCCAACTTGTCCCGATCGATGCCGGTGACCCACTCGCGGGGGATGCCGCGCTCGTCGAGGGCGGCGAACACGGTTTCGGCGTCCTTCGGCCGGCGGCGTTCCCGCGTCGTCCGTCTCACCGTGCCGTACCGTCCGTGAAGCCGCTGATCGGGCCCGATTCGCTCGAGTAGCGGTTCCCGGGCCGATCGGCGCAGCCTGTCAGAGCCGTGCTGGACGTCCGACGCGAGCACGTAGAGATCCGTCAGCGAGTCGGTGTCGAGCGCCGCGGGGTCGTCGGCATCGATCCCCTCGAGCAGCGCCGCGAGCAGCATCGCATCGTCGTGAACGCGCTGGGGCGGGTCCCGCGCGTCCGTCGCTGGAACGAGAAACGGCGTCTCCCCGCCGGCGGCGTCGACGTCGTACCTGATCGTCTCGTCGTCGGTCGCGTACGTGTCGGCCAGCGTCACGACGCTGGCGTACGGCTCGACGCCCGGCTGCAGTTGCTCGATGGCGATCGACCCCTCGTCAAGTCGCTCGAGGAAAACGACGAACTGCTCGCGCCAGAGCGACCGCCGCTCGCCGCTGTCGCCGAACCGGACCACGATCCGATCCTCGGCGGTCCGCTCGATTCCGAACGGCCGTTCGGAGACCGGCGTGATTAGTTCCGCACCCGGCTCGAGGGCCTCGCACTGTTTCCTGAGGGCCGTCCAGGTGTCGTCGGGTTCCATACGCAGCCTACGGTGAGCGGGCAGAAAAAGCGCGGCCACGAATCTGCCATCCGTCTCGTCTCGACGCCTCGGGACGGGTATCGATCGCTCACGAGGCGATAATCGACGGTTCGGGTTCCGAGCTGCGTCGGCGTCTATCGGAGAATCGCCGGGAGCTGGGAGAGCGACGAGAGGTGGTAAGTCGGCTCGGCGTCCATCTCGGTCAGGTCGTCGTCCTCGGAGCGCGAGAGCAGCGCCGACTCGAGGCCCGCGTTATCGGCCGCCCGAACGTCGACCGCCCTGTCTCCGACGTAGAGTGCCGATTCTGCCTCGAGATCCGCGATCGCGGCCTCGATGTTCGTCGGGTCGGGCTTGCGGCGGGAGAGCCCGTCGGGCGTCAGCGGACAGCCGTAGACGGTCTCGAAGGCAGGTCGGAGCCCGAACCGCTCGAGCAGCGTCGAGATGACGGTCGGGTGGTTGTCGCTAACGATCCCGAGAGATTGCTCGAGCGACCGAACCGCAGTGATATCGTCGTAGACCGATCGCAGCCCGCGTTCGACCGCTTCGCGCTGGGTGCGGACCATCTCCCGTGCGGCCCGCGCACAGAACGTCTCCGTTTCGATACCGAGGCTGTGACACCGCCGGGCGATCGATTCGAAGTCGCCAGCCACGATCGCCCGGACGGTCTCGGTCGCCGGCCCGGGACACTCGAGTGTCTCGTACGCTCGACCGAGAGCGTCGGACAGCCGCTGTGACGAGGGGGTCTCCACCACGACCCCGTCGAAATCGAACAGGACCGCATCGTACACCATGTAGCGGGCGTATTTTCTCGAGGATCATACGCTTGTTGATCGGGTCGGCTCGCACTGCCAGTTCGCTGGTTGCCGTCAAACGGGGACCCAGAGCTAAGAGCCCCCGGGTGCTATTCAGTCGCATGCTCCACGCAGAAGGGCCGCTGCTCACCGTCGATGTCGGTGAGCGAGCGGCATCCGAAACGGCCATCGACGACGTTCTCGAGACGAACGTCGGTGGACGGGCAGTCGCGACCGCGTTGGCCCACGAACGAATCCCGTTCGATGCGGATCCGTTCGGGCCCGAGAATCGCGCGTATCTCGCCACGGGACCCCTCCAGCAGTCCGGTATGTCCTTTACCGGTCGAATGAACATGACCGGGCTCTCGCCGTTGACCGACGGGTTGGTCTCGACCAACGCGGGGGGCTACCTCTCGCGGAACTTCGTCGGTACGGGAATCAGCGTCCTCGAGGTCGTCGGACAGAGCGACGAGCTACTGGCCGTTCACGTGACGGATCAGGGCGTCGAGTTCGAAGCGGTCCCGGAGCTCGAGGGGGCGACGGTGCCAGAAACCTCCGAGTACATGACCGAACGCCACGACCTCGGTCCGGACAACTGCATCGCGATCGGGCCGGCCGGCGAGAATCGGGTTCGGTTCGCCTCGGTGATGACGTTCGACTCGCGAGCGTTCGGTCGCGGCGGACTGGGTGCGGTCCTGGGATCGAAGAACGTCAAGTGCGTCACCTTCGAGGGCGACGCCGCGCCGACCGTCGAGATTCCCGATCCGCCCGAGATGGACGTCCACCGGGAGGCGGCCCAGTCGGACGACCTGATGCGGCGACAGGGGACGACGGGCAGCACCGAGTTCATCAACGACAATTTCGCGCTTCCCACCCGGTACTTCAGCGAGTACGAGTTCGAGCACGCGGATCGGATCGGCGGCAACGCCGTCGAGGAAAAGAAGTACAAGAAGGGCGCGTGCTCGGCCTGCGCCTACGCCTGCAAGCTGCCGACGCGGGACGAGGAGACGGGCGTCGAAACCGAAGGGCCGGAGTTCGAAACCGTCTACGCGTTCGGCTCGAGCCAGGGCGTCGGCGACATCGTCGACGTGATGCGGGCGAACGAGCTGTGTGACTCCCTCGGGATGGACACGATCTCCGCCGGCGTTACCGTCGCGGCCTACCTCGCGAGCGAAGACGAGTTCGGAAACGCGGAACTCGCGCGGGAGGTCACCGAGCGGATCGCGTACCGCGAGGGGATCGGCGATCTCCTCGCCGCGGGAGTCGATCGCTGTCACGACGAACTCGGCGTCGACAACTACACCGTCAAGGGAATGGAGTTCGCCGCCCACGACGGGCGCGTCCTCCACGGGCAGGGGCTCTCTTATGCCCTCGCGAATCGGGGCGCAGACCACATGTACGCCGGCATGTTAACCCTCGAGTACAGCGGCGAACTCGATCCGGAGGGCACCCTCGGGAAGGCCGAGCGGCTCGTCCAGGAGGAAAACGCGGCGGCGTTCCGTGATACGGGAATCGTCTGTGCGTTCGGCAGCGACTACGTCACCGACGACCGACTCGAGACGCTGTTCGACGCCGACTACGAGGAGCTCATGGAAATCGGTGCCCGAACCGTTCGCCTCGAGCGTCACTTCAACAATCAGCGCGGCTTCGACCGCGCCGACGACGGGTTGCCGTACGAGATTCCCGACCTCGAGGGGGCAATCGACGAGTACTACGCGGCGCGGGGCTGGACGGACGACGGACTCGTTCCGGACGCTGCGCTCGAGACGGTCGCGCCGTCGGCGGACTGAGAGCGGGAGAAAGCACACGTCAACCGAAACCGCGCGGTCAGCCGCCGTACACTGACGGAACCAGCCGAATCACGGAGTCGTCCGTCAGTTCCGTCTCGAGGCCGTCGATGTGGACGACGTTCTTCGTGTCCCTGGTGACGACCGTGTCTCCAGCCAGCCCCTCGCCGTCGTCGGCCACGAGTTCGCCCTCGAGCGGGTACGCGGCCTCGAGTTCGACCAGGAGTTCGCCGACCGTTTCGGCGTCGGTCTCGTGAAAAACTGTCTTCTCGCCGACCGCGTCGCGGAAGGGGCCGAAGAAGACGCACTCGAGTTGCACGGTGTGCCGTTCGATGGGAGAGCCCTTGTACACGAGGGTTCGTCGCGAGTCTCGAGGGGTCCCGAACGGCCCTCGATCGCTACCGGTTCGGTCACGCGATGTCGTCAGGAACGTCGAAACCGTAGAGGCGTTCGCCCTTCTCCTTACTGCGGATGTCCAGCGCCGCCGCACATATCGCCACCGCGGTCTCGGACCGGATGCGACCTCAAGCGAGGACCGTGCGAAGACGGACCGATCCGCCGCGACCGTAATCCTGTTGAGGAGCGTCGCCCGAAGCGAACCCAGTGGCAGCCGCGACGCAGCTTCGACGGTCGCTCTGGGTACTGGTCGCAGCGGCGACGCTGACCGTCATGGCGGGCGCGATCCTCGGACCGATCGTTCCGCAGATCCAGCGCGAACTCGGCGTCTCCGGCTCCGCGGCCGGCCTGATCATCACCACCCACGGCGGGGTGATCGTCCTGGCGAGTCCGCTCGTGGGAGCGCTCGTCGACCGGATCGGCCCACGTCGCCCCTTCGTCGGCGGCCTGCTCGTCTACGCCCTCGGCGGCGGCGCGGGACTCGTCGTCGACTCGTTTTACCCGCTGCTGGCCTCTCGAGTCGTCCTCGGGCTCGGTACCGCCGCGGTTTACACGTCGGTTACCGTGCTCATATACGAGCTCTACGAGGGGCAGGCGATGGAGCGCGCGCTGGGGTATCGGAGCAGCGCGAACAGCGCCGGAGCCGCAGTGTGGCCGCTGATCGGCGGCGCTGCCGGTGCCCTCGCGTGGAACGCCCCGTTCGGGGTCTATCTCGTCGCGCTACCCCTGGGTATCCTCGCCGCGGCGACGATCCCCGAAACGCGTTCCTCGAGCGAGGCCGACGACGCGACCGCGGACGGACGCGAGAGAACCGACGAGGGCCCCGGCGGTGTCGTTGTGGCTCTCGCCGTGTTTCGCGATCGGCCGACGCTTCCGCTCGTGTACCTGCTGTACTTCGGTGCGAACGCGCTCCTGTACGTGATCGTGGTCTTTTATCCGCAGTTTCTCGCCGGGATTGGGGTGACTTCGTCCTTCGATATCAGCCTCTATCTGGCGGCGAACGGCGCTGCGGGCGGTATCTCGGCGATCGCATACGATCGGCTGCTGCGCTACACCGGCCGGTCGACGCTCGTGTTCGCGGCGTTCGTCCTCTGGACCGCTGGGTTCGGGATCGCAACGGCGGTCGGAACCGCCGTCGGTGCGGCGCTACCGGTGCTACTGTTCGGCCTCGGCATCGGGCTGGTCTTCCCGTCGACGTTCGCGTGGGTCGAAGCGTTCGCACCGCCGGATCGACAGGGACAGTTCAGCTCCTACATCGCCTCATTCGGTTACACGGGACAGTTCCTCTCGCCGGTCCTGTTCGGAGCGATCGTCCCGATCGCGGGCATCGGCGGCGTATTCGTCGCCGCCGCTACCGTCGCCGGCATCGCAGCCGCTGCGCTCGGGACACACCGGTTCACCGGATCGTCGTTCTGAGGGAACTCGAGCGAACACTGTCACCCCCGGCCCTTTTTCTCCGAGCGTGGATAGCACGACTGGCAGATTCCAATGACGACCGACAACCCACCCGAGTCACCGCGCGAGCAATCGCTGTGGCTGGCCACGACGCCAACGACCGAGTACGGCCCTCTCGAGGACGGCCTCGATGTCGACGTGGCAGTCATCGGCGGCGGCATCACCGGGCTGACCGCGGCGATCGAACTGAAGGAAGCGGGACGATCCGTCGCGGTGCTCGAGGCCGATCGGATCGTCGAGAGCACGACCGGTCACACGACGGCCAAACTCACCTCCCAACACGGACTGAGCTACGATACGCTCGTTTCCCAGTTCGGCGAGCGGAAGGCGCGGCAGTACGCCGACGCGAACGAGGCGGCGATCGACGAAGTGCAGCGACGCGTCGAAGACGAGACCATCGACTGCGACTTCCGCCGGACGGAAGCGTACACGTACGCTGCATCGCCGGACGACCGGGAGACGATCCGAGACGAGGTCTCGGCCGCGCAGCAAGTCGGTCTCCCCGCCTCCCTCGTCGACGGGACGCCGCTGCCGTTCGACACCGCCGGCGCGGTCCGCTTCGACGAGCAGGCCGAGTTCCACCCGCGGAAGTACCTGCTGGCGATCGCGGAGCGGGTTCACGGCGACGGGAGCTACGTGTTCGAGGAGACGCGCGCGCTCGAGGTCGATCCCGGCTCGCCGTGTCGCGTCGAAACCGAACACGGCGAGGTCGTCGCCGACGACGTGGTGGTCGCGACGCACTTTCCCGTCCTCGACCGCGCCGGCTACTTCGCGCGGATGCATCCCCACCGCGCGTATCTGCTCGCCGTTCGGGTTGCAGAGACGCCCCTCGAGGGGCTGTTCTACAGCACCGATTCGCCGCCGGCGACGATGCGAACGTATTCGCCGAGTGCGGCGGCCAGCGGCGGTTCCGATGGCGGCGATTCCGACGACGGCGAACTCCTCCTCGTCGGTGGGCAGAGCCACAAGTCCGGAATCGATGGCCCGCCGACCTCAGAACGGTATCGGCGTTGTGAGGCGTTCGCACGCGAGCATTTCGACGTCGAATCAGTCGAGTACCGCTGGTCGACGATGGACTACTCGCCGGTGGACGACGTTCCCTTCATCGGACGGATCGATCCGCTGTCGAAGCACGTCTACGTCGGCACCGGGTTCGGCGGCTGGGGGATGACCAACGGCACCGCCGCGGGGATGATCCTCGCCGATCTGATCGTCGAGGGATCGAACCCCTGGGCCGACGTCTTCGATCCCCAGCGATTCACGCCGAAAGCGTCGGCCAAGAGTTTCCTCGAGGAAAACGCCACAGTCGGCGGCAGTTTCGTCGGCGATCGGATCAAATCGCTACTCGCGTCGCTCGGGGCCGACGGTGCGATCGACATTCCGCCCGGCGACGCCCGCGTCGTTCGGCGCGCGAGCCAGCCCGTCGGCCTCTACCGCGAGGCGGACGGAACGACCCACGCCGTGTCGGCGACCTGTCCGCACATGGGCTGTCTCGTCCGGTGGAACGACGCCGAGGAGACCTGGGACTGCCCCTGTCACGGCTCGCGGTTCACTCACGAGGGCGAGGTGCTGTCGGGCCCTGCGGTCGAGGGCTTGTTGTACCGAGAGCTGTAATCAAAACTGGAAAATTGAGCGGTGTTACCGGAGGGAAACTGCATCGATCTCGATGCGCTTCGCTTCGGGAACCGTTTCTGCAGACTCGCTCGAGACGGCGTACGTTCCCCGTTCGACCGCGGCCCCGTCTTCGTCGTCCGGAAGCACGATCACGCCCCGGACGAGCAACGGTGCGATCACGCCGGCCGCGACGGCTCGCGGATCAGACAGCGGTGCTCGAACGACGACCCGATCGTCCGCTTCGAGGTCGTTCTCCGCGACCACCGCGCGTGCGGCCTCGAGCAGTTCTCCGTGCGTCACGGTTCGCTCACCGTCGCTCAGGATCGCCGTCTCGGGATCGATAGTGAGCGGCGGAAACGACGGGTTTTCGGTCCAGATTCCGGCGTCGAAGTGGTGAACGTCCGGCGCGTCGGGGTTCGAGCCGTAGCCGACGCGCTGTGCGCCCCGCGGGAGGTCGTACTCCTCGAGAGCCGAGACGGGCGCAACGAGGGCCCGAAAGTCGTCCGCGTCCGCGAGGTCGGTCGGCGGCTCGAATCGGGTGGTGCCCTCGAGCAGCGTCGTCCCGAAGAAGGCGAGCAGTGCGAGCGGGCCGTCGCCGACGACGCCGACGGTGACGTCCTCGCGAACGCCCGCGTGGCGGAGGAAGTTCCCGGCCTGCCACGAGGAGGTACACAGCCAGTGGTAGTCGTACTCCCGACTCGTCGCGTCGACGAGCCCGATCCGGTCGTCGCGGAGCTCCCGGGTGAACAGCTCGTCGACCGTCCCAGCGTTCATACTCGAGAGTGGGAACCGGGGCGGAAAAAGGACGCCGACTCGCGTCGCCGGCGTCGCCGTCGCGGCCCGCCGTACGGCGGGGTGAGTTCATACGGACTGCTGTAAGTCATTTTCGGCGCGACCGCGATCCGACCTGCGGTCGCGACGGCAAATCGTTACAGCAGACCGTATCAGTCGTCCGCTGCCGCCGGCTCGGCGTGGTCGATGTCCGTCCCGAGACACTCGAGGAACTGCGCGAGCCACTCGGGGTGGTCCGGCCACGCCTGGCCCGTCACGAGATTTCCGTCGCGCGTGACGCCGTCTTCCCACTCGCCGCCGGCGATTCGAACGTCCGCTTCGAGCGCCGGATAGCCGGTACAGGTGCGGCCCTCGAGCACGTCCGCCGCGGCGAGGATCTGGACGCCGTGACACAGCGCCGCGACCGGTTTGTTCGCCTCGAAGAAGTGACGGGTTATCTCGAGTACCTCGTCGTATGTTCTGAGGTACTCGGGTGCGCGGCCACCCGGAACGACGAGCGCGTCGTAGTCGGCGGGATCGACGGCGTCGAAGTCGTGATTCAGTTCGAAGTTGTGGCCCGGTTTCTCGGTGTAGGTCTGGTCGCCCTCGAAATCATGGATGGCCGTCGGACAGGTGTCCCCGGCTTCCTTCTCCGGACAGACGGCGTGGACCTCGTGGCCGACCATCTGGAGCGCCTGAAACGGGACCATGATCTCGTAGTCCTCGACGAAGTCACCGGCGAGGAGCAGTATCTGTTGTGCTGACATGGGTATCTCCGTCTAACCGTTCGGTCGCAACAGCCATAATCTATACTGTACGATACCGTGACACTCATAACAGCGGTCGAACCGCTCCGGCAACCGCTCCAGGATGTCTGCTTGAAGGCGTCTGCTCGAGGGAAATTTCGTGATGGGTGTCCGCTGAGGAGAATTGCTCGAGCGCCGTCAGTCATCTCAGACGACGCTGTGATCCCGGTAAAACCGCCGCGTTCGATCATCAGCAAGCAGCGGTCGGTGTACCTGGAGCGAGGCGACGCCCGGATAGCTGTTGGCCTCGATGACCTGGAACCCACCCTCGTCGGTGACGATCAGATCCCAGCCGACGTAGGGTATGTGGGAGAGCGTTTCCGCGATCTCGAGCAAGCGGTCTCGAGTTTCCTCCCAACCGGGAATCGCTGTTCCCTCGATACGATCACCGGTCTCGGGATGACTCTCGTGCCAGTCGACGACACCATCGTGTGGATACTCCGCACCCGTACTGAGCACGCCCGTCTCGCGATCGATCTCTGCGCTCAATCCACCGTTCGAGAAGTTGTCCACGGGGACGGAGTCCCGTGTTCCGATTCGGTGAATCGCGATCGGGATGAACGCCTCTCCCGCCCGCTCGTCGTACATCGTCAGAACTCGAAGCGTGTTCGCCGTGTCGGGGAACAGCTCGTCCGCGTAGTCGGCCTGTTGGACGAACTCGCAGACAAGGTAGTCCTCGAGGCCCGCGAGCGTCTCGACGAGGTCGGACTCGCTCGTCCGCTGGCCGTCGAATCGGTACTCACCGTCCACTCGCTCGAGGAAGTGAACGTTGTTCCCGCCGCCGCCGCTGAACCACTTCAACACGAGCCGGTCTCCGTCCGAGAGGGCGTCGTCGATCCAGTCGATCGGTTCTTCGGTCGGCTGCGTCGTCGCCGGTTCGGGCGAGCGCTCGAGTTCGATGCCGCCGTCGGTTATCGCCGACTCTTCGGCGGGATCGAACGTGTGAAAGCGCCCGTCGTTGAGCAGCCCGTACACGGTCGGACGGTGAGTCGGGAACTCCCCGAGAACCCGGTGGAAGGCGAGTTTGTTGTCGATCAACGCGTTCCAGTGGCCGTTGATCTGCTTCGTTTTGACCAAGCGCTGGTAATCGGTGAGATAATCGGCGGGGTCGTTCGACTCGAAGTCGTAGACAACGCCGGACTTGCTCAGAAAGCCGCGTCGATAGAGCTGGAGTCGGCGACGGGGAGGAATATCGAAGGCCGACCCGGACCGTCGCTCCGCCCGGAGTAGCTTCCGCAACCGATTTGCCGACCGATAGGTTCCAACGATATCCATCACCCGCGACTGACGGGCCGCGACCCATATTTATCGGTAAAATAACGGTCGTGCCCGCTGTGGCGAACTGTCCCGCTCGCTAGAACGCCCGTTTGATCTTCTCGAAGAAGCCCTCCTTCACCTCGATTTCGTCGCCGCCGGCCTCCGCGAACTCCTCGAGCGCGTCGCGTTGTTCCTCGTTCAGGCTCTCGGGGGTGACGACCTGCACCTTCACGAAGAGGTCACCCTGTCCGCGACCGCGAAGCCGGGGCATTCCCTTCCCCTCGAGGCGGAAGGTCTCGCCGCTCTGGGTCCCCTTCGGAATCTCGAATTCGGCACCGCCCTCGAGCGTCGGCACTTCGACGGTGTCGCCGAAGGTGGCCTGTGGGAACGAGATCGGCAGCCGGTACTGGAGGTCGTCGCCCTCGCGGTCGAACTCCTCGTGCTCGCGAATCGAGACGTCGATCAGCAGGTCCCCGTGGGGACCCCCCTCCGGGCTCGGTGCCCCTTCGCCTTCCATCCGAAGGGTCTGGCCCTCCTGAATGCCGGCCGGGACCTCGACGGTAAGCGTCGCCTCGTTTCGGACGTAGCCCTCGCCGCGACACTCCCCGCACGTCTCGGAGTACAGCGTCCCCTCACCCTCACAGCGGGGACAGGCCGTCGTCTGCTGAACCCGGCCCAGCGGCGTCTGCTGGACCTGGGTCACCTGCCCCCGCCCCTGACACTGCGGACAGGTCTCTGCGTCTGCCTCCGGCGGATGCCCCTCGCCCTCGCAGACATCGCACTCCTCGGGCCGCTCGACGGTGAATTGCTTTTGTGCCCCCTCATAGGCCTCCTCGAGTTCGATCTCGAGTTCGGTCCGCAGATCCCGACCTTTTCGGGGTCGACGGCGGCCGCGTCCGCCGCCGCCACCGCCACCGAAGACCTGCTCGAAGAGGTCGCCGAGGCCGCCGCCGCCCATGCCACCGCCGCCACCGCCCATTCCGCCGAACGGGCCGCCGCCCATCCCGCCGGCACCGCCCGCATCGCCGGCGTCGAAGCCGTGTTTCTCGGCCTGCTCGTAGCGGTCGTGCCCCATCTGATCGTAGGCCTCGCGCTTCTCCTCGTCGGTCAGCACCTGTTTGGCCTTCTGGATCTTCTTGAACTTCTCCTCGGCATCGGGGTCGTCGCTGACGTCCGGATGGTACTCGGTGGCCTTCGACCGATACGCCTGTTTGATATCCTCGGTAGACGCGTCGGAGCTCACGCCGAGAACGTCGTAGAAGTCCTCGCTCATTCGTTGTTCACCCGATAGTCGGTTGAGACACTTGAAACGAACGTTCCGGACGTACCTTTTTGCGCCTCGGGATTCCTCATGGTTCGAGAGACCTTCGGTCTCTCGTCATCACGAAAGACGCTTTGCGTCTTTCGAACGACTTCGTTCGGAACCTCTCGGCGCAAAAATCTACGCTAAAAAGACCGCTCGCTCCCGTTGGTCGCTCGCGGGTGCAGTGCTTGCGCCTTCACCGCTGCAGTAACTCGAAAGCTACGGACGGGTCATTAATGGGGTGTTTCACTTCCTATTCACTCTCGAGGCGCGAGGGAGATGCATCTCATACCATTCGTCTTCCGAACTGACGACTCGAGCGCACACGATTCATCCCAGTCGTCTACGGTTCGGTAGAAAATTCGCAGGCAGATACCGACTCGTCCGTTCAGTCCTCAGTGATGTCGTCAGACTAGGTCTGACGGAGTGACGAAGACTCGTTACTCGTCGTCTTCGGCCTCGTCCTCGTCGAAGTCGACGTCCTCGAAGTCGGCGTCGACGAACTCCTCGTCCTCGTCACCGGCAGCGCCCGCGTCGGGACCGGGGTTCGGGCCGCCGCCCATGCCGCCGGGGCCTGCGCCAGCCGCACCGCCAGCACCTGCCGCTCCGGCACCCGCTGCGCCGCCGGCCGCACCGGCGTCCGCGGCACCGGCTTCCTGGTAGATCTGCTTGCCGATCTCCTGAAGCTCCTCGCTCAGGGTCTCGGTCGCCGTCTCGATGTCGTCGGCGTCAGCATCGTCGTCGTCGATCGTCTCCTCGAGGCCTTCGATCGCGTCCTCGATGTCCGCGCGAAGGTCGTCGTCGACCTGCTCGTCGTTCTCCTCGAGCAGCGTCTCGGCGCGCTGGATCGTGGCCTCGGCACTGTTGCGGGCCTCGATGCGCTGGCGCTTCTGCTGGTCCTCTTCGGCGTGTTTCTCGGCTTCGCGCTGCATCTTCTCGATCTCGGAGTCGGAGAGTCCCGCACCGCCCTCGATGGTGATCTCCTCGGTGGTGCCGCTGCCCTTGTCCTCCGCGCTCACGTTGACGATGCCGTTCTCGTCGATCGAGAACGTGACTTCGATCTGCGGGGTCCCCGCGGGGGCCGGCGGGATGCCGGTCAGGTGGAACTCGCCGAGCATCTCGTTTTCGGCGGCCAGTTCGCGCTCGCCCTGGAAGACCCGGACCTGCACCGTCGTCTGGTTGTCCGCCGCAGTGGTGAAGATCTTCGACTCCTCGGTCGGAATCGTCGTGTTCTTCTCGATGAGTCGCTCGAAGAGGCCGCCCTTGACCTCGATACCGAGCGAGAGCGGCGTCACGTCAAGCAGGACGATGTCGTCGACCTCGCCGCCGAGCACGCCGCCCTGGATCGCCGCGCCCAGCGCGACGGCCTCATCGGGGTTGACGTTCTTCTGGGGCGCCTTACCGGTCAACTCTTCGACCTTCTCTGCGACCTGTGGCATCCGGGTCGAGCCGCCGACCAGGAGGACTTCGTCGATGTCGTCCGCATCGTAGCCCGCGTCCTCGAGCGCCTGCTCGGTCGGCTCGACGGTGCGATCGATCAGGTCCTGCGTCAGCGACTCGAACTTGGCTCGAGTCATGGACTCCTCGAGGTGGATCGGGCCGTCGTCGGTCGCTGTAATGAAGGGCAGGTTGATCTCGGTCTCCTTCCGACTACTGAGTTCGATCTTGGCCTCCTCGGCGGCGTCCTTGAGCCGCTGGAGGGCCTGTCGGTCGTCGCGGAGGTCGATGCCGTGTTCGTCCTCGAACTCGTCGGCGAGCCAGTCGATGATGGCCTCGTCCCAGTCGTCGCCACCGAGGTCGTTGTCACCGTTGGTCGCGACGACCTCGTAGACGCCGCCGCCGAGATCGAGAATAGAGACGTCGAAGGTACCGCCACCAAGGTCGTAGACGAGAACGGTCTGGTCGGAGTCGTCATCGAGGCCGTAGGCCATCGACGCGGCCGTCGGCTCGTTGATGATGCGCTCGACCTCGAAGCCGGCAATCTCGCCGGCGTCTTTGGTCGCCTGGCGCTGTCGATCGGAGAAGTACGCGGGGACCGTGATGACGGCTTTCTCTACGTCGTCGCCCAGATAGTCTTCAGCGTCGCGTTTGATCTTCTGGAGGATCATTGCCGAAATCTCTTCGGGCGTATACTCCTCGCCCTCGATCTCGACGGTATAGTCGTCCTCGCCGATGTGGCGCTTGATCGAGGCGATCGTCTTTTCGGGGTTCTGAATCGCCTGATTCTTCGCGGGTTTGCCGACGAGCCGTTCGTCGTCGTCGGTAAAGGCGACGACAGAGGGCGTCGTTCGTTCACCTTCGCCGTTGACGATAATCTCCGGATCGCCGCCTTCCATCACCGCGAACGCGCTGTTCGTCGTCCCGAGGTCGATTCCGAGAATCTTGTTGCTCGCCATAGTGGACGGGTATTGTGCGCACTTTGTTTTAAAGGTTACTAGGCAGACGGAGGAACCGAATAAAATCCGGATACCGCGGCTCTCAACCTCGCTCGAGACAGTTGGGTCCCAGTAAAAACGAGCGTCACATTCGGCCACACGATCCGCGTCGGCTCGAGTCGCGAATCACCGGCGGACTGAGACGCGATTCGCCGACGACTCGAGCGGCTCCGTCCGCTCGCCTTATTCGTTCGGTTCGTCTGCCGCGGCGTCCGCGGAAGTGTCCTCGCGGTCGTCCTCGGCGACTTCGCCGCCGAGTTCGATCGCTTCGTCGTCGCCGCCGGCGTCGTTCGCCGAGGACTCGTCGGCCTCGGCCGCTTCGTCGTCCGCGGTCGTGTCGGCATCTGCGTCGGAGTCGCCGGTCGCCCCATCAGCAGCGTCGGGTTCGCCGGTGGCGTCGCCTCCGTCGTCCGATTCGTCGGCTGCCCCCTCCTCCTCGCTCTCGTCGTCGCCATCGCCGTCGTCTGGATCAGCGTCCGCGAATTCGCCGTTCGAGACGGTCACCTGAGCGTTCTGGATGACCTTCTCCCCCATCTCGTAGCCGGGCGTGTAGACGTCGGCGATGGCCCCCTCGGGCTGGTCGCTGTCGACCTGCATCATGACCTCGTGGCGCTGTGGGTCGGCCTCGGTACCCGGGTCGGGATCGATCTCCGAAACGTTCTCGTCCTCGAGGATGCGATCGAACTCGCGAAGCGTCATATCGACGCCGTCCCGGAGCGTTTCGACGTCGCCGCTCTCCTCCTCGAGCGCGCGTTTGAGGTTGTCCCGAACGCCGATGAGACGTTCGACGAGGTCCTCGGCGGCGCGGTCCTTGATCTGCTGTTGGCGCTTCTTGGCGCGTTTCTTGTAGTTCTGAAAGTCCGCCTGTTTGCGCTTGAGACGGCTCTTCAGGTCCTCTATCTCCTCTTCGTACTCCGCAATTTTCTCGTCGCGCTCGTTCAGGGCTGTCTCGTACTCGTCGAGTTCGGTCTGGAGTTCGCCGATGGTCTCGGCCTGGGACTCGATGCGCTCGGAAAGATCCTCGAGTTCCTCGCGCTGGTGTTTGACGGTCCCGTTGAGGTCGCGGGCCTCCTCGACGATCGAGTTGACCTTGTGGGCGAGTTCGTCGTCGTACTCGGTGACCCGATCGAGCATGCGCTGAACGTCTTCGCTCGTTTCGGGTGCATCCCCGTCTTCGCCGACATCGTCCGCGGTCGTTTCCGTCTCCACTGCTGTTGTCTCTTCGGCCGCGTCCGCGCTCGGGTCAGTCTCCGTGGCTGCTTCTGCCGATTCCGATTCGGTCGATTCGGATTCCTGCTCCGAGTCCTCGTCCCTCGACGTCTCGGGATCGACGTCGGCCGTCTCGCCGTCGTCGGATTCCTCCTCGGACGGGACACCCTGGGCTGACGCGTTCGTGCCCTCGTCTTCGCTCATGTGGCAGTCAACGAACAGCGGTAATAAAAGGGTTGAGGTACGGCGGCTCGCATCGGATGCCGTTTGTATCTGCCGCTGCGGATTCCGAGGGGCCGACCGAACCAAAACGACCTGCTACCGGTATCACCTGAAGCAATTATCCCGCTTGACCACCGAGGACCGATATGCAGTGGTGCGACCAGCCAGCGAGCTCGCTCGGGATCGAGGGTGTAAAGGCCCGGAACCGAAGCCAGAGGGGGCGAGTGGCGTGACCGACAACCCACTCCCGGCCGAACATCTCTCACCGCTCGCCGCGCTCGTCGACGAGGTACTCGCGGGTGTCGGCTACGAGGTGGCGGCCGCCACCGACGCCGTCGATGACACCGTCCCCGGCTACGGCGGCCTATTCGACCCCGCGACCACCCCGGCCGAGTTGCGTCGCGCGCTAGAAAGCCTGTTAGAGTCGGGACTCAGCCGGCCACCCGTCCCCGAGCCGACGAGCGACACGTTCGTCCTCTCCGTCGACGGCAGTTCCCGCGGCAACCCCGGCCCAGCAGGTGCGGGCGCTGTCATCACGGACGCTGCGGAGAACCAACTCGCCCGTCTCGGCCGACCCGTCGGCTCCCGGACGGGGAACAACACCGCCGAGTACGTCGCCCTCCAGCTCGGGCTCTCCGAACTGTTGGCTCGCTACGAGCCGCGCAGACTGGAAGTGCGCATCGATTCGATGACGGTCATCCAAGACGTCTGGGGCGGCGATGACCCGACGGAACCGGGCGTCGAGACGTACAGCGAGGCCGTCGCGGCGGCACTCTCGAGCATCCCGGACCACCGGTACACGCATCTGGCTGACAGCGACCCGAACCCTGCCGACGCGCTGGCGACGGTGGGTGCAGATATCGCGGCCTTCGGACCGGGATAGTAGCGTTACGGCGCTTAAGGTATGCAGACATACCTACTGTCAATTACATTTATAGGGGTCGTCCAAATATATTCTTGAATGACGGATTCCTTGAAAGAGAGGCTATTTCGGACCGACACTAAGGCATGGAACAACCCGTGGTACGGCTACATCGGTGCGCCAGTTTTTGCGATGGTTGGTGTAGTAATCGGTCAGCTATATGGTGTCCATCTCGTCTCCTCTCCATTGGGAGAGTACCTGACAGTGGCTCTCTGTTTAGCGGTGACAATGTTCGTCGGGTTCACAGGACTCGCATTCGTCGATAAACGCACATAAGATGTCTATTGCCGTGGACGTGTACGCTCTCCAACTGTATTTGCCACGCAGTACGAGCAACAGGCACCCACGTCTGGGAGAATGGGACGGCTCACGAGACCGATCAAAATAGCTCTCGTAGTGATCGATCTCGAGGTCGCGACAGACCCGACCGTATATGTGGGTCTGCCCCCGATTGTGTCCCGTGACGTCGACACCGGCCGACGAATCGATCGCGATCGAACTCCGGTACGAGGACGGAACGATCCGGATCGACAGCCTCGAGGAGTCATCGATCTCGCCATCGTCGCTTCGGACGGCCGTCCCCGATCTCGAGGCCGACCGGCGGACTGACGGCTTCCGCGTCCCAGCCGTTCGATACGCCGACTTCCGAGCGGCGCTGGCGGAGACGGACGCCGCAGTCGACGATCGCGTCCTCGACCTCGAGTCCGTGTCCGCTCTCGAATCCGCGTACGAACTGCGCGGCTATCAGACGACGGCGCTCGAGAGGTGGCTCGAGACCGATCGCTGGGGCGACGCCCCGACGCTCGCGTCGATCGGGCGAGCGCCCGCCGGCGTTCTCGAACTTCCGACGGGCAGCGGGAAGACGGTCATCGCGCTGAAGGCGATCGAACGGCTCTCGGTGCCGACGCTCGTCGTCGTGCCGACGATCGACCTGCTCGAGCAGTGGCAGCGCGAACTCGAGCGCGAATTCGATCGGCCGATCGGCCGCTTCGGCGGCGGCGAACAGCGCCTCGAGGCGATCACCGTTTCGACCTACGACTCGGCGTACCTGAAGGCCGATTCGGTGGGCGACCGGTTCGGTCTCGTGGTCTTCGACGAGGTCCACCACCTCGGCGGCGAGGGCTACCGCGAGATCGCGCGGCTGCTGGCCGCACCCGCGCGGCTGGGGCTGACTGCGACCTTCGAGCGGCCCGACGGCGCACACGAAATACTCGAGGAAATCGTCGGTCCGCTGATCCACCGCGTCGACGTGGACGAACTCGCCGGCGACCATCTCGCGAACTACGACGTCAAGCGACTCGAGGTCTCGCTCACCGCCAACGAGCGCGAGGAATACGAGCGGTATCAGGACGTGTTCACGGACTACCTCGCGCGCTCGAACATCGAGATGCGCAGCGGCTCTGACTATCAGGAACTCGTCAAGCGATCGGGCAGCGATCCCGACGCGCGCGAGGCGCTACTCGCACGCCAGCGCGCGCGGGAACTGTCATTTGGGAGTGAGGCGAAACTCGAGGCGCTCGCGGACGTCCTCGACGATCACCGCGGCGATCGGATGATCGTCTTCACGGCACATAACGACCTCGCGTACGACGTCAGCGAACGGTTTCTGATCCCGACGATCACCCACCAGACCGGCACGGCGGAACGACGGGAGATTCTCGAGCGGTTCCGGGAGGGAACCTACATGCGGATCGCGACATCGAACGTGTTGGACGAGGGTGTCGACGTCCCCGACGCGAACGTGGCGGTCGTGCTCTCGGGTAGCGGCAGCGAGCGGGAGTTCATCCAGCGACTCGGGCGGATCCTCCGCCCGAAATCCGACGGCGGACGAGCGATCCTCTATGAGGGGCCTTGTTTAGACGCTTGATTTCACCGGGTAGCGGCGTCAAGCGCTAGTTCGACGTTTCTGACGGCGCATTTGAGCACGAGTTCGCGGAACTGGCCGAACCAGGTTCTCGCTCGAACGATCTCGCCGTATTTGCGCCGGAGCGCAAAAAACGTCGATTCGATATTTGATCGTTGATGGTACGTTGTATCATCGAGCAACACATTGTTTGCGACGCCGTGCCAGCCAAATTCGCGGTGCTTGATCACCGGTTTGACGCCCTCAGACCGAAGCTTCTGTCGAAGGAGCTCCCAGTCGTAGCCTTTGTCAGCGGTTAGAATACTCAGTTTGTCTAGGTTGCGCGTGAGCAGTTGCCACGCGATCTGTGTATCGTGCGGTTGTTTCATCGAGCAATGTATATCTAGAATCGCACCAGTTTCGCAATCGATCAAGGCGGTCGTTTTCACCGCCCTGAACGTGTAATTCGTCCGTTTGGCGTAGTGCTGGCTCGCCGCGACCCGATCCATGCCGGTTGCGTCGATTGCCTGGATCTCGCCGGTCTCGTGCAGCTCCGCCGACAGCCGGAGAACGTCGCGCCAGAGCGGCATTTTGAGGTCTTGCATTCGCGCACACACGGTGGTAAAATCGGGCAGCTGAGTTACTTCTAGGTCAAGAATTCCCGCAATCCGTGGCATTTCGTACAGGACGTCCAAGAGTCGCCGGTACGGCAAATCGAGATACGTTTTGAGGCCGCGAATTGAGACGATCACCCAGTCGGCGTAGCCGCCGTCACCGCGTTTTACGGCTGGTTTTGGCCTTCCGACGACGGCTTTTTGGGCGAGCGAGACAACGTGGCTAGTGAAGCGGGCTAGCTTCGTGTGCACAGCAAAGCCTTCCCGCTTCACTCTCTAGTAAGTTAGACATTTAGCGTGAGCTACTAGGAACACGATACTACACTCTACGTCGCTGAGCCGCCGTATTTCGCGCGTCTAAACAAGGCCTCTATGAGGTTATCTCCGAAAATACCGGCGAGGAACGGATCGCGGGTCGTCGTCGCGACTGACGACCGGTGGATGGCAGACACACGTCGCCGGGCCGAATCAGTCGCTTCGGCCCGGCCGACGGCTGCTGTGTCCTGTATTCCGCAGGGCAGTATTTAGCGGGGGCCGCCGGCTCGAGGGTATCGACATCCGATCCGTTCGGACGATGCGATTTCGGGACGACCTACTGGTCATCGCGGTCGGTCTCGGACGAACGGTGCCGCTCGAGAAGCTGTTGTACCCCGGCCCGGAGCGCTTCGCTCCGGGAGTGGTAGACGTCGGCGTCGACGAGCGACTCGAGGGCGGCGAGCTGTTCGCCGGTTGCCCGGAACGTCACGCGCTCGAGCGTCCGCCCGTCCGCCAGCCGGGAGTGGTCGGGGTCGGCGACGACGTCGTCGGACGACGGACTACGCGACATATCCGGTCACCTCGTTCCGGTCGCGATCGGGGCGCGACGACGCGCTCGTCTCAGTTTCTGTGACTGTGAGTCCCGTTCTATTTTTCGCGAGGACCATGTGACGAGAAGGGGACGGCCGGTGAAAAGGGCTCGCGTAGCGCGGTGGAAGTGAAACTGTTCGACTCCGGCACTGGCGGCCGGGATAGCGTCGGTTTCGATCGTCACGGAACGCCGTTTGATCAATCGTCAAAAGGGCGGGTCGGATCACGCGATTCCCGGCGAGACGGACAGCGTTATGCTCGTTCGGCCCTTGCACGTGACGCGGGCAACCGCAGACACACACCATGCCCGAAGATACGCATTCATCCGCCCGGAGCAGTGCATCCGAGTCCGATCGGTTCGAGCGACTCGAGAGCGCCGAGTACGACCGCGTCAACGAGTTCCTTCGCGATCGCGTCGCCTTCACGGCCCGCGAGTGGGCGATCGCTCGCCTCGGGGCCGACTTTCGGACCGGAACCGGTATCGAGATGACGACCATCGGGGAGAACCTCCCCGACCTCGTTCCCTTCATGGACGATCAGTACACGCGTCAGGCCGTCTACCAGTCGCGGAAATCCTTCGAAGAGAAGGTTCGGAAAGCGGGCGCGACGTTCCTCTACGGCGCCTACTCCGATTTCTTCACGGCCGACGAACTGGACGACATCGCCTACGAGGCCACGGAGGTAGCGCGGTTCCTGATCGAAGTCGAAGGGGCCTCCCTCTCGCACGAGACCGAACGGGAGGCGGAAGAACGGGTCAAAGCGGCGATGGAAGCCGTTCACCGGGCGAGCCTCGAGCTCCGATACGACCGCTGTCCGAACTGCGGCGAGCGACTGGGGGAGGACGCGATCGAATCCGAGTGAATCGCTCAGCGGAGGTGAATGAAGGACTCGATCGGCCCTCGAACGCCGTCGTGGGTCTCGTACGCGATTCGGAAGCCGGTAACCGTCCGGATGACTTTTGTCGACGCCGCGCCGACTCGAGACAGATGCTGACGAAGGACCTGCTTCGCGTCTCGCGGGCCGGCGGCGGCTACCAGCCGCAGTTCGCCGACCGCGAACACCGGCCGCTCGCCGCCCGCGTCATCGGCACGTATCAGGGCCACGTCGGCGAGCCGCGGGCGACGCTCGAGAACGCGCTGACCGCGCTCGAGCGCGAGGCCGAGGACTTCAAACTCGTCCGGGGCCTCGCGGCGCTGGTCGAACGCGAGACCGTCGCGGAGACGGAGACGGCGATCGAGCCCGAACGGGCCCGAAGGGCCGCGTTCGAGGCGGCCGAGGCCGTCGGCGTCGTCACCGAGGACGAGCGCGCGATGGCGTTCATCCGCGCGAGCGAATCGGTCGACGCGTCGGCGGACGACCTCGAGGCCGCGCTGTACGCCGATCTCGAGGAGCGACAGGTCGTGACCGCGGTCGAGTCGCGCTGGGATCCGGACGACCTGATCGCCCAGTACAACCTCTCGCTCGCGCAGACGGCGCTGTTCGACGCGACCGAGGTTCGAGTGCGCTCGAGCGATCCGAAGGCGTTGATTTCGGCGATCAAGCGGCTGCGGCTGATGTACGAGATCCACCGGGTTGACGACGGATCTGTAGACGACGATGCGGGACTCTCCGAACGCGAAGTTATCGTGACGGGACCGACCCACCTCTTTCGCGCAACCCGGCGCTATGGGACGCGCTTTGCGCGACTCCTGCGAACGGTCGCGAAGGCTGACCGGTGGCACCTCGAGGCGACGATCGACGACCGCGGCACCGAACGGACCCTTGAACTGTCCCACGAGGATCCCGTCCGGGTACCGGACGCGGAGCCGATCGCGGAGATGTCTTTCGACAGCGGTGTCGAGGCCGATTTCGCGGCCCGCTTTACGAATCTGAATCTGGACTGGGACCTCGTCCGCGAACCGGAGCCCCTCGCGACGGGAACGCGGGTAATGATCCCCGATTTCGCGTTCGAGTACGCTCCCGCAGGGACGGGCCGCGGGGACGCGTCGAACGAGTCTGACGTCGTGGGTAGTAACTTCCGCGTCTACTTCGAGATCATGGGGTTCTGGACGCCGGAATACGTCGAGAAAAAGCTCGCTCAGCTCGCCGGTCTCGAGGACGTGGCCATGCTAGTCGCCGTCGACGAATCGCTGGGCGTCGGCGAGGAGATCGCCGCCCGCGACCATCGAGCGATCCCCTACTCGGGAACGGTCAGAGTCAAAGACGTCGCCGATGTCCTCCGGGAGTACGAACGCCAGCTGGTCGCCAAGAGTGCGGCCCGCCTTCCCGACGCGTTGCGGCCGGCGGACGACGCCGTCACGGTTGACGCGCTGGCTGATCGCCACGGCGCGAGCCCGGACGCGCTCGCGGACAAGGCGTTCCCCGAACACGAACGAGTCGGTCGGACGCTGGTTCGCCCCGCCGTTCTCGAGTCGGTGGCGGACGAAATCGAGCCGGGGATGGCGCTCGCGGACGCCGAAGCGATCCTCGAGGCGGTCGATCTCACCGACTCGAGCGCGATTCTTTCGCGACTCGGCTATCGCGTCGAGTGGGAGGGGCTGGCCGGGGGGACGCTTGTCGAACGGTAACGGCCGAGACCGGGCGTTGAACGACCGAGACCGGACGTCAAACGGCCGGGCCGCGAACGGTTGCGGACGATATCGGGGATGGCGAAGGCAGTGTGGTCCGGCAACCGTGGCCGATTTTCAGATACAGCGACACAGATCCAACGTGCTTTGTGATCACTCTTAAGCCCCCGTCACCCATCTTGATAGATACGCAGTGTCTAACCAGTCCTCTCCCGACCCCGTTTCCATCCTCCTCGTCGAAGACAATCCCGGCGACGTTCGCCTGATAGAGGAGGCGTTCAAAACGGCGGGATTCGAGACGGTCTTTCATACGTTCGCGGACGGTGGATCCGCCCTCGACTTCCTGCATGAGCAGGTGCTGTGTGCGGACGATGCCGACGTGGATCTCATGTTGCTCGATCTCAATCTTCCCAGAACGAGCGGATTCGAGGTACTCGAGACGCTCAAGAACGAGCCGGATCTCACGTCGCTACCGGTCATCGTCCTCACGAGTTCGGAGGCGACCGAAGACATCGTCAGGAGTTACGAACTGTGCGCGAACGCCTATCTCACCAAGCCGAGCGATCCGGCTGAGTTCGCCGAACTCGGCCGTGCCGTCGAAGCGTTCTGGATCGACGAAGTAACGCTGCCACCAGTACCCTCGTAACTCGAGACGGACAGTACAGACTCGAGACGGACGTGGACGGCGCTTTTGATTCCGATCAGTCCCGATCCGTCTCGCTCCAGTCGCAGTCCTGACACTTCCGGCCGGTGACGAGTTCGGTCACCGACGGCATGTAGGTCACCGCCAGGACGGAGCCGCCACACGCCGGACACTCCTCGTCGGCCTCCTCGATCGAGTCGACCTCCATGACGGAGTCGCCCTCGACGATCTCGGCGAGTTTCTTGGCCGTCACCATTCGCCCCTGAACGACGCGATTCTCGCTCACACTCAAATTTTCGGACGAGACACCCTAAGCTTTCCTGACGCGGTCGCCGGCCGACCGTCCGCTCGAGGCCGGCGCGGTCTCGTCGCTGAGGACGGTCGACTGGTCGGTAGTTGCAGGATTCGAGCGGTGGCGGTGGGGCTCTCGGTCGGCATGTGTCTGCGGGCACAACCGTATAGATGCTCTTGCCCGAACGTCCGCCTATGGAGACGCGATGGGCGCTCGTCGACGGCGTCACCCTCGAGTTACCGGCCGACTGTACCGTCTACGAACTCCGGGATGCCCTGTACAAACCGGACGACGCAGTGCTCGTCGCAGTGACCGGAGACCTCGTTTCGATCGTCCACGACGAAGACCGACCACTTTCGGAGTTAGTCGCCGGCTGTGCGGAGACGTACTACTTCCGGCGGCCGGAGGAGCCCGACCGAAACGAGGTACTGGCTGCACCGGAACTCGAACGTGTGCTGGAGCAATCCGACGACGAGCGAGCCGGGGCGGAAACGACGTTCCAACGGCCCGGAATCGATCACTGAACTGGTCGACGATACCGTCTATCGTTCGCCGTTGACAATTTCGACCGGATCGCCCACCCGGAGGGTCTCGCCGCGATCGCCTTCGGGGACGCGCGCGATGAGCATCAGCGAATAGTAGTGGTCGAACGCGCCCGCGTCCGCCCAGTCGGGGAAGGTCTCCTCGCGGCGGCGAACGAACTGCTCTCGAAATCCCGGAGTCGGATCGCCGGTATCGGGATCGCGCTGGGGAACGACGCATCTGCCACAGGGCGTCACGCCCTCGAACCGGACGCCGCCGACTTCGAACGCCGGCGCGTCCGCGCCGACGAACCGGTCTTCCCAGAACGGCTCCACGCCACCGACCTCGACGTTCGCTCGGAGCCGTCGCCGAACGCCCTCGACGGTCAGTTCGTCGAACCAGTCAGCAACGGTGCGCAGCGTCGCCGTGCTGATCACCGACGGCCCCATCTCGCGTCGATCCACGAACCCCAGCGATCGATCTCTCTCGAGCGATAGCTCCACGTCGAAGAACTCGCTCAACCAGGCCGCTGCGGTCTCGCGATCGGACTCGAGGTCGAATCGCTGCCGTTCCCCGTCGCGCGTCTCGATCGCGAGCTCGCGCGTTTCGGGATCGAAATCCGTGTCGAGGTCGTGTACTCGATCGGTCCGCTTCCCGTTGAGTACGTCGCCGTCAGTGTCGAACAGCGCGAACTCCCGATCGTGGGCGACGGTCCCGCCCTCGAGGACCTCGGCCGTCTCGAGATCAATGCTGTCGAGTCCCTTCACCGGATACACCCGCAGCCCCTCGAGTCGTGCCATTAGTGAACCGTATCGGCCGGTGATGCATTATACTAGCGACCGAAACGCGGTTCGCGCTGATCGAACAGCCGTCATCCGATCGGTGCCGACAGACTGTCAGTGGCGACGGGAGCGCGACTACGTGACCGATAACGGGACGCTGCCGGGTCAGGAATCGTTCCGTGTGATCGAATCGCGAGAACGAACTCGTCGATGGACGACGACGTGTTCCGAATCAATCGATCGTCACGACGGGGGTCCCGGTCTCGTCGAACTCCACTCGCACCTGATGACCGGCGTACGGAAATCCGACGTGTCCCGACCGCCGTTGGCCGGACTCCGTGGCTGCGAACACCGCGCCGAGCGCATCGGGATCGACCGCGTCGAAGAGCGGCGGTAATTCCATGGGATCGGTCCCCTCGAGTGCAGCTACCCCAGTAACGATCCGCTCGTGTACCTCATCGGTGTCGAACGCGAGGGATTGTTCCATTGAAATCTACCGCCACACCACTCCATTAATAACTTTCGAAGCATTGATTCATAGCAGTTATTTCCGATCGTAACTGCCAGCTACTGGTCGCTCGAGTTCGGAGCGGCCATCGAAACGCCGCTCTGTCAGTCGCCGTGACGACACCCCGTCAGCCGCCGGGGGATCGCGCTTTCGATCGACCACTGACCGAGCGCGTTCGCGGGTCACTCGTCGTCGTCCGTCTCGTTCGCGTCGTCTCCGGATCGATCGTGGTCTCCGGACTGATCGTGGTCTCTGGATCGATCATCGTCAGCGCTGTCGTCCCTCTCGTCCGTATCGGGCGTTTCGCCGGTGGTCTCCGGGAAGTAACCGGCTGTTCCGACATCGACTCTCGCGAGGCTCGGTTCGGCGGCCGCCTCGTCCTCGAGGAAGGTCCCGTAGGCGAAGTTCGCGATGTACAGCGACGTCGCGGTTTCCTCGGTGGTCCCGAAGTGGACGTCCGCGGGGAAATCGAGGGGGTCGCCGCCGGCGAGCGTCTCGATTTCCTGATCGTCCGTCACGCGGACGACCTCGTTCGCCGCGTTCACCGCGACGTAGAGGGTTCCGTCCTCATCGATCGTCATGCCGTCCGCACCGACCAGACCCTCGTCCTGGACGACCTGTTCTACCTCTCCGGCGCTCCCGTCATCCGCGACCGGGACTCGCATGACCGATCCCGCGTTGAGATTGTCGACGTAGACATCGCCGTCCGGATGGACGGCCAGCCCGTCCGCACCAACCGGCGTCTGGGCGTCCATGTCCGGCTCGAGCAACGGATCCGAAACCCACGGCTCGGCTTCGCCGTCGGTCGTCACGCGCCAGATCGCGCCGCCGAGGTGATCGGAGACGAGCAGCGCGTCCGACGTCGCGGGATCGGGCATGATCCCGTTCGGCATCGATTCGTCGGGCGACAGCGACGCGATCCGCTCGGGGTCGCCGTCCTCCGGATCGACGCGCCAGATGCCGTGCGTCTCCCGCTGGCCCGACCCGTTCGCGGCATAGAGCGTACCGTCGAGGACGGTAACGCCGAGTAGGAGCCCCTGATCGCCGGTATCGAGCGTCGCGACCGACGACTGATTCCCCTCGGAGTCGACGGCGCGGATCTCGCCGGACGGCCCCATACTCAGGTAGACGGTTCCCCGCTCGTCGATCGCGAGATTCTCCGGGAGCGCGGGCGGTTCGAACTCGGCGATCGTCTCGAGGTCGCCCGCCGCGTCGTCTTGTCGTCCGAACGCGCCCGTGGGGAGACTCGCGAGCGCGCTCGTCGCGGCGATGCTCCCCAGGATAAATCGTCGGGAAACACTCGCTCGGGAATCGGTACCGGTCGTCGGCTCGGTCGTGTTGTCAATAGTCATGACTGCAACGGCGGGACCGACCAGCCGAAATCGTGTAAATCGCGCACACCGTTTCCCGACAAACCGACCGGTTATTGCGAGTTGCACGGGCGAAAGTTCGTGTTTGTCCGCATCCATGACCCATTATGTCGGCCGAGCGGGTGTGAGTCGGTCCGCGCCGACGGCGATGTCGTGCACACTGTTCCCGACGGTCTCTCGAGTCGGCGGATAGCAGTACCCGTTTGCCGAACCGACTGTTCCCGAGCACCCACTTACCGAACTGACAGCTCGTCACCCCCCGACGGCTCCGTGAACTCGAGTTCGATCTCGAGTTCGCGCTCTCGCTGCTCGGAGAACTCGATCTCGACCTCGACGGGATCACTGTAGTCGAAGGGGATCTCCCACTCCGACGCGGAGATGGTAAACGAGGATCCGGCCTCGAGCTGATCGGCGAGGTCGTGGAGGAAGGCGGCCGTCTCCTCGCTGGAGAGGTACACCTCCTGTTCGAAGAAGCCGCTCGTAATCGTCCGCCGGTCGCTGGTTCGATCGTCGGGGAAGTCGACGCGGTCGCTCATAGTGGTCGTCCCACGACGACGCCGATAAAGCTGCATCCACGCGTTTCGACAGATCGGATCGATGGCATACTTCCCCTGGCTTCGACCGCGAGCACAGTGAGAATCGTCGACACCTTTCTTGATGCGGGATGTCGTACGGACGTGCGTGACACTGATCGACGCCCTGGGAAACGGAACGCGCTTGGCGATTCTCAGGGAACTCTCGCGGGAACCGATGTACGTCTCGGAACTCGCAGCGGAGATCGGAATGGATGGAAAAACCGCCGTCCACCACCTCTCGACGCTCGAGGACGCCGGGCTGGTCGAACACTACAGGCGCGGGAATCGGAAGTACTACGAACTCGCTCGGCGCATCGAGTTGCGCATCGCCCCGCCGCCGGAGCGCGCGTTCGTCCTGCAGGCCGATCCGCTCGACGACGAGAGCGAGTCGGAATCGGAGCCGTCGTGAGATCCTCCTCGTGTCCATGCATGGGTCGGACAGTGACAGTGGTGTAGTGAAAGTGGTGTCCAACTGGCCCGTGTAGAAATCTCCCACGGGTTCCGTGTAGGGATTTCCATGGAACTGATCCCTCCGGCCTGCTAGCTATATGGCACTGGTTCGCATGCGGAACCCACATGCTCGAGGTCCTCGTCGAGAGCGCCATCGCGTCACAACGTCCGAGAGTCGCGAATGCGGTGCGCTCGATCGGTACGAGACGCCGCCTCTCTCGTCGATCGGTCCGACGGATCATCGCTGCTCTCCTGGTGACCGCGACGCTCGTCGCAGTTCCGGTCGCGCCGGTTCTCGCTCAGGGCGACGACGGAAGTGTGGATGAAGACGTCGACGCGGCGGAGAACGAAGGCGGCCTCGAGGGGGCGATCGAGGGATTCGTCGAGGCGCAAGGGCTCCTCGGTGCGGTGCTCGTCCTCGTCGTCGGTGGCGTCCTCTTGACGGTCTGCGTCGAGAAGCTGATCAGTTATCTCACTCGAGCGGCGCTGAAATTGAAGATATCGCTGTTCGCGCTCGCGATACTCTTCACCGGATTCGAGTTCGACGACACGATCCTCGCGCTCGTTCTGTCGGCCGGCGACCTCGAGGGTGCTGCCCTCGGGACGGCGCTCGGGACCGGACTTGCGATCATCGGCGTGACGCTCGCCCTCGCCGCGATCATCAGGCCCTTCCCGGTCGATCTCCCGTCCGATTACATCGCCCTCTTCGCGATGGCACCGCTGATGTTAATTCCGTTCGTGCTCCTCGGAACGCTGACGTTCGTCCACGGACTCCTGCTCCTCGTCGCGTTCGTCCTCGCGTTCGGTTATATTATCGCTCGAGAGTACCAGCGCGACACGCCGGTCTTCCGGACCACCGAACTCGGCGAGGAGATACAGGCCGACGGCGGCGTCGCGTTGCCCGCAGAGTTCTCGGAGATCTCCGAGGATCGACTCGTCGGCGGTCGCTTCGCGTCCGGGTGGCTCTGGCTCCTTCTCTCCGTCCTGGCACTGATCGGCATCGTGTTCGCGTCGATGTTGCTCGAGGCCGGGTCGGAGGTCGTTATCGACGGGTTCGGCCTCGAGGAAACCGTCTTCGGGGCGACCGTCCTGACGGTGATCCTCACCTTCGAAGACGTCATGCTCACGATCGAACCGGTTCGACGGGGGGTCCCCGAGATCGGCGTCGGAAACGTCATCGGGAGCGTCCTCTTCTCGGTGACGGGAAACGTCGGCGTCATCATGCTCCTCAGCGACCTCGAGATCTCCCGATCCGTGCTCACCTTCCATCTCCCGACGGTGATCGTCGTGACCGCCCTCGCCGCGTACTTCCTCTACAAGGGGAAGCTGAAACGGTGGCACGGCTTCCTCCTCGGCGGGCTCTACGTCGCCTACTGGCTGATCGCGATCGTCGTCTTCGGTGGCGTTCCGATCAGTGGCTGAGCCTCGGTGAGTTCGCGGAACTGGTCTCGTCGGCAGCGCTGTCACGGCCGTGACGACCGGATCGCGGGCACTAGTGAGGTCGTGGGCACCGGCGATGGCGACCGTCCCCATCGAGACCGCCTTCGACCGCTCGGTCGCGTTTCGTCGTGACCGCAATCGGCAACTAAGTACGAGCGTGGTGTAGGCTCACGGACATGGTCGTTCCGAGCTCGACGGTGGCCCTCGTCGGCCTGTTTCTCGTCGGCGTCGTGCTGGTAATCTGGTGCGTCGAGATCTTCATCGAGGCCGTCGCCCAGAGCGCCGTTTCGCTCGGCGTTTCCGGCTTCTTTCTCGCAGTCGTACTGGCCGGTGTCGACCTCGAGAACGCCGTCCTCGGGATCACCGCGGCGTTCGTCGAACTTCCCAGGCTCGCGCTCGGGACGGTGTTCGGGGAATCACTGTTTGTCCTCGCCGTCGCCGTCGGACTCGCGGGGGTCCTCGTGCCGTTTCGGATGGACGTTCCCAGCGCATATCTCGTGCTGCTCGTTCTCGTTCCCGTCCCCGCGTTCGCGCTGTCGATCGGCGGGACGATCGATCCGCTCGAGGGAGCGGCCCTCCTCGGGTTGTTCGTCCCGCTGCTCGCCTACATCTTCTGGCACGAGCGCCGCTCCGAAACGACGTATCTGCTCTCGGCGGAACTCCAGGAAGTGGTCGATCTCGAGGCCGACGCGGAGAGCGAAGCGGCGGTGCAGACGGGAGCGGAGACGGAAACAGGAATGCCGAACGGGGGTGACGAGTCGAGAGTACAACCGACCGGGGAGTCGGATCCGGAGTTGGATCTCGACCTCGACGAGTTCGTCCCCTCCTTTGAGCACCGGAGCGGCCTGTTCAACCTCGGCGTGGCCGTCCTCGCGGTCGTGGGGATGACCGTCGGCTCCGGGGTCACGGTGGTCAGCGCCGAGGGAATTTTCGTCGCCTTCGGCATCTCGGGCCTGGCGTTCGGGGCGACGGTGTTGAGCTTCATCGCCTCGATCGAAGAATTGGCGCTTACCGTCGAACCCGTTCGACAGAGCCGCCCGGAACTGGCCGTTGGGAACGTGGTCGGTAGCACCGTCTTCTATCTGACGGCAAACGTCGGCATCATCGCCATGCTCCACCCTGTCGGCACCGGCGGCGACGTGCTGACGGTCCACTGGCCGTTTCTCGCGGGCAGCCTGCTCGTCGTCACCGCCATGCTTGCACGCGGTCGCGTCACCCGCATCGGTGGCATCGCCCTGTTCGCGCTCTACGTCGCCTACTGGATCGCGAACTATGCGTAGCCACCGGAGGGCGGCTCGTCTCGAACCGAGTCGAGGAGAACGAGTGGCGGTGGATTCTCCGATCGTCCGCCGACGATACGCCAGGCCGACACGTCCGATCTCGGCTGCTTCGGACCGTACGTACCGTTCGACGGATAGGTATTCGAGGTACATAACTACTCTAGGAGGAATTCGTTCGAACGGTGACGGAATCCGCGTCCGGCGCAGTGGATCGACCGATCTGGACGCTACAGATCCTGTCGACCAGAACTGCATCGATCCGGTGAGTTCAATGAGATCTAACACTAACTGTGATTACCACCGGAATGATCGTGTTAAGTGGAACAAATCGACGAGCGACGCGAAACGCGCGGATTTCGCCACCAGCCGGCCTGACCGCCGCCGCCTGCACCGGCAAGTATTGTGTTTCCGGTGCAACGGTATCTCCGATTTATAGACATCTCGAGCGAGGATGGGGAAGAGGATCCACAACCAATGGTATCCAGAGACAAAGCGGGACTCGAAGCGGATCTCGACTCGTCACGACGGCTGTTCCTGAAGAGCGCTGCGGCGACCGGCGTCGTAGCGGGACTCGGCGGTATCGCGACCGGACAGGAGGCCGAGGAGATCGAACTGGGCGGCGAAACGGCCGGCTGGGTCGGCCAAGCGCCGTCCGATATCGAAGGCGAGACGAATCCGACGCTGGAACTCGAGGAGGGACAAACATACGTCGTCACGTGGGAGAACCTCGACGGACTCCAGCACGATTTCGTTCTCCTCGACTCGGAGGGAGAGGAACTCGAAGGAACCGAGATCATGGGCGACGAGGGAGAGACGCTGACCCTCGAGTTCGAGGCGACCGCCGAGATGGCGGAGTATTATTGCTCGGTCCATCCGAACTCGATGCGAGGCGACATCCAGTTGGCCGGGGCCGAGGGAGGAGACGGGGACGCTGAGGAAACCCAAGAGGATGTCGTGACGGAAGGGCCGACGATCGGCCTCGAACGGGTCGCAGGCGGCTTCACCTCCCCGGTCGGCTTCGAGGTCGCACCGGGACAGGAAGACCGGTACTACGTCGTCGATCAGCCCGGACAGATCCGCGTCCTCGAGACGGGAGCCGACGGCGGTGGCGAAAACGGCATGACGGACGAGAACGGGATGGCTGCCGGTAACGAGACCGAGGCCGGTAACGAGACCGAGGCTGAAACCGACAACGAAGACGGCATGGGAGCCGGGAACGGAACCGCCGGGCTGCGAGCGGAGCCGTTCCTCGACCTCACCGATCGAATGGTCGAGGTCGGCGAGGCGACCGACGCCGGCTTCGACGAGCGCGGCCTCCTCGGACTCGCCTTCCACCCCGAGTTCGAAGAGAACGGCCGCTTCTTCGTCCGGTACAGCGCACCCCCGACCGACGACACACCCGAGGACTACGACCACACCGCCGTCCTCTCGGAGTTTACAACCGAAGGAGACGACCACGAGACGGCCGATCCCGACTCCGAGACGGTCCTGCTTGAGGTGCCGGAGCCGCAGTTCAACCACAACGCCGGTGCGGTCCTCTTCGGACCGGACGACTACCTCTACGTGCCCCTCGGCGACGGCGGCGACGCCGACGACACCGGACTGGGTCACGTCGAGGACTGGTACGACGACAACGAAGGTGGTAACGCACAGAACACGACGGAAAACTTTCTCGGGAGCATCCTCCGGCTCGACGTCGACAGCGAGGGCGAAAACGGTGAGTCGTACGGGATTCCAGACGACAACCCGTTCGTCGACAGCGACGAAGGCCTCGATGAGTACTACGCGTGGGGGCTGCGCAACCCCTGGCGAGCGTCCTTCGACAGCGAGGGGCAGTTCTTCGTCGCCGACGTCGGACAGAACCTGTTCGAGGAGGTCAACATCGTCGAGAACGGCGGCAACTACGGCTGGAACGTCAAGGAGGCGACGCATTGTTTCAGCACCGAGAACCCCAACGAACCGGGAGAGGACTGTCCGAACGCGACGCCGGACGACGTCCGTGGCGGCGAGGACCTCCTCGATCCCGTTATCGAGTATCCCCACCAGGTCGGCGACGAAACGGTCGGGATCTCGATCACCGGCGGCTACGTCTACGAGGGTGACACGGTCTCCGAGCTCGAGGACATGTACGTCTACGGCGACTGGAGCAGGGCGTTCGAAACGCCCGACGGAAGACTGTTCGCCTCGCCGGTCAACGAGTACGAACCGACCAACGACCGGTCGGAAGACGACCTCTGGGAGATCCAGGAGCTCTCCGTCGGCGGCTCCGAGAACGGAAATCTCAACCGCTTCGTCCTCGCGTTCGGGCGGGACCACGACGACGAACTCTACGTGCTGACGACCGCTCGCTACACCGAGGGCGAGACCGGCGAAGTGTACCGGATCGTTCCCGAAGGCGAAGGCGAGGCGATCGAAGAACACGAGAACGCGGTGGGGACTGAAGACCAAGCGGCCGAAGGGGGCGAATCGGAAGACGAGGAGGCCGAAGACGATCAGGCGGAAGAAGGCGGCGAGGGAGCCGACGAAACAAAAGAGGAAGAGGCGGACGAGTCGGGCAACGAGACGGAGTCGGAAACCGGAAACGAGACCGCAGACGACGAGTAATCGCGGAACGCGCCGACAATCGACCCGCCGTTCGTCTTTTCGATCGAGATACCGCTCGAGTGCGAGTGATCGGTTTGTGCAGTGGATCCGTCCGCCGACTATCGTCGCGCTGATCCGCGACGAACGGCACTTAGAGCGCGTCTTTCGGCCATCAGAGACGATCGATATCGGAGATAACTGACTATTATCGTTTCAGCTTCCGTATAATTTCTTCTTGTTTTCGAAACGGTCAGGACGCTTTATTGGCCGAGTTAGAAACCACGCAATGTGGTCTGTGAAAGGCTAACAGACGTGATAGCTTTCCACGACCTCTCCGTATTCGACACAATGACGAGACAGAACAGCGAAAATCGGCTGTCGAGACGGACTGTTCTCAAATCATCCGCAGCGCTCACCGCCGCAGGGCTCGCGCCGACAGTCGGCGCTCAGGAAGCGTTCCCCAGCGAGATCGAACTCGGTGGCAGAACGAGCGGCTGGATCGGCCAGTCACCCGACGAAATCGCGGACGAACGGAATCCGACGCTTCGACTTGAAGCAGGCCAGGAGTATACGCTCACCTGGGAGAACCTCGATGGGGCACAGCACAACTTCAACATCGAAGACGAAGACGGCAATGACCTCGTCAGTACGGATCTCTTCTCCGAGTCGGGCAAAACGCAGACCGTCGAGTTCACCGCCGAGGAATCGATGGCCGAGTACTACTGTGGGCCACACCCCCAGTCGATGCGTGGCGATATCGAATTCGTCGGTGAGACGGCTGACGGTGAGGAAGCCGCCGAACCCACGCAACTCATCGGTGAGGGGCCGACCGTAGGCCTGGAGACGGTAGCAGAGGGGTTGACCGCCCCCGTTACGCTCCAAGTAGCGGATGAAGACGCGGACCGGCGGTTCATCGTCGACCAGACGGGGTACATCTACGTTCACAACGACGACGGCCTCCAGGAGGAGCCGTTCCTCGACGTCTCGGACCAACTTGTCGAATTCCAGGACTTCGACGAGCGCGGCCTCCTCGGACTCGCCTTCCACCCCGAGTTCGAGGACAACGGTCGATTTTTCGTCCGGTACAGTTCGCCACCGCGGGAGGGAACCCCGAGGAGTACGATCACACGTTCGTCCTCTCGGAGTTCCGGACCGCAGACGAGGAGCACTCGACGGCCGATCCCGATTCCGAGCGGACGCTCCTCGAAATTCCGGAACCACAGTTCAACCACAATTCGGGCCCGATCGCCTTCGGTCCCGACGGCTATCTCTACGTGGCGACCGGCGACGGCGGCGGTGCGAACGACACGGGAACGGGTCACGTCGATGACTGGTACGACGAGAACGAGGGCGGTAACGGGCAGGACACGGCGGAGAATCTCCTCGGCGGAATCTTGCGACTCGACGTTGACGTGGACGGCGAGACGTCGGAGACGTCCGAAGACGGCGGCGACGCCGAGGGCGACGAGCGCGCGTACGGTATTCCGGACGACAATCCGCTGGTCGACGCCGAGGGGCACCTCGACGAGTACTACGCGTGGGGGATGCGCAACCCGTGGGGCGGGATGTCGTTCACCGGCGAGGGAGAGTTCCTGATGGCCGACGTCGGACAGAACCTCTTCGAGAGCGTCAATCACGTCCAGCGCGGCGGCAATTACAGCTGGAACGTCAAGGAGGGGACCCACTGCTTCAGTACCGAAACGCCCTCCGAACCGGCCGAAGACTGTCCCGAAAGCACGCCCGAGGACGTCAGAGACGGCGAAGAATTACTCGATCCGGTCATCGAATACCCACACGACCTCGGACTCCTCGAGTCCGCTGGGGCCGAGGACGGCGAAGACGCCGAGGAGACCAGCGAGCCGGTCGGCGTCTCTATCACCGGCGGCTACCTCTACACCGACAGCGAAATCGACGAACTGGAGAACACGTACGTCTTCGGCGACTGGAGTCGGGACGGCGAAGACCCGGGAACGGTGTTCCTCGCCCGACCGCCCGAGGAATGGCTCGACGAGGTCGATGTCGGTGGCGGCGCCGAGGACACGTTCCTCGAACCGCCGACGGGAGACGACGAGGAGACCGAACCCAGCGAGGGGACCACTCGGGACGGACTGTGGCCGATCGAACGGATTCAGCTCGAGGGTGATGCCGCCGAAGACGGGCGACCGACGGGATTCGTCTACGGCTTCGGTCGGGGGGCGACGGCGAACTATACGTCCTCACCACCACCACGTCGACGGTGGAGGGAGAGGGTGCAGTCCACCGGCTTGTCTCGACGGACGAGCAGGAGCGACGCGGCGAGCACAATTGATGGACCGGTAAGAGATCGGTCACCAATTCGTTTTTCGACCGAAAGCCTGAGAGCGTTCGTCGGCCGCCGGTCGCGATCCAGTCGTCACTGACTATCGTACCGAGGGGAACCGCTCCCGCGATCGGTCGGCGTCGAAATGCGGGCAAAAAAGACCGCGTCGAGGCCTACTCGGAGAGCGAGAAAACGACGAACCGGTTGCCCGATTCGGTGTAGTTCTCACGCTCCCCGCCGGCGGGGGCTGCGACGTACTGTTTTCCTTCACCCGGATCGTACCAGCTGACCGGCGCACCGGACGCGGCGGTGCCGAGGTCCCACGAGGCCAACGGCTGGCCCGTCTCGGTTTCGAACGCGGTGAACAGGTCGTCACCGTCTCCCGCGAAGGTAACGCCGGTCGGCGTCGTCAACGAACCGCCCCACGGCGGCGTCTCCTCGTACCAGTTCCGCCATTTCACTTCACCGCTGATCGGATCGATCCCGGCGAGCACGCCGACGTAGCCGTTCCACGCTTCTCGCCACTCTTCTTCCGATCCGTCTCCGTTGTCCGCTTCTTCGTCGGCGGTTTCTTCTTTCTCCTCTTCAGCCTCTTCTCCGTTATCGGCAGTTTCTTCTTTCTCCTCTTCGGCCTCTTCTCCGTCGTCGGCAGTTTCTTCTTCCTCCTCTTCCTCTTGCTCCTGTGTAGCCGGCACCGGCGCATGCTCGATATCCATCCCGATGTACGTCTCACCGGGTTCGTACTCCGTCTCGAACCAGGAGAGTCGCATCGGCTGGTTGAGCCCTTTGACGATTAGCGTCCTGCTCTGGGGATCGAAGGAACTCGTCTGGGGATTCGTGCCACCCCTGAGGTCCGGCATGATCCACTGCGCGTTCTCGATGTCGTCGAACGGCGGTAGCGACCACATGTTGTAGTGCTGGACGAACTCCTCGCTGCGCTGGTGGAGCTGGCCGGTTTCCATGTCGACAGTGTACACCCAACCGGTCTTGCCGGGCCAAGTCGCGAACTTCCTGGTCTCACCGTCGACCTCCTCTTCGAAAACGAGTGGCGGACTCGGTGAGTCATAGTCCCACCAGTCGTGGGGCGCGTCCTGATGGTGCCACTGGTATTCGCCGGTTTCAATGTCGACACCGACTTTACCGCAGGTATAGGGGTTCCAGCCCGGACGAACGGTACCGTACCACGGACCTGGGTTCGCGGACGGAATGACGACCGTCCCGCTGTCGGGTTCGATACACGACGCGGCCCACGCGGTCCCGCCGCCGTGTTGCCACGAATCGCCGACCCACTCGTGTTCGGGCGTCATATTCACTCGCCACTGCGGGTTCCCTTCGAGGTCGATCGCGTCGTAGAATCCGCTGACGCCGAATTCGCCGCCGAAACTGCCCTTCATCAGCATCCCGTCGTAGATCATCGGCGGGTGCGACGATGTCGTCCCGCGCGACCGCTCCCACTGCAATTCTTCGTGTCGCACGTCGTCCGCAACCTCCCCCCGATAGGCGGCAGCGCCGTTGTAGTACCACTGTTCCTCGCCGGTGTACCGATCGATCGCGAGCACGCCCAGATCGAGCGTGCTCTTGTAGACTGTGTCCCCGAGAACCGCAGGACCGCGCTCGGCAGGCGGCGTCTCGTCGGATGCACCGTCGGCGTTTTCGTAGAAGTGCGTCCACAGGATGTCACCGGTACGCCCGTGTATCGCGTACAGCATATCCGGCCCGATCGTCTGGTAAATGATCGGCGGATCGCCGCCCACGACGATCGGTGACCCCTGGAAGTCGTTTGGGGGTTCGCCGAGTTCGAGAACGTACTCGACCTCGAGGTCACCGACGTTCTCCGGCGCGATCACGTCCGCAGTGGTGTGTCGGTGCCCCTGATAGTTGTTCCCGAAGATGAGCCAGTTCGTCTCGTCTTCGCCCGACGCCGCGATGTCTTCCTCCGTGACGTCTACCTCCGGAATCGCGTCGGTATCGTGCTGTTCGATGACCGATTCACCCGGTTTTTCGTCCCACGGTGCATCCTCTGGTAGGTCTGCAAGATGTGATTCGTACGTCATTGGTCGATCACCCCCTTCGGTGCGCGCTTCTCATCTGTAATTCGGACGGTGTCGGTGAGCAGGAACTCCTGACCGATGATCTCGATCGCGGATCCCGCCGTGATCAGTGTCGAAAGCTCCTCGTCGGCGATTTGCCCGTTCGCAAGGTCACGTACAGCCGAACTCATCAGGTAGTACCCGCCGAGCATCGACTTGATGTCCCAGAGGCCGCGATCGATCATCTCCCCGGTAATGAGCGGCTCTCGCTGCCAGAGGAAGTGATCGAGCCCGTCGATCCACAGTAGCGAGCCTTCTGCGGCCCGCTGATGAAGCGGTGCGACGTACTCGTGGACGACACCGTCTTCGACGGCGTCCGCCGGCGGATAGTCAGGTGTCGCCAGCCACCACGATAGCTGCTCGCGCGTGTTCACGATATTGGTCACCAGCGCCGTCTGTTCCTGCTCCGAGAACCCGATCTCGGAAAGCGTGGCCGGCAGCGTGTCCATATGCAGCAACTGCCGTGTCGTTGCCTCGATGTGATCGGGCTCGAACGCCGGCAGGTTCTCCTCCGCGCTCGCGAAGAAGCCGACCTCCGCGAGGTGATCGTTGATCGCCCACGCCGCCGTCGTCAGCTCCTGGTACGCCGACGCACCCTGCTCGGGAACCCCCATCGACTCCAGTTCGGGCAACAGTTCGAAGCTCGCCTCGAGCCCCGCCAGTTGCTCGTTCAACAGCGCCGGGTCAAGCGTTCCCGTCAGTCCACCGCGAACGGCCTCGCCCATCTCTGCGAGCCCCTCCGCGGCACCGCTCGAGACCTCCGCGCGGAGATCGCGCAGCGTCGCACCGGCGATACCGCCGCCGGCGATGACGCCGAGGGCTTTGAGAAAGTCGCGACGATCCTCGTCGCTCACCTCCCCGTAGCTGTACCTCTTTTCAGGATTGGTACCATATGCCATGACTCTTCTCGAGAGACGCCGTCCGACTCAATAGAAGCTTCCACAGTTTCTGGTATAGAATATATTTCTTCAGGAGCGCCGATTCACTGTATTTGTCTCGTGAGAGAGCGGTAGTTAGCATCACAAAACAACCGGATGTTAGTATTCCAGTCCGACGGACAATCAGCTGTTTCCATCCTCGAAAACAGAGTAATTCGGGGTCCCGATCGGATAATCACACCCAAGCCGCCGCTACCGAACGCGCGGAGACGGGGCGTCCGCAGTTGCTGTCGAGATCGCTCACCAGCTCGAGGACCGAAACGCGGTTACTCCGTGTCGAGTTCGAACTGTTCGTTTTCGGAGACAGCGTTGAGCACGATACTCGTATTCGACTGGTTGATGTCGGGATCGGTGATCAGGGACTTGATCTCGTCGTTCATGTCGTCCGTATCTTTGAACTTCCCGATGGCGATTACGTCGTAGTCCCCCGTGACCTCGTAGACGGAGATCATCTGGCGGTGGTCCTTCAGTGTCTGCGTGATTTCCGGAAGCGCGCTCCCTTCGGCTTTCAGTTGCATGATGGCAGTGACATCGTACCCCACCGCATCGTAGTCGACTTTCGGCGTGTAGCCCTCGATGACGCCTTCCTCCTCGAGGTCGGAGAGGTGGTTCGAGACCGTCGTGACGGAGACATCGAGTTCTTCGGCGAGGCTGCGGAGGCTCGCTCGGCCATCGTCAAGCAGTTTGTTTACCAGATCTGAGTCCAAGTGTTCGTAGGTCATTAGCTGGTATGAAGTGCTCCATCTACTAGGAGTTTACGAATATCCAGTTCTATCCGTGGCTACTGAGCCGATGTTGTGAGATAAACGGACGAGCCTCGTATGGGCGTGGATTGGTGCAAATAGACGAATCGTCATCGCCGCTTCGGTGTCATGTGTATCCGCCAACCGAACGAACGTCACTACCCGACGGACCGATTGAAACCGACGCTATCGCTCGTCCTTTCTCGAGTCGGATTCTCGTGTGTAACGTTGACGACTCGAGAATTCGCTCGTCGCAAATCTGTCGTTTGGGATCCGTTCGGGGAGAGATGCACTCGTGACTCGAGAGAGGACTGCGCTCCGAGAGATGGAAACCAACCACGTCTCTCAAACTATCGCTCCGTCTGGGGTTTGAACCACGCCGAGGCGATCACCTCGCTACGCTCGGTGCTGCGACTCGTCTGATTCAAATCCCAGAACGTGCGCTTCCTTCTTCGTCACTTCGTTCCTCAGAAGAGTGCTCCGTCTGGGATTTGAACCCAGGTCATCGGCTCGAAAGGCCGAAATGATTGGCCGGACTACACCAACGGAGCATATCGCTTCGCTCTCTACTCCGAGCATCGACGGACTTCGTCCGTCTCAGCAACGGAGCCATCTACCACACGCGCTGTGTGCAACTGGTCGTTGCCGGGGGCTAGTAAAAAGGGTTCCGTTCCGGGCTGGGGGTGACACGCTATCACGCACGAGACCAGTTCCGGTCAGGGCCGTCGAAGCGACGACCCCTCGAGCGGCATCGAGAGCTCCCCCTCGAGCCCGAGTAAGTCCACGATAGTCGGCGTCACGTCCGTCGCGTCGACCGGCCCGTCACCCTCGAGTTCGGGCGCGGCCGGACCGCCGAGGCCGAAACAGCCGAACGCGGATTCGTCGACGCGACCGTGGGAGCCGCTCACTTGCGAGGCGTCCAGCGAGACGAGTCCCTCGTCGCCGAAGAACAACTCACAGGGGTCGAAGCCGGGTTTGGCGTGGATGTCCATCTCGGTCGCGTAGGGCGGCGCGTTCGCGCGGTCGTTCCACCAGTAGTACTGGAACCAGGTGTCCGGTTCGGCCACGAGGACGAGGTCGCCCGCGTTCGGGTGGTCGATCCCGCGCTCGGCCTTCCCCGAGTCAGCGAGGACCGCGTCGATTCCCTCGAGCCCCGCGAGCGCGTCTCGAGCGGCGTCGACCGCTCCCTCGTCGGCGTAGACGTGTGCGATCTGGTGGTCGACCATCGCGAACGCGTCCGAACCGGGGATGTCGGCGTCGCCCTCCGCGTCCGTCTCGAGCAACCCGGCCTCCCGGAGCGCGCGATTGGGGAACAGCGGTCGATCCACCTCGTGAAACCCGTACTCGCTGACGAGGGTGAGGACCGTCTCGTCCCAGCGGTCCGTTTCGGAGAGGTCCGCGAGGAACGTCTCGAGGAGGTCGTCGACGGTCTCGAGTGCCGTCGTGAAGGCGTCGCTGTCGGGACCGTCGCTCTGCCCGGCGTAATCCAGGTGGGGAACGTAGATCCACAGCAGGTCGGGATCGAACCGGTCGATCGCCTCGCTCGCGGCCGCGAGGATCCAGCGGCTCCCCTCCTCGTTCGCGCCGGGTCCCCAGTAGTTGTGCAGGGGGAAGTGCCCAAGTTCCTCCCGAAGGTCGTCGTAGAAGCCGTCGGGGTTCGTCCAGCAGTTCATCTCGAGGATGTCGTTGTTCTCGTCCTCGATCGGCGACGGTGTGACCGCCACGTCGGCGCTCGTCCCGATCAAGTGCTGGAAGTTCAGGACGCCGGTGGTCAGCCCGGCCTCGTCGCTCGCGGTCTCCCAGATCCGGTCGCGACCGTCGCGGTCGCGCTCCCAGAACTCGGCGGTTTTTCGCTCGCGGTCGTACTCGCCGCTCGAGACGTCGCCGTGCTCGCCGGGACCGCATCCGGTCGCGAGGGTGGTCTGAGCCGGAACCGTGACGGCTGGAAACGGTGGCCTGAGGTCGGTCACGCGTTCGCTCGGGAAGTACGACTCGAGCGTCGGCGTTCGGTCGGCGTCGATGTGCTGGGGCTGGAGGCCGACGACATCGAGGACGATCGTTCGGCCGGCCGTCTCGGTCGTTTCGGGAATCGTGAGTTCGGGCATGGGTCTCGGGAACGTGTCGGGCTGGAACGGCGGTCAGCGGGGAGTATTGCGTATCAGCGATGCTCCTCGGCGTAGTCGTACAGTCGATCCAACTGCCGGGAGAAGTCGTGCTCGTCGACGCCGAGCGGGGCCTTGAAGAACGACGCGAGCTGGGGCTGAAGCCCGCCGTCGCCGTGGTCGTCGGCGTGAGAGATCAACCGCACCAGATCGAGCACGAGCGGCGCGGCCAGCGCGGAGTCCGACCCCTCCCAGGTGAACTGCATTTTCATCTCCGTCTCGAGGAAGCCCTCGAAGTGAATGTAATCCCAGGCGGTCTTCCAGTCGGCCAGGGAGGGCGTGTAGTCGATCCGGACTCGGTTGTGACCGATATCGGGGAGGATCGAGTCGAGCACGTCGCCCTTGCTCGCGAGCTTACCGGCGGCGTTCGCCTCGTCCTCGAGGACGAGGCCGTCCGTGTTGCCGAGGATGTTGTGGCCCTCCCAGCTCATGACTCGCAGATTGCGGCCGGCGAACATGGGCGCGAGCGCGGACTTGACGAGCGTCTCGCCGGTCTTCGCGTCGCGTCCCACGTGCGGAACCTCGTTTTCGGCCGCGAGTTCGCGGACTCCCCCGAGCGCGTTGGCCGCACTCGGCGTGAAGTTGACGAACGGGTGTCCGTCGGATATCGCGGCGTAGGCGTAGAGGACGCTGGCAGGGAGGTCGCGGTCGTCCTCGTCGATCGCTTGCTCGAGCGCGTCGCGCGTGTCGTATCGCTCCGGCTCCGCCAGTTCGGGTTCCGTCGAGGCGACGTTGACGACGACGAGTCGCTCGAGGGCGTGGCTATCGCGGAACGTCTCGTAGTCGTCTCGGATCTGGTCGACGACATCGCGGATCGGCAGGGTCTCGTCTAGCTGTTCGCTGTCCTCGGAAACGGCGGCACCGCAGTTGACCGCCGTGCCGACCTCGATCCGCTCGTCGATCGCGGCCAGATCATCTCGAACCGTCTCGAGCGTGTCAGCGTCCGGGACGCCGTTTCGATCGCGCTGGCGCTCGGCCTGTCCGACGAGTGACTCCGGTTCGATGTCGTGGCCTCCGAAGACGAACCCCTCGACGGGCGGGAGCCCGAGGCTCGAGACCGGATCGCGCTCGGTTACCATCCCGGTGGTGTCGGTCGCTCCCCTGGCGATGGCGCGAGCGCCGACGATCGACATCGTTGCGACGTTCCCGCGTGCCCCGACGAGCCAGACGCCCGTTCGGTCCCCGTCGTCGACCGCTGGATCCTCCCCGTGACTCATCGGGTCTCATTCCCTCCCGGCGGCCGCTCGATCCGGATTTTCGACGCGCGATCACCCATCCTGTTCCCGGGATCGATCTGCAGCGGGTTCATCACTGCCGTCGATCGCTCGATCAGCGTCATTCCCACGAACGTGGGGGCCGAACGGGTTTCGTTATGACTCGCGTAGCGGGAGTAATACAGCTTTGCCAGCTCATAACACCGTATTCCGCCGGCCAGAGCTATCGATTCGCCGTCATCAACCTCGGGTTTGGCGATCGAACGACCAGTAGCACCAAACCGTTTCGTCGTTGGACTGCCCGTATGCGGATTATCGATCCTCACATGCACATGGTTTCGCGCTCGGCCGACGACTATCGACGAGCGCGGCGGGCGGGTATCGAGTGCTGTATCGAGCCCGCGTTCTGGAGCGGCCAGGACAAACACCACGCGGGTGCCTTTTTCGACTACTTCGAACAGATCATCGAGCACGAAACCGACCGCGCCGAGCGGGCCGCCGGGATGGACCACTACGTGACGATCGGCCTCGAGCCGAAGGAAGCGAACTACCGCGAGATGGCCGAGGAGGTCGTCGACCGGATTCCGGAGTACCTCGAGCGCGACCCCGTCGTCGGCGTCGGCGAGATCGGTTTCGATCAGGTGACCGACGATGAGGAGTGGGCGTTCCGTCGCCAGCTCGAGATCGCAGAAGAGCGCGAACTCCCCGTCATCGTCCACACGCCCCACACGGACAAGCCGTCGGGCACCGAGCGGATCGTCGAAATCATCGAGGAGATGGGCGTCACGCAAGAACGGATCATCATCGATCACAACACGGAGAATACGATCGATATCTCGACGCAGACGGACTGCTGGATCGGCTTCACGCTCTATCCGGGCAAGATCGAGACCGGGTCGGCGATCGATCTGCTCGAGGAGTACGGCACCGACAACATGATCTTCAATAGCGCCGCGGACTGGGACCCCTCGGATCCGCTCGCGGTGCCGAAGGCTCGCGACCGGATGCTCGACCGGGGCTGGGACCGCGAGGACGTTCGGACGGTCGTCTTCGAGAACCCCTACGAGTTCTTCGACCAGTCGCCGAACTTCGACTACGAGGCCTGACTCATGCAGTTTGGCTTCTCCACCAACGCCTTCCGCGAGTACCAACTCGAGGACGCGATCGAGGCCATCGCCGACGCGGGCTACGACGGCGTCGAACTGCTGCTCGACGAGCCCCATCTGTATCCGCCAAACGCCACCGACGAGGAGCGCGAGCGCGTCGAGGACGCCCTCGAGACGCACGGAATCGCCGTCAGCAACGCCAACGCGTTCATGCTGACCGCGATCGAGGGCTTTCACCACCCTTCCTACATCGAACCGGACGAAGAATATCGCCAGCAGCGGATCGACTACACCCTGGCAGCGCTCGAGACCGCGTCCGACCTCGGACTTCCCTGCATCTCGATCGAACCGGGCGGGCCGATTCCCGACGGCAAATCGCGCGAGTGGGCGATGGACACCTTCGTCGAGAGCCTCGAGGAAGTCATCCCGAAAGCCGAGGCAGTCGGCGTCGACCTCCTCGTCGAGCCCGAACCGGACCTCCTGATCGAGACCGGCGACGAGTTCCTCGCGCTCCTCGAGCGGGTCGACTCCGAGCGCGTGAAGTGCAACTTCGACGCGGGCCACTTCTACTGCGTCGGGGAGGATCCGGCCGAACTCGTCGAACCGCTCTGGGAGCACACGAGCCACTACCACCTCGAGGACATCCCGGCCGATCGGACCCACGAGCACACCCAGCTCGGCGACGGCGCGATGGACATCGACGCCTTCCTCGGCGAACTCGAGGACCGGGGCTACGACGGTTTCGTCACCGTCGAACTCTACCCCTACGAGGAGACGCCGATCGAGACCGCTCAGGGGGCGATGGCCTCCCTCGAGGAACGCGGGTGGGCGTAGGGTGGCCGGCGGTGTGTCGTCGGATCGAAACGAGAACACGGGGTCGGACGCGGAGGCGGAGTCGAACGCAGACGCGGGGTCGGACGCAGGCACGGAGTCGGACGCAGACACGGAGTCGGACACAATCGCCGGCGAGAGAGAAACCGAACCCGAACGCAGCCTCCGGACGACCCTCGGTATGGTCGGCGAACTGGTCCGCGCGCCGAACCTCTTCACCGCGCCGCCGGACGTTATCCTCGGGGCCGCGCTCGTGGTCGCTGCCGGCCACGATTTCGTCCCAGCTATCGTCGCCGGACTCGCGATCGGTTCCGTCTGCCTCTACGCCGGGGGAACGACCCTCAACGACGCGTTCGACGCGCCCGTCGACGCTCGAGACCGACCCGAACGCCCGATTCCTTCGGGTCGCATCTCTCGACGCACCGCGTTCGGACTTGGACTCGCGCTACTGCTCGTCGCCGTCGGGATCGCGTTCATCGTCGCCGGCGGTCCCGCTGCCGCGGCCGCCGGACTGGTCGCCACCGCCATCATCGCCTACGACGGCCTCATGAAGGGATCCGCCGCCGGTTTCCTCGCGATGGGTGCGACGCGCGGGCTGAACGTCGTATTGGGCACGACTGCGGCCGGGAGCGCAGTGCTCGAGTTCCCGCTCCGACTGCTCGCCGTTCCTGCGGTCGTCACCGGCTACATCGCCGCCGTCACGTTCATGGCGGCTCGAGAAACCGAGGGAGCCAATCGGGGTGCCGTCGCAATCGCCGCTACGGGTGCGGCTGCAGCGGTGCTCGCCGTCGGCTGGTTCCTCGTGAGTGGAAGTCCGACCGCGCTCGAGGCGATAGTCGCGACCGCGTTCGCCGTCGCCTTCTGCTGGTGGGTCGGGCGTCCCCTGCGAGCCGCGTCCGTCGACCCGGTACCGAGTACCGTCGGCCCGGCGGTCGGGGCGTGCGTCCTCGGACTCGTGTTGCTCGACGCGGCCTTCGCCACCGCAACCGGGGTTCGCTGGGGACTCGCTGCCGGCGTCTTTCTCGTTCCGGCGGTGGGTCTCTCGTACGTCTTCGACGTGACGTGACTACCACATGTGATGCGCTGTGACGTTGCGGTGGCGCGCGCTGTGACGCGGCGAACTGCGAGGTCTGAACGAAGTGACGGCCTCGGTATTGTGAACGGTGACCATAGGGAACCGCGACCCAACGGTGAGCCGCGGACCGAACGTGCGCGAGGTCTTCGCGAACATCGTGAGCGAACGGCTCGGAAGACGCGTACGCGTCTTCCGGTGGATGAGCGAGCGACCGTAGAGAGCGAGTGAATCGGCTGGGGAAAGCGTAGCCTTTCCGTGTTGCCAGCATGACCAGTCCTCCCAAGTAGATAGTAACACGGTTTCCTTATTCAGAATACTTCATATAACTCGCGGTAAGTGCAGCTGAAGGACTTACCGCTGTCAGCGTCCGCGAGCGAAGCGAGCGGTTCACCGCCGAAGCGGACGAAGTCCGCAGAGGCGGCCTTTTTAGCGTAGATTTTTGCAAGCGGTTCGAGCGACCGAAGGGAGCGAGGACCCGCAGCAAAAAGGTACGTATGCATCTGTAAATGCCGAATCGACTCTTCCAATTTTTCGCCGATATGGAGTGAAGATATCATACTATCAGTGATTTTTTCGTTACAGTTCTACTGCGAACACAGGTTTCCTGCTCACATGGCCACGAGGGATTGCCACGTCCTCCCCAACCGACTCGGTCGGTCGCGATGCTCCCTCCCTCGTCCCTCGCACGGCTTTGTGCCGCGGCTCACCATCGGTTCGCCGCGGCACAGCGTGCGCCACCGCACACGGTCCGGCCGGTCGCCGATCGCGCTTCGAGTGTGACGGGCCAACGAATTAGTGTACCTCCGGTGTACGAGCCCCAGATCGATGGTCGAACTCGCTTTCTCGACGAACGCGTACACGCGTCACTCGCTCCCCGAAGCCGTCCGCCGGATCGACGACCACGGCTACGCCGGCGTCGAACTGCTCGGCGACGATCCCCACGCCTACTTTCCAGCGTTTGACGACGCCGATCGGGACGCGCTGCTCGAGGCCCTCGCGAACACCGACCTTGCCGTCTCGAATATCAACGCGAACACGGCGATGGGCTACTACGACGACGCGCCGCCGTCGGCCTTTTTCGAGCCGAGCGTGATCCGCGCGGACGACGAGGCCCGCGAGTGGCGCGTCGAGTACACGAAGCGAGCGATCGATCTCGCCGAAACGGTCGACTCGCCGGCGGTCTGTCTGGCGACTGGTCGCCCGCTGCCGGGAACGACACCCGAAACGGCACGGGAGGACCTGATCGAGTCACTCCACGAGATCCTCGACTACGCCGAGGCCCGCGATATCGAGGTCGGCATCGAGTTCGAGCCCGAACTGCTGATCGAGAACACCGACGAGGTGCTCGAGGTGATGGACGAGGTGGGCCGGGACTCGCTGGGCGTCAACCTCGATGTCGGCCACGCGGCCGTCTACGGCGAGGACGTTGCCGAAAGCATCCGCGCCAGCGCCGGCTCCATCACGGGCGTCCACCTCGAGGACATCGTCGGCGGCCGTCGCGGAAAGCACTATCATCGAATCCCCGGCGAGGGAAACCTCGACTTCCGGGCGATATTCGACGCCCTCGAGGACATCGGCTACGACGGGTTCGCCACGCTCGAGCTTTACACCTATCCCGACGAACCCGACCGCGCAGCGCGGGAGGCGTTCGAGGCGCTCGAGGGGTACGTGTAGCGTCTCCACCGACTGGGCCACCCACCGCTCGAACACCCCTGAACGAGCCGCCTTCTCAATCCTTTTTATCCCCTGCGTCCATCCACCGACTATGAAATACGTCCGATTCCGCGACCCGGCCGGCGCGGTTCGCCGCGGCGAGTACGAGAACGGCACCGTTCACTTCGCGAACGAGAGCTACGCGCTCGAGAGTGACGAGATCGACGTCCTCCCGCCGTCGGAGCCCTCGAAAGTCGTCTGTATCGGGAAGAACTACGCCGACCACGCGGCGGAACTCGACTCCGAGGTGCCCGACCGGCCGATGTTGTTCCTGAAGCCGCCGAACGCGCTGGCGGCCCACGGCGACACCGTCACCCTCCCCGCGGGCAAGGAGCGGATCGACCACGAGGCCGAACTCGGCGTCGTCATCGGGGAACAGTGTCGCCACGTCCCCGAAGCCGACGCGATGGACGTCGTGGAGGGCTTTACCTGCGTCAACGATCTCTCGAACCGCGACGACCAGCGCCAGGAACAGAACTGGATCCGCGGCAAGGCCTTCGACGGTGCCGCGCCGATGGGGCCCGTGCTCGCGACCCCCGACGAAGTCCCCGCGGACGCCGCCGTCCGAACTCGCGTCAACGGCGAAACGAAGCAGGACGGCTCCCGCGAGCAACTCATCTTTTCGATCCCCGAACTGATCGCCGAGATCACGACCTATCTCACCCTCGAGCCCGGCGACGTGATCGCGACCGGCACGCCGGAGGGCGTCGGCCCGCTCGCCGACGGCGACGAAATCGAGATCGAAGTCGAGGGCGTCGGCACGCTCGAGCACTCGGTCCGCATTCCCTGATCAGCGCGCCGTTCTCGAGCCGTTTCTCGAGCCGCTCTCGATCCGCTGCTCGACCCGATTCGAGTCGACCGGAGTGGAACGCTTTTCGGCCCGCTCGAGAAACGGTCCCGTATGACCGTCCGATTCGACGCGGTAACTGTCGACTGGTTCGGCCTCGCGACCGTCCGACTCGAGGGCCAAACCGGTGCCGTCGTCTATCTCGATCCCGGTCCGGAGGAGTACGACGTGCTGGACGATCTCGAGCCTCGCGACGGCGACCTGATTCTCGTCTCCCACGACCACCACTACGATCCCGACTCGATTCGACGCGTCGCCCGCGAGGACGCGCTGGTCGTCGTTCACGAGTCGATCGACGCGAGCGAGATCGACCGCATCGACAAGCAACCGGAAGCGCTCCCGTTCGAGGTCGAACGCGTCGCCGCCGACGAGTCGTTCGTTCTCGGACCGCTTGACCTGTTCACCACGCCGGCGTACAACGATCCGGACGGTCCGCACACCGACGAAAACGGAACGCCGTACCATCCCGAAGGGCAGGGCTGTGGTTTCGGCGTCACCGTCGACGGCGTCACCGCGTTCTGGCCCGGTGACACCGACGTCCTCTCAGTCCACGAGGACGTTCCGGTCGATCTCCTGCTTCCGCCGATCGGCGGCACGTTCACGATGGATCGACGCGAGGCGGCGACGCTGGCCGACCGACTCGAGCCGAACCTCGTGCTCCCGGTTCACTACGATACCTTCGCGGCGATCGAAATCGACGCGGACGCCTTCGTCGTCGATATCGCACACCGCGGCGTTCCGGTCGTCCTCGACGAATGAGGGGAGTGGCTCGGCGCTGGCGCTCAGACGCCGACGCGTGACCAGGCGAACACCGCGATGACGACGAGTACCAGCACGCCGAACGCGATCCACTGCCCGAAATTGGTGTCGGCGATCGGTGCGAAGACGTCGACGAGGCCGGTTCCCTGGAGGAGCCCCAGTGCCAGGACGAGGACGGCCATGATCGAAATCAGACCGATCGTGACCCCCTCTTTCATCATCCACGCGGTCTCGTCGGCCTCCTGCGCACCGGAGGTCGTCGGTTCGTCTATCGCCTCCTCGTCCGGATCGCTGTGCGTCGGCCGTTTGCTGTCTTTGTCGTCCGCCATATCACTGATTCTAGATGGTGACAGGCCGTGCGGACGGGAACCGGTTGCACCTGCAGACACAGGGTGTCACCGAAAATTTGGTTCAGGGACCGTCGAAAACCAGCATCAGGATAACGTTTCGAGACGTATCTCGAGACATCTCGACTCGAAGCGCCCTAGAGGACGCCCATATCGCCCAATCGCTCGGGCAGATACGTATCCGTCACGAAGTCTAGCCCGTGAGACGCCAGCGATTGCTGTTCGGACTTCTTCCCGATATCGAGTTGCAGTTCGATCTGTTCCGTCCAGTAATCGGTCTGGAAGCGCGGGTCCTCGAGTTCGCTCTCGAGAGCGTTGATGTCCGAATCCGAGAGCGGGTCGGTCGGCAGTTCGTATTCGACGATGTCGCTGGGCTGGATGCCGATGAAGTCAGCCTCGGGGGTCGCGAGGTACTCCGAGAGGTGAGCGGACTTGATCGAGCCGTAGGCGACGGAGCCGTAGATCCGGTACGACCAGGGGTCACCGTCAGTGAACACCACGACGGGGAGGCCGAGTTCGTCGTGGAAGCGCTTCGTCAGTCGACGCGTAGCGCGCGCAGGCTGGCCCCCGAGGTGGACGACGATGGCATCGTGCTCCTCGTCGAAGCCGTTCTCGACGAGTCGGTCGCGCATGCCACCGGTCTCCACGCAGAGGACGAAATCGGCATCGTTGTCGAGGAACTCGATCGTGTCGGGGTTGTTCGGGACCTGATACCCGCCCTGGCCCACGTCGAGCTGACAGTGGATATCGCGGTCGCCGCGGTTCGTTTGCTCGCGGATGTGGAGCGGCCCCATTACCTTCGCCCCCGATTCCTCGGGGCGCATGTGGAAGTCCTCGCGGGTGACTCCCGAGACGATTTCGAGGTCCTCGATCATGCCGTTCGACTCGTCCTGGCTCGTGAACTGGGCCTCGTCGTTGTCCCAGCTCTCCGAGAGGTAGTAGAGTTCACGCAGGGTCGACGAGCGGTCTTCCTCGAGTTGCTCGGACAGGAACTCGATGGTGTAGATCGCCTTCAGGAGCTTGCGCGCGCCGCGGACGGAGTTCGCCGACCGGGTCGATTCGCGGTCGCCGTAGACCCAGACGGACATCTCCTCGTCGTACTCGATGTTGTTCTTCGTCCGCGTCGGCACGGACATGTGGGGGATCTCGCCCAGTTCGAACTGGTCGTAGAACTGCGCCGCGAGATCGATCAACTGTTCCCGCGCCTGCTGGTTGTCGTTCGTGCTCATGATTTCACCGTAATTTCGCTTCGCTCAGTACGAGCCATCATTCGCACGCTCATGATGACACCGTCAGCTTCTCGCTCTCGACGCCTTTGACGTCCAGATCGAACGTCGCGTCGTCCGGTACCTCGTACTCGAGTGCCGCCTCGTCGTCGCTCGAGACCTCGGGCTCCCACTTGACGAACCACTCGCCGTCCATCTCGACGACGGTCGCGCCGTCGGAGAGGTTCGTCGGCTCGGCCGAAACGATATCGGTGACCTCCAGCGACTCGTTCGTGCTCGAGTTGTTCTCGACGATGACGGAGACCGCCGTTCCGTCGCCGTTTTCCTCGGTCCGGCGCTCGACGAGGACGTTGTTCATGATGCGCGCGATGGCGTCGTCGATGTCCGGTTCGTCGCGGCCGGTGACCTCGGCGACTTTCGTGGCCATCTCCGGGAGGATCTTTCCGAGGACGTTCTGTTTCTTCCGCCGCTTTTCCATCGACCGGCGCTTGTTGAGGAAGCTCTTGAGCTCCCGGGACGCTTCCCGAATAGCGAGTTCGATCTCGTCCTCGATTTCGGGAACGTTCGCGACGGCGTCTTTCGATTCGCTGGTGAAGGGGACGTTCGTCGAGGCGACGTGGACCATTATCACGACCGGGCCGTTGGGCAGGCCGGAGCCGCCGGGCTGGTCGAGCCCGTAGTTGCGCCAGCCGATCGATTTGACGACATCCGTCGTCGCACAGGCACCGCGCTGGTAGACCAGCGGGACCCGGTTCGCAAAGCGCATGACTTGACCGGTCCCTTCGGCCTCAAGCTCGCCGCCGTAGGCGATTCCCGCCTCGACGATGAACGGATCCCCGCCGGAGACGCCGGCGTCGCGCGTCGCGGACGAATAAAACTCGGCGTCGAACTCCTTCTCGAGGCCGGCGGTGATGAGATCCTCTGAGATGGGAGCGAGACACCGCGTCGGCGGCGCCATGATGTCGGTCGCGCGCATCGCGTCGACGAGGTTGCTGGTGGCGTCGCGGTCGCCGTTCAGCTCGCGAACCAGCGGCGGCTCGTCCGGAACGGTCGCCATGACGCTCCAGACGGCCTCGATGACGTTCTCGCGCGCCGTCTCGCCGAAGGAGACGTCGTCGTACTCCTCGGTGAGATCCGCGGCTCGATCGACGTGCGCTCGGAGTCGCTTGTGAGTGAGCCGGTGGCGAGCGTTCTCGTCCGCGTATTCGTCCTCGAACTTGGCCGCGAGTCGGTCGGCGAAGGCGTGGATCACCTCGTCGTCCTTTCGGGTGCTCGTCGCGTCGTCCGCGAGGTCGTACAGATCGGCGACCAGCCGCGATTCGCCGTCGGCCCCGGTCCCGTCCTCGCCGTCTGCTGCCGTCTCACCGTCCGCCTCGACGGCGTCGATCAGCTCGAGCCAGACGGCCTCGACGGCGTTCTCGCGGACGGTGTCGCCGAACGTCGTTCCGTGATCGTCCTCGACCGCGTCGGCGGCCGATTCGACGGCCGCGACCAGTTCGGAGTGGGCGATCCGATCGGAATCGGAGACCGTCTCGACGATCGCATCGGCGAACGCGGCCGTCGCGTCGCGGCCCTTGTTCGCGGTCGCGTCCTCCACTGCGGCGCGGAGATCGATCCCCTCGTGGCTCGCCGGCGGCCGCCAGCGCATCTCGCGGCCGTAGTGGCGGTCCCGGAACTCGTCGATGACCGACTCCGCGGTCTTCTTTCCGACGCGGGTGAACTCCTCCTGGAGGAATCCTGAGACCGTCTGGGAGTCCGTCGCCGTCAGCATCTTCATCACGGTCCCGAGTTCGACGCCGTGGGGGTGCGGGCGGATCTCCTCGGTCTCCTCGGGAAGCTGGTCGGTCGCGCGCTCGAACTTGAAGTGTTCCTGCGGTTCGCGCAGCTCGAGGCGGGCGTGGGGGTTGACGACCGCCGTGTGCTTGATGTAGTCGTGGAGCTGCTGGCGGGCGCGCATGTTGGCCTCCATCTCGAGTTCGATGCGCGTCCCGTGGGGCCGGTCCCAGGTGGTCGTCCCCTCGACGCTGATCTCGGGCTCGTTCTCGTCGGTATCGATGATGAGCTCGAAGTACTCGGCCTCGCCCGAGCCCTGGGTTCGGCTGGTGATCTTCGCGGGTTTCCCGCTCGTCAGCTGGGCGTAGAGAACGGCGGCAGAGATACCGATCCCCTGCTGACCGCGGGACTGTTCGCGCGCGTGAAATCGAGAGCCGTAGAGGAGCTTCCCGAAGACCTTCGGCAGCGTTTCTTTCGTGAGTCCCGGTCCGTTGTCCTCGACGATCAGGCGGTAGTAGTCGCCGGCTTCCTGAATCTCGACGTAGATATCCGGGAGAATACCCGACTCCTCGGCGGCGTCCAGGGCGTTGTCGACGGCCTCCTTGACGGCCGTGACGAGGCCTCGAGCGCCGCTGTCGAAGCCGAGCATGTGCTTGTTCTTCTCGAAGAACTCGGCGATGGAGATCGACTGCTGGCTCTCGGCCAGCTCCTCGGCGATCCCCGGCTCGTCACCGAGTGTCGACTGTAGCGACGTCATCGTTGTCCCTTACTAACGGGGAGGCTAAAAGATGTGTGCTACCGGAGTGAAAGTGAATTCGTTGCAGCGCCGACAGTCGGTTCGACGCGTTCGAGGAGTCGATCGCGGAGCATAATCGGGGCCTCGGGGCCGAACGAATCCGGTTTCGTTGACCGGCGAACGGCGATGGCCGGGAGGCGACGATTCACTGATCGTGGTCGTGGTCATGGCCGTGGTCGTGATCGTGGACGTGGTCATGGCCGTGGTCGTGATCGTGGACGTGGTCATGGTCGACTCCCTCCCCGAGAGTGAACTGCCCGGTGAACGCGCGCTGAACGACTTCGGAGAGCGCGGGGTGAATGTGAACCGACTCCCGGATATCGTGGACCGTCCCGGAGCCGGCGGTCATCGCCACGACGACCTCCTGAATCAGGTTCGACGCCTCGGGACCGATGATGTGACAACCCAGAACCTCGCCCTCGAGGTCGATGATCGGCTTGACGAACCCTTCGGCCTTCATCGCGCTGCCGCGGGCCGTCTCCTCGTACCGGTAGGTTCGCTTCGCGTACTCGCGGTCAGTAGCGCGTAGCTCCTGTTCGGTCAGCCCGACACCGGCGACCTCGGGCGAGACGAAGACGGCGAAGGGCATGGCGGAGTAATCGACCGGCTCGAGTTCGTCGCCGAACAGATTGCGCGCGACTGCCTGCGCCTCGTGATTCGCGTTGTGTTTCAGCAGGTACTCGCCGACGATGTCGCCGAGCGCCCAGACGCCCTCGGCGGTCGTCCGGAGGTACTCGTCTGTCTGCACGAATCCGGCCTGATCGGTTTCGATACCGGCGGCTTCGACGTTCAGCGTATCGGTGTTCGGAACCCGACCGGCCGCGACGAGCAGTTCGTCGCCGGTGACTGAGACGGGGTCGTCCGGACTCGCGACACTGCCGCCCGCGTCGGCGAACGGACGTGCCTCGACGGTGATCGAACCGGCGTCTCCGGAGACGGCGGTCGCTTCGTAGCCGGTGTACACGTCGAACCGGTCGGCGTAGCGTTCGGTGAGGGCTTCGGCCACTTCCTCGTCGGCATCCGGAAGCAGGTTCGGTCGACGGCCGACGATCGACACGTCGCTCCCGAACGTGCCGAAGAACTGCGCCAATTCGGCGGCGATGTAGCCGCCGCCGACGATGACGAGGTGATCCGGCGCGGTTTCCAGCTGGAGTGCCTCGGTACTGGTGAGGTAGTCGACGGTCTCGATACCGTCGATCGGCGGAATCGCCGGGCGCGTACCCGCCGCCACGAGGACGGTGTCCGCGCGAACGCGTTCGCCGTCGGCCGCGCCGCCCGAGAGCTCGAGCGTTCGGTCGTCGACGAACCGCCCCTCCGCCTCGTACAGGTCGTGGCGGTCGGACGAACTGAGACCGCGCCGGATCGAGTCCGAACTGCCGCGAACGTCCTCGTTGACCTCGCGGACGATGTCGGCGAACCGGACGTCGGTCACCGTGGCATCGATCCCGAACTCGTCCGCGCGCTCGATCGTCTCCATGACGTCGGCGTGGTACAGCAGCATCTTCGACGGGATACAGCCGCGATTGAGACAGGTGCCGCCGAGTCGTCCCTTCTCGACGACCGCGACCGACTGTCCCTGGTTCGCCGCCGCGTTCGCCACGTCGAGGCCGGAGCCGGAGCCGATGACGAGAAAGTCGTACTCCTCCATACGGAGTGCGTGGATGCCGAGCGCAATGAATATCGAGCCTGCTCAGACGGATGACTATCCGTCGTTCCGGTGTACCCACGACCCGCCATGCGAGTGTGCCCGGTACACGGCTACGGCAGACCGCCTCACTCCTCGAGCGGCGGCCACTCCCAGGCGTCGGCTTCGACCACGGCGAGCAAGCGGCGGCGACGGTCGGTCAGCTCCGCGAGGGCCTCGGCGAACTCCTCGTCGGAGACGGTCGGAATGTCGTCCTCCCGGAGCCGGCCGAGATCCGGCGCGCGCGGGACCGCCGGCTCGGGTTCGATGAACGATTCGTCGAGCGTCTCGAGGTAACTCTGTGCGCTCGAGCGGCCGTTCGCGATGATCGCGGGATCGAGGCTCTGCTCGTCGGGAATCCCGTACCGAAAGAGCATGAGCGCTTCGTCGAGGATGGGGACGGCGACGGCGGAGGCCTGCTCGCCCTCTTCGCTGTGATAGTAGTGGAGGATCGGATAGGACTTGTGCTGTTCGGCGAGCAGGCTCAGTTCCGACGCGAGCGACTCGACGGTCAGCTCGAGGCCCTGAAAGTCCTCGCCGGTCCAGCCCGTTCGGACGAGCGCTTCGCTTCGGTCCCCCAGCCCCGTGACGGTGCTGGCGAAGGAGCGTTTGTCGGAGACGGCCCCGAGCACGGTGAGCACGTAGGAGACGCCGAGGGTGACGAACGCCATGCCCGAAGCCGTCGTGAACGCGCTGGCGACCTCCCAGACGTCACCGCCGTACACCGGGGTGTAGTCGCCGTTACCGTCGGTGAACATCGTGTAGGCGACGTAGTAGAACCGCCCCCACCAGTCGGCGGGGCCGCCGGTGCGAGAGTTCACCACGGCCATCGACTCGCTCGCGAAGATGAGCGTCCAGCCGATCCAGATGAGCCCGATCCACATCGCGAGCGTAAAGGTGAGGATGATCGGCCCGGCGAGGCTGAGGGCCCTGTTGTGATCCCGCGTTACGATCCGGAGACCGCGCCAGATAACCGTCGTCAGTCGGCCGGAGATCGGACCGGAGCCCCCGTCGACCCAGAGGGTCGTCCAGAGGATGTCCACGATCCCCCCGACGAGGATCACGATGCCGGCAACGAGATAGACGGGATTCATTCCACGACTGCTCGCTGCTCGACGACCTCGGCCAGCACGTTCGCGATTTCGGCGTTCGTTTCGGGACTGTAGTGACCCCCCTCCCCGCGCTCGACGTACAGCGACTCGACATCGCCGTCGTCGGGCGAGAGGTGGGTCGCCATGTCGATCGTCGTCAGTTCATCGTACTTCTCATCGAGTCGGTCCATCAAGTCGCCGTAGATCGGGCCGTGTTCGGACTCGTACTTCGCGTACCGGAGCTGCTGAACCATCACGAAGGTCGGCTCGAACTCCTGCTCGTCCGCGTAGTCGACGAACTCCTCGATGAGCGCGTCGAACAGGGCCTCGTGGGTATCGAACAGTCGCTCGTGATACCGCACTCGAGGCCGCTCCAACCGCAGCGCCGACTGGGTCTGGGCCAGGTCGAAGTCGATTCCCGGAACCGACCGGCCGAGACGGCGCTCGAGTTCCTTCCCGGCCGTGTAGCCGGCGTACCGGAGGTGCTCGTTCTTCTCGAGGAAGTCCGCGGTGTACGGCCGCGTCGCGAAGTGCGGTCGGAACCAGTGCTCGTAGTGGAAGTCGTACTCCCGGAGGAAGTCGGCCTTCGACTCGAGGTCGAGCAGCTCCTCCTTCTCGTCGACGGGGCTCTCGACGCGCTCGAGGTCGCCGTCCTCGAGGACGTATCGGGGTTTGACCGCGAGAATGTTGCCGAACTCCTGGTAGTGTTTCCAGACGCTGAGGATGCGGGCGATCGAGGAGGCGGTGACGACCATGAAGACGTGGTCGGTCGGGTCGTCGGGATACTGGCGCTTGAGCCGCATGAGCGCCTGATCGATCCCGTAGTTGCCGCCGCCGTAGTTGGCGACGTGGGTGTCGAGTTCCCGTGCGAGGTAGTTCTGAAAGGTCTCGTCGTTGTCGACCTCCCGGCAGAAACAGTAGGAGTCACCGTAGGTCGAGACCGTGTGGTCGGCGTCGGGATCGCGTTCCTTCGCCGGGCAGACCCGACTCGCGTACTCGTCGGTCGAGTACGTGACCGTGGTCCGGACCTCCTCGCCCGGGAGGTGATCCCCCGTGTCCTTCTGTTTCTCCCGGTTAGGCTGGGGCACCCATCCGAGTTCGGGGTCGAAACTACTGAACTTCCCCAGTAACTCTCGATCGATCTCGGGGAACTCCTCGGTGGCCACCGAGGGGATCCGTTCGAGCGCTCGGTACGACACGACCTCGAGTACCACCACGCCACCGATGACAGCGAGTGCTATCGCGACGAGCGGAAACATCGGATCACCGTACCAGAACGGGGGATAAGTGGATTTTGCCGGAATGTGCCACAGTCACCGAAACCGACGGTTACGCGACCGTGGCGTCGGGTCGCGAGAGATCACGTCGCCGTTCTCCGCACGTCCGCGTGGCGACGCCGATCGCGGATCGCATAGGCGCTGTACGACCCGATCCCGAACGCGAGCAATCCGACGATGACGTCGGTCCAGAAGCCGAGGTCGCTCGCGGTCTCGGCGATGCCCGACCCGGCCCCCAACAGGAACGGCGAGGCGACGAGCCACAGGCCGAGGAGGGCGACGAGGGACGCGACGCCGATGCTCCCGAACTCCTCGTTCGATCGGCGATAGTAGTTGTACGCACCGGCGACGAGCAGCGTCGCACCGACGAAGACATCGTTCCAGAACTGGCTCGCGGCGAGCTCGAGGACGAGGGCCTGAACGAGTACCGCGAGCCCGAGCAGACCCACGGCCGCCGCGAGCCGCGTCCCGCGTTCGCCCGGGTTCGGTTCGAACGGCGTTCGGTCGCTCCCGGTCAGTTCGTCGTCGCCGCGGCCGTCGTCTTCGGACGCGCCGTCGTCCCGCCAGGGCGTCTCGGGGTTTTCCGTGCCGTCGTACTCGCTCATGGTTCTCTCGAGTCGATCTCGGTCGCTCGTCGCAAAGAGTCCGTGGCCCGTGTGTGCAGGGCCTCGAGGCGGACGATGCGACGGAGCAGTTACGGCACGACAGCGCCGTCATCGAGCGACCGTCACCGGCACCGGCGAGTGTCTGACGACCACCTCGGCGACGCTGCCCAGCAGGATCCGTTCGATACCGGATCGGCCGTGGCTGCCGATAACGACGTGATCGACGGGGTCGCGTTCGGCGTACTCGAGGATCTCCTGGGCCGGTGTTCCCATTCGCGTCCCCGTTTCGACGGCGACGCCGCGCTCGTCGGCGATGGCCTCGGCCGCGGCCAACTGGTCGGCGGCGTCGTCCAGCAGCGCTCGCGCGTCGTCGCTCATCTCGGCGTCGTCCGCGACGTTCGGAATGTACGGCAACGAGGTGGTGTCGATGACGGCCAGCGCGACGAACTCGCCGTCGGGAAACAGATCGAACGCGTACTCGAGGGCGTCGCGAGCGGGCTCGGAGTCGTCGAACGGGACGAGGATCCGCGGTGACATGGGGATGTGTCGACGTCCACGCGCGTCGCCTTCAGTCTGGTTCACTGCGACGTGACGGGCCGACGCTCACAGGGCGAGATAGGGGCCGACGCCCAGCAGGACGACACCCAGCGCGACCTTCAGCCGCTCGGGATCGATGGCGTGGGCGACTCGCCACCCGACGACGACGCCGAACAGGAGCGGCACGCCGATGACGACCGCGAGCGGAACGAGGACATTTCCCTGCAGGAAATAGCCCGACGCCGCGAACGTCGCGATGAAGATCGACTGGACCTGTGCGACCGCGACCGCGAGCAACATCGGAACGCCGATCAGTACCAGCGCCGGCACGGCCAGCACCGGCCCGCCGATCCCCAGCAGGCCGCTGCAGACGCCGAGGGCGAATCCGAGTCCCGCCAGGACGATCCGGCCGCCTCGAGTCAGGGGCTCGAGATCGTAGATCGGGCTGAACCCGCGGCGCTCGCGATACAGGATGATCCCGCCGACGGCCGTCGCGACGCCGCCGAGCAGGAGCCCGAAGACGGAGCGCGGAACGAAGGTGTTGACGTACGCGCCAACGAGCGCGCCGAGGATACTCGCGCCGCTGAGGACGATCGCGATCGCTCGACTCTCGCCGGTGTTCATCTCCCCGGAGTGGAGGTAGGCGGCGCTCCCGACGAGTCCGGTGACGACGAACGTGGCGTGGGCGGTGCCGGCGACTTGGCTCGAGGGCAGCGACGTCAGCGAGTAGAGCGCGATCGTCACGAAGATTCCGCCCGGACCGATGGTGGTGATGCCGATCCCCGAGAAGAAAGCGATCGAGACGAGCAACAGGACCAGGGAGAGTTCGAAGGGCAATCCGAGCATTAAACCAGAGGAGTTATCCAGTGGTCTATGCCGATCGAACTAACTCTTCTGATTTCGAGTTCTTTCGGTCAGCTACCGAGCAAATCGCGGAGTATTGTCTTCGGGTCCGAACGTCCGAACCCAGAATACTCGCGTTTTCGCACCGGATCGAGAGACGGTCGAAGCCGTAACCGCGAGGATAGCGTCCGGTCGACCCGATCGGTACCGGTTCGGGTCGACCGAAACGTAGCGTCGCGCGTCCGCCGGATCGGAACAGTCGCCCCGGTTAGAGGATGTTGATGATCGTCTCGTAGAGCGACTGGACCGTCATGAGGCTCCCGATCAGCAGGACGATCCCCGCGGCCAGGAACCCGGCGTTCTCGTACCACTCGATGTCGTAGTACCTGTTCACGGCACCGATGAGGGCGAAGACGGTCAGGGGAAGCCCGATCGCGCCGTTGACGGCCGGCATGATGATCGCCATTTCGACGGGGCCGAACCCCGTGTAGAGCAGCATCGGCAGGGCAGTCGCAGCCGAGAGGACGACCAGTGCGATGACCGTTCGTCGGAACGCGGTATCACCGAAGACCGTGTGTCGCCCGAGCGACTGCGGAATGATGAATCCGGCACCGAACAGCGTCCCGGTCGCCGACGTGATGGTCGCACAGAGGACTGCGACCATGAACAGGACGAGCGCGCCTTGGCCGATAATTTCCGCGAGCGGGACGCCTGGTCCTGTCAGGGTCATGGCCCCCTCGGAGAGGGTGACCGCCGAGACGATCATCACGAAGCTGCCGATGGTGAGCGTCGTCGCGATTCCGGCGGCGTTGTCTCGGCGGTAATCCCAGATGTTCGACCACTCCTTCGTCGGCTGGATGCTCGACTGGATGAAGAAGTTCGGCCAGTAGACCGTCGTCCCCAGCAGGGCGATGACGGCAGTGAGGTAGCCGATGTCGGTCGCAAGCACCGGCTGGAGCCCCGCCGCTACGGATTGCCACGGAACGTCGAGCCCCGCGAGGAGCAGGCCGTACGAACCGAAGACGGCGAACACCATCACGGCGATCACCGCTTCGATCCGATCGTAGACCTTCATCTGCACGATGGCGATGCCGAACCCGGCCGCGAGCACGATGCCGACAAGCACGTTGTCGAAGAACGGAACGAGCCAGGCGAGTACCGCTCCGGCGACGGCGTAGTTAGACACGGCCCACAGCGCGGACATCAGCGAGATCCCGACGAGGAGCGGTCGACCCCCGATCGGAACGGCGTCGAGGATATAATCGGCGAGTGGTTCGTCGGCGACGGCGAGTCGGGCGCTCATGTCGTGCAGTGCGATATCGATGAAGAACGCGAGCGGGAGTACCCACAACAGGGAGTACGCGAAGTTCGCACCCGTGTCGGCGAGGATATAGACCGACCCCGCTCCGAACACGTTCGCAGCGAACATGATTCCCAGCCCGTATCTGTAGAGCGCCCCGTGTATCGTTTCACCGCCGGGGATGGCCTTGACGACGTCCGACGCCGAGGCCGACTCGCCGCTCATGCGTGATCACCCCGAGGCTCGAGCGCGACTCCGGCGGTCGCTGCGCCTCGAGCGGACGGCTCGGACGCCGTCGACCGACTGCCGATCGACAGCGGGAGGGACTTCGACGAGCGAAATCCGGACTGCCAGTCGGGTCCTCTCAGCGCGGAAGCGGACCCGGCACCGAAAAACGTCGCCGGGAGGTGGAGCCCGAGCCCGCGTTGGAGAATGGTTTCGCTCACCGATTCGACGGGGACATCGACCGCGGTACAGTGGTCTTCCATGTGTGGTAGTTGTCCGAAAAGTCGCAGGTGTCTGGGCCCCTCGAGGCCACGCGCGGTCGCGGGCCTCGAGTCGGCGCAGCCGGGCGGGTTTCACCTGTGTACTGTGGTACGGAATTCTGTACCTAAAGCAAGGACTGTGATCCGTTTGAGCGGAAAGCTTGAGATAGCAGACGACCTCTCGAATAGCCGGCTCGAGTAATTCGGTATTTACCTGAGTGCGACACGTGAGTCCAGCGGACACTCTCGGACGACGGAACGGCCACGGAGCGATAACGAGTGCCTATATGGTCAGATTCGCGCCGAAAGGACCGCAAACTCCCGTCTCGACGGTCGACGGGGCACATCGCTCCGCCGAACACGGCCCGCCGAGTCACCGCTCACGCACGAGTGGCGGCATCACCTTCTTGCGAATCCGGGACGAAGGGAAGAGTACACACGAAGTTGCCTTCAGAAGAAGGCCTATAAATGTCTATCCCTTACCCAAGGTGAAGACTAATGCAAGGACAATCCAATCAGCAGGCGTACGATCGGGGGATCACCATCTTCTCCCCGGACGGACGTCTCTACCAGGTCGAGTACGCCCGCGAGGCCGTCAAACGCGGAACCGCGAGCGTCGGTCTCCGCACGCCCGACGGCGTGGTCCTCGCCGCGAATCGACAGGTCAGCTCGCCGCTCATGGAGCGCGAGAGCGTCGAAAAGATCCACAAAGCCGACGATCACATCGGTGTCGCGAGCGCCGGCCACGTCGCCGACGCGCGCCAACTCGTCGATCTCGCACGTCGCCGTGCACAGGGCGAACAGCTCCGCTACGGGCAGCAGATCGGCGTCGAGACGCTGACGCGAGCGGTCACCGACCACATTCAGGAGTACACCCAGACGGGCGGTGCTCGCCCGTTCGGCGTCGCGCTCCTCGTCGGCGGAATCGACGCCGGCGAGCCGAAACTGTTCGAGACTGACCCCTCGGGGACGGACTACGAGTGGAAGGCGGCGGCCATCGGCGGCGATCGCGATACCATTCAGGGCTACCTCGAGGAGCACTACCGCGAGGATCTCGACGTCGACGGCGGCATCGAACTCGCCGTGAGCGCGCTCAGCGAACCCGAAGACGGGGTCGTCAACGCCGAAGACGTTGACGTCGCGACGATCACGACCGAGGACGAGTCGTTCCACTCGGTCGAAACCGACCACCTCGAGTCGATCATCGCGGAGATTGACCACCCGGAGGAGGAGGAGAGCGATGAATAACTGGAACCAACCGTCGACGCCGCAGGGGAACGGCGATCCGTCGCCGTACGAACCCGAACTGGGTTCGCTTCCCGACGGCAATCGGGGAGACGACCACGGCGATACCGTCAACAAGACCGGGACGACGACCATCGGTATCACAACCGACGACGGCGTCGTCATCGCGACGGACATGCGCGCCAGCCTCGGCGGGCGGTTCGTCTCGAACAAGGACGTCCAGAAGGTCGAGAAGATCCACCCCACCGGCGCGCTGACGCTGGTCGGGTCGGTCGGTGGCGCACAGTCGTTCATCCGAACGCTGCGCGCCGAGGTCAACCTCTACGAATCCCGCCGCGGCGAGCCGATGCCGATCGAAGCACTGGCAACGCTCGCGGGCAACTTCGCCCGCGGCGGCCCGTTCCGAGCGATCAACCCCATCCTCGGCGGCGTCGATAGCGAGGGCAGTCACGTCTACAGCATCGACCCCGCAGGCGGCGTGATGGCCGACGACTACACGGTCACCGGCAGCGGGATGCAACTGGCCTACGGCCTCCTCGAGAACGAGTATGCCGACGACCTCTCGCTCGACGAGGCAGGGACGGTCGCTGCTCGAGCCATCAAGAGCGCCGTCGAGCGCGACACCGGCTCCGGCAACGGCGTCTTCCTCGCCGAGGTCACGGACGAGGGCGTCGACATCCAGGGCCACAACGACTTCGACGCGGTCATCTAGACCGTTTCGGTGGGTATTGGATCGCCCTCTCGGTCGCTCGACTGCTCGCGCTCGCGCGCGTACACGTGACTTTTATTAGGGCAGGGGCGCTACCCGAAAGCAGGTTTTACATGTCCCAGGAAAGCGAGTACGGCGCCGGACAGATTCAGGTCCTCGAGGGCCTGGAGGCTGTGCGAAAGCGACCGGCGATGTACATCGGCTCTACCGATTCTCGAGGCCTCCACCATCTCGTCTACGAAGTGGTGGACAACTCGATCGACGAGGCACTGGCCGGCCACTGCGACGACATCACCGTCTCCATCCACGAGGACGGCTCGGTGAGCGTCGCCGACGACGGCCGCGGCATCCCCGTCGACACACACGAGGAGTACGACCGCCCCGCACTCGAGGTCATTCTGACCGTCCTCCATGCCGGCGGCAAGTTCGACAACAAGTCCTATCAGGTCTCCGGCGGCCTCCACGGGGTCGGCGTGAGCGTCGTCAACGCCCTCTCCCAACGCCTCGAGGCCGAGGTCAAGCGCGACGGCGGCGTCTTCCGCCACGCCTTCGAAGGCGGCGAACCCGTCGGCGACATGGAGCGCGTCCGCGACATGGAGCCCGACGAGGAGACGGGCACGCAGATCCAGTTCTGGCCCGACACGGACATCTTCGAGACGGGCGAGATCTCGTTCTCGACGCTCTCGAACCGGCTTCGGGAACTGGCCTTCCTCAACTCGGGCGTCCGCATCACGCTCCGCGACGAGCGCGAGGACGATGACCAGGGCGAACCCGTTTCCGAGACCTACGAGTACGACGGCGGCATCCGCGAGTTCGTCGAGTATCTGAACGAGACGCGCTCGGCGATGCACGACGACATCATCTACTTCGAAGACGAGGACCAGAACATCCAGATCGAAGTGGCGATGCAGGCCACCCAGGAACTACAGGGGTCGATCCACGCCTTCGCGAACAACATCAACACCCGCGAGGGCGGAACCCACCTTACCGGGTTCAAGACCGCGCTCACGCGGACGGTCAACGACTACGCCAACGAGAACGACCTGCTCTCCGATCTCGAGGAGAACCTCACTGGCGAGGACATCCGGGAGGGACTCACCGCGGTTATTTCGATCAAACACCCCGATCCCCAGTTCGAGGGCCAGACGAAGACGAAACTCGGCAACAGCGAAGTTCGCGGGATCGTCGAGAGCGCCATGCACGAGGGGCTCGGCACCTACTTCGAGGAACATCCCGACACCGCCCAGGCGATCGTGATGAAGGCCGTCGAGGCAGCCAAGGCCCGGATGGCCGCCCAGAAGGCCGAGGAACTGACGCGCCGGAAGTCGGCGCTCGATTCGACCTCCCTCCCCGGCAAACTGGCCGACTGTCAGACCAAAGATCCGGACGAAGCGGAACTGTTCATCGCGGAGGGTGACTCCGCGGGCGGCAGCGCAAAGCAGGCCCGAAATCCAGATTTCCAGGCCATCCTCCCCATCAAGGGGAAGATTCTCAACGTCGAAAAACACCGTCTGGACCGGATCCTCGAGAACGACGAGATCCGGAACATGATCACCGCGATCGGCGCGGGGATCGGCGACGAGTTCGACGTCGAGAACATCCGCTACAAGAAGATCATCATGGCGACGGACGCCGACGTCGACGGCGCGCACATCCGGACGCTGCTGTTGACGTTCTTCTACCGGCACATGCGCCCGCTGCTCGAGGGCGGCTACGTCTACGCGACTCAGCCCCCGCTGTACCGCATTCGGTACCGCGGCGAGACCTACGACGCGATGACGGAGGCCGAACGCGACGAGATCGTCGCGGAGAAGTGCGACGGCAACCCCTCGCAGGTCCAGCGGTTCAAGGGCCTCGGCGAGATGAACCCCGAACAGCTCTGGGAGACGACGATGAATCCCGACAACCGCATCCTCAAACAGATCACGATCGAGGATGCCGCCGCGGCGGACAAGATGTTCTCCGTCCTGATGGGCGACGCCGTCGAACCCCGCAAGCAGTTCATCAAGGATCACGCGCCGGAAGCGGAATGGATCGACATATAGGGATTTTACTATAACCACATGAGTTCAGACGTACCCGATCCGACGGACGTCGAGGCACGGTCAGTCGAAAACGTCCGTATCGAAAACGAGATGGAGCAGAGTTACATCGACTACGCGATGAGCGTCATCGCCGGTCGCGCCCTCCCCGACGTCCGCGACGGGCTCAAGCCCGTCCACCGGCGCATCCTCTATGCGATGCACGAGATGGGCGTCTCCTCCGGGAGCAGCCACCGCAAGTCCTCCTCGATCGTCGGAGAGACGATGGGTGACTACCACCCCCACGGAGACAGCGCGATCTACGACACCTTGGTCCGGTTGGCCCAGGACTTCTCGATGCGCTATCCGCTGGTCGACGGCCAGGGGAACTTCGGCTCGATGGACGGCGACCCCGCCGCCGCGCCGCGATACACCGAGGCGCGGATGGCCCCGCTCGCCGAGGAACTGCTCGAGGACATCGACAAGGACACGGTCGACTTCTCATCGAACTACGACGACCGCCTGCAGGAACCCGACGTGTTGCCCGCGGCGTTCCCGAACCTCCTCGTGAACGGCTCCTCCGGGATCGCGGTCGGGATGTCGACGAACATCCCGCCGCACAATCTGGGGGAGGTCATCGACGCGACGATCGAGTTGATCGACGACCCCGACGCGACCGTCGACGACCTGATGGCACACGTCAAGGGACCTGACTTCCCGACGGGCGCGAACATCGTCGGCCGGGACGCCATCTACTCGGCCTACAAGACCGGTCGCGGTCGACTCCGGGTCCGCGCCGAGTTCGAAGTCGAGGAGTGGAAGTCGGACCGCGAGCGGATCGTCATCACCGAACTCCCCTTCCAGGCCAACAAGGCCCGCCTCGTCGAGCGGATCGCCGAGGACGTCAACGAGGGCGAGATCGAGGGCATCTCCGACCTGCGCGACGAGTCCGACCGCAACGGCGTCCGCGTCGTCGTCGAACTCAAACGCGGCGCGAACGCGGAGGTCGTCGAGAACAAACTGCTCGAGAACCACCTCGAGCGGACCTTCGGCGTCATCAACCTCGCGCTGGTCGACGGCCAGCCCCGCGTGCTCTCGCTCAAGGAGACCTTGGCGGAGTACATCTCTCACCGACGCGAGGTCGTCCGGCGGCGCAGCGAGTACGACCTCCAGGAGGCCGAGGACCGAGCGCACATCCTCGAGGGCCGGATGACGGCCGTCGAAAACGCCGAGGACGTCGTCGAACTGATCCGGAACAGCGAGGACCGGTCGGCCGCGAAAGCGGCGCTGCGGGATGCCTACGACTTCTCCGAGGAGCAGGCCACCCACATCGTCCGGATGCAACTCGGCAGTCTCACCTCGATGGAGGCCGCCGAGATCGAAGCCGAGTACGAGGACGTGCAGGTCGAAATCGAGCGCCTGACTGCGATCCTCGAGAGCGAACCGGAGTTGCTCGCCGTCATCAAAGACGAGCTCCGTGAGATCAAAGACGAGTACGCCGACGACCGCCGAACCTCGATCGTCGAGGATCAGGGGACGGTGACCCACGAGGACCTCATCCCCGAGGAGGAGGTCTTCGTCGTGATGACGGAGGACGACTACGTCAAGCGGATGCCGATCGACGGCTTCGACCCCCAGGGTCGGGGCGGCAAAGGGATCATCGGCGCGGACGTCAAGGAGGACGACCGCGTCACGACGGTCTTCCGGGCCAACACCCACGACTACCTGCTCTGCTTTACGAATCAGGGCGAAGTCTACCGGCTCAAGACCTACGAGATTCCGGAGATGGGCCGGACCGCGCGCGGGAAGTCGGCGATCAACATCCTCGATCTCGATCCCGGCGAGGATATCACGGCTATCGTCGACACCGACGCCTTCGGCGACGACGAGTTCGTGACGATGGTTACCCGACACGGCTACGTCAAGCGCACCGCCGGCGAGGAGTTCGACAACATCCTCTCGACGGGGATCATCGCGGCCGACCTCGAGGAGGGCGACGAACTGGTCGACGTCGACGTGACGGACGGCTCCCGGGACCTCGTCATCGCGACCGAGGGCGGCATGACGATCCGCTTCGACGAGAACGAGGTCCGCGCGATGGGGCGGAACGCCCGCGGCGTCAACGGCATCAAACTCCAGGACGGCGACGCCGTAGCGGGACTGGTCGCGACGGACGAGGACGACGGACAGGCATTGCTGACGGTCACGGAGAACGGCTACGGCAAACGAACGCTGCTCTCCGAGTACCGCACCCAGTCACGGTACGGCAAGGGGTTAATCGACATCAAGACGGGCGAACGCAACGGGCCCGTCACGGCCGTGAAGGCGGTCGACACGGACGATCAGCTCGTGATGATGAGCGAGCGCGGCCAGATCGTCCGGACGCGAGTCGACGAAATCTCGACCGTCGGTCGGAACACGATGGGCGTGATCGTGATGGAAGTCGAGGATGGCGACGCGGTCGCGAGCGTCGACGTGATTCCGGCGTCAGCGGTCGCCGACTCGGACGACGCAGTCGACAACTCGGACGACGCGGACGACCAGAACTGACCGCTCGAGGTCCCGTTGCGATACCGACGTACTCCCGATCGTTTTCGCGTCACAACTGTCGAACGCCAGCGCAGGCGCTCGGCGGAGAAGCGTGGTGAACGCGGTCGACAGCCCGTTCAGTGTGCCGGTTCTTCGGCGGGCGCGACCATGTCGTCGATGCGCAGGATGAGAATGTTGTTCGTATCGTCTTTCCCGTCGACGGTGCCTTCGATGACCAGTTTCGAAAGCGGCGTCGGGCCGACCGTGACGGCGTCGTTCTCGTGAATGTCGCTGAGGGTACCCTGGATGTGAATCTCCGCGCGGCAAAGTTCCGGATGGTGGACGCTCGAGAGATCGATTTCCTCGATGATGGTGTCATCGACGGGTTCGCCCTCGTGTTGCATCGGGACCGCTGCGGGCTCGTCCATCTGCTGGATCTCGAGGGCTTCGTAGGCGGCGGCCGTCGGTTTGTAGCCGCCTTTCGGCCCCGGTACGCCCTCTACAAGTTGCAGGGCTTTGAGACTCTGCATCTGGTTACGGATCGTCCCCGGATTGCGGTCGACCTGTTCGGCGATGTCCTCCCCTTTGATGGCGTCTTCGGTCTCCTTGTGGAGGTTCGTCAGCGCGCGGAGGATTTTCTTCTGGCTGGGGGTGAGTTCGATGGATGACATAGTGATATATTCGTATTTGGATTCCTTAAACCCGGCGGGTGAGCCGAGCGCTTTGGCAGTATTGTGACGGTTGAGCCGGCGCTGCGAAGAAGTTTCGGTTCGTTCGCTCCACAGCAATTGGCATCCGTTCGATTGGAACCAGCTCACACTGACCGAACCGCTCGAGTGATTCCCGTCACCTACGACGACGGTGTGGGTTCTGCGGGCGTCGCAACTCGAACGTGATGGGCGACGGACTCGGGGAGCGAGACCGGCTCGTCCGCGTCGCTCGAGCGAGCCGTCACCATCCCGAACGGAGCGATTTCGAGAATCTCGAGTTCGACACCCGGTCGAACGCCGTGATCGGAGAGATACGACAACACGTCGGGATCCTGGTCGGCGACTTCGGCGACGGTCACGACGGCCCCCGCCTCGAACTCGGTGATGGCTTCACCGTCGGGTCGTTCCGGCGGCTCGAGGTCCGCGCCGGGGATCGGCGATCCGTGGGGGTCGACCGTCGGCTCGCCGAGGGCGTCGGCGACGCGGGCCTCGAAGTTCTCGCTGATGTGATGTTCGAGCCGATCGGCTTCCGCGTGGACTTCCGACCAGTCGTAATCGAGGTGTTCCGTGAGGTAGGCCTCGAGCAGCCGGTGGTGGCGGACGACCTCGAGGGCGACGGTTTCGCCCTCGTCGGTCAGGGTCACCCCGCGGTACTTCTCGCGGTCGACGAGTTCGCGCTCCTCGAGTTTGTCGAGCATGCTCGTGACCGTCGGCGACGTGACGTCCAGCTCCGCCGCGATCTCGGAGGTCTTGATCCGATCGTCCGTCTCGCGCTGGAGCTGGTAGATCGCTTTGAGATAGTCTTCCATCACGTCGCTCAGCATCATGCTGTCCCGGGATTAGACGCGTCTAACCCTAAAGCTATCGCCAGCGGCGGGCCGGATCGTCGCTCCCGGCGAATCGCCACGAAACCCCTCACTGCATCGGCACGACAGTCACCGTCGACACCGCCACGACCAAACCGGTCGACGGCGTAGCGCACGTATGGGACGAACCGTCAGAATCATCGGCGCACCGATGGACTACGGGGCGAACCGCCGCGGTGTCGATATGGGGCCCTCGGCGATCCGATACGCGGACCTGGCCGACGGCCTCGAGCGAGCGGGCGTCAAAGCGATCGACGACGGCGATATTTCGATGCCGCGCGCGGAGGTACGCGATCCGGACGCCGGCCAACCCACTCGGGGAAACGCGAAATTCCTCCGGGAAATCGAGGACGTCTGTTCGCGCGTGGGCGATCGAGTCGCGGCGACGCTCGCGGACGGCGCGTTCCCCCTCGTTCTGGGCGGTGATCACTCGGTCGCGATCGGGTCGCTCAACGGCTCGGCGCGGGATACCGATCTCGGCGCGATCTGGTTCGACGCCCACGCGGACCTCAATACGCCCGAAACGTCTCCCAGCGGGAACGTCCACGGGATGCCACTGGCCGCTGCCCTCGGCCGCGGCGCGTTCGAGGAAACCGAGTGGGCGCCCGCGGCCCGACTTCGGGAGTCGTCGATCGCCTACGTCGGCCTTCGGAGCATCGACGAGCGCGAGCGCGAACTGATTCGAGAGAGCGAGATGACGGCCTTCACCATGTCCGACATCGATCAGCGGGGGGTCTCCGCGGTCGTCGAAGACGCGCTCGCGGTCGCGACCGACGGGACCGACGGCGTCCACGTCAGCCTCGACCTCGACTGGCTCGACCCCAAGGCGGCCCCCGGCGTCGGCACCCCCGTCCGCGGCGGCGTCACCTACCGGGAAGCCCACGCCGCGCTCGAGGCGATCTCGCGACGCGACGAGACCGACGGGATACTCAGATCGATGGACGTCGTCGAGGTCAATCCGATTTTAGACGAGGCAAACGAGACGGCAACACTCGCCGCCGAACTGACCGCGAGCACGTTCGGAAAACGAATTCTTTGATCGGCTCCGGTGAGAGGGTTCGAACCGACTCCACGAGCGACGCTCCGCCATGAGAACCGAAGACACACTGATTCCCGTTTCAACACCTTTGTATCATAGTGTTTCGCAGTGTTGCATATGACTGAGAACGTCGTCGTGCTCGGTGCTGGCTACGCCGGTACCGGTGCGGTCAACAAGCTCCAATCGGAGCTCGAAGGCAATGCTCGGCTGACCTGGATCGCTGACGTCGACTATCACCTCGTTCTGCACGAATCTCACCGCGTGATCCGGGATCCGGACGTCCGCTCGGACATCACGTTCCCGGTCAACCAGATCGCGGATCCGTCGACCCGGTTCATTCAGGACGAAGTTACCGGTCTCGATGTCGACGAACAGACCGTCAAACTCGCCGACGGCGACGACGTTGATTACGACTACGTTCTTGTCGGTCTCGGTAGCCAGACCGCCTACTACGGCATTCCCGGTCTCGAGGAGCACTCCCTGACGCTAAAGAGCCTCGACGACGCCCTCGAAATCAACGAGGCCGTCACCGAAGCGAGCCAGGAGGCGACGCGCGGCGATCCCGCACAGGTCGTCATCGGCGGTGCGGGTCTCTCGGGCATCCAGACCGCCGGCGAGATCGCGGAGTTCCGCGACAATCACCGCGCGCCGATCGAGATCCACCTCGTCGAAGCGCTCGAGGAGATCTTCCCCGGCAACGATCCGGAAGTCCAGCAGGCGCTGCGCGACCTGCTCGAGGAGTCCGGCGTCCAGATCCACACGGACGATCCGATCACCGAGGCCACCGCGGACCACATCGAGTTCGACGAGGGCGAACCACTCGATCACGACGTGCTCGTCTGGACCGGCGGGATCACGGGTCGCGACGCGATGGACGATGTCGACCTCGAGAACGAACACAACCGAGTGACCACCGGGGCGAACTTCCAGACCTCGGACGAGCGCGTGTTCGCCATCGGCGACTCGGCGATCATCGATCAGGGCGACCAGCCCGCGCCGCCGACGGCGCAGGCCGCCTGGCAGGCCGCGGACGTCGCCGGCGAGAACATCGCCCGCGCGATCGAGAACCGTCCCCTCAAAACCTGGGAGTTCGAGGACAAGGGGACCGTCATCTCCGTCGGCGAGAAGGCCGTCGCCCACGGCGTCAAGCCCGCCTTCGGCATCTCGCTGCCCGTCGACACCTTTGGGGGGTACCCGGCGAAGAACCTGAAGAAGATGATCGCCGCCCGCTGGATCGCGGACATCACCTCCTGGAACGTCGCCCGCAAGTCCTGGTCGTCGCTGTAGGCCCCGGTTCTGGGGCCACGTTTGAGTTTCGGGCCAGTTTTTCCGCTTCGTCACACCCACCAGCGACCGGTGAATCGCCGATCTGAGGATCGATACTCGCGCGCCAGTAGCCACTCGCGCGCGACCCGTGTGCTCGCTCGAGGCCGAACGTCACTCCCGTCCGCCGGAGCTCGGTTCGCCCATCGGCTCGGCCGGCACGCCCGCCACCGTCGTCTCGGGGGGGACGTCGCGGGTCACGAGCGAGTTCGCCGCGATCCGGGCTCCCTCGCCGATCTCGACCCCGGGTAAGATGATCGCGCCGGCCCCGATCATCGCTCGTTCACCGACGACGACCTCGCCGGTCCGGTACTCGTCCTGAAGAAACTCGTGACAGAGGATCGTCGCGTCGTAGCCGACGATCGCGTCCGCTTCGACGGTGATTAACTCCGGCCAGAAGACGTCGGGTGTGGCCTCGAGGCCCCACGAGACCCCCTCGCCGACCGTGACGCCGATACGCCGCAGTAGCCAGCGTTTGAGCCGGAGGCTGGGGGAGATTCGAACGAGCCAGACGACGATGTAGTTGATCGCGACTCGAAGGGGGCCGCGGGCGGTGGTCCAGTGGGCCAGCGAGTTGCGCGGCCCGGGCGTCGCGTGGCGCTCGACGCGCTCGTGTCGCCGCGTCGTGTCGTCGGAAGTCGTCACTGCCCCGTCCTTTGACGTATCGCTACATGAAACCGATCGATGCGGAACCGATATCGAATCGACCCTAACTGGGTAGGGAATATCGCTGTTGCGGTTCGCGAGAACGGATACTGTATGTCCCAGTCACAACCGAAGACCCTCGAGGCGGAGACGATCTGGACGCTCTGTTCGCACCCGACGCGCCGGTCCGTTCTCGACGTGCTTCGGACGGCCGATCAGGTGACGCCTCGAGAACTGGCCCGCTGCATCGTCTCGTCGGATCGGGGTCTCGAACGTGACGGTTCCGGACCGGGCGCTCGACGAACGATCACCGTCGCACTGGTCCACAATCACCTCCCGAAACTCGAGGCGCACGACGTCGTCGACTACCGTGGTCCTGCAACGGCGGTAACGCCGGGAGAAAACTTCGACGAGCTCGTCTCGGTTCTCGACCGACCGTGACGGTGGCGAGTGGGAGTGAAACTCGGCGCTTGCCCCCGGTCGGCCGAGAGCGACAATGCGCGTCTTCCGCTGCCCTCACTCACGATTGGAGTCATCATCGCTCGTGCTCCCGGAATGCCGACCAGCTCCCGGAATCCCCACTAGTTCCCGAAACGCCGACCCCGAGAGGGCACAGCGATAGGCCGGCTTGAACATCATGTTCGACCCGCCGGCGCGGACGTTCCACTCGGACGCGATTTGCTCGCGCAGGTAGTACTGCGGCCGTTCGTTGCCCGCCGCGACGTAGTAGTCGCTGAGCCGGATCGGTTCCCGCTCGAAGAGGCCGCCGGGCGTGCGGCCGTCGACGATGACGACCGGCTTCTCGAGGTAGAGATCGCTGCCCCGGGCGCGTTTCGCGTGCGCGTTCTCCGAATGTGCGTCGAGGATTGCCTCGCGCTCGTCGGAAGGCATTTCGGGACCGACGACGGCCACCTCCTCAACGGTGAAATACCCGATCAAGTACCGATGGGCGCGCTCCCCGTCCGGTCGACGCAGTCCGGCGTAGAAGCCGACGACGTCTCCCGGCTCGAGTGCGCGGAGCCGCGAGACGTAGCCGCTGGTCCGGTGTTCGCCGTAGGTCAGCGCCTCGAAGTTCGGATCGCGGTGGAGGGGCCAGTCCGCGAGCGCGTCGCCGGTGACGGATTCGGTCCCGTCGTGGACCGGCTGGGGCGTGATACGGGTCGTCAGGTCCGCTGCGGTCCCGTCACCGGCGCGGAGAGTCCACGAGCCGAGGGTTTCCGTTTCGGTCGTCTCACGGGTCTTCTCCGGGATCGGAACGTATTCGAAGCGGCCGTCATCGTAGAGGGGAGCCAACGCGCCGACGTTCGTGCTGTCGGCGCCGACGCCGGCGAGAACGACTGTCATGGAGGTGTTCGTACTCGTCGGTCGGATCGACGCGGCGATAAATCCGCCGAAAGCTCGGTGCGACCGGGAGTCCGAGCACCGAGGACGCAGTCGACGACCGATTCGGGTCAGCGATCGGTCGCTCGGGCCACGTAATAGAGGGGAACGAGAAGGATGAGGAAGAGGACGCCGGTCGCGGCGACGCCGAGCCACACCGTCGACAGCCAGCGCCCGGGAAGCATGCCGGCGACCTCGAGGACCCACAGGAGACTGTAGACGCCGACGATCAGCAGGCTGGCGACGTACACCCGCAGGACCCAGCCGACGATCCGGTACAGCGTCGTCTTCGTGACCGCCGGCGGAAAGGAGTCCTCGAGGTGGCCGATCATCGTCTCACCTGCCGGTCGGTAGCGTGAGCGATACCGTCGGTAGCGGTGAAACGCTCACTGCGCGAGCGCTGGCGGCCGCAGGTCGTCGATAGCGATACCATCGAACCGTTACTCCACAGTGGTTAGTCAAATCGCTTGAATCTTTGTGCTGTTCGCTGGGAGGTGTTCGGATATGACCACCGCTCCCGAAGACGGCTTCCACCGACTCCGAGAACAGAGCGGTAACCCCGTATCGATACCCGTCGGCGGGTTTGAGGAAACGACGGTGACTGTCTCGTTGAATCTCACATCGAAGGCTATCCTGGGTCGTCTCTATCGTGTCTGTTGATTGTCACTAGAGAAACCAGACCGTCCACAGACGAACGATTCGGCTGTGCCAGGTTCGGTCTTCCCACTCGCCTGACTCGACTACCGTCGTCTCGTCCGTGATGCGGTGTTTCAGTTCGAGAAGTGCCTCGAGATAGCTGTGTCCTGATCGCGGTCTGGGTGGCGGCGGCGGTGTCATCAGATTCTTCTTAAACGAGAGCGGCGACGATGCCGATAATGGGAGATCGGTTCGGTATGCGGACAAGATTGGTGACGGCGCTATCGTCGCGGCAATCCCTCGGGTTACTCACGGCCACCATCGTACTCGTGGTCGGTACGACGGTCGCTCCACCGGCGGCTCTCACCGTCGAGGGGCAACGCACACTGGCAGTGTTCCTGTCTGCGCTCGTGTTGTGGCTGACTCGGCCCGTTCCATATGTCGTCTCGAGTGTTCTCAGCGTCACTTTGCTGTTCGTACTGGGGACCGTCAGTTCGTTCAGTGCGGCGGCGACGGGTTTCACGTCGACGCTCGTGTTCTTTTTGCTACTCCTCTTGTTGCTGGGTGACGCGACGACGAGTGTCGGTCTCGATCGACAGCTAGCGAGACGCGTACTGACTGCGGACAGCACGCCGCGCCGCGCGTTGCGCTCAGTTGCTGGGAGCGTCCTCGCGCTGGCACTGGTTATGCCCTCCGCGATGGCCCGCGCGGTAACGTTTATCCCGATCGTGAAGCGGCTCACGGCTGCGTTCGAACTGGACGATAACAGCGGGTTCGAGAACGCAGCGTTTCTCATCCTCGGCCACGTCAACCCGATCGCATCGATGGCGCTGATGACCGGGGGCGGAATGGCGTTGGTCACCTCCGAAATCGTCGCGACGTCGGTACAGCCGATAACCTGGGTCGACTGGGCCGTGTTGATGCTTCCACCGACGATTCTCCTCTACACGTTGGCAGCGCTCTGTGCGGGCCTGTTTGCGATGGACGACGAAGAGATGACCGCCGGTACGAAAAACGCCGCGCAACTGGAGTCGGACGGCAACGGGACGACCTCACTGACTCGTGAACAGCGTCTCGTCGGAATTGTCCTCGCTGGGGCCGTCGTAACCTGGATCGGCGGCTCGTTCGTCGGGCTTCCGACGGTGCTGCCGGCCGTCGCGGCAGTCGTAGTGCTCTCGCTTCCGTCCGTGGGCGTCATCACGGCCGAGGACATCGCGGATGTGAGCTGGGGGATCATCTTCCTCATCGGCGCGATGTTATCGATTCTGGATGTCATGGAAGCGACTGGGACGATCACGGCGGTCATCGACGTCCTCGCGCGATGGATCCCGTTCGCGGCGCTCGCCCACTGGCAGATCGTCGCAGTGCTGATCGCCATCGCCGTCGGCATCCGCATCATGTTTTCGACCGGCTCGGCGGCAATCGTCGTTGCCCTCCCGATCGTCCTCGAGTTCGCGAGCGTCTTCGGTATCGACCGACTGTCTCTCGCACTCGCCGTCTTGCTAGTCGTCGGCTCAACGACGGTCCTTCCGTTCAATACGACGGCGGTGCTGGTGTCGATGGATCGCGGACCGCTCTCACACCGCGATATCGCCTCGTTCGGCCTCGTGACGATGGGACTCTCGATCGGTGTCGCTGCCGTCTCGTGGCTCGTCTACTGGCCGCTGGTAACCTGACCGCGATAAGCGTGAGCTATATATGACCGGATCGGACTCTTCTCTGTAGGAGGGTCCCCCAATTCTACGCGTCGAGTTCACGACTATGCCAACGGGTGTGATGGCAACGCTCCATCGAGAGCTGGATGACGTCCGAAGTATCGAACTCGACAACGCGTTCTACGTCGAAGACGGGACGTGGATCGAGTCGCTGACCGTCGCGTCGAACACCGATTTCGACCCCGAAACCGTCCTCGAGGGGATCTCCGGCGTCTCGCTGTTCAACAGTAGCGAGATTCCGACCGCGTCCGACGATCTCGAGATCCGTCGGCTCACCATTCTCGCGAACGAGTCGTACCCCTACATTCTGAGTTTGGTCCTGCGTCAGGAAGCGATTCCGAACCGTATCGTCCTCCAGAACGGCGTTTTCGAAGTCGTGGCGACCACCCGGGACTGGGATCAGTTCCGTTCGATGGCCGACGAGATCCAAGAGACCCTCGGCGAGTTCGAGCTAGTGTCGGTTACGCAGAACGAAGATCCCGGCGAACCACTGGATAGCGGGCGATTGACGGAAGTCCTGGTCTCGAAACTCACCGACGACCAGTTGATGGTCCTCGAGACGGCGTACACTCACGGCTACTTCGACGTTCCACGGGGAGCCTCGGAGACCGACCTCGCCGACGAACTCGATATCACTCAATCGACGGTTAACGAGCGACTCCGGACCGCCGAGCGAACCTTACTCGAACTGATATACGGCCCTCGCGAGTGACAGCAGTCAGCGGAGATTTCGAAGGTGGCCAACCCCATTTTATCTGCCCTGTTTTAAAGTCCGATAGATATCGGCCGCTATTGGGAGTAGAACGAACCTAGTTACTCCGTAACGTGGGAGTGGATGACGCCGAAAGAAAATAATGACAGTTCAGTCGCCGGGGTTGGCGACCGACTCACACGACGCGGCTACATCGCCACGGCTGTCGCGGCGCTCGGAACGAGCGCACTCGCGGGCTGTAGCGGCAGCCGTGGCGAGAGTCTCGAGCCGGACGTGCCCGATGGCGTCCCGGAGACCGTCGAAACACAGTACTGGCGGGAGTGGGAGACCATCAACGCCGAGTCACCGCCGTTGGACTACAGTGCGACGGCCGGTTCGGTGCTCGACCAGTTGCCCGTCGAGTTCTCGAGCGAGGACGACCCGTGGATGCGCGAGCACGCGTTGATGATCCAGCGCGGCCTCTCCGATCTGGGCATCGTCGCCAGGCTCAACGATCGCCCGCTGAACCAGCTCTACGCCCAGAGCTGGGCGACAAAAGGGCTCGAGGCGGTCATTTCGATGAGTACGCACGGTCCCGACCCGCAGCGAGGACTCGATCCGAACCCGCTGTTGATGCGCCGGGCCGAGGGATCGCTCTCGAACTACGACAACTACTATCACCCGGAGCTGCAGGAACTCCTCACCGAGCAGGCCCAGACGACCGACCGAGCCGAACGCGAGGAACTCGTCGATCAGGCACAGGAGATCTTCGCCGAGGATGTCGGGGCGCTCATCACGCTCTTCCCGAACATTATCACGGCAGTGAACACGAACCGGTGGAGCGGCTACGTGAAGACGCCAGGGAACGGCCCGACGATGGACTCGTTCGTCTGGACCGAAGTCAACCTCCAACCTGAGACGGACAGCCGAACCTACGTCAAGGGAGTCTCGACGTCGATGAATTCGCTGAACCTCCCGTGGGCCGCCGGCGGGGCGGAGGCCAAGCGCCTGACGTTCATCTACGACGGACTGTTCGACGCGACGCCCGACCTCGACGTGGTTCCCGCGCTCGCGACCGGTGGCGGATTCGTCGACGACACGACCGTCGAACTTACTCTGCGCGAGGGCGTCGAGTGGCATGACGGCGAGCCGTTCACCGCTGAGGACGTGAAGTTCACCGTCGAACTGTACGACGAATACGCCTCCACGAGCCAGGTGCCGTTCTACGAACCGATCGAGTCCGTTGAGATCCTCGGCGACCACGAGGTGCGATTCAACCTGACGAATCCCGACGCGTCGTTCATGACTCAGCGGGTCGTCCGAAGCGTCATCCTCCCGAAACACCGGTGGGAAGACGTCGACAATCCGTCTCAACATAACCCGGACGCCCCGGTCGGAACCGGCCCGTTCCGGTTCGAAGACTGGGAGCAAGGGACCAGATTCGAGGCCTCGCGTAACGACGGTCACTGGATGTTCGACGACGACTGGCGGGCCGACGCGCTGGGCGATCAGGCCGAGCGCGGTCCCGGCATCGACACCGTCATTTGGGTCAACGTGAGCAACGTCGACGCGCTGATCGGCTCGCTCCAGAGCGGTTCGATCGACGCCATCGGGACAAACCTCTCTACCCTGCAGGCCGACCGCGCAGCAAACACCAGCGGTATCGAGAGGATGTCGGCCGGGAGCTATGCACCGCTGGACGGGAAGCTCATGTTCTCCTGTCCGCTAATTCGGGACAAGGAGTTCCGCGTCGCGTTGGCGAAAGCAATCGACTCGCAGGGGTTCGTCGAGGACTTCTTGCAAGGCCAAGGAACGGTGCCGGCCGGCGAGAACCCGATCTCGTCGCTCACCCAGTGGCACAACTCCGAGACGACTGACTACAGCTACGACGTCGAAGCGGCACGGACTATCCTCGAGCGAGCGGGCTACACCTGGGACGGTGACGACAACCTTCGATTCCCCAATGGCGACGCCTGGGGTGCGTTCGTCGAGCGTCTCCAGCCCGAAAACACCTACAAGCGGCGCTCGGAGCTCGACCAGCCCGACTTCTCATGAGCAGCCAGAAACCAATGCACCACACCACAGACCGTTTCCCGCGAACGTCGCGGGAGCGAAACCGATTCGAGCCGAACCGACACTCCGACCGCACTACCGCTCGAACCGAGCGCACGTCCCTCGAGCGCGGCGACGCCGGCGCGTCGAAGCGGTCGGCGACCGAGCGCGATACCGCGGGTGAGAGCTGATGACGAAGTTCCAGCGGTTCCTGCTCAAGCGGCTCGCGATCTCCGTCTTGCTGACGCTGATCGCGGTTTCGGTCATCTTCGTTGTCCTGCGGCTCCTCCCGGGGAGTCCCTTCGAGACGCTCGTCACCTCGGGAAACCTCAACCAGGAGCAGATCGACGAGATCCGGGCGATGTACGGGCTCGACCAGTCGATATGGGGACAGTACGTCAACTACCTGTGGAGCCTGCTGAGCTTCCAGTTCGGCTACTCCATCCTGCGGAGCCAACCGGTCTGGGAGGTCCTCGAGCCCCGGCTGATCAACTCGTTGATCCTGCTGGTTCCAGCGCTGGTGACGACGGCGATCCTGAGCTCGCTCCTGGGGATGTACGCCGGCTGGAACCGCGGGAGCCGCCTCGAGAAGTTCAGTATCGTCTCGACGACGCTGCTCCGCTCCACACCGGTGTTCATCACGGCGATTTTCTTCATCATCGTCTTCGCGTACAACTTGGAGATCGTCCCCTCACTCGGGATGCGATCGATCAGGGCAACGCCGGACGGCTACCTCGAGACCTTCCTCTCCCTGGACTTCCTCCATCACTACCTCTTGCCGTTCACCGTCGCCGTCCTCTACTACAGCGGCGACTTCCTGCTGCTCGCTCGCAACGGCGTCATCGAGAAGCGGGGCTCGGAGTTCCTCAAGCTCCATCGAGCGAAGGGGCTTTCGGAGATGCAACAGCTGGCTCGCGCGGGCCGGAACTCGATGTTGCCCATTCTGACGTACTTCACCCTTCGTCTCGGTATGATTTTCCAGGGACTCATCCTGCTCGAGGTCGTCTTCAGTTGGCCGGGCATCGGCCGTGAACTCGTGTTGGCCATCCAGCAACAGGACTATCCGCTGGTGCAAGCCGCCGTCTTCATCATGGCGCTGGCGGTCATCCTCGCGAACCTCGCTGCGGACGTCCTCTACGCGTACTTCGATCCGACTGTTTCGACGAACGGAGGTGGCTCCGCATGAGTACCGAAACGAAACCCAAGGCAGAGTTGTACAAGCGCGTCGATGCACTGTGGACGCTCGTCCGCGACCAGTTCGCGTTCCTGCGACGGGATCCGCTGGCGTACGCCGGCATGCTCGTCGTCGCGGCGTTCGTGTTTCTCGGACTGTTCGGGCCGTTTCTGGCCCCACACGATCCGATCGAGCACACCGTTCGCGGCGACACCGGCTCCGTGCTCCGGCTCTCGGCCCCGAGCGTGGACGCGTACTTCGGGACGACGGCCTACGGCAAGGACGTGCTGAGTCAGTTCCTCGCCGGCGCACGGCCGACGCTCATCGTCGGCCTGTTCGGCGGCCTGGGGACGGGCGCGCTCGGCTTCACCGTCGGCGTCGTCAGCGGCTACTACGGTGGCTGGGTCGACGAGCTCCTGATGCGGCTGACCGACCTGACGTTCTCGCTGCCGTTCATGCCGATGGCGCTGCTGTTGCTGACGTTTATGACGCCGAACATCTGGCTGATCACGGCGATCATCGCCGGCTTCCTCTGGAAGATGCCGGCGCGGGTCGTCCGCTCTGAGGTGCTATCGGTCCGCGAGCGAACGTTCGTCAAGTCCGCTCGAGCCAGCGGCGCGAGCGACCTGCGGACGATGCTGTACCACGTCGCGCCGAACGTGTTGCCGATCGGCTTCCTCTACACCGCCTACGGCGTCGCCTGGGCGATCGCAGCGCAGGCGAGCCTGGCGTTCCTCGGCTTCGGCGATCCGACGATGACCAGCTGGGGCCGAATGCTCCGGCAAGTGTTCGCATCGGGGAACATGCGCGTTGCGTGGTGGTGGGTGCTCCCGCCGGCCATCGGTATCGCCGCGATAACTACCTCGGTGTTCCTCATCGGACGGGCCTACGAGGAAGTCATTAACCCCGAAATTCAGACCAACCAATGACGCTACTCAACGTCGAAGATCTCAAAGTCACGTACGCGACCGACGACGAACCAGTCCACGCCGTTAACGACGTCTCGTTCAGTATCGACGAGGGCGTCAATTACGGCCTCGCCGGGGAGTCCGGCTCCGGGAAGTCCACCGTCGCGGAGGCGCTGCTCGGCCTGCTCCCGAACAACGGGACCGTCGAGAGCGGTACCATCGAGTTCAACGGAACGGACCTCACGTCTCTTTCCGAGGCTGAGCGCCGGGATATCCTCTGGGAGGATATCGCCTATATTCCCCAGAGCGCGATGGACTCGCTTGATCCCGTGATGACGACCGGCGACCAGATTGCACAGGCGATCCACACCCACCGTAACGTCACGGAGACGAAGGCGTACGACCGCGTCCGCGAACTGTTCGAGATCGTCGGCCTCGACCCGGGCCGAATCGACGACTACCCCCACGAGTTCTCCGGCGGGATGCGCCAGCGGGTCACCATCGCGATGGCGCTGGCCCTCGAGCCGGACCTCATCATCGCCGACGAGCCGACGACCGGACTGGACGTTATCGTTCAAGACAAGATCATCGACAAGATCTTGGAGATCCAAGAGCGGATGGACAGCTCCCTGCTGTTGATCACCCACGAGATCGGCGTCATCGCAGAGACCTGCGACGAGCTATCGATCCTCTACGGCGGGAAGGTGATGGAGCAGGGGAGCGTCGACAACGTACTGGTCAATCCGACCAACCCCTATACGATGGGACTGAAGAACTCCTTCCCGGAAATCGACGAGGACGAGGACCCCGTTGCGATCCCCGGCTCGCCGCCGAATGTGAATCGGGAGCCGACGGCTTGCGTCTTCGAGGACCGGTGTCCGTTCGCCACGGACGAGTGCGGAGAGTCCCATCCGGAGCTGGTCGATCTCCCCAACCGAAACCACCGGTCGGCTTGCCACCGCGTCAAGGAGGCGGCCCAGCTCCGACGGGACGCGGACGAGCCGGAGACGTGGAACATCCCCGACGACGGGGACGCCGAGTCCGACCGCGGTGAAGTCATCCTCGAGACGGGTGGCCTCGAAAAACACTACGAGCAGAGCCAACCGCTGCTGAGCAAGTTCCGCGGCGAAGACCCGGATCGCGTGAAGGCGGTCGACGGCGTCTCGCTGTCCGTCCGCCGCTCGGAGGTGCTCGGCGTCGCCGGGGAGAGCGGCTGCGGGAAATCGACGCTCGGCGAGACGATAGCGCTCCTCGAGGATCCGACGGGCGGTGAGATGACGTTCGACGGGGAGCCCTACGAGTACTATCAGGACGGCAACCTCCAGGAGTTTCGGCGAAAGGTCCAGATCGTCTTCCAGGATCCGTTCGACTCGCTCAACCCCCGCCAGACCGTCCGTAAACTCGTCGGCGAACCGCTGACGATCCACGATTACCGCACCGACGAGAAGGAGCAGGCCATCATCGAGACGCTCGAGAAGGTCGGGCTGACCCCCGCCGAGAAGATTCTCGATAACTACCCTCACGAACTCTCGGGGGGGCAACGCCAGCGCGTGGCGGTTGCCAAAGCGCTCGTACTGGACCCCGACTTCCTGATCTGTGACGAACCGGCATCGATGCTGGACGTTTCGCTGAAGGTCAACCTGCTGAACCTGCTGCGGGGGCTCGCCGACACCGAGGACATCGGGATCGTCTACATCTCTCACGACCTCGCAAGCCTGATGCAGGTCTCGGACCGGCTGGCCATCATGTACCTCGGCCGGATCATCGAAGAGGGTGACGTCGATCGCATCGCGACCCGGCCCAAGCATCCCTACACCTCGTCGCTGCTCTCGGCTGCGCCGGAGAAGGACCCGACTGCCGACCGAACTCGCGTCCTCCTCGAGGGCGAGCCGCCGGACCCGGTCGATCTCCCCTCGGGCTGTACGTTCGCTCCGCGATGTCCGAAGGCCCAGGAATCGTGCTGGGAGGCCGAACCTGCCATCGGCGAGACTGGGGACGAGAGCCATCAAGCGGCGTGTTACTTCCCGGACGGCGAAAACGAGCAGTCCGTGTCGGACGCGTCGGCGATGGACGAAACCGAGTTCCCCGGGTCCGCGAACACCGACTCAGTAGGTGACTGAATTCCATGTCCGGCCTCGAGATAATCGCCGCGCTGAACGCCGTCGGCGTCGATCTCCCGACGGATCTCGTGGCTGTCGCCGGCATCGGGACGCTTCTCGTGTTGCTGATATTATCGGCGTTCTTCTCCTCGGCGGAGATCGCGATGTTCTCGCTGGCCCAGCACCGAATCGAGTCGCTCGTCGAGGACGGTTCGCCCGGTGCCGACATCGTACAGACGCTGAAAGCGGACCCTCATCGATTGCTGATAACGATCCTCGTCGGGAACAACCTGGTCAACATCGCGATGTCGTCGATCGCGACCGGGCTGCTCGCGATGTACATCGGACAGGGCCAGGCGGTACTGGCGGCCACGTTCGGCGTGACGGCCGTTGTCCTGCTGTTCGGTGAGAGCGCTCCGAAGTCCTACGCCATCGAGAACACGGAATCGTGGGCGCTCACCGTCGCTCGGCCGCTGCGCGTCTCGAAATACGTGCTCTATCCGCTGGTGGTCACGTTCGACAGGCTGACCCGCATCGTCAACAGGCTGAGTGGCGGCGGCACCACCGTCGAGTCCTCATACGTGACCCGCGAGGAGATACGGAACCTGATACGGACCGGCGAGAACGAGGGGATCATCGAGGCCGACGAACGCGAAATGCTCCAGCGGGTGCTCCGGTTCAACGACACGATCGCGAAAGAGGTGATGACGCCGCGGTTAGACGTCACCGGCGTCCCTCGAACGTCGACGGTCGACGACGCCGTCGAGAAGTGCGTCGAGAGCGGCCACACCCGCTTACCGGTGTACGAGGGAGGGCTCGACACCGTCGTCGGCGTCGTCACACTCGGTGATCTCGTCCGTGACCACCAGTACGGCGAGACGGTGGACGACACGCTCGAGGCCCGTATCGAGGAGACGCTGCACGTCCCGGAGAGCAAACAAATCGACGACCTGTTCCGCGAAATGCGTCGCGAGCGCGTCGAACAGGTCGTCATTATCGACGAGTTCGGGACGACCGAAGGGATCGTCACGACCGAAGATATCGTCGAAGCGGTCGTCGGCGAGATACTCGATACACAGGAAGCAGAACCCATTGAGACCGTCGATGATCTGACGACCCATGTCGACGGTGAGGTAAACATCGAAGCCGTCAACGACGTGATCGGCGTCGAGTTCCCGGAGGGAGAAGAGTTCGAGACGATCGCCGGATTCCTCTTCAATCGCGCTGGACGGCTGGTCGAACCCGGCGAGACGTTCACCTACGACGGCGTCGATCTCACCATCGAACGCGTTGACAACACACGCATCAAGCGCGTGCGTATCACCGAACCCGACCCGCCAACGGCCGACGATTCCAGTGTGACTGCCTCGAGTTAGTGTTCCGCGACTACTCTTCGTCCGATATAACCGTCACGACCGGCCGATCAGCCTCGAGAAGGACGGACTGGGTCGTACTCCCGAACAGGGCCTTTCCGGTGGGTGACCGCTTTCTGCCGCCGATAACGATGTATTCGGCATCGAGATCGCCGGCAACGTCCAGAATCGAGGGGACCGGCTCACCGACGCGCCCGAGCGTCGATATCGTCTCGAGGTCGACGTCCTCGAGCGTCCCAACGACGACCTCATTCGCGACGTTTGCCGCGGCTTCGGCGCGCTGGGACTTACTATATCCGCGAACGTCAGAGACGCGCTCGACGGTCTCTTTGCGGGACTCGAACGCTTCCTGTGAGACGACGTGGAGGACGGAGAGCGTCGTCTCGTAGGCAGAAGCCAAATCGTGTCCGGTCTCGACGACAGTATCGTGTTCATTTGTCGCATCGACAGCTGCGAGTATAGACATGCGAAAACTATAACGACCGAATGTTGTAAAAGTACGTCATCATTACCACAGTATTAGCGAGAAACATAGATTGTATGGGATAATAATGCGAATGCGAACTAATACTGGCATTATCATTTTCTTGAAACGTAGACGGATCCGGACACTCAAGCTTGTGACTCCTCGAGTACGCTCTTAGACGTCACGACCTCGACTCCGTTCGTCTCGCAGCCGGTCATCGCTTGGAGACGCTCGGAATTGTCGACGTGTCGCGTCACCGGTCGTTCGGACTCGAGCGCTGGCGGATCCACCGTTTCGATCGAGAGCGGCCCGCCGTAGGCCTCGAGTACTGCAGCGCGCACGGGTCTGCGTCGAACAGCAGCGAGGTACCCGTTCCCCCACGACGGACGAGAACGGGAGACAACAGCGAAAGGTACCCTTATCGGCTCGGGCGTTCCACACCTTCGTATGCGTGTCACCTTTCTCGGTACTGGAAGCGCCATGCCTACGGGGGATCGGTTTCAGGCGGGGATTCTCGTGCAGGAGGACGGCCGGACGCTGCTGATCGACTGCGGTGCCGGCTCGCTCCAGCGGCTCCAGCAGTCCGGTGTCGGCTACGAGAACGTCTCGTCCGTTCTCCTGACGCACCACCACCTCGATCACGTGGCCGACCTGCTCCCCCTGATGAAAGCTCGCTGGCTCGCCGGCGAGGAGCACCTCGAGGTCGTCGGCCCGCAGGGGACCAAGGCGCTGGTCGACGACCTGCTCGACGTTTACGAGTACATGCAGGACAAACTCGAGATACAGGTTCGCGAGGTCGTCGCCGGCGAGTTTTCCGTCGCCGGATTCGACGTCTCCGCCTACGAGACGCGCCACTCGCTTCCATGTCTGGCCTACCGCTTTGGCGATCTCTTTACGTTCAGCGGCGACAGCGAGGCCTTCGCGGGACTGACGAACTTCGCCGAGGGCTCGGCGATCCTCGCCCACGATTGTTCTTTCCCCGACGACGTCGATGTCTCGAACCACCCGACGCCCGACGCGCTCGGTCGGGAACTGGCCGACCGGGAGATCGGCCGAGTCTATCTGACCCATCTCTATCCCCACACCGAGGGCCGCCACGACGAGATGCTCGAGTCGATCGGCAGCCACTACGACGGCGACGTTCGGTTCGCCGAGGACCTCCAGACGATCTCGATCACGTAATCGTCGTCGAGCAATCGTCGCAGTTACGACCGCGTCGACGACTCAGTTTTTCGCTCCGGATCACCCTCGTTCTCCGAGCCTGTCGTGAGGCACCCGGATATCCAGCGCTGTTGACGTAAGTTCCAAACACGTATATACAGTCGAGTTTGTAGGATCGTAACAACAGCATGGTCCCCACCCAATTCGCTCACACGAACAGCGAGGTGCTCGAATGAGCGTTCCCGAACGGATCGCGGACGCCATCACCGGGCACACGCGGATCGTTCTCGTGGTCCTCGTGCTCCTGACGGCGCTCGTCGGAGCCGGGATGCCGATGGTCGACGACGACTCCTCGCTCTCCCAGTTCGAGAGCGAATCCGACGAGGCGAAGGCCCTCGAGCGGATCGACGAGAACTTCACGAGCGAACAGCGAGAGAACACGACCAGCGTCCAGTTGATCGTCCGCGGCGACAACGTTCTCGAGAAGGAATCCCTGATTTCGTCGCTCGAGTTCCAACAGGAGATACGAGCCGACGAGTCGATCAACTCGACGCTCGTCGAGAACCAGTCGATTACCGGCGTCGAGAACATCGTCGCAATCAGCGCGATCAGGGGAGAGCAGTCCGCTGAGCTGAACGAAACGCGTTCACAGCTCCAGGACGGTCTCAATCAGACGGTCGGGATTCAGCGCCAGTACGAGGCGTTAAACGAGTCCTATGCGAACGACTCGATCAACCAGTCGACATATCAAGCGCGGTCGGCCGAGCTCGAAGGCCAGTTCGACGCAGTCGTCGAGAACGCCACAGCCAACCTCACCGAAACCCAGACCGCACAGTACGAAGCCAGCGTCGAGCGCGTTCGAGAGATCGAGTCGGAACAGTACGAGATCCGCTCCCAATCCGAGAACCCGAACGAAGACCCGGAGTACCAGCGGCTCACTGCCGAGCGTAACGAGGCGTACCAAAACGGAACGGCCGGCGTCCTCGAGGCGGAGTACGCTGCGCTGCAAAGCGATGAGAGCCCGCCGCTCGGAGAACAGATCGAGACCCTCGAGAACATGGACGACGAGGAGTACGAGCGACTTCTCGATCGGACACTATCGGGAGAGAGTACGGATGACAACGTCGCAATCGCGTTCATGCCGTCGTCCTACGAGCCGGGCAGTACGCAGGCCGACACCCGAATGACGTCGATCACCCAGTCGACCGCCGGCGACGGTGCAAACGGCATGGGTGGCGGCGCGATCAGCGACGAGATCATCGACAGTCAACTCGAGATTCGCGAGTTGGCCGAGACGCACGAACAGGACTACCTCGTCTTCGGCGGCGGCGTCATCACCGACGAGATCAACCGATCGATGGGTGACAGTCTGGCCATCGTCGGCCCGCTCGCAATGTTGTTCGTCGTCGTCGCGCTGTTGGTCGCGTACCGCGACCCGCTGGACATCGTCCTCGGGGTCGCCGGCATCGTCGCCGTCCTCGTCTGGACGTTCGGCTTCATGGGCTGGGCGGACATCGCGTTCAACCAGATGTTCGTCGCGGTGCCGGTCCTCCTGATCGGCCTGTCGATCGACTACGCGATCCACGTGTTCATGCGCCATCGGGAACAACGCGAGGCCGACGGTACTCAGGGGTCCGTCCGCGGCTCGATGACGATCGCGCTGGGCGGCGTCGGTGCCGCCCTCGTTTGGGTGACGGCCACGACCGTCATCGGTTTCCTCTCGAATCTCGTCAGCCCGATCGGTCCGATCCGCGAGTTCGGGATCGTCAGCTCGGTGGGCATCGTCGCCGCGCTGATCGTCTTCGGCGCGCTGATTCCGGCCGCCAAGATCGAGATCGACGAGTTCCTCGAGTCCCGCGGTTTCGACCGCCGAAAGCGGGCATTCGGGACCGGCGGCGGCCGTTTCAGTGACGTTCTGACAGTCGGCTCGACCGCCGCTCGTCGGATTCCCCTCGCCGTCCTCCTCGTCGTCGTCCTGCTCACCGCGGGCGGCGCGTACGGGGCGACGCAGGTCGACACCAGTTTCCAGCAAGAAGACTTCCTCGCTGAGAGCCCCCCGGCGTGGACCGAAACCCTCCCCGGCGGAATGGCCCCCGGCGAGTACCATGCCAAGGACGACCTCGAGTTCGTCAACCAGCACTTCCAGCGCGAGGACAGCCAGGCACAGATACTCGTCGAGGGTGGTGTCGACGACGACGAGTTCCTCACAAAGATCAACGAGACGCGGACAGACGCCGCGGGTGACGACGGCATCGCGTACACGTTAGCGACCGGCGAAGCCAACATCCAGGACCCGCTCTCGACGATGGAGCGGGCCGCCAGACAGAACGAGTCGTTCAACGAGTCGTTCACCGCTGCCGACACCGATGACGATGGCGTCCCCGACCAGAACGTCTCGGCGCTGTACGATCAGCTCTTCGAGGTCGACGGGGAAGCCGCGAGTCAGGTACTCCACCGGACCGACGGGGGAGAATACCAGTCTGCTCGGATGATCGTTGCCGTCAAGGGGAACGCGACCGCCAGCGAGACGACCAGCGAGATGCGGACGATCGCCGGCGATTTCGAGGACGGGAGCGACGGGCGCTGGAGCGCGATCGCAACCGGCGATCCGATCGTCAGCCACATCGTCGAACAGGACCTGTTAGACACCGTCCTCGAGAGTCTCGTGATCACGCTCGTCGCGGTGTTCCTGTTCCTCACCGCGGCCTACTGGCTGACCGGTGCCAGCGCCTCGCTGGGTGCCATCACCCTGCTTCCGGTCGCGTTCTCCGTCAGCTGGATCCTGGGAACGATGTACCTCATCGGAATGCCCTTCAACGTGTTGACGGGGATGATCACGAGCCTCACCGTCGGGCTCGGGGTCGCCTACAGCATCCACATCAGCGAACGCTACAGGCTCGAACTCGAGCGGCAGGGGAACGTCTGGTCGGCGCTACAAACGACCGTCACCGGCACCGGCGGGGCGCTGCTCGGCAGTGCCGCGACCACCGTCGGCGGCTTCGGGACGCTCGCCTTCGCGATCCTCCCCGCGCTCCGGCAGTTCGGGATCATTACCGGACTGACGATAACCTACGCGTTCCTGGCCAGCGTCGTCGTTCTCCCGACGCTACTGGTGGTGTGGACGCGATACTTCGGACCGGACGTCTCGTTCGACACGTCGGGTGTGCGGTCGGAAACGGCGACTGCGAGCGATGGCGGGACAGTCTCTGAGCAGGGTGACAGCGAGTGAGCGGCGATCAGAACGAGGCCGTCGACGCCTTCGAACAGTTGGGGCTTACCAGCTACGAGGCCAAAGTGTTCATCGCGCTCCACCGGCTCGGCGCGGGGACAGCGAGAGACGTCGCCGAGATCACGGACGTCCCGCGCTCGCAGGTCTACAGCGTCGCGGAGAGCCTGGAGAATAGAGGCCTGCTCGAGGTCCAGCAGTCGAACCCGATCCGGTACCGGCCGGTCAGCGTCGACGAGGCGCGGGACACCCTCCGGACCCAGTTCGAGCGTGAACAGGATCGGGCCTTCGAGTACGTCGAAACCGTCAAGAACGAGCCGGCTGGCGAGGAGACCCAAGAGGACATCTGGACGGTTCGCGGTCGCGACCGGGTCGACGATCGAACCGCCGCTATCCTCTCGCAGGCGGAAGATCGGATCGTCTTCGGGACCCGTCTCCCGGAACTCGTCACCGACTCGATCGAACGGACCATCGCGGAGCGCGCGGCGGCCGGCGTCGCGGTACTCGTCGTCAGTCGAACGAAAGCGGTTCATGACCGTTTCGCCGACATCGAAAACGTCGTCGTGGAACGTCCGCCACCACACCGATCGGACGACGAGCGGTCGGGACGAATCGTTATCGTCGACGACGACAGCATCCTCCTGAGCGTGATCGGCGACGGCAACGAGACCGCGTTCTGGAGTTCAGGCTCGCTGTTCGCCTCCGTACTGATCCAGCTGATCGAGGCCAGCGACGAAGTGCACGTGGAATAACGGCGACGCCCCATCGTCGCACGCTACTCGAGGCGGTACCGAAGCAATGCCGCGATCCCGCCGAGATTGGAGAGCTGCTGACCGGGCGGGAACTCGCTCGAGAAGACCGTTACGTCGCCGCCTTTCTGTTCCGTCGTCCGGACGATGTCGTCGACACTGATCGCCCACTCACCGTCGGGACCGCGTTCTTTCTGTAATCGATCGTCGAGGACGAGCAGCCGTTCGATCGCACCGAACTCGGCGGCCTGCTGGACCTGCCCGGGACCGTACGCCGCCTTCGCGCCCTCGGCCATCCGCCGAGTGAGTTCGTCGATATATTCCGCCTCGCTCTCGATACGGGTCTCCTCCTGAACGTCCGCGACGGCCCCGCGTTTGAGCACCTCGTGGACGCCCCGGTCGCCGACGGCCGCCGTGTCGACCATCGTGATTAGCTCGGCTACCTCGGGCTCGTTCTCCTCGAGGTACTTGTACGCGTCTTGCTTCGTAAAGCCCGGACCGGCGAGGATGATCGCGTCGACCTCGAGGCGCTTAAGGACCGTCGCGAGCTCTTCGAACAGCTCCGAGCGGCCGCGGGCGTACTCGCCCTTGCCGGTCGTTCCGGTGATCGTCGCTCGCTCTTCGGTGCCGTACTGGGCGACCGAGTGGACGTGGGCCTGACCCTCCTCGACGGTGGCGATGGCGACGTCCGGGTTCTCGGTGGCTTCTTCGGCCTCCTCGAGGCGGGCCTTCTGATCCGGTTTGAACCGCTTCTCGATCGAGAGCTCGTCGCGCGCCTCGACGTTGAGCGTGTGGTGAAAGCCGAGTTGATCCTCGCGCGAGCAGGCGACGATCTCCCCGCCGACCCGCAACCGGTTGGCGAACTTGTGAAACTCGACGGTCTCGACGGCGATGGCGACCCACATGTGCTCGCGCTCGCCGCCCGTATCCCGCATCTGGTCGTCGTTGCGCTGAATGCGCCGGGTCGTGTCGCCCGCGACGCGATCGCCGGGCTCGAGGACGTACTGCAGGTGCCAGAGATCGTCCACGCTCTCCGGCACGACGGTGACCCGCTCGCGGCCACCCTCGACCTGCTCCCGGTCTTTGATCTGCATGGCCGTTCGTTCTCGGGATGTCGGTAAGTGCCCTGCGATCCGCGTGTGTAGTTGTCGTGCCCGACGCCGGAGTTGATCGTCGGTCACTTCGTTGCACGAGGATCGTCTCGATTTGGCGGCTGTTTCTTTCATACAGTACTCCAACTCACTCATATGAAATATAAACGATACAGTAAAATACGCTGTCAGCGTCTCTCCGGTAGCGTACTAATGTCAACAACTACCAAACCAGCGGCCGGAGCGGAACCCGTCGAACCGACAGCGACCAGTCTCGGTCCCGACGAGAACGTGCTCGGTGCGATATCATACCTGTTTGTGCCCCTGACAGGCATCCTCGTCTACCTCCTCGAGGACGACAACGAGTTCGCTCGCTCCCACGCCGCCCAGAGCATCGTCTTCGGGGTCGCGTCGATACTGGTATACGCCGTGCTCAACGTCGCGACGACTGTCATGGCGATGCTCGTCGGCGATCTGCTCGGCTTCCTGATCGCGGCGCTCTCGTTCCTGTCGCAGATGGGACTCGGATTCGCCCTCCTGCTCGTCTGGCTCTCCCTCCTGATCACGGCCTTTCAGGGGAAGCGGACGAGCCTCCCCGTCCTCGGACCCGTCGCCGAAACGTACCTGCTCTGAGCTGAACCTCGTCGAAATCGGGTATCCGAGCGAGCCGTGTCGAAGGTACCGAACCGAACTCGCCGACGTTCCCGGACCGTCGCGTCCGCCGAAATCCGGTCATCGCAACCGACATTCCCGGATTCTGTTACCATTGGCCGTGTTTAGACGCTAGTAAGAGCGGCTAAATGTCTAACTTACTAGGAAGTGAAGCGGGAAGAGGAGTTTGTGTCCAGCAAACTCGCCCGCTTCACTGATCGGGTTGTGTCGCTTGCTCAAAAAGCCGTCGTCGGCGAGCCGGATCCAGCGTTCGAAGAAGGTGAAAATGGCTACGCAGACTGGGTGATCGTGGCAATTCACGGCCTCCGCGAGTACCTTGATCACACGTATCGGCGGCTGCTGGACGTGCTTCACGAGATGCATGGAATTGTTGAGAAACTCGGTCTAGCGGTGGCTGAACTGCCTGATTTCACGACCGTGTGTACGCGCAAGCAGGATCTTAAAATGCGAATCTGGCGCGTCCTGCTGCGGTTGTCGGCGGAGTTGCACGATCTCGGCGATGTCCAGGCGATTGACGCAACCGGCATGGACCGGATAGCTGCCAGCCAACACTACGCAAAACGCACGAATTACACGTTCGAGGCGGTGAAAACGACGCTCCTCAGTGATTGCAAGACTGGTGTGATCCTCGATATACATTGTTCGATGAAACAACCGCATGATTCGAAAATCGGTTGGCAGATGGTCAAACGGAACCTCGACAAACTGAACATTCTTACAGCCGACAAAGGCTACGACTGGTGGCTGCTTCGCCAAAGATTACGAGCTGAAGGCGTCAAACCGGTGATCAAGCACCGCGAATTTGGCTGGCACGGCATCGCTAACAACCTTCTGCAAGATGATACGATCTACCATCAACGCTCGAACGCAGAATCCATATTTTTCGCGTTACGCCGAAAATACGGCGAGATCGTTCGCGCTCGAACGTGGTTTGGTCAGTTCCGCGAACTCGTGCTGAAATGCGCTGTCAGAAACATCGAACTCAGCGTCAGCCACTCACAACCGTGAATTTACGCGTCTAAACAAGGCCGTTACCATTTGACATAGGTAGGGGTTGACGCTATTCTCGCTGCACACCTCCGTTCGAGTATGAACCTGAAATACACGGCTCGGTTAGAAGACTTCGGCGTCCGCTCGCTTCTGACCCACGTGATCATGGCGATGACGTTTGCGAGTGCGGTCGTGACGGGGCTGTTCGTCGACGGACAACTCGGGCTCGTCTCGTTCGTCGCGTTTCTCAACTTCACGGCCGGCGTGTGGGTCGCACAATCGATTCACTCGCTCGGGAACGCCCGAACCGACGATTCGTACGACGGAATCCTGTCGGTGTTATCCGATACGACCGGCGAGAAGACCTATCACGGCCTCGATACCGGTCGCCTTGCCAGATTGATTGCTTTGATCGCGGCCGTAACGGCAGTCTCACTGCTGGTCTCGGGAGAGGTCCTCACCGGTGCCGTGGCCTCGATCGGGGCCATCGCGATCGGCGTCGTCGCGCTCGTGACCGCGATGGTCGGCTTCCTGATCGCGATGGGATCGGCGTACGATGCGTCCGATCGCCGTGCGGTCCGTCGCGCCGAACACGAACGCGAACGTGGCGGGATCGACGGATCGGCCCGCCCGACGACCGAGTTCGACGACGCCTCCGACATTCGAATCTCGATTCACGAGATGCACATGGACGATTCGTCCGTCGAACAACGGTAACACCGACTGACGGACGCGGATCGATCGCCGATGCGGTCAGTCCCTGAGCTCCTCGAGTTTTCCTTTCGCCTTCTCGAGGCCGGATTCGAACGTTTCCTCGATCTCCTCGACAGAGCGTTCGACGTAGTGGACGCTCTCCTTGGGGACTCGGCGGACGACATCGTTGCCGTCGTCGTCGGTCCCGTACGCGAACAGCCAGTGATCCTGAAAGTAGGCGATGCGGTCGTTGTCGACGGTGACGCGCTCGACGTCCTCACCTGGCGTCTGGTAAACGATGGTCGCGGTGCCCAGCTCCGGCTCCGTGTCGGTGTTCGTTTCGATATCAACCATGGGCGGTGCATTCACGGTCGACAGTGTAGTCCTGAACCCGGCAGGTGCAGCCTGCATTCAAACGCCGGAGAAACGAACGCATCACAGCGAATTGCGCCGACACAGTCAATCGGATCCAGACTCGGTCGAGGAGTTCGATTGCTCCTCCGCGTTCGCGTCGCGAACACCGCTGTCGTCCGTCGACGTCGGTTCGGCGTGCTCCGCCTGATACGGTTGGGTGCCGGGACCGAGCGCCAGGAACACCACGAATCCGATCGCAACCACCATCGCTGCGACGATAACCCACCCGATGACGACCGGCCCATCGAGTCCGCCGAGCACCGCGGGGACGAGTGCCTCGAGTAGTGGCGTCATCGACTGCGCTAGTTCGGACCCACCGATCAATGTTGAGCCGTCTATATCGGGGTCGCGGTCCGATCTCGAGTATGCGGCATGAGACAATCACGCAGCCATCGCTGATTCGGACAGATCGCCGCGACTGTGACTTACTCCTCGCTAATCCGACTGCCGCCCGGCGGCATGAAGTGCTGGATCCGGTCGGGGCTCGCGATTTTGCGGACGAACGTCTCGTCCTCGAACCGTTCCCGGAACGTGCGGTAGAGCCGCTTTGCCGTGTCGGCCTGTGCGTACCGGCCGGGCTCGAGTTCGATCGTCGTCACCGCCCGGTCCTCGATGGCCGACGACGGCCCGCCGATCACTCGCGTGTACGGCTCGCACTGAATGCCGACCGCCACGTCGACCGGCGTATCGCGGTAGTATGTCCGGTCGCCGCGGATCGCAAACCCGCCCTTCTCGAGGTACTCGCCGCTCTCGGGAGTTTTCGTGACCTGATCGGAGTCGACGGCGTAGACGTCGCCCGCGTAGCGGCCGTCCTTCCAGACCGACGAGTAGGAGACGGCGAACCGGGCGGCCTCCTCGATGCTCGACTCGGGGAGGTCGATATCGCTCGAGGAGGCCTCGCTGGGATCGGTCGCCTTCAGCACGGTGACGGGGGCGCCGTGGGCCTGCGTGTGCAAGACTGTGTCGCCCGGCTCGAGATACTTCTTGACGAGTTCCTCGTTCTGGTCGGCGTTGCGCCCGCCGATCACGAGGAAATCGTCGCTCGTCTTGAACCAGCGGAAGCGATCGAACCACGGTTCGTTCTCGCGGATCGGGACCGACGGCTCCGCGAGCCAGTCGCGTTGGGTGTCCTCGCCCTCCTCGTCGGACTCGTCTTCGTCCGCACTCTCGCCGTCGTCGGCTTCCCACTCGTCACGGCGGCGCTTGGCGTCCTCGAGGTCATCGCGGGTGTTCTCGATAGCCGCCAGCGCGCCCTCCTTTTTCTCCTCGACGCGCTTGGCCTCGGTGTAGAGCCGGTCGGCGTTCTGTTCGACGCCCTGCTGCGTGACGAGACTGATCCGCTCACCGTCGATATCGACGGTGACCGTCCCCTCGCTGCCGTCGACGTCGACGACCGCCTCGGCGGCCTCGATACCGCGGTCGGCTCCCTCCTCGAATCGCTCCCTGATCTCGTCCCACGGGCGATCCTGCTGCCGGGCGTTCTGGATCGTCGAGAGGATCTCGTCGACCAGCCCGTACTCGGCGTAGAGCAATTCGGCCTGCTCGCGCAGTGAGTCGGCCTCCTGCTCGAATCCCTCGATCGCCCCCTGCTGTTGCTCGATGATCCGCTCGTGTTTGGCAATCTCCGACCCGAAATCCGGCCGTTGGTCGGTCGGGTCCGGCTCCTCCTCGTCGTCCAGCTCGAGCCGGAAGAAGTAGTCGTCCAGCGCGCTCAGGAACGAATCATACGGTTCCGCGGCGAGTCCCGAACGCTCCTCGAGCGGGAACGGGGTCACGTCGACGACGTGTGCGTCGGTGGCATCGGCGTCACCAGTCGCGGCGTCGTCGACGTTGCCGTCCGGTCCGTTCTCGGCGTCCTCGTCGTCTTCGTCACCGCCCTCGAGGTAAAGTCGCGGGTCGAAGTTGCCGTTCCGGATGTCGAGCGCGAGCCGTTCGATCGCTTCGTAGAGCCGATCGTAGACGTCCTCGTCGGCGTCCGGAATGTCCAGTCCCTTCTCGACGCCGGCACGGGTACACAGCTCCTCGGCGTAGAAGCCACCGAAGTTGAGTTGCGTCGCCAGCGTCCGGACGACGTCCGTATCGGAGTCGTTCATCTCGTGATCGAACGCCTCGCGGGAAATCGTCAGCGGGTTCGTCCGGGAGTCGGGGAACTCGTAGCGCGATCCCGGAACGACGGTGCGGGACTTGAGCCGGACGGTCTCGAGGCAGTCGATCACTTCGTACTCGCCGTCGGTGACGGCGATGTTGCCCTGTCCGAACAGTTCGACGATGATCCGGGTCGTGCCGTCGTCGCGTTCGAAGACGAACTCGAGGATGCGGTCGAACTCGTACTGCTCGACGCCGGCGAAGTCGGCCCCGGAGAGGCGGTTGCGGAGCATCATCGCGAACTGGGGCGGGCGGCCGGGAGCGTCGGGAACGCGCTCGGGGGCGACCGTGTGGGCCCGCTTGGTCTCGCCGACCTCGATGATCAGTTCCGTGCGACCGCGGTCGAAGTCCCGCATCTTGAGTCGGACGAGGTCGTCGCCGTAGAGATAGGCCTTGTCCAGCTTCGCCCCCTCGTAGGCCCCGAGTTCCCCGACGAGGGCGGCGAGGTCGACGCTGGTGAGTTCCCGCTTTGGATCCATACCTCACACTGCCCGTCCCGGTCAAAAAGACGTGTCGCTCCGACGCCAGCGCCTGATCCCAGTCCGACCGCATAGTGTGGTGGCCGTGCCCCCATCGGTAAGTACAGCAACCTCTTTTACCGGGGGAATCGGCTGGCGTCTGCGACGCCAGCCTCAACCCCCGGCAAAACCCGTTGATGCCAAAAAGCCGCCGTCGCGGGGTTTCACCCCGCTCCGGCGGTGAACCGCCGAAGCGGACGAAGTCCGCAGAGGCGGCCTTTTTAGCGTAGATTTTTGCAAGCGGTTCGAGCGACCGAAGGGAGCGAGGACCCGCAGCAAAAAGATACGTATGCATACATAGTTATCGTTCAATACAGTACCTACATGTACCGCTACAGTTTCCGTCCCCGAACGCTCCGAGTTCTGGTTCAGGCACTCGATTCAACTGGCTCGACAGTGAATTAGACGCTATGGTCGATGATCCACTCGACAACCTCGACCGCCGTATCTTGCACTTGCTCCAGATAGACGCCCGTGGTGCCAGCGACACGTCCATTGCCGACGAAACTGACGTTACCGGGACGACCGTCCACAATCGAATCCAGCAACTGGAAGACCAAGGGGTCATTCTCGGATACAACCCGGAAATCAATTACGAGCGGGCAGGCTATCCGATGCGCGTTCTGTTTATTTGCTCAATCGACCTCTCCAAGCGATCAGAAATGGCGGAGAAAGCCCTCGATGTACGGGGTGTCGTTAACGTCCGGGAGATGCTGGCCGGTGAGGAGAATCTCCACATCGAAGTCGTAGCCGAAGGGACATCCGATGTCAAGGAAAGCACCGAACAGTTAGACGAACTGGGTCTACAGATCATGAGCAGCAATATCTTAGCGGAGGAACACATCCAGCCATGGAATCACTTCCACCAAGAGATGGCCGGCGAAGACGCCGAGACTCCCTCGGAGATCGGCTCCGACGAAGAATAGTCGCTCAGCGAAACCACGACGACGATTAGACTATTGAATCCTTACTGCCGACGCCTTGATCGACACACACCATTGGTTGGATTATTGAAATATGACTCGGGTTCCGTCTCATTTTGCTTGAGAGGCACTGTCTAGTTCTGCACCTCCTCAATTGGCGTCTTTCCATCAAGAGCTTGGTGCGGTCTCTGGCGGTTATAGTAGTGCATAAATTGTTCAAGCCACTCGCGGACGCTTGATCGACTGCCCACCCACGAGTTATGGAAGCGGTCGATCCGAATTTTGAGGGTGTGAAACCACTTTTCGATCAGGTTTCGCTCGGTATAGTTGACCTGACCGCTCAGTCCTAACCGAGAGAGGGCAGTCCGATAGCCGAATTGATCGACGAGAAACGTAGCCTCCGAAAGATCGTGTTTCTCCTTGAGTTGATGCAGAAACGTAGCCGCCGGATCGGTGCCGTGCCGACCAAACAGTGCGACGTCGAGAATCAACTTTGTCTCGATGTCTATTGCAGCGTACAACCAAGACCACTCGCCATTGATTTTGACAGCAGTCTCGTCAACCGCGACCCTTGACGGCTTCGCCGTCGGCGGGTCGCAACCGCTGTCAGCCAGCCGATGTACCCAATTCCAGACCGCTCCATGCGAGCGTTCAACGCCTAATTCAGCTAAAATCGTTGTTGTCTCCCGAAGAGAACAACCAGTTTCGTGGAGGCGGACGGCGAACGCCCTGACGGGCGTCGCCGTCCGCTCGTTCTCCCAAGATTCTTCTAAATCCGCCGCATAGCTCTCGCTGAGCAGGTCTGCGAGCATCTTTGGACAAGAAACTCAACGACCTGCTCACTTCTCAAACTGACTCAACTAGACAGTGCCGAATAGACCAATTCCTCGCCGAAATGGGACGTATCGACGGTTATATGCAAACCGTCGCTGGCAATTGAGCGCGGAACCGCACACATCTATCGAGCACCAAATTACGGAGACTATCACCGGGAAAGGGGTAGTCTTAGCTCATAGTCAGAGCGCAAGCTGCGACCGCTGACTTCGCTTGTAATGAGGCATGGTGCCGACTTCGACTCGGTCACAACACTGACATACACCGATTCCCTGTACATTCGTCAATTGAGTATTGCATTCTGGACAGTGGCTCGGGGGTGGTGCAGCCAAATCAGGGGCATATGGGAACAACTCCAGGTCTTCCGTTCTGAGGGCTGCAATCGCGTCCATTACTCCATGGTGATCGTCACCCCATGAGTGGGGGAAGACATTCACCAATTGCTCCCCAACGTATACAGCAAGACACATCATCGGAGTCCGGAGCGTGGTCTGTGTTTCGTTCGTAAAGGTGGACGTGGAAGTCCGAACGCTGAACGGCGGTTGGATGCTGCCCCCGTATTCACTGGCCCACGCCTCCATCTGTTCAAACGCATCTATCGCGTCGCTGTAGGGTGCTTGGTCTGTGAGCGTGATTGCATCCGGCCACGCGTGTATCACCAGGTTGCCAATATGACCCGCAGAGTCGAGTCGGTGTAACGCGTCGATTTTGGTGTCGATCGGCTCAACCAGTTCGTCTGGACGGACGTATACCTCTACGGTCAGTTCGTTGGTATGAATGTTCATGAGGCTTCCACGAAGGGGAAGTAGGAGACTTACAGTCCGTGGCTAGATAACGGTTGGTATGGTGTGAAACGATTGTCTCTGATAGTCAAAGATATGTCTGAATAAACTGGTTTGCGTGTTCAGTTCACACGCATAGTGTACACTGATTCCACCGCGATAGTCGTCCAGAGCAGATCTCTATATCGGACCAATTGACTCCATCAGTACCGACTCGGTATGCAGTCGCTGCCGGAGGTCGGAACGCCTAATCCTCGTCGTCCCCCATCACGAGATATGCACGACGCTGTCGGCGATACCATGTACGACTCGGCCGGGACGGCTCCGCGTCGCAAACACCGATACCGAGCAGCCGAGCCTTGCGGAGGTCGACACGCATGAGCGCGGGCGACGAGGTCCCGTGGACGGACGTCTCCCGGTTTCCCGACTTCCTCGAGCACCTCGAGGCGGAGGGCGGGGCCACCGTCCAGGGGATTATCGATCGGATCGACGCCGACATCGACATGGACGGGATGGCCTACCACGACCGAGGCATCCGCGCGCCGGGCTACGACGCCACCTTCGTCCCGGAACCCGAGGGGTCGCGGGTCCTCCCGGCGTTCAGCGTCGAGGTCCACACCATCGGCCCACGGAGCGTCTGGGCGGTGTTCGACGCGACACGCTCCTGGGATTTCTACCTCCTCCAGGCGGACGACATCGCGGCCATCGCCTGGGTGAGCGACGAGGAGTTCAACGCCGAGGAAGCGGGGCTGTTCATGTCGAAACACGACGCGCTCGCGGCGGGCCGGTTCTCCTTCGGCACGTTCATCTACGCCGGTGAAGAGTGGGAGGAACAGCGCGAGTTGATCGAAGGCACGGACGCGCCGGCGTTCCTCCAGCGGGACGACGGCAGTACCCTCGTGCCGACCGACCAGTCCGATTTCTACGACGTCGTCAACTCGACGCCCGAGGACTTCCGCACGAACGGCGGCGGCGCACCCTCCCACCTCGGCCTGCTCGAACTCGAGGTCACGATCGACTGACGACCCACGACCGCCACAACCGACCGTACACGGCAATCGGGGACCGCGAAGTGCCCGACCGCGTCCCAGTCACGAGCGGCAGTGTGTCCCCCGATCGCAAACGTTTTCGAGGAGGCGGCGAACCGAACCCGTATGTCACCGCTCGGTGAGGTAGTCCTCGTCGCCACGATTGCGGGCTGTACGACCGGAATCGGTGCGCTTCCGCTCCTACTCACCGACCGGATCAGTCACCGCGTCTACGACGGCTCGCTCGGCCTCGCCGCCGGTATCATGGTCGGCGCTGCCGTCTTCGCACTCGTTCTCCCCGGACTCGAACTCGGCTCGCCACTCGAGGTCGTCGCCGGAATCCTGGCGGGCGGCGGGTTCTTGCTCGCGGTCAACGCCATCGTCCCGCACCTGCATCTCCTGTTCCGCGGCGAGCAGGTTGAAGGCAGGTCGGCGATGCGCGATCCTGCGGGCGAACTGCCGTCGGACGAGGCCCAATCCGACGATGTCCCCGTCCGCGATGGGGACGGCGACGACCTGCGTCGGGCCGCGCTGGTCGGCGGGGCCGTCACCATTCATAACGTTCCCGAAGGGCTGGCGGTCGGGATCGCGTTCGCCAGCGGTGAAACGGCACTCGGGGTCGCCATTGCGACGGCGATCGCCGTCCAGAACGTCCCCGACGGGTTCGCGATGGCCGTCCCCGCGGTCAGAGCCGGGGTCTCGGCACCGCGAACGCTTCTCTACACGACGATCTCGGGCGGCGTGCCGGAACCGATCGCCGCGGCCATCGGCTTCTCGCTGGTCGCGGTCGTCTCCGGCCTCTTCCCCATCGCCGCCGGCTTCGCCGCGGGCGCGATGATCGCCGTCGTCTTCCGAGAACTCATCCCCTCGAGTCACGGCCACGGCTACGCGGACACCGCGACGGCGGCGTTCGTGCTCGGGTTCTCGGTCATGCTGGTCGTTGATACCATCCTCGCCGTTTGAATCGACCGTTTCTCATTTGCCGGCACGATCGATATCGATCCGTCGTCACCGTTCCGAGACGTCTTCGGAATTCTATAGCGGGTACCGAAATCGGCCGGCCGGTCGTTGACATCACCTGAGGCACTGATGACGGTTATGCCGAACGACAGGTGCAAGATGGTTGAAACGCATTCGAACCGATCGAACGCGGCGAACGGGACGGGCGACGAGCGCGCCGTCGCGGTCGCTCCAGGGGGACGAGCGACGTGGTGGGGTTCAGCGCGCTCGAGCGAGCGGCGATTGCGGTGTGCCGCTGTCGGAGTGGGGAGTCGACAACGGTGCCGACAGGTGTCGGCAGGCGGTACTACATTCTCCACCGCTATAAAATTATCTATCGTGGAGTGGGAATAATAGGGGCGGCGCGAGCGGGAATCAGATGCGTTTGCTGACGTATGGACCGTCCTGATGGTAGCCGAGCTTGTTCCGATAGTACTCTCGAGCGCCGATACCGGAGATGACGCTCAGCTTGTCGTAGCCGGCATCGGCGGCGAGTTCCTCGGCGCGGTCCATCAGACGGCGGCCGTAGCCCCGATGCTGGTGCTGGTCCGTCTCGCTCTCGCTTCCCATCGTCACTTCCGAGCCGTAGACGTGGAGTTCGCGGATCAGCGCCGTGTTCTCGAGTTCGGGCCGGACCGGCGTATTCGGGAACCGGAGCCGACAGAAGCCGACGAGGAGGTCCTTCTCGAAGTCCTCGAAGGAAATGAAGTGCTCGGTACCGCCACAGGCCTCGTAGCTCATCACGTCGAGTTCGATGTCGTCCGGCTCGTCGTCGTGCATTCCGGCCTCGCGACAGCGGATACACTCACACTCCCAGCCGTGTTCGTCCATCCGCTTGCGAGCGAGCTGTCGAAGGTTGGACTTCCAGACGCCGGCGTCGATGAAGTCCGCCGGAATATCTCGCTGAACGCGCTGGAGCCGGGTGTATCGGGGGATCATGTCCTTGATCTCCGCGATCAGATCCGCGGCCTCGTCGTTCCCCAGGGGCTCGTACTCGTCTTTATGCCACCAGTCGTAGGTCGCGGTGCCCCGCACCACGAGGGTCGGATAGATCTTCAGGTAATCGGGCTTCCACTGCTCCTGGTCGAAGAGCCGCCGGAAGTCCTCGAGACACATCTCTTTCGACATTCCGGGCTGGCCTGGCATCATATGGAAGCCGACCTTGAACGCCGAGTCCCGCAGTCGCCGGTTGGCGTCGATCGACGCCTGTGCGCCGTGGCCGCGGTGCATATCCCTGTTGATCCGCTCGTAGGTCGTCTGGACGCCGACCTCGACTTTCGTTCCGCCGAGATCGAGCATTCGATCGATCTGCTCGGGATCGCACCAGTCGGGCTTCGTCTCGAACGTCGTCCCGATGTTGCGGATGTCCGCGGTCTCGTTTTCCGCGATGACGTCCTCGAGGTACTGCCACTCGTGTTCGTCGGGATCCTCGGCGAAGCTAACCCCTTGTGCCGGTTCGGGCTCCTTGTCGACGTCGTAATCGTTCATCGCCTCGAGCGCACGCTTGACGAACCACTCCTGGTAGTCGTGGCTGCGGGCGGTCATCGTCCCGCCCATCAAGATTAGTTCGACCTTGTCGACGGGGTGGCCGATCTGGCGCAGTTGCTCGAGTCGCAGCGTCACCTGCCCGTAGGGGTCGTAGTCGTTTTGCACCCCGCGGGCGGCGGCGGGCTCCTCGCCCGTGTAGCTCTGTGACGACGAGAACTCGGAGTCGGGGCCGCCGGGACAGTAGAGACACTTGCCGTGGGGACACCGCTCGGGCGAAGTCATGATCGCGACCGGCGAGACGCCCGACGCCGTCCGGACCGGCTTGCGCTGGAGCACGGGTTCCAGGTCCTCGCGGTGCTCCTCGGGCGCGTAGTCCAGCAGTTCGGAATTCTTGGGCACCTTGGGTGCCGAGTGCTCCGAACAGGCCTCGAGTTTGGCCTTCTCGACCTCGTCGCGCTCGACGTCGCCGGCGAGGATCCGCTCGACGAGCGTCTTACAGACCCGCTCGAACGCTTCGGTTTCGGTCGGTTCTGGCGTCTCGGTACTCACTACACGTGATTCGTCGCCGTTCGCGAATAAGCGTGTCGGACTCGCCGATCGGAAACGGCCGGATCGGCGTCTGAGTGAGCGTCGCCCACTGCCCCACAGCGATTCCCGCAACCGGTCCGCCGACCGAAAGGTAACCGTTTAAGGGCGGTCTCGCCCTATCCTCGGCGTACTGAATGTCTCCCGACCTGGCGATGGTCGTCGCCGCGGTCGCGCTGCCGTTCGTCGCCGCAGCACTGACGCCGCTGGTCTTTCGCGTTCTCAGCGAGGGGACCGGGTTCGCGGGGACGGTCGTCGCGCTGTCATCGTTCGGCCTGCTGGCCACACAGTACGGGAGCGAGGGCAGCGTCTCCCTCAAGTGGATCCCGTCTCTCAATATCGCGCTCCGGTTCTACGTGGACGGCTGGGCGTTGCTGTTCGCGCTCCTGGCGTGTGGGATTGGCGCGCTCATCTTCACCTACTCGCCGGCGTACATGCACGGAGAGTCCGGCCTCGTCAGATACTACGCCGCCCTGCTCGCCTTCATGGGATCGATCGTCGGCGTCGCGCTCGCCGCTGACCTGGTCGCAATCTTCCTCTTCTGGGAACTCACCAGCCTCGCGTCGTTCGTCCTGATCGGCTACTACACCGCCGACGACTCCTCGCAGTACGCCGCCCGGATGGCCATGTTCATTACCGTCGGCGGCGGCCTCTTCTTGCTCGTCGGGCTCCTCTTGCTCTCGATCGTCGCCGGCGACGTGCTCGGTCCCGGTGCCGCGTTCAATCTCGCCGCAATGCTCGAGGAGCCCGACGCGATGGCGGCGGCGCTGCGAGAGCGCGGGCTGTTCCTGCCGGTGTTGGGATTGCTCGCGATCGGCGCGGGGACCAAGTCCGCGCAGGTCCCGCTGCATTTCTGGTTGCCCAATGCAATGGCGGCACCCACGCCCGTCTCGGCCTTCCTCCACTCCGCGACGATGGTCAAGGTCGGCGTCTACTTCATCGGCCGCGTCCGTCCGATGCTCGTCGGCCCCGAGTGGCTCTTCCTGTTCGCGACGCTCGGCCTGACGACGATGACCGTCTGTGCGATCATGGCCGTCGCGTCGACGGACATCAAGGAACTGCTCGCCTACTCGACGGCGAGCCATCTCGGACTGATGGTCGCCGGTTTCGGCTTCACCTCCGTTTACGGCGCTGAGACCGGCGTCTTTCACCTACTCAATCATGCGCTGTTCAAGGCCGCACTCTTCCTCGTCGCCGGTATCGTCGCCCACGAGGCCGGGACTCGAGAGATCGACAAGCTCGGCGGGCTTCGCCACGATCTCCCGGTAACGGCGGTGATCACCACGGTCGTCGCGCTCAGCATGGCCGGCATCCCGCCGTTCAACGGCTTCTACTCGAAGGAACTGCTCTTCGAGGCCGCCGTCGAGGCGAGCCACCACCACGATATCGGGCTACTGGGCGTGCTCTATCCGGCCGTCGCCGTCTTCGGCAGCATTTTCACCGTGCTCTACTCGCTGCGATTCCTCTCGCTCTTCTTCGGCGAGCGACCCGAGGCGCTGGGCCACGTTCACCGACCGCCCGTCACCCTGCTCGTTCCACCCGCCGTGTTGGCACTGCTCGCCGCGGTCGTCAGCGTCGACCCCCAGATCGCCGTGGACGCCATCGTCCAGTCCGGCCTCGAGGCGACGGCGGTCGATTCCCAGGAGATGCACGTCGGACTCCCGACGGCGTACTCGACGCCGGTGGGGATGAGCGCCGTCACGATCGGCGTCGGCTTCATCGCGTACCCGTTCTACGGACGCGTCCACGACGGCGTTCGCGGAGTCGTGGGGTCGACACCGCCGATCCGCCCGAACTGGTGGTACGACGTAATCGTCGAGGGGCTCTCCGACGAGGGCCGGTCGTTCGCCGAGTACGTCCACGACGGCCACCTCCGGACCTACGCGTCGTGGACGCTGGGCGCGACCTGCGCGCTGGCCCTCACCGGGTTCGTCGCGGCCGGGGCCATCGCACCGACCGAGTTCGGCCTCGAGGCCACCGTCCCCATCGCGCTCGTGTTGCTCGTCGCGGTGATCGGCGCGGTCGCGGTCGCGCGCTCGGACTCGCACATCGCTGGCGTCCTCACCCTCTCGATTCTCGGGTTCATGATCGCCATCTTCTACATCCTTGCAAGCGCGCCCGACCTCGCGCTGACCCAGCTCGTCGTCGAGACGCTCGTGCTCGTGATCTTCCTGCTCGTGATCGAGGAGATCCCCGAGTCCTACGAGATCGGAATCGGGAACGTCGGGACCGTCGTCCGCGACGCCGTCCTCTCGGTCGCCGTCGGCGCGACCGCGTTCGTCACGGTGCTCGTCACGACCGGCGCGCGTCCGGACGGCCCGAGCGATATCGCCCGCTATTACGCCGAACAGGCCGTCCCCGAGGGCGGCGGTACCAACATCGTCAACGTGACCCTCGTCGACTTCCGCGGCTTCGACACCCTCGGCGAGCTCGCCGTGGTCGCGCTCGCCGCGATTTCGATCCTGACGCTGATCGTCATGCGCGGCCGCGGGGACGGCGACGAACTCACTGATATGCCGGCCGACGGCGAATTACCCGACGGCGAACTGACGGACGACGAACGGACCGGAACCCGCAGCGACGGCGGAACGTCCGGAGGTGCAGACGAATGACGACGGTCATCATGCGGACGACCGCTCGAGCGATCGTGCCGATCATCCTAGTCGTCGCGATTTCGCTGTTCTTCGAGGGGCACAACCTCCCCGGCGGCGGCTTCATCGGCGGCGTCCTCACGGTGACGGCCTTCGCGATCGTCTACATGGCCTTCGGGCTGGACTTCCTCGAGCGAGGCATCCTCGGCCGCGACGTCGATCCCGGCAAGGAACCCTCGCGCGATCGCGTCGTGCTGGCGTATCGCCGCCTCTTCGCGTACGGCTTCGCGATCGCGGTCGCCAGCGGCCTCGCGCCGCTGCTGTTCGGCCGGCCGTTCCTCACCCAGACCTACGAGTCGCTCGAGGGAATCCCGATCTACGGTTACCTCGGGATCTCGAGCGCGCTGGCGTTCGACTTCGGCGTCTACTGCGTGGTCGTCGGTGGACTGCTCACGATCCTCTCGGTGGTGGGTGCGGAATGACGGCGGTCGTCCTCGCGGCGACGATCGGCGCGCTGTTCGCCATCGGGACCTTCCTGCTCCTGCGGCGGGATCTGATCAGAGTCGTCTGGGGACTCGCGATCATCAGCCAGGCCGCGAACCTCTACCTGCTCTCGATGGGCGGGATCGCGCCGGCGACCGCCGACTCGGTGCCGATCCTCGCCGGCCACGGCGAACACGTCCCGCAGACGGCCGACCCGCTGGTCCAGGCGCTCGTGTTGACCGCCATCGTCATCGGGTTCGGGATGACCGCGTTCGCGCTCGTCCTGTCGTATCGGGTGTACGAGGAACACGACACGCTGGACGTCACGGAGCTGGGTGATCGAGAATGACGACGGCACCCATCGGGACGGACACGCTCGTGATCGCGCCGATGCTGGTCGTGCTCGTCGCGGCCGTCGGGACGCTGTTGCTCGGCCGTCGCCCGCGGGTTCGAGCGGCCGTCAGCCTCGCCGGCGGGGCGGGCTACGCGATCGCGGTCGCCGCGATCGACTGGTATATCGTCCTCGCGCCGGACGCGCCGGGAATCGCGACCTACCAGGTCGGCGACTGGCCGGCGCCGTTCGGCATCACGCTCGTCGCCGACGGCCTCTCGGCGTTCATGCTGACGATGGTCGCGATCCTCGGCGTCGCATCGCTGGTCTTCTCGACCCGACACCTGCCCGGCCGCGAGGAACGAAGCTACTACTTCCCGCTCTTTCACTTCCTCGCGCTGGGCGTCACCGGGGCCTTCCTCACCGGCGACCTGTTCAACCTCTTCGTCTGGTTCGAGGTCATGCTGATGGCCAGTTACGTCTTCGTCGCCTACAGCGGCGGCCCCCAGCACACCCGCGCCGCGTTCTGGTACGTCTCGCTCAATCTGCTGGCCAGCGCGATCTTCCTGCTGGGCGTCGGCGGCGTCTACGCGACGACGGGAACGCTCAACATGGCCGATCTCGCTCAGCGCCTCGCCGAGCCGGCGGCCTACGGCCTCGAGCCCGTGCCGGTCGTCGGCCTGCTCGGCTTGCTCCTGTCCGTGTTCGCGATCAAGGCCGGCCTCGTCCCCTTCCAGTTCTGGATCCCGACGGCCTACCGGGCCGCACCGCCCCAGATCACCGCGCTGCTGGCCGGCGCGACCAAAAAGGTCGGGATCTACGCCATCATCCGCCTCTCCTTTACCGTGTTCGCCGGTGCGGAGGTCGCCGTCGACCTCCCGCTCCCGCTGGTGGACGTCGCCATCGCGGGCGACTCGCCGCTGCCGTTCGTCGGCGCGGCCCTGTTCCTCATGGCCGGCGCGAGCATCCTCCTCGGCGGCATCGGAGCCGTGGGCCGCGACTCGCTGGAGGGCGTCTTCGCCTACTCGAGCATCGGCCAGGTCGGGTTCATCGCGATCCCCGTCGCGATCGCGGCGACGGCGACGGCTCCGGGCCTGCGGAAGTTCGCCATCATCGCCGCGCTGGTGTACGCGCTGAATCACACGCTGGCGAAGGGGCTCCTCTTCCTCGCCGTCGGGACGGTCAAGTCGGCGACGAGAACGAGTCGGTTCGCCGATCTCGGCGGGCTGGCGAGTCGCTCGCCGCCGCTGGCGATCTCGGTGTTCGTCGGCTCACTCGCCCTCGTCGGCATTCCGCCGCTCTCGGGCTTCTTTGGCAAGTTCCTCGTCTTCGATGCCGCGGCTCGAGCGAGGGCCGGCCCCGTGATCGTTCTCCTGCTCGTCGGGTCGCTACTGACTATCGCCTACGCCACCCGAATGTGGAATCAGAGCTTCTGGGGCGCGCAGACGCCGGCCGTGGAAGCGGCGACGATCGATTCCGTCCAGGTGGCCGTCCTCGTGGTACTCGCGGCGACCATCGTCGCGGTCGGCGTCGGCTTCGAGCCGGTCTACGAGTTCGCGGAAGCCGCCGCGGAGGCCGCGCTCGACACCGAGGGATACGTCGATGCCGTCGATCCCCAGAACGCGAGCGAACTGACCGACTCGAGCAGCGGCGGCGGAGGTGACCACTGATGCGAGTCCGCACTTGGCCAGCGGCCGGCGTCGTCTTCGCGATTCTGTGGGTGTTCGTCGTCGGACAGGCACTCACGCCCGTCTCGCTCCTCCGGGGTTTCCTCGCGGGACTGATCGTCGGACTTCCCGTCGCGTTCGTCTTCAGACGGCTGTACGGGAAGCACGTCGACCTCGGACGCGGCATCCGGGTGCTTCCCTACGCCGGGCTCTATCTCGGCGCGTTCACCTGGGAACTCCTGCGGGCGAACCTCGACGTCGCCTACCGGGTGCTCTCGCCGGGCATGCCGATCGAGCCCGAGGTGATTCTGGTGCCGCTCCGGGTCGAGTCCGATATCGCGATCACCGTCATCGCCAACAGTATCACGATCACGCCCGGAACGGTGACACTTGACTACGACGACGAGACGAATTCTCTCTACGTTCACGGCGTCAACGGCCGCGATCCCGAAGCAATCGCCGAACCGATTCGAACCTGGGAGGACTACGCTCTCGAGCTGTTCGACGAAGACGCGTCGCCGTCCGATCCGCCGCCGGACATCGTCGTCTCGGGCGGGGAAAGAGACAGTACCGCGGACACCCAAAGCGGAGGTATCGACGATGACTGAGGCGACCCCGGCCGTCCTCGAGACCGCGATTCGCGGCGCGCTGATCCTCGTCAGCGGGCTCTGTGTCCTCTGTGGGTATCGCGTCATTCGGGGACCGACGAACCCGGACCGCGTCGTCGCGCTCGACGCCATCGCGACGAATGTCGTCGCGATCGCCGTCCTGTTCGCACTGCTGACCGACCGGGGCCTGTTCATCACCGTGAGCCTCGTGCTCGCGATTATCGGCTTCATCGCGACCGTCGCCGTCGCCAAGTTCGTCACCGACGGCGAGGTGATCGAGTGATCCACACCGCCGTCGTCGTCGCGCTGATCGTCGTCGGGGTCTTCTTCCTGACTGTCGGGACGATCGGCCTGCTCCGCCTGCCGAACGTCTACAACCGGATGCACGCCACGAGCAAGCCCACGACGCTCGGAACCGCCGCGATCTTTCTGGCCGGCTTCGTCCACTTCGGCCCCGGGGGAGAGGGGCTGACCGCGCTGATCGGGATCGGTTTCCTCTTCCTGACCGTCCCGACCGGCTCGCACATGATCGCTCGCGCCGCCGAGCGGATCGGCATCCCGTTCCTCGGGAGTGTCACCTGGCCCGACCCGAACGCGGTCGAACGGCCGGAGCGATCCGAGGAATCCGAGCGTGTCGATCGGCCCGACCGCACCGAGCGATCGGACGAGACCGAACCGACCGACGACTGAAATTTCCGTCAGCGTTCGTACTCGAAGTCTCGATTTTCACCCCGCTCTCGGTCGCCGTCCCGATCTCGATTTCGGGACCGCTCTCGAGTCCACTCTTCGGCGTCTTCGAGCGTCTCCGTATCCAGTAGCCGCTCGAGTTTGCGCTCGAACTGCGCGTCGGTCAGTTCGCCGGCGGCGTACCGTTCGCGAAGGGTCTCGAGGGCGTCACGTGTGCTCGTCTCGGAGTCGGTAGCCGTCGTCTCGGATTCCGAAACCGTCTCCGATTCGTCTGTGCCCACGTAGTCGTCGGCCCATTCTCGCTGATCTTCCTCGTCGCCGAACAGTATCGCGACTAACGGGACGACAGCGATGTAGCCGACGAGCAACGCCGCGAGCCACCACGACTGGCCCGTGAACATCGCGCCGAGCCAAAACGCCGTCACGAGTAGCGATGCGATCCCTGTCGCGTTCTCACGAAGGCGGGCTACTGTGGTATCCGCGTCGCGCTCGCGGTCGGGGCTCTCGATCGCATCCATAGGAACTCATCGTTCGGCTATCGGAAATACGTTATCGGCTCGAGGTGTTGATGACTCGATTTCGACACAGCGGCGCAGCTATCCGATTCGGTGGACGACGGGAAGGAACGAGTTTACGCGAGCGTCTCGCCGAGCGCCTCGAGGGCGGCCTCGCGAACCGCGTCGCGTGCGCCGGGCAGGAACTCGACGTGACCGTCGCGGCCGCCGACGACGCTGACGCCGCCGTTGGGAACCGCCTCGGCGATCGCATCGCCGAGATCGCGCACGTTCACGGCGTCGGTCGCGCGGACGTGCAGTTCGTCGTCGCCGACGCCGAGCGTGACGTACGGCGGATCGACTCGATCGCGCTCGCTGCGGTGGAGCGCGTCCAGCAGCAGGATCGTCGTCGGGAAGTTATACCGGTGCGTGAACGCGTCCGTGTCGAGCACGGAGACGGTTACGCCGTTGACGCCCCGAACCGAGAGGTTCTCGCGGGCCGTCTCGAGTTCGGTCTCGAGCTTGTCGCGGAACTGCTCGGAGACGTGGGCGGCCAGATCGCCGTTTCGAGGCCGGTCCGACTCGTCATCGTCGCCAAACAGCAGGTCGATCACGAGTTCGCGCTTGTCCTTGTAGGACTGGTAGTAGGCCTCGAGTGCGACTGCTTCGCGCCGTTCCGAGACGCCGGTTTCGTCGTAGCCGGCTTCGGTCGCCAGTTCGAGGTACTCCTCGGGCGTGTCCTCCCAGTAGCTGACCGCGGGGAGGTGCTCGAGGTCGTCGCGAACGTCGTCGTTGACGTGCGCGGCGACGTTGGTCGCCAGCGTAGTCGAGGTCACGTCGGTGACGTCGGCACCGGCGAGCGACGGCGCGACCGCGATATCGACGGCTTCGCCGACCTCATCGTCCGCTCGACTGTCGTCGATGACGACCGAGTCAGCGTCGTACAGCGAAAGCAGTTCGTAGCCGTCGGTGGACTCGATCGTCGAGCCGGCGTCGACCAGGACGACGAGCGGGAATTGCTCGCCGTGACGGTCTCGAGCCTGAAGCATCGAGGTAACGTCGCTGGTCGCGGCGTCCATGTCGTAGACGCGGCCGTCAAGCGGACGACGCTCGAAGTAGTGGTACTCCGCGTCCTCGCGGGTGTGCTTCTCGCGGATCAGCGGGAGGACGGCGCGCTCGATGGCGGCACCGGCGACGTAGCCGTCGGCGGTCGCGCCGTGGCGAACGATGACCGGGCGCGCTTCCATGACGGCGCGGCGGATCGCGGTCGCCGCGTCGGCGATCTCGTCCTCGACGGCCGCCACCGATTCGTGGTCGGCCAGCGGCGCGACATCGGCCGGTCGCGCTTCGCGCTCGATCGCGGTCTCGAGGCGGTCGACGATCGTCTCGCGCGCTTCGTCCTCGAGAATCTCGAGGGATTCGGTCTCGACCTGCAGGTCGCCGTGGTGGCGTTCGACTTCGCCCTCCAGTGCGACGACGTCCTCGAGTTCGACGTCGGGGTAGGCGCGAACGCCGGCCTCCTCGAACGCCGCACACTCGACGGTCCCGGTCTCGTCACGCAGTTCGAAGACCGTCGGACCGCTGGTCTGACGAACGCCGGTGATCTCGCCCTCGAGGCGGACGACGCTGCCGACCTTGTTTTCGATGGACTCGATGGTCGTTCGCGTGAGCGCGGGTTCCGACTCGGACTCGGGCTCGGTGTCGACGGCGTCGTCGGTCGCCGGCGTCGATGCGGCGGCGGACTCGGTTGCGACGGAACCGCTGCTCGCCACGGCACCGGCCGCTTCCGCGGCCGCGGGTTGCCCGTCGTCGACGGATTCCGTCTCCGGTTCCGATTCGGGCTCGGTATCCTCGGGGGACGCCTGCAACTCGCCCGCCGTGGCCGCTCGGTCGTCGGTGAGCTTCTGGTCGCTCTCGTCGCTCGTCGCGGCGGGTGATTCGTCAGGCGTCTCGGTGGACGACTCGTCGGTTGGTTCGGTCGTCGTCTCAGCGGACGACTCATCGGCGTCGGTATCGTCCTCGAGCTCCTCGGGACGGTATTCGTCGTCAGCAGTTTCGATCAACTTACCGCGGAACTCGCGTTCACGCTGGCGGATCGACCAGCCGAGGTCGACGTTGCCGTTGTCTCGAACGTCGAGCACCTGGACGAAGACGTCGTCCCCTGGCTCCCAGTCGAGACTTTCGAGTCGTTGGTCGAGTTCGCTTCGATGCAACAGGCCGGTGACGTGGTCTCCGATGTCGACGAAGACACCGAAGTCGGCGTAGCCGTCGACGGTTCCCCGATAGTAGCGATCGGGGGTGAGCTGTGAGGCGGTCGTGCCGCGAAATTCGAAAACAGCATCCTCCTCGTGGCTCTGACAGATCTCGCCGTCAACGGGTGTGCCGCAGATGATACAGTTACCCATCTACTCGAACCAAGCAGTTTCGCCCTAAAACGGTTGTCGGAATGCGTTCGTGACAGAAGTTGCGATCGCGACCGCGATATCGGGCCGCCGTCAGTCGAAAACCGGTGATTCATCCTCGAGCGACTCGATATCGTCGACGATCTTCCGAACGTCTTCCGGAAACAGCGAGATCTGTATCTCGTTGTCGTCCTCGTCCTCGAAGACGAGCTTGATGCGCTTGTCGCCGAACTCCCTGGCCTCGGCGTCGTCGACATCGAACAACTTGACCGTCGCCGCCTTGTTGTTCGGACCGACGTTCTTGATCGCGCCGTCGTTCAGCTCTACCATGAACTCCTCGAGCGTGAGTGCGAGCATGGTCGGGGTACGGGCCGGGGGTAAAAAACGACACGGCATTGCCGCAGTGGAGTGCTGCCGGACCGTTGCCGCAGCGTCCACAGTGGTCTGGCCGTTGATCGTCGCGGATCGCCTGGAAATCGCAGCAAAACCGTCAACCGTGGTGGAAGACGATCGGATGGAACGCGATCCCAGACCGCATGCGTGGTGTGTCAGTTCGCGTGCGGCTTTTTATCGTTCCGGAAACGGACGTATAAACATTGGTGATCGTATACGCTTGCTACGGGCGGTCAACAAGTTATTGACTGTCGTCTCCCCGAACCGGGAATCGGCCTCCGGGACGGGAATCGATCGACCGATCGCAGATCGAGCCCCGACGGAGTACGCAGCGTCCGCCTCGCTCACTTTTAAGTCGTCATCGGACCAATGACTCGAGTGGTATGGAACTCACCTGGCACGGCCACTCGACGTGGCACGTCACCGTTGGGGAAACGACGCTACTGATCGATCCGTTCTTCGACAACCCGAAGACGGGCCTCGAGCCGGCCGACATCGAGACGCCGGACTACGTGCTGTTGACGCACGGCCACGCGGATCACATCGCCCACGCCGGCGAGTTTTCGGACGCGACGTTGGTCGCCACGCCGGAACTGGTCTCCTACTGCGAGGAGGAGTTCGGCTTCGAGGACGCGGTCGGCGGGATGGGCATGAACATCGGCGGCACCGTCGAATGCGGCGACGCCTACGTCACGATGGTTCGCGCCGACCACACGAACGGGATCATGACCGAGAACGACACGAGCGGCGGGATGCCCGCTGGCTTCGTCGTTTCGGATACGAAGCCGACGCAGGTCAGCGACGAGGAGTCGACGGCGTTCTACGACGCCGGCGACACCAGCCTCATGACCGAGATGCGGGAGGTCGTCGGCCCGTACCTCGAGCCCGACGCCGCCGCGGTGCCGATCGGCGACCACTTCACGATGGGACCCTGGCAGGCCGCCGTCGCCGTCGACTGGCTCGACGTCGATCACGCCTTCCCGCAGCACTACGACACCTTCCCGCCGATCGAGCAGGATCCCGAGGACTTCGCCAGGGAAGTCAAAGCGACCGGCAGCGACGCCGAAGTCCACGCCCTCGAGGCAGACGAGCCGTTCGAACTCGAGCCCTGACGCGGCCGCCGCGACCAGTCACCGCTATTTTCTCGGCCGATCGCCGGTCTCGTCAGCCGGACGGATCGTCGCGCCCGCGAGAACAATATTTACAGCGCCGCCCGTGGACGGCTCGAGTGCCATGGCGAAACAGGTCACCACCGTCTCCGAGGAAGGGTACAGCGCGACGAACGAAATCCGCGACTTCGAGACCGCGATCGACGCCAACGGAGAGGAGGCGCCCGACACACTGGAGGCGCTGCTCGCCGCCTACGGCTCCTGTTACGTGCCGGCGCTGCGCGTCGGCGGCCAGCAGCGCGGGGCCGACGACCTCGGGCGGATCGAGATCGATATCAGCGGCGAACTCAACGACGACGATAAACTCGAGTCGGTCCAGTTCGACATCAGCGTGGCGGCCGACGTCGACGACGACACCGGCGAGGAGATCATCGAGCGCGCCTTCGAACTCTGCAAGGTCCACGACGCGCTGAAGGACAGCCTGCACGCCGACACGAGCTTCGAGGGGAGCGCGTTCTGAGATCGGTCGCGAATCCCGTGCTCCGCAGCACTCGCCGGACGCGTCCCGACGATCGCAGCCTGCGACGGCTGCTATCTCTCGAGACGATCGAGGACTGGGACGCCAACGCGACGAGGTCGTCTCGGACGACACCCTCCCACTCGAGACCCGCCGGCCATCGGTTCATGACGCTGGCGCACCAACGACGGGTGAGACGACATGCGTGAAACCCACACTGCGGTCCTCGACCGCATCGTCGACGGAGCGACGGCAGTGCTCCTGCTCGAGGACGACGAGACCGTCGTCGATGAACTCGCGATCGCCGTCGAGGAACTGCCCGACGACGGCCGGCACGAGGGAGCGGTCTTCGACGCGACCGTGGACCGGGACGCGGGGGAGTTGCTCGAGGCGACGTACCGCGAGGAGGTCGAACGGGACCGACGGGAAGCGACGCGGGAGCGATTCGATCGGCTCTCCGAGCGGTTATCTGACGAGGAGTGAGCGCGGCGGGGAAAAGGATAGGAAGCGGACGTGGGGAATCGAAAGGGGATACCGAACTGTGGGTGGTTCGGGGGGATGACTCGGCGCCACGATGCCATCCGAACGGACAGTGCCGTGACGCCACGTATCCGATTTCACGGACTGCGTCTTAGCCGTGATGCCAATGTGTATTGGTAATCTTTCCGAATATATTTTCAATGACATGAACGCCGTTCAAATCGCGTGATCCGAGACGTCGCTGCCGGCGAGTCAGCACAGTCGCGCGGCCGTTCGACTCGCGACCGTCGCCCGCACGACTGACCGCCTCCCAATCGCTTACTGCACTATCGGTCGCTCTCCGATCGCTCATCCCGCCACGGCCGTCGGACCCGATGGGTACCTTCAAGACGATTCTCGAGACAGGAACGGACATGCTACGATCGTTCGACGGGACGGAACCAGAGGTCGCCGACACCGCGTACGTCGACGAGGCCGCGGTCGTCATCGGCGACGTCGTCATCGAAGACGAGGCCAGCGTCTGGCCGAACGCCACCCTCCGCGGCGATCACGGGACGATCGTCGTCGGCGAGGGAGCCAACGTCCAGGATAACGCCGTCCTCCACGAGACGGCCGAACTCGAGCCCTACTCGACGGTCGGTCACAGCGCCATCGTTCACGACGCGACCGTCGCCGAGCGCGCGCTGGTCGGGATGAACGCGGTCGTCCTCGACGGTGCCCGCGTCGGCGAGGGGGCGGTCGTCGCCGCCGGCAGCGTCGTCACGGAGGACACCGAAATCCCGTCGTCGACGCTGGTCGCCGGTGCGCCCGCGGAACCGAAGACCGAGATCGACGATCCGGGGCTCGAGGCGACGGCCGACCGATACGTCGAACTCTCGAAAGAACACGCGGAAACGTCCCACCGTCTCGACTAACGGCCCGTCGGGACACCGAAAACGAGTCACAGCCAATCGTACAATCGTCGCGAGCCCAGGCGTTCATGGACGTTCAGTGACGTTCGATGACTACTCTATGGCGGCCTCACCGTCAGCGTTCGATCCGGAAACGACTTCCCGAACGTCGTCGACGCCGGCGCGCCGAACCACGGCCCGGACCGGATCCCGCGCGCCAGCGAGGTTGTCCGAATCCCCGTCGAGTACTAGCAGGCGAGCCTCTCGGCCGGGCTCGAGCAGGCCGTACTCGAGGTCCGCGATCTCGGCACCGTTACTCGTCGCCATCCGGAGGATTTCGGCGGCCGGCAGGTCGGAGAGCTTCGCGAGGAACTCCATCTCGCGGAACATCGACGGCGAGTTGAGCATCACGTTGTCCGTCCCGAGCGCGAGCGTCGTCCGCTCGTTCAGGTCCTCGTAGGGAGACAGCCCCACGTCGGTGACGAGGTTCGAGCGCGGGCAGACGACGATCGGAATCTCGCTGTCCGCGATCCGGTCCAGATGGACCGGCTTCGGGTGGACCATGTGGACCAGAAAGTCCGGATCGAGGTCCAGCGCCGGGTTGATATCGCTCTCGTCGACCTCGCCGGCGTGGATGCCGAAGGGTTTGCCCGCCTCCCGAGTCGCGGTTCGTTCCGTCTCGAACGACGCGTCGTTGGCCCCGCTCGCACCGAAGCCGTCGCCCGCGCGCATCGCGTCGACGGAGCCGCGCGCGAACGAGAGCGCGTCGATCTCGCGGCCGTCCGCGGCCGCCTCGAGCATCCGAACACCTTCGACGCCGCCCTCGCGAAAGTCCAGACAGGCTGCCGTGCCGGCCCGTTGCATGAACCCCAGCGACCGCTCCATCGCGCTCACGAGGTCGTCGCGGGAGGCCGCCCGGAGCAGCCGGTGTTTCAGCCCGTCCGGCGGGGCGACGAGTTCCTCGAGCGAGAGGCCGCCGCCGGCCTCCTTGGCGATCGAATCGCCGATGTGGGTATGGGCGTTGACGAACGCCGGGAGGACGATGTCGTCGCTCTCGACCGACGTTTCCTCGATGGCCTCGATGCGGCCGTCGTCATCGATGATCACCCGTCCCTCGACGGGGTCGAACTCGCGGCCGCGGAGAATCGTACCCGTTCGTTCCATACGGACCAGTTCGGGGCCAGCGCCTTCAACGGCAACGGTTCGGGGTGGGCCGTGGCCCGGAAAACGGGCGGTCTGCCGTCACCGCGTCCCGGCGCGCCCGCACGACGGGCCACGGGGACGAAGGACCTGCTGACGGGAGGCCGTCTCAGGCGGATTCGTCCTCGATCTCGAGGGGTTCGAACACCACGGCGATCAGGCCCGACAGGACGAACAGACAGAGCCCGACGACGACGGCGGAGATCGATCCGTCGACAGTACCGATTTCGAGGATCCCGCTCGCCCAGCCGACCAGCGCGACCGCGATCGCAGTCGAAACGACGAGCAGTGTCAGAAGCTGGACGATACATTCACTCATCGCGTCGTTCTCTCCGCCGAACGCGGATAAGCCGCGAGCCTGAATTGGCTACTTCGATCCGCCCACACGCTCGAGCGATTGGCAGCCACCGAAGCGGCCCCCTCAGTCGACGAACTGATCCAGCGTCGCGTCCATGCCGTCCCGGACCTCGCTGACCAGCGCGCCGTCGATGTCCAGCCCGAGCACCTCGACGGCGGCCCGACCGACTCGGTCGCGCAGTTCGGGCGGTGAGTAGACCCCGAGGCGCCACTGGGAGTACTGCGCCGCCCGCAGGGCCTCGACCAGCGGCGACTGCTGTCCCAGCCGTCGGATTTCGCCGTTGACCATCACGCGCGTCGTCGATTCCGTCATCGAGGGTCGACTCGGCACGTCGAGGATGACGTGAGCCGGATCGACGTCCGCCCGGTCACCGATCTCGCGTTCGAACTCTCGGATCGCCTCGTGGTCGGCTTCGATGATGCCTCCCGGAACGTCGTCGATCTCGGCCCACACCGCACGCTTGAACAGGTCGCGCTGATCCAGTCGACGGGAGAACTCGCCGGTCGCCTCGCACGAGCGCAGCGCGGCGATCAGGTCGTGATCGTCCATCCGCTGGAGCGTTCCGGCGTCGACGTCGGCCGCGGGCGTATCCAGCAGCCGTTCGCCGGCCCGCCGCAACATCGCCTTGCTGATCCGGGCGACGCTGTGACTGTAGACGGTCGGATTCATGAGCGCCCGGGCGACCAGCAGGCTCTCGGCGGTCTGGACGTTCCCCTCGTCGAGGACGAGTTCGCCGTCGGCGAACGTCAGCTCACGAACGAGACGGCCGTGATCGATCGTCCCGTAGGGGACCCCCGTGTGGTGGGCGTCTCGCACCAGGTAATCCATCCGATCGACGTCGAGCTCGCCCGAAACTACCTGACCGAACCGCCCCTCGCCGGCGACCAGGTCCGCTATCGTGGCCGGCTCGAGACCGTGCTCCCGTAACACCTCGCCGACTGCCCCATCCGCGAGCAGTTCGTGAACGTCGTCGTGGTATCGGCCGGTTCGCCGGTAGGTCAGCGACTCGAGGTTGTGGCTGAAAGGGCCGTGACCCACGTCGTGGAGCAGGGCCGCGGCGTGGACCTGCGCGGCTCGCTTCCCGTCGACGTTGAGCTGCTCGAGCGCTTCGCAAGCGAGGTGGTAGACGCCGAGACTGTGTTCGAAGCGGGTGTGGTTGGCCGAGGGATAGACCAGCGAGACGGTCCCGAGTTGACTGATGTTCCGGAGCCGCTGTACCGCGGGCGTATCGAGCAGGTCGCGTGCGACTCCGTCGACCTGGATGTGATCGTGGACGCTGTCCTTGATGACCTTCATTGGTCGCTATTGGGTCGGTTCGTACAAAAACGATCGTCCGGCCACAGGGGTCGAGTTGCGAATACCTGCTGAACTACTACCGGTGTGGCCCCGCTATCGTCTCGGGCACGATGACTGATCTGACCATTCCCCAGGACGCCGACGCGGCGCAGGCCAGAGCACTCGTTCGAGAGCACTTCGAGATCGGCGACGTCGTCGAGGTTCGCGACGCGGAGCGAACGGAGGATCACCAGATGGACACCACCGGCGAGGTAACGGGCTTCGAACCCGACTATCTCGAGATCGACGACCAACCGCTCGGCGAGGGCAGCGCCCGATACGAGGAGATTCAGACGGTCGCGAAAATCGAGTCGGAGTAGCACACCGGCGCTTCGTCCCAGACGGTCGCTGGACCGATCTCCCGCAGCGACCGCGGGACGGTTCGCTGTCGCTCCGGAACTGACTCGCAACAGTCCGTCACAGTGGGTCGGCCGACGGCTCTCGAGTCGGCTCCGATCGGTCGCGATAGCGGATCGACCGAGATGCAGCGCTCACTCGTTGACGAGCAGCAGCTTCCCGCTGAAGTCCCCGCTCTCACCGCGACGGTGGGCGGCGGCGGCCTCGTCGAAGGCGAACCGCTCGGCGATGTGTGGTTCGACGGCCCCGTCGTCGACGAGGGCCGCGATATCCGCGAGTTCCTCGCCGATGCGCTCCTGTCGATCGCCGAGTAGCACGGGCAGGATGACGAGCACGACGCCGAGTTCGAGCGAGTTCGCGTGCATGGGCGCGAGATCCAGTCCCTCGGCCGCGCTCGACTCGGTCGTCACGACGCTGCCGTAGGGCCGGACCGCCTCGAACGCCGTCTCGAGGTGCTCGTCCCCGACCGGATCGACGACGACGTCGAAGCCGGCTCCCCCGGCGTGCTCGTCGACGTACGTCTCGACGTCGGTCGTCGTGTAATCGACGGTCGCGTCGGCACCGAGCGCCGCGGCGAGGGCGCGCTTTTCCTCGCTCGAGCCCGTCGCGGTCACGGTCGCGCCGAACGCATCGGCCACCTGGACGGCGACGTGACCGACGCCGCCGCTGCCGCCGTAGACGAGCACGTTCTCGCCGCCGTCGACGCTCGCCTTGTCGGTGAGCAGTTCCCAGGCGGTGAGCGCGACGACCGGGAGGGCGGCGGCCTCCTCGAGCGGGATCGATTCGGGTGCGTGCGCGAAGGTTCCGGCGTGGCCGACGACGTAGTCGGCGAGCGAGCCCTGTCGGCCCGCGCCGCCGGGCATGCCGTACACCTCGTCTCCCTCCGCGAAGGTCTCGACGTTCTCGCCGACCGCGTCGACGACGCCCGAAACGTCGCAGTGGAGCGTCGCCGGGAGTTCGGGGGCGAAGTCGGGCAACGCACCCTGTCGGATCTTGTAATCGACGGGGTTGAGACTGGACGCTTCGACTTCGACGCGGATCTCGTCGGGTCCGGGTTCAGGGACCTCGAGGCTCGTCTCCGTGAACACGTCCGGGTCGCCGTACTCCTCGATCACGTGGGCGGTCATCTCCGAAGACATGGCGGTTCGGACTTCGGTCGCCCGTCGGGAATATCCGGCGCTTTCGACAGTCCGCGATCCGGTCGCCGGCGTTAGACGACGGTCACGCCGTCGACGACTCGAGGTCCGCCTTCAGTCCGTCGCGCAGCGACGCCGGGATTGCAGTCGGGCCGTCCTCGTCGACCGTGACGACCACCGTCGTGACGGTGGCGACCGCGCCGTCGTCGTCCCGGAGCTCGTATTCGAGGGTGACGCTCGTTTCACCGATGTCGGTCACGTCGACGGCGATGGTGATCGGTGCCAGCGTCGTGAGCGCGCGCTCGTACTCGACCTCGAGCGTGACGACCAGATGCTTGCCGCCGTCGGGCCCGTAGCCGTGACTTGCGAAGTAGCGGTCCCGCGCGAGGTCGGTGTACGCGACGAATTTCGAGTTGTTGACGTGTCCGCCCCGCCCGAGGTCGTCGGTCCTGACGTCGATCGTCGTCTCGTAGGCCGCCATGGCTAGCTCAAGGTGGAGTCACCCCGAATACATTGCGGAGTTCGGGTGCTCGACCTCCATCGAGGCGATGGGGCGACCGACGGCTGAGCGGCGTCTCACTCCGAGCCGATCATCCAGGGCGCGGTGGCGCGCGCCGTGGTGCGGTGAGTCGCTGACGAACCGCACCACGAGGTCGTGCGAGGGCGAGCGAGCGACGTACGGAGCGAGCGAGTCGGCTGGGGAGGACGTGGCTCCTCCCTGTGGCACGGTAGCAGGACACTTCGAGGTATCTAATCCCGTTTCAGTCGGTCGTTCGATAGAGACAGTTTACTGAGCAGGGTGTTCGGTCGTGTGTTCAATGAAAGACGTGCCCTGCTATCGTGGCAATAGGGAATTGCCACGCCCTCCCCAGCCGATTCGCTCTCTCACGGGTCGTTCCTCCCCGTTCGTTCGCTCATCCCTCGCACGAGATCGTCGACCGGCCTCTTGTTACTCGGTCGGTCAACAGCGCGCGCCACTGCACGTCGGCTGGCCGGTTGGGAGCAAGACGTTGCTTCCCTATACTGAGTACCAGGATACGGGACTCACTCGAAGCCGACCCACTCGCCCCGCTCGTCGCTCCGTTCGATCGCGTCGAGCACCTGCTGTGCGGCGAGTCCGTCCGCGAAGTTGGGTTCGAACTCGCGGCCGTCCGAGACGGCGCTGAGGAACTCGTAGTTCTCGTGAACGAAGGTGTGCTCCCAGCCCAGGACGTGACCCGGCGGCCACCAGTGATCGACGTAGGGGTCGTCCTCGTCCGTGACCAGAATCGTCTCGTAGCCGCGGTTGCCCTCGCGGAGCACCTCGAGTTCGTTCAGCCGCTCGAGCGAAAACCGGAGACTTCCCTTCGAGCCGTGGATCTCGATCGTGTGGTCGTTCTTGTGTCCCGCCGCGAACCGAGAGCCCTCGAGCGTGCCCATAGCACCGTTTTCGAACTCGAGTTGTGCGGAGTAGGCGTCGTCGACCGTAACCGGTCTCGTCTCACCAGATTTGCCCTCTACCGGTCGCTCGTCGACGAACGTCTGCAGGTGGCCGCTGAGCCGTTCGATATCTCCCGCGAGGTCGTCGTCACCGACCAGGAACCGAAGCAGATCGACCGTGTGTGCGCCGAGGTCGCCCAGCGCGCCCGACCCGGCCAGCTCCTCGTCGTTGCGCCACGACCACGGCTCCTCGGGATCGACCAGCCAGTCCTGCAGGTAGCGCCCGCGGACGTGGTGGATCTCCCCGAGTTCGCCCGCCTCGAGCAGTCCCTTCGCGTACCGAATCGCCGGCACGAACCGGTAGTTGAATGCACAGCCCGCGGGCACGTCGTCGCCCGCTTCGCGCGCCGTCTCGGCCATTACGTCCGCGTCCTCGAGCGTCGGCGCGAGCGGTTTCTCGCAGAAGACCGGCGTGCCGGCCTCGAGGGCGGCGACCGACGGTTCGCGGTGGACGTGGTTCGGCCCGAGGTTGTAGAAGACGTCCACCTGGTCGACAACGTCTCTCCAGTCCGTCGATATCGACTCGAAGCCGAGCCGTTCGGCGGCGTCCGACAGTGCCGACTCGTCGCGGCCGACGAGGACGCGCCGTTCGATCTCGGGCGCGTCCGGGAAGAACATCGGCAGCCGCGCCATCGCGTTCGCGTGCGCTTTACCCATGAATCGATAGCCGAGCACACCGACCTCGAGGGTCATAGACCGTCGTTCATCGGCCCGGTAGTTAGCGCTTTGGCGTGGTCGTCGCGAGGTCGCGATCGGATCGATCAATTCCGTGGTATACGATAGCGTTTCACGCCTGTGGCACCTCCGATGACGTACCGGGAACACCGATGACCGTCACGATCGATCTCGACGAAGCCGAGAGTATCCACCTAACTGATGCCTTCGAGCGACGGCCGCCCGATCGACTCGAATTCGCCATCGAGGGACGTCTCACCGTGACCGAGGCGCTGCTCGCCGAGTTCGAGGGTTCGACCCTAGATCCCGTCCGAATCGCGGTGTCGACCGACGACTCGGACCCCGTCGAAATCGACCTGACGGGACCCGCGACGCTCCACCTCGAGAACGCCGATGTCGGCATCGCGACTCCGGATTCGGACGACGTTCCTCCCAGTCTCGACGCGCTTCGCTCGGACGATAACGGATTCGGATCGGCCAAATCGCCTCCCGACGTGATCGCGTTTACCGTCGAGGGCGTGATTCGAGACGTGCCGACGGCGACGCTCGAGGCCATCGCGGACGACACCTCCGGGATCGAGTCAGTGACGTTCGCAGTCGGGGAGTCGGTCAGAAGCGACGGCGGCTCGGACGACGACGTGATCTTCGAGCTCGCGCTGTTCGGCTATGGCATCGTCGTTCGTCGCGACGGGACGATCGTCATCGGGAGTAACGGAACCCGCTCGAGTATCGATCGTCCCTGACGGTTGCGATCGAATCCGATCCGGACTGTGGCTGCCACACGATCGGTCTCGTTCTCTCGGCGCGGGCAGAAAGCGTAGCGCACCGGAGGAAAAAGGATCGAACCGAATCAGTCGTCGGCCGGTGTGGCCGCACCGAGATCGATGTCGACATTGCCCTCGTCGAGGTCCGCCTCGACGTTTCGGGCCGCCTCGACCATGTTCGCCATCTTCCCGTAGGCGACCTCGCGGGGCAGCAGCTTCACGCCACAGTCCGGCGAGACGACCAGCTGTTCCGGCGGGACGACCTCGAGGCCCTTCTTGATGTTCGCCTCGATCTGCTCGACGGACTCGACCTCGGCGACGTGGGCGTCGCAGACGCCGAGCGCGAGATCCTTGGAGAACTCGGGGTCCTTGAAGACGTCGAGCTGATCGTAGTCGCCGTTCGCGAGCTCGAGGTCGAACTCGTCGACCGGGAACTCGAGGATCTCGGGGTAGATGCGGGAGTAGTCGCCGTAACAGACGTGGAGACCGATTCGAACCTCTTCGGGAATGTCGGCGACGATGTGCTCTAAGGCCTCGCCGACGATGGCGTGATCGTCGGGCGTGGTCGCGAGCGCGGGCTCGTCGATCTGGATGTAGCGCGCGCCGGCGTCGACGAGCTTCTCGATCTCCTCGTTGACGAGGTCGGCGAGCTCGAGGGTGAGCTCGTCGTCGTCATCGTAGGCCTCGTTGAACGACCAGTTCGCGAGCGTGTAGGGGCCAGTGATCGGGACCTTGACCGGCCGGTCGCTGGCGGCCGCGGTGAACTCGTACTCGTCGACGAGCCAGGACTCGTCGTACTCGACCTCGCTGACGACGCTCGGCTTGTCGAAGTAGTTGTGCCCCCAGACCTTGACGGGGCCGTTGAACTCGTAGCCCTCGATCCGGTGGGCGAAGAACTCGACCATCTCGGTGCGGCGCATCTCGCCGTCGACGACGACATCGAGGCCGGCACGTTCGTGTTCGTCGGTGATGATCCGTGCGGCGTCGTCTTTCGCTTCCTGCCAGTTCTCCTCGTCGAAGTCGGCGTCGTCGTCCTCGTAGAGCTCCTTCGAGCGGTTGAGCCACTTGGGCTTGGGATAGCTGCCGACGACGGTCGTCAGCAGGAAGTGGTCGTGCTCGTGATCGGGCTGTCGGAACTGATCTTTGTTTTCGTTCGTCATGCTGCTTTCACCTCCGCGAGGTCCGCGGCTTCGGCGAGGGCTTCGAGTTTCTCCACGTACTTGCCGTAGGGCAAGTAGAACGTCTCGGTGTTCGTCGTCAGGTAGACCGTCTCGAACTCGGTGACGCCGAGTTGCCCCTCGACCCACTCGGTCCGCTCGCGGATCGCCTCGGGGTCCTCGACGAGGGTGTTCTGGCCGTCCGCGAGGCCGAGCGCGATGTCGTCGGGCGCGCCGTACTCCTGAATGTTGTAGAGGTTGTCGTCCTGATTCGCGACGAAGTCGAAGCCGACCGCGTCGATATCGGCATCGAGCAGGTGCGCGTAGACCTTCTCCTCGAGTGCGCCCCAGTAGGGCTGGACGACGACGTCGGCGTCGGTCGCGCTCGCGACACGATAGATCGCCTCGCTCGCGCGCTCGTCCTGCCCGTCCTCGGGTGCGTTCTCGACCAGCGAGGGCTCGAGCAGGAACAGCGTCTCATGGTCCGGGAAGGCGTCGACCTCTCCCTCGAGGAACTCGGCGATCGCACCGAGGAACGCCGCATCGTCGCCGTACTGTTCGTCGGTTGCGAGGTCGGCCAGCGAGTACGGGCCGGGGAGGACGGCCTGCAGGTCGTCGCCGTCAGTCAGTTCCGCGGTCGCCTCGAGTTCGGCTGCAATGTCGCCGGTGGGCTCGAGGTCGTCCTGCACGACCGGCTCTCGGTAGAAGTTGTTGTTGTCGTAGTAGCGGACGATCCCGCGGGTCTCGACTGCGTCCGCGACCGCCAGCGGGTGGGCGAGCATGTCGTCCCAGCGCAGTTGGCCTTCGACGATTCGGTCGAGTCCGGCCTCTTGCTGGACCTTGATCACTTCTTCACGGGCTTCCTCGTAGACCGCGGTGATTTCTTCACCCTCGTCGCCGCTGATGAGGTCGTGTTTTTGGTGCCCTTTAAGGCTCGAAAGGTCGTCTTTCGCCCAATCCGGGAGCGGATACAGCCCCGGCGTGGTCGAAACGTACTCAGTCATCGTACGCCCGGCTACGGTATACCGACGCTTAATATTTTCCATACGATCTAATACGCTACAGTAATTTCCCCGGGTTTCCACCGGTACCGTCGTTCGATTCAAGCCCCTTGTGAACGGGCGACACAGGACGTGAAGCACAGACGGAGGGCGAACTGGTTCGGGAGCCGACAGGCTCGAGGAATCGAGAGGGTCCCGGGGGTTACCGGATCAGTTCGAGGACGGTCAGCGTCTCGAAGGGGAACGACTCGTCGGCGACGGCGACGGCGCTAAAGCCGTGCTTGCCGGCTTCTTCGACCACCTCGTCGACCCCCGTCAGGCTGCTGACCAGCAGGGAGACGCTGCCGTCGGGCGCGAGCACTCGACCGACGTTCGCGAGGAACGGATCGATGACGGCCCGGCCGTCCTCACCGCCCGAGAGCGCGTGCTCCATCCAGTCGTCCCACACGTTTTCGGGATCGGTCGGCAGGTACGGCGGGTTGAAGACGACCGCGTCGAACGCACCGTCCCGAAACGGCGAGACGAGATCCGCTTGCACCGTCTCGACACCCTCTGCACGGGCCTGCCGCACGGCGTGGGGATTCAGATCCGACGCGATCACGCGAGCCCCCGTCCCGTCGGCGATCTCTCGGGCGACGTAACCCGAGCCCGTTCCCACCTCGAGCACGAGATCGCTCGCCTCGAGTCGCTCGCAGGCCGCCTCGGCCAACAGGTGCGAGTCCTCGGCGGGCTGGTAGACGTCCGGTTCCTGCGCGCGTCTGTCCTCGAGTCCCATCTATGTCTCCTCCGGTGTCGTCATCTCCTGTCCGCGCGCGTTGTCGTCAGCAGTCGCGTTCTCCGCGGCGGGCGTCGCCTCGCTCTCGTCGGCGATCCGGAAGCCGCCGGTTTCGGCGCGCCCCGAGAGTTCGCGCTGCGGGTACGGAATCTTGATGTCTTCGGCCTCGAACGCCCGCTTGATGGCGTCGATCGCGGCGGTCCGGGCCTTCCAGTAGCGTCTGGCGCTCGGCTTGTCGATCCAGAACCGGACGCCAAGCACGACTGCCGAGTCCCCGAAGGACTTCCCGACGACCTGGGGCGACGGTGCGGCGATCGCCTCGTCGACATCGTCGATCGCGTGTTCCGCGAGATCGGCGGCGCGTTCGACGTCGGTCTCGTAGTCGACCCCGACCTCGATCTCGAGTCGCAGGCGACCTCGCTTCGAGCGGTTCGTCACCGTACTCGAGGCGATAACGTCGTTCGGGATCATGATGTACTCACCGTCGAACGACCGGAGCTGGGTGTTGACGATCGAGATGTCGGTGACGATCCCCTCGTCGTCCTCGACTTCGACCCAGTCGCCGATCTCGAAGGGGCGGGCGAACATCAGGACGAACCCCGAAAGCACCGTCCCGAGGGTCTGGCGGGCGGCCATCCCGAGGACGATCCCGAGGAAGCCGGCCCCGACGAGCAGGCTGCCGAGGTCCTCGATCCAGATACCCAGCACGACCACGATCGAGACGGACCAGATGATCACCTGTGAGAGCCGGTGTGTCACCTTGCGCTGGTGGGCCGTCACTGCCGTCGACGAGTTGAAGACCTCCTCGATCAGCCGGGCGACGAACCGGGTGACGATGACCGTTATGACGAGCAAGAGAAACGAAAAGAGCGCGCGCGCCACGGCGTCGCTTCCGAGACCGAGATTGGAATAGAGCCGCTGAATCTCGTTCGTGCGGCCCCAGACACCAGTTGTGACGGCGATGCTCCCCAGGCAAGTGACGATGAGCAGTGACATCGAGACGATGTCCGCGTACAGCGGCCTTGCCCGCTCGGAGAGCCACATGTGGAGCCGTCGGTAGGAGAAGAGCACGGCGACCACGCTCCCGACCGCCGCGAGAGACACCGCGAGTTTGAGCTCGGTCGTCGGAACCGCCTCCGACAGCCAGTCGAGCTCCGTCAGTAGTTCGAACATGCGTTCGTCTCGCCGTCCTGTCGTCCGCGCAGCTTTGAGTATCCGTTGGTTGGGTCGTTCCGTTCGGTGGTTCGACGCGAGTCGAGGCTCTCTCGCCGCTCGAGCGCTTGCCAACCGAGATTAGTTGTCGGTGGGTTCGCCGACATCCCGTGCGAGCTGGGCCAGCGCCGCGAATTCAGCCGGTTCCATCGCGCCGGCCCGCTTCCGGAACACGCCCTCGTCCGCCGCATCGACGACCGCCTCCGGCTCCGAGAGCCCGGAGATGTGCCCCGTGTTCCGGATCGCGTTCCGGATCGTCTTCCGGCGCTGGGTGAACAGAGCCTTGACGAATCGCAGGAAAAACTCCTCGTCCTCGACCGCGTAATCGGGCTCTCGCGGGATCGCTCGAACCACCGCGCTCTGGACGGCCGGTGGCGGTGAAAACGCCTCTTTCGGGATCGACTCGACGAGTTCGATATCCGCGTAATGCTGGCTCGAGACCGAGAGCCGGCCGTACTCCGACGTGTCTGGCTCGGCGACCATCCGCTCGGCGAACTCCTGTTGGAACATCAAGACCAGCGGCTTCTTCTCCGGAAACAGTCGAAAGGCGATCTGGCTCGAGACGCCGTAGGGGAGGTTCGACACCGATGCAGTAAACTTGGGGAGGTCGATCTCGAGGGCGTCGCCCTCGATGACGGTCAGCTCGCCGGCGTCGATCTCCGCGGCGAACTCCTCGCGCAAGAACTGGGCGAGTTCGCGGTCCCGCTCGACGACCGTCACTTCGTCGCCGACCGCGAGCAACCGGTCGGTCAGCGCGCCCGTTCCGCCACCGATCTCGAGCAGGTGGCTCGTGTCGGCGTCGATCTCAGTGAGGTAAGTCGGCAGCCGGTCCAGCACCCGATCATCGACGAGGAAGTGCTGGTCGCGGTCCGGATCGCCGCGGACGCCCGCCCGGGCGATCAGTCCGTCTGGATCTCTCATTGCCGGCGCTTCGGCTGGGGTGCGTGTAAACGCACCGTCTCACACGTGCCCTTTTCGGTCTCGGGCTTCCTCGCGAAGTGGGGAACCGCTCTCTGCTCGCGGGCCGAAGGCTCGCCCGCACGGCTCGAGGAATTCACTGTTTCGCAGTACTACATACCCCCGTCAGCTTACTGGTTCTGTTCCTGTTCGCGCCGACCGACGAACGTCTGATATTTGAGATCGTCGTCGCGCAGTTCCTCGAGGATTCGGTCGACGAGAATCTCGTCCGGATCGTGCAGCCCGGACACCCGCTCGGACAACTCCTCGAAGCTCTCGAAGGGTTTTCGCTTTCGCTCGTCGAGGATACCGTTCCGCAGCTTCTTCCCGATCCCCGGCAGCAGATTCAGCTGGTGGAGCCGCAGCGTTATCGGCTGGGCGTCGTTGTAGAAATTGACGAACCGCTCTTCGTTCTCCTCGACGAGGTCGGCGACGACGTACTCGAGTTCCGATTGCGCGCCCGAGGAGAGGTCCTCGTACTCGACGCGGTGGGCCTCTGTGACGACGTCTCGCTCGGCGGGCGGCTCGATGACCACCTCGCTTCCGATGGTCAGTCGCTCGTCCTCGTCGAACGCGACCTGATAGAGCTGAAAATCGTCGATCCTGACGGCATAGCCTGCCGGTGACTTCGCGTACTGCGGTCGGCCGTCGTCAGAGAGCCCGTGTGCGAGGTAATCCAACACGACCGCGCGCCGAACGTCCGTCTCGTCGCCATCGGCTTCGCTCATTAGGTTCCGATACGGCGACGGCGTACTTAAAGAGTCGGCTCGCTCTCGAACGGTTAGACGGACGTCGGCAACGAGCTCGCCGATTCGCTCTCTCGAACGCCGTCGATCGTCTCGTGCGGACGACTGTCAGTCAGTTCCAGCGCATCCGCGATCGTTGTGCGGGTACGCCGGTACACAGTTACAGCAGCCCGTCTCAGGCGTACTTCGCGACGACGTTGAGAATCTCGTCGAGTTCGTCCCCCGACAGCGAGTAGCGCTGCTGTGCGTACACCGACCGAAGTTCGTCCCGGTCGTGGGGCAGGAGATTGGCGATCTTGTAGGCCGTCGCCTCGTCGACCTTCTCGAGTGCCCGCAGGTCGTCGACGAGGGCCTGGGCCTCCTCGGTCTCGAGGACAGCAAACCGGTTGGCGTGTTCGATCGCTCGCGCGAGCTCGTAGCGAAGCTCACGATCCTCGTCCATCGCACGTTCGGCTTCGATGTCGGCGAGCAGCTCCTTCGTCTCCGAGACCGTCAGGAACTCCTCGTCGACGATCTCTTTGAAGATCGTCATTCCTGATCAGATCCGGTTCTTTTCCTGGTTCTGTGCGCGCATGTGGGCTGCGGTGACGAGCAGCGTCTTCTCCTTGCTGCCGTCGACGATCTGGACCTTGAAGGCGCTGCCCTGTTTACCGATGACTTCACCGGTTCGACCGTCGAAGCGCGGGTGATAGCGACCGTCCGCAACGCTCGGGTCGATCTTCAGGTGGACTTTCTCCCCCTCTTCGTACTCCTGAATCGCGCGCTGTGGCGGCGACGTACCGCGGTCTCGAGGACTGTTCGCGAGCTTCTTCCGAGTTCCCTGACGAGGGCCATTAGATTTCGGCATAGTCGTACGAGCGCTTTGTCCGGTGACGGTTATAAAACACACGTATTACGCCCACCTTTTTTCTTCGAGTCCTCCCTCACTGCGTTCGGTCGAACCGCTCGAAAAAATCTGGACCAAAAAAGGCCGCGCTCGCTCCGCTCGCGCAGTATGACTCCTCTCAGTATGTCGTCGTGGTGGATCAGCGTTTCCCACCTTTCGGCGCATCGTCGGACGTGGAACCCCGAGAAAAACGGTTCTTGTCTCGCAAATCGCTCACGCGTGCAGGAAACTCATCGAGTAGAACAGCGAGCGCTCGTAGACGTCCGGCTCGATCGAAAAGCCGAGATGCGAGCCGATGTAGGCGTTGTTGAAGTGAGCGTACCGCGGCCCCTTCAGGATCCGTAGCGTCAGTCGGGGATCCATCTCCATTCGGACCCGTCGCCGGTCGGTTCGCGCCGGTACTCCGTCAACGATTTCGTGGCCGCTCCCGTCCGCGGTAAACCGCAGGTAGTGGTCGTCGACCAGCGAGAGGACGACTTCCGTCTCCGATTCGAACCCGATCCCGCGGCGCTTGGCGTCGAAGTTCTCGTAGGCCGCCGGGACGTACTCCCCGAACTCCTCGAGGGTCGGCATCGGATCCGACTCGTACGTAAACTCTCGGTCCGCGAGTTCGGTCTCGATGTACGCTCGGCGCTCCTCGGGATCGATCGGCGTGTAGGGGGATGACTGCTCGCCGGCGGCGACGTCGAACCACTCGCCGCTGTTGAGGAGGACGCACTCGGATCCGTCGTCGATCCGCTCCTCGCGCTCGAAGTAGTCGCGCGCCTGCGCCCGCGTCGACCGCGCCACATACTCGTTCAACTCCGCGAGATCACCCGCGAGCGTGTAGCTGCCGGCAAAAGGCATGTAGTAGTCCGGCTCGAGCAACTCGAGGAAGCCGACGGCGTTGTCGAGCGACTGGAGCCGGCGGGCCTCGCGCTCTTCGAGCAACGTTTCGTGGGAGTGATCGATCCGGCCCTGCGGATAGCCGCCGGCGAAGGTGTACTGGAGCATCGCCAGATCGATCTCGCCGTACTGCCGTTTCACGCGGCCAGCAGCGCGTTGAGACATCGGCCACCGACAGTCGTTCAGGTTGAGGACGGTGTGCTCGCCGTCGTCGAAGACGGCCATCGAGTCGATCTGCGTCGAACCGTCGACCCCCTGACTGCTGGCGTCTTCGGCCATCCACGGGCAGGCGAAGTGGTTACCACAGACCGTGGGATCACAGTCGTCGGACGCGAGCACATTCATGTGCAGGTCGCCGCCGAGGTGGATCCGCTCGCCGTGAGGGAGTTCGCGGACCTCGAACCCGGCGGCCTCGACGTTGTGTCTGAGGAAGTCCCAGTTGTAATCGTGGATCAGGACCGGGATATCCGAATCGAGCCGCTCGAGCGTTTCGCGATGACAGTGATCCGGATGGATGTGTGAGACGTAAATGTAGTCAATCTCGTCGAAGTCGTCGGGTTTGAACTCGACTGGCGGGTAGTGCGCCCAGGCACCGTAGAACGCGCCGTCGAGGATCCAGGGGTCACAGAGGACCGAGACGTCACCGGACTCGACGAGAACCGTTGATGACTTGATGTGTCGGACGCGCATACGGAACGGCATGACAACCGAGCACATATATCCTCCCGAGAATCACACGATGCGAGAACTGACTGTCAGCGGAGGCTAACAGTCGAGACGACTCGTGGGGTCTTCGTCCGATTCGCAGGTGCTGCGCCGACGAATGACGACGACAATGACAGTCGGCAGAATAACCCCGCTCGATCCCGTTGTGTCGGTATGGACGACGATGCAAACGACCGCGCCGACAGCGAGCAGTTTCAGATCGAGACCCGTTCGATCCACGCCGGCCAGGAGTCAGACGCGGAAACCGGCGCGCTGATGACGCCGATTCACGCCAACTCGACGTACGAGCAGGACGCGCCCGGGGAGCATCGCGGCTACGAGTACTCCCGTACCGGGAACCCGACCCGAACCGACCTCGAGGCGAACCTCGCGAGCCTCGAGGGTGCCGACTACGGCCGCGCCTTTGCCAGCGGGATGGCCTCGATCAACACCGTCCTGAACCTGCTCGAGGCCGGCAACCACGTCGTGACCGGCAACGACGTCTACGGTGGTACGCACCGCATCTTCACGCAGGTGTACGAGGACTACGACCTCGAGTTCTCGTTCGTCGATATGACCGACCTCGACGAGATCGAGGCGGCGTTTCGGGACGAGACGGAACTGCTGTGGCTCGAGACGCCGACGAACCCGCTCATGTCGATCGTCGATATCAAGGGGGCGGCCGAGATCGCCCACGCAAACGACGCGCTGTGTGCGATCGACAACACGTTCGCGACGCCGTACCTCCAGCGGCCGCTGGACCTCGGGGCCGATATCGTCTCGCACTCGCTCACGAAGTACCTCGGCGGTCACTCGGACGTCGTCGGCGGCGCGTTACTGACCGACGACGAGGAACTGGACGAGCGATTGGGCTTCTACCAGAACTCAGTCGGCGCGACGCCGGGTCCCTTCGACTCGTTCCTCGTCCTCCGGGGAACGAAGACGCTGCCCGTCCGGATGGACCGACACTGTGAAAACGCCCGTTCGATCGCGACGTGGCTCGACGACCATCCCGCCGTCGACCGGGTGTATTACCCCGGCCTCGAGTCCCATCCCGGTCACGAAATCGCCGCCGAACAGATGGACGACTTCGGCGGCATGCTGAGCTTCGAACTCGACGCGAGCCTCGAGGAAGCCAGTGCAGTCGTCTCGAACACCGAGGTGTTCACGCTCGCGGAGAGCCTCGGCGGCGTCGAGAGCCTGATCGAACAGCCCGCGCCGATGACGCACGCCGCGATTCCCCGCGAGGAACGCATCGCGGCCGGACTCTCTGACAGCCTGATCCGCGTCAGCGTCGGGATCGAACACGTCGACGACCTGATCGCTGATCTCGAGCAAGCGTTCGAGACGGCGCTCTCGTCGTAGCCCGGCGACTCGCAGTCGTCGGTGCCCGTCGTAGCCTGGCGACTCGCAGTCGTCGATCCCGATCGTCATCTGACAACCCGCAGTCGTCGGTGCCCGTCGTAGCCTGGCGACTCGCAGTCGTCGATCCCGATCGTCATCTGACAACCCGCAGTCGTCGGTCCCGATCGTCATCTGACGGCCTGTCTGCCCCTTCCGGTCACTTCTCGCCCTCGCTCGCGATGTGATAGCTCAGCACCGTCTCGAACCCCTCGAGGTACGCGCCGACATCGACGCTCTCGATCTCGGACTCGTAGCGACCAACCATCTCGTACTCGGCGTCCCACCGGTCCAGAAAGTACTCCTCGACGCCGGCGGCGGTAATCGCTTCGACGACCGGATCGACCGTCGCGTCCGTCGGGTTCCGTCGGACCGCCTGCACCTGTTGGGGCGAGATCATGTCGTTTTCCAGCGCGTGGACGACGACGCCGGAGCTACAGTCGCCCTCGGCGAGTTCGCGCTGCCACGTCGAGATCCAGTTGCCGATGCGGGCCATCCGCTGGGTCCGGTCGAGAACCTGCCGGAGGGACGAGAGTTCGCTCGAGTCGAACGACCGTGCGTTCGAGAGATCGATCCCGGCGAGGGGAAAGACCAGCATGTTGTGGACGTCGTACCGCCACAGTTCGCGTTCCGAGACGAGACCGGGATACCGGTTTACGAGGGACGAGTACTCGATCGCCTGAAGCGTCTGTTGGAGATCGAACTGCAACAGCTCCGCGAACTCCCTCGAACGGGGGCTCGCATCGTACAGCGCCGAAAACTCGTCCCAGACGTCCATCAGAAATCGAACGACTTCGCCGTCGACGTCACAGCGCTCCGGATCCGGCCGGCGGTGGTCGAACGGAATCGATGTCAGTTCGTCGAACGTGGCTCGGTCACCGTGTCGTTCGGCGACGTCGTCCGCGACGGTGACGAATATCGACGCGGTCAGTTTCGCGTTGCGCGCCTCGCGAGCGCGGGCATCGTCGAGACACGAGAGGCTGAACGTCGGAAAGAGGTGATAGAGCCATTGCCAGAGAAACCGGTCTCTGTCCCCGATGACGTCGTCGTACACGTCGAGAAGCGGGAGTACCGACTCGGGAAGGTCCTGTTCGCGAACGGTCGTAAGGGCATCGTCGTCGATATCAGCGGCGAAACGATGATCCGTATCTGCCATTAATTAGATTTCTAACTATATAGTAATAAAATCATCCATAGAAGTCAGTGAGTGGCGGCTGAAAATAACACCGAGGTGACGAGCGACGATCTCCTCCCGTTCGGCGTCGTCGACGGCGACCGAATCACCGACACCTATCGTGGTGGCACTGCAATGTCCCTCGTATGCAGAAGGACGCTGGTGTTCATGCGCTCCCGATCGCGGTCGAGTACGGAGGCAGAGAGATTACGGTGACTCCGACGGTCGTCGAGACCGAACGCGGACTCGTGTTGTGCGATGTCGGTCCCGACGGTGCCGTCGACGGTCTCAGGACCCACTTGCGATCGCTGGACTACGAACTCGCGGACGTCTGGCTCGTCGTCCTCACCCACCACGACGGAGATCACGTCGGTGGACTGGCGGAACTCCTCGAGCACGTCGATGCGGTCGTCACGACCCATCACGATGAAGCGCCGTACGTGTCGGGCGAGCGCGACCCGATCAAGGGCGACGGCGACCGCTATCCGCCCGTCGACGTCGATATCGAACTGGTCGACGGCGTCCGCATCCCGACGCTCTCGGGGCCGATGGAAATCGTCGCGACGCCCGGTCACGCGCCCGGCCACGTCTCGCTGTACTTCCCGACGGGGAACCTGCTCGTGGCCGGCGACGCGCTCGTCGCGGACAGTGGTGAGGGAACCGACGGTGACGAACCGCTCGCCGGCCCGAAACCACAGTTCACACCGGATATGGATCGTGCGATCGAGTCCGTCGGGGCGCTGGCGGCCCTCGAGATCGAACACACGCTGTGTTATCACGGCGGCTACGTCGATCAGGGGAACGTTCGGATCCGGGAGATCCACGAGCAGTTGCGAGAGTGAGCGCCGCGGCTCCGTTCCGTCCGATCGGCTGAAGCCGAACCGGTGGGCGACAGCGACTGGTCGTCAGTAGGGACTGCAGTCACAGTCTCACGGTGTCCGTCCGTAACGGGTTCTCGTCTCGGATCGTCCCGAGCCCGCATGGTACTGAAGCGGAATTCTCATCGGTATCGAGCACGAATTACGGCTAATGCGAATCGAACTCCGCGTCTGTCAGCACTGTCTCGACGGCGATCACGGCAACGAGCGCCGGACCGCCCTCCTCAACGACATGGTCGACTGCGCCGAACAGATCAAGACGCACAAGGAGGTAATCGACCTCGAGGCGGTCCACATCCGCAAAGTCAGGGACGACGAACAGGGGAAGCCGGCGGCGCTACCGGTCGTCTCGGCGACGATTCAGAACGATCAGGTCGTCCTGAACGACACGCAACTCGTCGCGGAAGGCCAGGACGGAAACATGCTGGTCTACACTAACCCCGACGACGTGCTGACCGTTCTCGCGGGGAACTTAGACGAGATCAGCAAGGCCGTCACCGAGGACGTGACCGTCGATCTCTCCTCGATCGGCGCGGAGATCGTTTCACAGGCCAACCTCGGTGCGAACAGGGAAGACCAACAGTAAGTACCAGACTCTCTTACAGCCACTGAACGTCGTTCCTCTCCGATCACTCGAGCGATGAGGCCGTAGAGACGCGTACGTAAGTCACACACCAGTGGCTCGCGAGAAATAGCGAAATGGCCGAAAACCGATCGGCGAGGCCGTTTATATCCGACCGACGTTCTCGACGCCGACACTTTCGACGCCGTCGACTTCGCTGAAGTTCTCCTCGACGGTTTCCGTCCCGCCTGCACCGTCGGGGACGATCACGGTCGGGTAGAGAGCGACGAGACCGAACGCGACTTCCTCGCGCTCGACGCCGTTGATCTTCGCACCCTCGGGGAGGGCGCTCTCGAGGCGCTCTTGGAGCGCGTCGAGATCGTTTTCGGGGCTGTCCGGCATGACCTTGATTTTGGCAGCGACTTTTCCCATGGGAGATCTTATGGGCCGGTGAATCCGCAGTCGGGGCACTCGTAGAGGTTGCTCTGCTTGCGACACTTGGCACAGCGGTAGATCTGCTGGCCGCAGTCGGGACACTTGAACGCGGCCGCGTTCGTGCCTGCGATGTTGAGTCCGCAGGAGACACAGGAACGCGTCTCTCTCTCGTCGGTCGTACTCATACCCCTTCCTTCCCGCCCGCCGTTTTTAACGATTGTCTTTCTCGAGTCCGGCGTCGTGAATCCGAGCCGCCGTCGATCCGAGCGTCGGACCGGTGACGGTCTACCGATGGTCGACGAGCGATCGGCCCCCTCGTCGCGCAGCGTTTTCCGATTCTGAAAACGCCCTGCGGGGTACTTATCGATCCGGCACGGAGTCGTGAGTGAGGTTCGGTGGCCCGACACGGATGCCGAACCTCTGCCTCTGACATCTCTGCTGGTCCCACGCTGACAGCGACTGCGCTCCGGAAACTCAACATTCAACACCGTTGCCGCACTTCTTTCGAGTGAATGCGCCTCGACGACTACATCGAGGATCTCGAGCCCGACGCGGAGGCCGAGCGCCGCCGCCTCGCCAAGGAGAAGTCCTACGCGATCACGGATCACCTCGAGGACTTCGAGCGGAAGTTCGACGACGCTCTGAGCGGCGACACTCTCGTCGGCTCGACCTCGCCGTCGATTTTCGTCGGGCGGTCCAACTATCCTGATATCCCCATCGGATTGCTCTCACCGGTCGGTAACGAAGACGATGCCGAGGAGTACGTCACCGACGGCGACTGGTATCAGCAGGGGTACGCTATCGACGACGTGCTCCAGCGCCGGACCGGGCTCCTGAACTCGAGCAAGCGCGCGAACGTCGACTCGCCGTCCATTGCGAGCCGGATGACGCCGAACGTGGACGACGTCTGGGACGGCTTCGTCGGCGTCCAACGCGAGGTCGCCATCGCCGACCGGCCGGTTGACCTCGAGATCGGGTTGGACAACAAACCGGACCTCGGCCTGGATACGGGAACTGACGTGGCGACGCCGCGGGGCCCCCGCGCCAACGCTCGAAACGCGGAATTGCAGGAAAATCCCTACGTTCCCCGGCCGGTCAAGAAGACGCTCGAGGACGACGACTGGCAGGCCGAGGGGGCGATGACCTACCTCTACCGGCGCGGCTTCGACGTCTACGACATCAATTCGATCCTCTCGGCGGGCGCGCTCGGTCAGACCAAGCAGCGCCGATTGGTCCCGACGCGGTGGTCGATCACGGCCGTCGATGACACCGTTGGAAAGTTCCTGCGCGGTCGAATCCGGAACGCGCCCAGCATCGACGGGGTGCAGGTCTGGGCCAACGAGTACGTCGGCAACCGCTACTGGGTCGTGCTCGCGCCCGGCACCTGGGAGTTCGAACTCGTCGAGATGAAGGCCCCGGGGAGCATCTGGAACCCCGATCCGGGCGACGACATCTGGCTCGCCAGCGCCTCCGAAGGATACGAGGGTCGCTCGAGCTACGTCGAGGAGACCGCGGGCGCCTATTACGCCGCCCGACTGGGCGTCCTCGAGTACCTCGAGTCGATCGGTCGGCAGGCGAAGTGTCTCGTCCTGCGGGAAGTCAGCGACGACTACTGGGCCCCGGTCGGCGTCTGGCAGGTCCGCGAGAGCGTCCGTAACGCCTTCGAGGGGCAGTACGGCGAGGCTGAGACCTTCCACGAGGCCGTTTCGGAGGTCGCCACCCGGTTGCCGGTTTCCGACGCGCGATTGCGGCGCAAATCCGAACTCGCGGCCGGATTGCAGTCGAATCTGAGCGCCTTCTCGAGCGTGGACTGATCCGCGAGCGCGCCTTTCAGTAGCCGAACCGGAAGCCAGTGGCACGCAGTCCCCTCCCCGTCCGAAAGTCGCGGCAAGCGGTAGGTTCGACCCGGCCGTTCGAGAACTGCCACCCTCTGGAGACCGTCTCGAGCATCTCCGCTCGAACGGGCAGAGATCTAATTGGTACTCGAACCTGAATATGACCACTGATATCGTAGGGCATACATGGTGGTAATAAAGCGCTCTTCTTTTATGTTCTCAATGCATAAATCGGCCAATGACATTCGACTTTACACCGACGACGATCGACGATCTCGACCCCGATCGACGACCGTCGGTCGGCCTCGCACTCGTTCCGGTACTCGCGGTCGTCGTCTTTCTCAGCATCGGATCGGCCCTGCTCGGGCTGGCACCGCACGTTCCGTTGCTCTGGAGTATCGTCTTCGTCGGCGCGTTCGGTCGCTATCTTGGGTACCAGTGGAGCGAGCTCTCAGAGGGAGTCTCTAACGGCCTCCTGATGGGGCTACAGGCGCTGTTAATCCTCTTTACGATCTACGCCTTGATCGCCACCTGGGTCGACGCGGGAACGATTCCGGCGATGATGTATTACGGCCTCGAGTTGCTGACCCCGACGGTGTTCCTGCCGATCACGGCGATCCTGGCCGCGGTCGTCGCGTTCTCGATCGGGTCCTCGTGGACCACGGTCGGGACCCTGGGCGTCGCGTTCGTCGGAATCGGGGCCGGACTCGGCGTCTCCGGGCCCATGACTGTCGGTGCGGTCATCTCCGGGGCGTACGCGGGTGACAAGCAGTCGCCTCTCTCCGATACGACCAATCTCGCGGCCGGCGTGACAAACACGCCGCTGTACGACCATATCCGTCGTATGCGAACGGGTACGGCTATCGCGTTCGGCCTTGCAGTGACCGGATTCGCCGCGCTCGGCCTTCAGGCAGGTGGCGAGATTCCGGTCGGCCGCGTCGCCGAGATTCAAACCGCGCTCGCAGGCACGTACGACCTCTCCGTGCTCGTCTTCCTGCCCCTCGTCGTTACCTTCGGACTCGCCCTCTACGGCTACCCCGCGCTTCCGACGCTCGTGGCCGGCGTCTTCGCCGGCGTCACCACCTCGATTCTGGTTCAGGGCACCGGCTTCGTCGCCGCCTGGGAGGTATTCATGGGCGGCACCGAGCCCCAAACCGGGGTCGCCCTCGTGAACGAACTCCTCGTGACCGGCGGCCTCACCGGCTCCGCCTGGACGATCACCGTCGTCGTCGCCGCGCTCTCGCTCGGCGGCCTCCTCGAGCACACCGGCGTGCTGGCGGTGCTCGCCGACCGCCTCTCACGGGGCGTGCGGAGTTCCGGCGGGCTAATCGCCGGCACCGGCGCGTCCGCGATCCTCGTCAACGCGCTCACCGCTCAGCAGTACATGAGCATCGTCTTGCCGGGGCTGACGCTCCGAAACCTCTACGAGGAGTTCGGCCTCGACAGCGAGGAACTCTCCCGGGCCGTCGAGGCCGCCGGCACGCCCACCGGCGCGCTCATCCCGTGGCACGCCGGCGGCGTCTTCATGGCCTCGGCGACCGGCGTCCCTACCCTCGAGTACGCGCCGTTCTACCTGTTCGGGTTCCTCTCGCCGCTCGTGCTGTTCGCGATGGCGCTGACGGGTCGCGGCGTCCCGACCACCGGCCGCACCGAGCGGGCCCAGAGCGCAGATTGAGGGCGGTTACCCGTCTCGAGCGGGCCAACTACTGCTTCGTGTCCGCGAGCAGTGGTTCTTCCTCGCGCTCGCTCTCGGCACCGTCGTCAGCGTCCGGTGCGGTTCGGTCGATCCGATCGACGGCTGCCACGCAGACTTTGAACGTCGCGAGAACGACGGGACCGACGAACACCCCGACGATCCCGAACAGGAAGACGCCACCGATGGCGCCCACCAGAACGATCGCCGGATGGAGGTGGGCCCGCCGGTCGACGAGGATCGCCCGGAGGTAGTTGTCGACGACGGCGAGCACCGCGATCCCGTAGCCCAACAGGAGTACGCCGCGGAGGGGACCGCTCGAGGCCGCGTGGGCGACCGTCACCGGTCCCCAGACGAGCCAGACCCCGATCGTCGGGAGGAAGGACACGAGAACCAGCACGACTGCCAATACTGGCGCGTACGGGACCCCGAGGAGGGCGAGTCCCAGCCCGCCGAGTATCCCCTGGATGACCGCGACGAGCACGTGACTGCGGAGGACCGCCCAGACGACGACGTGAACCTCCTCGAACAGGTCGTCGAGGACCCGGCGCTCGAGCGGGACGTGCCGTCGGATCCAGTCGACCGCTGCCGGGCCGTCCACGAGCAGGTAGTACAGCACGAACACGAGAACGATAGTCCCCGCGACGATGTCGGCGGCGGTGGTCACGAGCCCGACGGTTCGGGCCAGGGTCACGTCGGCCGCACCCGCGATCGTTCCCTCGAGTTCGGCCGTTACCGACGACTCGAGGGCCGCGACCGTCCCGTCGGCCAGTCCGAGTTCGGCTCGCGCGAACTCCCCCGTGTTCGCCGCAATGTGGTCGATCGACGTCGTCTCGCGAACCGACGCGGCGGTACGGAGAACGACCAGCGAGACGAGCACCAGCGGGATGACACCGCCGACCACGGCGAGGACGGTGGCCGTGAGTCCGGCGGTGCGCTCGCCGACTCGCGGTGCGAGTCGCTCGTACAGCGGTCGGAGGACGACCGCGAGCAGGCAGGCCGCCAGCACGTACTCCACCAGCGGGAGCACGATCAGTGCGGCGAGCGTGCCGAGGACACAGACCGAGAGAGCGAGAAACGAGGTCCGAGCGTCCATAGTTCAGCCACTCCGATCGGACGCATAAATGTTGATATTCCATACTGTCCACCACAGTAACGAAACGACATTCCGGCTCCAACACCGCCCAGCGATCCGAACTGGAGCCGGCCGCCTACAGGTTCGCGTCGGCTTCGTCGATCAACGTGCTGGTCTCGTCGACGATCGTCTGCCAGTTTTCGTCGTCGGGGGCGGTCCCGAGCAGCACTGTCGGTCATTTTCGGCACAACGCAGGACGGTCATAGTTGCACTGGGAATCCGGTACAGCAATCCGTATACTCGAGTCCCACGCGAACCGAGCGGAGCAGTTCCCGGACCGACCTCGAGACGCCCTCAAAGCGGAATCGGGGCCCACTCGAGGAATCGGATCAATCGATTCGGATCGAACAACGGGTCGTGGATGACGAGCCAGTCGAGGAGGACCAACCCGCCGCCGTGGGCGACGACCGATGGGAGGATGGAGTCGGATTTGTAGTCGACGGCCCCGAACAGGACGTCCGTGGGCCCCGACAACAGGAATTCGATTGGCGGCTTCGAGGTGTGGTGAAGCATGTAGACGACGGGGCTGATGAACACCGCGCTGATGCCGATCTCCTTGACACCGACGCAGAGGAGGCCGCGGTAGTAGGTCTCGGCGGCCAGCGCAAGGAGAAATAGTTTCATCGCGTGCGGGATGAAGACGGCCGGCGCTGCGGTCGTCTCCCAGATCGGATAGTACGCCCGGATCGTCGGTAGCGTCGAGCCGACGACGTAGAAGGGGAGAACGAACAGCGCGAGCAACACCGTATTTCGGACGGCGACGCGGTCGACGCGCCATCCGATACGGTTCCCGTGGGACAGCCCGAGCGCGAGCGGGCCGCCGATCAGGAGGACGCCGTCGACGACGATCCGCTGATCCAACTCGCTGGGAACCAGTCGCATCCACAACAGCGTGAGCACGGCTCCGACCACGACCGACTTCTGAACCCAAGAGAGATCCAATCGGCCCCGGAGCCAGCGGCCACCGAAGCGATCCGGCTCGGACGCCACGGTATTACTCGTCCGCGGTCGGAATCGGTCCGGTACCGATCACGTCCCGGACGTTCGCTTCGAACTCCTGGTGGCGCTGGAAGTACGTCTCATCGATGTCCTCGAGTACGGCGGACAGCTCGCGGGGGCCGTCAGGGGTCCGGATCACGCTCTCGCCCTCGAGTCGGTCGACTTCGCTCTTCTCTTTCGGCCAGGTCAGTCGCGAACTCACGCGGGCGAGCGGCGCACCCTCGACGGGGATCGACTCTCCGAGTGAGACTGCCGGCTCCGCCTCCTCGTCACTCATGGGCGGTCGTTTGCGAGGGCGGCGATTCAAGCTTTCGCTTCCGCCGGTCGGCTCGAGCCGGGCTCCGACGCCGTTCGCCTCGAAAGTCAGACATGTGTCTGACGTATCGTTTTGTGGTGGGGAGCCCAACGGCCGCGTATGACAAGCCTGACGGAGGTCTACGACGGGACGGCACCGGAGGTGACGAGCCGCCGGCTGTACACGGGAACGGCGTTCGTGGTGCTCGGCGCGGCGCTGGCCGTCGTTGCGGTCCTCGTGGCGACGACCGACTTCGTCGGCGGCTACGCGGTCGAGCTCTCGGGCGAGATGGCCGCCCAGTTCGCGACCGTCCGCGCCGCGGGCGTTCTGGCCGGACTCAGCGTTCCAATCATCCTCGTCGGCGTCTTTGTCGTCTTACCGGCCGGCCGGCGCGTCCAGGCCGCCGCCGCGATCAGCGCGAGCCTTTGCCTGCTCGGCGTCGCGCTCTTCTGGCACGCCTACCCCGCCCACTGGCGCTACGGCGGTGACCAGCTCACGCTCGAGGTGAGCGTCGTCTACCTGCTCGGGCTCCTGACCGCGGTCTGGTGTCTGTTCACCGCCGTCGCGACGTTCAAGCGGCGCAACGATCCCGGCGGCGCCCTCCAGATGAACGTCACCCGACACAACAAGACGGTCATCGAGTCCGACGAGAGCGACTCGGGCGGTCTCGGGGGCATCGGATTCCTCGGCGGCACGCCGGACGGGGACGTGGAGACGCAGACCAACGCCGACGCCGACCAGAGCCGGACGACGGTCTCCGACGGGCAAGCGGAGCGGACGACCGCGTCGCGACAGTCGACGGGTCGAACGGGGACGTCCGGCGGAAGGGGAACCGGCTCACCTACCCGCCGATCCGTCGGCGCTGCGACCAGCGACGGCGGGTCCGCTGCCTCGGACATCTCCTCGCCGCTCGAGTCGGGCGACGGCACCGACGCGGAGATCGTCGAGTCGCCGACCGAGCAGCCGAACGAACCGACGGACCGCTACTGCGGGAACTGCACGCACTTCGAGTACGTCCGCTCCTCGGAGGGGATGGTCCCCTACTGCGCCCGCCACGAAACGGCGATGGACGACATGGACGCCTGCGAGGAGTGGACGCCGAACCGACAGTAGTCAGCAGCCGAAAGCGGTTCAGAACGAGAGCGATGTTCGGTTTTCTCGGCTGTCATTCTTCTCGACTGTACTACCGCTGTACGCGTGCCCGTTCGTGATCACAAACGGGTAGCTCACAATGCGCCGTTCGGAGTCGTACCGAGGCTGACTGACAGCTGTTGTTGCGTTTGGAGCCCCGTCTGGAACCGCTGAACGATTTTCGACTGGTGCTCCGGACATGCCATGGGGACGATTACTCCCTCCTGGACCGGTATCATGTGTTGGGTCGAATTGTACCGTGCGAGGCGACAGCCGGGACAGGTGATACCACCGGCCGGTCGGTGGTGCAGGAGATCGGCCGTCGATTCGGTCGTGAGCCCACAGATCGAGGTGAACCGCTCGAGGTGGTCGTCACAGCTGAGAACGGGAATCGTGAGCTGGTCCAGGAGGAGGAACGAAACGGCCTGCTGCCGATCTGATCGGAGGGCAGACCGGCACTCGTCACAGCGAATGGGCGGCTGGTCATCGGCGGAATCCGACCGTGGACGCTGGCGATCTGCTGCTGGCATTCGTGTATTCGACGGGCCGCCGGACGGGTAAGCAATGGGATACCGAATCGGTATTCGTCCGATTCTCGCTAGAACTGGCAGTCGACTACAGCCCGAGTACCTGTCGCCCCATCTCGAAGCCCCACCGGGGGACTTCGAACACGAGCGCGGCGGCGAGGGCCAGTTCGCCGACGGTGACGATTACCATCATGAGATCCGCGCGTTTACTGCTGACCGCGACGCCGATCGGGAGTCCGAACTCTTCCTTCCAGAGCGGGTAAAACAGCGCGATACCGCGCTTGCTCCCGGCGATATCGAGAACGTAATGGGTCAACACGCCAATCCAGACGTACTCGAGGTTGCCGAACACGAACGGGAAGGCGACGAATCCGATCAGAATCGGCAGGTTGTGCAGCGTCTTCCGGTGTTTGCCGAAGGCGGTGTCGACGTCCGGAAAGAGCGCTCCGAGCGTCACAGGCACGCCGATCATCACGATCGTTCTGAACGTCCCCATATCCCCCGCCGGCTCGAGCAGATAACCCAACCCGATGCTCAGCAGAACGGCGTTCAGCACGTGGCCCTTCTTGTTCATCTATCCGCATCTGGGAAGTCGTGGAAGGAATAGTTTTTCTTTCGGAATTGTCATCAAGTCAGACATGTATCGGGTTCATTACTGATTCGAGGTGCAGACGAATGTCTCACCGAGTCGAATCGGTCGCTCGTGCGCTCCCGATCGAAGGATTCACACACCGATTGGACGGTCGTCGTTCGACCGGGCGTCCAGTGACGGTCAGCGACTCGTCTCCCGCGCCTCGAGTTCCGAAAGCAGGTCCGCGAGCGCCCGATCGACGGTCTCGGCGCGAACGTCGGCGCGGTCGCCGTCGAACTCGTATCTCGAGACGGTCGCGTACGACTCCTCGCTGCCCCACGGTCCCGCGTAGGAAACGCCGATGTAGACGGTGCCGACCGGCGTGTCGGCGCTGCCCCCGGTCGGGCCGGCGACACCGGTCGTCGAGAGACCCCACGTTACGTCCGCGACATCGCGGATTCCGCGAGCCATCTCGCGCGCGACCGGCTCGGAGACGGCACCGTGTTCGTCCAGCGATTCGCGACTGACCCCGAGGTGTCGGCGCTTGGCGTCGTAGGCGTACGTCGTCAGCCCGGCGTCGAAGTAGTCGCTCGCGCCCGGAACGGCGGTGATCGCCGCGCCGATCAGTCCACCGGTGCAGGATTCGGCGACCGCCAGCGTCTCCTCGCGATGGCGAAGCGCGTCGGCGATGTCCATCGGCAGGTCGCGGTCGATGTCGTCGTTCACGGTTTGAGTAACAAGCCGACGGCTTGTCAAGTCGTCGGGGGCAGCGATCCGCCCTATCTACAATAATACAATAGTAGTATTGTCCGTAATTATTTTAGTTTTGCAGAAATAATATTCAAGGGACGTGGTGAATCGCCAGACGTAGCTTGATTTCACTGTTTTAGAGATCGCTTGGTGTTGTGAACCACACACATCAAAACGAGTTCACGAAATTCACCGTACCAAGTTCGCGCACGCACGGCGTCGCCGAGCGTGCGCTTGATCGTTGAAAAGACGGTCTCACACATCGCTCGTTGGCGGTATCGAGGCCCATCGATCCGCGCGTTATGCGCGTGATCGATGGGCCGAAACTCACGATGTTTGATCAGCGGTCTCACGCCGTCTTCGCGGAGTTTTTCGCGTAAATCCATCCAGTCGTAGCCTTTGTCGGCAGCGAGGCTGGCGAGGTCGCCCGCGTTGCGGCGGGCGACCTGCCAGCCGAGCTGTGTGTCGTGGCGTTTCTCGGTCGTACAGTGAACGTCCAGAATTGCTTGGCTTTCTGTGTCGACGAGAGCTGTCGCTTTGAGCGTCTGAACCCGGTAATTCGTCCGACGGCAGTAGTGTTTGCTAGCGTTTTCGCGGTCGAAAAACGTCGCGTCAATGGCGGCGTGACCGCTCTGGCCGTGCAGCTGCGCCGAGAGGCGCAGCAGCACTCGCCAGAGTGCGGTCTTAATCCTATCAAACCACTTGACTAGCGTCGAGTGATCGGGGAGATCGGTCGGTTCAAGGCCGATCTCCCCGAGTATTTGTGGCATCTCGCTCAGCAAATCGAGTGCTTCTCGGTAGGATTTTTCCAGGTAAACCCGCAGACAGTGCAGCGACACTACCGCATACTCGGCGAAGCCGCCACCCCCTTCGGGGGCGGCGACTTCGCCTCGCTCACCAACAGCATTTTTAGCTAACTGAACGACTTTGCTCGTGAAGCGGGAGATTTTCGACATAGAGCATCGGCGGTTTCCCGCTTCATACTCCTAGTTCTGACGGTCGAAACCGACGCCGTCCAACGATTCACCAGAGCCTATTCAAGCGAACGCTCATGGAAGAGTACAGAAGCGTTTCGAGGCGGTCGCTGATCAAAGGGATCGGTGGGAGTGGCATCATCGGTGCGGTCGGAACCGCTAGCGGGAGCGACCGGACTGGGGCGGACGACCGCGAGGTCTATATCGTTCTCGGTGGGGGGAGTGGGCTCCGCTCCCGACTCTCGAGGGCCGGGTTCGAAGTACGACACGAACTGGCCGACGGAGCGGTTTTCATCGTTCAAGGGCCGAAAGCGAAGCGCGACGAGCTTCGGTCGATGGCGGCCGTCACTGACGCCGTCACGAACGAAACGTACGTTTTCGACGATATCGAACAAAGCGAGGGCGAGGTGGTTCGCAGGGACGAGCCGTTGTCCGACAAACAGTGGGATAAGCGACTCATCCGCGCGGACGCGGCCCACGACCGGGCGACCGGCGATGGAACGACGATCGCGATTATCGACTCGGGAGTCAGTTTCAACCACCCGGATCTCGCGTCGCGAATCGATGCCGACCGGAGCCGATTCGTTCGAAACGCACACGTCCACGCCGGAACCGGAGAGGTGCGGACGGCGACGAACTCCGGACTCGTACTGAAGCCGACCGAACGGGTCACACGGCCCGTCGCCGCCGACGTCGATGGACACGGCTCCCACGTCGCCGGCATCGCCGCCGCACCGCGCAACGGCTCCGGGATCGTCGGGATGGCCCCCGATGCGTCGATCGTCTCGCTTCGCACGATGTTTTTCGACCCCGTGTACTCCTACGGCGGGACGACGTACAGCCAGCTTATCGGGACGCTCGCGGACATCCTCATCGCGATCGACTACGCCGTCGATCTCGGCGTCGACGTGGTCAACGCGAGCATTCGCGGAATCCGACCCAACAACAGCCGCGCGTTCGCCGCGGTGCGCCGCGTCGTGCAACACGCGATGCAACAAGGAGTCGTAGTCGTGGCCGCCGCTGGCAACAGAGGGGTCAACGTCGACCGTGAATCCGACTACGTGCTCCCCGCCGAGACCCCCGGAACGGTCACCGTCGCGGCGACCGGCCCGACCGACAAACGCAGCAGCTACTCGAACTACGGTAACGGGACGGTCGACGTCGCTGCGCCCGGCGGCGGCTACGAGACGCGAGCGAAAACACGGACGACCGATCCCGACGCGGTCGCGTACCCGTATCCGACGAACTACGTCCTCTCAACGGTCCCGAAATCGATTTACGGCAAGCGATATCTGTACAAACCCGGCACGTCGATGGCGGCACCGCAGGTCGCCGGACTCGCCTGCTTGCTCCGCGAGCTCGCGCCCGACCTGCACCCGCGGCGCGTCCGACAGGCGATCACGCAGGGTGCAGTTGAACTCTCGGGAGACAACACCGACGGACTTGGTGCCGGCCGTATCGATGCACCCGCCGCGATCGAGCGGATCTCGGATCGTCTCTGAAGGCGACGATACGGATCGGACAGAGTGAATCGCCACACTGACTGCTGCCGACGCTATACCGTCGCACATGAACTACGAGACGCCGCTGTTCTTCCGCGTGATGGAATACGCGGACGCCGCGGAGCGCGACGTCATCGACATGGTGAGCGGGAACCCCGACTGGGAGCCCCCCGAGGCGCTCCGGGAAGGGCTTCGGGAGTACGCCGACCTCGAGCCGGACCGGTTTCAGTACCCGCCCAGTGAGGGGCTTCTCGAGTTGCGCGAGGAGATCGCCGCCCGCCGCGGCGTCGACGTCGACCAGATCGTCGTCACGAACGGTGCAGGCGAGGCGAACTACCTCGCGATGGCGCGGGCCCTCGAGCGCGAGCGCGGGAGCGAGATCCTGCTGACTGACCCCGTCTACCCCTACTACCCGGGAAAGACGACGATGCTCGGCGGAACGCAGCGCTTCGTCGCGGCGGACGATGAGGGGCAACTGGATCCTGACGACGTCCGCGCGGCCGCGAGCGAGGAGACGGCGGCGATCGTGGTCAATACGCCGAACAACCCGACCGGTGCTGTCTATCCCGCGGAGACGATGCGGGAGCTGATCGCCATCGCCGAGACGTACGACGCGGTCCTGATCAGCGACGAGGTGTACGACCACTACGACCTCTCGGGGACGTTCGCGAGCGCGCTCGAGACCGATTCGGCCCACCGGGTCGTCACCAACGCGTTTTCGAAGTCGATGGCGATCACCGGAGCCCGGGTCGGCTACGCGATCTTCCCGCCGAAACTCGTCGCGAACGCGAAGAGCCGACACATGCTGGTCAACGTCGCCACCACCCGGCCCGGCCAGTTCGCGGTCCTGCGGGCGCTGCGCGAGACGGGACCGGACTACTACGAGCGCAACCGAGAGCGGCTCCGGGAGCGCGTCGCGACGTTCACCGACGCGCTCGAGGCCGCGGGCGCGGAGTACACCACACCAAGGGGATCGTTCTACGTGATGGCCCGCTTCGAGGACTATCCGGGCACGCTCGCGAACGTCGAGCGACTGATTGACGAGGCCGGCGTGGCCGGCATGCCCGGCGAGGCCTTCGGCGAGTCGCGGACGGAGTGGCTGCGATTCGCGCTCGTCACGCCGCGCGTCGAGGAGGCGGCTGAGCGGTTAGCGGCGTACTTCGAGTGAGACGCGATCCGGCCACAATACAAATACGCGGCTGGGCCGTCCAGCCGGTGAGTCATGTTGCTCGAGGCCGTCGTCGCTGCGTTCGTCGCGAGCCAGATCGGTTATTTCGTCGTCAGCTGCGGGCTCGTTGGGCTGTTCGCCCGTCGGCCGCTCAACGCGGTCGACGAACGGACTCTCGGTCGAGTGCTCGAGGAATTGAGGGACGACTCCGCGACGGGACCACAGCAAAGGCGGACAGCCGGTGATCAGGGCCTCGCGGCGGAGCCGACACCACCTGTCGAGGACGGTCCCGGACCCGACTGCCGGCTCCCAGCGACCGCACAGCGGCGAATTCGCGTTTTCGTCCCCCTCTCCGGTAGCCAGAGGGAGGCGCTCGAGGAGACGCTCGCGTCGATCGCCGGACAGAGCTACCCCGTCGACCGCGTTTCCGTCTCCGTCATCACCGGGCCCGGCGAACCCGCTGTGGCCGAGTTGACCGACGCCCTCGAGGCGGGGCGAGCGAGCGGTCTGACGGTCGAACTAGTCGAAACCGTCGCCGCGATTCGTGCGGCCGGTCAGACTGCGGGGGACCCGACGCGGACCGACCGTGGCGACTCTCGAGTCGGTACTGACACGATTTCAGAGGCGTTCGCGACGCTCTCGGTCGATGACGACGATATCGTGACCGTCGTCAACTCGGGCACGCGGTTCCCCGTCGACGCGTTCGAACTCGCCGTCGCCGGCCTCGCGGAGGACGATATCGTGCAGGCGAAACGAACCGCGGGGAACGTCGGCGACGGACTCCTTCCGCTGCTCGAGTCCGCGGGCAGCGCGATTCACTCGGACCTGCTGTTCGCAAACTCGAACACCGGACCGTACCGATTGCTCGAGGAGGGATACTTCCTGCCGGCCGACGTGCTGGCCGACCTCGAAGACTGGCGACGCGACGGCGCGACCGGATCGATGCCGCTCGACGCGGCGGCGTTCCGGCGAGGATACACGCTCGGTATCCTGAATCGGTACGTCCGGACCCGCTGTCCGACCGGTATCGACGAGTGGGTCCGTGAGAAACAACGGCAGGTCTCCGAGCCGTACCGACGCCTTCGAGCGCCGAACTGGTCCGCGTTCGATCGACTCCGGTTCGTGACCGGGACCGGTCTGACGCACCTGCTCGCGGTCACGAACATCGTCGGAATCCCGGTCGGGCTGGTGGTCGCACTGGCGACCGTGGCCGGGTGGCTCTCCCTCTCCCCGCTCCTCGCGGCGCTCGTCGCCTACAACGCCGTCGTCTGGGCGTACTACAGCGTCCGGTCCGCTCGCGCGGCCTGGCAGGCCGTGCCCTTCGAGAGCCGTTGGGCGCGACTTCGCTACTCGCTGCTCTCGAACCCGTTCACGCAAGCTCTATACGCCACGCTGTGGGCCGTGCCGCTCGCGCTGGCGCTCCGCGACGCCGTCACCGGCGACGAATCGTCGGTTTCGGGGACGCCGACGGAGTGAGCGCGGTGGTCTCGCCACCAATCGGGAGTCGAGACCGACGAATACTCGTGTTGGGACGGGGAACCGAGCCGTATGAGTGGCATCGACGTCGAACCGGTCGACGAGGAAGCCGAGGCGAGGGAGGGGAACAGCGACGACGCACACACCATCGAGGTGACGCCGACGGACTCGGTCGACGACGCGGAGCCAGCGGAACGCGAGACGATCGACGTCGAGCCGTCGGACGAGCCGATCGACGGCCCCGAGTACGTCCTCTACGGCGGCAAAGGCGGCGTCGGGAAGACGACGATGGCAGCTGCGACGGCGCTCGACAGCGCCCGCGGCGGCACCAGGACGCTGGTCGTCTCGACCGATCCGGCGCACTCGCTCTCGGATACCTTCGAGACCGACATCCCGGCCGACCCCGGACGGATCCGCGACGACATCCCCCTCTACGCGGCCGAAATCGATCCCGAGGCCGCGATCGAGGAGGGCGAGACTCCCTTCGGGGGCTCGAGCGCGAGTACGGACGCGAATTCGGGACCCGGACCTGGATCCGACGAGGGAACGCCCTTTGGCGGCGATGACGCCGGCAGCTCCCCGTTCCCCGGTGGCGCTGGCGGCGATGGCGGTCCGCTCGGCGGCCTCGGCGAGATGCTCGGCGGCGAGTCGCCGATGGACGCCCTCTTCGGCGGCGCGATGCCCGGAGCCGACGAGGCCGCCGCGATGCAACTCCTGCTCGAGTACATGGACGACGACCGGTTCGATCGCGTGATCGTCGACACGGCACCGACGGGCCACACCCTCCGACTGCTCCAGTTGCCCGAGATCATGGACACGATGATGGGCCGGCTCGTCAAGTTCCGCCAGCAGATCGGCGGAATGCTCGACGGCGTCAAGGGGATGTTCGGCGGGGGCGAAGACACCGAGAAGGACGATCTCGAGGATCTGGACGTGTTGCGCGAACGCATCGAGCGCCTGCGGGCGGCCCTGCGCGATCCCGCGCGGACGGACTTCCGGATCGTTATGGTCCCCGAGGAGATGAGCGTCTTCGAGTCGAAGCGCCTGCGCCAGCAACTCCGAGAGTTCGAGATCCCCGTGGGCACCGTCGTCGTCAACCGAGTGATGGAGCCGCTGTCGAACGTCACCGACGACGTCGACGGCGAGTTCCTGCAGCCGAACCTCGACGACTGCGCGTTTTGCCAGCGGCGCTGGGACGTCCAGCAGAACGCACTGGCGGAGGCCCAGGACCTTTTCCGCGGCACCGAGGTCCGGCGCGTCCCGCTGTTCGCCGACGAGGTCCGCGGCGAGGCGATGCTCGAGGTCGTGGCGGCCTGTCTGCGGTAGTCGATCGGCCGCTCCTCGCTCGTGGCCTATTCGTCGGAAACGACCGTCACCGGCCGATCCCCCTCGAGAATCACGGACTGGGCGACGCTCCCGAAGAGCGCCTTGCCGACGGGCGATCGGCCTTCGACGCCGACGACGATCGCGTCGCTGTCGGACGCCGCTGCCGCCTCGAGGATCGCGTCCGCGGGATCTCTAGTGGCCGTGCGGACCCGCCACTCGAGATCCCCCTCCTCGAGTGCGTCGACCGCCGCCTCGACCGACGCGGGGAGCGAATCGTCGTCGGTGACTCGCGCCATTTCATCGGCGTACTCCTCGGCGAACCCGCCCGCCGCCCACTCGGCGTCGGTTCCTCCCGTTTCCTCGCGGACGTGGAGGACGTCGACCGACACGTCCGTCGCCGCGCCCGGGAGGTCGCGGACGGCGGTGGCCTGGGCCCGCGCCCGCGATTCGTTCTCGTCGACTGGCAGTAGAACGCGGTACATGGGCATACGTACGAGAGCGAAACGGATAGTGGTTTCAGCGGCCGCGGAACGGCTCCAGTGCACTCATCGCTGTCCTCGGACCGAACACTGACGCATCTCGGATCGAAGCGATTGCGGACTCGAGGATCACTCCGCGCCGCCGTCCTCGTTCCACTCGCCGCCGACGCGGTCGACGCCCATCATCGACTCGCCGGGGTGTTCGGTGAAGACGGCCTTCATGTTCTCCTCGGGGATGTCGAAGCTATCCCCGACGTACCCAAACGTAGCGAGCGCGAACGCTCGCTTCCGCTCGAACGAACGGCCGCGGCGGATCTCCGCGTCGAGAAAGAGCAGCGGTCCGTCGACGGCCCGCCCGAGGTGGAGATCGGCCTCGTCGCGTTCGCGGATCGTCACGGCGACGTGTCCCCGCGTCGTCTCCATCTCAGACGTGTACAGCTCCGTTACCCGGTCGGCGAGGGCAGCCTTTTTCTCATCCGAGAGCGACAGCGTCGTATCGAACTGCAACAGCGGCATACTCCGGTTTGGCCGGTCAGCGTCTTGTGTGTTCCGCGGTCGAACCCGATCCGAAATCCGATCAGTGCTGCGTCTCGGTCCGCCCTGTTCGCTTCCGTTTCCGCTCGCGCAATCGACGTAAGCGATCACTAGTTATACGCCGTCCCGTGGGAGCATCGGAGAGGATGGAGACGGAGCGAGCGTCGACCTCCAGATCGGTCACACGGCGGTTGTGGTCGTACCTGTGGGTCGTCAACGCCCGAACGAAGGCGTATCTCACGCTCGACGCGCCGGCCATGATCGCCGATATGGACGATCTCGAGCCCGAAGAGCGACGCCTCGCTCAGCGGGTGTTTCCCGACGGCGGTCGCGATCGCGACGAACGCGGCGATCTCGATCCCGCCGACGGGACCGGAACCGACCCCGATGACGGCGGCTCCGGAGGCGACCGTGGCGACGGCGGTGGTTCCCCGTTCGACGTCGGCGGGACGTACGATCTCCGGCAGCGGATTGGGTTCGTTCTCGGGCCGCTCCTGTTCGCGCTGATCTTCCTCTCGCCGACGCCGGACGGCCTCTCGGCCGCGGGGAAGGCGGTCGCCGCCGTCACCGCGTGGGTCGCCGTCTGGTGGATGTCCGAGGCCATCCCGATCCCCGCGACATCGCTGTTGCCGATCGTCCTCTTTCCGCTGACCGGCGCGCTGCCCGTCGCGGACACGACGCCCTCCTACGGCCATCCGTTGATCTTCCTGTTCATGGGCGGGTTCTTCCTCGCGATGGCGATGCAGCGATGGGGCCTCCACCGGCGGATCGCGCTGCGGACGATCAAGGCCGTCGGCACCGAGCCCTCGCGGCTCATCCTCGGCTTCATGCTCGCCACGGCGTTCCTCTCGATGTGGGTCTCCAACAGCGCGACCGTGATGATGATGGTCCCCATCGCGCTGGCGGTCATCTACCAGACCGCCGATCTGGTCGACGAGGCCAACCTCGAGGTGGACACCAGCGAGGGGAACTTCTCCTTCGGCATCGCGCTGATGCTCTGTATCGCCTACGGCGCGTCCGTCGGCGGCGTCTCGACGCTCATCGGAACGCCGCCAAACGTCCTCTTCGCGGGCCAGGCCGACGCGCTCTTCGACCAATCGGTTTCCTTCGCGGAGTGGATGCTCTACGGCGTCCCGATCTCCGCGATCGGTCTCGTCGCCGTCTACGTCTACGTCACTCGCGCGGTGTCGCCCGAGTTCGAGGAACTCCCCGCCGGCGCGGACACGATCGACCGCGAACTCGAGCGGCTCGGGCCGATGGTTCGGCAGGAAAAAATGGTCGCCGTCGTCTTCGTCGGGATGGCGGCGGCCTGGATCGGTGCCAGCCTGATCGATCCCCTCCTCGGGATCACGCCGCCGGAGGACGCCGACACGATTGTGGCCATCGGCGGCGCGATGGTCCTGTTTACCCTACCGACGGAGACCGAAGACGGCGACCACACCTTCCTGCTCGACTGGACGAACGCCGTCGACATCCCGTGGGGCGTTATCCTGCTCTTTGGCGGCGGCCTCGCGATCGCCAGCGGCTTCGGTGACACCGGGCTCGCGGCCTGGATCGGCGAGCGCCTCGAGTTGCTCGGCGGCGTCCCGATGATCGCCATCCTGTTCGCCGTGGTCGTGATGACCATCTTCCTGACGGAGGTCACCTCGAACACGGCGACGACGGCGATGTTGATGCCCATTCTCGCGGGCGTCGCGGTCGGCATCGGCGTCCACCCCTTCGGACTCATGATCGCCGGCGCGACCGCGGCCTCCTTCGCGTTCATGCTCCCGGTCGCGACCCCGCCGAACGCGATCGTCTTCGGCAGCGGCTACATCACGCTGCCCCAGATGGCCAAGATCGGCGTCGGATTGAACGTCATCGGAATTATCCTCATTACGCTCGTCGCGGTCGGCTGGCTGCCGATCGCCTGGGGAATCGAGATCGGAACGCTCCCGACGGAGTTCGCGGACGCGTTCCAAGGATAACCGGTGCGGTTAGCGGTCCGAAAACACCGATACTTCCGCGAGCGCCGGCGGCGCGAGCGGGCCGACGACCGATGTGAGCGAGAGCGCGGCACGTGGTGACGCGAAAGCGAGCGGCTTCGCCGCGAGCAACGAGCGAACGGAGGGAGGAGTGCTTTTGATCGAAATTTTGTCGAGCGAGCGAGGCGCGTCGCGCCGCTGCTCGCGCAGAACAAAATTTCGTTGTTCTAGTCGTCCGCGGGCAACTGCGTCCCGCCCACATCGGGCCGGCTCACGTCGCGGTCGGTCTCCTCGCCCTCGATATCGTAGGGGTACTCGCCGGTCACGCAGCCCAGACAGAGGTCGAGTCGGTCCTTCTCGAGCACGTCGGCGACGGCGTCGGTCGAGAGGTAGGCGAGACTGTCGGCGTCGATCTCGTCGCGGATTTCGGCGGTCGATTTGTCGGCTGCGATGAGCTCCTCACGGGTGGCCATGTCGATGCCCATGTAGCAGGGGGCGACGATGGCCGGCGCGCCGATGCGGACGTGGACTTCCTCGGCCCCGCAGTCCTTGAGGAGCTGGACGAGCTGTGTCGAGGTGGTCCCGCGGACGATGCTGTCGTCGATGACGGTGACGGTCTTGCCCTCGATCGTGGATTTGATCGGGTTGAGCTTGAGCCGCACCGCGCGCTCGCGCTCGTCCTGGGTCGGCATGATGAACGTCCGGCCGACGTAGCGATTCTTCATCAGCCCCTCGGCGAACTCGACGCCGTCGTCGTCCGCGGCTCGGGGCTCGCCGTCGGCAGTCGTCTCGCTCGCGGCGTCGGCGTAGCCCGAGGCAAAGGCCCGCCCGGAGTCGGGGACGGGCATCACGACATCGGTTTCGACGCCGCTTTCCGACCAGAGCTTCCGGCCGAGATTGCGGCGCGCCTCGTAGACGAGCGTGTCGTCGATGACGCTGTCGGGGCGCGCGAAGTAGACGTGTTCGAAGAAGCAGTGGGCGGTGTTCTCCTGTTCGACGAGTTGGTAGGAGTCGAAGCCGTCGCCGTCCTCCTGCAGGACGACGAGTTCACCCGGCCGGACGTCGCGGACGAGTTCACCGTCTAACGTGTCGATCGCCGCCGACTCCGACGCGAGAATGTAGCCGTCCTCGAGTTCCCCGATGCACAGCGGGCGGTTCCCCTGCGGATCGCGGACGCCGAGAACGGTGTCGTCGTGGGTGATCGTCAGCGAGTACGAGCCGTGGATCCGCCCCATCGTCCGTTTGACGGCGCGGACGAGGTCCTCCTCGAGGAGGTTGCGCGCGAGGTCGTGGGCGATGACCTCGGTGTCGCCGTCGCTGGTGAACGCGTGGCCCGCGGCGGCGAGTTCGTCGCGGATCTCGTCGGCGTTGACGAGGTTGCCGTTGTGCGAAAGGCCGAGCGAACCGCTCTTGAACGAGACAGAGAACGGCTGTGCACAGGAGGAGTCGACCGAGCCGGCAGTCGGATACCGAACGTGCCCGATTCCTGCCGATCCGTTGAGCGCATCGAGATCGTCCTCGCCGAACGCGTCGCCCACGAGCCCCATCTCGACATGGCTGTGCTGCTGAAAGCCGTCGTGGGTAACGATTCCTGCGGACTCTTGCCCGCGATGCTGGAGTGCGTAAAGCGCGTAGTACAACGGTCGCGCCGCGTCCCGACCGTCAAGTGAGACGCCGACGACGCCGCACTTTTCGGTCATTCCTGTTCGCCGGGGAGTTTCGCCCCGCCCATCAGTCATGGGAGTCAGTAGGGCATCGAGCCGATAAAAATCCCCGTGTTTGTGCTTCTTCGACTCCCTCCGAATGTGAATTGTATCCACAATCGTGCATATTGATCGAGAAATTGCGCGACAGTAGTCTTTCCGTCCGACGGCGCTCGATGAATCGTTGCTATCGGCGTCTCGAGACGGAATTGACGGGATCGCACCAGTTCAGTCCGCCGAGCGTTCGTTCGCCCATTCTCGGCGCGAACAAAACACAACTCCAGTAGTGAGTGGCATTTATTTTAGCGAGATCGATACAGTTGGCCGAAACAGATAAACAATCCTGGTTTCTGATATAGGCCGATGCAACGACGACAGTTCCTGGGGACGGCCGCTGTGGCAACGGTCGGACTCGCCGGCTGAATGGGCGTTCTCAACGATAGCCCAGGCGAAGTGGTCGAGAAGTTCTATCAGGCAGCGAACGACGGGGACAGAGCGACTGTCAACGATCTTCTTCACTCCGACTCACCATCCGGCGAGATTTCGGAAGAGGAGATGTCCAATCTCGAGGACACGGAAATGACGGTCGAGGAGACTGAAGTCGTCGATGAAACGGACAGCATTGCCGAGGTCCGGACCGAGATAACGATGGAACAGGACGGCGAATCGACGACCAACGAGATGACGATCGAGCTCAGAACGGAAGACGGCGACTGGAAAATCTACGAGTGACCGCTCGACGACTCCCGCGGTGAGATTTTTGTGGGTCGAGTATCACGGCGCTCGAGACACAGCGTTCAAGAGCGTTGCCTCGAGTTCACAGCGTATGCGACTCGAGGAGTACTGGGGGGTCGGCCCGAAGACGCGGGAGACGTTGATCGAGGAGCTGGGTCACGAGCGGGCGATCCAGGCGATCGAAAGCGGAGACGTACGGGCGCTCGCCGACGCCGGGCTCGCCCGCGGGCGAGCGACGCGGATCTTGCGCCGAGCGACCGGTGGTGCGGGAATGGACGTTCTGGCGACCAGCGACGCGCGGTCGGCCTACAAGGAGCTGCTGGACCTCGCGGTCGACCACGCCGTCACGCAGCGCGCGGCGGACCGAATTCGGGTGCTGACACCCCTGGATAGCCGGGCGGCGATGGACGACCGACTCGACGACGTGCTTGCAGCCCGGGACGCCTGGGCTGGCCTCGCCGACGACGACCGCAAGGCCGTCCTCGCGGCCTACGAACGCTACGACGAGCGCGCCGGGAGCGAGCACGCGGCCGTCGAGGCCGCGCTCGCGTTGCTCGCAGCCGGCGTCGATTCGGGGCCGTTCGCCGCGATTGCCGACCTCGAGCGCGACCGGCTCGGGGCGGCCGCCGACGCGCTGGCGGCCTTGGACGGCGGCCGAGTCCGCGAGGATGCCGACGAGGAACTCGACCGTCTCCGGGACGCGCTGGGTGCGGTCGAAGACATGGACGCCGACGCCCTCGCGCTGATCGAGGACCTTCGCTCGGAGGGCGTCCACGACGTCGAGGGCTTTCGCCAGGCCTTCGAGGACCGCCTGTTGAGCGAGACCGACGTGACGATCGATCGGGTTCGGGACGCGATGCCGACCGACGCGGCGGACGCGACCGATTTCGTCGGGGACACGCTGCGAACGCTGCGGACCGATCTCACGGCGGCGGTCGACGAACGGGAGGAAACCGTCGCGAGCGAGCTCCGGGAAACGCTCGCGGACGCCCGCGATGCCGTCGATCAGGCGGTCGAAGCGGTCGACGATATCGCCTTGCACCTCTCGCTGGCCCGCTTCGCGCTCGAGTACGATTGCACTCGCCCCGTCTTCGTAACGGGCGAGGACGCGGCCGTCTCCGTGGTCAACGCGCGCAACCTCACGCTCGCCGCGCGAGACGACGAGTCGGTCCAGCCGGTCACCTACGGGCTCGGCGAGCACGGGATCGCGAGCGTTCCGGACGGTGTGAACGCGGTCCCCGGCGAACAGCGCGTCGCCGTCCTGACGGGCGCGAACAGCGGCGGGAAGACGACCCTGCTCGAGACGCTGTGTCAGATCGTTCTGCTGGCGACGATGGGGCTGCCGGTCCCCGCGGATCGGGCCGAGGTGACGCCCGTCGACTCGCTGGTCTTCCACCGCCGGCACGCGAGTTTCAACGCCGGCGTCCTCGAGTCTACGCTGCGGTCGATCGTCCCCCCGCTCTCGTCGGACGGCCGCACCCTCATGCTGGTCGACGAGTTCGAGGCGATCACGGAGCCGGGCAGCGCGGCGGACCTGCTTCACGGACTGGTCACGCTCTCCGTCGACCGCGAGGCGCTGGGCGTCTTCGTCACCCACCTCGCGGACGACCTCGAGCCGCTGCCCCCGCAAGCGCGGGTCGACGGCATCTTCGCGGAGGGGCTGAACCCCGACCTCGAGTTGCTCGTCGATTACCAGCCCCGCTTCGGCACGGTGGGCCGGTCGACGCCGGAGTTCATCGTCTCGCGGCTCGTCGCGAACGCGAGCGATCGGGGCGAGCGCTCTGGGTTCGAGACGCTGGCCGAGGCCGTCGGCAACGAGGTCGTCCAGCGGACGCTCGCGGACGCTCGCTGGACCGCCGGCGAGTGAGTTACGACGGTCCGCTCCGGTCCCCGTCGTCCGTCCGGTCCCCGCGATCGGATCGATCCTCGAGGCGGTCTTCGGTATCGGACCAGTTTTCGTCCTCGAGCCAGCGGTCCGGCGTGGGCTCGTACCCGGTTCCGGGTTCGGTATCGATCGACTCGCCGTAGGTGTAGAGCGTTCCGTCGTACTCCTCGCAGATCCGGGCCTCGAGGTACGCCTGCGCGGCTCGCCGCGAGAGCGCCCCCATCTCGATGACGTCGGCCAGTGCGGTCTTGGTCGCGCGAAACCAGCGCCCGACCGAGTTCTTTGCCTCGGAATCGGCTTCGACGATCGCGCCGCGGCCGCCGTCGCGGCCGTCGCCCCACTCGAGCCAGCAGACCCGATAGGCGTCGACCGCGTAGTCGGTCGCCGGATCGACCAGATAGAGGGCTTCGTGGACGCAGGGATCGAGATGATCCGTCAGGATTCGATCGCGGCTGATCGAGTCCGCCACCAAGGGCCCCGCGACCGAGCCGTCGGCCAGCGGCGTGGCGGACGTGATCTCCCCGGCCAGCGACAGCGTCTCGCCGCCCCAGTGGCTGTACCGCAGGTCGTAGAGCCGATCCGGTCGCCGGTAGGCGACGAGCGCCCTATGCCCCATCGTCCACCCTGTCTGCCGCGGTCGAGTCGGTTCGCTCGAGGCTCGAGCGGGGATCTGTGTGACGGGTCACGGCGACTCTGGCCGCCCGTCCGTACTTGAACCTGCGGACATCTGCGTTCTCGAGATCCGTCGGGATAGTGGTCCAGTCAGTGGAACTGTGGGGGATGGACGCCCGTTCCGGGACACCTCAGCAGGACGTCGAGATCCGCTCGCGGGGAACCGGTTCGCCGACCGGGCCGTCCGCGTCGACCGGCTGATCGACGCGGTAGACGGTCACCGACTCGACGTCGTCGGGGGCGCGGTCACAGAAGTACGCCGCCGCGGGATCGAGGTGGGCGTCTCCACCGCCGCCGCGTAGCTTCGTTCCGTAGCGCTTCCAGAGCGTCGACGGATAGCGGTCCATGGCGTCAGGCGGGCGATCGAAATCGACCGTCCCGCCGTCGACGAGATCGATCGGCTCGCCCGATTCGCGCTCGGCTTCGACGACGTACCAGCTGTACTCGTCCGGCGGATCGGGCGCGAAGAAGGCCCAGCTCGCACCGCCCAGTTCCTCGCCGCCCGGAGCCGGCCCGGTATCGACGAGGCCGGCCGCGGTCACCTGCCAGCTCACCACGGAGAGAAGGACACAGGCGAACAGCACCGTCGTCCCGAGTCGAATCCCGCGCCGGACCCGGGGCGCGCCCAAGAAATCACGCGGACCAGTTCCGCCTTCGTCCCGTGACGTTGCGAGCGCCTCGAGACGGCGTCCCGACGCGGTCCGCGACACGAACTCGTCGACGGGATCCCAGAGCCGCGGCGGGAGGAACAACAGCAGGGCGGCGATCATCACGAACGGAAAGGCACCCAGGCGCATCGTCGCCGCCATCCCGAGGTGCGCGCCGACGAACGCGCCGACGGTCGCGATCCGGAGCCGGCCGGTCGCGAGCACGAGCAGCGGCGACGTCGACAGGACGGCGATCCAGAGCCAGTTGGCCGCAGTGAGCAGCGCCGGATACTCCGCGGCGGTCGGGCCGAGCAGGAAGACGAAGTCCTGAAGCTGGAAGATGCGCCCGACCGCCGTACCGCTCATCCAGGCGTCGCTCCGGAACTTGAGGACGGCGTTGAGCAGGTAGATCACCGCGACGTGGAGGAGAACGGTCGCGGTCGCCGCCGAGACGACGCGCGGATCGCTGGGATCGGAGCGTCCGTCCGCGAGGCGACGCGGGCGAAGCGACCAGCGCCGCTCGAGCGGAAGCGTCGCTGCGAGGACGAGCAGGGAGAGGAGGATCGTATCGCCGCCGTTGACGAGATACGGATTGCGGGCGAACAGCGACGCGAGGAGGAGTGTCGAGACGACCGCCGCGAGTCGGTGTCGGTAGCCGACCAGAAGGCATGCGGCGGCACCGCCCGCGGTCGCGACCAGCAAGGCCTGTAGCCACACCGAGCCGGAGAGGGCGTGCAGGGACCATGTCGCGAGCGTCGGAGACGCCTCCGCGAGGGCGGACCGGGGGAGGACCCCCTCGTCGGTGTAGAAGGTTCCCAGCCCCGGAACGCGGAGGAAGAGGAGATCACAGAGGACGACGAGCCCCAGTCCGATCCGGAACGCAGCCAGTGCGCGGGGATCGATCCCCAGTCGCGACCGACCGAACGTGCGAAGCGACGCAAGCGTCGTCGACTCGCCGTCGGCAGTCGTGAGTGTCGATCGGTCGCCAGTCATACGGAGCAGTCGGATCGACCCCGGATTGTCAACCGGAATATAAGTATTTTCTCCTCTCCGGCGCTCGAAAACGTGAATGAACCGTCCCGACGGGAGGACCCGTCTCGGTTACGCTGGCGTCCTCGCCCGTCGTTCGGCACGGGCCGCGATCGACTCGTTCATCGCGACGAACGCGCGTTCGACCCGCCCCTCGTCGAACAGCAGCGGGACGAGCGCACCTCTGACCGTCTCTCGCTGTAGCAATCGCGTCCGCCGCCCGTCGTCGATCGGTACGAGGTGAAACTCGTGGTAGCGATCGAGCGCGAACGGGAGAACGAACCGCTCGAGCCAGGCGAGCCGTCTGTACGGCTCGACGGTGACGATCATCGGCCCGTCGAGGGATCGACGGGAATCGACGGGCGGGTACCGGCCCCGTCGCTCCGTCCCGTCGATCGCGATTCCCTCGACGGTCCGACTGACGGGGTTCCACTCCGGGTAGTATTCGAACTCGAGCAGCGCCTCCCAGACGACATCGGGCGGCGCGTCGATCTCGACGAACACTTCGACAACGTTCATAGATAACGTAGTACACACATGGGGATGGCTGTACCGGTCACCCGTCGGTGATTTCGGTCACGGCTCCGGAACGGTGAGGAGACGCGGTATCGACCACGGGAGCGATCGGTTCGGGCCTCGATCGGCCTCGAATCGCAGGCGCGTGACGAGCCGATCGGCTCGAGCGGGCTACGCGCTGTCGTTGAACCGACGGTTCGTCGAGAGCGGCGCGTCGCCGGGTTCCCCGCGGACGAAATGACCCGCCGGGTTCGTTTCGGCGTCCCGTTCCATCGAGGGGGGTCCTGCCGCGTGTGGTTTTTCGTTGGACATCCCACCGATCGACTCCCATAACTCGACGAATCAATCTTTGCTTGCGACTGCCGTACCGACCCACGTAGCGTCGACAGTCGGTCTCGCCCGACAACCACCGGTCGGCTGTCCGTCGTCCGGCCAATCGGTGTGACCGCAATATCCTTAGTTGCCAACCCCTGAGGGTCGTGTATGAACGGTTCGGATCGCGGACTCTCGCGTCGCGCGTTCGTGCGCAGCGCCGTCGCCATCGGCGGTGCGAGCGCGCTGTCAGCCTGCCTCCAGCGCGAGGAGACCGAGGACGTGCCCCAGGCCACGCTCGCCCCCGATGCGCTCCCGGATCGCCAGCACGCGTGGAACGAGTTCCTCGGGACGGACGACGACGGAAACGTTCGGCCGCCCGAACACCACCTCCTGCTCGGCCTCGAGTACGTCGGCGACGGTCCCGCCGACGCGACGGCCGAACGCGAACGACTCGAGGCCGCGTTCCGAACGCTCGAGAAAGCGTACAAGCGCGGTAACGAGGGACTGGCGTTCACGATGGCCTACGGCCCGGCCTACTTCGACCGCTTCGACGCCGACCTCGCGGGGATTGATCTGCCCGAGCCGACGTCACTGACGCCGTTCGACGATCCGGAACTCGACGAGTACGACGCCTTGCTTCAGGTGGCCAGCGACTACGGTCACGTCACCCTGAGCGTCGAGGAGGCTCTCAAAGGTGAACTCGAGGAACTCAACGGGATCGAAGTCGAGGGAACGTTCGACGGGATCTTCGAGGTGCGCGACCGCAGAACCGGGTTCATCGGCCGCGGCCTCCCGGCCGACAATCAGTCCGGCGTCCACGGCATCCCCGACGGCGATCCCGTTCCGGAGGACGCGCCGATGTTCATGGGGTTCAAATCCGGCTTCAGGCAGAATCAGGCGAGCGAGGACCGCGTGACGATCGACGAGGGACCGTTCGCCGGCGGGACGACGATCCACCTCTCGAAGATTCAGTTGCACCTGCATCAGTGGTACAATCAGGACAGCCGCGGTCAGCGCGTCTCCAAGATGTTCTCGCCGAACCACAACGCGGCGGATCTCGTCGAGGGGGCCGGCCACAATCTCGGCGACTCGAGTCGCGTGACCGAGGTCGGCGGCGACCCGGCTTCGACCGGCACTGGAACTGTCGGCCACGCCCAGAAGGCCGCTCGCGCGCGCGAAGACGGCGAACCGATCATCCTCCGGCGCGACTTCGATTCGACCGACGACGAGACCGCTGCAACCCACTTCCTCTCGCACCAGCAATCGATCGAGGACTTCGTGAAAACCCGCAAAGCGATGACCGGGACCGATCTCGATACCCCGATGTTTAACAGCGGTATTCTCCAGTACATCAGCGTCACGAACAGAGCGAACTACCTCGTTCCGCCACGGGAGCTTCGGTCCCTGCCCGCGCCGAATCCGTCGTCGGAGTGAACGGCGACGAGACGATCGGCTCGCGAGGACTCAGTCCGAACCGGTCGGGACGTGCGTTCGACTGCCGCTGGCCGCGAGCGCATCGAACAGCGCCGCGGCGTCGTCGGCCAGCGATCGGATGACCGCGAGCCGCGGCGGCTCAGTCCCTAGGATCTTTGCCCTCGAGACCGACTGGGAGAGTGATGCGAGCCGCAGCCTTCACCGACTTGATCGGCCCCGAGGGAGTAAGCGTGATCGAACGAGACGACCCCGAACCCGGCCCCGACGAGGCGCTGGTGAACGTCGAGGCCTGCGCGATAAACCGTCACGATCTCTGGATCCTCGAGGGAGATTCTGCGATGGTCGACGCCGACGACCTCCCGTTCGTCACTGGCCTCGACGTGGCCGGCGTCGTGAGCGACGTCGGGGACGGTGTTCGCGGTCTCGAGCCCGGCGAGAGGGTCGTTCTCTGTCCGAACGAGACCTGTGGATCCTGTCGATTCTGCCGCGAGGGGCCCGAGAACGTGTGCGAGCGGTTCTCCTTGTTCCACGGCGGCCTCGCCGAGACCGCCAGCGTGCAGGCTGATCGGCTCGTTCCGTTGCCCGAGGGGATGGACACGACGACGGCTGCCGCGATCCCGACGGCGTACATGACCGCGTTCCACATGCTCCGGCGGGCCGAGGTCGGCCCCGGCGACCTCGTTTTCGTCCCCGGCGCGACGGGCGGCGTCGGCGTCGCCGCGATCCAGCTTGCGGACGTTTTCGGTGCCGAGACGATCGGGACCTCCTCGTCGGCAGCGAAACTCGAGCGGGTCCGCGAACTCGGTCTCGATCACGGAATTCGATCGACCGATATCGAGGAGATCCGGAACGAGGTCGAGGCGATCGGCGCGCCGGACGCGGTGATCAACCACCTCGGCGGCGAGTTCACCGGACTCGGCCAGTCCGTCATGCGCCGCGGCGGGACGATGGCGATCTGTGGCCGCACGGCCGGCGGCGAATCCACGATCGACGTGGCGAGCCTCTTTCTTAGCCACAAGCGCATCGTCGGCTCCACGATGGGCACCCAGGACGATCTCCGACGGCTCGTCGAACTCGCCGCCGACGGCCGACTACGCCCCGAAATCGATCGGACGTACGCGCTCGAGGACACCGACGACGCCTTCGCGGCGATGCAGGATCGCGAGAGCGTCGGCAAGCTCGTCGTCGAACCGTCGGACGACAACTGGCCTTCGAACGCGTCTCGGCCACCCGATCGTTCCGCCGCGGGGCGGGAATGAAAGGGGCTTCCGGTCTGGGCGAACCCGGACGACGCAAGCACTGCAGGGAGTGAGCGGAGCGAATGACCGAAGCGCGCAGCGAGGCCCGGGAGTCCGGAACCGGAAGGGGCTTTCAGGGTATCGTCGTCTCGCGGCACCCTCGTGATCCCGGAATCCGTTCCGACTCGTCCGACTAGCCGGAAGGCGCTGGCCCGACCTATTTTGGCCTCGTTATCGTCTCTCGAGTATGACGAACATCGCGATCACCGGCGCGGCGGGGAACGTCGGCCGGGTGGCCATCGACGCGTTTCCGGACGACCACGATCTCACGCTCTTTTCCCACAGCGAGACCGAGGATTTGGACACGACACCCCTCGAGATCACCGATCGAGAGGCGTTCGTCGACGCGCTCGAGGGCCAGGACGTGCTGATCCACCTCGCGGCCAACGCCTCGCCGCGTGCGTCGTGGGATGAGGTGCGCGGGCCGAACGTCGACGGCCTCTCCAACACCTTCGAGGCCGCGGTCGAAAACGACCTCGAGCGGGTGGTCTTCGCGAGTTCGAACCACGCGGTCAACAGGCGAAACACCGTCTCGGCGATCCGGCCCGAGTCGACGGTCGGGAGCCCCGAGATCGTCCGGCCGGACGATCCGACCGATCCGGACACCTTCTACGGCGTCACGAAGGTCTTCGGCGAGGCAATGGGGTCGTACTACGCCAAGCGACACGGGTTCGAGGTGGTGAACCTCCGGATCGGCTGGTTGCTCACCCGGGACGAACTCCGCCAAGTGTGCGACGAACGCGACGGTGCCGGCGAGCGCTACGCCCGCGCGATGTGGCTCAGCCCCGGCGACTGTCGGCGGCTGCTCGACGCGGCCGCGACGGCAACGCTTCCGGAGTCACCACTGATCACCCACGGAATCTCCGACAACTCGGAGCGGTTCCTCTCGCTCGCCGAGACCATGCAGGCTCTCGAGTACCGGCCACAAGGCGACGCCGAGGCGGTCCTGAGCGACGAGTCGGACGGCCGCGACGACCTCGAGACGGCCTGATCCGCCGGCGGTCGCAAGGGAGACCTCGAGCCGTTCGTCGCCGGAGGCGACTCACGGATTCGAAAGACCGAATACCGACACGTTCGTATTACCGCACATGTCAGTTAAGGTGTCAGATTCGACGGGCTACGGGCCGAACACCCAGATGTCCCTGTTCGGCTATATTATGGGCGCAGTACTCCTAATCGTTCTTCTCCCGTTGATCCCCGTCCTCGTCCCCGTGTGGATTCTCTGGAAAGTGTTCGTCGCCGACGAGGAGTTCGAACACAGCTTCGAGAACTGGCGACGCGAATCCGGCCGTACCGGTTCCAACCGTGACGAAGCCGCCGAATCCGAACCCGAAGACGCCGCCGCCGAAGACACCGAGGCCGAAGACGCCGAACCGGAAGACGCGGACGCGGACCAGACGGCAGCCGAATCCTAACGCCGCCGTTTCCGTCTCGAGGACGAGCCCTCGTTAGTCGTCGGCGCTCGCGGCCGCGACGAGGTCGGACGGCGGGCCGCCCGGAAGCTTGTCGCGGTCATGGGGTTTTTCGAACTCGAGGTCGGGACCGCGGGCGACGATGCCGTGCGGGTTCACGTCGGGATGGGTCGTGTAGTAGTGCTCCGTGATGTGGTCCATGTTCACCGTCTGCGCCACGCTCGTTCGTTCGCTCGGCGTCCCCTCCCTTCGGTCGGCGACGCCGGTCTGATAGAGATCGCGCAGATACGGCCAGAGATTGTCGTACTCGCGGATATACTGGACGTTACACATGAAGTGCGTGTGGTAGACGTTGTCAAATCTGACGAGCGTCGTGAACATCGCGATGTCGGCCTCGGTGAGCCGATCGCCCGCGAGGTAGCGCTGGTCCGCCAGCACCTCGTCCCAGTGATCGAGCGCCGAAAAGAGGTCGTCGACCGCCTCGTCGTAGGGCTCCTGTTTCGTCGCGAAGCCCGCACGATAGACGCCGTTGTTGATTGGCTCGTAGATCTCGTCGATGATCCGGTCGACCTCGTCACGATAGCCCTCAGGGTAGAGGTCCACGTCTCGTGAGGCGATTCCGTCAAATTCGGTGTCAAGCATCCGCATGACCTCTTCGGACTCGTTGTTGACGATGGCGTCCTCCTGTTTGTCCCAGAGCACCGGCACCGTCACGCGACAGGTCGCGTCCGGATCCGCGCGCACGTACAACTCACGCAGGAAATCCGCGCCGTGGACGTGATCCGGCGTACAGCCCGCCTTCTCGGGGGTGAACTGCCAGCCGTCCTCGTCGCGATAGGGATCGACGACCGAGACGGAAATCGCGTCCTCGAGCCCCTTCAGCGCACGCGTCACCAGCGTCCGGTGGGCCCACGGGCAGGCATAGGAGACGTAGAGGTGGTACCGGCCCGCCTCGGGCTGGAATCGAGCGTCCGGATCGTCGCGAATCTCGTTCCGGAAGGTCGTTTCCTGCCGCTCGAACGAGCCGTCGTCGTCGGTCGACTCGAGCGCATCGGTTCGCCACTCGCCGTCGACGAGCATGTTCATATACGAATAGAGGGCCCGGAACGACAAAGGCTCTCGCTAACCCTCGTGTCACCGGGGCTCCACGACGACCGGAGTCGATCGATATCCGGTCGACCAGCGGGCCTAGAACACCAGCACCAAACTCGCGACCGAGTACCCCGCTCCGAGGACGACAAGCGCGACGCCCTCGAGTCGCGTCAGCCACCGCCCGGTCGCGAGCACGACCGTCGCGAACGCGGTCAGTGCGGCCAGCCACGCCAGCGCGACGAAGACGGCCGGGTCGACGGTCAGCGGTCTGACGACGGCGGCGATCCCCAGCACGCCGACGACGTTGAAGACGTTCGATCCGATGACGTTCCCTGCGGCGATACTCACGTCGTCCCCGCGGGCGGCCACGACGGAGGTCACGAGCTCCGGTATCGAGGTCCCGGCCGCGACGACCGTCGCGCCGATCGCCCACTCCGAGATACCGACGGCGAGGGCGAGTCCCACTGCCGAGTCGACCAGCACGCGTCCGCCGACGATCACGAGGAGCAGGCCGGCGAGGACGCGTCCGGCCTCGAGGCCGAATCGGACCTCGCGTTCGTCACGGCCGTCGGGAGAACCGGTTGCTCCGCCGGTCACCTCTGGCCGGGCCTCATCACCGTCGCCAGCTGTATCCCTTCGAATCGCGACGGCGAGCGCGCCCAGATAGCCGACCAGCAGTGCGAGCAGAATCGCGCCGTCGAGCCGCGAAACGACGCCGTTAGCGAGGACGGCGGCCGCGACGATCGTCGATGCGGCCATCGCGAGCGCGTCGCGGCGGAGCAGCGTTTCCGCGACGCGAAACGGCGAAATGACGGCGACAAGGCCGAGAATCACGCCGATGTTGAACACGTTCGAGCCGACGACGTTCCCGACCGAGACGTCGCCTCGACCCTCGAGTGCGGCCTCGGTCGAAACGACGACCTCGGGGGCGGAGGTTCCGAAGGCCACGACCGTGAGGCCGACGACGAGCGCGGAGACGCCGGCCGCGCTGGCGAGTCTCGAGGCACCGGTAACGAGCAGCCGCGCTCCGATCCACAGGGCGAGAATGCTGATACCGAACAGGACGACATCACCGACGGGTACCATCGATAACAGATCCATTCGAAGGGGAGCATGAAAAACGGCGGGCAAGCGGACGGGGCGATCGATTCGACCGTTCGACCGGAGCCACGGGTGTTTAAGCGATCCGAGTGAGCACTCGAGGTATGGCAGACGACGGGGATCGACACCGCCAGAGCCGCCTATTCACGGACGATGACGGCGATTTCGACGCCGATCGAGCGCGCGAAGAGTCCCTCCCGGTCGAGGACGGCGAGGTGATCGATACCGACGACCTCGCGGACCACCAGCGCTACGTCGAAGACAGAGGGATCTACGACGAGCGCAACCGGGTGAACGACCTCACGGGCAAGGAGTGGAAGTACGCCACGAAGTCCGTGATCTCCGAGGGTTACCCGCCCGCCGTCCAGCACGACCTGCGCAGCGAACACGGCGGCCAGAAACCGCCGCGACTCTGCGCGGAGCTGATCGGCCGGTTCAGCAAGGCCGGCGACACCGTCCTCGATCCCTTCGCGGGCGTCGGCGGCACCCTGTTGGGCGCGAGTTTCTGCGAACACGAGGGCACCGGCCTCCGGGAAGCGATCGGCTTCGAGCGGACCAGACGATGGATCGAAATCTACGAGACGGTTCTCGAGCGGGAGAACGAGGAGCGTCGCGCACGCGGCGAGCCGCCACTGGCCGAAGGGGACGTGCGACACGGCGACTGTGCCGAGTTGATCGACGGCGTCCCCGACGACTCGGTCGACCTCCTGCTGACCGACGTCCCCTACTGGCACATGGACGAACTCGAGCAGACGCGCAACGAGCGCCGGACTCGCGAGAGCAAGTTGGGCTCGTTCGACGGGCAGCGAGACGGCGAGACGGCGGTCGATGCCGATTCGGAGCCGTCGGATGGGGATGCCACCATGGAGTCGTCAAACGAGGATGGCAGTTCGGAACCGTCCAACGGGGATGACGGTTCGGAATCACCCGAGGAACGTCAAGAGTGGGTTACGAAAGCCGACTGGCTTGACGATATGGCGGGCAAGTTCGACCAGTTCACCGACGCCGTCGCGCCGGACGGTCACGTCGTCGTCTTCATCGGCGATATGTACCGCGAACAGTCCTACGAGTTCCTTTCGGCGGATCTCGCGCGAGCGATCGAGTCGACCGCGCCGCTAACCCTCGCGGCGAACCTGATCTGGTATGACCCCACGAAGGACCTCCACGTCTACGGCTATCCGTTTTCCTTCGTCCCCTCGATGGTCCACCAGAACGTCCTCGTCTTCCGCCTCGAGGACGAGGGCGAAAGCGACGACTGAGCCGCTATCGTCGGCCGGCAGTGAGCGAGCCGGGGTCGTCGGCCGACAGTGAGCGAGTCAAGATCGTCGGCCGACCCTGATGAGTCCGGGTTACAGCACCCGCCGAGAGCACCGTCTGAGACGGATTTCCGCACCGGGCTTCCGGCGGATCACGACCGTCATTCGGGCGCGCCGAAACCGGCTGACAGCGGTCCGTCTGACCCTCGTCAGTCGATCGTCTGACGCGGTTTTATTGGGCACCGGCGCGACGGAAGGAACAGGCGCGAGGCGGCCTCCCCACCCCTCCCCCATCCGCCTGCGCGCCTGCTCCCGTTTCTCTCCCCCTTTTATCGCGTCGACCAGCCTGATCGAGTCACAGCGGTTGGTTCGAGGGCCAATTCGAGCCCGGAGACGACCCGACTTAGGCGTTTGCGGGCGATAACGTCGACCGAACCTCTTCGGCGCGATCCGCGTCGGTGATGACCGCAACCTCGTCTCCGGCCTCGAGTTCGGTCCCCGGGAGCGGGATCGTCAGCGGTTCCCGAGCGCGACCGTGGGCGTAGATCCGTGCGGTTTCGGGCAACTCGAGTTCGCTCATTCGTTTGCCGACCGCCGGCGATCCGTCCCGAATCTCGAGGACGGTCAACTGGAGGTTCTCGGCGAGATCGGCGACAACGTTAAAGTCACCGCCCAGCAGGGCGGTCTTCGCGCCCGCAGCACCGAGCCGTTCGGGGTAGATAATCTCGTCGACCTCCTCGGCGTACTTCTCGTAGATGTCCTCGCGGTAGTCCTCGTCGATCCGGAGAACGGTCCGACAGCCGTGGTGAGTCCCGACCATACACGCGGCGAAGTTAGCGTTGAGATCGGGCGTGAACGCGCCGATCGCATCCGCGGTTTCGATCCCGGCGTCGACGAGGACGTCTTCGTCAGCTCCGTCGCCGTGTACCGTCTCGAACCCGTCGGTGGTGGCGCGTTCGATCCGGTCCGTGTTGTCGTCGACGATGCGGACCTCGTGACCCTCCTCCGCGAGGATCGTCGCCGTCCGCGAACCGACCCGACCGTAACCCACGATGACAAACCTCATGCTACCGTGGTACGCGCTCCGAGGTGAAATACGTTGGTCTCCACTCTCGAGGAGCACCGTTTCAACCGCGATGAGTCCCCGCCCCACTCGCGAGGATTTCGTCCGGTCGTTCGACCGCCGCGCGGAATCGAGTGGTGGAAATGTAGGGGTTTTAATGATACCCACGTCCGTGCCCAAATTCCGGCCGATTCGGACAAGAACATTTAACTAATCGGTGTTATTATGCTCGAGCATCCAATATGGGGGCATTCGAGACACTCGCGACGTACTTCGGGTTCGACGAACACGATACCGACCTCGGGACGGAAACGGTCGCGGGAATAACGACGTTCCTCGCGATGTCGTACATCATCGTCGTCAATCCGCTCATTCTCAGCGAGGCGATCGCACTCGAGGGCTACGATGCCGGCGAAGTCCAACAGATGATCGCCGTCGCGACGATCCTCGCGTCGGCGGTCGCCATCTTTGTCATGGCGTTCTGGGCCAACAGACCGTTCGGCCTCGCGCCCGGGATGGGGCTGAACGCGTTCTTCGCGTTCACGGTCGTCATCGGCCTCGGGGTCCCGTGGCAGGTCGCGCTCGCGGCCGTTTTCGTGGAAGGGATTATCTTCATCGCGCTGACGGCGGTCGGCGCGCGGAAGTACATCATCGAACTGTTCCCGGAACCCGTCAAATTCGCGGTCGGGGCCGGGATCGGCGTCTACCTGCTCTTTCTGGGACTTCAGGAGATGCAGATCGTCGTGGACCATCCGGACACGCTCGTTACGCTGGGTAACGTCGCGACGAGCGCGGTCGCAGCGCTTTCGGTCGTCGGCCTCGCGCTGATGCTTATCCTTCACGCTCGCGGGATTCGAGGATCGATCGTCATCGGAATCCTCGCCACTGCCGTCGCTGGATGGGTACTGACCGTCGCCGACGTCGTCTCCCCGGGAACGCTCGTTCCCGCCGCTACCTACGATCAGATTTCCAGTGACGGGATCCTAAGCCTGATCGCGAACGTCCAGTACGACTTCACGCCGCTGGCCGCCGGCTTCGTCGACGGCCTCGGGATGATCACCGACGACCCGCTCGTGTTCACGCTGGTCGTCTTCACGTTCTTCTTCGTCGACTTCTTCGACACGGCCGGGACCCTCATCGGTGTCTCGCAGATCGGCGGATTCCTCGACGAGGACGGTGACCTCCCTGAAATCGAGAAGCCGCTGATGGCCGACGCGATCGGCACCACCCTCGGCGCGATGGTCGGAACGTCCACGGTGACGACGTACATCGAATCGTCGACCGGCGTCGAGGAGGGTGGGCGAACCGGCTTCACCGCTCTCGTCGTCGGCCTCCTCTTCGTGCTCTCCCTGCTCATCGTGCCGCTGATCGGTGCCATCCCACAGTACGCATCGTACCTCGCGCTGGTCGTCGTCGGCATCATCATGCTGCAGGGTGTCACCGACATCGACTGGCAGGATCCGGCCTGGGCGATCTCCGCCGGGCTGACGATCACAGTCATGCCGCTAACCGCGTCTATCTCGAACGGACTCGCCGCTGGGATCATCAGCTACCCGCTCGTCAAAGCCGCGACGGGTGAAACCGAAGACATCTCCGTCGGACAGTGGATACTCGCCGTCGCGTTCATCCTCTATTTCGCCGTCTTCTTCGCCGTCGACGCCGGAATGGTCTCGTTCTAGCGTCGACCGCCGCTCTCCGTCGGCAACGGCTGTTCTTCCCGATCTGACCGCAGGGCCCTCAGAACCCTCGGTTCCGGCAACCGCCCGGTCGACCGGTGGGATAATACGTCTTCCGCGGCAATACGCCGTATGGCAGACATCACGATGTACGAGCTTCCCGGCTGTCCGTTCTGTGCAAAGGTCCGATCAAAGCTCGACGACCTCGAACTCGAGTACGATACCATCGAGGTGCCGCGCTCGCACGCCGACCGCACCGAAGTCGAGGACGTCAGCGGACAGACCGGCGTCCCCGTCATCGTCGACGAAGCGAACGGCGTCGACGGGATGAGCGAGAGCGACGATATCGTCGCGTACCTCGAGAAAACGTACGGAAACGGCGCAACCTGAACTCTGGAAGTCGATTGCAGTTCGTTCTTCAGCAGGCAGTTTGTCGGCGGAGCGATTACGGTTCCCACCAGAATCGGTTCGAAAGCAGGCTGCGTACCGTGAACACGAGATAGCCGCTACCGACGGAGACGCCGTCGAACACCGCCGCATCGGCCGCCGTCGTGACGGTCGTTCCGTAGTTGAAGACGAGTCCGAGAACTGTGATGATGAGACGAGGAACGCGCGGCGCCGACTGACGATTGCGACAGACCACTCCGCTCCAGCGGCGTTCCTCACGGTCAGCACTCGAGGAACTATCGCCCGTGATGAACAGTACTGACCGGATCAGGCCGCTTCTTCGTACTCGGAGCGCTCTCGAATGACGTCCCGGAGTTCGTCGGTGTTCCGGAACGTCGCGAGTTCGTCACGCTCGACCAGAGCAGTGCCGTCGACGGACTCCTGTTTCGCTCGGTCGACGACGTAGACCGATTGCGTGCGCGTAACTTGGCCGATCGAACTCATGATCCGGGCGCGTTTCTCCGCGGCCTTCGTGAACTTTGAGTGGCCGGTCAGCACGATGTCGCTGTCGTCCTCGTCCTCGCTGACGGCCGTAAACGGCGACCGTGCCGTCGGATGGACGCTGTAGCCGGCCCGCGTGAGGACGGCGACCACCTGTTCGTCGTCCGGATCCGCGTCGGGATCGTCCGGCGTCGCCTCGCTCTCGTGGACGTCGTCGGCCCCCTCGAGGACGTCGACGGGGCTCGTAAGCGGGGCATCGAACATCTCCTCGAGCGTCATCGCGACCTCGACGGAGGCGTTCATGCCGTCCTCGTACTTCGAGACTGTCCGCCGGGAGACGCCGAGTTCGCTGGCGAGTTGGCCGAGGCTCCAGTCGCGGTCCTCGCGCTCGTCGGCCAGCAGGTCGCCGTCGATATTGACATAGAGGCCGCCGGGGGCGGCGTAAATCAGCGGCGGGACTTCCTCGATGAACAGGTTATACGCCGTATCGGGGCTGAAGACGGGGACGCCGTGTCGGAAGTAGACGACGTCGGGTTTCAGATCTTCGTCGCGGCTGCGCAGGCCGATGACCAGGGGCGTCGCATTGAGGTAGGTTCCCAGGCGTCGCATCTCCTGACCGGTCGCGCGGTTGAACGCGTCGATGTTCGCGAGAATCTTGACGAGGACGAGGTCCTCACCGCGTCGTGCGGCGATATCGAAACTCTTCGGTCGGATCGCACACCGATCACTCACCATGAATCCCGCGTCCTCTAACATCGCGGTCACGTTACCGACAAGTGCGGAGCGGGACATACGGGGTTGTAAGCGATTCCTCCTATAAGACGTTTTCCCCGGGATGTCCGTGTCCCGTGTCGCGATTGCGGGTCGTATCGGGAGTATACTTATATAGGTGATTGCGCGACTGCGGCGACGGGGATCCCGAAAGGCGTTACTCGACCGGCGTGCAAGCACGGGCGATGACCGTCGTCGGGATCGACGATACCGACTCGCGCGAGCGAGGCATGTGTACGACGTACGTCGCCAGAGAGATCGCAGACCGGCTCCAGAAAGCTGACTCGGCGAGCGTCTCGAGGCTCCTCCTCGTCCGGCTCAATCCCGCCGTCGAGTACAAAACGCGGGGGAACGCCGCGCTCGCGATTCACACCGAATGCGACTCCGACCGCGCCTTCGAGATCGCTCGCGAGCGACTCGAGGCGCGTTCCGAAACCGACGACGAGCGGACGAATCCCGGACTGGTCGTGGCGGCTCACGATCCGGACGAAGCCGTTCCCGCAGACGACGTGAGTCGATTCGCGCACGCGGCGATCCGGGACCACCTCGAGATTTCCGACGCCGCGGCCCTGATCGACCGACACGGCTATCAGTCGTGGCACGCCGGCGACGGCCGCGGGCGGATCGGCGCGCTGGCCGCGATCGGCGCGTGGACGGCACTCGAGGAGTGGACCGACGAGTACATCGCCTACCGCGAACCCGAGCGCTGGGGGACGCCTCGCGAGGTCAACCACGAGAGCGTCTTCGCAGCAGCGGAGTGGGGCTATCCCGACGTGTGGGACACGGTCGACCGCGACGAGAACGAGACCGTCTGTGTCCCCCACACGCCCGGCCCGATCCTGTACGGGATCCGTGGCGACGAGACGGACGCCGTCCGGGCCGTCGCCGACCGAATCGAAAGCGAACCCGTCGCCACCAGCCAGCGCTTCGTGACCAATCAGGGGACCGACGTTCACCTGCAAGACGGCGCGATCGGAGACGTCGCGGACGGTCGAGCCTACCGGCTCGAAGGCCGGGTCGCGAGCAAACCCGAGACGCGGCGCGGCGGACACGTATTCGTTACTCTCGAGTCGCCGACCGATGGCGATGTGGTCAGTGACGGTGCGGCCAACGGCAATGCGGCTAACGACGGTGCAGCCACAGACGAGACGGCCGGTGACGAATCGGCGAACCGACTCGCGTGCGCCGCGTTCGAGCCGACGAAGCGCTTTCGGAATCGCGTGCGAGCATTGCGCGCCGGCGACCGGATCACCGCCTGCGGCGAAGTGTCCGACGGAACGCTCAAACTCGAGAAGTTCGCCGTCCGCGACCTCGTACGGACCGAACGGGTCACACCGATCTGTCCCGGCTGCGAGCGAACGATGGAGAGCGCCGGCCGAAATCAGGGCTATCGCTGCCGGGACTGCGGGACTGACGCTGCGGGGAAAGCGAACCGATCGCTCGAGCGCGACCTCGAGCCGGGGTGGTACGAGGTGCCGCCGTGTGCACGCCGACACGTCGCGAAGCCGCTCGTCCGCGGCGAATTCGACGCGCCGACGCATCCGGAGCGGTAGATCGGTCCGATTCTCGCGGAACGAGTCCGAGACGGGCTGCAGAGCGTGAGACGACGACCGCTTGACGCCGACGAGTTAGCGGACGCTGATGCCGTGGCGAGCGAGAAAGTCGCTCGCGGCTTTGATTTCGACGGGGCTGCCGATGATTCGGCAGTGGTCCTCGCCGTCCGAGACGACGGAGACCGTGAACTCATCGTCGAGCTGCGCTTCGAGGCCCTCGAGCGTCTCCCGGGGGAGGACGATCTGGGTACTGTCACGCAGCTGCGACGCGTTTGTCATAGGGAACTCATTCCTCGCGCACCGCTTATGTGTGTCGAAGTTCGTTGGTATTGGTAATGGTTTCGGGTGAGGGGGGTCCGTGCATGATCCTTCGGCAGAAAAGCGTAGCCCGGTATCTGGCGGCCCCGCTCGAGTGTCGAGCCACGGTGATCGGTACCAGTGTCAGCCCGTTCCGTGGACCGATCGGTACCAGTGTCAGCCCGTTCCGTGGACCGTCACGATTCGCTCGTCGCTCGCGTGTGGCGACCGAACGACGATCGGGAAGGTGTCGTCGTTGGTCACGGGGTAGGTTTCGTAGCCGAGCGAGAGCCGCTGGGATTGGCCGGGATTGAGACTCACGCGGAGCGTATCGACTACCTCCGGCGAGTGGCCCACGACGAGCTGGACGTCGTGTCTGCCGGGTTCGCTCCCCACGTTCTCGGCGACGGCGGTCACCGAGAGCCACTCGCCGCCGGTCACCGGCGCGTTCGTCCCGGTGATCGAGACCGCGAACGTCGCCTCGTCTCGTTCCCCGCCGTCGCCGGTATCGTCCCCGCTGCGGCCGTAGACGAGCACCTGCTGTGTGGCGGTATCATCGCTCGTCTCCACGTAGACGGGGAACTCGTCGTTGTTCTCGACGGGATAGGTTTCATACCCCAGCGTGACGGTCGTCGTCTCGCCAGCGCCGACGATCACCCCCTGCATGTCGACCGTCGTCGGGTCGTCCCCAACGACGAGTTCGACGTCACGGCTGGCCGGCCCGTCGGCGGTGTTTTCGAGCGTGGCTGTCACCTCGAGCCGTTCTCCACCCGTCACGGGCGCGTTCGTCTCGAGGCCGGTCACCTCGAGGTGGCCGTGACTCTCGGCGTCGTCGGTCCCGATGACGGTGACGTCGGTCTCCGATGCCGCGTGACGTGTCTCGACGCGAACGGGGAACGTCTGCGTGTTGCGCACGGTTGCCGTCGTGAACTCAAGTTGGACCGTCTCGCTGTTCCCCGCGAACACCTCGACCGTTTCGCTGTCGACGCGCGTGGGGTCGTGGCCGACGATCAGCTCCGGTGCCGCCTCGACGAACGCGTGGTAGGTGGAGTCCCCGTCGATCGCGATTTCTGCGTCGACGACGAGATCGTCACCCGCTCGGACTGGCGCGTTCGTCCCGGTGATCCTCACGTCGCGCACCGCGGCGATCGACGGCCCCTCGGTGCGGGCGACCGACAGTCGGCCGTCGCGACAGGCGACCCACGCCATCATCGGATAGCCGCCGATGAACCAGATCGCGTCGCGACCGGATATCGCGTACGTGACCGTCGCCGTCGCCCCCGACAGCGAAGTGCTGTCGACGTACGTTGCGTTGCGCCCTTCCTGCCAGAAGAGCCGTCGGAGCGCCCCGGATTCGTCGGCCAACGACGCGGTCACTTCGATGTCGTCGCGCACCGTGATCGTGGCGTCCGGTCCCGGATCGCAGGTCGCGTCGACGCTCGGTGGCGCCGGCGCGCTCTCGGTGACCTCGACCAACCAGGTGATCGTCGTTCCGTCGACGGTCACGCCGACCTCGTACGTCCCTGACTCGTCGAACTGACCGGAGGCCGCCGGGTTCCCCGTGACGTACGTGTAACTATAGAACGGATCCGCCGGTGTGACGTCCGGCTCGTTCGATCCGTCGACCTGCCAGTCGGTCGCCCGCGGTTCGACTCCCGGGGTCGCCGCGATTTCGAACCCGATGCCGTCGCCGGGTCGGACGGCCGTCGTGCGCTCCGCCGGGACGACTCGCTCGAGGGTCTGCGTCTGCGCACTCTCGACCCCCGTCGTCGCGATGGCACCCACGCTACTCCCCACTGCCGTAACGTACTCTCGCCGTCGCATACGAGAACAGATGCGGCACAGAACGGTATAGCTAACACAACCTTGGCGAACGGAACGCACTCGAGGAAACGAGTGTTCAGTTCGACGGGGATGTCTGTGGGGACGGGAATCGGCGGCCCGGTCGCTGTGGTCGTTAGCGTCGGTCTGAGCGCGGCGGTACTCGTTCGGACGCCGTCGCCTCGCGCGGTCCAACGCGTGTCTCGAAAGGGTTTTTCGGCACGGCCGGTTGCATACTGACAAATGGGGCTCGAGGATGAAATCGAGGAAATCGAGGACGAAATAGCCAATACGCCCTACAACAAGTCGACGGAGGCCCACATCGGCCGGCTGAAGTCGAAGCTCGCGGAGAAGAAAGAGAAACTCGAGACGCAGCAGTCCGGATCGGGCGGTGGCGGCGGGTATTCCGTCGAAAAACACGGCGACGCGACGGTCGCGCTGGTGGGGTTCCCGAGTGTCGGCAAGTCGTCGCTGCTGAACTCGCTGACCAACGCCGAGAGCGAAACCGGCTCCTACGAGTTCACGACGCTGGACGTCAACCCGGGGATGCTCAACCACCGCGGCGCGAACATTCAAATGCTCGACGTGCCGGGGCTGATCGAGGGCGCGGCGGCGGGCAAAGGCGGCGGTCAGCAGGTGCTGGCGGTCGTCCGCAACGCCGACCTCATCATCTACATGCTCTCGGTGTTCGAGATCGAGCAGTACGACCGGCTCCAGGAAGAGCTCTACGACATCAACATCCGCGTCGATCAGGAGCCCCCGCAGGTCACGGTCCGGCCGAAGATCAAAGACGGTATCAAGATCACCTCGAGCACCGACCAGGACCTGGACGAAGAGACGATCAAGCAGGTCATCCGCGAGCACGGCTACGTCAACGCCGTCGTCAACCTGCAAGAGAACGTCTCCATCGACCGGCTGGTCGACGGGCTGATGGAGAATCGGGAGTACATCCCCTCGATCACCTGCGTCAACAAGGTCGATCTGATCGATCCCGGCTACAAGGAGACGGTCGACGAGGAGCTACGTCAGCGCGACTTAGACCCCGAGGAGGTGACCTTTATCAGCGCCGAGGAGGAGAAGGGCCTCGACGTGCTCAAGGATCGGATCTGGGAGCGACTCGGCCTCATTCGGGTCTACATGGAGAAGCCCGGCCGCGGCATCGACTGGGAGGAACCGCTCGTGGTCCAGCGGGGAACAACCGTCGGCGAGGCCATCGAGAAACTCGGCGGCGAGATGGAAGAGCGGTTCCGCTTCGCCCGGGTCACCGGCCCCAGCGCGGCCCACGATCAACAGCAGGTCGGGAAAGATCACGTCCTCGAGGACGAGGACGTGCTGAAGCTGATTCTGCGTCGGTAACCGGGCGGTATCGGACGATTCGAGAGCGACGAAATCGTGCCTTACCTGCTATCGGTATTCAACCGGGCATAGTCGGTGAATAGACACTATTCGGATCGGAACGATCAAGAATATCCGGCAGCCCGAAGACTAGGTAGCTATGGTTGATTTCGGGTGGCTCTCGCAGCTGATTGAGTCCGGGGCGCTCTCACTCGTGCCGCCGGTGCTCGCGATCGTCCTCGCGATCGTAACCCGTCGGCCGATGCTCTCCCTGTTTCTGGGCATCTGGTCGGGGGCGATCATCCACACCGAGGGCCTCGGCATCGCACAGACCTTCGACTGGATCGTCAGCGCGATCATCGTCGACGACGGCTTTCACGTCCAGATTCTCCTCTTTACGCTGCTGCTGGGCTCCGGCGTCGCGCTCATCTGGCGGCTCGGTGGCGCGATCGCCGTCCGCCAGTGGGCGACCGAACACCTCGAGTCCCAGCGGGCCGTCGGGCTGACCACGTGGGGCCTGGGACTCGCCATGTTCTTCGACGACTACGCCAACACGGCCATTGTCGGGAGTACGATGCGCGAGATATCCGACGAGTTGCGGGTCTCCCGCGAGAAGCTCGCGTACATCGTCGACTCGACGGCCGCGCCCGTCGCGACGCTTGGCATCTCGAGTTGGGTCGCGTTTCAGCTGTCGCTGATCAGCAGCGCCTACGAGGACATGGGCGTCGCGGACGAGGCACCGACGGCGTTCGCGACGTTCGTGGGCTCGATTCCCTACAACACCTATGCGCTGCTGGCGATCGTCATGGTCGGGATCGTCGTCTACACCGGCCGGGACTACGGCGAGATGCTGGATGCCGAGCATCGGTCACGGACGACGGGGGCGGTCAACCGCGAGGGCGCACAGCCGCTCCAGAAGGTCGAGGAAGATCTGGGGGTGCCGATCGACGACCGGCCGATGCTCCGAACGTTCTTCGCGCCCGTCGTCGTCCTGATCGCAGTGACGCTCGGCGGCGCGTTCTGGACCGGGTACCAGTCGTGGCTCTCGAGCCAGGCCGAGGCGGGAGCGCCGACGGCGGTCGGTGCCGCCGTGGACGACACGGGGCTCACGCAGGTGCTGATCGACATCGTCGGTGCGGGCGACTTCGCGACGGCGCTGATCTGGGGCTCGTTCGCCATGGTCGCTTCGGCGATCGCGATCGGACTGGCCTACGGCCTGTTCGATATCGGCGACGGCGTCGATACTGTCATCGACGGCTTCGGTATCATGCTGACGGCGGTGACGATCCTCGTGCTCGCGTGGACGATCAGCAGCGTCGCGGAGACGCTCGGCACCGGCGAATTCGTCGCGAGCGTCGCCGAACCCTACATCACGGCTGAGTTGCTCCCCGTTCTCGTCCTGTTCGTCGCCGCGTTCGTCGCGTTCACCATGGGGTCGTCCTGGGCGACGATGGGACTCGTGACGCCCATCGCCATCCAGGTCGCCTACGAGTTCGGGACCGGGTTCGAACTCGTACCGGTCGCCGTCGGAGCCGTCTTCTCCGGGGCGATCTTCGGCGATCACGCCTCGCCGATCTCCGACACGACGGTGCTTTCGGCGACGTTCAGCGGCGCTGACCTGATCGATCACGTCCGCACGCAACTGCCCTACGCCCTGACCGTCTTCGGCGTGGTCGTCGGCTGTTACCTGCTCAACGGCTACCTCGGCGTGCCGCCGATCGTCTTCCTGCCCCTGGGGGTCGTCGCTCTCGTCGGACTCGTCGTCGGCCTCTCGAGACTCGACGCCGACCGAAAGGGGCTCGAGCCGGTCCCGACGAACCCGGCCGCCGACCTCGCCGAACGAGACGCCGAGGTCGACGCCGATTCGACCGAGCGGTCCGGCTAGACCGCCGCCTTCGCCAATTTTTTGGAGCGCGCAGGCGTCCGTTCGCGTATGGACGGAACGCTCGATCACACGATGATCCGCGTCGCTGACCTCGAGGAATCGCTCGAGTGGTATCAGACCCATCTCGAGTACGAGGAGAAGGATCGCTTCGAGGGCGACGACTTCACCATCGTCTACCTCGGGCCGGAAGACGTGCACGAGGACGGGGCGATGCTCGAGATTACACACAACGACGGCGAGGAGCCCGAGGTCGGTGACGCCTGGGGCCACATCGCGGTCCGGGTTCCGGAGGGCGAACTCGAGGACTACTACCAGCAGCTGCTGGACGAGGGCGTCGAGGACTACCGCGACCCCGAGTCCTGCGGTGGGAGCTACGCCTTCGTCAAAGACCCCGACGGCCACGAGATCGAGATCGTCCAGCGCGACCCCGACGAGGGCGCGCTGTGGTCGCTCGATCACACCATGATCCGCGTCGAGGACGCCGACGAGGCGCTGGGCTTCTGGACCCGAAAGTTCGAGTACGACGAGGTCGGCCGCTGGGAGTCCGACACCTTCGCGAACTACTTCGTCGAACCCGAAGACGCCGCCCCCGAGGCGATGTCCGTCGAACTCACCTACAACTACGACGGCCGCAGCTACGAGATGGGCGACGCCTGGGGCCACCTCTGTCTCCGCATCGACGACCTCGAGGAGGACTGGGAGCGGCTCATGACGCGGGAAGCCGCGGACTACCGCGATCCCGAGAGCTGCGATAACATGTACGCGTTCACGAAAGACCAGGACGGACACGAAATCGAACTCATCGAGCGCGACCTCGAGGCCGACTCGCTGTTCCCGTTCTAGACGAGATTCTCGTTCTCCGCTCGCTTACCCACCGATCCCGTCGGTCAGTGCAGCGGTGCCACGGAGTCGCGGACTGAATCGGGAGAAGCGTCTCGAGTGGCTCTCGAACCCGTCACACGCCAGTAGAGGGCAGCGTCTCCTGCGTGGGCGGCTCGTGGTGGTCGGGAACCGCCGTCGTCCGTTCGAACTCGTCGAGCCCCTCGAGGGACGCACAGTTGTTGTAGCGATCGGCGGTGTAGTCGGTGAACTCGCCGGATTCGAACGCGGCTCGGAGCTCCTGACAGTGATCGCGGACGGTCACGTCGGCCCCGTAGCCGAGCGCGTCGGCGATCCGATCGAAGGCGACCCGGTAACTTCGGTCGTCCGTCCGATCGTCGTGATACTCGATTGTGGCGTCGGGGAAGCAGTCGGAGACGATCGTCGCGAGTTCGTCGATCCGGTAATTCTGTAGCGTCGACCCGACGTTGAAGACGGTATCCCCGACGTCCTCGATGGGCGCAGTCAGGCAATCGACGTAGGCGCGTGCGGCGTCGTCGACGTGGACGTTCGGCCGATACTGATCGCCGCCGAAGACGGGAATGACTCCCTCGTGGTAGGCCTTGGCGGGCAGCACGTTCCCGACGAGATCGAATCGCATTCTGGGCGAGCGACCGTAGATCGTCGCCATCCGGAGAATCGTCGGCGAGAAGTTCCCATCGGCGAAGGAACGAAGTACTTGTTCGGACTGGATCTTCAACCGGGCGTACAGCGAGACGGGGTTGAGCGGCGCGTCTTCGGTGCAGCGCCCGTGGTCGGCTTCGGCCCGCCCGTAGACGCTACAGGAGGACGCGAACAGGAAGCGATTGATCTGATAGTACTTGCACAGCGACGCCAGCAACTGCGTCGAGTGATAGTTGTACTCGAGGGTCTTCTGCGGATCGAGTTCGGAGGCGGGGTCGCCGACGATGCCGCCGAGGTGGACGACGGCGTCCACTCCCGCGACCGCGTCGACGACCGTCTCGACCGATCGGGCGTCGCCCCGGATCACCGAGAATCGATCGAGCTCGAGGAGGTCGGCGATTCCGGAATCACCGTACAACAGCGGATCGAGCACGCGGACGTCGAACCCGTCGTCGAGCAGTTGGCGGCAGAGAACGGATCCCAGATACCCCGCACCGCCGACCACGAGGACCGTCTGGACGGCAGTCGGATCGATTCCCCCATCGTGCGGTCGGTCGTCGTCGGCCACCGCGGCCACGTCGACGCCGCCGTCCCCGTCGACGACCGGGACCACGCTGGAGCCGGTCCGGTTACGTTCCATCGCGAATCCGATCCGGTCTCCCGTCGTTGCAGTGCCGGTCCGATCCCCCGCCGTCGCGTCGGGTCGATCCCCACTCGCCGCGGACCCGTTTCGATCGGCCTCAGTCTTCGAACTCGGCAGTCCGCCGATCCGACGACTCGTTTCGTCCGCATCGAGGACGGTCGGATCGTCGTCAACGACGGCCGACAGCGGCGTCTCCAGTGCGATCCCCGAACGAAGTTTCCGTCTGAGACGGTCGTTCGTCGCGGTCCCGACGAGCCGATTCTCCTCGTCGACGACGACGATACCTCCCGATCCGGAGCGATCGATCCGGGCCATCGCGTCGCGGATCGACATCCCTTCGTCTGCTGTGACTGGCCATCTCATGGTTGCGTTATCGACTGCCGTCCGTGGTCGGTCGGACACCGACGCCGACACGGCTTGTTCAGTCTACCCTGACGGTACCCCTTTGTTATGGATACGTTTTGATAGCAAAACGGCCGCCAACGGACACGGTTTCGGTCCGAATCGGCCGGAACGATCGAACCGCTCGAGCGGCGATCGAATTCATTTCGACCCGGCGTCTCACTTCGACCCGTCATCTCACTTCGGCCGGGCGTCTCGAGCCTCGAGACGCGGCGCAGTAGACCGTCCGCGTTCGATGCCCGCGCTGACGCCGGCGACGATCCGATCGACCTCCGCGGAGCGCAACTCGGGATGAATCGGGAGGGAAAGCACGCGACCGGCCACGTCCTCGGTAACCGGCAGCGACGCCGACTCGCCGTTCTCCTCGCTGTAGGCCTCCGTCTGGTGGGCGGCGGGTTCCCAGTAGACTTTCGACGCGATCTCTCGCTCGGTCAGGGTGTCGATAACGACCGATCGATCGATATCCGCCTCGAGCGTGACCGTATACAGCTGATAGACGTGCCGGCCGCGACCGGCGGCCGCGTGCGGTTCGATACCGGGAACGTCGGCGAGTCCCGCCGACAACTGTTCGGCCGCGCGTCGCCGGCCGGCGATGTTAGCCTCCACCTTCTCGAGTTGGGCGCACCCGATGCTCGCGACGAGATCGGACATCCGGACGTTCGTCCCGACGCCGACGTACTCGCCGCTGTCGGCCGACTGGAAGTACTCGTCCGACGCACGACCGTGGGATCGATACCGTTTGACCCGACGGGCGATCCCATTGTCGTCGGTGACGACAGCACCACCCTCGCCCGTCGGAAGGATCTTGTTCTGGCAGAAGCTCAACGCTGCGGATTCCCCGAACGTCCCCAGGAGTTTCCCCTCGTAATCGGCCCCGAACGCCTCGGCCGCGTCCTCGATCAGCGGGATATCGGCGTCGGCGGCCAACTCGGTGAGTGCGTCGATCTCGCAGGCGGCACCGTAGGGGTGGACGGGAACGATCGCGGCCGTCTCGTCGGACATCGCGTCGGCGACGGCGTCCGGGTCGAGCCCGTAGGCAGCGCGCTGGATGTCCGCGAACACCGGGCGCGCACCGACCCGTCGTACGGCGTTCGCCGTCGCGATGAACGTAAACGAGGGGACGATCACCTCGTCGCCCTCACCGACGCCGTGAGCGGTCAGCGCGGCAACCAGTGCAGTCGTTCCCGAACTGACCGTCACCGCGTGTTCGACGCCGAGATACTCCTCGAGGCCCGCTTCGAACACCTCGACGTACGGCCCGTTCGCCCAGTGGCTCCCTCGAGTGATCGAATCGACGGCGTTGGCCACGTCCCGCTGGCCCCACGGAATTTCGAATAACGGTATCGAATCGCTCATCGACTCGTCCGTCATCGAGCGATGAATTAAGTAGACGTTCGTTACCGTCCGGAAAACTGGTGTTTCGTCGGCCCCTACTTGAGCGCTCGAACTCAGAGTTCGGGGATCGGAACGACGACGACCGGCCGGGTCGCGCCCTCGAGGAGCCGTCGCGCGGTCGAACCGAGTTCGCGCGTCGCATCGGGATCGCCGCCGTGTGCGCCGATGACGATTTCGTCGACGTCGTACTCCCTCGCTGCCTCGGCGAGCGTGTCCGCGGGGGGACCGGAGCGGCGCTCGGTCGCGACGTCGCCGACGGTAGCGAGTCGAACGGGAGCCACGTTCAGCGCTTCGTCGCCGTCGCGGCGCGCCGTTGGATCGTCGGCCGGAACGACCGCGATCGCGGTCACGGTGTCGTCGCCCGTCGCTCGCTCGTCGAGATAGTCACAGATCGCCGCCGTCGTGTGGACGGAGTCGGTTCCCGCGAGATAGTGCATAACGGATCGACGCCGTCGATCTCGAAGAAAGCTCCGGAACGTGACGCCGAGCCGCCGCGGGACGCGGTCGTTTCCGATCCGGAAGGACGCCGTATTTTCCGACCCAGAAAACGCGCTCGCATCACTAATACGACGGCACTGTCACGAACGCACGGGGGACGAGAGAGGCCATTCCCACACGCCTCGGTGGTCCCCCGGACTTCCCTGAATCCGATCGTCCCAGGGGTCGCGACGCACGTCCCACGCCGTCCCGCAATCCCCCTCCCGCGGGACCGCGTTGCGTCGGCCGCCCCTTCTCGCTGCCGGCAGGATTCGACCGTCGGTGGCTCGCTTCGGCCCGCTCCCGTCGCTCGCGGTACTGAAATCCCGTTGGCCCGATTCGCTTCTCGACGGTACTGTCGTCCGCTACTGGTGACCGTACTCTCGGCGCTGCCGTCAGTGATGACCCGTACTTCCCACGGTGTCGTCAATGATGCCCGTACAACGAATAGGTGATCGCAACGAGACCGAGCAGCCGGCTCACGTTCTCGAGTAGCGCGATGACGACCTGCTCGGGATCAACGAGCGTCGTGACCACGACGTTGAGCAGGAACGGGAACAGCGTCAACAGGAGGAGCCCGAGCGCGAGATACAGCATGGAGCGGGCGCCGTTCCGGCGATACCCACGGTAGGCCTGATAGGCGATGAGCGTCCCGAAGAGCGCGACGAGGAAGAGACTCGCGACGGTCAACAGTTCGAACACTGTCGCTTCGTCGACCCGCACGACGTTCCGACTCATCGCATCCCCTCCCACATACGCGTGAACTTGTCAGCGACGTCTTCCTCGCGGTAGGTCAACTCCAGAGAGAACGAGCCCTCGTCCAGCGACAGTTCCAGCCGGTCGAGGTTCGCACTGTAGACGCTGTAGTGGTTGCCGTCCGGCGCGAGTTCCGTCTCTTCGGTAACGAGGTGACACTCCTCGAGTCGGTCGAGTCGCCGATAGATCGTCGGGAGGGAGGCGTCACACCGTTCGCTCAGGGTACTGGCAGACATGGGTTCGACGCTCGTATGGGTGAGGATTTCACGTGCGTACTCGTCGTCGAGCACCGCGAGCAGCGTCGACAAGTCGGTGTCCTCACTCACTGGTATAGTTGTTCGTTTCGGTATAACTATGAAAAGCGGTCCGGTTTTTCTGGGTGAGAAAAGACTCCTGAACCCGTCGTGGCCACCAACGAGAGCTCGGCGTGCTCAGGCGGTGTCAGCGTCCGCGTCCGTATCGGCGTCGCCAGTGTTCATCGCCCAGACCGCGAGCAAACTCGGCAGGACGAGAATGCTCGCGAGGAACGCGTATCCGATCGCGACGCTCGTGATGATGCCAAAGCGCTGGAGCGACGGGACGAGCGCGAGCACGCCGAACCCGGCCGCGGTCGTCGTGGCGCTGGCCAGCAACGCGCCGCCGGTTCCGCGCACCGTCCGTCGAAGTGACGCGATGTGATCGCTGCCGCCGCCGCGGTACTCCTCGAGGAACCGTTCGCCGATACGGATGGCGTAGTCGACGCCGATCCCGATCCCGATCACGGCGATGATGGCCGTTTCGGGCGTGAACGCGATCCCCCCGCATCTCGTCCGTGACGGTTCCGGTATCCGCCCCGCCGGAGAGCCCCACCGAGAGACGGAGCGCTCGATACTCGCCGTCGTCGCGGTGGATCGTCGCTTTGGCCGCGTTCGAGAGGAAGCCGACGGACGGCGATACTGTCGCCGAAGAAGCGATGTGGACGGCCGGGAGCAGTATCGGCCGGATTTTAGCGCAATTCATGCAGTCCGGGATCGAGTCCGGCAAGAACCGGTACTCGTAGCGAGCGGCGTTCGCTCGACCGTGAAGTTTTGTATACCGGAATGCAGTTTATGGCCCAGTTCAGAGAGGAATCGAGCCGTCCTCAGGGGCGGTCGACCGCCCACTCGAGCCAGCCGAACAACCGCTCGAGCAACCGATCCTCGCCAGCCCGCGAAAATCGGTGGCCTTCGCCCGCGAATCGCTCTACGAGGACATCGTTCCTCAGTCGCTGAGCGGCGTCGAAGCTATCGGCGGGATCGACGACACCGTCATCCCCGCCGTGGAAGATCGCGACCGGAACCGATAGCGTCGACGCGACGTCGTCGAATGGATACCGCTCGAGGTGGTCGAAGAACCGCCGGTCGAGGCGCTCGCCGGTGTCGAAGATTACCTCGCCCTCGCGTTCGACCGTCGCACGATACTCGTCGAACGTCTCGGTGGTCGTCACCGGCGCTCGCGTAGCGATCGCTTCGACTCGGTCATCGGCTGCTCCGGCGTGGAACGCGACTTTCCCGCCGAAACTCGAGCCGAACAGGGCGTACGAGTCGGGATCGAAGTAATCGACGACGCGACGGAGATCGGTCAATCGAGCCTCGAGCGTCGACTCGACGAACTCACCGTCCGATTCACCGCAGCCGCGACAGTCGAATCGAACCGCGTTGTAACCGGCCGCGACCGCGCGGCGAGATCGCTGCTCGTAGCTGCCGGATTTGTCGCTCCGGAGGCCGTGACAAAAGACGAGCCAGTCGTCGGACGGTGCCTCGTGATGGACGGCCGCAAGTTCCGGTGGATTTCGTCCCGCTGCCGCGGTTTCGATCCGGATTCGGTGTCTGTCTGGCATTCATCTCCCACTGACGACCCCAGCTTCCTTGACAGCGATGTTCCCGTGCGAGACGACTGGACTGATCGACGCTCGAGCGCGTCGGCCGAACCCAACGGACGTGACCCACCGAGACGGACGACCTCGAGCGAGCCGCGAGGAGCGGCTCAGGGACGGACGAACCCCTGGGTCGAAGCGTTCGAACCCCCATCGCTGTGAATACGGGTCGGAGAGAGCCCCACTTACCAGACGACCGTGATATCGACCAACAGCGGCTCTCTTCCCGGTTTCAGGTGACCGGGCGAGACTTCCTGTGCATCTGTCGACGCCGAACCTTGCTGCCGACAAACGAGTCGATCCGTGGTCTCCCCAAAGCGGCCTCCGTCGGACCCCTCGCACGACGATACCTCGCGCTCGACGTACCGATCGACTCCCGGTCTCCGGCGAACCGTTTTTGCACTTCGAGAGAGTCGGTTCCGCTATGACCCACACCACCTACCGGTTGCGTGTGGTGCACACCTCGAGTTCAAACACGACCTCGAGAAGGAGTCCGGAATGACGACGCCGACCTGGAAGTGTACGGACTGCGGGACGCCAGTGCCGGGAATGACCGCCGAGAAGATCCGACATCAGGATCCGTCCTGAGAGATGGTCGGAGTCGATGAGTATTAGAAAGTGCCTTCATTCGCGACCCGGTCACTGTGATTCTGTGATCCGTAGCGACAGCGTTTCGTTCCGATGGCAGTCGCTCGCGCTGCTCGCCGCATCGCCGCCGGACAGCTCCCGTGAGTCGACTCTCCCCACCTCATAAATCGTATAACGCTATATGAAATCACCTTCTGTGCGCGATCAGTGTGAATTCCTGTCTGCTCGTCGGTCCATATCGAAGGACGACTGAGAATACGTGCGCTTACTCCACGATCGCGGCGGAAAGGCGGTCTCGAAGGGGTTCAAATATCTCGAAACAGATGGCCGATCCCAGTGCTGTCCGGCCAGATCGACACGGCGGGATTCGATACCACGCGCTGAGAACGGTCGCGATCGCTGTGAGAAGCGAGACCAGTGAAAAACGTTCGCATGGGAATTTTCCAGTTCAGGTATAGACAGAAATTATAATCGGCTTTCACGGCAGGGAGTATCCCCGAACGTACAGATGTCCGATACCACCGACGAGAGGCGAACCGATCATCCGGACACGAGCGGCTCCGCGCTCCGCCGACGGTCGTTCATCGTCGCGGCGGGCGCGTCAGCGACGGGAGTGGTCGGCACTGCCGGTGCATTTCCCGGTCGCGGGAGAGAGACCGACGGTGCCGACGATCGGCGAGACGACGAGCGAGACGGAGATCGATTCCTCGATCGCACGACCGATCCGGACCTGATCGCTCACCGCGGGTTCGCCGGGCTGTACCCCGAAAACACCGTTGGCGCTGTCGAGGCCGCGGCCCGCGGCGGGCAATCATCGTACGCGCCGTCCCGGGGTGCGGACATGATCGAGATCGACGTCGTCCCGACGGCCGACGGCGACGTCGTCGTCTTCCACGACGACCGGCTCGCGGAACGCGACGGCGGCGATCGCGGACTCACGGACACTGCGGGCGTCGTCTGGGAGACGGACACGGAGACCGTCACGAGCGCCGATGTCCTCGAGAGCGGGGAGACCGTCCCTCGCCTTCGGACCGTGCTTGAGGCGATCCCGAGTCACGTCGGCGTCAACGTCGAACTGAAGAATCCGGGCTCGTTCGACGTCCGGTTCGCCGAATCGCTTTCGGGGGACGACCTCGAGACACAGAAAGCGATCTGGCACCCGTTCGTCGCGCGAGTGCTCGCGGTCGTCGACGACTTCGATCACGAGGTCCTCTATTCGTCGTTCTACGAGGCGGCGCTGGCGACGACCCGCGACGCATCGGACTCTGCGGTCGCACCGCTGCTCTGGAACTCCGTTCGGGACGGCGTCGAAATCGCTCGACGGTACGACGCCGAGGCGATCCATCCGCCCTATCACATGATTCGGGGGACGCCGTTCTACGCCGACCAACACTACGAGGACGACACGGGCTGGTCCGATATCGACCTCCTCGATGTGGCCCACGAGGAAGGTCGGGACGTGAACGTCTTCACGCTCGAGACGTGGTACCAGGCGGAGCGGCTCGCAGCGGTCGGCGTCGACGGGCTCATCAGCGATCACGCTGACGTCCTCCGATTCGGCGCGACGAACTGAATCTCGCTCGCTGCGTCGTTGCGCTGTTGAATCGCTGCGTCGTTGTGTTGTTGAATCGCCCCGTCGTTGCATCGATAGCGTTCCGGAACCGGTACTCGATCCACTTTTTTCAGATTACGCGTGACCGAAACACAGATTTAGGGCGGGGGAACAGTATCACACGAACGGATGATACGTGGTATCGCCCCCGCGGTCCGGCCTGAGCGTCCCGACGGCTCACTCGAGCGACCGGAGAGCGATCCGCGCCCGAACCGACGACCGGCCGCGGTCGCTCGAGCGGTTCGACGGCGGGTGATCAGCCCGTGACCGAAGTGGCGGTCACGGACGCGGTCGACGCCTACCTGCAGCGGAAAGCCGTCGGCGATCCGGACGGCTCGGGTGCCGGAGCGTACGCGTCCAACGCGGAATCGATCCTCCGCCGGTGGGCCGACTGGCTCGAGCGGGACCACGGACTGACCTCGCTGTTCGCACTCGAGGTCGAACACATGCGCGCGTACGCCGAAGAACTCCGGCGCAAAACCGGTCGCGGCGAGTACACAGCCTCGACCGCCGGAACGTACTACGCGGTCGTCCGGGCGTTCCTCTCGTGGTGCGTCCGCGGTGGGATCCTCGCGGACAATCCCGCCGCGACCGACCGCGCGGAGGCCGCGCTACCGACCGCCGACGAGCGACCGACGAGCGATTTCTGGACCGCGCGACAGCGTCGCGACCTCGAATGCTACGTCCGCGAACGGGCGCTCGATACCGGTCAGTCGATGCGCGAGCGACGCAGTCGACTGCGCGAGTACGCGATGGTTGCCGTCCTCGCCCACTCGACGGTCCGCGGCGCGGAGCTGTTCCGGGTCCCCGACGACGATCGCCGGGCGGGTGCAACGTGGGACGACGTCGATTTCTATACGGGGACGATCCGCGTCCTCGGGAAGTCCCAGCGACTCGAGGACGTTCCCCTCCCCGCCCGCGCCCGGACGCCGTTGCGACGCTACCGGGTCGTCCTCGATCCGCCGTCGAACGACTGGCCGCTGTTCCCGACGGCCCACGCGCCGTCGATCGCCGGTCGCGTGCGGTCCGTGCTGCGCGATCGAGGGTACGACGAGGAGACGATCGAGTCCCTGCTCGAGGACGCGACGGCGACGGAACTCGCTCGCGAGCGCTCGATCGCGCCGCCGGCGATCACCACCGAGGGGGCGCGGTCGGTGTTGCGCCGGCTCTGCGAGGGGGCCGGGATCGACGTCGACGGCGACTATCTGACGCCGCGGGGCGTCCGCCGAGATCGATCGGGGGCGTCGTACCGACAGGAGGCGACGGCGTCGAAGCCGACGCTTCGGGCGTCGGTGCTCGAGCAGTCGATCGTCGTTCCGGACTCCCAGTCCACGGTAGTGGATGCCGAGCCGGTCGAGGGAGACGAGTCGACGGAGACGGACTGAGCGGATATGGGCGATCGTTCTATCGTGTGTTTGTATTCGATGTTGGCGATTTTCTGTCGATCCGTCTATCACGGACAAGAGTGAATGGGAACGATCTGGCCCAAGGGTGAAAATGACGACAGAGTGAGCGTTCCGCTATCGTGGCGGCGCGGGATTTCCACACCCTCCCCAACCGATTCGCTCGCTCCTATTGTCGCTCGCTCATCCCTCGCACAGTATCGTCAGCTGACCTCACTCTCGTTCGGCCAGCCGACAGCGCGCGCCACCGCACACTGAGTGACCAGACCGAAGTTATGCAGCGTTTTCCCCTTAGTCTACACGCCATGATAGCTCGACTCGATCAAACGACCAGCAGCCATAGGATCACCGTCAGGACGAGCGTCAACAGGAGGACGCTCGTCCCGATGCTCGTCCGGAGGTGGATCGTCGAGGGGCGACCGCCGTCGGTCGGCTGCCGCTCGTCGACATCGACCAGCGGGAGCCGCCGTGCGGCCGCGTCGACGGCGAGGACGGGGTTGTTTCCGACCCAGTAGCATCGTTTGACGGCTCCGACGACAGTGGCGTCGACGATAGCGTAGGTTTCCGTCACTGCGAGCATCGTCCACCGGCTGAGGTGGTAGGTCGCGGGGTAGACGACCATCGCCGGGTCGCCGAGATCGAGTTTCGAGAGCGGCTTTCTGACGACGACGAACGCAACGGCCGCGACCCCCGTGAGGATCCCGGCCGTCTCGAGGTGGCTCGGACTGTAGGGATGGAGGTTACTCTCGCCACCGTAGTAGGAGAACGCGAAATGGCTCCCGTGGATCGTCGGCGCGAGGTCGGCCAGCCCCTGCCACCAGACGCCGAAGAGGAGACAGGCACCGCCGAGGCCGAGCATCGCGACGGTCTGGCCGGGTTTGGCGTCGGCGACCTCGAGGTCGCTCTCGCCGTGGAAGAAGACGTAGTAGCCGAGCTTGATAAAGGAGAGCAGCGTTCCGATCGCGCCGAGCCAGAGCAGCCAGTACAGCGCCTGATACTCGGGCTGGCCGTAGTAGCCCGGATTGGCGGCGTCGAAGATCATTCCCTTGCTGACGTAGCCATTAAAGCCCGGGATCGCGGTGATCGAGAGCGCGCCGAGGCCGAACCCGATCGCGGTCAGGGGCATCTCGCGCCAGAGGCCACCGAGGTCGTACAGGTCCTCCTCGCCGGTCCGGTAGATTACGACGCCGACGGCCATGAACAGCAGACTCTTGAAGAGGATGTTGTTGAACAGGTGGCTCATCGCGCCGGCGACGGCGAGGTTGGAACCGATCCCGATCGCGGCGACGATGTAGCCGAGCTGGGCCTGAATGTGATAGGACAGCAGCGCCCGCATATCGTGTTGGAGCAACGCGAATGTCGCGCCGTAGACGGCCATGAGGCCGCCCATGTACGCAATGTAGATCGAGAGGTCGCTCTCTCCGCCGACTGGGAACGCCCGATAGAGGACGAACGCGCTCGTCTTCGTCGTATAGACTGAGAGGAACACCGAGGCTGCGAAGTGGGGTCGCGGATAGGTGTCGGGAAGCCACGTGTGGAACCCGATGAAAGCGACGTTGACGCCCATCCCGAGCACCGCGAGCAGCGCCGGGATCCCGTTAGCGATACCAGCCTCGGTATAGACGAACGTACCGGTCTCGACGTAGTGGATGGCGACCGCCATCATCACGAGCACCCCGCCGGTGCCGTGGAAGAGCGCGTACCGGAAGCCGGCCCGGACCGCCTCGCCGCCGTAGTGCCAGACCACGAGCGTGCTGGTGACGGCCATCAGCTCCCACATGAACAGGAGGACGAGCCAGTCGCCCGCGAACGCCGCCCCGATCGACGAGGAGACGTAGACGAGCGCGAACGCGACCAGCGTTCGACTCGCCTCGCTCGAGTACGCATAAATCACGCTACAGACGCCCAAAAAGCCGAGGCCGAGGCCGACCATTCGGGAGAAGTCGTCGACGTAGAACGGGACGACTTCGAACCCGAGGAAGGTCCCGGCGAGGTGCTGGCCTCCGGGGGCGACCAGCGAGATCGCCAGCACCGCCGCGAGGCTGAGCGCGCCGACGGCGAAGCCGGCGATTCGCGGCAGGACGAGCACGAGCAGGGCCGCCACGAAGACGATAAGCGGCGGGTAGGCCAGTGAAAGGAGTTCGAGTTCCATCAGTCGTTCACCTCCGTCACGAGTTCGTCGAGCGGAACGCCGCCCAGCTCCTCGAACGGCATCCCGAAGACGCCCTCGACGATCCGAGTCGCTAACTCGAGGAAGACGGCGTAGTCGGGGCCGATCCCGAGGACGATCGCGCCCGTCGCAATGACCGCAATCGGCGCGAGCATGAGCCACGTGCTCTCCGCGAACGGCGAGCGGCGTTGCCAGCCGTCCGCGGGCGGGCCGCCGGTGAGGTGATCGTCGTGGTCGCCGTGGTGGTCGACAGCGTCGACGGCGTCACCGTGATCGTCGTGGCCGGGTGCATCGCCGTCATCAGCTCGATCGCCGTAATCGACGGTTTCGGACGCTTGAGCGTCGGCGGAGTGGCTCGTCCCGTCCACTCCATCGGCGGTCGTGTGATCGCTCGGGTACTTGTCGACGGCGTACTCGAACTCCTCCTCATCTGCGGACTCCCCGTCAGTTGCGTCGGCCGTCTCCGCTCTGTCGGTCGGATCCCCGCCGTCAGCGGCGACGTGATCGTCGTCCGAATCGGTCCCGCCGTAGGATCGCAGTACTCCACCCCGGGGGAACTCGAGAAGCGGTTTGGCGTCGTGGCGGTCCTCGCTCTCGAAGAAGGCCGTGTAGACGACCGGCCAGAAGTACGCGACGTTGAGCACGGCCGAGAGCAACAATGCGCCGGCGAACAGCCAGTACTCGCCGCCCATGTAGCCGGCCCCGATCAGCATGTAGAACTTGCTAACGAAGCCGGCGATCGGCGGGAGCCCGGCCATGCCGGCCGCGCCGACGGTGAATGCGGCCATCGTCAGCGGCATCCGTTTCCCGATGCCGGCCATCTCGCTGATGTAGTCCGTGTGGGTCTCGACGTGGATCGCGCCCGCACAGAAGAACAGGGTTAGTTTCGCGAACGCGTGCGCGGGGATGTGGAAAAGGGCCCCCACCATGGCGTAGGGGTGGAGCATCGACAGCCCGAGCACGATGTAGGAGAGCTGTGCCGTCGTCGAGTAGGCCAGTCTGCGCTTGAGGTGGTCCTTTCGCATCGCGATGATACTCGCAGCGGTCAGCGTGAACGCGGCGACGATCGCGACCGGGATGTTCAGTCCGATCTCGCCGATTCCGGGAACGTCGAGCGGCAGGTCGCGGATCAGTCCGGGACCGAAGACCTCGAGGATGACTCGAGCGATGCCGAACGCGCCGGACTTGACGACCGCCACGGCGTGGAGCAGCCCGGAGACGGGCGTGGGCGCGACCATCGCGTCGGCGAGCCACGAGTGCAGCGGCATCAGCGCGGCCTTGACGCCGAAGCCGGCGATGAGCAGGAAGAAGGCGGCCTGCGCGTAGACCGGTTCCGCCTGCGCGGCCGTCGCGAGCGCCTCGATACCGCCCGCCTCGAAGGCGAGCGTCGGCCCCGAACTGACCAGACTCGTGAGCCAGTAGATGAGGACGGTGCCGGCCAGCAGGAAGACGCCGCCGCCGAAGAACGTGTAGGTGAGGTACTTCCGGCCGGCGATGCGGGCCTCGGTGTCCTCGTTGTGGGCGACCAGCGGATAGGTGACCAGCGAGAGCAGTTCGTAGAAGATGAAGATCGTCACCAAGTTCGCCGCGAAGGCGATTCCGACGGCAGCGGAGAGGCTGGCCGCGAACGACGCGAAGAAGCGCGTCTGGGCGTGCTCGTCGAGTCCGCGCATGTATCCAGTTGCATAGAACGACGTGAAGATCCAGAGGAAACTCGCGAGGAGCGCGAAGAAGATCCCCAGCGGGTCCGCTCGCAGGGCGAAGTCGATGCCCGCGAGGAACTGAATCCCCGTCGATTCCGCGAGACTCCACCGGAAGACGGTGCCGTCCATGACCGCGGGGAGCATGCTGACGATGATGCCGAACTTCGCGAGAGCGGCCAGGACGGACCAGCCCTCCCGGAGGTTCGGCCGGCGATGAGACGCGACGATCAGAACGATGGCGACCGCCGACACCAACACGGCGGCGAGCGGTCGGAGATCTGCGACCATCAGTTGAACACCTCCGTAACGAACGGCTCGAGCAAGTCGGCGAACGTCCCGCCGGCGAAGCCGAGCGCGACAGCGGTGAGCGCGAAGCCGACGACGATCGCGATCATACCGATCGAGACGGCGTCGGGGGTGGCGTTGCCGTACGTGGAAGTGCCGGCGGAGCCGTCGTCAGCGTCGGCAGTTCCGCCGTCCGTCGCGATCGAGCCCGGCGCGTCCGCCGAACCGACCGAGAGCGGTGGTGTGAAGTACATCTTCTCGAGCAGGCGAGCGGCGTAGGCGAGAGTGAGCATGGTGCTGAGGAAGATCACGGCGGCGACGGGCCACAGTTCCGACTGGACGGCCCCGAGGGCGATGTACCACTTGCCGACGAAGCCGACGCCCGGCGGGACGCCGACCAGAACCAGCAGGAGGACGGCCATCGAACCGGCGACGAACGGACGTTCCCTTGCGAGTCCGGCGTACTCGTCGACGGTGCGAGCCCCGTAGCTCGTCGCGACGACGGCGGCCGCCAGAAAGAGGCCTGCCTTCAACAGGCCGTGGCCGACGAGGTGGATCGCCGCACCGATCAGCGCCGTTTCGGAACTGCCGGCGATGACGACACCGTAGGCGGCGATGACCAGTCCGAACTGCGAGACCGAGGAGTAGGCGAGCATCCGTTTGACCTCGGTCTGGATCACGGCGAGGACGGTTCCCGCGAGCACGCTCACGCAGCCGACCGCGAGGACGATCGCCGCCGCGTTCGGCATCGCGGAGAGGTACTCGACCTCGAAGACGGTGACGATCACGCGGCCGAAGGCGTAGGCCGAGGCGGTCGAAACCAGCGCGGCGATCAGCGGCGTCACGCCGTCGGGAGCCCGCTGGTACGCGCTCGGCTGCCAGGTGTGCAGGGGCCACTGGGCGACCTTGACGGCGAAGCCGACGACGATGAACGCGAAGCCGGCCCGGACCAGGACGGGGCGTTCGGCCGCCGGAATCGCGTCGGCGAGTTCGATCATGTTCAGCGTCCCCGTCGCCATGAAGACGAAGGCGACGCCGATCAGGTACATCGACGCGGCGACGGTCCCGAGGATCAGGTACTGCAGGGAGGCGACCGCCGCCTCCGGGCCGTCGCCGCTCGCGACGAGCGCGTAGGTCGCGATGCTCGTGATCTCGAGGAAGACGAAGAGGTTGAAGACGTCGCCGGTCAGCGAGATGCCGAGCAGGCCGGCGACTAACAGCAGGTACGCGGTGTAGAACGTGTTCCCGCGCGGGCCGCCGCGGCGCGTGTACGCGAGGACGCCGGTAGCGACCGCCGTCACGAGCAGGACGATCAGCATGGAGAACTCGTCGGCGACGAGTTCGATCCCGTACGTCCGGGGGTAGCCGCCGAGCGTGTGGTTCACCTGCCCGTCGGTGTAGACGACGCTCGCGAGGGCGAGGGCTCCGGCGAGGAGACCGGTCGTCGTGAGCCCGGTGACGGACCAGCCGGTCCGGTCGAACCGGAGTCCCAGCGCGATCGGGATCGTCGCGGCGATGATGGGGACCGCGATCAGCAGCGGCAAGAGCAGGTCGACGCTACTCATCGGCGCGCACCTCTCGAAGGGTGTCCTCGCGGAGCGTCCCGTACTCCGCGTAGATGCGGATGATCAGGGCCAGTCCGACCGCCGTCAGCGCGATGCCGACGACGATGGCGGTCAACACGATGACCTGTGGCAGCGGGCTCGCAACCATGACCTCCCCCGGAACGCCCTCGTGGGGGACGATTGGTGCCGAGCCGCCCTCGATATAGGCCATCGAGATGAAAAACAGGAAGATGGCCGTCTGGAAGAGGTTCACCCCGATCAGCTTCTTCACGAGGTTCTCGCTGGCGATCACCATGTAGATCCCGAGACCCAGCAGGACGAACACCAGCACGTACGTGTAGTGGCTCGTCAGGAGGTCAATCATCGTCGCTCACCTCCGCACTGGGCGAGTCGGGAGCATCGGCGGCATTGGGAGCACCGCTGACGCCACCGGTCCCGCTCGGTCGATCGGGCGAGAACCCCGCTGCCATCGTAAAGAAGAGGCTGATGATGGTCCCGGAAACGATCAGCGAGATACCGGCGATCTCGACGGCCTCGAGCCCCCACTTCGGTTTGATGTGGAAGACCTCTTTGAGCATGGTGAACTCGAGGAAGTTCCCGCCGAGCGCGACCATGGCGAGGCCGATCGCGCCGAAGATGACGACGCCGCCGGTGACGAGGCCGACGAGGAACGAGTTCCGGAGCCACTGTCGGGTCGGTTCGATGCCGAAGGCGAAGGCGAGCATGAGGACGGTGACGCCGACGATGGTTCCGCCCTGGAAGCCGCCGCCGGGGGCGTCGCCACCGTGGAACGTCATGAACAGTCCGTAGGTGAGCGTGAACGGTGCGATGATCTTGACGGTGGTCATGATCACCTGACTCTCGGTGTAGGTATCGTCGACGGATTGGGACATTAGGCGAACACCTCGCGTTTCAGGACGAGCAGGGTCGAGACGCCGGCGGCGAAGACGACGACCGCCTCGCCGAAGGTGTCGAAGCCACGGTAGGCGGCGAGGACGGACGTCACCGCGTTCTCGACGCCGGTTTGGGCGTACGTCTCCGTGATGTACTGTTGGGTCACGTCCGGGTTCGACCAGACCGGCGTCTCCGTGCCGCCGACCGCGTACATCTCGGGCAGGACGGCGGTACAGAGCACGAGCACGAACGCCCCGACGACGACGACTGCCGGAACGTGAATTCGCTCCGTGAGCCGATCCGTCGAGGGCCGCGTCGTGCGCGCGATCGTCAGCAGGAGCAACAGCGTCGTCACGCCGGCACCGATCGCGGCCTCGGTCATCGCGACGTCGGGAGCCAGCAGGAACGTGTAGAGGATCGCCATTCCGAGGCTATAGGCGCCGAAGACGATGATCGCCGACAGCACGTCGCGAAACAGCGCGGTCGCGACGGCCGTCGCGAGGATGAACGCCGCGAGGGTGTACGCGAACAGACTCATCACGGCTCACCGTCCGTTTCGGTAGCGGGCTCGGTTTCGTCCGTCTCCGCGCCGGTTCCCTCCTCGGCGAGCACGGGTTCGACACCGGTCTCCGCCGCGGAGCGGGCGATCGCGTGGGCCGCCGTCGGGTTCGTGATGAACACGAAGAACAGGAGGAGGACGGTGTAAACCGCCGCGTGCTGCCAGCCGAACGCCAACGCGACGCCGGCGAGTGCGAACCCGGCACCGAGCGTGTCCGTCTGGGACGCGGTGTGAGCCCGCGCGTAAATGTCCGGGAGGCGGATGACGCCAACCGTCGAGACGAGGGTAAAGAGCACACCGAACCCGAGAAGGACGACGATCGCCCAGAATCGGAGCGTCTCGATCACAGGACATCACCTCGCTCGACGGTGAACTTCGAGATCGCGATCGACATCAGGAAGTTCAACAACGCGTAGATCAACGCCACGTCGAGGAACCACGCCTGATCGAGCCCCGCGGCTAGCAGGGCGAGGATAACGACCGTGTTCGTCCCGAGGACGTTCACCGCCAGTAACCGGTCCTGCGTCGTCGGGCCGACGATCGCGCGATAGAACATCGCGATCGCGAGGAGCACGAATAGCGCGGCCGCGGCGAGGAAGACGTCCTCGAGCGAGACCGGGGTCACAGCTCGTCACCCCCGACTATTTCGGCGTCACCGCGTTCTCTCGGCGAGGGGATCGCCGCCGAATCCCGACCGTAGAAGACGAATCGAATCGCCCGCTCGAGCCCGCCGTCGAAGAGGTCGTCGCGGGCGGTGGGAATCAGCGTGTGGACGAGCAGCTGCTGGTTGGTGGCCCGAACGGTCAGCGTCCCCGGCGTGAGCGTGATGCTGTTGGCCAGCGCGAGCAGCGGCAGGCCGCTTCGCACGCGGGAGTTAACGCGAGTCAGCGTGGGCTCGATCGGCATCGACGGCCGGAGTATCACGGCCGATACTGCGAGATTGGCCTTGACGATCTCCCAGAGCAGGTACGGGATGTAGATGGTGAACCGAACGATCCGAAGCGGCGACTGCACGCGGTCAAGCGGCACGGTAAACGTCACCCGTGCGAGCGAGACGGCGACGATACCGGCGACCGCAGCGCCGGTGAGGAGATCGAACCAGTAGGTCGGATCCCCGAGGACGAGATAGAAGCCGTAGGAGAGCAGGAACGTCGCGAACAGGCGGTCGAAGTCCTCGGTCCCGCCGGCGAGACGACCGCGGCGGGCCGACCGCTCGACCGGCGCCTCGTCGTAGGCGACCCCGATTCGCTCGAGTTCGCGCTCGAGGGGCTGGAGCATCTGTGCGGTGACGCCCGGTTGGTACTCCGGATCGAGCACGACGCGGTCGATCCCGTGTTCGTCGGCATAAGCGTCGAAGATTTCGGCGTAGTCTCGCGGCCCGAAGAGGTACTCGTCGGTCCCGAGCATCGCCGTCTCGATCGTCACGTCGGCGTCGCCGGCGTCCTCCTCGACCCAGTTTCGTGCCCGCGAGAGCAGTCCGTTGGCATCCTCGCTGTACTGCTCGCTCTCCGGAACGTCGGCGTCGTAGGGCATCGCGACGACGAGGTGACACTCGAGCGAGTCGGCGCTCTCGAGACCCGATTGAACGGCATAGCCGACCGTCTGGCGAACGGTCACCGTGTCCGACAGCGGGACGAGCAGGCGTTCAACCGCCACTGCGTTTCCCTCCTGGCGACCGTTGTTGAGCACTCATGACTCTAGTTGTTAGTCGAACCAAGCGGTAGCCGTAGGAAAACGATTTCGTTATTCGCCGGCAGTCGTCCGTTCTGGCGGGTTCGATTCGGTCGTTCGTGTCAGTTTACCGGCGTCATCGCCGATCGGCCGACGCGTGTCCAATCCCTGGTACTGCTGGACGATCGGTAGTTTTACAATCGGACTTTCAGTAGGGAAAGTTGACTTGTATGACGACAACCGAAACCGTTCACGATCGAATCGGGACCGCACGCGATGACCTCACGACCGGCCAGCTCGTGGCCGTCTTCGCGTTCGTCGCGGCGCTGGCGTTCACACTGCTGTTCCTGCAGGAGCCGCTGGCCCACGACTCCATGCACAACTTCCGGCACGCGGCCGGCGTGATCTGCCACTGATGCTCGTCGACTACCTCGAGCGCGGCGTCCTCGCCGGCGCGATCGCCGGGATCGCGTACGGCGCGTATATGGCGTTCGTTGCGAACCCGCTTATCGGGTACATGGAAACACTCGTCGAGGGCGGCGAGCACGCTCACGAAGCGGGCGAACATGCTCACGAGGCCGGTGAGCACGCCCACGCTGCCGGCGAACAGGCACATGCGGTAAGCGAAGCGACGACGGCCGCCGTGAGCATCGGCAGCGGCGTCCTCTGGGGAATCCTGCTGGGCGGCGTCTTCGCCCTCGGCTTCTACTTCCTCGAACCGGCGCTGCCTGGCCGCGGGAACGTCAAGGCCTACGTACTGGCCGGTGCCGGCTTCCTCACCGTCTCGGTCGCGCCGTGGCTGGTGTTGCCGCCGACGGTACCGGGGGCCGAACAGGCGTACGATCCAACGCTTCGGATCGCAATCTACGTCGGTCTCATCGCCGTCGGCGCAGTCGTCGCGTCGGCATCGATCTACGGGTATACCCGCGGGTCGGCTCGGAGTCTCCCACTCGGAGTGATCACGGCGGCGGTTCCCATCGTTGCCCTCGTCGCGGGTACCGCAATCGCGGCGCCGACTATCGTCGAATCCGGCGCGGTGCCGGCCGATCTCGTCGCCGCGTTCCGCGGACTGACCGTCCTGAGCCAGGCCGCCCTGTGGATCCTCGTGGCCGGGTGCTTCGGCTGGCTTCGGCCGCGATCCGACGGGCGATCGGCCGCCGAGCAACGCGAGGAACTGCTGAGCAGTCCATGAAGAATCGGACCGAAGAACACCGCGAACGCCTCGAGGCCCACGTGTTCGTCTGCACCACCGATCGCGATTCCGAACACGCGAGTTGCGGTAGCGCCGGGGCCGACGAGACCGTCGCCGCGGCGAAAACGTGGTTACGCGATCGCGACGCGTTCTGGACGAGCGTCTCGGTCAGTACGACCTCGTGTCTGGGGCTGTGCAGCGAGAGCGGAACCGCACTCTCGATTCAACCGCGAAACGCGTGGTACTCGGACGTCACACCGGCGGACGTTCCCGAGTTGCTCGCCTCGGAGTTTGGCCCGGACGCGGAGGACGTCGACGACCGGTGACTGGCTCCCGTCTGCCGGGACCCGTGCAGTCCTCGCAGTCGTACCGTCGGCGCAGTCGTGTCGTCGGTTTTTCAGTGGGACCGACTCACTCACACCAAACACTGTTGGTAGCAGAGTTATCACGCTTGCACCGTATTTTCAACCTAGATCGACACTGCGAACGGTCGGACGGATTCGCCTGACGCTCGAGCGACCGCTTGCCCCTCTTTCCTTTACGGTGCTCAGTAAAATCATTGATAGTATTGTACTATCTCATCAGTCATATAGGAATATTTTAGTTAGAATGAAGTCCCGAAGGATTTACGTAGACATGGTCTCCTTTCCCGACCGTAGCGCATGACCTCCAGATCCGATATCCCATCCCGCACTTCGGAGACGCCCTCCAGCGATCCGCAGTTCGACGAGATGGCCGAGCTATCTCCGGACGATATTTTTCACGTGCTCCAGACGAATCGAAGACGAGAGACGATCCGATATCTGCTCGACGAGGACGGACTCGTCAAGATGCGCGACGTCGCCGAGCACGTCGCGGCGACGGAACACGAGACGACGGTGGCGCAACTGACGTCTGCACAGCGCCAGCGCGTCTACATCCCGCTGTATCAGTCGCATCTTCCGAAACTCGACAAGAAGGGAATCATCGAGTACGACCAGCCCCGCGGGGTCGTTCGACCGACCGATCGACTGGAGATATTCCGACCGTATCTCGAGGCGTCGGACGACGAACTCGAGCGACCGAGAACCGACGCCGATCGATCGGCCACTGCTCGCGTCGATAGCGCGTATTTCCGGACTGCGATCGCCGCGAGCAGTAGTCTTCTGCTCATCTCAGCAATGGGCGTGCTCTCGATCCCCGGATCGGTCCTCGGAGCGATCATCATGACCCTATTCGTGCTAGCCACGGTCGCCTCGAACGGCGTCGACGCACCGCTCTCGATGCGATCCGCGAACTGACGGTCGATACTAATAGCATCTCCTGGCTGCCTGCTACTGGCGCGCAACGATTTTACGCTGATACTCCGTTGTCGAGCGTACCAGTCATGCTTGCGTGGCCAGACGAGACAATCTACGAGGGGATCGCGTCAGTGGCGGCGACCGACCCGGAGCGGCGGGCCGTGGTCTTCGACGAAACAGTGTGGAGTTACGACGACCTGCTCGCGGAGAGTCGCGCACTCGCCCGCGGGCTCGCCGATCTGGGCGTGTCCCGGGGCGACGTCGTCGCGGTCTGGCTGGGAAACCGCCCCGAGTGGATCGCCTGTCAGCTCGCGACCTCGTTGCTGGGCGCGGCGATGGTCGCGGTCAACACCCGCTACCGAACCCACGAACTCGAGTACATGCTCGAGGATTCGGGCGCGAGCGTCCTCGTCACCGAGGACGCACTGCTCGGACGGGACTACCACGAGATGCTCGCGACGGCCGTTCCCGAGGTTCGCGAACAGTCGCCCGCGGAATTCGATCCCGATTCGATTCCCGCCCTCGAGGCGGCCGTGAGCCTCGAGCCGTCGGCCGACCTGCCAGCGCTGAGAGCCTACGACGATGTCCTGAAGACCGGCCGAGCGCGGGATCGGGTCGATCTCGAGCCAGCGAGCGATCCCGAGGCCCCCGCAGCGATCTTCTACACGAGCGGAACGACGAGTGATCCGAAAGGGTGTCTCCAGTCGAGTCGGTCGCTGCTGAATCACTCCGCCCACGTCGCGGACCATCTCGGCGTGACCGAGGATGACGTCGGTGTCGCAACGCTTCCGTTCTGTGGCATCTGGGGGTACAACACGCTCTTCAGCGCACTCGCAACGGGAGCGACGCTCGTAACGCAGACTCACTTCGACCCCGGCGAGACGATTCGGCTAGTCGACGAGTACGACGCGACGTACCTCACGGGGCTGGGCGTGATGTTCGAACGGATGCTCGAGCACGATGTCTTCGACCCATCGCGGGTCGAGACCGTCGAGACGGGTGTCGTGGGCTTCATCAGCAAGGGGTTCGACGAGGAGTTGTTCGAGCGTATCGAATCGACGTTCGGCTTCCCATTGGTCCAGCCCTACGGTCTCTCGGAGGCCAACAGCCAGATCTTCGTCGGCGATCCCGACGATCCGGCGGAGCAACGCAAACGCGTCGGCGGGCCGCCGATCCACCCAGAGATCGAGGCGAGAGTCGTCGATCCCGAAACGCGCGCGGAACTGCCGGCCGGCGAGGAGGGCGAACTGGCGATCAGGGGCTATCTACTGGCCGACGGCTACCTCGGCAAGCCGACGGCGACGGCCGCGGCCTTCGATGAAGAGGGATGGTTCTACACCGGTGATCTCGCCGAGACGGACGCTGACGGTTACGTCTACTATCGGTCGCGGCTCGACGACGCCCTGCGAGTTCGCGGCTTCCTCGTCGCACCCCGCGAGATCGGAGCCGCCGTCGAGGACCACCCCGACGTTCGCTCCTGCGAGGTCGTCGGCGCGCCCCATCCCCGCCACGGCGAGGTGCCGGTCGCGTTCGTCGTCCCCGTCGAGTCCGATGGTGACGAGCCCACGTCCGACGGCCTCGAGGCGTTCCTCGAGTCCCGCGTGGCCGACTACAAGGTCCCCGAGGCGTTCGAGTTCGTCGACGGCTTCCCCACGACGGAGGGACCGAACGGGGAGAAGGTCCGAAAGACCGCGCTCAGGGAGCGGATACGAGACCGATTTGGGGGATAGCGAACGGATCCGAAATTCCGGAAATCGAGGGGGAGCGGCGCAACGCTTTTTGCCCGACTGGATGAGGGTAACCCGATGGTCCAACCTCTGCGCGATGCGGTCGAGCTGACGGAAAGCCAGCGGCTCGTCCGCTCGAGCGTTCGCAACGTCTGCTCCGATTACGACGCCGAGTGCCGGCGTCGACACCCCGCGGAGGGGGAGTCCCCTCACGAGTTCGTCGACGCGCTGGTCGACCACGGCTGGATGAGACTCCTGCTTCCGGAGGATCTGTAGTGATGCCCGCAGGCGAGAGCGGCGTGGCAACCGACCTCGCAGCGTTCGTGGTATCGCTCTCGGACGACGACGTGCCCGACGACGCGCGTCGACTGGCCGAACGCGCGATCCTCGATACCGTCGGCGTGACCCTCGCGGGAGCGGGTGCCGAGGGCGGGACCGTCGCCGGGAGTGCGACCGCCGCCGAAACCGGCGAGACGACGGTGCTCGGTCGCGACCGGCAACTCCCGCTGTCCGACGCCGTCCTGGTGAACGCGACCGCCGGCCACGCGCTGGACTTCGACGACGTCGCGCTGGCGGCGATGGACGGTCACCCGAGCGTGCCGATGGTCGCCCCGCTGCTGGCCGTCGGCGAGCGCGAGGGAGCGAGCGGACGAGACGTTCTTACGGCCTTCGTCGCCGGTTTCGAGGCGCAACACTACCTCTCGAGACCGATCAGCCCCGGCCACTACGAGGGCGGCTGGCACGCCACGTCGACGATCGGCCTCTTCGGTGCCACCGCGGCCGTCGCGAACTTGCTCGGGCTCTCCCCCGGCCACGCCGAACACGCGCTCAATATCGCCGCCTCGATGCCGGCCGGCCTCAAGCGAAACTTCGGGACGACGACCAAGTCGATCCACGCTGGCCAGGCCGCTCGATCGGGCACGACCGCGGCCCTACTCGCCGCCGAGGGGGCGACCGCCGATTCGAGAGCGATCGACGGAGATCGCGGCTTCTTCGACCTCTATCGCGGGGACCGCGAACCGGACCTCGAGCGGGTGCCCGACCTCGGCTCGCACTGGGCGCTGTGCGAGGACGGCATCGACGTCAAGAAGTATCCCTGCTGTTACTACACTCACACCGCGATCTACGCCGCGATCGAGCTCGCCGAGGAGTACGCCCTCGAGGCGGCCGATATCGACGAGGTTCGGGTGACGGCCTCCCAGGGCGCGGCCGACGCGCTCGCCCACGACGACCCTGCGACGGGACTCGAGGCGAAGTTCTCGATGCCGTACCTGATCGGGCGCGCGATCGCCGACCGGGACGTCGGACTCGCCGCATTCGACGAGGACAACATCGACGAGCCGGCGGTTCAGACCGTTCGTGAACGGGTCTCGCTGGCCGTCGACGAGGAGTTGCCCTACGACTCCAACGCCGCCCGCGTCGCGGTGACGACCCGCGACGGCGAGACCCACGAACGCATGCAAGAGCGGCCGCCGGGCACCCACGACGACCCACTCTCGATCGAGGAGCTCCACGAGAAGTTCCAGATGTGCGCCGCGTACGCCCCGGCATCTGTGGCCGTCGACGACGCGCTGGCAGCCCTGGACGACCTGCGGTCGGTATCGGACGTGAGCGACGCACTCGAGTCACTCTGATCGCGACCGACTCGACGAGTGGTCGGTCGCGACCGCTTCGGGACGTTTACCTGTTGCCCGCTCTCACGTCCCGGCAATGACGCTGTACTCGCGGATTCGCTCCTTCGCGTTCAAACTGCCGGCCGAGACGGCCCACGATCTGGGCAAGCGGACGCTCCGGGCGGCCCAGTCGACGTGGCCGACACGTGCAGCCCTCTCGTACGCGTATCGGTACGACGATCCGGCGCTCGAGGTCGACCTGTTCGACGCGACGTTTCCGAACCCGGTCGGCGTCGCCGCCGGGTTCGACAAGAACGCCGAAGTGACCCACGCGCTCGCGGCGCTGGGCTTCGGTTTCGTCGAAATCGGAACCGTCACGCCCTATCCGCAGTCGGGTAACGACCGGCCCCGACTCTTCCGCCTGCGCGAGGACAAGGCGATGGTCAACCGGATGGGATTCAACGGCCAGGGAATGGAGCGCGTCAAATCGCGACTCGAGGCCGACGGCACCCCCGACGTCCCGCTGGGCGTCAACGTCGGCAAGATGAACTCCTCGAGCGAAGCAGAGGCGATCGAGGATTATCGGCGCGTCTTCGATCGGCTCTCGCCGTTCGCCGACTACGTCGTAGTCAACGTCTCCTGTCCGAACACGCCCGACGAGTTCGACGAGGGGTCACCCGAGCACCTCCGGGCGATCTTCGAAACGCTCGAGGCCGAAAACGATCGGGACGTGCCGATACTGGTAAAGATCGGCCCGGACGAGCCCCAGGAGTCAGTCTTCGACCTGGTCGACATCGTCCGGGAGTTCGATCTCGATGGCATCGTCGCGACGAACACGTCGACGAGTCGCGAGGGACTCGAGTCGCCCCGGCGCGAGGAGTGGGGCGGACTCAGCGGGAACCCCCTCGAAAGTCGCTCGACCGAGGTCATTCGCACACTTGCCGAGTACACGGACGGCGAATTGCCCATCATCGGCGTCGGCGGCGTCGACTCGGCCGAAAGCGCATACGAGAAGATCCGGGCCGGCGCCTCGCTCGTCCAGTTGTACACCGGATTCGTCTACGAAGGGCCCTCGACCGCGAAGCGGATCAATCGGGGGCTCGTTGCGTTGCTCGATCGCGACGGCTTCTCGTCGGTCGAGGAAGCGGTCGGCGCGGATCTCGAGCGCTGATCGAGAACCGGTATCGACCCGCGGAGAGACTACGAACGGCGAACGACCGTCGGGCCGGAGAGGGTCGGAACCGCGTCTGCGCCCCAGGCGTTGCGTTCCTGTTGATCCTCGATCGGCCCCTCGAACGCCGAAATTCCCGACACGACTGCTTGCTCGGGGAGATCGTTCGGGTCGATCATATCGATGCTGCCGGCCGTCGGCGAGTATGCCCAGAGCCGGACCGCCTTTCGCAGCGTGTTCAGGTCAATTTTCACAAGCCGATCCGCGATCCTGACGCCGTTATCGTAGATGGTGTCCGTCGTCTCTATCAGGTTCGCCGCCTCGAGCAGACCCTGGTTCGGGGTCGCAAACTCGACCGTGTGTCGCTCGACTCCGTCGGCGATGTTGGAATCCTGGAAGTCAACCTCGAGCTCGAGGTACGTGGGTCGAAACAGATTCCCTGGCATTCCGGTTTCCGTATGATACTCGGCGCTGAGCGAGCCGACGGCGTTTTGGCTCTCGACCGTCGTCTCGGTACTCTCGATCGTCCAGCTCCAGCCGTTGCCGCCGTAGGACGTGCCGGGTGTCTCAATGCTAAGACGCACGTAGACGTCACCGACATCGCTCGGGTCCGCGTCTGTCGCCCAGCTAATGACGAACGGGAAATCGACGGTGTATGAGTCACAGTTCCCACCGAACCAACCACAGCCGCGGAGCGATTCGTTCTGGTGCATGAAGATCCCGTCGGCGTTCCACTGGCCATTGACGGCGCCGACCTGTTCCGGGTCCAGCGGCGTCTCGTCTTTCTGGAACAGCGTGGGGATCCCGACCGAACAGAGGAACCCATCACCGGTCGCCCCGGCACCGAGTCCGGGGAGGGTCGCCGCTGCGAGCCCGGTCCCACCGACGGCTTTCAGAACGGTTCGACGCGATCGATTCGTCCTCTCGTCCGTACTGTTGGGTCTGCCAGACATTTCAATAGATACAACTATGGTATCTCATTTATATTTTTTCTAGCGATATATTATATGTCTCCCATATATGTATTATATAAATTCTTTCCGAATTCGAGAGTTGGCCTCAGAAGACCGGAGCACAGAGTAACGGAAAGGTGAAGATACCGGTTCGTAATCGGCGATCGAAAAAGGAAAGCACGGGAACGGAAACCAGTCGGTCGTCAGTGGTGGCTTCGACAGAGATCAATCAGCCGGTTCGAGGTCTCCGATCGCGTCGTCGAGCCCATGGTGTTCGGCCGGGCCAACGACCCCGTCGGTCTGCTCCTCGCGGATCTCCCGGGAGTTGGAGTCCTCCCGTTGTGATTCGACCATCGGTTCGGTATCACCGTCAGTGACGGAGAGGAAAACCGATCTGAGCTGTTCCGTCTTGTCCGTCTCGCGGTCGATATCGTCAGTGGGGTCTGCGTCGGTCATGTTCGTCTACCTACCAGATTCGGTGGCACGGATAATGTATATAAATCGACCGCAACTTTCACGAACTGAGAACGGTCGCGACGAACGACACTCCGTCTTCGGTCGATCGATCAGTCGACGTCCACGCGCGTACCGTATCCGGATTCGCCGATCACGTCACCGTCCTCGTAGACGACCTCGCCGCGGACGACGGTCGCGACCGCTTTCCCCCGGAAAGACTCGCCCTCGAACGGCGTCACGCAGTTCTTCGAGTGGAAGTCGGCGCCGTCCGCCGTCCACTCTCGGTCGGGATCGACGATCGTGAGGTCGGCGTCGGTACCCACCTGCAGCGACCCCTTCTGGGGGTACATCCCCCAGACCTGGGCCGGATTCGTCGAGTGTCGGCGGACCCACTCCTCGAGCGAGAGCCGATCCTGATCGACGAAGGTGAGCATGGTCGGCACCTCGGTCTCGAGGCCGACGAAGCCCGAGATCGCATCCCAGGTGTTGCCGAAGGGGTCGTCGACTTTCTTTTCCGCGGGCGTGTGCGGTGCGTGGTCGGTGGCGATGCAGTCGATCACGCCGTCGTCGATACCGACCTCCCAGAGCCTGTCACGTTCCTCGGCGTCCCGAATGGGTGGCTGAACCCGCGCGACGTTGCCCTTCTCGCGCATGACCTCCTCGGTGAACCAGAGGTAGTGGGGCGTCGTCTCGGCGGTCACGTCGACGCCGCGGTCCTTGCCGCGGGCGACCGCCTCGGCGGCCGATCCCGATGAGACGTGGAACATGTGGATCTTCGCGCCGGTCTCCTCGGCGAAGGTGATCATCCGCTCGACGGCTTCCCGTTCGGCAATCACGGGCCGCGAGCGGGAGTGATCGATCGGTTCGTTTCGTCCCTCGGCCTTGAAGCGCTCCGTGTAGTGATCGATGATCTCGCCGTTTTCCTCGTGGAAACCCAGTCGCTTGCCCGTCTCTCGGATCTTCTCCATGGCCTCGAGTATCTCGCCGTCGTTCGGCGGCGGGACGTCACCGACTGTCGAACCGAGAAAGACCTTGAAGCCGAGCGGGCCGACCGCGTCAATTTCGGGAATGAGATCGAGATTTTCGCTCGTGACGACCGCGTAACTCTGAAAGTCGACGTGGGCCGAGGCCTCACCGCGCTCGAATTTGAGCTCGAGGTTCTCGGGGCTGTCGATGACCGGGTCCGTGTTGGGCATCCCGACGACGGTCGTCACGCCGCCGGCGGCGGCCGCTCGCGTCGCGGACTCCCAGTCTTCCTTGTACTCGAGGCCGGGTTCGCGGTTGTGGATGTGGCAGTCGACAATCCCGGGAACCAGCACGTTCCCCTCGGCGTCGAGGACGCGATCGGCGTCGGGAAGCCGGTCACTCCGGCCGACGGCGACGATTTGTCCGTCCTCGACGGCGACGCCCGCGTCGGGCGTCCGGCCCGCGGGCGTGATGACGGTACTGTTCCGCACGACGAGATCCACGGTCATTGCCGTGAAGTTGCCGAGGACCGCGCATATAGCTTCCCCAAACGGCTCGAGTCCCGCCGAGTAAAACGGGCGATAGCGATCCGAAACGTGAGAGAGACGCGCGAGCAGTTGTTCACCATATCGTAGCCCACTGGTGTGTAAGCACTGCTTACGCCGGATCGGACACCGAAAGCGCAGGGGGTACGAATCGGATACTAAACAGCGAGGTGGTGCTACCGCCAGGAAATGGACTCGCCAGCGATTCGCGACAGCACGGTGCTCGTGACCGGCGGCGCGGGCTTTATCGGCAGCCACCTCGTCGAGGCGCTGACGCCCCACAACGAGGTTAGGGTCCTCGACAACCTCACGACCGGCGACCGAACCCACCTCCCCGACGGCGTGACGGTGATCGAGGGCGACATTCGGGACCCGATCGCGCTGCAGCAAGCGGCCCGCGGCGTGGACATAATCTTCCATCACGCCGCACTCGTCAGCGTCGAACGGAGCGTCGACGCGCCCCGACAGAGCAATCGCACGAACCTCGAGGCGAGTCTGCTGGTCCTCGAGCAGGCCCGCCAGGAGGACGCCCGGGTCGTCGTCGCCTCGAGCGCGGCGGTCTACGGCCACCCCGAAGAGCTTCCGGTCACCGAAACGACGCCGACGAACCCGACCTCGCCCTACGGCGTCCAGAAGCTCGCGCTCGACCAGTATACCCGCCTCTACGAGGAGTTGTACGATCTGCCGACCGTCGCGTTGCGCTATTTCAACGCCTACGGCCCGCGCCAGCGGGGGCCCTACAGCGGCGTGATTTCGACGTTCCTCGAGCAGGCGCGGGCGGGCGAGCCGATCACGGTTGAGGGGGACGGCGAGCAGAGTCGCGACTTCGTTCACGTGAGCGATGTCGTCCGGGCGAACCTGCGGGCGGCGACGACCGACGCGGTCGGCGAGGCGTTCAACATCGGGACGGGCCAGCGAACGACGATCCTGGAACTCGCCGAGATCGTCCGGGACGCGACCGGATCGTCCTCGCCGATCGTCCACCGAGATTCCCGCCCCGGCGATATCAGACACAGCGGCGCGGACACCACGAAGGCGACGTGCGAACTCGGGTTCGACGCCCGGATCGATCTCGAGTCCGGAATCCATTCGCTGGTTGGGGAAGGCGAGCGGACGCTGCTCGAGGAAGACGCTAACACGCTACTGGAGTCGAACCGGGAACACGGTTCGTACAGTTGATTCGGTCGATAGCACGGGACGGGTCATATCCGCCGATATGTCGGCCCGTAAACCGGTGCGACACCGAGACGGATATCGCCGAGACGAGCGCATCACTCGCTCGTATTCGATTCATTGACAGTCACGCCAATATTTTGTTACTCGCTAAATCCGGAACGAATCCGCACTAACCGTTCGAAACGTCCGGACGAGTTTATTCGGTCCGTCGAACAAAGACTGCCTATACCATGACTGGCGAGTGTTCAGCTGCGATGATCGCGGATCGGGTCGATCACCGCCTGACATCGATAGGGAACAACTGTCCGGGGCCCCATTGGGGAATCCCACTGATACCGACGGATCGGAATCGGTTGGTCGAGTGGAATTCACGTTCTGGAAGAGATATAGATAACGTACTAACAGCACATGGGTTATAAAAAGCGATTTGTAGAACGGTCACGAGGATACAGGATATGAACGACGTGAACACGGGTTTTCCACAGCCATGAGCAGCCACCGACGAGCTCCCCGATCCATCGTCGCGCTCGTTCCGTCGATCAGTGGAGCCGTCGCGTCAGCGGTGACCACGGGCGCTCGGCCGGGGTTCATCTCGTGGTCAGCCCAACCGCTCCAGCTGGAGGGAAGCGCCCACATCGCTGCGCTCGCCGGCATGATCGCGCTCGCGCTTCTTGGAGGGATACTCGTCGCTCGCAACCGATACGAGGAGCCGGCCTCGCTCGCGGCCGGTCCCGAGACGCACCACGAGGAGTTCGTGACCGATCGGGAGCGCGTTCGACAACTCCTCCGAGAAAACGGCGGGCGGATGAAGCAGTCGAGCATCGTCGACTCCGTCGACTGGTCGAAGGCGAAGGTCAGTCGACTGCTCGCGGACCTCGAGGAGGACGAACAGATCACGAAACTGCGTCTCGGACGGGAGAACCTGGTCTGCCTGCCGGGTCACGAACCGACGGCGTCGAAATCGCCCGAACAGGTGAACGACGATTAGTCATTCATCCCGACAGCAGAGCGCGATCCGCGTGTGGCGTCCCCGATCCGCATGTGGTGTCCCGGTTCTCGTTGCCGGTACCGAGCGGAACGGAACTGACCGTCGACCGTTCCTATCAGCAATCGTTGTTTTCCGCGAACGAACCCGACACTGAATACGCCACTGCTGGGCCGTAGTATCCGATTTCTCGCGTAATGGTTCCGCCGGTTTATGCGCCGAAGCAACGACGAAATTGGTGCCTTCACGGCAACCATGAACGCACGCAATCAGTTGCTCGTCGTACTTACCGCGCTGATGCTCGTTTGCTCGAGCGGGGCGATGGTCACAGCCGCCACATCCGGTGACACCATCGATCAGAGCAGCGAGGCCAGCGCGAACGAGTACGACTCAGCGAACGAGACGACGAACGAAACGGTAGACGACGAACAGGACGAGACAGCCACGGGGATCGACGGAAACGAGACGGTCCCCGACGACGGTGACGCTGACAATGAAACCGCGGACACGGACAACGACTCCCAGCCCGCGTACGTGACGTTCGACGATCAGACGACCGATGGCGAGACGGTCGTCGTCGAGAACGTCACGATCGCGAGCCCCGGTTTCGTGACGATCCACGATAGCAGCCTCCTCGTGGGAGAGGTCTTCGAGAGCGTCATCGGTACCTCGGAGTACCTCGAGGCCGGCACGCATGAACAGGTCGAAGTCACCCTCGACGAACCGCTCGAGGAGGACGAGACCCTGATTGCGATGCCCCATCGCGATACGAACGACAATCAGACGTACGATTTCGTCGAATCGGAGGGGCAGTTTGACGGACCCTTCCTCACGGCCGACGACGAGCCGGTGACCGACGATGCAGTGGTCACCGTCGAGGATGCGACCGATGAGGAGCCGGTCGAGGATACCGAGACCGACGAGGACGTTCAGCAGCCGGACGACAACGTCACTGACGAAGAACCAACCGATAACGTCACCGACGAACCGGTTGACGACAACGAAACCGATGATGGCCTCGTCGACGACAACGAAACCGACGACGACGGGCTAGCTGACGACAACGAGACTGATGATGAGCTCGTCGATGACGAAACCGACGAACCGATTGACGACAACGAAACCGACGAACCGATTGACGACAACGAAACCGACGAACCGATTGACGACAACGTAACCGACGAGGACGAGGGGGCCGACGAAGAGCCAGTCGATGAGATGCCGATGGAGGATCTACCGGTCGATGGTGACGGACAGCCGATCTTCGTGACCGTCGAGAATCCAACCATCGAGAACCTGAACATCGAGAACGTGACCGTTTACGTTCTCGTCGTCGGTGAAGACGTTGACGGTGACGAGATCGCAGACCAGATCAACAACGTCACCGACGGTGAGATGCCGGTTGACGACGACGAAACCGAAGACAACGTCACTGACGATAACGAATCGGACGAGAACATCACGCAGATCGACGAAGAACCGATCGACGACGAAACCGAAGACAACGTCACCGAGGACAACGAAACGGAAGACGACCTTACGCCGATCGACGACAACGAGACCGAGGATAACGAGACGGAAGATAACCTCACACCGATCGACGAAGAACCGATCGACGACAACGAAACTGAGGATGACGCCGCCGATGTTGCGGCAGCCGAATCCTTCAACGTTAGTGACCTCGAGGCGCCCAGCAGCGCCACGATCGGTGAGAATATCACCGTGACGGCGAACGTCTCGAACCCGACGGACGAGGAACGCACCGAGGCGATCCAGTTCCGTCTCGATGGTGACCTCGTCGCCGAGCAGAACGTGACCCTCGAGAGCGGCGCGAGCGAGGACGTCGAGTTCGAGGTCGACACCACTGGCCTCGCTACCGGCGACTACGTCCACATGGTGCTGTCGGACGAATCCGGTGAGGTCGCGGCCCTCGAGCTGACCGAGGAAACCGAAGAGACTGACACCGGTATCGACGACGAAACAAACGAGTCCGAAACCGAAGACACCGGACTCGACAACGAGACGAACGAGACTGAAGACGGTCTCAACGACACCGGTGAAAACACTACCGACGGTGTGACGGCCGACTGAGCCGACCCTGCGGCGACTGGGTTCGGTAGCGAACGGCCGACAGATCCAACGGACGGCGCGTCTTTTCTCTCCGTCGCAGCGAGCGTCGCGACGGTATGCTATCGTTCGCTCGGCGGATGACGACACTCGATTCAGCAGTCACCAGGCACGGAGCGACGGCGTCGTCCCGAACGAGCAGTCACCGACGGATAGACGTGCAGATGTGGCCGAGGCGCACGTTGAGCGCCGCTGTTCGAGGGCGGCCGGGCGTCAGTTGGGTGGGCACCTCGTTCAACCAAGCAGCTGATAGAGGCCGCTCGCAGCGACGGCGAGAAACAGTAGCACGCTCGAGAGCACCGGATCGATGCTCGAGACGACCGGCAGTCCGAGGCCGGCGAGCGCGATGATCGCGAGCCCGAGCAGACAGAGCCCGAGGTGAAGCCCCAAGACGCGCGAGTGGTCGTCGTTGTGTCCGTCGACGTACTGGAGGACCTCGTCGAAGTGACGACCGGGCTGGATCGTCTTCGCGTCGGAGTCGTACTCGATCACGGCGTCTTCCTCGAGCTGGGGGAGATGCGTCTGTTGGAGGGAGACGTAGACGCTCTTGTAGAGGTTATTCGGGACGGGCGTGGTATCGGATTCCGTCGCAGCGATCTCGGTCGCCACGTCGGAGACGTCGATCTGTCCGCCTTCCTCCGCGAGCAGCTGGACGATAGCCCGCCGTCTATCGTTACCGAGGATGTGAAAGACCTCGCTCTCCTCGAGCGGCTCAGTTCTGTTCGTTTGAACTGACATCGATCAAAGAGAAAGGGCAAGGGTACTCGAACGGCCGTCCACCACCTGTGACCATGTCTCCCCATTTCTCCCACCACTACCTTTAACTTTTGCAGGTTACGCCATCGCCCGAGTCGGACTGTGTGACCGGGATCCGCGCGAGGGGAGTAGGAGACGGATACAGTCACTCGAGCCATCGGTTCCGCCCACCGGTCACAGCGTGGCCGGACGATGTGGCAAACCGTGTCCGGAAGACGTAACGAACGGAGCGGACGGGAGAAAACCCCTCGAGTCGCCGAACGTATCGGTCACCCGTCTCGAGGGGGGACAGGAGTGGGGTGGTGTCGAAACGAAAAACGGAGCGGACCGGAGGCGATCAGTCACCCGGGAGATGACCGCCGGATTGCATCTCCCGATAGGTCGTACAGGATGGACAGCCGTGGACGATGTCGCCGTTGTCACCGAAGACACGCGCGAACTGCTGCGTTACATGCGTTCCGCAGTTTCGACATCGAGCACCGGCTGTCGACGATTCCATGGGCTTCCAGTCGTGTTGTGTGGAGTTCATGGGTTGTAGGGGGTGTACTCGGACGGATACGATCGGGGACGCAACTGACCGGATGGACCGACGCCTGACTCGATCCGGTCACGAGGCGGCCGATCTGACGCGATACCCGTCCGGGCATCATCGTATCGAGGGGAGCAATCGCGAATAAAGGACGTTGACCGTTCACCCGAGAAGCCGGTCTGAGAACCGGGAAACAACCGGTTTCCGGGCAGTTTGGCCCCGTAGAAGCGCCGATACCGACGTGTAGTCGAACACCACCCGATCGACCTCAACCAGAATTCAGCCGTATTAGGTAGTCAAACAGGGGATTGACCGGTTCGTGGAATCGTCGAAAGCTGTACTTTCCGGATCGAAATACGATCTTACGTCGCGGAACAAAATGGCGACGGACGATAAGGTACATCGTTATAAAATACCACTATCGCTTACCGATTTTTGTGCTGGAATGTAATGGTGGAACCGCCGACAGTGGTGGTCCGGCGACAGAGCCTCCCGAATCGTCACCTCTTACACAGAGCGAACGAACCCTGCCCGTCCTGGACGGGTGACTACGACTATGTCAACGCAAGCAAGTAACACGCGATCCGAGTCGACTGCCAATCCAGCGGCCAAACTCGATGTCCTCGGTGACGACTGCGCACGGACGATCCTTATCGCCACGAGCGAAGGGCCAAAGACGGCAAAGGAACTGACAAAACAAACGGACAGCTCGTCGGCAACGGTCTACCGACGAATCAACAACCTCCTCGAGAGCGATCTCCTGGCGGAGTGCGTGCGGTTCGAGAACGACGGTTCCCATACGACCGCCTACGAGACGACTGTCGACGCCCTTCGCGTTCGGATCGACGCGGACGGCATCAACGTTGTCATCTCTGATAACGACAGCTGATCGGCCTCGGATGGGCCACGGATGTGGTGTCTGCCCGGTGAAACGACTGTTTCTGACACCGCTGATGACCGCCTCGACCGCCGACCCGATCGACGCGTCGGAGATCGAGTAATAGTCTGTGAATCCGCAGTTTCACTCGAGTAATACCCCACGAAATGACGGAACGGACAGTGTATGAGACGGATAACAAATATCTATTCACTGGAACGGTCAGTGTGATTGAGCAATGCACGATCTGACCGGCTTCCAGCGCGACCTGCTCTACGTGATCGCAGGTGCCGACCGACCGTCGGGGCAGACCGTCAAAGACGAAGTCGAGAAGTACTACAGTTCGGAGATCAACCATGGACGGTTGTATCCGAATCTGGACACGCTCGTCAACAAGGAACTGGTCGAGAAGGGACAACTCGACAGGCGAACGAACTACTACGCGATCACTGATGCCGGTCGACAGCAGATCGAAGATCGTCGGGAGTGGGAGGGACAGTATATCGACTTCTAGGGCGACAGGTGGCCATGGACGGCGGCAGACTGCGAGTACAGTCGGTCTCACAGTGACCCGTGTCTCTCCCACCGGACGACAGTTTTCATTCTCGCGGTAACGCGGCCATAACAAAGCACGGAAGAGTGTATCGCTCCAACGAGAATGGCACTCGTCTTGTCCGCACAGGGATCAAACGTTGCACGACGAACCCCGGTGGATCGTCGATGAGTCATCGAACGAGTAGTCGGACGCGGCTCGCGTTCGTTCGCCGGTACCCGTTCGATCTCGCGGCCGTCTCGATCGGTGCAGTACTCGCGTTCCTGATCGTGACGGCGTTCGAGTCCGGAAACGGCCTTCGATTGTTCGTTACGATGCCGCTTGCTCTGTTTCTCCCGGGCTACGCGCTCGTTTCGGTCCTGTTTCCGGCCCGCGAGCGGGACGCGCGGGAAACGGCGGCGACGGCCGCCGAGGCCCGTCCCCGCGGAATCGACATCACCGAACGCGTCGGTCTGGGATTCGTCCTCTCGCTCGCGATCGTTCCGCTGGCCGTACTGCTCTTGCCGATCACCGGCTGGGGGCTGACAACTGCGTCGATCGCAGCGGCGCTCGCTCTCGTGACGGTCGTCGCCGCCCAACTGGGCGTCGTGCGACGGCTCCGGACTCCGGACGCCGAGCGGTTCAGCATCTCCCCGATCTCGAGTCTAGGACGCCTCCGCGGCGACGAGAGCGCGGTCGCGACGGCGTCGTCGGTACTGCTCGTGGTCGCGATCGGAACGGCGGTCGGCGCGTTACTCGTTGGATTTTTGCTGCCCGTGGCGGGCGGTGGGTACACCGAACTTGCGTTGTACAGCGAAGACGAAGACGGCGAACTGGTCGCCGGCGCGCTGCCGAGCGAGGTCGAGCCGGGCGAGTCGATCCCGCTAACCGTCTCGATCGAAAACCAGGAGGGCGACCAACAGCGCTACACGGTCGTGGTCCAGGAACAGGTCGTCGAAGACGGCGAGGTGGTCGAACGAACGGAGTTACGACGGATCGACGCGACCGTCTCGGACGGCGCGACCGCGAGCGGGGAACGATCGGTGACGCCGACGGCAGGACCCGGCGAAACGGTCAGGATCAGTATGTTGCTCTATCAGGGCGAGCCGCCGGCCACGCCGACGAACGAAAACGCTGCGGAGGAAACCCACTTCTGGGTGGAAATAACCGAGACGTAACGACTCCCGCAGGGCCCCCGCCGTGGACGTAATCGCCGATCGGGGACGGTATCGAATTCCGTGGGTGGGCCACTCCGTTTTGGGCGCGTTTGACGCGTTCGATGCCGACGAAATACTGTCCTACTGCTTCGAGACAGCGGTATCAACTCGAGTCGGAGCGACCCCCCGAGTCGGAAGTGACCACCCGAGCTGGAGCTACCCCTTCGAGACGGCGGGGATGAATCAGCCAGCGACGGAACAGACGGCTGCCGTCCGGCGGATGGGCTGCGCTCACATCGGTTCGGAATAGATTCCAGACGCGCCGAGATGGCCAGAGGGGTGCGTGTCGGCGCGAACGGGGATGGCGAGGATAGCGAACGACGACGGAAGTCGGGCGCGGAAAACGCTCTTACCGGCTCGCGAAGCCGAACGGAAGGTCCAGATCCGGACGGCGGGAGACGTGTTGTACCGCCGAGAGGACGAGGACGACGAGACAGAGTGCCAGTGCGACGATCGGTGCCAGACCGGTCGTCAGGGGGCCGACTGCGAGCAACGACAGCCCAAGCGCGACGACGCCGACCGCCGTCACCGCCGCGTAACTGCGATGCCACGCCCGATCGTTCTCGAGGTGGCGGTCGAGGTACGGCTCGAAGCGGTCCTCGCTTGGCAGCAGTTCGATCGTGTGCCCGTCGGGATCCCAGTCGACGATGTCGTGGTCCTCGAGCATCGGCAGATGGGTCTGGTACAGCGAGATGTACACTCGCCGGCGCTGGGTTCGAGTCACGTCGTCGGGCTCGGTGTCGTTTTCCCACGCGGCGACCTGCTGGACGAGCGGCGCGAGATCGCAGGAGCCGCCCTGCCGTTTCAGGTACTGGACCGCCCGTCGTCGCCGCGCGTTGCTGAAGACGTCGAATAGCTCGGCTTGCGTGAGTTCAGTCTCAGACATGGCTGCTCTCGTCGTGTCGTCTCGAGTCCCGGTTCCGTCTGACGGGTGTAGTCGGATACCTCACACCAGCGAATGCCAGACTGTGTCACTTTACTATCGCTCGGCTACCCGCGGGAAAGGGAATTGTACCAGTTGGCGTCCGTGACAGACGAGAAATACGATGTTTCAGCGTCCGAACGCGCGCTGTGCGCTCGTCCGCGGCCGCGATCACCAGGCTCACGACGATAGCAGGGTGTGCGGTTTCACTGCCACCGTAGCCACGAACTACGCCCCCTGCAAGCCGGGGATAACAAAGCCTCGCTACCGGCTGTTTCAGCACGATTACCCACGCGGGTATCGATTGACTATGAAACGAATACGCGACCGACCACGACGCCGAGTAGCGGCTCGAGCGCACGCCACGATTCACCGTCGCGGTCGCTCGAGCGACGTCCGGGGGAGCCGCGACGACGGAGGCGAACCACGATGAGCGAGGCGGTACGAGAGGTCGTCCGCGGCGACGGCTGTACGATCGACGCCGAGGCGACGGTCGGCTACGGCGAGTTCGACGAGCCGACTCGGATCGGCGACGACGCGACGATCAGGGCGGGCTCGATCGTCTACGGCGACGTGACGATCGGCGACGAGTTCGCGACCGGACACGACGTCCTCGTCCGCGAAGGGACGACGATCGGTGACGACGTACTCGTCGGAACCAAGACGGTCATCGACGGGCAGACGACGATCGGCTCGCACGTCAGCCTCCAGACCAATGTCTACGTGCCGACCGAGACGACGATCGGCAACAACGTCTTCGTCGGACCCGGGGCCGTCCTGACCAACGACGAGTACCCGATACGGACCGACGACGGACTCGAGGGGCCGACGATCGAGGACGGCGCGTCGATCGGCGCGAACGCGACGCTGTTGCCCGGCGTCACGGTCGGCGAGAACGCGTTCGTCGCCGCCGGAGCCGTCGTCACGGACGACGTTCCGGCCGACAGTCTGGCCGTCGGCACGCCGGCGACCGTCCAGGAGTTACCGGAGCCACTCGAGGGGGCGAACCAGCTCGCATGACTGACACCGAAACGAACCGAGAGGCGGAGACGGGTATCGATGCCGCCACTGGTGCCGATACCGGGGCCGAGACGGTGGACGCCGATACCGAACCCGAGACGGTAGACGCCGATACCGAACCCGACCGCGACGCGACCCCCGTTCCGATCGCCGACCCCCAACTCAGCGCTGACGCCGTCCGGCGGGTCGAATCCGTTCTCGAGGACGGCCGACTAGCGGACGGGCCGGAAGTCAGGGCCTTTGAAGAGGAGTTCGCAGCCTACTGTGGCACCGACGACGCGGTTGCGACGGCCAACGGAACGACCGCGTTACACGCCGCCCTCGAGGCGATCGGACTCGAGGACGGCGACGCGGTGATCACGTCGCCGTTTTCCTTCGTCGCGAGCGCGAACGCGATTCGACTGGCGGGCGGCAAACCCGTCTTCGCCGATATCGACCCCGAGACCTACACGCTTGATCCGGCCGACGTGGAGCGGGTGCTCGCCGAGCGCGACGACATCGCCGGACTCCTGCCGGTTCACCTCTACGGACTGCCCGCGGATATGCCGGCGCTGTGTGACATCGCCGACGAGCGCGACCTGTTCGTCCTCGAGGACGCGTGTCAGGCCCACGGCGCGAAAGTCGACGGCGAGCGAGTCGGCACGTTCGGTGACGCGGCCTGCTTCTCGTTCTATCCGACGAAGAACATGACGACCGCCGAGGGCGGAATGATCGTCACCGACCGCGACGATGTCGCCGAGCGCGCCGCGAGCTACGTCAATCACGGCCGGGACGTGAACGGGACCGGCGGCTACGACCACGTCGCTCTCGGGCACAACTTCCGGATGACCAGCATCGAGGCGGCGATCGGCCGCGTCCAGCTCGAGCGGCTGTCGGAGTTCAACCGAGCCCGTCGCGAGAACGCCGCCGCGTACGACGAGCGGTTCGCCGACCTCCCGCTCGAGACGCCGACGGAGCCGACCGGCGCTCGCCACGTCTACCACCAGTATACGGTTCGGACGGGAGATCGGGACGCCCTCGAGGCGGCCCTCGCCGATCGCGATGTCGGGACCGGGATCTACTACGAGACGCCGATTCATCACCAGCCGGCCTACGAAACGGTCAGCACGGCCGCGGCGCGGCTCCCCCGCGCGGAACGGGCGGCCGAGGAGGTGCTCTCACTGCCCGTTCACCAGGGCCTGTCGACACGCGACAGGGAGACTGTCGTCGAAGCAGTGCGGGATCACGTTACCAGCCAATGAGTACGGACAGAACGACTGACGGGACGACCGACGAACAGATTCGAGCCGGCGTCATCGGCGTCGGCTCGATGGGCGAAAACCATGCGCGCATCTACGCTGAACTCCCACGCGTCGAACTCGTCGGCGTTACCGACCACGACGACGGGATCGCGCGGCAAGTCGCCGACGAATACGGGACCGAACCGGTCGATCTCGAGACGCTGTGCGAGCGCTGTGACCTCGTGACGGTGGCCGTTCCGACCCACGCACACTACGAGACGGTCTCGACCTGTCTCGAGGCGGGTGTCAACGTACTGGTCGAGAAGCCGATCGCGGAAACCGTCGAGCAGGGCCAGAAACTGGCCGAACGGGCCCGCGAGGCGGGACTCGTCTTGCAGGTCGGTCACATCGAGCGGTTCAACCCGGCGGTGCAGACGGTCGCGGAACTGATCGACGAGCTGGACGTAATCAGCATCGAGGCCCACCGGCTCGGCCCGCCGATCGACCGGACGGCACCGGGTAACGTGGTCTTCGACCTGATGGTCCACGACGTCGATGTCGTCGGCTCGATACTCGACGAGAAACCGCACTCGGTCGCCGCGATGGGGGCCGAGAACGGTCAGTACGCTACCGCGACGATCGAGTACGACGACGTTATCGCGACGGTGACGGCGAGCCGCGTCACCCAGAAAAAGGTCCGGAAGCTCACCGTCACCGCCCGCGAGTGTCTCGTCGAGGTCGACTACCTCGAGCAGTCGGTGTTGATCCACCGCGATTCCTACCCCGAGTACCTCACGAACGACGGCCAGTCCCGCTACCGCCACGAGAGCGTCGTCGAGCGACCTCGCGTCGACACCGGCGAACCGCTTCGAAACGAACTCGAGTCGTTCGTCGAGGCGGTTCGCACCGGCACCGAGCCGGAGGTGACCGCCGAGGACGGGATTCAGGCCCTCGAGACGGTCCAGTTGATCGATCGGCTCGCGATGGGGCCGACGGACGAGACGGACGACGAACCGACCCAAGAGCCGGAGGTGGAAGCCTGATGTCGGACACCGCTGGCAGCGGCCGCGACGCGACCGATTCCCGGACTACCGACGGGCTCTACGGCTCGAGCCAATCCTCCGACCGTCAGCGTGATCGCCTGACGAGCGGCGACGTTCCGGTCGCCGTCTACGGTCTCGGCAAGATGGGGCTCCCGCTCGCGGCGGTCTACGCAGAGACCACGGGGAACGTAACCGGCGTCGACATCGATCCAACCGTCATCGAGACGATCACCGACGGCGAGAGTCACGTCGTCGGTGAACCCGGCCTCGCGGCCCTCGTCGCCGACCAGGTCGATGCGGGCCGACTCGAGGCCACGACCGACGGGACGGCTGCGGCGTCCGCGGCACGAATTCACGTCATCATCGTCCCGACGCTGCTGGACGACGAGAACGATCCGGATCTGACGACGGTCGAGTCGGTCGCCGACGACATCGCCGCCGGTCTCGCTCCCGGCGATCTGGTGATCGCCGAGTCGACGTTACCGCCGGGGACCTGTCGCGACGTGCTCGAGCCCCATCTCGCGAGCGAGAGCGGCCTCGAACCGGACGAGTTTGGGCTCGCGTTCTGTCCCGAACGGACATCCTCGGGAACGGCACTACGGGACATCCGCGGCCAGTATCCGAAGGTCGTCGGCGGCGTCGATCCGGAGAGTACGCGCGCGGCCGCGGTCGTCTACGACGAGCTCTCGGACAACGAGGTTCATCCCGTCTCGGACGCGACGACGGCGGAGGCCGTCAAGGTGTTCGAGGGCATCTACCGTGACGTAAACATCGGCCTTGCGAACGAGTTGGGGCTGCTCGCGGACGAACTCGACGTTTCGACCCGCGAAGCGATGGATACGGCGAACGAGCTGCCGATGTGTCAACTCCACGACCCCGGCCCGGGCGTTGGCGGGCACTGCATTCCGTATTACCCGCACTTCCTGCTCGGCCGAACCGACGAGCCGATGACCGTCACGGAGACGGCTCGCCGAGTCAACCACGCGATGCCGTCGGTCGTCGTCGATCGACTCGAGCGCGAACTCGCGCGGGTGGACACCGACATCGAGGAGGCATCGGTCGTCGTTCTCGGCGTCACGTACCGTCCCGGCGTCGAGGAGACGCGCGCCTCGCCCGCACTGGGGATCATCGACGACCTGCTCGAGCGGGGAACCGACGTCGCGGGCGTCGATCCGCTCGTCGATCCGGCCGACTACGGCGCGCGCCCGGTGACGATCGAGGAGCTGTCGGACGAAGTATTCGACGCCGCCGTGATCGTCACTCCCCACGAGGCGTTCGATCGAATCGACTGGGGTGGCCTCGAGCCGATGGTCGTCATCGACGGGCGAGATGCGGTCGACCTCTCGGAGACGCCCCATCGGGAGTACGACCTCGCCGGCTCGAGCGACGGGCGGCCGCCGCGGGAGTCGCGGGACCCCGACGACGGTATCGAACGCGACGGCGCTAATCGCGATGGGACCGATCGCAACGGCACCGATCGCGACGGCACCGAGCGCGAGACGTCGGCGGCGACGAGCGCGAGCACCGACGGAGGAAACGATGTATAAGGGAAAGCGGATCGGCGTTGTCGTAACGGCCTACGACGAAGCGTCGTTCGTCGGTCGTGTCATCGAAACCGTTCCGGAGTTCGTCGATCGGATCTATGCGATCGACGATAGGTCACCGGACGAGAGCTGGCAGGTGATCCAGCGCGTCGCCGAGCGGGTCAACGCGTCGGCCGAAAGCGACGCGACCGAACCGGCGGTCGCGGTGGCCGACGGCGGCGACGACCGGCGCGTCGTGCCGATCCGTCACCAGGAAAACCGCGGCTACGGCGCGGCGGTCAAGACCGGCTACCGCCGTGCGACGGAGGAGGGAATGGACGTCGTCGCCGTCATGAACGGCGATGGCCAGATGGACCCCGCGATCCTCGATCGAATCATCGATCCCGTCGTGACCGGCGAGGCCGACTACGCCAAGGGGAATCGGCTGCTTCGACCCGAAGACCGCGAGGATATGTCGACGTTCCGGTTCGTCGGGAACGCGATCCTCACCGGACTCTCGAAGTTCGCGTCGGGCTACTGGTCGATCGGCGACCCGCAGAACGGGTACACCGCCATCTCGCGGGACGCGATCGAGCGACTCGATCTCGAGGCGATCACCGACCAGTACGGCTTTCTGAACCACCTCCTGACGCACCTCAACGTCGCGGGCTGTCGGGTCGCGGACGTACCCATGACGGCGGTCTACGGTGATGAGGAAAGCAGCATTCGGTACATCCCCTTCGTCCGGTACGTCTCCCTGTTGTTACTCCGGAGCTTCTGCTGGCGGCTGAAAACGCGGTACGTGGTCAGATCGTTCAATCCGGCCATCGTCCACTACGCCGTCGGCTCCGGGGGGCTGGCCGTCGGGCTGGCGGGAGTCGGTGGCTCGCTCGTTCGAGTCGCCCGCGGCAACGGGGCCGCGACGGCGAGTCTCGCCTCGTTCGCTGCGATTCTGATCGGGCTCGTCTCGCTCGGCAGCGCTATCCAACTCGACGCCGAGGCGAACGAGGATCTCGAGCTTCCGTGTGACAAACGCGACGCGACGACTGATCGGACAGTCGGGCGCGACGATGGACCGCCGGCTCAATCGATCGAGTGAGTGACGATCGCGTCGCTCTCGCAGGTCGGACACTGAGTGGTTCCGGCCGAAACGTTCGTTCCACAGTCACGACACTCGTGGACGACCGTAACGGATCGGACGCCATCGCCGCTTTGTGCGGCAGTTTCTGGAGTGTCCGTCGTGGTTTCGGACCCGGAGAACAGTTGACTAAGTAGTGTGGAGAGACTCATAGAACGGGGTTGTCGGCCCTATTCCAGAGATAGGTATAAGCGTTTCGTGAGCCGGACGATACGCTCATCGTTCCGTATGCTTCAACGGTAGCAGTAGATGTGATGTGAGTTACCACCGTAAATTTCTACCAGAAACAGCTCGTTCCCGGAGTCACATCGTCTGCGAACGCGGCTGCAACGCTCGCTTCGTCGAACGGTCGAGACGGTCGACCGTTCCCCGAGAGCGGGCGACGTCGACGAGCAGATCGGTGAGGCTCACGAGATCCCCGACGTACTCCCGTCGCCGCCGCTGCCAGCGCTCGTCGGCCTCGTCGTCGGCGAGGACCTCGAGAGACCGCTCGCAGACCGCGTCGTACTCGTCGAACTGCTCGGCGAGGCCGGCGCGCTCGAGTTCCTGGAACTCGCCGTACTCGTGACGGTCGGTGCCGCGGTAGCGAAAGGCGGGCGTTCCGAGTAGTGCGGCCTCGTTGACCATCGTCCCGGTGTCGGCGACCAGCAGCGAGGCCTCGGCCATCGCGTCGTGAATCAGCGCCGGGTGGAGATCGTACGCCCGCGCGGGGAGGTCCCGGAGGTCCATCTCGTCTCCCTCGTCGGAGACAAAGACGGTCGCTTCCTCGCTCAGTCGCTCGATCAGGTCACGTCGCTGTTCGGGGCGGAACCCCTCGAGGTCGGCGTCGTGGAGGGCATCGAGGGCGTTGAATCGGACGATTGCGTACGGTTCGTCCGGAGTCACCCCAAGGTATTCCAGAACGTCGGCGTTCGGCTCGAAAACGTCGGGGTGGAGATAGGCGCACTCCTTGAAGCCGTCGAAGGTGTAGTGGGCGTCACCGAGATCGCGGCGCGTCACCGCCGGGGAGAGAATGCAATCGGCGAACGGCCGAGAAACGGTGTGGTTGAAGTCACCGGGCTCGTCGTCGAGGACGAGCACGACTGGGGTTCTCGTCAGCGTACCGGCGGCGGCCGCGTAGGGTCCCCTGCCGAAGATTACGTCGGGACCGAACCGGATCGCTTCGGTCGCGATCGTCAGGAACTGGCCCCCTAACTCGCGTGCGAACCCCAGTTTCGAGTACCGCTCCGTTTCGTGATCGCCGTACACTCGGTACGGCATGTCGAAATAGTCGAGTAGGTCGGTCGTACAGGCGTAGCGCCGAGTGAGCACGAGCACGTCGTGGCCCGCTCGCTCGAGGCGGTCGACGGCGTGTCGATACAGATGGACGTGAGCTGGCGTATTCGCCAAGACGAGGATCCGCATCGCTGCGAACTACCCCATCTCGACCCTTTGTAATCCCATCGCTACGGGGGACGCCGACCGGAAGCCACCGTATACGAATCCCACATCTAGATGTACGTGAAGGAAAACTCGCGTGGGTTGAGCGGATAACAAAACGGATCCAGTCCGTTTCGTCCGGTACTCGAAATGGACGTTCTCACGCTCACTGCGTACGCCGACGCCCCGTTCATGGTTCAGCAGATGGACGCGCTCGAGGAGCGCGGCGTCTCGTTTACCACGATGTCGGTGGCCGGTGAGATCGACGCCGAAACCGACCGGAGTCCGGTAGATTACATTCGGACGGTTCCGGAGATCATTCGGGAAGCGGGAAACGGCTACGATCTGATCCACGCCCACTACGGATTGACGGGGCCGATAGCGCTCGCACAGCTCCGCAAACCGGTCGTCCTCTCGCTGTGGGGGTCGGACGTCCACGGCCCGGTCGCACCCGTCAGTCGTGCGTCTGCGCCGCTCTGTGACGAGGTCGTCGTCATGTCCGAGGAGATGCGTGCGGTACTCGGCCGCGACTGTCGGGTGATCCCCGACGGCGTCGACCTCGAGACCTTTCGCCCGGAGCCCCGGGACCGAGCCAGAGCGCGGGTCGGCTGGGACGACGATGTGGACGCGTACGAGGTCCTCTTTCCCTACTCGCCCGCGCGCGGAGTGAAAAATTATTCGCGGGCCGAGCGCGTGGTGACCGTGGCCGACAACCTCCTCGAACGACCCGTGCGACTCCGGACCGTCTCCGGCGTCGATCACGATGCGGTGCCCGACTACATGAACGCCGCCGACGCGCTCCTGTTGACCTCTCACAGCGAGGGGTCGCCCAACTCTGTGAAGGAGGCCCTGGCCTGCAACCTCCCCGTGGTTGCCGTCGATGTCGGCGACGTTCGGGAGCGCCTCGCCGGCGTCGAACCCTCCCGCGTCGCCGCGAGCGACGAGGAACTCGTCCGGGGACTCATCGACGTCCTCGAATCCGGCGAGCGATCGAACGGCCGCGAGGCCGCCCGCGAGGTGAGCATCGACCGGACGGCCGATCGGATGCTCGAGGTCTACGAGGCGGTCGCGGGGCAGGTCATCGAGACCGCAGACGACAGGGAGAAACAGCAGGTACAGGGGACGGCACGGATCGAGTGACGGCAGAAGAGTCGTAGCTGTATCAGCGTACGTGCTCGGTCGCTTACTTTCGGCCTTCGTCGAGACCGGCTTCACGCAGTTCGTCCATGGATGCAGCTTTCAACTCGTCGCTGGCCGCGTTCCGTAGTGACTCGAGCGGATCATCGGGGACAGGCATGAGTTTGATACCGTCCTCCAGTTCGACGAGCCGATACCGCTCACCGAAGCGCTCACGGACTGCCTTCGGGATCGTAATCCGCCCGCGCTCGTCGGTCGTGATCTCGGACATACCTATCTAGCGTCGACGGGCGGGCGAGAAAGTAATCTACTCCCACTTTCCGCTCTCAAATGGGAATCGAAAACTGCGGTCGTTCAGCCGCTCCGGCGAACTGAGGTACGCGGAAAACCGTTCTCCAACCGATTCGATCGCAGTCGGTGATGATAAAATTTCGATGGCTACTGCACTTCCGCCCGATACCACTCCATCGCCTCGGGCACGTGCGCCTCGAGCGGCTGATACTCGTATCCGAGCTCCTCGCTGGCTTTCCGCGAACTGTAGAACAGCCGCTCGGTGGCGAGCCTCGCCATCTGCCGGTCGAAGGGGAACAGCCGGCGGTCGGCGACGGCGTCGACGACCTCGGCGACCGGTCCGGCGGCCCGAATCGCCGCGGACGGAACGCGGATCCGCGCGGGCGAGCCGCCGGCCGCGTCGGCGATTCTGGCGACCGCCCGGTCGTAGGTAAGGTTCTCGCCGCCGAGGATGTAGTGCTCGCCGCTGGTTCCGTGCTCGTACGCCGCAAGTATGCCGTCGACGACGTCCGAGACGCCGACGATGCTCAGGCCGCCGGGGAGGTAGGCGGGCATCGTCGGTTCGACGCCCATCGAGAGCAGTTGCGCGGTGAACTCCTCGTCGCCGGGGCCGAAGATCGACGTCGGGTGGACGGTGACGGCGTCTCCGTCCGTTTCGGCGTAGCGATCGACCAGTTCCTCCGCCTCGGCTTTCGAGGCCTGGTAGGCACCGATCGGCTCGGCAACGTCCGTCTCGTCCGCGAAGTCGCTCCCGTTCTTCGGTCGACGCGTGCCGGACGTACTGGTAAAGACGACGCGGCCGACATCGCCGTCCCGGCAGGCCTCGAGCACACGCTCGGTCCCGTCGCGGTTGACCTCCCGGACGGTCTCGGGACCGGCGCTCCAGAGGCCGATTCCCGCGAGATGGAAGACGGCGTCGGCCCCGTCGACGAGGTCCCGGAGCGTCTCGTCGTCGAGGATATCGCCGACGTACCACTCCACGTCGTCGAGGTCTCCCCGATCCGAGGTCGGCCGGCTGAGCCCGCGGACCGTCCAGCCCTCCTCGAGGAGGCGATCACAGAGCCGCGAACCGAGGAAGCCGGTCGCGCCGGTGACCGCCGCGGTTCGGGATCCGGTCGTCGCGGTCATCGACCACCCTCGAGTTGCGGCGGGACGGCGTCGCCGGCGACCGCCGCGTACACGCGGTAGGCGATGGAGACGGCGGGATGGGTCTCGTCTGAGGGCGGAAGCTCGCCGTCGGGGATCCGCTCTCGAAGCCGCTCGAAGTCGACGCCGTCTCCCTCAACGGTGACCGGTCCGGCCTCACCGCGGGCCGTCTTCAGCGCCGCGTCGGTCTCGAGCGATCGGCCGAGCAGCGAGGACGCGACGGCGTCGACGGCGGAAGCCGAACCCGCGAACAGTGCGTTTCCTGCAGTGGGATCGCCGCCGTAGGCGATCGTCGCGTCCAGAACGGAGACGGCGGGCTCGATGACGCGCGTCGCCGCGACGGGAACTCGCTCGGGATCCGCCATCGAATCGACGAGCGCGGCGAGCGTCCGCATCGCGCCGGCGACCGGCCCATTCTCGGTAGGTCGCAGCGACGGGACGACGATCACGGTACTCTCGGCGAGCCGCTCGGGCACCGAAAGCGCGATCGGACTCCCGTCAACGGTACAGATGTCCTCGGTCCGGGACTCGTCCGCCAGATCGACGAATTCCGCGTCGAAGCGCTCGAGCAGGCTCGCGTAGCCTATGTACTCGGCGGTTCGAGCGACGGAGATCCGCTCGTCGCTCGCGCCAACGACGGCTATATCGGCGTCAGTCCGCCGCTCGAGGTGGGACACGATCGAGCCGATCACGGCCGGGTCGGTGACCATCCCCGACGACGGGTGGAACGGGTAATGGGCATCGGGGACGAGCGTTAGTCGGTCGGCAGCGGCGAGCGTCTCGAGTGAGGGCTCGAGCACGTCGCGGACGGGCGACTCGAGCGCCGCCATGCGGGCGTCGATATCGGGATCCCACCCGCCGCGGCGTCCGGTGGCGTCGACGGCGGCTGCGCGGACCGTGTCCCCGTTCGTCGCGTCGTCCGTCGTGCTCGTCGTGTTATCCGTCGCGCTCATAGGGTCACCTCGGGCGTCTCGAGTCCGTCGATGTCGTCGGCGTCGTCGGTCTCCGCGACTGCCAGCTCGTATGCCCGTTCGGCGAGTTCGAGCGTGCGGCGACCGTCGGCCCCGTCGACCGGCGGCTGTTCGTCCTCGCGGATCGCATCACAGAAGTCCGCCAGGGCGTCGTAGTGAGCCTGCAGGTAGAACGTCGGACCGAAGACGGCCGGCTCGTCGCGCGTGAGTCGACTCGCGACGTTCGAGAGGGCGGATTTGGCAGCGCCGGCGTAGAAGTTCTGCGGCAGGTGGTCCTGATTGCTGATCGTTCCCGTCACGCCCTCGAGGCGAAGCCGGGTGTTGACCTCCGGAAGCTGTTCCCACTGGTAGGAGCCGCAGTGGAGCGTGATAGTCGTCCCCGTCTCCGGCGCTTCCATGAGGACGGTCGCGGCGTCCTCGACGTCGATCTCGAGCGTCTGCCCCATCGAGGCGTCCCGGACTCGGAGCTCGCCGAACAGCCACTCGAGGACGTCGAAGCAGTGGACGCCGAGCTCGAGCAGGGAGCCCCCGCCGACCGCGTCGGAATCCAGCGGCCACGACGGCGGCGCGTTCTCGACCGGTGGTCGGCCGAGCGGCCCGTCGTTGAGCCGGGTGATCGAGGCGTAGGGGACGTGACCAACGCTCCCCTCGTCGTAGGCCGCCTTGACGCCGGCCATGTCCGGCTGGTAACGCAGCGTATGGTCGACGCCGATCGCGATGCCCGCCTTGCGGGCGGTCTCGAGCATCTCGTCGGCCTCGTCGGTCGTCCGAGCCAGGGGTTTCTCGACGAAGACATCGACGCCGGCCTCGGCGGCCCGTTCGACGGCTTCGCCGTGGAGGAACGGCGGGAGTGCGACGACCGCTGCGTCCAGGTCCTCGGAGTTGAGCAGCGTCGCGTAATCGTCGTACGTGCGCGACGCACCGGCGCGTTCGGCGCGCTCGCGGTTCTCGGGGACGGCGTCAGCGGCCGCCACAACCGTGACGCCGGGCATCGCGGCTGCTGACTTCAGGTGTACCATGCCGATGTTCCCGACGCCGAGGATGCCCAGCGAGAGCGCATTCGAGTCGGTCAACCGATGCAAAAGAGGTGTTGGTGCCATCTGTCCGAGAACGGGCCGGCTGCGGGCTTTGTTATCGTCGTCGTACCCGCCAGAGCGCTCGAGTAGCAAATCCCTTCAGTCGTTCGTCTCGGTCACTTCCAGCTCGCCGTCGCCTGCTCCGTAACCGGCGACGATCCCGAGACACGGCGGGCAACATCTCCCATCGTCTCGACCGTGAGATCGGTCGCGGTCCGCCGGCGCTCGAGGTGAGAGAGAATCGCCCGCATGCGGCGATCGTCCCGCTCGTGGGTCAGGTTGTTCGGGTGGAGCCACATGTGAAAGAGCCCGTCGGTCCGGGCCGCCTCGTCGATCCCGCTATGGGCCAGTTCGACCATCGGATCCGTCCAGATCGACTCGGCAACCGTCCGCGCCGGCCCCTCGAACCCGAAGAGGAACATCGACGCCGGCACGTTGACCAGCCCGTACTCGTCGACGGCCGGTTCGACCAGCATCGACCGGTCTCGAATCGTCGAATCAAATATTCCGCGCACGCCGTCCCGCGTCGGTGATCGTCCCCGATACGCCGAGACGCCCTGCTCGGCCAGCACCTCCCGGTGGCCGATATCGTTGCGCGGGTAGACGAACGAGTCGATCGACTCGTTCCAGTCGGCCGCGATTTCGCGGCTGCGCTCGAGTTCGGCGACGGCGAACTCGCGATCCGTCTCCGGGCGGCCGAACAGGGCGTGCGAGAAGGAGTGGCTGGCGAACTCGTGGTCGGCGCCCGACTCGAGGAGATCCGTCACGAGATCGGGGGCGTATCGAAGGTCATCGCGGTCCGCCCAGTCGGTTCGCTCGCGGTCGAACCAGCCGTCGGGGGCCGGATGGTCGGCGTGGACGCCGTCGCAGTCGTCGAGCATGAGGTGACCGACGACGGCCCATGTCGCCGGGATATCGAACTCCTCGAACAACTCGAGCATGACCGACCAGCCGCGGCGACCGGCCTCGACCCGCTCGGTCGGCGGATCGGCCAGATCGTGAAATCCCCAGCCGAGTTCGGCGTCGAGGGAAATTACGACGCTGCCCACGGGATCCACCACTGTTGAACGCGTTTCATATCGGGACGGTCCGCCCGGGATGACTTTGTTATGGATCTCTTGTCGGGACGGGGACCGAGAACCGTCGTGGTTACCGCCGCCGCTCGAACGCCGCCGAACGCGGACATGCTGGCGGAAGAATTAATCGGAGCGAACGGAATCGAATGGAGGCGGCTACCGGGTGAAACCTCTCTATAACAAAGCGCTCGTCGGGCAATTTCTGTCCATAGGCGTCTTCGACGTCTCCCTACATAATCATGAGCGGATCTACAACCCCCTCCGAGCGAGCGTTCGTGCTTGGACTCGACGGCGTACCGTGGAGACTCATCGAGCAGTGGAGCGAGGAGGGCGAACTCCCGAACTTCGCCCGGATGCGCGAGGAGGGCGCGTCCGGAACGCTCGAGAGCACCCGTCCGCCGACGACGCCGCTCGCGTGGCCGTCGATCGCGACGGGTGTCTGGCCGGACAAACACGGAATATACGGCTTTCAGAACCTCTCTTCGGAATACAGCCACGAGATGTACACGAGTCGAGATCTCCAACAGCCGGCCCTCTGGGAACAACTCGGGCCGGCCCACGTCGGGAACGTCCCGATGACGTATCCGGTCAGCGAGATCGATGGCACCATGGTCACGGGCATGATGACGCCCTCGACGGACCGGGAGTTCACCCATCCACCGGATCTCCGGGACGAGATCGAATCCCGGATCCCGAACTACGAGATCAGCCTCGATTACCCCGAGTACGCCGATCGACTGGACGACTTCGAAGTCGCCGTCGACGACGTGCTCGCAAAGCGCCGCGAACTGATGCGGATTCAGATGGACCGCGCCGGCGACGACTGGCAACTGTTTTTCTTCGTCTACACCGCACCCGACCGATTCCAGCACCTCATCTGGGACATGGATCGGCTCCTCGCCCACTACAAGAAACTCGACGACGTGCTCGGCGAGGTCATGGACTACACGGACGACCACGACGCGGACCTCTACGTCGTCTCCGATCACGGCTTCGGCCCGATCGAGGACCTCGTCTACGTCAACCGCATCCTCGAGCGGGAGGGGTACCTGTTCCGCCGCGAAGACGACGGGACCCGCGGCGCGCTCGCGAGCCTCGGCATCTCCCGGGACGCCATCACCGGTGCGCTCAATCGCGTCGGGATCACCGAAAAAGCGCTCGTCCAGTCGCTCCCCCGACAGCTGGTCGACTCCGTTGCCGAGCAGATTCCCGGCGATCACGCCCTCTACGACGTTGACTTCGACCGCACGGTCGCGTTCGTCCACGACACCGGCAACCTGTACATCAACGACACCGAGCGCTTCGACAGCGGCGTCGTCGATCCCAGCGAGATCTCGGAGATCAAGGCCGATATCAGGGCCGCCCTGGAGTCGGCGACCGACGCCGACGGGGGGGCGCTGCTCGAGGTGTCCGACGGGGACGATCTGTTCCCGACGGACGAGAAGTCACCGGACCTCGTCGTGAGCGGTCGGGGAACCTACGAGTCACGAAGCACGGTCGCCGACGACGTGATCGGCGATACCGGGGTTTACGACGCGAGCCACCGCAGCGAGGGGATCGTCCTGTGTCGCGGGCCGTCGATCGACGCCGGAGCGACGCTTCGGGGCGCGCGCGTGGTCGACGTCGCGCCGACGCTGCTCCACGGAATCGGCGAACCGGTCCCGGAAAACGCCGACGGACGGGTGTTGTTCGATGCGTTCGCCGAGGAAGCGCGCCCGGCCTCGAGAAAGGTCGACCGCACGACGGTCAGCCGGACCGACACCGACGATGCGGTCGATGAGGACTTCGACGACGTCGAGGACCGACTGAAGGGGCTCGGTTACATGGAGTGAGTGATCCCGCGGTCCGTCGCGACCCGTTCTCCGAGTGACTATCGGCTCGGCAGGGGCGGGTAACTACCGCCGTATACATCGTGATAGGGCTCTTTTCCGGCGCTCTTCGATCCCGAATACTTCCGGTCCGCTCGAACGGATACCGAACGGCCGCCACCCTCCTCTCACGTCCGATCGCGCGGTAGCGTCAGCGTGATAGTGTTTCCCGTCTCGGATCGATCGAACGCGATATTGCCGTCCGAGAGGTCGGCGACCCAGTAGACGAGCCACAACCCCAACCCGGACGTGTGATAGACGTCGTCCATCTTCCAGTCACCGGTGAGAATGCGAAACTCGACTTCCGGGATCGGCGGACAGTTATCTCGAATCGAGACGGAGATCGTTTCCGGATGCGAGCGGACGGTTACCGACAGTTCCGGCTTACCGTGCGGTTCGTGTCGAACCGCGTTCTCGAGGAGTTCCGCCACGGCCAACTCGATTTCAGTTACTGCGCGGGCGGTCGCGGTGTCCGGAGACGTCGTCTCGATCGTCGCGTTCGGATACTGGTCGCGTATCGTTTCGATTGCCTCGGTTACGACTGGGACGAGGTCGATCGAGGCGGGCACCGATCCCTCCGTTAGCAACTCGATGATCTCGCGCTGCTTGGCGGCGGTCTCGAGGAGTTCCTGCCCCTGTCGGCGGATGGTCGCCGCGTGTTCGCGGGACGATTCGTCGCCGTCCCTCGCGATGCACTCTGCGTTGCCGAGCATCACGGACAGATCGTTTCGCAGGTTGTGTCGAAGGAGATTGTCCATGATCACGAGCTGGCGTTCCCGGCGACGACGATCGGTGATATCCCGGGAGAACCCGACGATACGGTCGACCTCACCGTCTTCGATGATCGGTTCGGAACGCACCCAGACCCAGCGGCTGTAGTCTGTGTCCGGATTGACGCGATACTCGATGTCGACCGATTCGCCGTCCGAGGTGCGGGCCATCGCTGCCGTGACGCGGGAAACGTCGTCAGGGTGGACGACATCGAGAAACTCATGCGGGTTCGCCTCGAGATCCTCGACCGGTTGGCCGAAGACGTCTTCGTAGACCGGGTTGACGAACAGGAGCTCGGTCCAGTCACTGTTGAACATCCAGAGAACGTCCCCGACCGTCCCGGCGATCGTCTGCAGTCGACTCTCGGCGGTGCGGCGATCGCGTTCCGCAGCGACCTGTTGGGAGATATCCCGCGAGCTGACAACGTACCCCTCGAGCGTGTCGTCGGGCAGATCCGTAAAGCGGCTCTCGAGCCACACCCACTCGTCGCTTCGGGTCGCGTGACGATATTGGACCGACGCGGACGACTCCCCCGTCGAACTGATCTGCTGGAACTGGTCCGCGACGGTTTGCCGATCGTCCGGATGGATGTACTCCTGGGAGTCCTCGCCGACGAGCTGGTCCGGCTCGTACCCGAGGATAGAGCGACTCGCATCGTTGACGTAGAGGTACGTCCCCGCCTCGTCGACGACGGCGAGTTTGTCCTGGGCGTTCTCGAGCAAAACCGAGGCCAGATCGCCGATTTCGACGGTCATCTCACTATTGTGGCAATTGTTCACGTAGGATGATGAAAAGCGTGGTGGGCGCGTCACCGACCGAACGCCTCGCTCTATCGACCGGATCGGACGAGTCGAAGGCCGGCTTTCGCCGTCGTCCAGGCCGGGTACACGGTGTTGTAGACGCTGTTCGGCGCGTTTCGCGCGCCGGCCCAGAGGAGTCGGTGGACCAGCGGCGAGCCGGACGACGATATCAGATCGGCCAGGTCCGCGGTTTCGAGCCACTCGAAGAAGGTTCGCTCGGCCGGCGTCGCGGGTTCGGTCTCGCTCGCGCGCTCGCGGATGTCGGCCCACATGTGGCGCTCGTCCTGCCCGAGCACCCACTCGCCGCGCTCGAGGGAGCGACGGAGGTCGCGGTAGTCCGCGTCCGAGAACGGATAGCCGTGGTTCGACGGCTCGAGGCCTGACAGGCGAAGGCCGACCGCCGTTCGATAACACTTCTCGCACTCGCCGCAGTTACCGTCCATGCGGTCGTTACAGGTCTGGAGTTGCAGTTCGGGATCCTCATCGCGGACGTAGTCGGCGATGACGTCGAGGCGTTCCTGCCGGGTGAGTTCGTAGGCGTCGTGGTGACACCGCGTCCCGGCCCATCGGACGTGCTCGTCGATGTCGGGGCGAGAACCCCACTCGAGGTCGATCCCGTCCCAGTGAGTCGCGGCGACGTAGAGGTCTTCCATTCCGCGCGCGTAGGCCATCGGTGCGCAGAGCCCGAGCAGTCCCAGCCCGTGACCCACGGAGCTGTACCAGCCGCCGTCGACGTAGCGCTTGTAGTGGGCCAACAGCATGGGATGATCGAGGAAAGAGAGCATGTTCGACTCGACGAACGCCGTCTCGCAGTCGTGGTCAGCGGCGAAGCCCGAGACGCGCTCGCGGAGGGCGTTCCACTTCCCGTCGTCGGCGGCGTCCGGGGTGATCGTCCAGCCGCGAACGCTGATCAGCGTCGGCGACTCCTCGCGGTGGCGGACGTACGAGCACGTCGAGTCGACGCCGCCGGTGAACAGCAGGCCGCTCTCGGCGGTCGCGTCCGGTTCCGGTTCGATAGTTCGGCGCGCGTAGAGCGTCCCGCCCTCGAGGAAGTCGTGCATGTCACACAGCGACTCTTTTACGTTCTCGAGCGCGCGGGCGAACGTCGCGTCGACCTCGTCGACGTAGACGTCGGCTCCGTTGGCCCACGCGACCGGACAGACCTGCGCGAGGACGGGGATCGCGAGCACGCCCTCGGGAACGTCCCCGATCGGAACGTCGTAGCTGGTCCGAAACGATTCGTCGGTGAAGAATCGCTCGAGGTCGGCAGCGCTGCGGACCGAACACTCGAGAGTCGCCTCGTGAGTTGAGATCTCGTCGATGATGATGGATGACATAGTGAGGGCGAGTTCGGGTGTCGTCTCGACCGATCACGACCGCCTACAAAAACCGGCATAATCGTTGATCGATTCCGACGCGAGAAACCAATCCGTAGCTGACCGTTCGGATTCGATAGGGATAGCATACTTTGGATGGAGGGCTCACAACGGCTGTTTTCGAGGGTAGGAAGCCTATAACAAACCCCGACAGTGCCGACCACTGGCCCAACACATGCGTATCGAGACTGGGCCGGCCGAACTCGGTGAGAGGGCATGAGACGATCGACGCTCAACGTGACGGTCGCAATCGGCTTTCTTGCGGTTGCGATGGGGATCCTCGTGGCGAGGGCGAACCCCGCGACCGCCTACGAGCCGTCGGTCTACGCGGGCGCTCCGACGGTCTCCTGGATCGGGTTCGCACTCGCGCTCGCGGTCGCGGTGGGGGTGACCCTGTCCTGTCGCGGCCGTCAGCAGGGACTCGGAATCGGTCTCGGGGGACTGACGGTCACGGCCATCGTGAGCCTCCCGATACTCAGGAACTATCGGTTCGCCGGAATGGGCGACGCACTCACGCACCTCGGGTGGACGCGCGACATCGTCACCGGCGGAACCGCGCCGCACGAACTCTTCTATCCGGGACTCCACGCTATCGCGACGGTCCTGCACTTCGCCGGCGGTGCCTCGATCGAACGGGGGCTCCTGATCGGGATGGTCGTCCTCTTCGTCCCCTTCGTCATCTTCGTCCCGCTCGTCGTCCGCGATATGACCGGCGACGGGCTGGCGGTTGGCCTCGCCGCGATCGTCTCCTGGATGGTGCTGCCGATCAACAACATCGCGACGCACATGGGCGTTCACACCAACTCGAACGCGCTGTTCCTCGTTCCGCCCGTGCTCTTCGCGATCGTCGCCTACCTCCACCGGCGCTCGACGCTCGAGCGACTCCCGCTCGACGTGTCGCCGTTCAGTGTCCTCATCTTTCTCACCGGCCTTGCGCTCTTGTTGGTGCATCCCCAGCAGATGTTCAATGTCGTCGTTCTCATTGGCGCGATCAGCGGCGTCCAGTATCTCGCCCGCCGGCGCTACGACGACCACCCGATGCTCGAGCATCCGACGACCTACGTTCACACGCTCTCCCTCGGGGCCCTCTTCGGGCTCTGGGCGCTCGGCAACGAGCGGTTCAGGCAGGCCGTCGGCGGCCTCGTCACCGGGTTGCTCGCACAGGATATCGGCGGCGGCACCGAAGTCGACCAGCGGGGGACGTCGTTGACCGAGATCGGTGGCAGCCTCACCGAGTTGTTCGTGAAGATGTTCCTCGACGCGGCGATCATCGGCCTCGTCGTCGGCTGTTTCATCCTGGTCGTCTGGCTCGGCCGGACGAGCCTGGACGGGGAGACCAAATCCCTCGTCAACTACTTCGCGTTCGCGCTGTTCCCGCTCTCCGCGATGTTTCTCGTCTACTTCCTCGGGACGCCCACGATGGCGTTCCGGCAGATGGGGTTCATATATGTGCTCCTGACGATCCTGGCCGGCATCGCCCTCGCAGGGCTCGTGGGCGGCCTCTCGAGCGTGATCACGAGACCGGGCGCGAATGCAGTCACGGCGTTGGTACTCGGGGCGTGTCTCGTCCTCGGGCTCATGACGGTGTTCACGTCGCCGCTGATCTACAACCCGGGCCAGCATGTGACCGGCGAAATGATGAGCGGTTACGAGGACGGGTTCGATCACGGGGCCGAGGACGTCCCCTACGCGGGGATGGGATACGACCCCTATCGATACGACCACGGCATCAACGGGGTTTCCGGCGGCGACACGATCAGCGGCGCGTCGGCCGCGACCGGCTCCGTCAACGCCACCGTGTTTTCGGAGGGGAACTACAGCGGGGCTTATCCCACCGACGAGTACTACTTCGTCGTCACCGACTGGGACGAGTCGCGGGAACTCGACGTCTACCGTGAACTCAACTACGACAGGAGGGCCCTCGAGGCACTCGACACCGAGCCGGGTGCGAACAAGGTCATTTCGAACGACGACTTCGAGATGTACGCGATCGATAGCGCACCGTAGGGGCCCCTCATCGCCCAGCGCGACTGCGTTTCTTCGGAGAGAGCGAACCGGTACGTCGAGCGATGAAGTCGCCTCTCGTGCTCGGTATCGAATCGTCGCTCTCGCACTGTCGCGGTCGATCACGGCCCCTCCGGAGGGGGTGTCCAACTCGGTCGTCGGGTCGTCCGGCTCGAGATATGGATGATGATATGCGTGCGTTGGGCGGCGCCTGGACGCACACTCGGGACGGGTCGTACCGAGTCCGGTATCGGCACCTCACTGGCGACCGCGGTGGTTCGACGCTGTTCGTCAATCGTGCTGACGGAGTGACTGACGGGCGACGGTGACGTCAGTCGGCGTTCCGGCCGGTAATAGGGTATTACGACCGAGGAAACGGATTCCTGTCCGAACGAAACAGCGTCACCACCGGAAAAACGATGCGGGAAGCAACTCGTCGAATTCAGCTCGGAGAACCCCACACTCCGAGGAATTCCCTCGTTTCTCGAGAAAATACGTGATTGCACGCCGTCGTTACACCGCGTGATCATTCGTATATTCGAGAACGAAGATGCATAGATTGTGCCAGTTTCTGCAAAGTTAGTAACTATGTCTGTAAATTTAAGCCATAGTAACAAGGAAAAGTTTATGGGCGTAAGATGGTGTTACGAAAATGTATGGCGCAGAATCCCCGTACGTCCGAAACGGAATCCGCTCCGACGACAGGCCGAAATTCCGGATTAACCCGCCGTAACTACGTTCGCTCGTTCGCCGCGGTGGCGACCGCGGCGACCGCACTCGGCGGTGCCGGTGCAGCCTCGGCCCAGGACGACTACGAGGTCATCGAAGCCGAGGGACAGACGATTACCATCGGCTCCGGTGAGACCTGGGAGAACAAACTCATCGACATGACGACCGGACAGGACATCATCGTCACGGCCCACAGCAGCGACTGGACGATCCGAAATATCGGATTCAAGGGCAAGAATACCTCCGGCACCGGCTCCGCCACCTTCGGTATCTCCGACACCGCCGGCGGGACCTGTACCGTCGAAAACGTCTACCTCGGCGACGGCTCGAGTACGGGTAACGGTAACCCGAACGGGCACGGCCAGACCGCTTTCTGGGTCGCTCCCGACCACTCCGGTCACATCGACTTCAAAAACGTCAACATCCAGAACTTCGCGGACAACGCAATCTACGCCTCCGCACCCGGCAACAAGGGCGGCGGTACGATCCACATCGACAGCAGTTTCGCCGCGAACTGCTATGTCTCGCACTTCCGACTGGCCACCGAAGGCAGCAAGGTGACCAATTCCAGCGTCTCCGTCGACGCCAGCGAGGGCTACGTCGGCCGCGGAATCTGGGCGTGGGCCCCCGGGACGATCGAGGTCGACAACTGCCAGATCGAGATGAACGGCCAGAACTCCGCCATCGTCGCCGGTGCGAACGGAAGCCCTACCCAGGTCTCCGTGACGAACTCCGACTACGACGAGGGTGCCGGCATCTCCGAAGAAGCAGGTTCGAGCGTCCAACTGGGCGACGGCGTCGGTACCGATCCCGAGGCAGTCATCCCGGATGGCGTTCCAACCTCCCCCGAAGCCGCCGCATCGGGCGCTTCGAACTGAATCCGCCGCTGACGCATCCCTCCACACGTTCCGTTCCCCGCTGACGCGCCCTTCCTCCACAGTGCGGATCGTTGCTTCCCCCTCCCGCGATCCGCACTGGCACACTCTCGCCGTATTCACTTCTCGTTCGACGGTTGTCACAGACTCGAGCCGTCTCCGATGAGGAGTATATAGTAGCCACTGCAAGTCACTGCACACCTGATCGCATAACGGCGTTGCGATCAGTGTTAATCCGTTTCAGTGGCTACTATAGTAGTCACCGAAACGATTCCCCGCTGATCGCACAGTCCGCAGGAGGTGGTTTTGCGTCCGGATTCGAGGGATCCGTTTCTCGAGAGACAAAACGGTTGTAGACGATCGCTTCTTCCGGGGGTCGTCGGAGTGTCGCTGCAAAGTAATATCGTATTACCGGCGACGGACATCCAGAATCAACCGGCTTTCGGCGCCCGTTTCCTGGTAATACGAGTATACCGATACGAAAACGAGAATGTTCCGCACATATAATTCCGAAGCTAAAAACCACTCAAACTTTTAGTAATAGTGCAGGGAAGAGATACAGTCTGTAAATTTTAAGGGCAGAAATGCGGAAAGTTTATGCCGGTAGTATCTAATTACCTGATTGCATGGCACGCGACCCTTCGGTACTGGACGACGAGTCGTCCGTCTCCACCGACGCGGAGGCGACCGACGAAGGCGGTAACGAGAAATTACTACACCGGCGATCGTATATGAAGCTGGCCGGTGCGACGACGGCGGCCGCGACGCTAACTGGAGCCGCGAGCGCCGTCGAAGATGACTACGAAGTCGTCGAGGCGCGCGGGCAGACGGTGACGGTCAACCGCGGCGAAACGTACGAAAACAAACTGATCGACCTCACGACCGGTGAGAGTTTCCTGATCATGGTCGAGGGAGCCGACTCGGCGGTTCGGAATATCGGTTTCAAAGGTCTCTATCGCGGGGACTCGTTCATGATCTCGATCAACGCCGGGCAGGGAGACATCCTCTTCGAGAACATTTATCTGGGCGACGGCGCGACGAAGGAAGGCGCGAGCTTCGTTCACGGGCCCGGTGCCGTATTCATGCACCGAGGAAGCGAAGCGGACCTCACCTTCCGCAACTGCAACGTCCAGGGATACCCGAACAACGGCTTTTACTGTTCCAACACGCCGTACGGCGGCAGCGTCCGATTCGAGCGCTGTTTCGGCAAGAACAACGGCGTTACCACCTTCCGCTGTGGCAGCGAGGACGACGAAATCATCGACTGCGTCGCCTACAACGACGATACTGACTACGGGCGCGGCTACGGCGGCTACGGCGAGACCAACGGCCGCCCCGTCTGGGTCTGGAACGGCGGTACCGTAACCATCCGCGACTCGCACTTCGCCGACGGCCCCTACCCGTACTCGCTCGTGGCCGGCGCGAACGGTTCCGCGGGCAGCGTCGACTTCCAGAGCGGCGGCTATCGCGGACAGATCCGGGAGGCAAACGGTTCCACGGTCTCCATCGGCAACGACGTCTCGAGGGAGCCCGATCTCTCGATCCCCGACGGCGTCCCGACGTCGCCCGAGGCGGCCGCATCGGGAACCGAATCGGCCGGCTCGAGCGGCGGAGCCAACGACGAGGCGACGAGCAACGAGGAGGGCTCGCAACTGCCGAACGTCCTCCTGGTCGACGGCGATCCGTCGGACGCGACCCGATACGAGTTCACGGTCGACGGTGCGATCGAACACACCAACTACGAGGGAGCCTCGATCGACGACGAGGACACCATCGACGGCGCGACCGTGCAGGGGGGCGTGGCCGACTGGAAGGACGCCTTCCGGTTCGACGGCGACCTCGCCGAACTCACCGTCGACGGCCCCGGAACGGTATTCGTCAACGGCGAGGCGGTCGATCCGGCCGACGTCGGGCAACAGCTTCCACACGTCCTCGAGGTCGCGGGACAGGGGACGCCGACGAGCTACGAGATCACGGTTGACGGATCGATTGAGCTCGCGTCGGACGCGCAGCCGGAAGCGGACGCGACGACGGTCTCGGGGTCGACGGTTCAGAGTTCGCTCACCGACGAAACCCAATCCTTCCGATTCTCGGGTGCGCTGACGGACCTCACGTTCAGCGACGGCGCGGCGGATGTGACGGTCGACGGCGAATCGATTGATCCGAGCGAGTACGGAGAACACGAACTGCTTCCACACGCCCTCGTGATCGACGGCGTCGACGCCGGCGGACCGAGCACGTACTCCCTCGAGGTCGACGGCGCGGTCGTCAAGTCGGAGTACCGGAACGCCTCGATCGACGACGAAGACGTGATCGAGGGTCGAGCCGTTCGCGGCGCCGTCGGCAACTGGCTCGACGCCTACTGGTTCGACGGCGACATCACGGACTTCCAGCTCCGCGGCAACGCGAGCGTCGACGTCCAGTACAACGCGCGCGATCACTGATACGACTCCATAATACGACTCGATTTTCCCGTTTCGCTCCCTCGCCGTTGCTCGAGTGGCGAGGCTCGAACGCGCCGAGCGACCCGACCGCGGCTCGGATTCTCACGCCGCAAAGTCCCATATCAGACATCCAGCGGGAGAGATAGGCGGGTTGTACTGTCGGTACGAGCGTAATAACAAACCAGTTGATATGCGTCTACTGTCGTATGCACATCGGGTTCTATCACGACGCGGCGGGCACGCGCCACGCCGGGGGGATCGCCGTCTACACGCAGCGGATGGCGGTCGAACTCAGCGAGACGAACGACGTGACGCTGTACACCAGACGCGGTGAGCTCTCCCCCGTGTTGCTCGAGTCGGACGTGCGAATCGTCGAGACCCCGTCGTTCGACGACCATCCCTCTCGGGTAACTGATCCGATCAACCCCCTCGGGACCCAGAACCGCAAGAAGTTCCTGATGACGCTGTGGGCGGCCCGTAACGACGTCATCGATCAGATGAACGAACGGCTCGACGTGCTCTGTACGTCCCAGTTTCTGGACGACCTGCTCCTCTCGAACCTCGTCGACGTGCCGACCGTCTACACGTTTCACAAGGCCTCGGACCGCTCTCCGGCGGCCTGGCTTCGCGACCGGTTTTCGCAAACGGACCTGCTGCTTGCCAACTCGCCGGATACCGCCCAGAAGCTCACCGAGACGTTCGGCTACGACTTCGAGGGCGTTATCGCGCCCGGCATCGATCCCGAGGCGTTTCGGCCCGGTATCGAGCCCGCGTTCGAGAGCGACGACCCGGCAATCTTGTTCGTCGGCCGACTCGTCGAATCGAAGGGGATCGACGACCTGCTCGAGGCGGTCGCGGCCCTCGACGGACGGCAGGAACTCCACTTCGTCGGGCGGGGCGAACGCACCCGGATTCGGGATCGGGCCGCGGCCCTCGGGATTGACGACGACGTCGTCTGCCACGGCGAGGTTCCCCACCCTGACCTCCCGGCGTACCACGCCGGAGCCGACGTGTTCTGTCTCCCAAGCCACAAGGAGAGTTTCGGGATGGCGAACCTGGAAGCGATGGCTTGTGGCCTCCCGGTCGTCACGACCGATCTCGAGGGGATCGGGACCTACCTGTCCAACGGGGAAAACGGTCTGCTGGCCCGCGTCGGCGATCCCCAGGATCTCGCGGACAAGCTGACGATGCTCGTGGACTCCCCCTCGCTCCGGTCGCGCCTCGGTGCGCAGGCTCGCGAAGACGCACACGCGTTTCGCTGGACCGCCCAGGCTGAACGCTTCGAGCGGGTCTGTCGCACCGCACTCGAGTCGACCGAGGGGGCCGATCGCCCGTCGAGCGATCCGATCCGGGCGGATACGGTCTGAACCTGCGGCGAACAATGGCGACCGCTATCGCGAACGCGATCGCGCGCAGGTTCCGAACGCGATCGTCTCGAGCCGCGATTCCGTCAGCAAAACCGGTCGAGACCGGTCAGTTGCTTCGGGCGTTGTACTGGACGTCGACGCTCGCGTTCCCGCTGAGCCGGAAGTCCGTGATGTCGCCGTCGAACCAGTAGGCGTCCAGTTCGTCGTCGACGCTGCCGCTGACGGATCGGCCGTCGATCTCGTCGCCAGGGTCGATCGACGCGTCGCGGTAGCTCGCGGTGACGACCTCGCCGTCGATCTCGAAGGAGTAGTTCGTCTCGCCGTCGGTGCCGGCACCGTCGATCACGATGGCGTTGGGGAGCAGTTCCTGCTCGCCGTACTGATCGGGGTCGATTCGCCGGTCGTCGAGGTAGACGTGCGCCGAGCCGTCGATGAAGGTGACGTCGGTGAGCGTCCCGGAGAACCGGAAGCGCTGAGCGCTACGTTCGATCGATCCCTCGACCGTGGTTCCGGAGGATACCGTCGCGTAGTCCTCCGAATCGTCGCCGTCGACCGTATCGATCGTGCCGTCGACCGTGATCTCGTAGTTCGCGGCCGACCCGTTGCCAACCAGCGTCAACACGTGTGGCTGCTCCTGACCGTAGTCGGCCGGATCGACCGCCTCGCCGTTGACGAGCACGCGCGCATCGCCGTCGACGGTGAGCTCCTCGAGTTCGCCGCCGAAGCGGAAGCCGTCGCGCCAGCCGGCGACGCCGCCCGAGACGTGGCCGCCGTCGATGGCGTCCTCGTCGTCGATCGTGGCTCCCTCGACGGTCGCCTTTTCGACGGCCCCCGAGACCGTGAACTCGTAGCTCGTTCCGCCCGCGGTGCCGATCCCGTCGACCAGTAGCGTGTTCTCGAGGCTCGGTTGATCGCCGTTGTACTGATCGGGGTCGATCACCTCGCCGTTGACCTCGACGCGGGCCGAGCCCTGTCGGAACGCGACCTCGTGGAGGTCGCCGGCGAAGCGGAAGCCATCGACGTGGGACGACGTCGTCACCCAGCCGGACGCGCTCGTGCCAGTAATTTCGTCGTGAACCTCGAGCGAGCCGGCGTTCGGATCGGCGACGAGTTCGTCGGTAGTCTCGACGTAGTACTCCGTCGCGTCACCGGTCCCGGTGACCGTCAGGGTGTTCTCGGGGAGGTCCTCGTCCTCACTGTCCTCATTGTCCGCGGGCGGGCTCGAGGAGCCCCCGCCGCTTCCGGCGCTCCCACCGCTCGCCGCTTCCGCACCGCTTTCCGGACAGCCGTCGGGGACGAAGTGTTGCGGGTTCGAGCCGTCGCCGCGGCCGTCGTCGGTGTGGACGTTATCGAGTGTCAGGTTCGGACTCCCGTTCGTTACAACCGAGCCGCCCGTACCGTTCGTAATGAAATGGGAGTTGCGGACGGTCGCGCCGCCGCCGTAGTTGCCTTCCCAGACCCAGATGTTGCGGTTCGCCGCGCGCGTCCCGCTCTTGTAACTCACGCAGTTCTCGATGGACATGCCACAGTCACCGATTCGAAACGCGGTGTGATGGCAGTCGTTACCGTAACAGCCCTCGAGTGCGATCGTCCCGCCGTCGCCGTTGTAGGCGGGCGCGGAGCCGTAGATACCGTTGTTTCCGGGAACGTTGAAGTTGACGTTCGTCACGTCGAGGTGCCCCGAGTGGCTGGGATCGACCCAGATACAGATCGAGCGCTCGCCGCTTGGCTGTTCGCCGGTCGATTCGCCGAAGTAGACGTTCTCCATCACCGACGTTCCGGAGCCGGAATCGCAGACCCCGAAAATGGTCTCGTTGTAGGGAATAGTGCCCGTAAAGCCGATGTTCCGGATCGTCCAGTTCGATCCCTTGGCGGTGATCGTGATGTTGTTTCGATCGCCGAAGTCGATGAGTTTGTTCTCCCAGGTCTCGCCCGAATCGATCCTGATCGACTGGCCGCGCGCCTCGATGACTTCGTAGTCACCCTCGGCCGCGCTCGCCGCGCTCGTCCCGACGCCCGCTGCGACGGCCGTTGCGCTGGCTAACTTCAGGTACGATCGCCGGTCGAGTATGCTGTCTTCGCTCTGTTCGTCGTCACTGACTGTCGGTTCGGCGGGACCGTCTGCGTCCCGTACCGGTTCGTCGCGTGCCATGCGATCTGAGAGAGAACACTACCAGACCATAAACTTTCCTGCCTCACTATCAGTAAGATTTTGTGATTTTCATTATATCACTGTAGATATTTTCTCTAATTATACAGTCTAATCACGGTTTCTTATATTAAAAACCAGACGGCTGCGGCGGGGTGGCATATATATTTATTAGCTTCAAGTTTTGTATAAAGACAGTAGCAGTTTCGCAACTGTCAGAAGCGGGGGAACAAACACGTACTCCAGAATTGTGACCTAACTATTCGCCTGTCGAACAGGCAAGCGAGACAGTCACCCGAAGACGACATCCCGCCGTGACTCGAGGACGCTCTCCGTGGAGTGAATATCGTCGATAAGCGAGGTGAGCGCGAAGAGACGGTAGACCGACACCCGATCGCGGTCCGCGTGTGCGTCGAGGAACGCGTGGAGTTCGTCGGTCGAGAGCACGTCGTCGACGGCCCCGCACTGTTCGATCTGCGTTCGAATGCAGTCGACCGTGCTCGGTCTCAGTTGGGACTCCGTCTCGAGACCGTTGAGCGATTTAATGATCGGTCGCAAGACATCGAACACCCGTGGATATCGCGACAGCAGATCGTCGACGAACGCCGCGGCCTCGTGGCGGGTCGAGGCGACCGGGACGCCGTAATCGGGATGAGTCAGCGCCGCGGCAGCGGGCGCGAGTTCCGTGAGGAACGACCGATAGAGGTTGTACCGAGTCTTCTGCTCGGGCGGGCAGTTCATCGCGTACCGGAAGAAGTCGATCGAGTAAAACGGGGTCGTACTCCAGAAGAAGAATCGATTCCGGTCCTCGCCCTCGAACAGGAAGTTGACGCCGCGCTCGTAGACGAGGAAGTGGACGTACTTCGAGGCGGGATCGGTCTCGGGGTACAGTCGGAGCCGCTCACGAACGCTCCGCCGAATCGCGTCCACGGAGAGCCCCGTAATCTGGGCCACCTCCTCGAGCGAGAGAAAGCAGTTTTCCGCGATGACGTAGTCGACCAGCGCCGATTCGTCGTCGATCGATGTCGCGGGAGTGAGATCGGGGAGCACCTTGTCCCCGCCGTCGCCGGTGACGTAAGTGAGACCGGCGTCGTACTCCTCGCGAAGCTGCCTGAAGAAATCGAGGATAAACGAGGTCAAAAGACCGATCTGTCCGTTTTTCGTCTTGATGATTCGGTCCAGATCCGACCCGTTGGGCGGCCCGACATCGTAGCGCTGCCAGTCGATATCGAACGTCTCGGCCAACTCTCGAGCGAGTTCGACGTCGGACGGCGGTACGAACTCGTCGGAGGCCATCGTTGCCGCAGTCGTCGGGATCCCCTCTGCGTGGTACCCGGCCAGCACGGACCGCGAGTCGAGCCCCCCGCTCAACGAAATTACGTCACGAGTACCGTCGCCCGATCGCTGGCGGCAGGCCCGTTCGAACCGATCGACGAGTTCGGCAGCGTTTCGCGATCGGCTTCGATCCGCGTAGGCCGGCTCACCGAAGTCGAACCGGTGGAGCGTCGTCTCCGTGACCGCGCCGCGCTCCGGATCGATGGTGAGTTTCGTCCCCGGACGCAGCCGGTTCGCCCCGTCGATCAGCGTCCGGTCGCCCAGCGAGTAGCCAAAGAGGAGACACTGAGCGACGCCCATCGGAGCGAACCCCTCGATCGGCGCCTCGTTGATGAGATAGCGCAGTTCCCGCGAGAACAGAAACGTCTCTCCGTCGTGGAAGTAGTACGTCGGCAGCCGAGCGAGCGGATCGTTGAGCAAGCCGAGCCGGTCGGTTTCCTTGTCGGCGGCGACGAGCAGGAACTCGCCGTCGGTCTCGAGTAGCCACTCGGTCAGGAACTCGTCGTCGCCGTCGGCCGCGAGCACGTGTGCCGCAACCTCGAGGAGTTCGCGTTCGAGCGTCTCGTCGTCGCGGTCGTAGATCCGGCCCTCGAGACAGACCCAGTACTCGTCGTTCTCGACGATCCGGATCGGATACTCGGGGTACGCCGTCGTCCCGACCGAACGAGACGCCGATTCGAGGACCACGTTGGCCTCGTACCGATCCGTGTGAACGAGTGGCTCGAGCGATCCGGCGAACGATCCGTCGTCTGCATCCGGCGTTCGCCCGGTGATGCCAACCATATTAGAAGATGTGATAGTCAGCGTCATAGTAATGGCCACGTTTACGATGGCCAGATCCGGGCTACCGAATGCGGTGATCGGCCGTAACCGACCTGAAGCACGAGGTTCTGATCGATCGACTACCGTCTCGGGGCGTTCGCCCGCGAGGCAGTCGACTCGAGCCGGTATAGCCACTGAAACGAGTTACATACTGATCGCAACGCAATCGTGCGATCAGGTGTAGAGTGACGTTCAGTGGCTACTATAGTCACTCTGCGGGCACAGAATTCGCGCACGTCGGCGAATCGGTCGCGTCAGAAGGCTCCCGCGCCGAGAACAGCTGCTGGCACGCGACTGTTCCGGTACTGGATGACGGTCGTCGGGAGCCAGATGAATGTACGGAAGCGGGTAATAAAAAGCCTTCTTAGCGGTCGATGAGAGACCGCCGTGCGAGAACGGATCGATTCCGTCGTCCATCCGTGCGGGGGACCCGGGAACAAACAGAGAGGGAGACTGAGGCCGGAACGGAAATCGAGACGGTGACGAACGCGAACATCCGGCCGACCGGACGATTCGCCGTCCGACTGGTACGGAATCGACGACCGCGTCACGATAGTACCAGCTGAAACGATTCACACACCGATCGCACAGTCCGCGGTTCTCGCTTACGGTGTTTGCTCACGGCTCGCTTCGCTCGCCGTTCGCATTCCCGCGGTTCTCGCTCACTTCGTTCGCTCACGGCTCGCTTCGCTCGCCGTTCGCATTCCCGCGGTTCTCGCTCACTTCGCTCGCTCACGGCTCGCTTCGCTCGCCGTTCGCATTCCCGCGGTTCTCGCTCACTTCGCTCGCTCCGAACCGCGCTCGCTCCGAACCGCGCTCGCTCCGAACCGCGCTCGCTCCGAACCGCGCCTCCAACGTGCGATCGGATGTGTAGTGACTGTCAGAGAGTACCATAGAATCACAATAGCAGAGAGCAGATTCGTCGCAGCCACGGCACAGTTGCCGTCGCATGGGATTACTCGATACGGGAGAGCTTTCCGTCGACGTTGCGTTCGTGATGGCGGTTCCGAACGACGTGAGCGCTCGAGAGGCAGAAAAAGGCGGCGACGACGAGGCCGGCGAGGGCAGTCATCGGCACGGCCGACAGGAGCGGGATCCCGAGGAACGCCGCACCGATAAGGGACGCCCCGGCCACGCTAAGCCCCGCATACCACCGATCCCACCGATCCTGTCGATGGGTATCCGTATCGAGGTACATCATCAACAGGTCGGCGTTGTCCGCCAGCGAGATCAACCCTCGGTCCTGGTCGTACTCGACGATACCAGCGTCGTCCATCTTCGGAAGATGGGTCTGATAGAGGGCGACGTAGACTCGTTTTCGCTGGTCGGAGCTGAGGGCGTTGATATCAGTGTCGTTCTCCCAGGCGGCGATCTGTTCCGCGAGCTCGCCGAGCGTCACCGTTTCGTCGGCGTCCAGGAGGTACGCGAGGACTTCGCGCCGACGGCGATTCTTTAAGAGCTCGAAAATGACGTCCTTCGAGAGCCGCTCGTCCGTCTCGTCGGTGACCGAGGCGATCTCATCCGGAAGTGACGTGTCTACCGACGACATTATCGCGACCCTCCGATCGTAGCGACCCCATTCGCGTTCGTTGTCCCCAGTGCACGGCAGGAAAAGCCACCAGAGCATCGGCTCGACGGTGACCGCTGTACGTTCGAACGGCGGATCCGAATCACGTTTGACACACCAAGTTGAACACCAACGGAGATACTCTTAAAAACGGCCACGTTTCGCACCGGCTGCAAAGGACGTACGGAGCGGCTTCCGGAGGGAGTCTCAGTGGTGACTTCTCGCCGTCGTGACGGCCGCTCTCGGTCGCCGGCGAAGTCGGTCGGTACCGATCGATTGTGGGCGCGTATCGACAGGGTACGGAGACGCGGGCCGAGAACGGATCTGATACCGGCGCGACTCGGGGAACTGAGTGACAACACGGCAGCGATACCGATCGTTCGGCCGATCGGATATAAAGTCGATCGACAGTTCACACACGAACGACTGGTTTACACGTCGAATAGAGGGATTTACGCCGATTGCTCGAGTCGACTATCCCCGCATTTCATGTAGTATGATCACACGAACCTATGTGGGTCGAAGCGACCGGTGACGGCCGTTTCGCCCGGATACGACCGATGGGACACGGTCTCGACGCGACCGTCACGGTTGTTTGCTCGAGAGTGACGGTCGCGTCGGTCGTCGTCGCCGCTCGGTTTAGCGTCGGCGACGGGACTCCTTACTGGCTGTTACGTAGATGCTCCCCGAACCCATCCGGTGAATACACTTCCTGACAGTCAGGCGTCAGAATGGTAAGTCGGTGTTTCCTGCGAAACCATGTGAACCCCTTACAGTGACTGCACGGTTTCGGTCGGATACTGATGACGCGGTCTATAATCGATCACGCCAGCACCGAATCGCAGTCGGAGGCGGTCGAGGCTGGTCTCTGTCCAGACTGTGAGACCGATACGATCGTCCACGATCCGGACCGCGGCGAACGGGTCTGTGAGGAATGCGGCCTCGTTCTCACCGAGGACCCCATCGATTACGGCCCGGAATGGCGAGCGTTCAACGCCCAGGAGCACGACGAACTCTCGCGGGTCGGCGCGCCCCTGACCCAGTCGATGCACGATCGGGGGCTGACAACGACCATCGATTGGCGCAACAAGGACGCGAACGGTCACTCGATGTCGGCCGACAAACACGGTCAGCTCCACCGGCTTCGGGTCTGGCAGGAACGAATTCGAACGAAAAACGCGGGCGAACGAAACCTCAAATACGCCCTCTCCGAGATCGACCGGATGGTGAGCGCGTTAGGCGTCCCCAAGCCAGTCAAGGAGACCGCGAGCGTCATCTATCGACAGGCGCTCGAGCAGGACCTCATCCGAGGCCGATCGATCGAGGGCGTCGCGACCAGCGCGCTCTACACCGCATGTCGTAAAGAGGACATACCGCGGAGCCTCGAGGAAGTAACGTCGGTTTCACGCGTCGACCAACGCGAGATCGGTCGCACCTATCGCTACATTGCGGACGAATTGGATATTAACCTCGAGCCGACGAACCCTCGGCAGTTCGTCCCGCGCTTTTGCTCTGATCTAGACGTCGACAAGGACGTCGAAACCAAGGCCGTCGAGATCATCGATCTAACGACCGAAAAGGGGCTCCATTCGGGCAAGTCACCGACCGGGTTCGCCGCCGCGGCGATCTACGCCGCCGGATTGCTCTGCGACGAAACCATTCCGCAGCGAGCGGTCGCCGACACCGCCCAGACGACCGTCGTGACCGTCCGGAACCGGTATCGCGAGCAACTCGAGGCGATCGACCAGCAGCCGGCTACATGATCGAGCGGTCCTTCTCGTCTTCCTCGTAGACCTCCTCGTCGAGCAGCGCGTGGAGGTTACTGTAGGGAACGAACGCGAGGAACCGGTCGTCATCGTCGTATAGCTCGAGTCCGTCGTCGGTGTGATCGTAGCGCTCGCAGACGATCTGTCCTTCGGGGAGGATCGCGCGGTACATACGACGACGTACGTTCGCATCAAGCATATCTGTTGGCCGTGATCGGCGAGCGAAATCGGTTTACCCCCACCGCCGCTACGACCGGTCAGTGACCGACGAACGTTCTTCGCCGCCCTCCGACGAACAGCGAAGCGATCCCCACGACTCGAGCGACGGGGAGACGGCCGACGCCGACGCGACTTCGGACGAGAACGACGCCGACGCGACCGACGACGCCGACGAGTTCACCATCGCCGACTTCCACGACGCCAGCCAGCAGGAGGGACGGCCCGTTCTCACCGCCGCGGCCGTCTCTCGAGCGCTCGAGATCCCCCACGAGGAAGCGAACGAGCGACTCGAGGCGCTCGCCGAAAACGGCGACGTCGAGCGCCACGCCGTCTCGACGGATCCCGTCGTCTGGTACCCGACCGAACTCGAGGACCTGACGGATCGAGAACGGGTGGTCGTCTTTCCGAAACAGCGGGAGATCGTCGTCGATCGGCCCGACCAGTTCACGCGCGCGCAACTATCGCAGTTCGCTCACCTCGCGGATGCGAACGGCGAACAGGGCTACCGCTACGTCGTTCGGCCGGCCGATATCTGGGGTACGCCCCACGACTCCTTCGAGGACCTCGCGCGGACGATGCGACAGGCGCTGGGCCAGCGGTCGGATGCACTCGAGGAGTGGGTCGAGAGTCAGTGGGACCGCGCCCACCAGTTCCGGCTGGTGACCCACGATGACGGGTATACGGTTCTCGAGGCACAGAGTCCCGAAATCATGGGCAACGTCGCCCGGCAGAAGCTCGACGAGGAACACGTCCACGCGCCGATTTCCGAGACCGAAGACTGGGTACAGGAGGGCTCTGAGGCCGCGATCAAGCGCATCCTCTACGAAGCTGGGTATCCGGTCCAGGACCACCGCGAACTGGCCTCCGGCGAGGAGTTGCCGATCGATCTGGGGGTGGTACTGCGGGACTACCAGCAGACGTGGGTCGATCGCTTCGCGGAGGCGGGTGAGGGCGTCTTCGTCGGCCCGCCGGGCAGCGGGAAGACGGTGGCCGCGATGGGCGCGATGGCCCACGTCGAGGGCGAGACGCTCGTCCTGGTCCCGAGCCGCGACCTCGCACAGCAGTGGGCCGACGCGATCGAGGAGTACACCTCGCTCGAGCCCCATCAGATCGGCCAGTACCACGGCGGCCGGAAGGAAGTGCGGCCGGTGACCATCGCCACCTACCAGATCGCGGGGATGGATCGCCACCGCTCGCTGTTCGACGACCGCGAGTGGGGGCTGGTGATCTTCGACGAGTGCCAGCACGTCCCCTCGGACGTGTACCGGCGGAGTACGCACCTACAGTCCAAGCATCGCCTGGGGCTCAGCGCCAGCCCAATCAGGGAGGACGACCGCCAGACCGAGATCTTTACCCTCGTCGGGCCGCCGATCGGCACCGACTGGGAGGCGCTGTTCGAGGCCGGCTTCGTCGCCGAACCCGAACTCGAGATCCGCTACGTGCCGTGGGGCGACGACGAACAGGCCAACGCCTACGGCTCGGCCGAGGGCCGCGAGAAGTACCGCATCGCCGCGGAAAACCGGGGCAAGATCGACGAGGTCCGGTACCTGCTGTCGGCTCACCCCGACGCGAAGGCGATCGTCTTCGTCGACTACCTCGACCAGGGCCGCGAGCTATCCGAGGCGCTCGAGGTGCCCTTCCTCAGCGGCGAAACGCCACACCACGAGCGACGGCGGCTGCTCGAGGAGTTCCGCCGGAACGAGCGCGACCTGCTGCTCATCTCGCGGGTCGGCGACGAGGGGATCGACCTGCCGACGGCGGATCTGGCGATCGTCGCCTCCGGCTTGGGCGGCTCGCGGCGACAGGGGACCCAGCGAGCCGGGCGGACGATGCGTCCCGCCGGCGGCGCGCTCGTCTACGTCCTTGCGACTCGAGGGACGCGCGAGGAGGACTTCGCCCGGAAACAGCTCCAGCATCTGGGTCGAAAGGGGATCACGGTCCGCGAGCAGGCCGTCGAGCGCGGCGAGGACTGAGTGGGGTCGGTCGGAGAGAGGTGAGGCAGAACGGCCCCACGAGTGCGACCCCGAACCGAGGCCAATATTCAAGGTCGCGTGTTCGAACTGTACTGATAGTATGAACGAGCCACGCGGTCGCGGGGTGAGGGAGCGGTGAGCGACGGAGGGACACAGCGCCAGATTCTCGTCGGCGAAACGGCCGACGGCGCGAACCTGAAACTGCCGGTCGTGGAACTGCTGACCGGCCGCGGGTTCGTGACGGGGAAATCAGGCTCCGGGAAATCGAACACCGCGTCGGTCATCGCCGAGGAACTGCTCGAGGCGGGCTATCCCCTCCTCATCGTCGACACCGACGGGGAGTACTACGGGCTCAAAGAGGAGTACGAGATGCTCCACGCGGGAGCCGACGAGGAGTGCGACATCCAGATCGGGCCGGAACACGCCGAACAGATGGCGACCATCGCCCTCGAGGAGAACGTCCCCGTCATCCTCGACGTCTCTGGCTATCTCGACGAGAGCGTGGCCGACGAGTTGCTCCGAGAGGTCGCCCGCCAGCTGTTCGTCAAGGAGAAGAAGATGAAGAAGCCGTTCTTGCTGGTGGTCGAGGAGGTCCACGAGTACATTCCGGAGGGCGGCGGCGTCGGCGAGACGGGGAACCTGTTGATCAAGATCAGCAAGCGCGGCCGGAAACACGGCCTCGGAATCCTGGGGATCAGCCAGCGACCCGCCGACGTCAAGAAGGACTTCATTACGCAGGCGAACTGGCTCGTCTGGCACCGGCTAACCTGGGACAACGACACCAAGGTCGTCGGCCGCATCATCGACACCGAGTACTCGGAGCTCGTCGCCGACCTCGACGACGGGCAGGCGTTCGTGCAGACCGACTGGACCGAGGCCGACGTCCGAAAGGTCCAGTTCCGCCGCAAGCGGACCTTCGACGCCGGCGCGACGCCCGGTCTCGAGGACTTCGAGCGCCCCGAACTCAAGTCCGTCTCGGACACGCTGGTCGGCGACCTCCAGGACATCTCCGAGCGCAAGGACCGCGAGCAAGACCGGATCAACGAACTCGAGAACGTACTCGAGAAAAAGGAGAAACGGATCGAGACCCTCGAGGACGAGTTATCCTCGGCGCGGGACGTCTCGAGTGCGGCCAGACAGATGGCCGACGCGTTACAGAACACGGACACGGTCCAGTCGGAGCTCCCTGGCTCGAGCGACGACCTCCGCCGGCTCCACGAGGAGATCGCCGAACTCGAGACCGAACGCGACGAGCTTCGGGAGGCGCTCGACGCGCGCAACGACCGGATCGAGGGCCTCGAGACCGAGCTCGCGGCTCGCGAGGACGAACTGGCAACGCTTCGCACGGACAACGAACAGTTACGCGAGGTCGTTCGCGACCTCGAGCGCGAGGGCGCCGACGGAAACGGGACCGCCAAGAGCGGGGCCGGCGACGAGTCACCCATTCTGCAGGCCGGCGGCGACGACATCGAATTCGGCTACACGCCCGTCGACGCGGACGGCGGTTCGGACGGCGAGAGCGGGTCGGACGCGGCTGCGATCGACGATCCGACGCTCGTCGTCGCCGACGAGGAACGCGAACTCGCGGAGCTGCTCGAGATCCCGTGGGTCCGCGACCGAGTCACTCGAGCGTGCGAGGGATCGCGGTGCTCGGTCGGTGCGGCCCGGGAGATTCTGGCCGTATTCGCCAAGGACGGTCCGCTCGAGGCGGAGTCGATCGCGGCTCGGGTGAACCGGTCGACGGTCGCGGTGCAGAGTCTCCTCTCGGAGCTGCGGACGGGCGGGATACTCGAGCGCACCGAAGAACGGACGTACGCGCTGTCCGAGGACGTCCGTGCGGAACTGGCTCCCTCGGCCGCCGACGAGTGAGCGTCGGGACCCGCGTCGAGCGCCGGTCGTGTCGTCCCGTCCTGTCACGTCACGTCACCGTCGGAGACGGTCGCCGACCGCCTCGATCGCGGCCGGCTCGGTTCCCTGGTGGACGGGAAGCGCGACGAGTTCCCGCGAGAGCCGGTTTGCGGTCACGTACTCGTCGCTCCCCCGGACCGACTCTCTGAGTATCGGCCAGGTGTGGGCTCCCGTGACGCCGGCCGCCTCGAGTTCCGCGAGAATCGCGGCCGAATCGTCGGCCCGGACGGGGAATTCGTACGGCGAGATCCCGGTGGGAAGCGAGTCGAACAGCAGCGTCATGTCGTCTCGGTCGCCGAAGATCTCCCGCCATGTTCGGTAGTTCTCCCGCCGCCGCTTCCGAATCGCGTCCGGGTCGGCGGCGTCGGCGATCGACGCCGAGAGCTTCGACATGGGTACTTTCGCAGCCTCGTATCTCGCCTTCGGATCGACCGATTCCGAGCCGTCAGAACCGTCGGAGAGGGCAGACTCGACCGACCGGTAGAGCGACGGACTCGTCTCGAGGAGGGCTCCTGCGACCGACGTGGCGAGGAACCGGCAGTCGACGCTCCCGACGCGGTCGGCGGGCCCGGCGAACGACGACGGGGAATACCGCTCGCGAATCTCCTCGTCGGTTCGATAGAGCAAGGCGCCATCGGGAACCGGGAGCAGCTTCCGTAGCGTCGTGATGCCGAGATCGCCGTCCGTCCCCAGCAGCGTCCCCTCGTGGATGCTGAGCGGCGAATGTGCGTTGTCGTCGACGTGGTAACAGTCGTATTCGTCGGTCAGCGATGCGATCCGCTCGAGGCCGGGCTGTGGAAAGCCGAAGTAGTTGACGGACATAACGGCGACGGTGTCGTCGTCGATCCGTGCCTCGAGGTCGCCGAAATCGGGAGCCAACGTCTCCTCGATCGCGTAAAATCGCGTCTCGAGCCCGAGGTCGCGGAACGGTTCGGCGATCGCCGGCGAGAGGTAGGCCGGAACGACGACGTTTCCGCCGGGATCGGCGACCCCGGCGAGCCCGTCCCTGAGCGCGGCTTTCCCGGAGCCGTAGTGCGTGTACGCCACACCGGGGGCGTGTCGGTCGACGAAGGAGTCGATTCCTCCCGTACCCGACCGGGAGCGGGAGAGATCGAAGACGGAGGGGGTAGTAGTGATCATACGTGTGACCGCTTTGTGAATCGATACCGAGAGCGGCGGTTATCGAATCAGTTGGTAGTCGCGTGGTCTTAGTGAACCGGACGATACAGCTCAGGACCGAGTGGCAATGGCTACTTACAGCCGATGCTCGCCGTCTCACTCGCTCCGCGATACCGAACTGACGGGGAAAGCACTTGCATAACAAAGCCCGGGCGGGCAGACATCGCGTCCATGGCAGGTTCGACTGACGATAACGACCTTCGTCTGCTCGTCGTCGGACTCGACGCCGGTTGTCGACCGGTGCTCGAGCCGATGTTCGAGTCGGACAAGCTCCCCACCTTACAGCGGCTGTTCGAAACGGGCATTGCAGGACCTCTCGAGTCCCAGATTCCCCCCTGGACGGCCAGCGCCTGGCCGTCGCTGTACACCGGCAAAAACCCGGGGAAACACGGTGTGTACGATTTCCTCTCCTTCGACGGCTACGAGTGGGACGTGGTCAACGCGACCCACGTCCGCGAACGACCGGTCTGGGAACTCCTGAGTGACAACGGACTCTCGAGCGTCGTCGTCAACGTCCCGGTGACCCATCCGCCTCGTGCGTTCAACGGCGCGTTGATTCCGGGACTGACAGCCCCGGAAGATCCGGACTGTCACCCCGACGGGATCCTCGAGGACGTGAAACTCGCCTGCGGCGACTACTGGATATACCCGCAAAGCGGGCCGTTGCCGGACCGCTCGATCGAGGGCTATCAGCGGACGATCGAACTCCGAGGAACGGCCTTCCGATACCTCTGTCGGCGGATCGCACCGGACTTTGGCTTCCTCCAGTTTCAGCAGACCGACTCGGTGTTTCACGAGCGACCGGGAGACAAGGAGGCGATCGAAGCGGTCTACCGGGCGGTCGACCACCAACTCGAGGAGACGCTCGAGCGGACGGAGCCCGAAAACGTCCTGATCGTCAGTGATCACGGTATGGGAAAAGTGACCGGCGACGAGTTCCGCGTCAACGAGTTCCTCCGGGACGCGGGTTACGTAAGCGCCCAGAGCGGGGGTGAGGGAATGCCCGACTGGTCGAAATCTTGGGAGAACGATCTGCTCGAGGGTGCGGTCGCCAGCGACTCCGGGCCCGGTGCGCTCGAGCGGGCGATGAACTCGGCCGCGACCGTTGGGCTGACGACCCAGCGAATTGCGGATGCACTCGAGCGCGTCGGGCTGAAGGAACCGATCGGCAAGCGGGTGCCCAACGATATGATCCGGGCGGCGAGCGAACAGGTCGACTTCCCGAACTCCCGAGCATACGTCCGATCGAAGAGCGAACTCGGCGTCCGGATCAACCTCGAGGGGCGCGAGCCGAACGGACAGGTTCCGGCCGCGGCGTACGAGCGCGTCCGCGATGAGCTCATCGAGGCGCTGTCGGCCGTCCGGACGCCCGACGGCGAGCCGATGTTCGACGCCGTCGAACCCAGGGAGACGTACTTCGAGGGGCCGCACGTCGACGAGGCACCCGACATCCTGACGGTTCCGGCGGGATTCGACAACGCGATCGCCGCCGATCTCGGCACGGAGCGCTTCGGCGAGCCGATGGAGCCGTGGAACCACAAGCCGACCGGTGTCGTCGCTGCCGCCGGGCCGGCGTTCGACGAGTCCGCCGCGCTCGAGGGGGCGACGATCTTCGATATCGCGCCGACGATCTGTTCGCTGTTCGACGTGCCGATCGATGTTGCGATGGACGGCGAAGCGCTACCGGCCGTCGACCGGAGCACCGAGCAATCGTACCCGGCTTACGATCCGGAACCGATCAGGGCGACCGACGAGGGAACCGTCGAAGACCGACTCTCTGACCTGGGCTACCTATGAGCGTCGAAATACAAACCCTCGATCCGCGAACCGACGGCGACGAGTGGAATCGGTACGTCGAACGATCCGACGGGTCGAACCCGTTCTTCCGGACGGAAGCGCTCCGATTGCAGGCCGAATACACCGGAACGACCCCGTACCTGCTCGCCGGGTTTAAAGGGCAGGAGCCGGTCGGGATCTTCCCCGTCTTCGAGTACACCAAAGGCCCGGTGACCGCCGCGTTCTCTCCGGCACCACACTCCTGGACATCGTACCTCGGACCCGCCCTGCTGAACGTCGATAAGCTCAAACAGCGCAAAGCAGATCGCCGGATCAAGCGATTCCTCGAGGGCTGTCTCGAGCGGATCAACACCGAAATATCGCCGCTGTACAGCAAGTTCGTCACCGCCGAGTTCGACGACATTCGTCCGTTCGTCTGGAACGAGTACGACGTCAAACCCTGTCACACGTACGTCGTCGACCTCGAGGGGACCGAAGAGGAGCTACTGGGGCGGTTCAGCAGCGATGCCCGGAGCAACATCCGAAACGCCGACGACGACAGCTACACGATCGAGGAGGGCAATTCCGATGACGTCGAACGCATTGTCGAGAAGGTTCGAGAACGCTACGAGAGCCAGGGCCAACCGTTTCGGCTGCAGTCTGACTTCGCCAGGTCGCTCCACGAACAGCTCCCCGACAATGCGATCCGTCCCTACGTCTGTCGCGTCGACGGCGAGTTCCTCGGCGGGATCCTCGTCGTCGAATCCGACCGGACGCGGTATCGCTGGCAGGGCGGGGTCAAACCGGACGCGGACGTCGATATTGCGATCAATGATCTGCTGGACTGGCACGTCATGCGCGACGGCCTCCGCGACGGAATCGAGGAGTACGACCTCGTCGGAGCCGGCGTCCCGAGCATCAACCGGTACAAGGCGAAGTTCAACCCGCGCCTCGAGACCCACTACGAGATCACGTCGGGTTCGTTCGGCGTCGACCTGTTGGTCGATCAGTATCAGAAACACCGGTAGCGTCCCTGCTGTCACAGCTGTCCACGCGTCCCCGGGACAACCCCGACAGACAGAACCCGATATATCGTCAGGCTAGATGATGAGTATCAGATAGATAATAGTTCGATCGCCGTTTCGTCATCTATTTATATCATATCACTAATTTGAAGGGACATGGGGATAACTATCAATGTTGCAGACGATGCAAATGTCGAACTCGACGATGTGGACATTACAATCTACGGAGATACCATAGCGTTTTCCGTCGAAGGAGAGATCACCGACGTTCCCTTGGACGTGCTGAACGAATTCGCCGGGAACAAATTGACACCGGTGGAGATCACGTTCGAACGGAATTCCTAAATATCGCAACTGTTATACAAGGGTTACAGTATTACCTTGTATACCCATGACTGAGCGCGACACGGCCGCTTCTCCTCCGGTTCCCGATAGTATCCAGGTGATCGAAACGATTGCAGACCATGTCGAGAAAGATCCCACTGAGGTCGATTTTACGTTTGGAGACTACCTCGACCCGGACGCCCTCGATACACTTCTCGAGTCCGCGAATTCGGAACTGGTCATCGCATTTACGATCGACGATATGCTCGTCACCGTGGCCACTGACGGAACGATCGAGGTTCGAGAGTGGCAGGACTAGGCCCGCGACTACTATAGGAGCCACTGAAACGAGTTACGTACTGATCGAGTTCGTCGTCCCGTTCGTTGACGAACTCGAAAACGACGAGGGGATTTACACGCAACTCGGCGTCGGATGCTAACAACACACTTTTCTCCGCCAGCTATCAACAGATAAACATGGGAATACGAGAATACTTCGAATCCGATCTTCGGTTCTACTATGCAGTCGGTGTATTCGTTATTCTGGTCTTCGTCAGTGGAATCGCGATAGTAGGAGTATTGGAACTCGCTGCCATCGATGCCCGACTCATTCCGCTTATCGTGGGCTTCTTCTTGTTTATGTTCGTCTACTTTATCTCGGTGAGTGTTCAGGCTCTCGAACCGAATTGAGTTGTGAACTAGACGTAAGGGACGATACGTCCCTCACCTCCGCCGGACGGTGACCACGCACGCAAACTCAGCAGCGCTTCGCCCATTATTTGTGATCGAATTGAGTCATTAATACTCCTAATTTCTGTGCTGTCGGGAGATTCCAGTTGTACGTAACCGCAGCTAACCGAGTCACAACGGTCACTACCGCACACACCCCGGCAGCCGTACTTCCGGTAGCACCTGCCGTCCCCACCAGCCAGTATGCGCTTCCACCGAGGACCGCACAACTCGCATAGAAATCCTCGAAGAGGATAAACGGGGGGCGATCGAGAAGAATATCTGCAAACGCACCACCGCCCACGGCGTTGATCGTCGCAATAGCGACGATACCAAACGCTGAAACGCCCGCCTCAGTTGCGACGATGGCACCCGTCGTGGTAAAGGCAGCAAGGCCGATAGCATCCGAAACAAGGGTGACTGGATGTGTTTCCGGAGACGTCAGAACGACGCTCAGCGTGATCGCCAAGCCGACTCCGAGTAGCCCCAGACTGATTTCGATCGGTGACTGGAGTGCTAACGGAGTTCGCGTCACGAGAAGGTCGCGTGTCGCTCCACCAGCAAACGCCATCGCCAGTCCAACGATGGTTATCCCGAATACGTCGAACTCCTCACGGATCGCCTTTGATGCCCCCACGAGTGCAAACGCGACCAGGCCGATCGTATTCATAACGGCAAATGGGTCGCCAAATAGTATTTCGATGAAACCCTGACTCATTGCTCTCGTTCTGTGGGTTTCTCTTGGGTGCTCCGTCTAAAGTGTTCTCTCCTCCCCGATCCGACTGTACAGGTGTGGGAACTATACACCCCGTTGAGCGGTACGTCCTCCCCCGTTCCCGCCGATAGCTGTTTGGCGAACCGGTGGTGTGTGAAAGACACCGGTGCAACTCGAGCACCACCAGCACCGAGTCGACCTGACCGCCAAAAATGGCACTCCTGTCGCACTCCCCACCCCCTCACCTATAGTAGCCACTGAAACGATTTACACACTGATCGTACAGCCGTCGTTCGATCAGGTGTACAATGACTTTCAGTGGCTACTATAGAACCGCCCTCGATGACAGTGCCCTGCGCCAGTGGAAGGGATAACCGGTATGCGTTCCGTTCGCTACTCGCCGATCCGGTACTTGGACTGGCGGGCGTCCTCCAGACAGACGCGGCTGGTCACGAGGCCGCCGTCCTCGAGCTTGCCGAGCGCGTAGCGGACGGTCCGGGGACACAGTCTGGATTCGGCGGCGATCCGCTCCTGGGTCAGCGGCCCCTCGTACTCGAGGACCTTGTAGACGAGTTTCGCGCTGGGCGGGAACTCGGAGATGGCGCTCTCGGCTGCCGTTTCCTCGCTCTCGTCGCTTCGCTCGTCCTCGCTCGTCTCTTTGGTCTCATCCGTGGCCTCGTCGAGTTCGGAATCCGATTCGGTCGCGCTCATGCGTATCGATCGATGGAGTCCACACGCGGTGGGTCCGACGACTGTCCGTCAGGGGCGATCCGACCGGAGCGGCGCGTGAGTGATAGTCGGGTGATGCGTCCAGCAATCGGTCGGCGATCGCGTCTACCGGCCAGCAGACGCCGTCGGCGGGCCGCGGGTCCGTCCAGTTTCATTCTCACTCGAGCGTATCGGCGTGAGTCACATATACGGTACCGACAGTTCAGAATCGCAGGGAGGAACTACCGAGTCACCGATCGGACGGGCACCCGCAGCGATCACCCCGCGGACCGACCGTCGACGACCGCTCGAGGCGGACGGCACGGGCCGCTGCGGACCCGATGACGGAGCGCGGAACCGACGGCAGTAACCCGTGCATAGTAAGGCAGCAGCCCACCTCAGGAACCGATATGTTCGGAACCAGCGGTATTCGCGGGCGGGTGGGCGACGAGGTGACGGCGGCGCTGGCGCTCTCGGTCGGCCGCGCCGTCGCCTCGGAGGGGTACGACCGGGTCGTCGTCGGCCGCGACGTTCGAGAGAGCGGCTCGATGCTCGTCGAGGCAGTCGGCGCGGGACTGCGCGAGTGCGGTGCCGACGTCGTCGAAGTCGGCGTCGCCTCGACGCCGGCGATCGCCCGCGCGGTCGACCACCTCGGAGCCGATGCGGGAGTCGTCGTGACGGCCTCGCACAACCCGGCGACCGACAACGGGCTCAAGCTCTGGAACCCGTCGGGGAAGGCCTTCGGCCCCGACCAGCGCGCGGCCGTCGAACGACGGATTCGCGAGGACGACTACGGGCTGGCCGAGTGGGACGGGGTCGGCGACCGAACGCGTCGCGACGGCGTCCAGGACCACCACGCGGACGCGATCGAGTCAGCGGTGGACCTCGAGCGGTCGCCGAGCGTCGTCGTCGATATCGGGAACGGGACCGGCGGCGTGACGGCATCGGTGCTCGACGACCTCGGCTGTCGGGTTCGGACGCTCAACGGGCAGGCGGACGGCTCTTTCCCCGGCCGGCCGAGCGAACCGACAGCAGAAACTCTCGAGACGCTCTCGACCCTCGTCGCGGAAACGGACGCCGAGTTGGGGGTGGCTCACGACGGCGACGCCGATCGAATGGTGGCCGTCGACGAGACGGGAACCTTCGTCCCGAAGGACGCGTTACTGGCGATATTCGCTCGAGAGGCGGCGGGATCGGGCGACCGGGTCGCGGCCCCAGTCGACACGAGTCTGGCCGTCGACGACGCGCTGACCGATGTCGGCGCGTCGCTGACGCGGACGCAGGTTGGGGACGTGTACGTCGCGGAGCGGACGACGGAGGCCGACGTCGTCTTCGGCGGCGAACCGAGCGGTGCGTGGATCTGGCCCGAGGAGACGCTGAGTCCGGACGGCCCGCTCGCGGCGTGTAAACTGGTGGAACTGATCGCCGAACGAGGGGCGCTCTCCGAACTCGTCGGAGACATCGAGGGGTATCCGATCCGGCGAACGTCGATCGAAGTGGAAGCGAAGGCGACGGTGATGGCCGACGTCAGCGAGGGGGTAAGCGAGCGATACGACGAGATCGATACGCTCGACGGCGTTCGGGTCGAGACCGATGACGGCTGGTTCCTGCTTCGCGCCAGCGGCACGCAGCCGTTGATCCGCGTCACGGCGGAGGCGCGGTCGGCGGCCGACGCCGAGGCGCTGTTCGAGGACGCGCAGGCGTTCGTTACCGAAGCCGTCGCGACGAGGGGGGAGTGACGACGGCGGCAACTGATCGGCGAGACCTGCCCGGCCGACGGTGGAGCACGCGAGACGGTCGGCAGTTACGGACCGGCTATCTGGCTTCTTTCGGAATGAAATCGGAGGTCTTCATCTCGCGGTACGTCGCACAGTCGGGACAGGCGTGGACGACGTCGCGGTTGTCGCCGAAGACGCGAGCGAACTGTCGAGTTACCTGGTTGCCACAGTTGACACATCGGGGGGCGGTCGTTTGCTGGCCGGACGTCATTGGCGTCCAGTTTGCGGATGGATCCGTCGACATCAACAACCCGTAACCACAGAACGGTATTTACTATAGACCGCATAATCGACGCGGCGACAGGCCGTTCGCGCTGCCGGCGGCGATTGATACCCCATCGAAACACTCCAGATATCGAACGTATTAGGCCCGCATTCGAGAGAAATACAGTATTACCGAAACGAAATATCGTATTTCGGCCCGTTTTCCGGCCCACCGTTCGTCGTCCCGGAGCGACCGAACCGGGACTGTCGTATCGATCACTCGAGCCCCGTCCGATTCGGTACTATCCGGATCGGATCCGAACCGGATCCGGTCCGACTTCGGTGCCGAGACGGGTCGCCGAGACAGGTCGCCGAACCGGGTCGGCGATGCATCGGTCCGCCGCTCGGAAAGCGTCCAATCATCGCTCGGGACGCATCCAACCGTCGCTCGAGTCGACCACTGTAACAGCTTTATAATTATCCGCCGGATCAGCGTACGTCGATTCGATGAAAGCCATCCTTCTCACGGCAGGTGAGGGGACGCGGATCAGGCCGCTCTCCGCGTCCCGTCCCAAGCCGATGCTGCCCGTCGCCGACCGGCCGCTGGCCGCGCACACGGCCGACGCCGCCATCGACGCCGGCGCGGACGAGATCGTGCTCGTCGTCGGCTACGAGGGTGAGACGGTCCGGGAGTACTTCGGTGAGGAGTACCGCGGTGTCCCGGTCTCCTACGCCGTCCAGGAAGCCCAGACGGGGACTGCCGACGCCGTCGACGCGGCCCGCGAACACATCGACGGCCCCTTCGCCGTGTTGAACGGGGACAACCTCTACGATCCCGCCGCCATCGATCGGCTGTTCGACGCCTGTCCGGCGGTCTGTGCCGCCGAGGTGTCGGACCCCCGCAACTACGGCGTCCTGAGTACGACCGACGGCACCGTCACGGACATCGTCGAAAAGCCCGACGAGCCGCCGACGAACCTCGCGAACGCCGGTGCCTACGCCTTCCCGGCGGACGCCCGCGAGTGGCTCGAGGTGCCCGCGAGCGAACGGGGCGAACGGGAGATCACGGACGTGCTCACGCGGGTCATCGAGCGGTACGCGGTCACGCCGGTCACGCTCGACCGGTGGCTGGACGTGGGCCGTCCCTGGGAACTGCTCGCGGCCAACGAGTGGAAAGTCGGCGAGCTCGAGCGCCGGATCGACGGCGCGGTCAGCGACGCGGCGCACCTCGAGGGGCGGGTCGTGGTCGAAGCGGGAGCGACGGTCGAGCCCGGCGTTGTGATCGAGGGACCGGTGCTGCTCCGGTCGGGGGCCACCGTCGGCCCGAACGCGTCCGTCCGAGGTGCGACGGTGATCGGTGAAGGCGTTTCGATCGGAAACGGTGTCGAGGTGAAAAACAGCGTCCTCTCGCGGGGGGTATCGGTGAACCACCTCTCTGCCGTCGCCGATAGCATCCTCGGTCGGAACGTCAACTTCGGTGCGGGAACGACGGTGGCGAATCGCCGCCACGACGACGCGGACGTCTCGTTTACGGTCAAGGGCGAACGACTCTCGACGGGCCGGCGGACGTTCGGCGTCGTCGCGGGAGACGGGGCGAAGACCGGCATCAACACGAGTCTGACTCCCGGGCTGAAACTCGCGACCGGCACGACCACGGCACCCGGTGAAACGGTCGACCGGGATCGATGACGGCGGGCCGCGATCCGATCCGTCGTAATCGCCGTCGAACTGATAGTTCGTCTCCCCGTCGCGGTCGAGCGCAGGCGGACGTTTCGGCCGCCCGGAGCAATCAGGTGTGCCCTTTATGCAGTGGCGAACACCTAGACTACTTGGAGGGTATCGGTCGATACCCACGACATCGGTGACGCCGTCACCGTGACTCGATCGCCACAGTGACCCTCCACGTTCGATTCCGACAGCGTTCGAGTACGGGTCGTCACGACCGACGCCGTGTGGATTCGAGACTACGGGGGTGGTTTCGCGTCCTGCGGCCTCGAGACCCTTACTCGAGTCCGATCGATCGGTTTACCCGCTGATTGGGGACGGCGCTGCTATCCGAAGACGATGTTCTGTATCGATGACCGAGAGGAACGCCATCTCGAGACGGACGTTCGAGTACAAACGAATCGACGCACGAGCCCAGCGACTCGACTGCGTCGGGTAGTGGAGCGACTCGACTGGGAGGATTCGAAAGACGTGGGAAGGGAGGACTCGAGCGCGAGCGGCGTCAGTCGCGTCTGAGTCGCAGTCGAATGTGCTGCGTCACTCGACGGTGACGCTCTTGGCGAGGTTTCGCGGTTTATCGATCGGCCGGTCAAGCAGGTCGGCGGCGTGATAGGAGACGAGCTGGAGCTGGACGTTCGCGACCAGCCCCGCCAGATCGGGATCGGTGTCGGGAATCCGCAGGTGTTCGTCGGCCACCTCGACGGCGGGGTGGCCGTCGGGACAGACCGCGATGACGGGTGCACCGCGGGTCTGTGCCTCCTCGGCGTTTTTCAGCGTCTTCTCGTCTTCCTGTCCGGTGAAGATCGCGAACACCGGCGTCTGGGGCGTGACCAGCGCCAGTGGGCCGTGTTTCAGTTCGCCCGAGGCGAAGCCCTCGGCATGCTCGTAGGTGATCTCCTTGAACTTCAGGGCCCCCTCGAGCGCCACGGGGAAGCCGAGCCCGCGACCGATGAAGAAGTACGCCTCGCTCCGGCTGTACTTATCTGCGATCGCCTCGGCGGTCGAGTACTCGAGGAGCTCGTCGATTTTGGCGGGCATCGACTCGAGTTCCGGCAACAGCGACTCGAGGTCGGCCGGCGGTTCGCCCCGGGCGTCGTCGGCGATGCGCTGGCCGAGCAGCGTGAGCATGACCGCCTGCGAGGAGAACGTCTTCGTCGCGGCGACGCCGATCTCCGGCCCGGCGCGGATGAAGAGGGTGTCGTCGGCCTCGCGAGCGGCCGTCGAGCCGACGACGTTGGTCACGGTGAGCGTGCGAGCACCCTCGGCGGCGGCCTGGCGGAGCGCGTTCAGGGTATCGGCCGTCTCGCCGCTCTGGGTGACCGCGATCACCAGCGTGTCGTCGTCGATCGGCGGCGCGGAGACGCTGTACTCGTTGGCCAGTAACGCGGTCGAGTGCACCCCCGCCTGGTTCAGCGCGAGCGACCCGTACAGGGCGGCGTGATACGAGGTGCCGCAAGCGACGAACTGGACGCTGTCGACGTCGTCGAACGTCCCCGGTTCGAAATCGGAGAGCGCGATCCGGCCGTTCAGGGAATCGATCCGCCCCTCGATCGCCTGGGTCAGCGACGTCGGCTGCTCGTTGATCTCTTTGAGCATGAAGTGATCGTACTCGCCCTTCCCTGCCTGTTCGGGATCCCACTCGACCGTCTCGGACGTGCGCACGATCGGGTTCCCCTCGAGGTCAGTGAACTCGACGCCGTCCTCGTCGACGATGACGACGTCGCCGTCCTCGAGGTAGACCACGCTGTCCGTGTACTCCAGGAAGGCCGGGACGTCGCTCGCGAGGAAGTACTCGCCGTCTTCCATCCCCACGACGAGCGGGGAGCCCTGCCGGGCCGCGTAGAGGACGTGTTCGCCCGACACCATCGCGGTCACGGCGTAACTGCCCTCGAGTTCGTCGATCGCCTGCCTGAAGGCCGACTCGCTGTCGAAGCCGGCGTCGAGGTAGTACTGGACGAGGTGCGGAATGACTTCGGTGTCGGTGTCGCTCGTGAACACGTACCCGTTCTCGGCCAGTCGCTCCCTGAGTTCGACGTAGTTCTCGATGATCCCGTTGTGGACGACCGCGACGTCCTCGCTCTCGTCCGTGTGCGGGTGGGCGTTCGCGTCGGTCGGCGGCCCGTGCGTACTCCAGCGGGTGTGCCCGATTCCGACTTCCCCGTCGAGCGGTTCACCGATCGATTCCTTCAGGTCCTCGACCTTCCCCGAGCGTTTTTCGACGTTGATGCCGGAGCCGTTCTGGACGGCGACGCCCGCCGAGTCGTAACCCCGGTACTCGAGGTTCTCGAGCCCGGTCAGCAGTGGCTCGAGGGCGTTGCCGTCTCCGACGCGGCCGATGATTCCACACATCTGTTAGTCACCACCCGTCGGGACGCTCGGGGTGCTCGCGCGGTCCGGACACGGGTTCGATTTCCGCTGACGAGACAACGCCTTGCCTGCCCCCGAACACTGCGATAGAAGTATCGTGGAGGGCTGCTGACTCGCAGCAACTGGTCGAGACGACGAACGGTACGCAACCATGAGAGGAAGTCAAACCTCCTGAACCCATTACTATAGACGGACTACTGAGCGCCGTAGTCACAGGGTACTCCACTGCTGGCTGTCGACCGCGGCGACTGTCGGCCGCACAGCCGAACGGAACCGCGACCCGACATCGGACACGAACTGTCGGTTTGAGGCGCTCTCTCCTCGAAAAACGTTCGAGCTGTCAGATCGGTCTCAAAAGTACGCCGAACAAACAGGGAATCGGCACTCGAGTATGGAGCGTCGAACGGGCGGTAGCGACCACCCAACTGACGTAGGAACGGAAAACAGTCGCCGCGGTTCCCAACGCCACACGCAGCACGTTTCGGCGGTCGGTCGCTGCATGACGAAACCGTGACTACAGACTGTGTTCCGAGCCGAGACGCCGGGAGACGCTCGATGGGCCGACCGCTGGGATGGGGGCTCGAACCGCCACACCTTTTGCGGTGGACCGGGTTGTACGCGTATGGGTTTTGGTAGCTACGATGAATCCGAACAACAGGACCAGAGCACGGACGATGAGGACGTAGAAGCCGTCAACGTCCACGAACACGAACATAAGGGGGAAATGTCGTTCGAATCCGACGTCTCGACGGACGAACTCGTCTCCCAGCTGGGCTCGATGAAAGAAGACGAGTCCGACGAGTCCGACGAATAACGACCCGACCGTAACGGACACGATACTGGTCCGGCCGTCCGCGGTCGACGGCGATCGCTCGCGCGTCGTCGAGCGCTATCGATCCGATCGCTACTTCGCTTTTTCTCGCAACTGTGGCTCGAGCCGTCGAGTCGATCGAAACGAGTGGGTACTCGAGAGATCGCTGCGTCAATAGCCGGATCCGAGTCAGCAGAGGGTCGCGGAACAGAGTTCACCGATCGCCCGCCGCAGTCGCTGGGAGACGGCCGACTTCGAGACGTCGAGTCGATCCGCGAGTTCGTTCTGGGAGATGCCACGCGGGACGTCGAAATAGCCCTCCTCGTAGGCGACAGTGAGCAGTTTCTGCTGTTTCGCCGTCAGCGCGACGACGCCGTCGTCGCCGTCGTCGGAGACGCGCAGGTGATCGACGGTGACCGAGATCCCGCGCTCGCGACAGTAGTCATTGAACGCGACGAGTCGATCCCGGTCGGCGAACCGAAGCTGCACCTGCCAGCCGTCTCGAGCGCTCGAGAGGTCGAGCAGGCGGCCGCCGACGTCGGCGATCTCGGCGGTGAACGTCGTCGCGCGGTCGGTACGCGTGACCCGGTAGATTCGTCTATCGGGGTAGCGATCGACGAGGACGGGGTCGGTGACCGTCGGATCCGTCTCGAGGGCGGTCTCGAACGCGTCGAACGCGGTGCCGTAGACGGTGACGAACACGAGCGTCCGACCCGGCTCGACGGTGGTCCAGTAGTCGGGTTCGACGGTGACGTCCGACGCGTGCCGAATCGTCGGGCGCAAGAACAGTTTCGGGTGGTCGAGTCGAAGCTGAGCGACGATCCCGCCGTCGGCTTCCGATCGAACGCCCGACCGGTCACCGGTCGCGTCGCTAATCGATTCGATAGGCTCCCCGGCGTCGGTGACTCCCTCGACGCTCGTCTCAGGATCGGCATCGGTGACTTCCTCGACGCCCTCCTCGGCGTCGGTGATATCGATGCTCACGAATTCATCCGCCATCCGGAGAGATGACCGGCGTAATTACGTCTTACCTCGAACGCACTCATCGAATGCCTCATTAGGAGCCTGGAACATGATCGTGGGCGCTATATACGGAAACGAATCGGGTTCGCCCCCCAATCTATATTCATCTATCGGCGTGTTGATCGGTATCGGTACCGGCGGAAAGACGGTATTACCGACCCGAACGGATCGAAGTAAGACAGGTATACCGGTGACGATACCGGGTAATAGCGGCTCGTACGGACTGCTGTCAGGTAGTTTCGGCGCGACCGCGATCCGTCCTGTGGTCGTGCCTGGACATCGCTGCAGTCGTGCCGGTACATCGGGACACGCGCCAGTGCACCGGGACAGCAGACCGTCTCAATCGGCCTCGAGTTCGTCGAACAACAGTTCGAACAGTTTTCGCTGGGCCAGCCGGAGATGGCGACTGAACGTCGGCTGGGAGATCCCGATCGATTCGGCCACCTCCTCGCCGGTGTGCTCGCGCGGCCACTCGAAAAAGCCGCCGTAGTAGGCCGCCTCGAGCGTCCGTCGCTGTCGCTCTGAGAGGTGCTGGCTCAACTCGTCGAACGGGCGCACCGGCCGGGACGATCGATCGCGTTTCCGGCGAGCGACCAGTTCCATGCCGGGATGGGCCCGCTCGAGGTGGTCGAGGAACGAGCGAACGTCGACAGGGTCGCCGAGTTCGATCACGAGCCGGCAGCGACCGTCAACCGGCGTGACGGATCGGAGGACGCCACCGTGCTCCGCGATCGCTCGCGCGACAGTGGGTTCCCGCAGGCCGATTTCGAGGACGGTTCCGCCAGTGTCGCGGTCGACGATCGAAATCGCGTCGACCGCCGACAGCGACTCGATCGTCTCTCGAATCGCGTCCGTATCGCCTCCGTCAACTGCACAGAACACCGTCGATCCGCCCGATGACCGCGGGACGATCGCTCGCACGTCGAGCGGCCGGTCGATGCCGCGGGCGATCGATGACAGCGCTTCGCCCTCGTCCCGGACGACGACCTCGAGTTCGGTGATCCGATCGGCGAGCAACGCGCGTTTCGTCTCGATCGCCCCGATCACAGCCCCGGCGATCGAAGCGAGGTGGCGACAGGCGCGGCGAGTTCGATCGTCGAACGCCGACGGTCGGTTCGCGTACGCGGTCAGCGTCCCGTATCGGACCCCGTCAGCGGTGAGCGCCACGCCGAGCGCGGACCGGAATCCGCGCTCGCGGAGCCGCCGTCGCCACGACCGGTCCTCGGCCGTGTCCTCGCGCCGATCGACCGAGAGGTCGTCGAGGACGACCGGCTCGCGTGCCGCGGCCGCCGCTCCCGCCGGCGCGTCGACGTCAGTCTTCAGGGGAACGGTCGCCGACTCGAGGAACTCGCCGTCGCGGCCGACCCACGTCGACGGGACGACTCGTTCGCGACCGTCGTCCGCGTGACCGACCCACGCGAGCCCTATTTCGCCGGCCGACTCGAGCGGATCCAGGGAGACGATCGCTTCACAGAGCCGTCGCTCGACCGCCTCGCGCGTGTCGGCCGCCAGTATCGACTGCCCCGCCTCCCACACCCGTTCCGTCCGCTCGATGACGGCTTCGAGACGGTCTCGCTCGTTCCGGGACGCCCGGAGGCCGTCGGCACGCTCGAGCGACTCGAGGGCGACGGTCGCGGCGTCCGACACCGCATCGATCGGGTCCGACTCGAGTCCGTCGAACGCCATCGGTTCAGTACTGGTCGCAAGGACCACGGCACGGTTCGCGACCGGGACGGCGAGAACTCGCTCGGCCCGGATCCCAGCGCGCTCGAGGAGATCCGCCAAGTCCGCCCGCTCGTAGACTGTCAGTCCACCGGTCTCCGGGTGATCGGCCGCTCCGTCATCGTCTGCCTGAGCAATCGATCTTTCGTTCTCGAGAACATCGGACAGCGGGCTCCCGTCAGGATCGATCGGTGGCGGCTCGAGCGAGCGCTTGTCGCCACCGGTGCGCTCCGCCGCCGCGACCGTCGCCGGACGAAAGCGATCGTCTTCGGCGCGATACCAGACGGCTACGTCAGCGCCGGCCAATTCCCGGACGGCAGCCGTGGCGGTGTCTCGAACGGCCGACGGCGTCTCGGCCTGACGGAGCGCGACGAGCGCGCGTCGGATCGACGACAGGGCGGCCCCTCGAGAGCCGCGCCTGTCGCGGACGACACAGAGCGTTCGATCGGGGTCCGACAGTGGCGCGACGAAGACGTCGACCGGTGGGGACGCGTCGGTCGCGAGAGCACCCGAAACCGGTTCCATCCACCGGACGACAGGTGATCGAGCGCGCTCCCGAATCGTCGTCGCGAGGTCGTCGGCGAACACGTCCTCGAGTTCCCGTCCGACGAGCGCGTCCGCATCGGCGAGATCGAGCAGCGCCGGGTTCGCCAGCCGAATCGTCGTCCCCTCGAGGACGGCGATCCCGTCGTCTAGCGCGTCGACGACGGACTCGAGGAGCTCGAGGCGGTCTTCGGTCACCGAGGTCGCAGCGTCGGGGGACTGTTCCCGCGCGTGGACCGAGACGCCGTCGTCACCGGGGTGAACGGTCACGGCGAGTCGCCCCTCGAGTGGAGGAAGGGCCGTTTCGAGCGTCTCGGCGGAGCCCGTCGTCTCGGCCGCTCGAACGCCGTCGTAGAGCGCCTCGCCGAGCTCGTCCGGAAGGAGGTCCCAGACGACGGTTCCGATCGGGTCGGCGCGGTCACTCGAGCGCTCCGCAGTGCTCGTCTCGGTCCCAGTTCCCCCACCGATACCGGTATCGGTGCCGGTGAACAGCGACATCGCGGCATCGTTGGCGTACCGGAGCTCGTCCCGCGGGCCGAGGGTGAAAAACGCGTCCGCGAGCCGGTCGACGCCCGCGCGAACGTCGTCGGCCACCGAATCGGCCGCCGGCCCCGTCCCGGTTCGGGTGACGACGACCCCCTCGACGGTCGGATCAGCGAGCCGGTTCGTGAGGGTCAGTTCCGAAACCTGCCACGTGCCGTCGGCGTGGCCGAGCCGCGGCGTCACGCGGTCGGTCGTCCCAACCGGCGCGTCGGTCACGAAAGCGAGCGTCTCACGAACCGCCGCCCGATCGTCCGGGTGGACGAGCCGGTCAATCGCCGTTCGCTCGAGTTCGGTCGGCGTGTACCCCATCCGCGACTCGACCGCCGGCGTCGCGTACTCGATGTCGCCGTCCGCGTCGAGCACCCAGACGACCGCGCCGGCGCTCTCGAGGATCGATCGGTAGCGAAGATCGGTTTCCGCCGCGGCCAGACGGAATCGCGCTCGCTCGGCCGCGTTTCTCACTCGAGCGGTCAGCACCGTCGGGGATTCGTCACGAGCAACGACGTCGCTCGCTCCCGCCGCGAGCGCGCGGTCGGCGCAGTCTGGGTCTGTGCCGTCGGCGCAGTCAGCACGGTCCGTGCGGTCGGCGTCGTCGCCATCGAGGACGGCCACGATCGACCGGTCGTCGGCTCCGGCGGCGAGGCGCTCGAGCAACGTTCCGCTCGGTTCCGATCGTCCGTCGCCGTCGGCCGGGACGAACGGGCAGACGAGACAGTGCACCTCGCGCTCGGCGAGTCGCTCGCGGGTCCCCTCGAGCGTTCGCTCCCTGAGTAGCGAAGCGCCATCGAACCGGGCGGCGAGCGTCTCCATCGCATCGTCGGCGGCAGCGGAATCGCCGACGACCAGGACGCAAGGGGCGTCACCGACGACGGTTGCGGTACCGTCGCTCACCCAGCGGTCACCTCCAGTCTGGCCCGATTCAGGTCTTGCATCCCGAATCGATACCGTCCAGTCTGATCGATCCCTGCTCGATGAATCGCCGGACGATCGGGTACCGAACGAGCGGGTACCGGACGACCGAGAGCACGAGCCGAGCAAGCAGCCACGAAAGGGGCCACAATACCGGCCGGATCGCTCTCCCGCAAGATAACTATGGATCTCGTACCCGCGCGTCGCGGGAGAGTAGGCGGACTCACCACCGGATTCGGAGGCCGTTATGACTGCACTGTTATGATTTCGCTCGAACCGTGAGGACCGGGACCGGCGCGTTCCGGACGATCTCCTCGGCGACGCTGCCCGAGATGAGGTGATCGAGCCCTGATCGACCGGCCGTCCCGACGATGATCATATCGACCGGATTCGTCTCCGCGAAGTCGACGACCTGCTCTTGAGGAACGCCGTGGCGGATGTCCGTGGTCACGTCGACACCCTCGCGAGTCGCCGACTCCTCGGCCTCCGTGGCGGCCGTGGCGGCCGCCTCCTCGGGATCGTTCCGGAGCTGATCCTGTTGGTCCTCCGCGTGCGGGCCGTCCTCCGACACCGAGAGGACGTGCAGGGTCGCGTCGAGTTGATTTGCGAGTTCGATCCCGTGATCGGTCGCCCGACGGGCCGCGTCGCTCCCGTCCGTCGCGAGGAGTATATCCTGATACATCGGTTGACTATCCGTTGGAGCGACGCCCGGATACATCCCTTACCTGCCGTTGCCTGCCGGCTATGCGTCGATCGGACGTCCTCAGAACACCACCTCCCACCCGTGCCCGCAGTTCCGGCACTCGAAGCGACGCTTCAACCCCGCATCGGTCACCGATCGATCCGCTTCTTCTCCCGACCCCTCGAGACAGTTCGGGCAACGATACCGGCTCATGCGCTTGTGGCAGCACACAGTCGGACATAAAGAGCCGACTCGTTTCGGGATGATTGAGACCAATTCGTTTCGTTTCACGCGGAACCCGATCGGTCGATCGGACCGCTGAATTCCGGGCCGAATCGTCGCGCCGCGAGCGTCGACGTCAGAGCAACTCGAGGATCGCGTGATGCAACTCGAAAACGACGATCGCGAGATACAGTTGCCCGATCCCGGCGGCGATCATCACGACTCCCGCGATCCGCTTGAGCAGGCCGGAATAGGCCGCGAACCGGCCGGCACCGGCGACGAGCCCCATCCCCGTCGCGACGGTCAACGCGATCATGAGCACGACGACGGTACCGACGTACGTTCCCAGGAGGACCATCGCGTCGGTCGTCGACAGCGATAATGCGCGGGTGACGACGCTGATGAACAGCGGCGCGACGCAGCCGGCCGACGCCAGCGCGTAGCCGACGCCGAAGACCCCGAAGCCGAGCGTGCTCGAGCGGCGCTTCGGAAGCGGAATCGAGAGCGACGGCGCGCGCTCGAGGACGATCAACACGCCGAAGCCGATCAGGACGAAGCCGGCGATGGCTTCGAACCACTTGATCGACGACAGCGTCGACTGGCCGACCCAGAACGTCGCCCCCAGCAGGGCGGTAAACGTGACGAGGACGCCGAGCCCCGCGAGCAGACCGCGGCTCAGCGCACCGCCGAGCGACGCCCGCTCCCCGTCGGTCTGACTCACGTAAAATCCCACGTACCCCGGCAGGAGCGGGTACGCACACGGGGAGAAGAACGTCGCGATCCCGGTCGACAGCGCGAACACGATCGACGTGGTGCCCGTCGCGTCGACCATCCTCACTCGGCCCCGCCCTCGAGGGCGCGATCGATTCCCGCGACGAGTTCGTCGGCGGTTTTGATGCCGGAATCGTGCCATCGGACGGTCCCCGAGGCGTCGATCGCCACGGCGGACGGATAGGGCGATCCCCAGTATCGGCTGGTGAGCTCCGAGGTCGGGTCGAGGCCGATCGTCCAGTCGCCGTCGTTTTCGTCCCACCACTCGGCGAGCTCAGCCTCGGAAATCGTGTCGCCGACCGGTTCGCTCGTGACGGACAGAAAGAGGACGTCATCGCCGACTCGGTCGTGGGTCGTGGCGAGGGCGTCCATCTGTTTGATACAGGGGTCACACCACGTCGCGAAGAAGTCGATGAACGTCGGTCGATCCGGCGCGGGGACGGTGACGGTGCCTGCTTCGCTCCCCGGCGCGTCGACCGTCTCGATCTCGTAGGGGTCGTGTTGTCGGCCGACGAGTCCGGACGATCCGTCGGAGTCGTCGTCGAACGAGGGGACGCCGAACGCTGCGACGGCACCGGCACCGGCGACGACGCCCACACTGCCGAGACCGGCGAGGACCTCACGGCGACGCATCGCTACTCGTCCACCCCCACGACCGTTCTCGTGTCTTCGACCATCACCCGGGTGTTCACTGCGTCGCGTTGCCTGCTCGCCCTCGGATACGCGCGCTCGACGATTCCGCGTTCGTTGACGATCTGGACGAGCGCGGAGTGGGTGAACGTGTACTCGAGACCATCGCTACCGGACGATTCGTTCCCGGATTCGTTCCCTGCAGCGGTTTCGTTCGTCGATTCGTTATTCGACGACTCCTCGTCTCGCCGAAGCGGGAGCCCGAACGTCTCATTGAGAACCGTTTTGGCCGTCTCGTTGTCCTCGGGACGGAGGTAATGCCAGTGTCCCGCGTCGGGATCGATCCCTCGCTCTGTACTGTAGGCCCGAAGGGCGTCGGCCGTGTCTCGGTCGGGGTCGAACGTCACCGCGAGCAAGCCGACCTCGTCCTCGTAGCCGCTCTCGATGGCGTCTTCCTGTATCCGAGCGAGGTGCTGGAGGAGCGCGTCACACATGCCGTCCGGACAGGATCCATAAAAATACGTGATGACGAACGGGCGTTCGCCGACGAAATCGTCGCGAGAGACCGTCTCCTCCGCGATCGGATCGGTGAGCGAGAACGAGGGGAACTCCTCGCCATACGTATAATACGAATAATCCGCGTGTTGGGCCTCCTCTTCCGGGGGTTCGAGTATCGTATCCGGGTTGGAGTCACCGCCGAGTAGATCACCGAGACAGCCGGCAACGCTCGTGATCCCCACCGTCCCGAGCGAGCCGAGGTATGTCCGCCGTTCCATAGTTAATTCGATGGAACCCGTAATCAAAGGTTCATTGGTTCGATCGCCGAAGGCAGCCCCTGTGCGTTTCGTTCTCGATATACGACACTCGGACGTGCCGCCATCCGCCGCCGATCGAGCGGGCACTCAGAGCGGTGATTCAATTCAGTGAACCGATCGTGAGCCCGTCTCCGGCCGTTCGAGTGACGAACCAACAGGCGTTTGATCGCCGATACCCAACCCTCACCCGATGAAACGCCGGGGTTTTCTCCGCGGAACAGCAGGGATCGGTGCAGTCGGGACAGCCGGAATCGCCGGACTTGCCGGCTGTCTCGAGCGACTCGGGTTCGAAGAGGAATCGGCGTGGGCGAATCCGCCGCTCGTCGAGAACAGACCCGACGCGGTCTACCTCCCGGCATCACGCGAGGAGATGGGCACCTACGGGACGGCGACCGACGGCGACTACGCGGCCGCGCTGTCGTACACCTTCCCCCATCGGTTCTGGACCGTCGAAGCCACCAGCGAGGGGAAAACGCTCGTCGAGGTCGACGCCGACGACAGCCTCCACCTCATGGTCTCCGTCTGGGATCGCGAGACGCACACCGCCCTCCCGGCGACCCTGCGCCTCGAGGTCTCCCAGGACGGCGAACCGGTCGACACCGGCACCTCGGCGCCGTGGCCCATGATCTCCCAGCGAATGGGGTTTCACTACGGCGATAACGTCCAGCTCCCCGGGGAGGGCGCGTACACCGTTCGAGTCACTGTCACCCCCGTCACCGGGATCAATCGGACCGGTTCGTTCGAGGGGCGTCTCGAGTCGCCGGGCTCGCTCGAGATCAACTTCGAGTACGCTCGGTCGGACATTCACGACCTCTCGTTCGAGACGATCCCCGAGGACCGGCGGGGGAGTCGCGAGGCGTTATCGCTGATGAGTCACGGCGGCGACGGTGGAGGAGACGGCAATGGCGGGCACAACGGTGGGGCCGGACAACCGCCGATGGGACGGGGGGTGCCGGTCGAGGACCTCCCCGGCCAGGTCTTCGAACCCCAGCGCAGCGGTGACGCGACGTTCGCCGCGCTCGTCTCCGACGCCGATCGGTTCACCGACGGGAGTTCCTATCTGGCGATCAGTCCCAGAACGCCGTACAACGACATTGTCCTCCCGTTTACGTCCCTGTCAGCGGCCGTCGAGGGCAGCGGTTCGGTCCGCCAGAACGAACTCGTGGAAGCGCTCGATCACGAGATCGGCCACCACTACGGGGTCGCGATCGACGGTCTCGCAGCCGGCGACCGCGTGACGGTCTCGGTCGACTCGCCGCCGCAAGTGTCCCGTCACGACGGCTACGAGACCGCGTTTTTCGACTTCGACGAACTGAGCTATACGGTCTGAGCCGGTTCGATGGCCGAAACGGTTTGCGATCGTTCATGAGACAGTTCACCACCCGTCTCGGGTCGGACGAGGCGGAGCCACTCGTTGCGATAGTCTCCGGATGTAAGTTGTCGATTTCAGCGTGGAAACCACGGCTTTCGGGCGGAACAACGATAAGAGCCGGTCGATCGTCGAAAACCGTTCTCGCCGGGGCTCTGTTTCAGCCCATAAATTCGTTCGTACCGTAACCGATCGATTTGGACCGGATACTGGTAGTTCCTTACGGTTATGATAACTATCGGGGATCGTCGAATACGTCCGAAGCATGTCTCGTACAGGTCACGCAGCCATGGATATCGGGTGTCCGGAGTGTGATACGACGATAGCCGCATCCATCCCGCCAGGCCCGGGAATCCACTCGGAGAGCGATTCGAACCGCCTCCTCGGAAAGGAAACGCGATGCCGGAACTGCGGTCACGAACTCGAGCTGTACTACTACTGAATGGCGCGTCTGACACAGGTGAAACGGCGTTTGAGACAACTGAAACGACGTGACTGACGGCGATTCGAATTCAGGTTCTCGACGGACGGTATCGACGCCGTAGTCGTCCCCCTGACCGCAGCGTTTGCTCGCAGCGGCTCGCCGTTTCGACTCACCGGCCGGTCTCCCAGCCGCGCGGCGTCTCGTTCAACCGCTCGGAACCGTCCTCGGTCACCGCGACGAGGTCCTCTATTCTGACGCCGAACTCGCCCTCGAGGTAGATCCCCGGTTCGACGCTGAAGACCATCCCCGGCTTGAGTTCACGGTCGTTGCCCGCCGCGATGTAGGGTGGTTCGTGCACCTCGAGGCCGACCCCGTGGCCGGTCCGATGGGCGAAGGCGTCGCCGTAGCCGGCGTCCTCGATAACCGATCGGGCGGCGCGGTCGATCGACCCGGCGGTGACCCCCGGCTCGACGGCGTCGATTGCGGCTCGCTGTGCTTCCCTGACGGTGTCGTGAACGCGCTCGTACTCCGCGGGCGGCTCGCCGACGACGATCGTTCGGGTCTGATCGCCCGGATACAGACCGGTTCCCGCCTCGAGATCGGCCGCGACGAATGCACCGAAATCGAGGACGACGGGATCGCCCGATTCGATCTCGCGCGAACCGCCGTGGTGGTGCGGGCGAGCCCCGTTCGGGCCGCTCGCGACGATCGTCTCGAAGGCCGGTTCCTCGCCGCCGTCCGCCGCGAGCAAACGGTCGATCTCGGCCGCCAGTTCGGCTTCGGTCATCCCAAGCAGTTCATCACCGCGCTCGCGAATCTCGAGCGAAACGCGATCTGCGAGTTCGCCGGCCCGGCGGAGCGCCGCGAGTTCGACTTCGTCCTTGCGGATCCGCAACGGCTCGAGGACGGTACTCGCGAGCCCGAAGTCGGCGTCGGGGAGCAGTTCTCGGAGGTCCTGCGTGAACGTCGCCCACATTCGATCGTCGACGAGCACGGTCGCCGAATCGGGGCCGCCCAGCGAATCGGCTTCCAAAACGGTTTCGACGGCCTCGAGCGGGTCGTCGGAATCAGTCCACCATTGTAGTTTCAGGTCCGCGATCGGCAGGTCGGAGAGTTCGGCCTCGTACATCGCCGGCGCGACGAGCGCGGGATCGCCGCGCGCGGGAACGAACAGCAACAGGTGCCGTTCAGACGGCGATTCCGCGAATCCGGTCAGGTAGGTCAGATTCGGGCTCGGGAAACAGACCATCAGGTCGGCTCCGGCCGCCGCGAGGCGATCCTGACAGGCCGCGATCCGTGTTTCGAACGGCGGTTTCATGGAGTGGGGTTCGCTCGAGCGAGAAATCAACGTTTGGTTGCCGAAACGAGAGCAGAGAGGGCGGTATGCACGCCGGAGATCAGCGTTCTGGTCGTGGCTCGAGGAGTCGGACGCGGCGAAACCGACGATCCGGAGGACCACCAGCGTCTCAGCGTCCGTCGATCGAAGTGACCCTCGATGGACGGTGTGAATGGAGCTGGAGCGATACGCTGCTTCCCTTTATCGAGCACCGCTTGCTAATCACAGAGTCGAATCAGTCCCGAGCGATCCGTTGGCGGACCGTAACGACCTCGCCGCCAGCACCGGGTTAGTGCCGATCGGCGACTGTCTCCTCGAGCGGATAGTCGGCCGGACGCGAGTAGTAGCGGGAACCTATTAGCGTCCCTGCGGTCGCAGGCCGCGAAGCAACCAGTCGGGGCGCTCTGTTGTCTCAGCGAATGCGAGTTACCGAGCGGTTGTCGTCGATGCTTGTGCACAGTCGACAGCTTCGGGCCGACGGCCGCGGACGAGCGGACGAAACGTCCGACGACGACGGCCCCACCTGTCCCGGTTCGTTGATCGTGGTCTCGAACCGGCAACCGTATCGTCATAAGTATGAAGACGAGCCGACCGCGGAACGGGCGTCCGATCCCGCGGACACCGACGAGAGCCCGCCGGCGGGAACGAACGGCGGGGCGCAGACGGGAACACAGCGGTCCATCACGGTCGACGAACCGACCGGTGGGCTGACTGCCGGCCTCGATCCCGTGGTTCAGGCAACCGACGGAACATGGATCGCCTGGGGCGACGGCGACGCCGACTTCGCTGTCACGGACGAGCGAAACTGCGTTGCCGTCCCGCCGGACGAAGAGGCGTACACGCTCCAACGGCTCGAGCTATCCGAGGAGGCGGTCGAGTCCTACTACTACGGGTTCAGTAATCGCGTGCTCTGGCCGCTCTGCCACGGCTTTCCCGACCTGATCGAGGATCGAGCGAACGACTTCGAGTGGTATCGGACGGTCAACGAACAGTTCGCCGACGCGGTCGGCGAGCACGCCGAGGACGACTCGGTGATCTGGCTGCAGGACTACCACCTCGCGCTCGCGCCGCGGATGATCCGGAACTCGATCCCCGAGAGCGCGACCGTCGCTCACTTCTGGCACATTCCGTGGCCGACGCCGGAAACCTTCCAGCGCTGTCCGGCAGGTGGCCACGTCCTCGAGGGGCTGCTCGGGAACGATCTGCTGGGCTTTCACGTCGATCGGTACGCCGATCAGTTCCTGCAGTGCGTCGATCAGTTCCTGCCGAGTGCGTCCGTCGACTTCGCTCGTCGAACGATCCGGTACGACGGGCGGACGACCCGCGTCGTCGCGACACCGATGGGCGTCGACGCCGAATCGTACGACCGGGACGCACGATCGGCTGATCTGGACCGCCTCTCCGCCCTGTTCGAGGAGTACGGAATCCCGAAGGGGACCGCGGTCGGACTGGGGCTCGACCGCCTCGACTACAGCAAGGGGATTCCGGAGCGGCTGGCGGCGCTCGAGCGGTTCTTCGAGCGGAACCCGGACTGGCGCGGTGAGTTCACGTTCATTCAGAAGGCGACGCCCTCCCGGACAGATATCGAGACCTACGAACGCTACGGCGAACTCGTCCGCAGCGAGGTCCAGCGGATCAATCGACGCTTCGAGACCGCCGACTGGCGGCCGATCGTCTACACGGAGGACGTGTTGCCGCGCGAGGACATCTGTGCGCTCTATCGACACGCGGACGTGATGGTCGTAAGTCCGCTGATCGACGGGATGAATCTGGTCGCACAGGAGTACGTCGCCGCGAGCGTCGACGGCGACTCCGCATTGTTGCTGAGCGACCGGACCGGAGCCCACGAGCAGCTCGGTTCGCACGCACTAACGATCGATCCGACCGATACCGACAGGTTCGCGGCCCAGATCGAGCACGCTCTCTCCCTATCCACATACGAACGCCAACGGCGAATGAACACGCTTCGTCAGCGCGTCTTCGACGGGGACATCGAGTCGTGGATGGAGACGCAGTTCGACTGGATCCGACGTGTCCACGACGATTCCCGGACGACCGAACCGCGGTCCGAACGCGATTCGGACTCCCGCGAACCCACGCCACCAATATAGTCGATGACGAGGACCGAGTCACCACCGCTGCCGATCGACGAGCATCTGCCCCGGATTCGAGAGACACTCGAGCGGGCGGAGGGGTTGCTCGTCTGTCTGGATTTCGACGGCACGCTCGCGCCGATCGTCGAGGATCCGGACGCCGCGGTTCCGACCGAACAGAATCGGTCTGCGGTAGCGACACTGGCAGACACGTCATCGGTGACGACGGCGGTCGTCAGCGGCCGCGCGCTCACGGACGTCCGCAAACGCATCGACGGGCCGTCGATCTACGCCGGAAACCACGGCCTCGAGCTCGCGCGCACGGGAACGATCGCCGTCCATCCGGTCGCGCGCAAACGCGCCGCCCGCCTCGATCGGATCTGCGCCGTTCTCGAGACCGCGCTCCGCCCCGTTCCGAACTGCCGGATCGAAAACAAGCGCCTGACCGGGACGGTCCACTTCAGATCCGTCCCGTCGGCCGCCGAACCGATCGCCCGCCGCATCACCCGCGAGGTGGTCGAGCGCTTCGGCGGCGACGCCCTCGAGATTTCGGCGGGGAAACGGATCCTCGAGATCGGACCGGACTTCCCGTGGGGAAAGGGCAACGCCGTCGAACTGATCGCCGCGGACGAACCGCCGGCGACCGCCAGCATATATATCGGGGACGACGTCACCGACGAGTCGGCGTTCCAGGCGGTCGAACCGGACGGGATCGGGGTCCGGGTTGGTGACGACGCGCCCTCGAGCGCGTCCTGTCGGGTGGAGTCGCCGGCCGAGGTCGCGTCGTTTCTCTCGTGGCTGGGATCGACCGGAGCCGATCTGGTCGCTCGGTCCGATGTGCCCACCGCGACCCCTATCGAGGCACAGTAACGATTTCGAGGGGAATGATATCGTTGGAGGAACTGCACTACCGTTACGAGCCACACCATCGTTACGCGCCAAACATCTATCAGACGCCATTTCGTCGGGTAACTGGTCCTGCATTACTATCCTAACTGAATCAAATAACCAGAAGTTACAGGAACGTTCGAGCCGAAAGTATTAGTTACCACTGGAAATATAGTACGGTACGAGAGTGAAAGAGAGTGAAACTCCGACAACCAACTGATTTCCTGATCCTCGAGGCGCTCGAGGACAAGGGTCGAAACGTCGCAACGAACCTGGCCGCGCATACGGGAAAGAGCCGGAAGAACATCAATACCAGACTGCCGGTGTTAGAGGACTACGGTCTCGTCCGCAAGATCGGTCCCGCGGAGCGATCCGGGCTGTACGAGATCTCCTCGACGGGGAAGGCGGCGCTAGTCTACCAGGACCAGTACGACGAAGCCGACGACTTCGAGGCGCTCATCGAAGGCCCGAGTGCCAGTGCCGAGCAGGGGGAGGCACAGGCGAGTTTCGCCCGCGGCGAAAACGACGACGAATCCGACGAGTGACCTGACGACGCGGCCCGTATTCGGCCGCCTTCACTCCGTCTCGAGTCGGCGTCGTACCGAGTTCCGCAACGGCGAGTCGGTCGCGGCATCCGTCAAATAGTCACAACTTCGGTCACCGCGAGTCAGAAGGGGATCTCCCCGTCGTAGCTGGCGAGACGGCGGCGGGCACAGGCCGAAAAGGCGAAGCTGAGCGTCCGTTCCCGGTCTGCAGCGGCGGGGATCGCCGACCCACACGGTGATGCGTCACTCTTGTACGCGGGATCCCACGCGTAACTGCTGAGCATCGGCGTCGCGGTCAGGGCACCGTCGTACACGAACGCGACGCCGTCTTGGTGGTTCAGACCGAGCGCGTGTCCGATCTCGTGGAGGAGGACCTGCATCGTCCGCACTGGCGTCGTGTTCGGCGCGATCGCGCGGGCGTCGTCGGTGACCACGTCGTCGAACGACTCGAGGGCGGCGAGATGTCGGGCCCCGCCGACCGATGCGATGTGAGGCACGCCGTATCCGGTTGGAGCCTGTTCCATCCCCCCGTCGGTCACCAGCAGGTTGACGTCCGACGCGGGCTCGAGGTTGCGCCCGCCGAGCGTCCCCGCCGCGACTGCCACGGGCCACTCCCCACGGCGAGTGAGGCGTGCGGCGTCTTCGGTCGAAACCGAGACGGTTCCGCCGATCGAAGCCTCGAGTGCCCAGTACTTGAGGGAGAGGGTTTCGTCGAGATACGATCGAATCCGATCGCCGACTCCGTCGTAGGTAGCGGCCTGTTCGGAGAGCCAGATCCGCACCTCGAGCGTGTCGCTCGTCCTACGTGTCGCATACGCCAGCGTCCCGAACGAGGCCGTCGATCCGACCGTCCCGAGGAACACACGGCGTTTCACGAGCGTGCGTCTCGCAACGAGGTCGGAGTGTCTGCGGGTGTCTATGGACACGCGTTAACTGTTGGTCGCTCCCTGCGATACGGACCACGTTGACGTCCTCCCCGCGCTGAAGCGCGAGGATTCCCGACCGCGTTGGGATATTAAGGTCTACGAGCGGACTTGTTCTTGAGGTACGAACGCGCCAGTTTCCTTGTCAAACAAGACTGTCGAAGGCTGCGCCAACCAGCCGTTACTCCTATCCGCGGCCGAAACAGCCGACGGACTCAGAGGTACTTGCCGAATATTCTCCGCCCCGTTCACATCCGCATTCGCAACCAACTCACACGAATCACATACGTACAACCCACGCTCCACACGATTCGAATCCCGCTCCCGCCCACAACACGAGCACGTTTTCGACGTGTCACGCTCGGACACAGGGTTCACCTCGACACCCTGCATCTCAGCCTTGTACGTGAGAATGTTCGTGAACCGGTCGAACGCCCAGCCATGCAAATCAAGATTGCCGTGCGTTCCCCAGTTTTTCACTTCGTCATCTTCGTCTTCACGAACTCCACTCAAGTCACCGATAGTGATGGAACCCACTCGTTTCTCCACACACTGTTCGACGATGTGTTTCGCGAGAGCGTGGAAGTAGTGAGTGCGGCGATTCGACCACTTACGGTGGAGTTGCTCCGCCCGCTCTGACGAAGAGTCATCGCAGTTCGCGATGTGCTTGCTGAAGTAGTAGCCGTCTTCTTTCAGACAGCCAAGCGGGTACAATTCCGCAGTTTCATCTTCGTAGGCAAGTGCAGCAAACGTGCAAATGCCGAGGTCGATTCCGACGGTTGATTCGCCGGGGGCGTCGGCGACTTCGATTTCGACGCGGCAGACGAAGTGGAGTTCCCACTTGTCGCCCGTCCATACCGCGCGGACTTGTTGAACACTCTCTACAGTAGGGAGGTCGACATCCGGCCGCGTTTCGTACTCACAGAGTGCGAAGTCGGACCAGTAGTCTTTCGTGTTCTTGCCTTTGGAGAGGCGGACGCGGTTGTTTTCTGTGTCAAGTTTGAACCCTTTATTTTTGAACGTGATGGTGGAGCGTGGGTGTTCGTCGCCGTGTTTGCGGTAGCCGGGTGGATTGGCTCGGGTGTCTCCGTTGGTTCGCTTGCCGTACCATGAGTGGAACGCTTCAGCGAGTTCTTGCAGAATTCGCTGACTTGACTGCGAGTGTAGGTCATCATAGCGTTCGTGGTTCTTGAGGTACGCGGTGAGTTCGTCGTGTTCTGGAATGTGTTCGATTTCGTCCCAGACGCGCTGAACGGTCCATCGTCCAACATTCCAGAGTTTGGAGCCGGAGAACCCGAGGGAGTCAAGGTCGCCCTCCACTTGCGAGTGGTTGCGGAGACTCGCTTTGAAAGTGCGTGGGACGACCTTATTCGCCATGCGTAACCTATGACAATATAGTTACTTGAGGGTTTGGTTTCGTGTTTGCGTGGAATATCCAGTCGTGCCATCGTCAGTGGATAGCGTCACCGTGCGACGGCGCGTATCCCCGCCGTGAACGGCGAGGCTTTGCGCCTGCTCAATCCGTAACCGACACGGCCGCCTCGAAGTGCGTGCCGGGGCCCGGTCACGTGCGGTGCCGAGGGCCATACAGACGGGATCCGTGCGTTCGGCCGACGCAACTTACCGCGGCGGCACGCGCCGAGTATCGACGACGCGGGCACGGCGCTCGATGACGCGGATCTCGAGCCCGTCGGGAAGTTCGTCTGGGTCGGTCGGTGTGAGCAAGAGCAACGCGTCGTCCGCAGTTTCGACCAGTTGTCGGTGCGGTGCGCGCTGGTACATACAAACCGCCCACTCGCCGTCCCGAAGCCGTTGACTGACCTGCCAGTCGGTGTAGTACCGACCGTCCGACCCCTCGAAAACGGTCTCGAACGGGAGTGCTACCACGAGGTCGCCACCCCTTGTGCTCGAGAGTTGGAGCTTCCGTACGAACTGGCAACGGTGTGGGCGATTCGAACGGCCCCGGTCATTCCTACAGCATCGAACGACCGTCACGCACGTCGGCACTCGGATTCATATGGACGACGTTTAAGCGAGCGTTACTTTCAACCGGGTGTGATAGTCAGAGACATGCGGGTTCACTGGTTGACGGACCGCCGACTGCAGTTGTGAGGCGCTTCACGGCTCGCTCGAGTTCGCCGCTGAGAACGACTACTCAGGGTTTCTGCCGTCCTCGAAGAATTCACCGAGAATCGATTTGAGTCCCTTTCGCAGGTGCTGGTGCATCGTCGGCGGCGAGATGTCCATCGCGTCGGCGATATCCTCGCCGGTACTCTCGCGCGGCCAGTCGAAGAACCCGCTGTAGTAGGCGAGTCGCAACGTCGTGAGCTGGCGGTCAGTGAGCCCGTCGAGGATCCGGTTCCGTCGCTCGGCCGCCGTCCTGACCGGTCGATCCACTTCCCGTCTGGCGACGAGTTCGGTGTTCTCGTAGATCACAGTCAGCGCCTCCGCGATCTCCCTGATATCGGCGTCCTGTGAGACCTCGACCAGACAGGTTCCGACCCCGCCCTCGACAGAGACGTCCCGGATCGTCGCGCCGTGGTTCGTGAGCGTCCGGACCCCCGACTTCGACAGTCGCATCTCGATCGTGCAGCTCTCCTCCCCGTCGTGGATGAGCCGACACTCCTCGACCGAGTCGTGGGTCGCCGCCTCCTCGAGCACCGTCTCGCCGTCCAGCCCATCGATCGTCACGTACTGGAACGTGCGTCCGCCGGCGGTCGTGCCGGCCCACTCGAGCGAGCAAGTACAGCCGTACTTCGTCGAGAGGTCAAACGAGAACGTGTCGCCGCCGTCGATTCGGAACTCGAGTTCGACGACGGAGTCGGCGAAGAGTAGCTGACGGTTCTTGACTGCCATGATCGTAAAGCCGATCGTCTCGCCGAGCAGTCTGAACCCGGCCCGCTCGCGCTCGCTGAAGGCGTCGTCGCGACTCGCGAGCACGGTAAGCACGCCGTAGGTCGCGTCTTCGTGCGTGATGGGGACGGCGATCGCGGACCTGACGTCGTCCTCACGGGCCGCCGCCCGCAATTCGTCGGAGATCGACTCGTCCTCGAGAATGCGGTTGGTCGTCCGTAACTCGTTGGTTTGTGCCGCCTTCGCCACCGGGTTATCGTGATCGTCACCGGGATACTCGCGAATGCGCTCGAGGACGGTCTCCGCCTCGCCCGCGCCGGTCCGGTAGGACAGTCGCCCGTCCCCGGTCCGTTCGGCGATCCACGAGCCGCAGTACAGCTCCGAGTCGACGAGTTGCTCGCAGACTTCGCGTTCGATGGCGTCTCTGGCCGGGGCCTCGACCAGCGTTTCGATAACTCGTCGGACGACCGCGTTGATCCGGTTGAGCGTCTCGAGTTGGTCCTGGCGCGAGCGGAGTTGCCGCTCGCGCTCGACGCGTTCGGTGATATCCCGCGCCAGCCAGACGACGGCGCGCCGGCCCTGAATCCGTTCGTCGATCGGGACGACGCGAGCCTCGAACTGTCGGCGGCCGTCGGTCGTGTCCGCCTCGTACTCGACCGACTGGACGTCGTCGGACCGGATCGCCCGATCGACACACTCCTGTAACTTCACGGCGACTGCGTCGGGGAACGCGTCGTCGAGTGCGGTTCCGACGAGGTCGTCCGCCGGCATCGAGTACAGATCCGCGGATTCGGACCGAACCTTCGCCTCGAGATACGTGCCGTTCTCGCCGATGACGAAGGCTTCGTCGGGCAGTTCGTTCGCGAGGATGTGATGATATCGGTCGTCGCCGCCGTCCGCTGGAACCGAGGTGGAAGATCGGACCGTCGAGACGATCCGATCGATCGGGTCCTCGTTGCACGTCGTCGGCACGTACTCGGTCGCGTCGGCCCGGAGCGCGACCGTGGCGAGTCGTTCGGTGCCCTCGCGTGGCGCAACGATCGTCGGCACGCCAGCCAGGCTGGCGTGGACTTGCCGGAGCACGGTTTCTATCTCGCCGGGACAGTCGAGTTCGATGACGACGGCACTCGGCGTAATCGATGCCGGCTCGTCGTCGCGTCGCTCCATCGCCGACTCGAGATCCGCGCTCGCGGGCACCGTTCGAACGTCGTTCTCGGTGGCCCGCTCGAGACGGGCCGGAAGACGGCTCTCCTGGCCCCGCGCGTCAGTTACGATGATGATCGGTCTCGTTCGATGTGCAGCGTTCATCCGTGTATCCCCGTCCGCAACCTGATCGGTCCGTTTCCGCACTCCTTTCTCCCACAACTACGCTGTGAAATAAAAATCTGCTGGTCGTCGTTCGACCGGCAGACACCTCACGGCCGGTGATCGATGCACCGTATCCCGGAGCGCCGACACGGCGGGTCTCGGGTGCGTCAGGTTGGCAGGAGTCCCCGAGCTGTGAGACACAGGAGTCCGTCTCACAGCTCGTCCGCCGCTTTCAGTTCCGCGATCAGGTCGTCGACGAGGGAGTCGACGTCCTCGTAGGGGAATTCCCCGCCGTCAGTTGTGGCGTTGAGCTCCATCGCGGTCATCGAGAAGTCGCCGCACTCGAACCTCGTCCCCGGCCCGTCGGGCAGCGCCGGCACGAGTTCCATCGGACCCGAAACCGGATAGTCAGCGTTCTCGAACGCGTCGATCAGCTGTTCGCGGAGTTCGGCTTCGTCTGTCATGAGTTTGTGTTTCCGCGCGGACACCAATAACTCTACAGGGGGCCCGTCGACCAGTCGGCGATCGCGATCAGACCTGGTCACGGACGGCCACTCACCAGACGCAAGCGACTAGAGCCGTCGCATGAACTCGGGGAGGATCCCCCGCTCACTCGAGTCGGTCGCCGCGGCCGGCTCGGCACCGGGGGGGTCAATCTCTGCGTCGCCGGTGTCCTGAAACGAGTTGGGATCCCCATCACCGGCGCTCCCTGAGCCGGCCGGCGTGCCGTCGGGTTCAGCTGGGGTCCCGCCGTTTGTTCCCGCCGTGGCCGTTCCGTTCGATGCGTCGGACTCGGCGTCGACGGTCGCCTGAAACTCGGCTTCGGATTCGGGACCGAAGTAGTAGGGGTCGGCGGGAAGCGAGCCCCGGAGGCGGACGTTCGCGTAGCCGGCCAGCGCCAGCGCGGGAACGAACAGCGGCTCGATCCCGAACAACGTCGGTCCGGCGGTCAGGATGACGAGAAAGACCGACAGCGGCGAGTAGAGGAAAAAGGCGACCACCCGGAAGGCGTCACCGACGTAGCCGTCGACGACGTACGCGTAGAGTCCGTACGCACCGACAAGCAGGCCGACGTCGGCGTAGAGCCCGACGAGCAGTCCGACGTCACCCGCGACGAATCCGTGGATGTGGACTGCGATCGCACCCGTAAGTACCGTCGTTCTGTTGACGTAGGTCTCGTCGAGCGCCATCCCGAACACGAGCACCGAGAGCTGGATCAGCGGGGCCGCAATCCACCACGGGAGGGAACTGAAGAGAACGCCATAAGACACGATTACACCCACTCGTCCGAGTGGAGTCGGCCCCGTGCCTTTAACGTTCGTTCCGTTTCGAGACTCGATACGAGCCCCGACGGTCGACGGGTACGCCGATCGACTGACTGGTACGACGACGACCGACTTGCACGACGACGACCGACTGGTACGACGACGACCGACTTGCACGACGACGACTGATAGGCTCGAGTACGTGTCTGCGTGCGTCGGCGCTTGAGCCATCGCTCGTCACGAGACGCCGCCGTTCGACGGACGCTCATCACGGTCAGACGCCGTTCGACGGACGCCCGTCACGGTCAGACGCCGCTCGATGGACGGTCGAAACAGTAATTAATCAGCGGCGAACAGTATGTCGATATGGCAAAAGATACCGTCAGATACCCCGACGACGTGGTCACGGAGATCGACACGCTCGTCGACGACGGTATGTTCGAGAGCAAGTCGGAGTTCTATCGGTTCTCCGCGGAGTACGTCCTCACCCTGATCGATTCGGACCACGATGTCAAGACGTTCAACTTCGACGAGATCAAGTCCGAACTCGACATCAGCGACCGCGACCACGCCGAAGCGCTGGGCGCCGACGGCGGGACCTTCTTCCTCGACGCCGTGATAAACGTCCGAAAACACGGTCTGCGCGGCAACTACGAGGCCGCCGAACGCTTCATCGACACCCACTACGACGAGACCGACCAGGAGTGTATCATCCTCGAGGAGTTGCTCGGGACCTACCGCGACGGGCCGTCGTAGCCGCTGCCGTTCCGTTTTCGCTACTCGAGTCGCTCAAACGGTTCGCCCAGGGTCGCTAGCTCGACGTGATCACGAACCAGCCGCGCCGCCCGGTCGGCAGGCGTCTCACCGGGTTCCTGCCCCGCCCCTGCCGAGTCCGCGGCGTCCCGGTCGACCCCCGCACTCGCCGCGACGGCGTCGAGAAACGCCGTTAGGACCGACGCGTTGTCGAACAGGCCGTGCAGGTAGGTTCCCAGCACCCGCCCCCTGGCCGCACTCGAGTCCCCGAGCGGTCGGCTCACGTCTTCGAGCGCGCGGGTCCGACCGGCGTGAATCTCGTAGCCCGACGCGGGACCCGTGGCTCCCTCGAGCAGCGGCGATGCGTCCCCGTCGACGGGAACCGCCGTCTGCTCGAGGCGCTTGTCGCCCTCGAAACGAGTCTCAACCGGTAACAGGCCCAGTCCCTCGACGACGTCGGCCTCGCCGGTCCCCTCGAGCGCGGCGTTGGTGATCCGCTCGCCGAGCAGCTGATAGCCGCCGCAGACGCCGACGATCGGTCCCTCGAAGGCTGCGAGCGCGTCGGCGAAGCCGGCGTCGTGGAGTGCAAGCAGATCGTCGACCGTGTTCTTCGTGCCCGGGAGGACGACCGCGTCGGCGTCGACGCCCTCGAGTGGATCGGCCGCGTTGGCGTCGACCGGCACGTAAACCACCGAGACACCGGGTTCGGCCGCCAGCGCCTCGAGATCGGTCGCGTTCGAGATTCGGGGCAGTCGGGGGACTGCGATCCAAATCCGGCTCTTTGCGGGAACACCGTCGTCGTCGCCGACGACGCCCCGTTCTTCGCTCCCGGGGAGGCCGACGCTGTCCTCCTCGGGGAGGCCGGGATCGTCGTAGGGGAGCACGCCCAGAATCGGCACGCCGGTCTTCGACTCGATCTCCTCGATCCCGGGCTCGAGCAGTGACGGATCGCCCCGGAATTTGGTGATGAGCGCGCCGACGATGCGCTCGCGGAGGGCGTCGGGAACGAGTTCGATCGTCCCGTAGAGGCTGGCGAAGGCCCCGCCGCGTTCGATGTCGACCAGCAGAAGGATGTCGGCGTCGGCGAACCGAGCCGTTTCGACGTTTGCGAGATCTCGATCGTGCAGGTTGATCTCGCCGATACTGCCCGCACCCTCGGCGACGATCACGTCGTTGTCGGCCGCGAGTCTGCGATACGATTTCTCGGCCGCCTCGCGCGCCCGCTCCCAGTACTCATCGTAGTACGTGCCGGCGGGCACGTGCTCGTGGGCCTCGCCCTGCACCACCAGCTGGCTCTCGCCGTCGCCGCGGGGCTTGAGGAGCACCGGATTGCAGTCCGTGGTCGGAGTGGTTCGAGCCGCTCGAGCCTGGACGAACTGCGAGACGCCGATTTCGCCCCACTGATTGTCCGTGCCGCTCGATTCGGTGCCGTCGTCGGCTTCGACGCTCTGCTGGCCGTCCGCGTCCGGCCGAACGACGACTCGAGCGTTGTTGCTCATGTTCTGGCCCTTGAACGGCGCGACGTCGACTCCGCTATCGGCGAGCAGCCTGCAGAGGCCGGCGGCGACCGTCGACTTGCCGACGTGGCTCGCGGTTCCGGCGACGAGGAGGGTTCTGGTCATCCGCGTTGAGTGGGACTCGAGTAGCGGGGAGTATCGTCCTATCGGTTCGTGTTCATACCGCACTCGTTACCAGTGACTACTCCCACGACTGAAATCGTGGGATTTCTCCTCGAATCTGGGGAACTACAGATGTATACGTACCTTTTTGCTGCGGGTCCTCGTTCGCTTCGCTCACTCGAACCGCTTGCAAAAATCTACGCTAAAAAGGCCGCCGTTACGGGCTTCGCCCGTTCCGGCGGTGTCGTTCGAAAGCGCTCAGCGCGCTTTCGTGACTGAGCGGAGCAAAGCTCCGCGAGGTCCGCGAAACCTTCGGTTTCGCTTGATGCCGAGAGAGCGATGCTCTCTCGTAGCAAACTGCTCGCTTCGCTCGCGGATGCTGGCAGCGGTAACTCCTCGGCCTGGACTTACCATTTGTCGGGTAGTCACAGAGAGAGGGTATTAGAATTTTTCTAGGACACCTTGTGGCTGAGCCACCTTACCTCAGAGAGCTGGTACGCACGTTATCCACTGAAATATCTTGATCACATGCGGAATCACGAAGCGCGCTATCTTCAGTCACCAGTGTGAGATCATTCCGCTCTGCAGTAGCAAGATAAGCCGCGTCATAGAACGTGAGTCCGTTCGCTTGAGCGACATCCATTGTTGGAGAGAGGTTTTCGTTAATCACGGTACTCCGTCTCATTTCCGTCCCAAGTCGATCGAGAATATCAATCGCGTCTTCCAACTCATCATCAGTCAGATTATCGTTGACCATCCCAATCTTCCAAAGCGAATTCGCCACCTCATACATCGTCAAATCCAACATATATTCATCAAACAAGATGGCGATATCTAAATCGGAACCACTTTCGCCAATGAGTATATCTACCACAGAGCTAGCATCAAAGAGATATTCAGGCATTAGTTCTCCTGACGGGTTTCACGAACTGCTTCAACGATCTCATCAGTGTCTATACCATCATCTACCTTCTTTCTGAGGGAATCCACATCTCGTCTCAGTTTTTCCCTCCTACGTTCGGTGATTTCCTCCTCGAGAGCATTACGAATAACCTCGCTCACATTGATATCTTCCTGTTCCAGTTCCTTCTTTAGGTCATCGGGGATCTTCGCTGATACTGTCGACATACGTAGTCGTATTACGCCACAGTATTACTAAAAGGTTTTCTCCAAAGTTAATAGGAAGGAAGGAGAGCAAAGAGATCCGTGTGAGTAGATCTATCCCGCTCTCGCCTCCTTCACGACTGTTCAGTCTCCTTGGGCTCCGATTCCAGTCGTTTGCGAGCGACTATTCTGCCCGATAGCGTGCGTCCCATCGCGGCCCGGCGCGACTCGAGAGCACGACCCCGACGATCCCGAGGACAAGTCCGCCGGTTCCGAGGACGGCGGCGAGTTCCAGTGTCGGCGGGACGACGACGAACCCGGCGACCAGCGTCGGGACGAGCGCGACGGCGACGCCGACGGTGAACGTCATGAACCGGACGGCGTCGAAGAGGAACTCGTTGGGATCGAAGCCGGCGATGTAGACCGTCAGGCCGTAGTAGTACAGCGCGTAGCCCGCCAGCAAAACGGCCCCGACGACGGCGTCGACGAGCGTCGCGTCGAACCAGATGACGGCCGCGAGGTAGGGCACCGCGACCGTCGGCGCGCCGACCAGGACGAACGCGATCCGCTTCGCCCGGAAGACGTCCGCGATCGAGACGGGGTACGTGAGGTAGTCCTCGAGCGAGTCGAACTGCGTCAGCCAGTTGTAGGTCGTAAACGCCGAGAGGCCGAGGACGCCGCCGAAGAAGATCCCCGGCGCGGGCGCGATGCCGGTGATCGAGTCGACGACGCCGACGAGCGTGGCGACGAGCGCGAGCAGAATGCTCGCGGAGACGAACGGCTTCCAGACGCCGCCGGAGGAGCGCGCGAGGTCGAGCAGGGTCTTCGTGACCAGCGGCGCGTCGTCGATGGGAAGCGCGTCACTGAGTCGAGCGAAGCGATCGGTCGCCGTCCGCGAGGGCCGCCCGTAGGTCGGATCGTAGATCGCGAGCGCGCCCGTCGCGACGACGAGGGTTCCGACAGCCAGCCCGCCCGCGGTGAGCGCGGATCCGCGCAGCGGAACGAGAACGGACCCGACAGGACCGAATCCGCCCGCTGCCCAGCCGCCGACGACGGCGAGGCCGATCGCCAGCCCGATGGTCCACGTCGGCGCGCCCCGCGTTCGGACGGCGATCAGCCCGACGGTGACGGCCATTCCGACGGCGAAGACGAGGAAGAGCGAGAGCCAGAACAGCCCGACCTCGACCGGCGTCGCGGCCGACAGTCCGTCCAGGGCCGCGCTCCCGAGCGCCATCGGGAGCACGAACGCGACGCCGTAGAACAGCGCGTCCTTCAGGAGGAACGCGCCCAGCAACCGCCGCCGCGAGAGCGGCAGCGTTGTCGACGACGAGAGCAGTAAGGAGAGCCGTCCAAAGACGTTCTCGAGCATGTCGGAGCCGGCGAATCCGGCGGTGCCGCTGTAGAGCCCGAAGGCGAGGGCGAGGACGTGAAGGCCGCTCACGATCGTCCCCGGTGCGGTGCCGGTTTCGACGAGGGCGACCGTCGCCCCCACGGTGAGCAGCGCGATCACGAACGGGAAGAGCGCGAAGCGCCAGCCGCCGAACAGCTGGGTGTGCATGCGCCACTCCTCGAGAAAGAGGATCGCGAGCAGCCGTCGGAACGAGAGCCCCGAACTGGCGTGATTCGAACCTCCTCGAGCCGCGGGCTCGGTTCCGGTTCCGGTTCCAGTTCCGGTTTCGGTCCCACTCATGCGTCCGGCCCGTCCATCCCCTCGAGCGTCGGCATATCTCGCGCGTCGGCCCCGTTGACGCGCTCGAGGAAGAGCTCGAGTAGCGATTCGTCGTCCGCGTCGCCGTCGTTGATCGATCGCTCCGTGACGAGTTGGCCGTCGGCGACGATGCCGACGCGGGTGCAGATGTCCTCGGCGACGTCGATGTTGTGCGTCGAGACGAAGACGGCGTTGTCGCCGGCCGCGTAGGAGACGAGGAACCGCTTGACCTGCTCCTGGACGAGCGGATCGAGATTCGCCAGCGGCTCGTCGATGAAGACCACGTCCGGCTCGTGGACGAACGCCTGCGCGATCATCACCTTCTGTTGTTGCCCGCGGGAGAGATCGGTGTGCAGCGTGTCGAGCTTGCTCTCGAATCCGAGTCGTTCGGCCCACGCCGCGGTCTGGTCAGTGACTCGCTCCGGACGGAGGTCGCGGACCTCGCCGACGAACTCGAGGTACTCGCGGGGCGTGAGAAAACTCGGCGGCGACCCCTGTTCCGGCAGGATGCCGACCCGCCGGCGCGTCTCGATCGGCTCCGTCGTCGGATCGGTCTCGAGGACGCGCACCGTTCCCGCGTCCGGTCGGATCTGTCCCGTCAGCGTCCGAATCGTCGTCGTCTTGCCGGCACCGTTCGGCCCGAGAAAGCCGTACAGCTCCCCCCGGTCGACGGCGAACTCCATCCCGGCCACCGCCTCGACGGATCCGTAGGACTTCCGCAGCCCGTCCACGCGAATTGCAGCCATTGAACGACGAGCTATTCTCACGAATTGATAATAACAATGCTGGTAGCGGAACCGACGAGTTGTTGATTCGACCGTCGTTCCGGCGTCATCTCGATTCGACGCGGTTCGCTCGAGAGTTCGATCCGAACGCGGGTCGGAGACGACCCCTTTCGAGGCCGACCGCTGCGCGGCCCGCTGTCCGCAATCTTCAACGGTCGGCCGGTCGAACCCTCGCCCATGATCACAGGCGAGCGAATGGCCGCCGTCGACGCGAACGCCGCGGCGCTCGGCGTGCCGCGAAAGCAGCTGATGGAGTCGAGCGGACACGCCGTCGCCCGGGCGGTTCGGGACGTTGCGGAGTCGGGCGCTCGAGTCGTCGTCGTCGCCGGCCGCGGGAACAACGGGGGCGACGCGTTCGTCGCGGCTCGATTTCTGAATGAGTACGACGTGACGACGCTGTTGCTCGGCCGCGCGGAGCTGATCGGCACCGACATCGCTCGCGAGAACTGGGACGCCCTGCAGCGGTCCGCCTACGAGACGCGAGCGGTGACCGACTCGAGCGAGTTCGAATCCGACGCAACTGCGTCCGATCTCGCCGAGGCGGACGTGATCGTCGACGCGATGCTGGGAACGGGGATCAGCGGCGACCTTCGGGAACCGGCGGCGAGCGCGGCGCGGGCGATCAACGAGGCCGACGCGACCGTCGTCGCGGTCGACGTGCCCTCCGGGTTCGACGCCGACGGGGGCGACCACGCGGACAACGCCGTGGCGGCCGACCGCGTCGTCACCTTCCACGACACGAAACCGGGGTTGGACGAACTCGCGGCCGAGGTCACCGTCGCGGATATCGGCATTCCGGCCGCGGCGGAACGGTTCGTCGGCCCCGGAGACATCGATCTCGCGCGACCCGACGGCCGCGCGGGTCGGCCCTACATCATCGGCGGTGGTCCCTACACCGGCGCGCCGGCGCTCGCGGCACAGGCCGCGCTTCGCGCCAGCGCCGAACTCTCCTTCGTCGCCGCGCCCGAGTCCGTCGCCGGCGAGATCCAGGGCTACGGCGAGGACCTCATCGTCCAGTCCTACGAGAGCGACGTTCTCACGCCCGAGCGGGCCGCGGACCTCGTCGAGACGGCCGAACAGTACGACAACGTGGTCGTGCTGGGCCCGGGGCTCGGCACCGCCGACGAGACCCTCGAGGCGGCCCGGCAGTTCCTCGAGTCGTACACCGGTCGCGTCGTCGTCGACGCGGACGCGCTGGCGGTCGTCCCCGACCTCGAGACGGATGCGACGCTGGTCTGTACGCCCAACAGACGGGAACTCGCGAGAATGAGCGGCCCGGACGTCGACGATCTGGCGGATGCGGCCGAGGAGGTCGAAGCGTTCGCGGCCGAGCTGGGTCACATCGTGCTCGCGAAGGGCGCGAACGACGTCATCACCGACGGCGAACGCACGCGGATCAGTCGCTCGGGAACCGTGGGGATGAAAGTCGGCGGCACGGGCGACACGCTCGCGGGAATCGTCGCGGCGCTGCTGGAACACGCCGAGCCGCTCGACGCCGCCGCAGCGGGCGCTCACGTCAACGGCCTCGCGGGCGAACGGCTGGCGGAAACCCAGGCCTTCGGTTTTCTCGCCTCTGACATGCTCGAGGAAATTCCCGCGGTCCTGTGGGGTGGTTCGGATGAGTGAGACCCCCGACGAACGGGCGACACCGGAGGGAGCCGCGGACGCCGACGACCTCACGCACACGACCGACGAGGGCGACGTGCAGATGGTCGACGTCGGCGACAAACCCGACAGCGAGCGACGCGCGGTCGCCGTCGGCGAGATCCGCCTGCAGCCGTCGACGGTCGAGGCCATCCGAGCGGACGGAATCGGTAAGGGGGACGTCCTCGCGACCGCCCGCGTCGGCGCGATCCAGGCCGTCAAACACACGTGGGAGACGATCCCGATGTGTCACCAGATTCCGATCACGAACGTCGACACCGACTTCTCGCTCAGTGAGGATCGAATCGAACTCCGGGTTGCCGTCGAGACCACCGGCAAGACGGGCTGCGAGATGGAGGCCCTCGAGGGCGTCACGACCGGCCTCAACGTCGTCTGGGACATGGTCAAGGCCGTCGAGAAGGACGCGGACGGACAGTACCCCGATACGGGTATCGAGAACGTGCGCGTGCTCGCGAAGGAGAAGGAGCGAGCGTAAGTGGGGAGGTGACTGCCGAGATGACGCTGACGAGACCGCTGTATGTTCTGTTTGGGATCGAGTACCCGATCGTGCAGGCACCGATCGGCAGCGCGACGACCCCCCAACTCGCGGCAGCCGTCTCGAACGCCGGCGGCCTCGGCCACCTCGCGGTCACGTGGCGCGACCTCGAGGAAACGCAGACGGGGCGTGGGTCACGAAACGCGTGCGCTGATTGACCGGCCATCCGCGGTCACTCTCGTGGACGACGATGCGACGATGATGGGTGAGAGGGACGAGTATCTCGAGGTGACTCTCGAAGCCAGGGTCGACACCATCGCCACGCAAGGCTACCTATCACTCATCCCCGTGTCAACTACCCCATCCTACACGCCTTCGGCGTGTTGAGGGTGGGAGAACGTCAATTCGAATCGTTGTCGTTGGACCCGTCGCGTACTTCGATTATCTCCGCCGCTACGTCTTTCACGTGCTGCTGGTGGGCAGCCGAAGTCCGTACGCTTTTGGCCGCATCGAGTTGGTCATTGACGACCGCGTTCTGTTGTGGCCCCCACGTTTCTGGCGGCTCGGATTCGATGTATTTGACCCAGCGCTTGATGCCTTCAATGCGTTGCTCACGGTTCCGTTCGTGCTTCGCGTCGAGGTGCTCACGCGCGTTTGAGTCGCTCATATTCGGTTTCAACGTCGAGCCGCGTTACCCACTCTTCGAGGCGAGGGACACTAAGACTTTCCTCGAAGAGCGTGTGAAGTACCCCGCGCACGGTGGCGCGGGGCGTCCGTGTTTACTCTGGCACTGCTGAGGCAACGGATTTTAATTCCTCTCGCGCTTCCATCTCTGGTTGCGCCGACGTTCCGTGTCGGTCAACACCCGAACTCAAAATGAGTCCGTGAGAGCCGGGGCCTCCACCAGCCCCCGATGCCGCCCATCTCACCTTCTTCACTCGTGGAAGGGTTTCGAGAGACGGCACATTCTCATTCTGTTCGTCAAACCAATTCTGCACGACGCACACCGCCGCCTTCCTATCAGAATGGTCTTGGAACTCACACTGACGGCACTTGAATCGCTTCTTATGGCGATTCGCTCGTACCGTATGCTGGCACTCCGTTCTCGGGCATCGCTGACTCGTGTATTCAGGGTCAACCTCATCGCTGGGAATCCCATCCCACGCAGCCTTGTAGGAGACCATCTCTTGGAGTGCTGCAAATGGCAGCGAGTGTAGGCGACGGTTCATCCGCGTTCCGTAGTCAATGGAGTCTCGCATGTCTTTGAGGTTTTCAAAGACAATAAGCGGGTTCGAAAACTGCGAGACCCATTCGACTACTTTCCGCGATACTTTGTGCAGGCAGTCGTGAACGTAGTCGCGTTCTTCAGTCTGTACGACTGTCTCAAATGCGGTCTGCTTGGCTTTCTGCATCCGCTTGCGCTTGGTGAAGAACTCGTGGCGTTGTTCTTTGACTGATGGATACTCAAACACCACGGAGTCTTTCACCGAACTGCTCCGACTCATCGCAATGAGAGCGATGCAGTCCTCGTTTACATCCACGCCGATAATCGTGTCTGCATCGACCTTGCTGGCGACTTGATGATTCTCGTGCGTGACGGTGACGTGGAGTCGCCACTCACTGTGTTTGTGAACGACTTCAGCGGTACCAACCCGCCACTCCTCGTCGTTGAAGGCAGTCCGTAGACGATCGAAATGGTCAGGGCTGCCACAGAGTTCGCCTTTGACGTGCGTTCCTCTCGTGGCAGTGACACGGAATCGAACCGTACCGTCGTCTTCGAAGAATAGGCGGTAGCCTTCCTCGTGGTTCATCACCACCGGGTACGACTCGTCAATGTATGGATAGGGTCGGCCCCACCCGTCATCTTTGTTGTCGTGATAGGTTTCAATTTCACTGAGTGCTTTGCCAACGATGAGTTGGCTGGTGTTTTTGACGTGGTTGGCGTTGTCAACAACGGTTGATTTAATGTCGCCCCAATCCCAGCCATGTCGGTCGAGACGGTTGGCTTCGTTGCGGATGCGTCGGGCTTCGAGACAGCCGGTTTGCAAGTCGTCGCCACTCCCTGTCTGGATGTCTAGTCCGAACGACAAAGTGTGGGTGAGTTCAGACGACTGCACTATATTCCAGTATGGTTTGATACTTGTTAACTGTTGTGTTTGACGTGCTTCACCCACGGGCACGGTGGCCCGTGGTACTCGCACTGCTATTTTTTATAGAGATATTTTCGATAACTGTTGCTACTATTTCTATTATCCTTAAATTCTTACCAACTCCCTCGCTTGCCCTTTTGCACGTACTTATCAACCACAATACCATAGTAGCGAATACGATATGGATGGGGGTACTTCGGAGCGGGGATCGAATCGATTACTGCTTGGCCCACTGCCGGACGAGGGGGAGATCCCCTTGTATCTCGAGCGCGTGCGACCGTCCGACCGAGCCGCGCCGAAAGTGGTCATTTCGACTCGTCATCCGCCATCGACGATTCTCGATTGCCGACAGACCAGCGACTCCTGCTCCTCGAGGATAGATATAATTTCAGTCAGTGAGATGAATCACGGTTCACCGGTACATCCTGACGTGACTGAGAGGCATACCGGACAGCTGAGTGCGGTCAATCGGAGCGACTTGACTGGTCTCGGAATCGAGATCAGTGAATTACTCTCACGGCGCGATCACGACGCTCCGGTGGAGCTCTGGTTCGATTCGGTCACGTCGTTGATCCACGCCAGCGACTTCGAGCGGGTGTTTAGATTTCTCCACATCCTCACCGCTCGCATCGAGCGCACAGGTGCCACCGCGTTCTACTTCATCGATCCCACGGCCCACGATCCGCAGACCGTGACGAGTCTCACGTACCTGTTCGACACCGTTCTCGAAACGGACTAGTGTGGCCCTGAATCGAACGGAGGCAGTTATCTCCTCCTCTAGTAGCCACTGAAACAATTCACACACTGATCGAAACGCCGTCACGCAATCAGATATGAATTGACTTTCAGTGGCTACTATAGTTTGGAACAACGGGCACTGTCTAGTTGAGGCAATTTGAGAAGTGAGCAGGTCGTTGAGTGAATTGGTCAGATGCTCGCAGACCTGCTCAGCGAGAGCTATGAACCGGATTTTGAAGAATCTTGGGAGAATGAGCGGACGGCGACGCCCGTCAGGGCGTTCGCCGTCCGCCTCCATCAGACCGGTTGTTTGCTTCGAGAGACAACAACGATTCTCGCTGAATTAGGCGTTCAACGCTCTTACGGAGCGATTTGGAACTGGGTTCATCGGCTATCTGACAGCGGACGCGACCCGCCTGAGGCGCAGCCGAAGCGGGTCGCCGTTGACGAAACCGCTGTCAAGATTAACGGCGAATGGTCTTGGTTATACGCTGCAATAGACACCGAGACAAAGTTGATTCTCGATGTTGCGTTATTTGGGCGGCAGGGCACCGATCCGGCGGCTGCGTTTCTCCATCGACTCACCGAGAAACACGATCTCTCGGATGCTGAGTTTCTCGTTGACAATTCGGCTACCGGACTGCCCTTGCTCGATTAGGATTGAGCGGTCAGGTCAACTATACCGACCGAAACCTCATCGAAAACTGTCCTGTTTCGACTTGATAAGACTACTGAGCGATCGACGACACGAGAGGCTGTGATTCATCAGATCACGAAGCGGTCAATGCTGAAGGAACCTGCTGCAAATGTACTCAACCAGCCGTAATTCTCTAGATTCAGTTCCAATTATGCGTGACTCTCCCCCTCTGGAGAGTGCCGCCGCTCCTGCGGCGGCGCTCTCATGGAGTCTTGAGTGAGTCACCCGTACACGGGAAGCGACTGATTCCAGCGTGTACGGATGAGACGGATCGCTTCCGGCACGCCACCCCGAAGGGGGTGGCAGTGCCGGAACCATTCGATCAGGACGTAACCAATCAATGTACAGAACAGCTCGAACAACACACCGTTCACCGATTGTGAGTGGAAATTCTCGATGTTCGTATACTGCTTCAACTCTCGGAACAGAATCTCGATCAATGTCCGAAGTGTGTAGATATTCATCACATCTATGGGATCGTAATTTGCAGAAGATAGCGTTGTTAGATACGCTATCTCCTCTCCGTCCACGTCCTCAAACAGGATCCGTCGAAACGTTTCGCCGGTCTCGGCGAGTTCAATCAGTTCGTCACGTACGTGGCGCGTTCCTGCTTCGTCAGTGATGTCGATGTCCTGGATTTCCTCCAGGACATCGACCCGAGAATCTGATTGCAATAAACACACGAAGTCCTTTTCCCGCTCTTTCAACGCACAGAAGCGGTCATAATCAAGATAGCCACGATCGAACACGTGAATCGGCGAGTCGAGGTCTGCGAAGACCTCGACGTCGTCTTGGAGATGATCGAACTGGGTTGGTTCACGTGTCTCACCCGCTGTGACGGACACGCCAAGAGGCTGCTTGGCGTGTCCGTCCACACGTGCAGCAAGATTGAGTTTGAGACCCCAGTTACCTGGGTTGATCTCGTCAATGACTTCGTCATCATCAAATTCACTCGGAATAGTAACTGATCTAGTGAGAGCTAGATTTGTTCCATCGAGAGCGACGACTGCTCGATCGAGCCGTTCCAACCGCTTACGCTGGACATTACGTTGGTGATACAGCTGCGATGAATGGAGTAGCCCAAAGAGGACACGAACGACCGCGCGATAGTCGCGGTCGTTCGTATGCCGGGAGAACGTCGACGCAGCCATTTCTTCCAGTTGATTATGCGTGGCCGTCTTCTCGGCCAGTTCAGCGAGTGAATCAGACGGGTGAATCCCTTCGAAGACACCGATCTTGAGATGATTCTCAAAGTCGTGCTTGGCAGTGTACTTGCCGATCTTGAACTGGTCGGCGATGAACTCGCTGTCGACTTCGTCGAGCAACGAGTAAAATTTACTTGCGGTCGTTGGTGACTGACTGTACTCCTCGGATCGGGTCTGACGCGAAGAACGCTGTGTCTGAGAATGAACTGCTTCTGTCATCGTCTCGCTCAATCTAACGGGCTGAGATCGGATTTAAGTACTCGAAATGGCACAGATCGAAAAGTGGTTTCACACCCTCAAAATGCGTATCGACCGCTTCCATAACTCGTGGGTGGGCAGTCGGTCGAGCGTCCGCGAGTGGCTTGAACAATTCATGCAGTACTACAATCATCAGAGACCGCATCAAGCTCTCGATGGAAAGACGCCGATTGAGGAGGTACAGAACTAGACAGTGCCCCCAGCGGTATGTACACACGCGTAGTTATCAACGATTCGCTCAGGACTGTGCGGGATTTATCAAGCGGTATAGGAGAATACCTTGGGCCTTGACCCCGAGGCAATTCACGCTGTGTGAATCGTTCACTGCCACTCTCAAACGTTTCTACCGGTAGTAGGTCTTGGTGACGAAATGAAACAGCGGTATCTCATCGAGTTCTTTGAGAAAAAGACAACCGGATACCGCGAAACTGGCTTTAAACTCACCCAGCTGAAGACGCCTTCTGAGGTACTAAGTCTCTCTGAGAGAATGTAATCAAATTCGAAGTGTACAAGCCGTTTCAGAACAATACTAGGTTAGAATCCTCCGGTTAGACCATGGCACGCCTGTTACTTTACGTCGGACTTGCCCTAATGGTGGTTGGTGTCGGTCTTTTTGCTGTGCCCACCGGCAGCTTCAGCTCTATTGGGGGTGACCGCCCGGTCGACATCTCTCTCGCTGACGACGGCAATGCGTTTCTTGGCATGCATGAAACAGGGATTGAAGTCAACCATCCGACCAAAGCCGTCCGAGTGGCGGAGATCAGGAACAACTTTGACTCAAGCCTGACCGTCTCGTACGAAGCCAGTATCGACTCCGATGCAGTGTCCTTAGAGGAGCCATCTGAGTCTGTTACAATAAGCCAGGGTAGCAACCAGGCCATCCGAGCTACTTGTGCTCCTCCAAACGGTGGGAGCGGGACTGCCACATTGACCGTCACTGTCCATGAGGCGGAGGCCGATGGCACTACCCTTTCCGAAGCGACGTTAGAAGCGTCTGTAAATTATGACTGTCCGGGCAAACCCGGTGGACCGCCGGGCGAAGGCGGAGACCTACCGGAGAACAGCGTTGCGTTTATCGACAGCAACGATAACAGCGTGTACGATGAAAACGAGGAGGTCCTTGACAGATCGGAGCTGAGGTCATTCGACGATGATTCGGCGAACCTGGTTGTTAGCTCCGGTGAAACCATCTTCTATGGGTATCAAGAAGTAGAGATCGAAGCAAAATCGGTTACTGTCTATGGAACAGAACTCGAAAGCGACAGCGATATATCTATTTCGGCAGAGGACGGGGGAATACACCTTGAGGAATCCACGGTGAGATCTAACTACGGGGAGATCGAGTTAGAGGCCGATTCCGTTACGTCCACCAACTCGGAAATACTAACAGATTCTGCGATCACCGTAACGGGAGATTCTGGAACAGTCGATTTAACCGGGAGTACTTTGAACTCGAGATACGGGGAAGTAGAGGTTTCAGCTGTCTCTGTTGACGCGGAAGACGTACAGATAGATACTGAGAGTTCGATCGAAGTTTCCACGGAAGCAGATCTGAACCTCGACAATGCGAATATAAATTCGGACTATGGATCAATAGACATCAATGGAGGTTCCGTCAGTGCCGCTGGAGCCACCGTTGAAACAGATGAACAGATAACGCTTACCGGTGATTCAGGACCGGTTGGTATCAGTCAGGGAACTATTTCCTCAAAGAGCGGCGAAATCACGATTACAGGCGGCTCGGTTACTGCTAACAAAGCCTCGCTGGAAACTGAATCCTCGATAACGGTAGAATCGGATGCCGAGTCGATCAGCATGGTAGACGCATTACTGACCTCAGACTACAGTAATATCGAAGTGATCTCCGCGGCAGACCTTGATGCGTCAAACACGGTTTTTGAAACCGATGCCGAAGTAACAGTTAGCTCCGTAGAAAATCTCCTGTTGAACAACTCGGAAATCAGGACTGACTACGGGGAAGCAACGGTAGCCCTCAACAATGGTTCGTCGACATTAGAAGTTGATGGAGCTTTGATTGAGGACAACGACAACAACCTGGTTTACAGCCCAAACAGTGTAACTGTTAACGGAACACCGGAGACCGGTCAAGTCACACCTGGATAACAATCTTGGCTGTTACGGGGATTCAAGGAGAAAGCCCGTTGAGGGCAAAGAGGATGTCACAGGAATCGTCTCTTCAGCTTTTCGAGGAACGAGATGTTTCGACTGGCCGAACGGAGACGGACAGAGTCAAACCCGATAGTGACAATACCGAGACTAAGTGCCCCAACAAGCAGTACAGAGTTCACTGCCGCAACAGCCAGAAGCGGGTGTATTTCATGCAGTGCAAGAATAACTGAACGGGGTAGAAACGGTAGATAACGGTGCTGGGAGACATCCCTACTATATGCACCGGTCTCTGCTGGTGCCTGTATCGTCAGGCCGATCGTTTCTTCCGAACGAGGGGAAAGACTGACAACCGATTTTGAAAATGAAATATCCTGATTATCCGTCTCGAGAACGGTCATCATGGGAATATACCCGTCATTGCTCACCTGGTACTCAATCGTCGATGTTTCTCCTTCGGGCACAACAAGCGGGTTATCGTTGGGTGATTCCGAACTAACAATGTCAAGGCTGTTTGAACCGGACCCCAGCACCATACTAGCCGTTGCGGGAGCGATAATGACAATTGCTATGATAAGAAAAATCATTCCAGAAGTATAGTATCCGCGACGTCGACGGCTATGGTTTTCTCTCTTCCGATTCCCTGTAAGAGAGTCCGCTACCAAATTGACTACGATAAGTAAACCTCCGACAACTACCAATGCCCTCGGAGAAAACTCACCGTTGACCAAATCTCCCAGCCCTGGAACTCCTACAAAAACCGCAACAATACCTGATATCACGCCCTGGATTGCTAAAACACCGGATCCAAGGTTTGGAATAACGACGATCCCGCCGTTAAACTGTAACGCCTTCGCAACGATTTGAGACTCCGAAACCGGCGGCTCAGGGCCATCTTGATCCGTGAATGCATTCGCATCACCCTGGGTGATATACCCCTCCTCTGTTTGATCGACGACACGGTGTGTGGTCAACCCCCCTCCCTGTAGCTCCTCGGCGTTAAAGACAACGACGTCTCCAGACTCAGGTGGACCTGTCAAGGCAGTTGGAACAGCAATGAATCCATCTCCTGGCTCGAGTTTGGGTTCCATGCTACCGGTCTCCACATAGCCAAGAAGAACAGGCTGTCCAAGGGCCTGACCGAAAAATAAGGCAGCCACCGCTAGGAAAATCAGTATTAACACAGTATACTGAATGATATCGCTGAATTTCACTTCTCACTGTACCATAGTACTGGACAGTGATAAAACGCGTTATCAGAGAGGCAATATGGAAAACAGCTTTTCGACTCTGTAACCAGCTCTATAGATGAACAAGGTGTCTCGAGGCTCGACCCTGAGTCGGTTCAACGTCTTTCGAGGAGTCGCCTTCCTCAAGGAGCGAACCGCATTAGCGGCAAGCGAGGGGACAGGATAGTTCACAACATCGGAGTTAAATCAGGAGATATTTGCGTGTACGCTACTCCCTTTTTATATAGAATCGGATTCAAGCCGGGCTTTCTGACAGGAAAGCCTGGCGAGAAGTCTTTCAAGCTGGAAAATACAAAGTGGGTAGGAGTTCATTAACAGGTTAGGAACACAGTACTACCTGTGTCAAAACCAAATCAGAACAATGGTACTCAGTAGACGCAACGTATTAATCGGACTCGGAGGAATAGTTGGGGGAGGCGGTCTCCTCATGAGCACGGGCGCGTTTTCAACAGCTAGCGCCGAACGGTCTGTTGATGTAAATACAGCTGGTGACAACAGCGCTTATCTTACTATCACCGGTAATAGCTCTTATGTGACTAATGCTGATAATGGTGAGACACTGACGATTGACCTTGGGGGGCCTGAAGGCGAGGACGGGGGATTTAACCAAAACGCGATAATCACGCTTGAAGACGTAGTGGAAATCACAAATAATTCAGCTGATGGAGAATCCACGACAGTAGGTGTCTCCCCAGAAGGGGCGAGTAACGATCCGACAGCTTATGGGGAGGCTTCCTTGCTTCTGCAGGATGGGAATAATAATGAGGCTGTTGTAACCTTCTATGTCGGAAAATCTGGCGATAACTCTATTGGTAGTGGTAGCACTATAAATGTGGGATCTGGTGACTCAGTATACCTTGATATTGAGATTGGTACAACTGATGACACTTTAGACGATCCGGGTGCGAGTACCGGCGATCTAACTATCGTCGCTAACTAATACTACAATCTCTCCTATATGTCTACAAATACTCTATCGCTTGTGGGGAAGAATGGGAAATCTCTAAGATATGAAACGCCGTAATGTGGTGGTCGGATTGGCATTGTTCGCCGCCGGTTCGGGTGCGGCGCTTGGTACTGGCGCTGTGGACGTGGCCAGAAGCCGTGGCTCAGATTCCAGTTTCCCGGTGGTGGCTCCGCAGGCCAGCCTGACTATCCAACTTTTTGGAGAGGACGAGTATGGTGACAACGTCAGCATTGAGGATGGCGGCATGTTCGGTGGATCGTCGCCGAATGTCTCCGATCTACCCCAGATATACGTTTCAGGCAGCGATGGAGAGATGGTTACGGTTCAGGTCGTTGTCGGCCTTGGGAGAAATTATACCTTTGAAAAATTATTCAAGATAACGAATAATTCAGACCGGGAAACCCGCTTTGATGTCGGTTTCGGCTATAGTTTCCCTGATCTTTTACGTGAAGACTCAGGGACGAATCTCAGCGCTAGGGATGCATGTGAGGTATTTCAACTGGTCTCCGATGGAACGCTTCTCTCGCCGGATCCTGAAGGTGATACTCAAGGGGAGCCGGCGGACACGGTAGGGATAATGCAGGGTGAAAGCTTCACTATCGGGCTGGAGACCAATACTACGAGAAACGATGTCCCCGGTCTGCATGAAGAGCTGTCTGACAACGTATTCGGCAATGTCGGTGGAAGTAACCGGTCTCGGTCGGTTCAACTGATTGAGGAAGTGACTGCGGAAGTAGAACAGACAAGGTGAAGACCATCTTACATCCAGGTAATTGAAGAATGACAACACGTAGGAAGATGATCCTTGGTACCGGTGGCCTGTTCATCGGAGGCGGTGTTATAGGTGCAGCTGCCTCATTCACCGAGAACTCATCCGCATCTGCGGATTTCCGTGTCGTATCACATAGTTCGTTGGAGCTGGTTCCGGCTAACGACCCGCCGATCCATGTCCAAACAGATAGTCAGAGCCGAGTGACCGCTATTGCGCCTGGCGGAGACGGGGAAGGCCTGACACAGAAGGCGATCACTCGTTTTGAAGACATAGTATTGATCTCGAACGTAAGTTCCAGAAGGATAGACAGTATCTACTTCTCATTCAACGCCACAAGCAGTACTCTCACGAACCAAGAACTCACAGAAATCGAAAACTCACTTCAAGTAACAGCTGCGGACAAGACGCTTGAATCCGGGGGAGTAGATAACGGAGACAATCTTCTGGCCAAAAGTGACCACGGTAACGCCGTTGATGGACTGCTTTCACCGGGCGAAGCAATCCCTTTCGGCTTACAGGTCAACCTCATCTCCAGTATAGGCCCGAGTTCAATCGAACTCTATCCAAGTCAAACAGACTTCGATATCACACTCTCTGTGAGTCTCGAGTAGTACACGTCTTATAGTCCCCTTCTGTCTGTACAGAATCTTGTCCACTTCTGTATTCAGGGAGAGAACAACCAAACTTCAGGTATGGTCGGTATCTATATTAGGCCAACACTTTGATTTCGAAGTGACTGATGGAGGGGGAACGATTCGAAGGAAGGGGGAGTATGGGAACTGGTGAGAAGCTTCCGAAAAACGAAATATTTGATCTGATGAGCAGCCAGCGCCGACGCTACGTAATCCATTACTGCAAAAGAACTGGTGAGGCTGTCACGCTTTCCGATCTTGCCGAACAGGTTGCGGCTTGGGAGCAGGACAAGAAGATTGAGGAACTCACCTCAGACCAACGTAAGACGGTGTACACCTCCCTTCAGCAGACACATATACCACGTTTGGAGAGGGCCGGCGTCTTAACTGAGTCGAACGGGGTGATAGAGCTTACCGATGAGATAGATAAAATCAGTATTTACCTGGATTTTGTCCCCGAGAATTCGATTCCCTGGAGTATATACTATCTCGGCCTTTCCTCTCTCGCTTTCGTTGTGATGGCGGCTCTCTGGATAGATATCCTTCCAACGGATCCAGTTCCCACCCTTGTGTACCCAACCCTGATTGTGGGCATCATGTTGATTTCAGCATCATGTCATGCGTATCTGAACCATAAGCAGAATCTCGAGAACTTCGAGAAGCCTCCTTGAGAAGGGGCGGTGCAGCAGACGACACTTCCTATCAGATATCTAGCCAGTTGTCGGTACTCTCCCTGTCGATTGCGTAGTAGTAGATCTCCTCGGTGTCGATCACTGCATACGTCTCGATGTCTGGGTCGTAAATAACACGTTTGTTGGTATCGATGGCGACGTCCACGAGGTCACCCAAGGTTAGAATAGATATGTACTGTCGATCCGAATTTGTGGGGAACTCTCCCCGTGAGATCCACTCATCATGGCGACTGTGGATTATCTGTGTCCTCATCCGTTCCGAATTGATACTGTCCTTTAAACTGTTCACTACGCCACATAGGCCGAAAAGGATCAAAGAGAGCACTGAGAGCCCTCCATAGACAAGCGGACTGGATGGCTGCTGAACAGTTCTCTGTACCACCGTGGAGTGTGTACGACTTTCGCTTAGGCTGCCACCGAGGTAGTATGCTTCCCCGGAGATAACTAGAGGGGTTGTCGCTGTGAGTGAGCCGTCATAGTCATCTGTTGAATATGTCGTGTTCATCCGTAGCCGAATTTCGAACTGACCGACCCCCTGTGTCTCCGATTCCTTTGTCTGTATGTCTTCACGGAGCTGTTCTACATCTATCGTCGTAGATGAGTTGACGGACCCGTTTGTAACCGTGTAGTTCGAACTGAGCAGTGTTTCTACGGAGCTATGGAACGGCTGTCCGTCCCGAAGACCAACAGTTTCCATCTCCAGCTCATGTGAAACAGTCACCTCTTGGTCCAGTGGAACGGTTGTATTTAGGTCGAGAGTGAGCTCTGGTGCGGATGATATGAAATAGGCCGACCGGTTTTCTATCCACAGATCCTGTTCATAGAGGGAAGACTCCCCGCTCACGAACGCTCTGGTCGAGACATCTGTACTCACCTGTTGTTGGTTTGTATCTTCGGTGACCGTCCCTGTCGCTGGATTGGTAAACACGTACCCTGCACCGACCAAGAAAAGGATTCCAGCAACCGCTAAGACCACGATCACTGTCCGGCTATTTTGATTCACAAACAGTTTAATACGGTTCTCGAGAGGCATTATATACTAAAGCTAAATTGAAGAATATTAGTTGGGAGTTGAAACAACGATGGTCACTGTAGCCGGAGTTTCGTGGCTTACAACAAAACTTTTGTCCTAGCCACGCGAGAGGTCAAGTATACTTACTCAGTTACCTTTGATGACTCGGGACCCAACTGACCAGAACGATGGCTTCCCATCCTCCAACTCACTTGAGGAGTGGATAGACCAACAAGCCGTCTCTGAAGGGGTCTCTAAGGAAGAACTGTTTCAGAAGCTGATATCGTCATACTGGACAGTAAACGAAATGTCTCAACTGGTGGATGAGACCGACACGAACCACGGACCATCCAGCAGAACCGGTCCGCCGTCCACAACGTCGGACAAAGCTGGAAGTGCTCCCGATCAGGTGACAGAACTCCGTGAACTGGTCAAGGATATAGAGAAGGAGCTTCAAACAGAGGTTCGCCGAAGCAACCAGATCGGGGCCAGGACCAGTACACTTGCAGAACGGATATCTGAGATAGAAAACAAGCTCGCTGAGGTCGAATCCCAGTCCGAATCCCAGATAACTGAAATTAGGGATGAGCTCCAGTCACTCGAAACAGAGCTAACCTCCGATAGGAAAAACCTGGAAGCAGACCTCTCCTCAAAGTTCGATGATCTTCAAACTATACTCAAGTTCTTGGTTGAAAAAACCGATGAGTTCGACGATCAAATAGCAAACATCAAACAAGATTACTACGGGACGGTAGAGCTGATAGAGGAAGAGCAGAAGCTTTTGCAAAAGCTGAAACAGGATGCCAGTGACGTCGGATCATATACCGGGGAATGCGAAACCTGTGGGACAGCAATCGATGTCGCCTTACTAATGGACCCGCACTGCTCACAGTGTCATTCACAGTTGACCGGCGTGAAAAAGGAAGCAGCCTGGTGGATCCTCTCAAAGACAGTGATCACTACGAAAGGAGGCCCCGAAAAACAGCCCCAAACAGACAAGGGGAATTCACGATCCAGTTCTTCTAATAAGCCGTCTCGAGATGACCTCAGAGAAGAGTTGGATAACCACTCCCCTCAGGAAACCGGCTCGAAACAGCCGGATTTGTCCTCGCAGACCGCTTCGAAGGATGTGATGGATAACGGTTCAGATGCAGATGATCCGTCAGACCTCTCACTTGACCTCGGCTCCGAAGATAAATCTCAGAGCCCCGTACCAGAAGATCAGGCGAGTGAAGACATGCCGTTCGGAGATCTTAATGACCTCACCCAAGATGAAGAAGAAGATGATCGCGGTGAGGAAGAACAAGGATTCGAATGGAATGATGACTGACTATCATCCTATCTGTAAAAATTCAATACTGAAGGGACCAACCTTGGGAACTTCTCCTCATCCCTCTACACGCGGAACAGGCCGGCATCTTGGTGTCAAGCCCAGAGGCAGTTCACAGGCCTAGTGTTCCATCCGGTTCGGTCCTTGCTACATGGACCACGTCGTGGGCGACCGTTATCACATAATCGTCGGCCCTGATCCTGACTTCCGTGCTGGATCCGGTATCAATCAGGGAATTGAGTGCGTCAACATCAACGTGGTCGGAGAGAACAAAGCTGTGTTCCTTCAATAAATTTGTCGCATCGACTCCTTCAAGTTCGGCGATCGCCTCCAAAATGGCGTATCCGACTGAACTATCCGGATCAAATTCCCGCTGGATCTCCGTGTCGCGACTCAACACTGGACTGTAGCTTTCCCCCATACAGGCACTAACGCATGTTTCCTCTTAAACCCTTGTCATCTTTTGGCGATGGCCAGTGGAAATGGCCAGGGCCCATATTTTCTTTTGAACGAAAAAGTGTTCGGTGTCAAGCGTTTCACTTACTAGAGGCCAGTTGAAGGGATTTCTCTATGAACTTGTACGTGTCGGGGGCTACGGATGGGTCAAAGATGGCGATGATGCCGGTACCGTCTTGGACTAGTAAATGGATGAGCAGACAGTCGGAGTAATAATGGAGCACAGCGTTGAGATCCTCCTGAATGCCTTGGCTCTGCCCTGGTTGGACATTTTCCTTCGCCCGTTGGAAAAGTATATCATCAGAGTACGCACGTAGAACCCTCAAGGATTTATCGTCGCGGGAGTACTCGATCGAGAGGTCACCCTTGCTGTACTGTGCCATTCCACGGAACTGGTTGACACCACGGTTTTGAAAGAAGTTTAACACCCGTTGATAATCCATGTTAGAGTCATCTTTGACGGATCACCACCTTGTAGCTTCGGTTCTGATTAGACAACAGATATCAGTCACCGTTTCTGGAATATTTGAGAAGAAGAGTCCTGCAAGCGCTGGTCCCTATAGATATATCTGCAAGTAAATGAATATGGTTCGCTATTCCATCGTGATCTTTCCGCCCTCATCAAACGTCAGAATTGTATCAAACAACGATGAAAACATTTTGACTTCCTGTTCGTTGTGACGATCAGGGTCAAAATGGTAATGTGATCTCACTTTCGCTGACTCGACACGGCCCTGAAGGACATGGAGGAACCGGAACACTAGCTGATTATCATCCACCAACTCGATCAGGTCGGAAAGCGAATGTATACACATGACTGTCTGGGAATCATTTTCTTCCCAGTTCACGAGTACTTTACTGATCAAGATCCCGATACGGCGCAAGTCAGTAGCACTGGGAACCGGTTTGATATCGACGGGTCCATCGTAGTTACTTGAGGATCTGTTTGTGCTGTATGTCTGGGGATCGATAACGACTGTGTTTGAGACCGGATTCGTCAGGTAATTTTGGAGGATGGATAACTGTTCGCTTGGTGTCTGTTTGACCGTTACCAGCAGTAGGTTAACCGCAGTGTTCGCTTGGGAAGCCATCATCCTTGAACAAAGGCTTTGTTCGGCGGCGCAGTCCGTAGGTCCGACGACCAAAACATTTGATGCATCACCGACTAACTCGAGTATCGCCTCGGTCTTCGGGTCAGCAGCTTCACGGGGTTTAGACGAATCTGCAGACTGGTCGATGAGGTCCCACTCGGATGAATCTTCTAACGTCTCAAAATCTTCCCTTGAACCCTGTTGCTCCTGTACCGACTCCGCTAGGTCTGACAGTGGTTTCGAACTATTGTCCGGGCCCAACAAACTGTTCTTTGATCTTTTTGTGACCTGGTCCGCGAGTTCAGAGAGGGGTGATGAGGATTCTTCTTCAGAGTCTTCGGATAGAGATGACTCATCGTTCTCGTCCTCTCCCATACACCCAAGAACTAGCCTGTACGCATAAAACTTCACCGCCCCAGAACTATCGTGTTCAGATAAGCTGATTCCATGCGAAGGCGAACGATCTGAGCCACTGACCAGCAGTTTCCGCGTGAGCGTTGGTGAACTACCCTACCCTACTCGCTCACGGCTGACGCCGTTCGCTCCGTGAGGGTCGGGCTTCCTGTTTCAACGACGAGCTTTGCAGATACGGGTATATCCACAGGGAGTGTAGTCTCCACAGGCGTTGATTCGGAGTGCCCCACTCCTATATCTTTGAGGCCGCGAGAAAGAATGTTCCACGCCGCATTCGCGTCACGCTTCCGCCCACAGCACGAACACGTCTTTGACGTGTCTCGCTCGCTCTTGCGGTCTACGACGATGCCGTGTTCTTCGGCCTTGTATTCAAGCTTCACCCACAGTGGCGCGGTTCTCACTTGGATGTCTCCGAGTTCGCCGCCTAACACCGGATCCACAGTGTTCAACGGAGAGTCGACATACCGTATAGTCCGGTTGACATTAACCATTTGTAACACCATCCACAACAGGGGAACGTGATCTACAAATACGCATTCAGGCTCCCTGTTTCATTTGATTAATACTTGGATATGAAATATAAGATCAGACTTATTCTTTTATCGGTCTTCCTTCGATTATATCGTCTTCCGGTATCCGTACTTCGAACCGTGCACCGGATCCACTGCTGTTCGTCACTGAGATATCCCATCCGTGGCCGTCTACGACTTCACGGACAATCGCCAAGCCTAGTCCGGTGCCGTTCTTAGAGTTGGTGTAGCCGTACTCGAAAATAGAGTCTTGCTCAGCTACAGGTATTCCTTCACCGTTGTCCTCGACAGTAAAGCCGTTCTCCAGAAAATCCACCCGGATCATATCAGCTGTTTCTGCATGTTCGACAGTATTCTTGAACAGATTCTCGAACAGCTGTTTCAGACGGGAGTCATCGCCTATCACCATCACCGGATCTTGATCAATTATAACGGCTATTCCCTCTAACTGAACATTGTTGGACGCGTTCTCAGCTACGGCCTTCAGGCTTACCGGGCCGGTGTCCTGGATTGAATCACCGCTCTGGGAGAGAGCAAGTAGGTCGGTTACGAGTGTATCCATACGGTCGACTGCGGCTTGGATTTCATCGAAATCTTCCTCTGCATTGGTTTCCCGGGCGATATCTAGGTAGCCGTCTATAACGTTAATGGGATTTCGAAGGTCATGGGAGACAAGACTTGCGAACCGGTCCAACTTGTTGTTCTGTTTTTCCAGTTCTTTCTCCCGTCTCTCCAAGTTCACTGTCCGTTCAATCCTGTCTAATACAAGCTCCGTGTGCACGGCTAAAAGCTTCGCAAGCTCTCTCTCCAATGAACTGAACTGTCTGTCAGAAAACGATCCGCTGATCATCACTCCATGTTTTCCTATCGGAACGATGTATTCAGATTTGATTTCTGTCTCGGAATTATGCGTATGAGGGTTGTTAGATAGATCGTTAAACGTTTTCGGTTGCTGTACCTCAAAAACTTCCCACGCCAAACTGTCTCCCTGTTCCAGAGTGGGCAGTTCACCGAAAACGTTGTCGGCGATGTTAGATACCGCAACAGGTTCCAAGCGACCATTCTTTTCCAGCCAAATACCGGCGAGTGGGAGTTGTATAATTGAATGGGCGGCGTCAACAGATATCAGACAAGCCTTCTTCTTGGAATCTGCCTCTAGGAGTTCTTGAGTTACGTTGTGCAGTAACAGCAGTGCAGAATCTCGCCGTTTCCCCCGAAGGTCATACACGCCTATGATGAAGCCGATTCCTGCACCGGTCGTTGCACTGTTCAAAATCAATGTTGGCGAAAGTGCAGTAAATGCAGTGTCGGAACCCTCCGAGATACCAATTAGTAAACCGATGACACTCATAATGCTCAACCCGGCGAGAAACCAGGCTAAGACCCTTAACTGAAACCCTTTTTGAAGACGTTGTTTGTATAACCAGTAGATACCTGCTAGAACGACCAGGCTTAGGATGAACGGGCCTATGTCACGGAAGAGAACGGAGGCAGTAGACTTGCTCGTGAAAAACAGTAACCGAAAGCCATGTGCGATAGTTATGGAGAACACCGCAAACCACATGAAGAGGACGGGGTAAGAGGAACTAGTGTTAGGATGGGATGTCATTCCCGCTAAATCTCATATCCTAGTTTAGAAGGTACTGGCTTATATCTAGTGATCTAACTCCCGGTGAAACCAACCGCCTTAGGTCCTCGTATGCGACGATTTCAACAAAAACAATAATATATTTGATAAAATGTGCCTCATAGTTCTTATAAAAGATGAAAATAAGAGGGAGGGGTGTTTGGGTTAGGACTGTATTTGATGTTATCTCAGGCTTTCCTCTTCCCCATCCCAGTATGTTTCCGTGTCTCTACGTTCTTCGATCAAATGGTTTGTCCGGTCTTCCACGGTCTGTTTTCCCAACTTGTCGGTGTCCGGCAGTTCTGAATACCCGTTTTCGAGGAGATCTGCTGCCTGTTCGTATCCAGTGTCTCGTTCAATCCGTGGAACGTTCCGGCTGTAATTCCTCGACAGATATCTCGTCGAGATAATCCACTACACCTAGCAATAATATCCGAGTGAAAAGCTCTAACGGTAACTATAGAAGAGCTAGGCCTTATCGGAGTCGAACGGCCTGACGGCTATACAACTCGTCCCATAGAAGGCCAGAAACGGACGTTTCGCTCTCCAAAAAAGGGGAGTCTGACAGAGAATGGTGAGGCAGCTCTGTCGGATTTGGACGTGGAAAGAGAGGCGTATGTGTGTATGAGTAGAAAGGAACTGATTGGAGAAATCAGAGAACTAAAGCAGCAACTCAACGAGCTTGAGACCCGGTTCAACGTATTTCAGGAACAGGTGAGAACACGGTTGAACGAGGAGACAGAGGGGTAGAGCAAGGAGTTTATGGATCGGTGGTGTCCTGAGTCCCTGCGCCGTCTTTCAGGTTGGAGTAGGTTGAACACGCCGGGCAACTGTGGGCCTCACCGTTGATTCCAAAGACACGGATGAAGTCGCTCGTAATATGCTCCCCGCAGTTCTGGCACTGTGGCATGAGGTTAGAACTCGTTGGCTGGGCCGTAAACCCAGCGTTTGTCGGTGCTCCGATGTTGTTCTCACTATTCCCCTGTTATCGTTGCGATCGCCGGTCATGGTTCCATCAAGCAAACTTGCAGGAAGACAGAATCATCGTGGGCTCGACCTCGAGACGGTTTACCAACTACTGCTATTTTCTCGTGTGTCAGTCTCGTACAAGTGGAACTGAGGATAGCGGCTATTCGCCGTCCGATCCAGTAACTGTCGCGACTGCGTCAGTCTCTGACGATGCCTCGCTGTCTTGTGAGTCGTTGTCGGCTGCGGGCGGAACGTACGTGTACAGATACTCGTCGTGAATAACGTAGTACCCGTCTTCATCCGGGTCCTCGATGACACTGTTGTCCGTGTCGATTGCAAGGTCGACAAGACTGGCGAGCGAATCAGCTTCTGCACGCGGCCGGTCGAATGCCTCGTCTGGCAGCCTAATCGTCGTTATCCAGTCGTCGAAGTCCTCCCTATCATCATGAAACGCCAGCCACATCAGTTCTGAATCAGACAACGACAAGCACCCAGACGATTGCAGGAATCCGAGGCTGCCCAGCCCACCAACAGCGATCAGTAGTGCGAGTGGCCCGCCAACACGGTACGGTGCTGGCGTCGAGGACACTGCTGTCACTGAGTTGGTTTGCTCTCCGTACTGTGTTGTCTGTTCAGACGGTGTCGTGACACGGTACAACGCGGAGTCAATCGATATGGACAGATCCTGTTTCTCGGACATGTCAACCTGCTCGTTGTTAACCGTTCCCTCCGTATCGATGGTCGTGTTTAGTTTGTAGCATTGTGCCAGACGGCGAAGGCTTGGAGCCACGACTCTGCTGTTGATGGTTTTGCGTGGCTGAAATAGTTTGAAAACGAAGAGGTACGTCGTTTTATCTCACGAAATATACGCTCAACAGCGTTCCGATTTCCATGTTTTTCGTATCGAAATCGGAGCCCAGCTCGACGGAGTGCAGTTTGGAGATGTTTTGCTCCATCGACGAGAAACACGGCATCGCCGAGATCGTGTTTCTCAGTGAGTTCCTGCAGGAACCATTCTGTCAACGCGGTCGTAGTCGTTGAATACAGCCGTATATGGAGAATTTTGTTCGTTTCTGGATCGACAGCAGTGTACAGCCAATACCGATGTTCGTCGAGTTGAATCACTGTCTCGTCAAGTGCGACGTGATTCGGCTTCTCGTCATCCGCTGGCTGTAGATTGCACTTGTGGACCCAATCGTGGACTGCCTTGCGACTCCGTTCGACACCGAACTTCTCTAATTCTCGAACGGTATTCGAAAGCGATAGACCAGCAAGATGGAGTCGAATACCGAGCTCCATGAGCTGACGCGGTGTCCGCTCTCGCTCCACAAAACTCAAATCGATCCAGTCGCTATCTCCACTGAGGCGGCGGATTTTTGGCATAGAGCACCACAAAATCGTACCGCCTCACTTTTCATGCTTAACGAAACAGCACCGGTGGTAGACTCCAAACCGTAATATCCCAAATGCGGTCGGGATTCCTCCGTCTTCAGCCGGAGGATGTCAAGTGAGGTGAGGTGTTGCTGACACCAGCAGATTAATACTTTCTGAAGGTGACATTCAGACCATGATGGGGGAAAGCTTGTCGCTCCTAGAGACTTGCCGAAAATACTATCGAGGTGACAGTAATGACGGACCCACACCGCGATGAGTCTGAACAAGATGGCCTCGACAGGATCGATCGAGATTCTGTGAACTCTCTCGAGACAGCCGATACGCAGCTCGAGGAGGTGGAGCAAACGCTGTGGGACCTCTCACGACAGACGAACTCAGCAGCACTAGTGGAAGTCGTCGATATGGTACTGACCGATCTCTGGGCGCTGCAGCATTCACTCCTAGAGATTCAGAAGGAGATCGATTCCCATCCGGAATCGACGGATGAAGACTCGTTTGACCGGTCATCAGATAAATAGCAGAGAGTAGTGTGATCAGAATTTTCTATGAAAATTGAGTTGATCGGTATCGGTGGCGCAGGGTGCCGTATCGCGCAGACAATCAGTGCCACCGTCCCACAGGACTCGTTTGTTGGCGACACGTTTGCGTTCGATACTGATCCTGAGAGTCTCCAGAACCTCACTCCTCACCCGCGGATGACTCGGCATCAATACGGTGGAACTGCGACCGGTGGACTGCACGGCGATCTACAGGCCGGATTCGAAGTCGGAGGGCGCCATGTCGACGAACTCAGCCATCAACTAGATGATGGCCACCCAACGGTAGCCGATGCGTTCCTCGTAATCGTCGGACTCGGCGGCGCAACGGGTGGCGGCACCGTACCTGCAGTCGTGAAGAATCTACAACGGCTATATGAGAAACCAGTCTATGTTCTTGCAACGTTGCCCGCAAAGCGGGAACTCTCACCTACAGACAATACAGAGAACGATCACGTGAGTGAGCCGCCCACAAACAAGGCAGCGACTGCCGATTCCACGAGCCGACCACTTGCAGAGAAGAACACAGCACGTACGCTCGAGCAGCTTGACGGCCATGCAGATGCGATCATCTGTTTCGATAACGAACGCTGGTTGCAGTCTACCGACACCATCCCCGACGCGTATACACGTCTCAACCAAACGCTTTCAACACGAATACTTGCCCTCTTCGGCGCTGGAGATACTGCCCCCGACCAGAGCGCCGAAACAGTCATCGATGCAAGTGACATCCACCGGATTCTGGGAGAGACAACCGGAATCGCGACACTCGGCTACGGCGAACAAGCGATTAACACAGCTTCTGGCTCACGGTTCGGGCTTGGACTCTTCTCGTCTGACACAGCCGTCGAAACAACGACTGCGATCAGTGCCATGACAACAGTCATCCAGAAAGCGATCCACCGCACACTCACGCTTGAGTGTGACCGGGCGAACGCCACAGAGGCACTTCTAATCGTTGGTGGGCCGCCGGCGTGGCTCAACCGTCAAGCGATTGCAGATGGACGAACTGAACTCGAGGCCACGATTGAATCACCGATGATTCTCGCCGGTGACGCGCCGCAACCGGACCGTGACACCGTCTTTGCAGTCGTCCTCTTCGCTGGGGTAGAGCCAGTAACACGGTTGCAGGAACTACAGGCGTCGACGGACCGCTGACCCCGTCGAGGGACAGCGACGCAGTTGAAAAATAATCCAATTCTTTGATATCCAGATAGCCTCCTACCCTCTCCAAACGCGGCGATACTGGATGATATACCGAGACCGTCACATGTGACGATGTTCTCGGTGTGTGCTGTCGAGGGTCCAGTGATCACATCTCTGGGAATGTAGCTGAGACGCTTGATTGTTCTCGGGAACCGGCCCGCTGGAAGATCCGTGGCTTGGAGGAACAGGGACGCATCGCCAGCCGGAAAACAGCGGGCAGGTTCGTATGGTGGACCGTGGACGAACACGATCCTGTGCGAGGGGTTGATCCGGATAATCCGTTCTGGGAGTTTGAACCCGGTTCCTCTGGCGAATCTAACGTTTCTGAACGAGCTGATAAGCGAGATATCGAGTATATCTCTGCGTTCGACGGCGATTTTCAAACGCTTGGATTCACACTCGTTTCGGAGGCTGTTGGTCACCTCGATGCATGACCGATTTCATATAATATATCTTAGTATATTGGGCCGTCTACCGGAGTGTGACCTCCTCCTCGCCGTAAACGGCGAGGCTTCCCACGGCACCGCACCGCTGATTTGGGATATTTTCTGGTTTGTAACCCGGTCGGCATGACGGGCCGATGGCGGGGCCACACCACCGTTCTCCTATCCCCGGTAGGGGGACTCGGAGTTATCTTGACCGAGACACCACAGCAGTTCAAGAGGGTGTCTCGAACGTTCTGGGTCTCGGAGTCCCGATATTGTGCATTTGGGTGGCGACGAATCGCCTCGGTGTACATAATACCACGGCACGATGCTACTTAAATATCCATATTTGCGTCAAACGCGATTCGTATAGGTGTTGTCGGATTCACTCCCGCCGTAAACGGAGGGATTCTCTCCTCGCAGAAAGATAGGAAAAGCTATGGAGCTTATTTCTCTTCCTCTCTGTACCAGGGCCTTTAGCTTAGTCTGGTGAGAGCTCTCGGCTCATAACACAGTCTGACACCGAGTGAGGGCGTGTGGGATACCGAGTGGTCACTGGTTCAAATCCGGTAAGGCCCATATGTAAGTGGTTCTACGGTTTCGTTGGCGGTGACCCTGTTTTTATGAATCCTCAATGGCGTCAGCGATGCGCTTGAGGGCGCGAGTCTGATCACGTAGTTCATCGCGGAGCTGTCGGACTTCGCTTACGAGTTCCTCGTTGCTGGTTTCCTGACCTTCAGCACCGCTAGGAGGACCACCAGGACCGCCGCCCATCATCCCACCCATCATCTGCGCCATTGGATTCCCGCCGCCCATCATTCCACCGCCACCCATTCCGGGACCACCATCCATATCACCGCCGAATGGACTCTCTGGTGGCTCATCCTCGCCGTCACCCTCTTCAGCCCGGTTTTCGCGGATCTTCTCAACACGCTCACGGAAAGATTGTTCCTCAGATCCGTTCTCTGAAGTTTCTCGCGTCCGCCCGTCACTGTTGTCAGGAGCTTCGTCAGCCATACATCTGATTCTCTCCTTTCAATGTAAAAGACTGGCGGCTGACAACGGCCCACACTCTACAGATCACATAGTAAGCCGATTGATGATTGAAAAGCCGGTTATAAACCGACTCACAGGTACGTCAGTGAGGGGAGTACCTGTTTGCCCTGGTAGACTTGGCAGATGTCCACGGATGTCTCGAACGGATTCCCAGGGCAGTTTGATCTTCTGATTGAAACGTGATAAATAACCCACAAGGGGGCATGTGTTACCGTATCATTCAGCCGTGAGAGCAGTTATGACGTCCAAGTGGATGAAGGAAAAGCCTGACCAGCACCGTCCCTAGAAACGATAATCCCGTCACCGGCGATCAACTCATGAATTACCCGAACCGGTAGGCCAGTCATCTTCCCTTCTATCCGTGACGAGCGCTTGATCGGTGTTGACTCAGTATCGTCGCTTGAGCAGCCGGCGATAATCGTTGAGAGTGCCGGCTCCGCTTCCCAGGAGGAGCTTCCGTCGGCTCATGCGACTACGATTTGACGGTTTCGTGATGGTATTCCCTCCGTCGGAAGTTACTACTGTGCTGCCAACTGCTGAGCACGGCCGAGTCGGTTGACAAGCTCTTCCCTTGGTTCGCCCCCAAGATATTCGCAGGTATACATGTATCGTTCGAGAAGCATCCGTTCGTCGACGTATCTCTCCTCTTTTCGGTAAGTAATCCCAAGTTGTTCGTAGTACCACTTCGGTGGTGCCGAGTAATTGTTCGCCCTCGCTTCAGCCACTGCTTGACCAATACACCACAGTAGCAGTTCCTCGGCAGCATCGTGTTCGCCTTCCCGTTTGAGTTGCTTGACATGGTCGGTCGCATCAGTATAGTTGTCAATGTCGGATTTAGCGGCGGGGTCGCTGATGCTCGTTGAGGTACCGGCTTGGCTTGGATCAGGTCCCGTTTCCGGACTTGTACTACGGCTTGCGTTCCGTTCGACGCTGAGGTACTCCTTCTGAACTGCATATCGAATGAGCAGATACAGTGGACCAACGAAAAGGCCAAGTCCAGGTACCGCAGCGATTCCGATGTATAGCTTCCGTCGCTGTGGCCACTGGACAATATCGCGAGTCGCTTGGGAGTCTTTATAGAGACAGATCGGTAATCCAACCCAGCTGATAAACAAAAGGGGGTCGGTAACGAAGGCGGGGAGAGCATCCATCCAAATCCCTGCAATCCAGATACCAACTGTACAGGCGATGGCCCCCTTCTTCCAGACTGTCTCGGGTAACTGTATATCGCCAGTAACGGTGTGTGAGGGGGTTGAGGCCGTTTCTAAACCAGATGGTGCTGTCGATCGTTCTGACTGGGTCTGAGCCAGTGCAGAGTCATCACCCCTCTCCGATACATCGTCTTCGGAACCCTCCGGTTCAAAGTCGATATACTCCGCGACCAGTTCCTCGGCACCTTCCTGATCGACGAGTCCGATAAGATCGTCACCATCGATGAGCTTCACATTGAGATCGTCGGCTAACTCCTTGGCGCATCCGTCTTTAGTTAGGAGAAGAATCGCTGGACTGCAGTAGCTTATCGAGGCTTCTTTTCGAGAGGAATGAGGAAGTCGAGTCTGTGCACAACCGAACTTCCTCATCTCGAATTATGCGTCGGCTCACTACTCTCTTTCCATCCGAGTTCCTCGAAGAGCACGCCGAGGAACTCGGCGTGGTCGAACGTGACCGCAAACTCCAGATGCCTGCCTTCGTCTGGGCATTTGTGTTCGGCTTCGCCCCAGGCGAAAGCCGAACACTTGCTGGCTTCAGACGCAGCTACAATTCCACAGCCGACGAGACGATCTCTCCCGGCGGATTTTATCATCGGTTGACGCCGTCTCTTGCAGAGTACTTCCGCGACCTCGTCGAGCGTGGCCTCAACGAGGTCGCTGTCCCTGACACTGTTGATGCCGATATCGACCGATTCAGGGACGTGATGATCGCTGATGGAACCGTCCTGCGGTTGCACGAATTTCTCTCCGAGGAATACGAAGCCCGGAAAGAGGAGCAGGCTGGAGCAAGGCTCCACCTGCTCCACAATGCCACCGAGCAGACGATAGAACGGCTCGACGTTGCTAACGAGAAAACGCACGACAGCACGTTGTTTAACACAGGATCGTGGCTCGAAGACCGGCTCGTTCTGTTCGATCGAGCCTACTTCAAGTACCGCCGCTTCGCGTTGATCGATGAGAACGACGGCTACTTCGTGAGTCGGCTGAAAGAGAGTTCGAACCCGGTCGTAACGGAGGAATTACGGGAAGGTGAGCAGATCTACGACGTCGTTGATGACCTGCACCGTGAGTTCATCGACGTCGAAGTCGAAGTAGCGTTTGACCGAAGATCATACGCAGGTACGCAATCACGCGATACGAAGCGGTTCCGCGTCGTCGGCGTCCGCAAGGAGGACGCCGACGACTACCACCTCTATATCACAAATCTCCCGAGAGATGAGTTTCTACCGTCAGATCTAGCGACGCTCTATCGCTGTCGGTGGGAGGTGGAGTTGCTGTTCCGTGAGTTAAAGACGCAGTACGAACTGGATGAGTTCGACACGACGAAGAAGCATGTCGTCGAAATTCTGCTGTACGCGGCGTTGCTGTCACTGCTGGTAAGTCGTGAGTTGCTTGATCTGGTCACCGAACAGGCCGACGATGAGATCATGTTCCCACCAGAACGCTGGGCGGCGACCTTCCGGTCGCACGCCCAGCTCATCCTCCACGAACTCAGCGAGTATCTTGGCTACTCGCCGCCACCGCTGATCGAACGACTGATCGAAGACGCACAGAAGATCCACCAGCAACGGCCAGTGTTATAAGAGACGCTCGCTACCGCTACACAACCGAGGTGTGAGTCTTAGCTAAAGACGAATGCTCCTTGGCGTTTCTCGAGTATGACGACGTCGTTACCACGACTACCTTGTCTACGTTGTCTTCCTGGTGCTTAAGGCTCGAGTACTGCTGGATCGCGGGGCTGCCCACCTTGTTCCCTTCACCGTAGCGCTTCGCCTGGATCAGTGCCTTTTGATTATATGGCGTTGTTTTCTTTGCCCGGACCCGGACGTCGATCCCCTTGTCGTTCGACGCGGTCGACACCTCGCAGTCCTAGCCCATAGTTTCCCAGAGATCCGCGACAAAGTGCTCAAACTCATAGTCATCCATGGACTGGAGCTTTTGTTTGATATCGATATCATCAGGGAGTACGGCGAGATCCTCACCGCAGAAGCGACAGAACTGGCTGCCATCTTCTATCTCCTCCCTACACGACGGACATTCCATATTGGTCTATCTAAGCCGTTAGTTCAAAAAGAGTGACTACCGGACTGATTCTACTACTCGGTCTCAATCTGGAGCACGTCGATGGCCTTACCGGGACTGATGTCATGATCAATATGAACTCACGTATTGCAGAAACACCGGCCAGAGGCCAGCGTTGAGCCCCCATCCAATGTCAATGGGTATCGACTTGGGTGGGTCCGAGATCGGGAGACAATATGGCAATTGGCTTCACGTTGGAACGTGGTTCGATCTCGGAAGGCGAGGGAACGTCTGTCTCGGGCCGGGCGGATCTTGTCGGGCAACGACTGAATCCTCCTCCCCTCGCCCCCTCGCCAGGTAGATCATTCGAGTATCGCTGATTAAGGCCTATGGCCATATAAGCAGGTAACATCGATGTTACCGGCTAGAGTAATATCGCCGCGGCTTCGTATATAGGACCCTGCTGGCCGCTGCTAGTCTGGATCACTCGTAGAAGGGATGGGGGAGGGGGTCGAGGGTACGCTGGCAGGGGCACCGCATAGTACGGTGACCTGCCGTATTCTTGTATAACGGGAACGTAGGGGATAGGACTGTCTCCAAAGTGAATTGGTGTCTCGAGAAAACGCCGACAGGGGGTGTCAGCGTTTGAGGCTCTATCCCGATAAGTGTGCCTCAGCGGGTGGTGGAACCGAGACCGGTTATGTTTGACAATATGGCGATTGACTTCACGGCGGACCGGCCTCGGCAGGCAAGGGACAGTAAGTCTTGGATCGGTAGATCCTCTCTGACAACGACTAAACTCTCCCTCCCCACCTCTTCGTTGTTACCAGCGCAGTATTAATTTACTGGCCAATTGATACTGTCCGGAACTATTAATGGTCATGGCCAATAACAATCGAATGCCTCCGATCCCCCTTCCCCCTTCCCTCGGAGGCCTACTCACATCCCCACTACGTTTTCAAGACAGTCTCGGAAGAATCGGAACCACCCTAGCCAGAGGTAAGATGGACTATGACCGTTCTCTGGGTATGCACGACTATGTTCAGCATGAGTCAAGGTGGAGCCTCCGACCTCAAGGGGCGAGGTGCGTACGTGTCAAGGGGGGTAGGGTGGGTGTCAGTGAAGTGCTTCTAGTGGGGGTGTTCGGCTTACACGCCATCCAGCAATGGCTGCTGCGATGGTTCCAATAATTACAGCGATTGCCAGTGCTCCGCCGTAAATCCAGGGTGCGGTTTGTACAAGTCCTTCAAAGCCGACAACAGTTTCGGAGAGTCTGTTAAATACTAAAATTAGCGTACTCCACTCACATGGAAGGCTAAGCCGTTTGCTCCTTGTGGACAGAAGCTTCCCACTCCATTCCCTCACTGCCTGTTCTGTTCGTCAACAGGCAGGGACCACCGCCTAGCTCGAGACGATTGAATCAGGAAGCCCCGCCCTCAACGACCCCGCAATCGCGGGCAACTAGGGCGGTGTAGTTCACGTTGATTGCCCACGGATGTCAAGCCTGTTCTGCAGGTCCGGGATCGGTTTCCCCCGATACAAAGACAGCTACGGCGACAGCGAACAGTGTGATCGATGTGACAACAGCCAGAAGCCGCCGAAAACCACGTTCACTGGTTTGACCTGTGGTGACGGTTTCTTTGCCGCCGTCTTGATCGTGCTCGATGTCTTCGATCGCCTCATCAACTTCTTTCTGAGTTGCCTCCGTGAGATCCGTCTTTTCCACGTTCACTCCCCTCTCCCAACCTCTACTCTACATCACAGACTAAAATAGTTTCTTATTTGAATAATATAGTTAATTGCTATAACCGATCGGTACACTATTGTTTTCGATATCTGTTGGGCATACCAGGAAACCGCTGGTCTCCGGCCACCGTTAGCTGTACCTGAGACCAGGAAGCCCCCCTCCTTCCTTCAACAGGGCTGGGGCGAGTAGCCCTCGAGCACGGTAGGATAGTTCACGGCACCGGTCCTATCGAGTTAACCATTAACCAGTGACTATCCAGTACAGAAGAAATACTGCAGTTGATAATGTTCATATTTCCGTTAGTATCTCGGCCATAACAATGGGTGGAACTGGTAACCGTTGATACGTGGTACCGCCCCTACCAGATAGAGACGGGATCTAGTGACCAGCTATGGTCTGGTAAGCGGGATGGACCATGAGAGAGAAACCATGAAACTTGCACTTATCGGCTTTGGTCAAGCAGGCGGAAAGGTCGTCGACGAATTCCTGGCGTATGACGAAGGAATCAACGGCGGCTTCATTGAATCAGCAATCGCGGTCAACTCCGCGACGACTGATTTGAAAGGACTTGAAAACATTCCACAGGAGGACCGTGTTCTCATCGGCCAAGCACGCGTGAAAGGACATGGTGTGGGTGCCGACAACGAACTCGGCGCGATAGTGACTGAGGAGGATATCGACGAGATCCAGGGAGCGATTGACCGGATCCCGATCCATGAAATCGATGCCTTCCTCATCGTCGCCGGAATGGGTGGTGGAACCGGCTCCGGTGGAGCGCCGGTACTCGCAACCCACCTCAAACGGATCTATAGCCAGCCCGTTTTCGGCCTAGGCATTCTCCCGGCGATGGACGAAGGCGGAATTTACACGCTCAACGCCGCCCGCTCGTTCCAGACGTTCGTCCGTGAGGTGGACAACCTGCTCGTCTTCGACAACGATGTCTGGCGCAGTGCCGGCGAATCGGTTGCCGACGGCTACAGCCAGATCAACCGCCAGATCGTCGAGCGGTTCGGCCTGCTGTTCGCCGCAGGCGAGGTGGGACAAGGGGATCAGATCGCCGAGAGCGTCGTGGACTCTTCGGAGATCATCAACACGCTTCAGGATGGTGTCTCGACCATCGGTTACGCAAGTGAAACGGTTAATACCTCGAGCGATGGAATCCTCGCATCGTTTAGAGAGGATACCGGTTTCGAGAAAGGAACTGCAACGAACCGGATAACAAGTCTCGTCCGTAAGGCAGCGCTCGGCCAGCTAACACTTCCCTGTGATGTTGGAAGTGCGGACCGCGGACTCGTCGTTGCGACCGGGCCACCAGAGAAACTGAGCCGAAAAGGTGTTGAACGCGGCCGCCAGTGGCTCGAGGACGAAACCGGTAGCATGGAGATCCGCGGCGGCGATTATCCGATGCCTCACAGCGACGAAGTCGGTGCAATCGTGCTCCTGTCTGGTATCACTGATGTTCCACGGATCGACAACCTTCAGCAGGTCGCGATCGAAGCACAGAATCGAACCGAAACCCTGCAAGCCAATGCCGACGACGAACTTGCCTCTCTTGTCGATACCGGTGGGGAACTTGATGCCCTGTTCTGACGAAGCATCGTGAGGGCTTCCAGAGGTTTTCTCCACGAAACTGTATCGGTATGGTCTGTTGATCTTCCTAGAGAGATTCCACTATTGGAACCATCCATGGTGTAATTATTAGTTACAAAACAATTGAATGGCCTATTATTTCATGCGTAGACCTATTTCTATCAAACGTTCTACTGAGACATTTATACTGGTTCTCGTGTTCACCTTCATGGTTTCAAATGCGGCCGCTGAACTGACCGTCTACGAGGATGATTCAGTAACCATCACCGGATCCAACTCCACTGTAACCTGGGGACAGGACTACCTATTCGACGTTTCAGACCTTTACTTCTACGATTCAGTTCTGGGGATCGGCGATGACAGGAATATCAGCGTGGTCTCGAACACCGTTACGGGAACCAGCTCCATACTGGAGGAGTACGATCTTTCCACGCCTTCAGTAGGCGATACCGTTCTAAAAATCGAAACGGAGGCGGTAACAGGGTCCACGGTCGGCTACCAGTTCACCGGCATCCCAAGTATAACGGACGGACAGTACCGGTTATTCATCGGTGGTCGAGGCGGATACCCCGACCCTTGAGGTTGGGGAGGAAGCCGACACTACCTTTCGCAAACCACGCGCGATAGCAAGTCCGACTCCCCATACTTGAATAAAAATACTATGAAGTATCTTCAAGCATACTAATGAAATATGGAGGTTGTTCGGAACATTCAAGTCAAACTCGACGTTTCCGAAGAGGACTACGAAGTCCTCGATGAGACGTTCGAGCAATTCCGTCAAGCGGCGCAACACGTCGCTGACCACGGATGGGACGACAACCCCTACGAAATCACGGACACGAAGAATACACTCCATGAGGAAACGTATTCTGACGTTCGTGACAAACTCACCCTGCAATCCAGCCTCGTTCAAAGTGCCCGCAACCTCGCGGCCACAGCACTCGGAAACTGCAAAGATCGCATCATCGAAGACGGTGAAAAAGCCAGCAAACCCGAATTCCGAGGGAGCGTCGTCGTGTACACCGGTCGAACCATTACGTACAACGACGACCACGTATCCCTCGCCACTGTTGACGACCGCGTGACTGCCAAATACGTCACCCCAGTCACCGAGGAGGGGACGCCGTTCGAGGACTACTGGACAGACGAATGGGAGAAAGGCGAAGCAACGCTCCACAAACGCGATGGCACGTACTACCTCCACGTCGCCGTGAAGAAAGATGTCGAATCCGATTCTAGCGACGATGAGTCCGAGAACGGAGTGGTTCTCGGTGTCGATTTGAACGTGGATGGCTACCTCGCCGTCACGTCAACCGGAGCGTTCCTTGGCAATGCAGACTACCTCAACCACAAGCGCAATGAGTACGAACGTCGGCGCGGCAACCTGCAACAGACAGGCACTCACTCGGCGCATCTCACCATCAAAAGTATTGGGTCACGGTTCGCTCGATGGAGTGCTAATTACCTCCACAGAGTGTCAAAAGCACTTGTTCGAGAAGCTGTTGAGAACGACTGTACGGCCATCGCGTTCGAGAACCTGAAGCATATCCGCGAGCGTATCTCGAACGCCTCAAAGTTCCAGCAGTGGGCGTTCCGTGAACTCCAACGCCTCAAAGTTCCAGCAGTGGGCGTTCCGTGAACTCCAACGCCATGTCGAATACAAAGCCGAAGAATACGGTATCGACGTGGACGATGTTGCACCTGCCTATACAAGTCAACGGTGTAGTCACAGTGAGTGTGGGTTCACGCACGAGGATAATCGTGATGGTGACGAGTTCGGGTGTCTGAAATGCGGGAAGCAACTGCACGCCGACTATAACGCCGCTCGAAACGTTGGGTGGCGTCTTGTTCAGCACTGGCTCAAGTCTAGTGCTGGACGAGCCACGAGTCAACTGGCTCTGAAGTCAGGGACGTTGAATGCGAATGGTCGATTTCGACCTACTGCCCTTCGCAGTTAGAGCGGGAGTCCACTGACAAGCCTTGGGGCTTGACCCCGAGGCAGTTGACCCAGAGATCTCGAGTTCGGGAAACATATCTGTTACCGTGTAACATCCTACAATCGGTTTGGAGAGTCACAGCCGTTGGAGGGGTGTATTACACCGTGAAAGGGATTTCACCGATCATCGCAGCGGTTTTGTTGACCGGTTTCACAGTAAGCGTGGCAGTAGTTACAGCACCGTTTTACACCGATACACTGGAGTCAAGCCAGGAAGGAGTCGAAGACCGTCAGGATGATCTCTTGGACTCGACATCAGCACGGCTCGATATACTTGACGTAGTGTACAACACCCAGGACGGATTCCTGAACCTGACTATCCAGAACAATGGTGAGACCGAACTCACCAACTTCTCCGTCACGGGGTTCGCCGACAGTCCGGTCCAGGAACAGTTCACAGAACCACTTGACACGAACGAGATTACAACTTTTACCATGGCCACACCTGGAACCGGTAACGTAGACAGGGTGGAGGTCGCCTCCCAACAGTTCTCGGCCATGGATGTGATCGACCTCAAAGACTTAGCCGCAGGCACACCGCCACCAACACCTGAAGGAATCACAATCAACTGAGGAATGTCTCTTAATAGTCATTACGGTGAACTATCCTATCCTCATACTTGACGAGGGGCTTAGTACCCCAACTCTGCCAATAACATATTTGAATAGTTTTCCCATAAGAAAGATCTGATGACATCTATTACTGTTATTCACCAACTTGGAGAAGAACCAATTGGACTAACCACGGACAGATCATTTGCTACAAAAGTCAGGTATTTACCAGTTTCAAGAAGATTTATATGATTCTCGTACGATCAAATCGTTAGTTGAACCACGGACGGTAACTACCAATGACAGGAACTAGCGTGCAAGCCGAGGAAGACAGGGTATTGATTATCGACGATGAGGAGAGGCTCACTGATATCTACATGCAGTGGCTGTCGGACCAGTACCAAGTCGAAACAGCATGTGATGGACGAGAGGGGCTTTCCAAACTGGACGATGAAATCGATGTGGTGCTCCTTGACCGGCGTATGCCGAACCTGAGTGGTGATGAAGTACTGGAGCATATACGGGAGAAAGAGTACCAGGTCAAGGTCGCGGTAGTGTCCGCGGTCGACCCCGACTTCGATGTGATCGGTATGGGTTTCGATGAGTACCTGGTGAAACCTGTGAAGAAGGACGGGATTCAAGAAGTTGTTGACAGACTTCTAAACCGGACGGACTACGAGGAGAATACGGAGGATCTAAGCCAGTTGCTGGCAACCAAAGCCGTACTGGAACAGGAGAAACAGGAATCCGAGCTCGAGGCAAACATGGAGTACCTGGAACTTCAACAAGATATATATGATCTGCAGAAGGATGTTGATGAAACGCTTGACGGGTTCACCCACGAGGACTACCTCGCCGCGTTCCGAGATATAGACGTGAAAAATGGTTCATGAAAGTCCGTACCTGTTTACAGTCAATGAATCGGAGCAGCCAAGCCAAAAACTGATACGTGTCGTAGGCTCCCTGGTAAACGCCTCCCGCGGCGAACTGGACCCGGTTCAAAACATTATCGACCCGGAGCTTCTGGACAACATCCGGCACAGCCGAAGCGATGTCTCGTTCTCATTCAGGTACGAAGGATACGACGTGACCGCACACAGTGACGGACGGATAGTTCTCAGGGACCCCGCCTCGATCTATGCACAGCTCGACAACCTTTCCAACACGCTTCACATGTCCTCCGGAGATGAAGACAAGATCTGCGCTGACCTATTACAGCAGTACCCTTTCGACCATGAAAACGTTTTAAATGTGGTGTACGGCCAACATCCGGACCACTCAATAGAGCCTATTCTCCAGCACGGGACGAAGCCACCGGCCAACAACAAAGTGATATCAGTGACTTCTGAAGGCAGTGAGCCGGACAGCCAGCTCTTCAATGTGAAAACAGACCTAGTCGATATGAATATGGAGGACGGCTTCTCCCGCCTAGGGAAGGAAATCCTTCAAGCAATCGGGGACTGGACGTCAAACCCGTATAAAACGGTTCTCTGCTTCCGCTCCATCGAAGCAGTTATAGACCGGACAGATATTGAGACCGGATTCAAGTTCTTCCATCTGTTGACTGAAAAAATCAGTTCATCCAACGTCACGGCACACTACCACATCAACTCCAAAACCTGTGACGAAATGACCATAAACGCGTTAACACCCCTGTTCGACGCAGTAGTCTACGAAGACGGCAACTTCACCATCTCCAAGTAAGAATAGGATCTCCGAAACGTTGGTTGGTGACTACTACTCAGACGCTGATGAAAAGGGGGTTAGTGAACCCCCTTCGTATGCTACTACACAGCCGATCGAGGCGCTGATTTAGCTGGATGCCAGTGCTCCGATCTGCCTCCAGCCAGTGTCATCCGGAAGCAGATCAAGCGGAACTGCGTTACTCATTCACACAGTAGTTAGCCCGACCTTTGCATGGTGGTTTGAGAGTATGGAGATACAGGATATTTTCTGGAAGTAGTCCTATCGGAGTTCGAGAAGCACCCCTTGTCTGCAGAGCGCTCTATTCGCACACGTAGTTGGTTCAGGACAGGTGGACGATGTAGTGCAATAGGGTTGAATATGTGTTTATACTGTTAAAAAGTGTGGGAAACCTAGGTGCTGAGAACATCGCTTTGGTACACTCGGCGGGTTTCGAGCGTGGCGTCGTACAGCAGGCCCTCGTTGTCACTCTGGATGTCGAGTTGGAAGTCCAGCGTCTTGACGAGGAGATTCGTAGTCATTTGATTCGAACGTCAATAAGCCTCCCAATCTCGTGGGTCGGTGGGTCATATTGGATATGGAACCCAGAATCAGACGACTTTTCATGGCACTCTAGGGTGCGTTCAACGTTGACCGTAACGGTAGGGAGGCCATCCCACGGCGGGAGAGCTTCTTCTTCACGCCCGTTGTTGATTGCTTGTTCTGCTTCCTCTCGCGTCAAATCCTCGTACTCATCAAGCCACCACTGACGGGACGCATTAATATCCACAACACAGTATTCTGGTTGTTCATCAACAGGCTCTGTGTACACGATGGAAGGGTCAATCCCCACCCGGTCTAATTCGTCCAGCCAGATTTTTGCAAAACACATGAGCGTCTCCCCTTCGTCTTCGATGCTGGCACGCCATATAGTTGCGTTTAGGGTTGCCTTGGGGAGTGTGTCGTGGTGGTAAGATGACCCGTCATATTTCGACGTGGGGCCACTCATCGGCCCATCGAACCGAAGAACAACGTCCTTTCCCCCGGCCTCACAGAGTATCTGAACGATGGAAGCGGTTCGAGCAGACTCAGTTTTCGTACTACTACTCATCATCTCCTCCGTCGGGTTCTGAGGTTCGGACGACTTTCACGTCCGCTCCACGCCAGCGTTTGGGGACGGTGATGTGGGCGCTGTTCCCGAACGGTTTGACCTCACCGTCGAGAACTTCCTCGCCGTCGATTTCAAAGCGATTCACCATAGAAACGTATATCCCTCGGATATACTTAACTGTGTCGGTGGAAAGGGTTTGATATGGGCGAAAAACGGTCGAATCACACAGTGTACAACGTCAATTACCACTTCGTGTGGTGTCCAAAATACCGTCCCGAGATTCTCGAACCAATCGAGGACTCACTGGAAACGAGCTTCCGTGACGTGTGCGACGAATACGGCTACGATATACTATCATTGCACATCTCATCTGACCACGTACATCTGTTTCTTTCTGCCCACCCGAAGCACGCTCCGAGCGAGATTGTACGGACAGTCAAGAGCATCACGGCCCGGGAGATGTGGGAACAGCACGAGTCGTTTTGGAGAGGTATCTGTGGGGTGGTGGGTTCTGAGAGGACTTGTACTACGTCGGGACGGCAGGCGACGTTTCGACAGACACGATTGAGCAGTATATTGAGCGCACGGAACACGTTTAGCGGAGCGTACGGCCTTCACCCTTCTCTCTATAGGCGTATATATCGGTCATAGTAACGAACAGGTTGGGAGAATACTAACCGGTTGAATGCAATGGAAGGCCAGCATGCTAATGAATTGCCGCGGGAGTACGATGCTCTCACCGTCGGTATTGCGTTGTATGACCCTAAGATGGGGCTAATTCTTGACACGAATAACCGCCTAGAATCGATCATGGGGTACCCGGTGGACCGCCTCCGTGAGATACCGATTGAGAGATACACTGCCAACTCTTATTCGTTTTCAGAACCAGACTTTATTAACCGACTTCGTGTGAGCGTTTCCGGAAACCCGCAACAGTTCAAGTGGCGTATTAAACGGGGTGATGGTGAACTTATTTGGACTCGGATTCGGCTATCACAGTTTTCCGGCGGTAGCCAAGAGAGAGTCTTTGCAGAGATACATGACATAACTGATTACTACGACATGAGTCACCGAGCTGAGTTATTTTGGCGACTACTCCGTCATAACCTACGGAATGAGGCGACGCTCATTCAGGGCAGTGCTACACAGATTAGAGATACCACCGAGAGCAGCTATGTGGATACGGCCGCTGAGACGATCCAATCTGGAGCGGCAGAACTTGGAAACATAGCCGAGTCGGTGAAGGAAATCGAACAGTCAGTAGACTCAACCGAAACACAGCGAGTTTACCGAAACGTAGCTGACACTGTTGAAGAAGTAACGACTACTATTGAAACCGACTATCCGTCGGCAGAGATCACTATCGAAGAGAAGGAAGAGATGTGGACATACGTCAATAACGGGTTTCGGACTGCTCTTACTCACGCGCTTGAGAACGCGATAATTCACAACGAAAAGACAGATCCATTCGTCAAGGTTGAGATTGGTCCGTCACCGAACACCGGCCGGGTTGATATCCAAATCAGCGATAGGAACCCAGAGATACCTGATGTCGAAACCAATCCCCTATTTGACCTCGAGGAAACTACCAGTACATCTCACGGGTCCGGCGTCGGCTTGTTCGTCATGAAATGGTGTGTCGAATCACTCGGCGGTGAAATAGAATTTGAGAGACGGAATCCGAAAGGCAACACTATCCACTATTATCTGCCCCCGAAGGAATCAGTTGAAAGCGTCCCATAGCCTATCACTAACGGATTTCACCACCGGATGGTTAATTTGTTGGATATACATACAATATGTTCATGAAGCTTCTTACAACATATATTATATATTATAGAAGTTACAGCGGGAAGTCCGCATATGTAGTGGGAAGTAGTCTCACGAGAGCTAATGTATAAAGAAGAGGGTTTAAACCGGGTCATATAGACCAATATCTCTTCTATCCATATTCCGGATGCGGCTACTCCAAACCAGTCAGAAAGCAATACTGGGGGAATCCCTGACACAGTGAACTACCATCCTACTCACTTGCAGCTATCACTGCTCGTTCCTTGAGGTTGGAGCTTCCTGTTTCAACGATGAGTTTACCAGAGACATCGGTACTCCCTGTAGATGTCACTCTTGGATGTTTTCGGAAATTTGTTGGAGGAGTTTGTTTGTACTCAGTGAGGCGGTGAGCTGTATTCGTTCGAGACAGGTCATTCTGTCGAAGGCGTTTTTATACCGGTTGACTGTGTCCCGTGAGACCTCGAGCTCTTCAGCAGTCTCTGCCTGGCTCATCCGTGTGACCGCATCGATGTACCGGGCTGTAGTCTCTTTCGTAAGCCCATATTTTTCGAGTATGTCCTCAACATTCATCGCTGGGCTAACTGGAGGATCTGCTCTTTTCCTGGGGGAAGTGGTGGAGCATGTAGTAGTGTCCAGTGATTTTGCTTTGTTTCCTTGCTTCTTGGCTGCGTCGACAAATCCTTGGGATTTGAGGGTGCGACTCCACTGCTTAACGAACTTTTGGCCTGACTGTAACCCGTTTTTGTCGTGTCGGTGGATCCCTTGGCTCTGTGTATACCGGATAGGAATCCACTCACCGTCCTTGACTTTGAAGATGATTTCAGGGCAGGCCTTTACTTCACCCATCCGTCTATAGTAGTGGCCGACGATTACATGGTTTCCGTCGACCTTTTTTATGTTTAGCTCTGGGAAGTCTCCGTTTTCGACAGTGATTTCCTGGTTGACCTCGAGGTCATCAACTGAGTCAACCTCGAGTTGCTTTAAGATCTCTCTGATCAATTTCACTGTTGGATCTTACTTCTGTTTATCCGATTTTTGTTGAGGTACCAGAGCATAGTTTCAGTGATGATTCTCCGGCTGTATTGTCCTCAGACAGGTAGGGAATTCATATAGGTGTTCGTATATCACAGTTGATCACATGACTATTACCTAATTATACTTATCGAAGATATAGTCGGGAGTATTTAAAATTATCTGTCACTGCATCAATAAATCCGGAATTCAAGGCCGTGATCAGCGGATCCATGCCGGAAAACAACAACGCCGTCGCCGCAGCCATAAGCAAGTATCCCGTGTCCGCTTCCGACCCGCACTTCACACACCGGAAGTCACTATGCAGATTCTGTTGGTATGGTAATTGTTTTACCGTAGTGTTACAGACATGGATACCATGATTGGAAATAACCTCTATACTGGGGGAAGTTTTAGTGCGGTTGTTGCAGTTGATCTTGAGGGTCGGTGATTATGGTGGAGGTGCCTGAGGACGTTGACGGGTTCAGCCACCTAATTGAGCATATCCAGGACGCGGTTGTCGGTTTTGAACTGGTGGGATCCGAGCCAGAAGTTCGGTGGGTCAACAAGTCTTTTGTCGATCTATTTGGTTACAGCCGTGACCAGATCGTCAATGCCCCGCTCAACAAGTATATCGTCCCAGAGTGGTTAAGACGTGAGGCTGCCACACTCGATAAGCGGACGGATGACGGCGAGGTCAACTATCAGCGAGTGCAGAGACAGACCTTTGATGGCCTCCAAGAGTTCTTGTACCGTGGAATTCCGTACGACAGTGATAGAGTTGACGGGTTCGCGGTGTATACGCCACTGACCAAGGTATCACGGCAAGAACGCCAGGTACAGGTGCTTAACCGTGTTCTTCGACATAATCTTCGAAACCAGGTAACGGTCATTGAGGGGAACGTCGAACGGCTTATCGCACGGCTGGACCGGTCAGACGACAGAACAGATGAGATCGCGACCGATGCGCGTGAATCAATCAGCAACCTACGGAACCTTTCCGAGGAGGTCGGACAGATACACCAGATCTTGGGGAGGCCGCCTACCGGAGATAACAGGGTTGATCTCATGGCGGTTCTTGACGACACCGTTGAGGAGTTCCGGAAAAAGTATCCTTCATCCGTTATCAAGACAGATATACCCCCTACACTATGTGTACGGGCCAGTTCCGACATCCGGACTGCAGTTGAGGAGTTAGTTGAAAACGCTGTGGAGCACAACCCGGCAGACCAGTCCCATATCTGGATTTATACACAGCCGGTGGTCGAAGACGAGTGGATCGACCTCGTTATTGATGACGATGGACCTACAATCCCCAAATCGGAACGCAAAGTGATCGCTGACGGTGCCGAGATCACATCCCACCAGCACGGAAGCGGTCTCGGGCTCTGGCTTGCCAAATGGACAGTTGAAAAATCCGGGGGACAACTGTTGATCGGTGAGAGCTCCCTCGGCGGAAACAAGTTACGGATACGGCTCCAAACCTTTGATTGACATCCTCCTCTCCCTACTTGCTTCCTGCTTCCGGCGCGGACACTGAAAGCCCCCGCACTCGTTGAGGAAGGGGCATCTGCCTTGACCACCTTAGGGGAGATAACGGTCGGTTCCTAGGCGGTTACCATCCACGTTGTACTCGACGAATAGCCCCACTTCTCGATCTCAAGTTTGGTATCGGCCTGCTGTATAGCTGGAATGTTTGGTCCTACCTCTGTCGGAGTTAACCCAAGCTCATCTGCAATATACCGTGATTTGAAATATACTTGGTCAGTGGTGTGGCTCCGGAGGTAGGTAAGGATCCGATATTGTTTTTCTGTCAGACTTTCCCTGTCTCGTTTCCCATCCAGTTTGTTTGTATCCCCATCACAATCATGCTATCCTGAGTATAGAGGTTTGTTATTAATCGGCTACTCGTAGTCTATCTAATGGATGCCACTCCGTACCAATGCGTTAATGTCGAATGGGTAGTCATTCCACGTACCGGTTCAGGCTGTGACCCTGCTTCCTCAAGATATGGATCTCATCGTTTGTAGACCGTCTCTGCTGTCGATTTGCTTAGGGTCATCTCACAACGATTTTTCCTTTCACGGAATCGAATTATTTCGGGAGTAGTGGTGAACTCTCTTCTCTTCCAGTCAGAGATCCAATATTGGCTGCCGCAACGGAGACCAAAGGGTGGCCGACCAGAGCCGTCACCACATCATCCATCGCGGCTTAGGCTTCGCTATTAAGGGGCTCTCTAGCCTATTGTATGCTAACCGAGGCGATCTATCCGTCCGATCCCAATGAGACAGTATCGGGATTCGCCTCTTCGCCGTGGAAGGCACCCCTTCTATTTCCACGTCACTGTACTGCGTGGGGGTATCGCCTATCACAGTCATGCAAGTCTCTTACGGTCGTGGAGGCCTGTTCACCAGTCTTCCCAGGTTATAAAGGGGATTGTGGCTGTACAAGATCCATAATCCGTTAACGAGGAGCGGGGCTCCAATAAGGAAGATAATGGGGTCATGTTTGAGAAGCGATCCGACGACAATACTGAGACCTAAGCCCAGATGTAACAATCCAAGTGGATACCGCTTATTCATTAATCGTCATATCGGATTTCGTGATGAAATATATTGCTCTCTGTTTCAAAATACGGAAATATGTCTGGCCTCTGGGTGCAGCACTCGTCGCACCGCCGAGGCTCTTCCTGCTAAAAACGGAGAGGGGGCCCTCTTGATAGATGTAGAACTACTCCTTGGCCGCGCCACTCACAGTGGGCTTTATATTATCTACATAACATTTCTTCTATAACCATACAGGATTGAAAACATTTATCAATACTAATTATTATAAAACTGAAAATGCAATTATAGATAGTGGGAAGAGACAACAGCCCTGGAAAGAAGGACAAGTATTCTGTCTCTGTAACTCCTCAATTATCGCCCAATTCCACATAAAGTAAATAATCATAAAATCATTTGAAATATAGCTGCAAGAGGTGAACTATACATGGCAAAGAAAGGATTTGCGTTTGATTTAGAAGACGAGGTCTATGGCTACGGCGTGCTCAACGTCCATAAAAACTGTTTGATCGATCTACCGGAAACAGGTGGAGAAAAACTACGTACGGACAGTCAAATCACAGAAGATGCAGAGGAGAATATTCTCAAGAAAATCGCGGAGCATTACGATTTAGACGATGTAAGCCATCTAAGAGTGGTCGAAGTCCGGCTATCAAACAGTTTGGATGAGAAAGCGGTAGAGAAAATACCGTGAAACCATTCAAGAAATGAGAACGCTCTTATGTCGTAGATTGTTGGTGAGTCACAGCACAGTTTTGAGGATGGTTTTGAGCGCTTCGCCACCCGGTTTGCGGAACACTTCACGGCGGAGTTGAAACGCTCGGAAATACGGTGTGAGTTTGTCTTTGGAGACGCCTCGATGCGGCGAGAGCCACCGTCGCGCCAGCGACGCGTGGCTCTCGCAGGTGTTCACGTGAACGTCTCCATCAACATACTCACCGTCACCGTGGACGACGTATTCACGAGTGAATGCGTCGTCCTCCTCAAGGGGTTCGTACGCCCGAAAGCCGTCAGTATAGACAGTTAACGACTCCTGCTGGCGGTCGGCCAGCAGGAGTCGAATCTTCGATTCCATCGCGGCTTTCGCCGGGATCACGTACCGTTCACCACTGCCACGATCTGCGAGAACAAAGACGGGGAGTTTGTCCTCAGCGTATGTTCCACGTCCGCGTGTGGATAGGCCACGCGAGCGCGACGGCTGGTCGCGCTCGCGGCCTTTGAGTCCAGCTTTCACGTAGAATTCGTCGATCTCAATCGGGCCTTCAAATTGTAGCCGAGGCGCGTCCAGCGCTCGCAGAAAGCGCTGGACGCGCCGGTAGATCGTCTTGTAGGAAACGTCGATCTCTACGTCTAACTGCCTGAGACTCGTGTTGAAACGGATATACGTGTAGACCGCGAGGAACCACTTTCTGAGCGCCACCGCAGAGTGTTCGAACACTGTGCCTGTTTGATCGTTGAACGTACGGTCGCAATCCTTACAGAGATACCTCTGAAACACCCGATAGCTGCCGTACCGAATCACAGATTCGCCACGGCAGCGTGGGCAATAGACGCCGTCACGCCAGCGAATCTGTGCCAGCAGATTCGCGGCGCGACGCTCCGAGACGAACGTCTTGATTGGGAACATCGTTCGTCGGGTGACGCGGTCGCGTCACCCTTGCCCGCTGTGACTTCCAGCTACTGCTGAGAACTTACCAACAATCTGCTACCCAAGAGCGAATGAGAAAGAGTTAATCAGGGCGTCAATCGGAATGTGAGTAGCCGTTTCAAGATTCTCCCTCATCGGATGGTAAACAAATTCGAAGCAGAGTACCTAATCGGGAACAGTATATCTAGTAGACAGATTAATACTGGTAGAGCTATAAGAATCTATTAGCGGGGGGAAAGGACTCGATCGTGAAACTCCAATCACGGTCACTTCCGAAAGGTCCCCTCGCTGTCCCGACCCCGAGATCACCTGCCCGTGAAGCCAACTGCCACATTGGCTCACGCACCCGATCTCGAACCCACCTTCATTGAACGTCAGCTCCCAGGGAATGGGAGGCTCCAACGCCGACCACCCCAGTTGGCGTTTCCGTCACAACAAATAGAATAATGCAATTTGAGACAGACTGAGCCGTATCTGCTTTGTCCTTTTCAATACGTCTGTCTGGAAGCGCCTCGTAGGATCGACTGCAGCATCTCAGTTTCTCACCGTCTGTAGGGTTAATTGACCAATCACCTGTTTAAATCCGGTAAGGACCATCAACATCCTTCACTGTCATGTTTTTCTCGATAAAGAAAATCACTGATAATTACTTCTGTTGATTGCCTTCTGCATCTGGTTGTATGATTCGATAATATTATGTCAGAGCACAGCATGAGGAGGAGTTACATGATTGAGAATATCATTCATGAAACCAGAAACCAGTGCCTTTCCAATGACGTCCTGTCCGATATTTTGTCACATAAACGGCGGCGGTTCGCCCTATATTGCCTCGAGAGATATCAGACACCGATGGCGCTTGCCGATCTGGCTGATGAAGTAGCACGGTTGGAGTATGATGCCGCTACACTTCCTCAGATCCCAGGGGAAGATGTGAAGGAGATCTATCTTGATCTCTACCATTCACATATTCCGAAGATGGAGGATGCCAGTTTCATTAAGTACTATCAAGAAGAAGACATGGTGAGTCTCAGATATGAGTTCTCGGATCTAAACTTGGGAGAATTCATGTAAACTATTCGGAGTGGTCATGTCGTTCAACGACTTCTCCAAAGGCCACGTTTGGCCTGATGCTCTTGATCTTGATCGTTACCCGTTCATTCACTTCAGTGTCTGGGACGATAATCACATATCCTCGTTCGACGCGAGCAATACCGTCTCCCTGTTCACCGATATCTTCGATATCGACAGCACATTGCTCACCTACCTCAACATGGGGTTTAGGTTCTGGGTCTGCCCGATCTTGTTTCTGAGTCTGGTCCTGTTGCTCCGGCTGCTCCTCTGCTGATGCGGTATCAGTCTGTAGTACCGCTGCACTATACATATTGTCTGTCTGTACTTGGCCTTTGGTGACTTCTTGGTCTGGAACTTCGATGATGTAGCTGCCGTCTTCTTCTTTTAGTTATGCGGTGAACAGGTAGAGCAGGTTATCTGGTACTTCCATGGAGAAAAATTCTCTTATCTATAATAGGGTTCCATGATCAACTTGGTTCTATCGATGGATCACCCCGCGATTGGCGAGCGTAGCAATGGCCGGCGCGATGATTCCCGATCACAATCGATTGAAATGGGTCGTTTCACCGGAGACGGCCGAATCGGTGTTCGGGCTGTCCGTCTCGTGGCGGCCGATGCACTCGATCGGCGGTGTCACAATCGCGACTTGCATCGGGGCACTCCTCGTCCGTTCCAGTATTGACGAGCGATTGCGATACTGCTCACAGTCGGTGTCCTGTCTCACTTCGTGCTCGCCTCCCATTAATGCCGCTGGCAGGCTTGTATCGGTATCTCTGGCCACTCACCAGCTCGGACATCGTCGTCCCCAGATCCTCCAGTAGCCGAGACCGAGGGACGGCATTCGTTGCGATTCTGCTCACACTCAGTGCCCGATCGATCGCACAGTGCTGACGGCATCGATCGCTCGAGACGGAGTCCACGATACAGGCCGATGGATGGGCGATCGAGACCCGGCGGATACGTCTCGAACGTGTCTCATCTCTTCTTGACGCAAGACGGCGGGTCTCAAAAGAAAATGGAGATTGAATAGCTCCCTCTCCGTATCGGTCAGCGAGAGCGCGCGTCCCAGAGGTGAACCTGAGGCGTCTCGCACGCTGGACAGACGATAGCGACATTATCCTTGTACGTGTCACGCTCGAACGTCCCCGCGGCACACTGCGGTGTAGTCCGTCGTGGGGCGGCCTCCTCGAAGCAAGCATCTCCACATCCAAATTCCACGCTGATATAGAGCATCTTAGGTGGATCTCTGATCCTACACCGACTGTTTCGCTCTGAGATGCCTTAGTATTGCCAAATTTTTGTTGTTCTATGACTCCACGAGTAGCTTCTATCGTCGAAATTAAAGGCCATCACCACAGCAAGATGAGGGTGTTGTTGGATCTGTGTTTTTCGTGGTGGGCAAGTTATAATCTAATTCAGCAGGTGTGACTATGTTTGTTGGCTGGTCGTGCTTTTGCTTTAGTTTGTAACGGAGTTACATCCGCTAGGGTACTTCTCGCCGTAGACTAGTAAACATCCCAACCTGCAGGACGGGAAACCCTGCTGTTTCCGGCGGGGAGGATGTCACTTGTCGATACGAACATTCTCGTCGCTGCGGCACTCAATGAATCGGAACGGGACGATATCGCAACTGAATTCTTGGATCTGAATCACGAGCTCTCGACAACAATATTCAACCAGCTGGAGTTCCGAACCGTATTAGCAAAGAAAAAGCGGCTCAACCAGGACTGGGTTGAACGTCTTCTCGAAATCTTTGGGATCGGGTGACAGTCTACCGGCCAGATACTGACGATATCCTCACATCCTACTCTGTCCAAGAGCGGACGCTACTGGATCCAATGAACTGTCTCATCCTTACGACGGCAGAAGAAACAGACGGCGTTCTGATCACGTTCGATTCGGAACTACTCGAGAACGGTACTATCTCTCCAGAGGAGTTCCTAGACTGACTGCTTTCCGATTACGACGTCGTCGATTGCGGCAACCGTGAACGCAACCCGCATTTTCAAGGGTCGTGGGATAGTGTCCCACTATGCGGCCGACACGGTCATCAGCGTACTGAGTTGACATCCGTGGGCCCATCGGCCGTTATTCACATCCTTCGCTCACCCACTCGGCATGCTGGCCGAGTGGACGCGAACTCACGACACCGAAATGATTGACAACCGTTCCACTCGAGCGTCACCCATAGCCAGCCACCGTCAGACCGCGGCCGGAACGATACCTTCCGCGACGGGCCGCCGGTTGGCCGATAGCGGATGTCGACCGCATCGTCAGTCATCGTCGTCCTCTAGGAACTCGGCGATTGCCCGGCAGCGCTCGGCGATCTTCTCGTCGGTCAACGGCCGCTCGAACTCGACTCGCATCTCAATCATGTCGCCGCTGGCTGCCATCAGGGTCATCTCGGTTCACCGGAAACGTGCTCTTCGTGCTCGCCGGCGACGTCGTCTCGGTCGACGATGGGTGACACCGGACCCACCCCGTCGCGTATGCAACGTGCTTGATGTGCCTCTACCACGATCGCGGAACTTGTGGTCAGAACACTCGTATGCCTCCAGTCGCGCTCGACAAGATACTCGCTCTCAGACTCAAAGCCAACGAGGCACTGTCCCGGGCAGTCACAAACGCGGCCCTGGTCCTCGAGGACGGTCAGATACTGGGTGAGCGCTCATCGGTCGAGACCGTCGATGTCCTCGGGAGGGGATCGGCGGCCGCTATCAGTTACTTACCTCGTTCCAGACGCCGGCGCGTTCGGCTGCCACGGTGTGCCCTGTAACCAGCCTCGAACCTTGTGCTTGGCCGCGGAGGTTTCGTCGTCGCTCCAGGCGTCGTCCCAGTCGCCGACGGCCTCGAGCAGATCCGCGAGCGCGGCAGCGATGACCTCGTCGACGTCGTCGATGTGGTCGTTGATCCCTCGGCTACTATACGTTCAATCGAGAGACAGCGATGGAGTCCCTTACTGATCCTTCTGATTGAAAGGTTGTGAAAAAGGTATGATAGAGGTTTTTGCGTTCCTGCTACTGTTGAGGTAGATATTCCGTCAAAACGGGACGCTGCAGTTGAAACCAGAGCCCTCGTCTGAGGCGACCTCGTACAGAAATGCTCTACCTCGAATCGTCGCCAGAGTTGCTCTCCTCTTCGAGGATATCCTCTGCGACGTCTTTCACATGTTGCTGGTGGGAGGCCGAGGTCTGGACGCTTTGGGCGGCATCGAGTTGGTCATTGACGACCGCATTCTGCTGTGGCCCCCACGTCTCCGGCGGTTCGGATTTGATGTATTCGACCCAGCGCTTGATGCCCTCGATGCGCTGCTCACGGTTACGTTCGTGCTTCGCGTCGAGGTGCTCGGGCGCGTTTGAATCGCTCATATTCGTCTTCGACGTCGTTCCAACTGCTATTCGTTGCCGACGTTGTTGATTGCGCTGTTCAACTCGAAGAGTTCTCGGACGACGTTGCTGTCTGCGACCCGGTACCGACGTGGAGACGTATTCGGGGCCTCCTCGATGAGTTCGACTTCAAGCAGAAGGTCGGTGTAGTTGCCGACAGTTTGGCGCGAGACGCCGGCGTGCTCTGCGAGTTCAGTTTCGTTGAATTCGAGGTTCGGCGGAAGATCGAGTAACGCATCTACGAGGATCGGGATGGCGTCGTACTGCGTAAGGTAGAGCCACCCGCTGGGATGCTCCCTACGGAGTTCCTTCTTCTCCCCGCGGTCAACCGCGTGCTCCATACTGCTCATACAGAGAGACAACCGCTTGAGCTACCCACGACTAAAGTCGTGGGATTCAGCGTGGACTCCCGTTCTGGCCACTAGCAGTGGCAGGAGAATACCCTCCGTTCACGTTCAGCGTCCCGCTGTTCAAGCGCACGCCCAAGGGTGCGCCTCCATCGCTCCCAGTTTGGTTGCGACGGAGATACCTCAATCCGATGTTCTTCGCGGCGTTGTAGTCCGCGTGGTTCTCGTACCCGCACTTCAGGCACTCGAACGCCTCACTGTCACGGTTGTCTGGGTGCGTGAACCCACAGTGCGAGCACCGCCGACTGGTGTTCTCAGGGTCAACCTGCTCAACCACAATTCCGCATTCTGTAGCCTTGTACTCGACGTACTCGTGCAAGCGGTCGAACGCCCACTTGTGCCCCCACGACGCACCGGTCCGCTCACGAATATCGGTCAACTCCTCGAATACGATGACCGAACACCCGTTCTCACGGGCTTCCGCGACGAGTTCATTGCTGATTCGATGCAGCATCAGCGTGAATCGTCCGTCTTCCTTGCGACCGACGGACTGGATGTTCTCGTGCGCCCAGCGTGTCCCGCACTGCTGGAGCGATCCACGACGGTTCTCGTATTCACACCGCCAGTGGTCGAACTCGTCGCCCGTCCAAAACGTGCCAGTCGAGGTGACAGCAAGGTTGTTCACGCCGAGGTCAACCCCGAGAACCGTGCCGTTCTCAGGTGGTGCCTGTGCCGACGTGTCAGACTCCACGTCCGTCTTGCAGTGGATGTGAAGCACCCAGTCACCGTCACGATAGTGCAGTTCCGCACCTGTAGTTTCGTACTCGTCTGAAAATAGGTACTCGGAGTGCGGTGTGTTGCTGTCCTCGTCGGGCAGCACGTACTCGGCTTCCACCCGACCGTCTGTGGTGGCGAGGCTCACATAGTCATCATGGAACGTCGCGGTACGCTTGTCGTAGACAACGTGTGGGCTGGTGAACGTGGGTTTGGACGCTTTCTTCCCGTTCTGCCAGCGGGCGACGACGCTCTTGCAGGCTTCGGCGGCCTTGTTGCGGGCGGCTTGCACGAGACCACCGTTGAACCCGTCTGTTTTCTCGCGCACGTCGTCGTACGTTTCGTCGTCCAACTGTGTTTTGCTGGTGGTAACGTACTCGCCTTGGAACGCGTGATCAACAACGTACTGCGCCGACCAGCGGAACGTATCGACGGTGTCTTCGAGGAGTGCGGCGTCGTCACTACCCACGTTGAGTGCAACGGGGACGGTGCGCCGCACCTCCATATCTTATATGTGAGTCTGATATTTCTTAAACGCTGGGAAGTCGGCCTGCCACCGTCGCGTGGTTTGGTTCCCAGTTGTCGGCTTCATCCCACGGCTAAAGCCGTGGGTTTTCGCCTCGCACTGTCTATAAATCGTCGGGAGTAGCGTGTTCATGACGCCTCATCTGATCTGCTCGATTGACTCAAGGCCGGGGACCTCAGCGAGCCGTCTACTTACCTCCGCATCAGTCATCGTCGTGGTCCAGCGAAGGGTGATGCTGACAATGATGGCCGTTGCCGAAAGCTTCGGATCGATACCGCGCATCTCGTCAATCGTGACAGTATCGATGTTCTCGGCCCGCGAGAGGCGCTCTTCGGCGTCGGTGACGAGATCACTGTCTGCGCCACATGGGATACGGATCGTGACGACAGCAGTCGCCGTCGGTCCGGGGTCGTTGTCATTGGTGATTGCCATGATATTACCTCTGTTGAAGAGCGTCGCTCGGGCTGTTTGTTCCACGAGCTGCGCTCTGAGTGCGCGAGGGGCGATTCGAACGCCTGTCTCGGTCGTGGCACGACCGCGTGATACCGAACTACACTACTCGCGCTCGACGAAGAAAGATGAGGAGCTAGCGCTATGTTGCCTCGAACGCGCTGATCTCATCGATGACTTGCTTCGGGCTTTCGGCGTGTTCGATGAACGAGAGGATGTTCTCTGACCAGCCGGAAACGTTGTAGACGTTCTCGTAGCCTTCCGGCGTCACGAGGTCGCCGTAGGACGTCAGATCGACGAGATACAGTGAGGTGTCCGTGGAGACCTCGTTCTGATACGCATCGAACGCCTCCTTGACCGTCTGGTTATCGCGCGCGGTGAATGGTGTGCTGTCCCAGATTTGCATGTCGGTGAAGACGACGACTCGCTCGACGGGTTCGCCTCGGTTGCGGAGATACTCCAGTGCCTTCCAGCCGTTCGTCGAGTTCCCGACTTCCTCGTCGATGGCCAGCACCGCGTCTTGCCGCTGTAGTACTGGCGTGTCGACGTGCATCGGAACGGTCTGGAAGTCGTCACCGAACCCGCTAACCTCGGCACCTTGGTCGGCTAGGATCACACCGAACAACGCACCGATCTCTTTCGGGCGGAGAGTGCTGTTCTTGGACAGCGCCATGTTCATCGATCCTGAGAGGTCCACAGCGACGAACGTTTCTCCGATTCCGTCAGGCACCGTCTCGACAGCGACATCGATTGTCTCCTCCAGCCACTGCTCAACCGCCGGTGCTTGGACGTCAGCATTCTGGAGCGCGGTGTACGCTTGGTAGTACCGGAACGGGTACAGCGGCGCGTGCTGCACCGCCTTCAGGTCGAGATGACCCACCACGGTGTCCTCGTCGACGCCTGCTTCGAGCATGTTCCGGAGGTTCCGGATTGACGCGAAGAGCGGCAGCGAGTGCTCCTCGCTCTCGATGAGAATCTTCCAGGCGTCCCGGGTGTTGCCGCGTTCGGAGATGACTGTCTCCCACGTGTTGGGCGACGGCAGTGGTTCGATGTCGGGATAATCGTCGAAATCGCCACGCGTAGAGTGCCATTGAAGTATCGCTCCGGTTCGACGACCACTGGCGACACGGTGACCGGGAAACTGTCGGGGCGGGATCCGGTGTCGAGAGCACCCTCGTGCTCTCTTTGTCCAGGATGTTCTCGATGGACGGGCCACCGACAGGATTTGAACCTGTGCAGTCCTCGGTAATTGGTCTTCAATTCTCAAATTGGGGTTTCCGGGTAGGGTGCATGGGAAAGGCAGTCTACCCAACCCCACCACGTCGTCGTAGGGATGAGGGACCAAGCCGTCATTGTTGTCACCGGCTACTCCCGCAGGAAGGAACGGCACGACCGCCGGGGGTCCCCGAACGGCGGCCAGGCGACCATCGAGAGAATGGTCGAGTCACCCCGCGGGGCACGGAGCTGCGCGGTACGTGGTGGTGCGTTGAGAAGTCGTTCGACGGGTTAGTCTCCCAACGCGGTTGGGATTCCCGCATCTTCAGGTGAGGGGAAGATGTCAAACCTTGAAGAGGGAGAGGAGGGCTTGTTTCACGAGTTTCTCGCCGTCCTCAGTAAGCTCTCCTGTTTGAGTGGTAATGAGTCCACCAGGAGGGATCGTGTGGAGCGCCCATGGCATAAGGTAATTCGTTTCGTCGAAACTGATCCCTGAGAGGTGTTTGTCTTTGAGTTCTGGTGAGTAGTGATCGTAGTCACCGGCACTTGTCCCGATACACATTACTGTACAGTCACTGGCGCTAAATGGGTGTTTTTCGTGTGAGAGAATAACGACAGGACGTTGTTTGTGGGCACCGGTTGGGTCAACCGCCCAACAGATTGTCCCTATCGGGTATTTACTCATCCTCTAGCTCGGCTTCTAACTCGGCAATCTCGGCGTCAAGCTCGTCTTCGTCCACGTCTTCCGTTGGAGTTCCTACGTATTCTCTGTCTTCGAATATTCTCTCCAGCTGGTCGAGGCTGGCGACGTACCGGCGAAGGTCTTCACGGTGTTCGAGCGCGTGGTAGTGGCTGTCCCGAGTTTTCCCGATGAAGCCGTCGTTGTAGAGCCGGGTGAGCGTTGTGGTGACGGTGCCATGAGGGAGTTCGAGGTGATCTTCGAGTTCTTTGGGTTTGAAGCCGAGTTCGGTGTTGTCGTAAAGGAATGCGATTATGTCGGATTTGGCTGTCCCAGGCGTGAGTTCGACATCGGGTTCGTGAGTGTCAAGGTGGACCGGCATAGTTGTGTCTCAATGTAGCTCCTTGTGTCTTATAGTAATTTCGGTGAGGTTCGGGGTCGGCCACATTGGGTACCACGTTGAAATTGAGAGTGAAGTACCCCGCGCACGGTGGCGCGGGGCGTCCGTGTTTACTCTGGCACTGCTGAGGCAACGGATTTTAATTCCTCTCGCGCTTCCATCTCTGGTTGCGCCGACGTTCCGTGTCGGTCAACACCCGAACTCAAAATGAGTCCGTGAGAGTCGGGGCCTCCACCAGCCCCCGATGCCGCCCATCTCACCTTCTTCACTCGTGGAAGGGTTTCGAGAGACGGCACATTCTCATTCTGTTCGTCAAACCAATTCTGCACGACGCACACCGCCGCCTTCCTATCAGAATGGTCTTGGAACTCACACTGACGGCACTTGAATCGCTTCTTATGGCGATTCGCTCGTACCGTATGCTGGCACTCTGTTCTCGGGCATCGCTGACTCGTGTATTCAGGGTCAACCTCATCGCTGGGAATCCCATCCCACGCAGCCTTGTAGGAGACCATCTCTTGGAGTGCTGCAAATGGCAGCGAGTGTAGGCGACGGTTCATCCGCGTTCCGTAGTCAATGGAGTCTCGCATGTCTTTGAGGTTTTCAAAGACAATAAGCGGGTTCGAAAACTGCGAGACCCATTCGACTACTTTCCGCGATACTTTGTGCAGGCAGTCGTGAACGTAGTCGCGTTCTTCAGTCTGTACGACTGTCTCAAATGCGGTCTGCTTGGCTTTCTGCATCCGCTTGCGCTTGGTGAAGAACTCGTGGCGTTGTTCTTTGACTGATGGATACTCAAACACCACGGAGTCTTTCACCGAACTGCTCCGACTCATCGCAATGAGAGCGATGCAGTCCTCGTTTACATCCACGCCGATAATCGTGTCTGCATCGACCTTGCTGGCGACTTGATGATTCTCGTGCGTGACGGTGACGTGGAGTCGCCACTCACTGTGTTTGTGAACGACTTCAGCGGTACCAACCCGCCACTCCTCGTCGTTGAAGGCAGTCCGTAGACGATCGAAATGGTCAGGGCTGCCACAGAGTTCGCCTTTGACGTGCGTTCCTCTCGTGGCAGTGACACGGAATCGAACCGTACCGTCGTCTTCGAAGAATAGGCGGTAGCCTTCCTCGTGGTTCATCACCACCGGGTACGACTCGTCAATGTATGGATAGGGTCGGCCCCACCCGTCATCTTTGTTGTCGTGATAGGTTTCAATTTCACCGAGTGCTTTGCCAACGATGAGTTGGCTGGTGTTTTTGACGTGGTTGGCGTTGTCAACAACGGTTGATTTAATGTCGCCCCAATCCCAGCCATGTCGGTCGAGACGGTTGGCTTCGTTGCGGATGCGTCGGGCTTCGAGACAGCCGGTTTGCAAGTCGTCGCCACTCCCTGTCTGGATGTCTAGTCCGAACGACAAAGTGTGGGTGAGTTCAGACGACTGCACTATATTCCAGTATGGTTTGACACTTGTTAACTGTTGTGTTTGACGTGCTTCACCCACGGGCACGGTGGCCCGTGGTACTCGCGCTGCTATTTTTTATAGAGTTATCTGAAAACGGATTCAACATGATGATAGCGAGGAGAAATGGGTTCAGTCGTTGCCTGACAGAATCCGTCCGATCCGAGACATACGGTCCCTCGCTACCCGAGATCGCACCACGAACTAACGTGAAGCCAATAGCCATATTGTCTCTCGATCTCGGACCCACCCAAGTCGATACCCATTGACATTGGCTGGGGGCTCAACGCCGGCCTCTGGCTGGCGTTTCTCAAGATGCCATAATACATTGGAATGTTGATTTGTATATAACTCTGGTAGACAGATATGCGGCAGGTGGCCATTCCCAGGTCAACAACCCCGACCTCAAGGGTCGGGGCTTGTCAGTGAACTCCCGCTCTGCCACTAAGCAGTGGAGGCGTTGAAATCGCCGTTCGCGTTCACGGTTCCTGACTTGAGGGCCAGTTGACTGGTAGCCCGTCCAGAACCAGACTTGAGCCAGTTCTGGACAAGACGCCACGCCACATTCCGCGCAGCGTTGTAATCCGCGTGCAACTCTTTCCCGCAATCCAAACACTCGAACTCGTCGCCATCACGATTATCCTCGTGTGTAAACCCACACTCACCGTGACTGCATCGTTGCGACGTGTACTGTGGGGCGACGGTATCCACTTCGATACCGTGTTCCTCGGCCTTGTACTCGACTTGCCGTTGGACTTCTCGGAACGCCCACTGCTGAAACTTGGAAGCGTTCGAGATGCGCGTCCAAATGTATTTCAATCGCTCGAACGCGATGTGAGTACAGTCGTTCACAACGGCCTCTCGGACGATACCGTTCGACACGTCGTGTAGGCGATGACGACTCCACTCAGCGAACCTATCACCGATTGATTGGATGGTGAGGTGTGCAGAGCGAGTGCCGGTTTGTTGCAGGCTTCCACGGCGTTGCTCGTACTCGTCGCGCTTGTGGTTAAGTTCGTCCGCGTTGCCAAGGAACGCTCCGGTGCTGGTGACGGCGAGGTAGCCGTCCACGTTGAGGTCTACGCCGAGAACCACTCCGTTCTCGGTCTGCTCGTCGCTAGAATCTGTGTCGTCTACTTGTTCAACGGCAACGTGGAGGTAGTATTCACCGTCACGCTTGTGGAGCGTTGCTTCTCGCTTCTCCCACGTTTCCTCGTTCCAGTATTCCTCGAACGGCGTCCCTTCGTCGTCGTGTGGTAGGACGTATTCGGCTGTCACGCGGTCGCCAGTGGTGGCGAGTGTCACGTGGTCGTCGTTGTACGTTATCGTACGTCCGTTGTACACGATGACGGTGCCTCGGAACTCTGGTTTGCTCGTCCGTTTGTCGTCTTCGAGCAAATCCTTGCAGTTCGACAGGGCGTCGGCGGCGAGATTTCTTGCGGATTGAACGAGGCTGGATTGGAGATTGGTTTTCTCGCGGACTTCGGTGTACGTGGCTTCGTGGAGGTTGTTTTTGGCTTTGACGAGGTGGTCTGGGTCGTCGTCCCATCCTTGGTCTGCGACGTGTTGGGAGGCTTGGCGGAACTCCTCGAAAGTCTGGTCAACGTCCGAGTGCCGTGACTCGGGGATATTGAGCTTGACTTGGATGTTCCTGACCACCTCTGCCATACTTCATCAGAAGGTTTGATACTATTTAATGGTTGGTATCTGGAAGCGTGGGGAGTTGGCTGTGCTGTGGAACGGGGGTTTATTCTCAAGTGTCGGCTTCCTCCCCGACCTCAAGGGTCGGGGTATCCGCCTCGACCGCTGATGAACGCCCTTTGAAGGGTTGAAGCCATCCGAAATGAGAGCTTCTCAAGGTTGTTTTCCGTTTCGCTACCACTAGTTCTCTTTTGCGATATTTCCACGAACAGGTCATTCTCTGGGGCTTCCCCTTTCCGTATTCGGCGTGTTTGGCCAGTTGTGGATAGCCCCTGACGGTGGTTTTCAACGGCAGTGACGTGTCTATCTAGGTTTCTGCTAGTGGGCCTTGTTTAGACGCGTGATATCACGGTTATGAGTGGCTGACGCTGAGTTCGATGTTTCTGACAGCGCATTTCAAGACGAGTTCGCGGAATTGACCAAACCACGTTCGAGCGCGAACGATTTCGCCGTATTTGCGTCGGAGCGCGAAAAACGTCGATTCGACGTTTGAGCGTTGATGGTAGATCGTATCATCTTGCAAGAAATTATTGGCGATACCGTGCCAGCCGAATTGGCGGTGCCTGATCATCGGTTTAACGCCTTCTGCACGCAATCTTTGGCGAAGTAGCCACCAGTCGTAGCCTTTGTCGGCGGTGAGAATGTTCAGTTTGTCGAGATTGCGTTTCACCATCTGCCAGCCAATCTTGGAATCATGCGGTTGTTTCATCGAGCAATGTATATCTAGAATCGCACCTGTCTTGCAGTCGATCAGCGTGGTAGTTTTTACCGCCTCGAACGTGTAGTTCGTCCGTTTTGCGTAGTGGTGGCTGGCAGCGATACGATCCATGCCGGTTGCGTCGATCGCCTGAACATCGCCGGTATCATGCAACTCCGCCGATAGCCGCAGCAGGACTCGCCAGATTCGCATTTGAAGATCCTGCTTCCGCGTACATACAGTGGTGAAATCGGGAAGCTCATCCACCGCTAGATCAAGTTTGGCGACGATCCCGTGCATCTCGTGAAGAACGTCCAGCAACCGCCGATACGGGTGATCGAGATACTCGCGGAGACCGTGAATCGCCACGATTACCCAGTCTGCGTAGCCGCCGTCACCCTCTTGGAACGCTGGATCCGGCTCGCCGACGACGGCTTTTTGAGCGAGCGAGACAACCCGATCAGTGAAGCGGGCGAGTTTGCTGGACACAAACTCCTCTTCCCGCTTCACATCCTAGTAAGTTAGACATTTAGCCGCTCTTACTAGCGTCTAAACACTCCCCTGCTAGTGTTGTTGGAGAGCGACGACGACGCGGTTAACTGTCGCTGTAAAATCTGGGTGTGGAACAATCAGGGTTGGTGTACGTGGGCATCTTCCTGGCCAGTGCTTGATATTGGTTCACACGGGGCGCAACCATTTTACGAACTATTTTTATACTAACTTCACTATGCCTCATCGATCTCGGATAAGATGTTAGGGTGGCTACCTGTCCGTAGACTGTGGCATGCTGGGCAGTCTGGTACTGGGTCGGGGTCTACGATCGGCCATGGGGCCGCTACCCGAGTGTCAAGAACTGTGGATCCGGCTGTGACCAGGAAGCCGGTCGTACAGTAACAGAATCACAAGGGAAAACAGATGTCACAAGACCTCACTTCGACGGATTGGACCGAACGCCAGCGCCGTACGCACTTCCAGTTACAGCCATGGAACGCGCGTGTTGACCTCACCCATGGCACTGGTGAGACCGAACGATCGCCGCTCAGTATAGCACTGCAGACAGTGCAGTCGGCGACGTTGACCGACGAGACTAGCAAGCCAGTTACTGCTCCGCTTGAACTGCTCGCCTACCAGCAGCCGGACGGACAGGTAACCTACCTGTTTTCGACATCTACAGCGATCACAGAGTCGAACACGGTCGCGTTGCGGGATGTCCTTCAGGAGAATTATGCTGTGAAGTCCGTCAACGCGCGATCGGCCGAGCTCGACGCACTGTTCGATGGGATACCAGCGGACGCGTTCACGACGCGAGTAAGGCCACCGGTTAAGTACTCGACCCACGTCCCGCAGTACCCTGCAGTGTCGGCAGGGGACGTGGTGGTGCAGTTGCTGCAACGAATCCAGGCAGCCCAGCAACAACGGCCGGAGATTGGGACATGGCTGGTCCAGGTGCTTGCATGTCCGTGGAACGGGACCCGTGAACTTCCATTGACAGCCGATGCGGCTGGCATGCTGTCAGTCCAGATTCGGATGGTGCTGATCCCGGCTGCCGGAGCTGACTTCCAACAGCGATTAGAGTCCTCGGATTTTGCGCTTGCGCAGCCGCCGACAGCGACAAAACTTCGCCTCCGGAACTACGTCTCGGATCCCGAATTCATCACTGATACCTTGGCTGCGCGATTCCAGCCTTCATCATCGTTCGTTGCACCGTCAGCGTATGCCCGCGGGCTACTTTTCCCACCGTCTCGAACGACATCGCTGTTCTGCGGTGTTCCCGGGACTGCATCGCCGCTCGAACACTGTCCGGCCAATGCTGTTGATCGGCTGATCAAGCCGACAGTCCCTGTCGGAGTCGAACCGTTGCCACCTGCCGGTTCGTTTTCCAAACGAGCGGTGTTAGGGCTGTCCGGGACAATGGGGCGCGTGCTGAAAGTAGGGGCTGAGCCACAAGGACTGCAGGTGACTGCGCCGACGGACGTCCAAGCACTCAGTATGGCCGGCGCGCCGATGTTTGCGATTTCAACACTGCCGGGCGTACTCAAGCGGTACGGGGAAACGTACACGGCGCTGCAGTCAGGGACAACGTCATTGGACGTTCCGACAGGCGAGATTGAGTACGTTGGCAGTGACCGCATCGAACCGATGGTTGAAATGGCGGATGACGTGTCGTTTTTCACTGATCGCCTCGATGAGACGCCATCATTGACCCTGTTAGACGTTTCTCAACTCGATGACCCGGCAGCTGCTGCGACAACACTACTCTCACAGCTCACACAGGCAGGTGCGGCTGTAACACCATCGCAATCATGCAGTGCCCCCGTCGGCTCAGTAGTGTTCGCCGCGCCATGGCCGCTTGCGCCGACAGCCGATGCGCAAACCCGACTCGAAACCGCGTTGCAACGCGTCGATAACGCCGAACTCCTGTTGACCCTGCATACGCTCTACCCGGAGGTCGAAGTCGGGACGATCGTGACTGACTGGGACCGGTTAGATACTGCCCGTCGACAGTCTGCGTACGATCAACTTGCGAGGATCGCGCAGGTTATGGATCTCAGCATGTTGCAAAACGGCGGTCCAGTGGATCGCCTCTATCAGCATGACCGCCTGCCAACAGTACCCGGGCTGACGCCACTCGAGATCAAAGACCGGAACGAGGATAGTGATTGGAATACGTACGTCCGACCTCATTCATCGAGTGATCCGCCGGTTGCGATTCCACTCTCTCGACTCACAACGGTCACTGGATTTGACCGAACCGTACCGACTGACACCGAGTACACGATGTCACGCCCAGAGCGAACCGCTGGGGCGTCACCTGAGCCGGCAGTACAGACAGACTCGGCTGGATCGGCTTCGACTGGCGAGACATCAAGTACCACGGCCGACCCTAACACGGTCACGATCGAGCGGCGACACGTGCCTCGAACACATGCAGATCTCCCGGTCGAGTACGATCACGGTCAAAACGGATATGTCTGTCAGGCGTGCCGGGCAGATACGGAGACTGACGCGTCCGTGTACGAGCGTAGCAAGCAAGGGCTGTTCAAGGCGATTAACTGCTGTCATACTATCGAGGAGATCGAGCGAGAAGCAGTGCGGCACGTCCCTGAACCAGTTGTCCCGAGTGCGTTACTCGAGGATACTGCTCACGAACTATCCGAAGAGGAGTACCGGTTCTTGGCCGTACTGTACGTGTTGCAGACAGGGCAGTTCGATTACGCAGTCGAATACGACCCGGTCGTCGATAGCGGTGTTGATATCCGTGACGACGTCGGAATTTCGTACCAGACAGAAACACGGTTAGTTGAGGACGACTACATCGTCCGGACGAATAACCCATCGAAACTCTACTCACTGACCGACCGTGGACTCGAGGCAATCGGGCAGACCGAAGCACAGGACAACGAACAGTTCCACTCGATGTTCGAGCGGCGGTTACGGCGCGCCGTCAAGTTATACATGACCGACCAGTACGCCGAATCGTCAGCGCAAGTCAAAACCGATCTGCCGTACGACGTGGCAGCGACCGATTCGCGCCATCCAAGTCGGGCAACGCTCGACATCGTTGTCCAGGCTGACGACAGTACGCTCGTTGCGGGGTGTGGTCTATACACACCGGAAACAGACGCTACATCAGCTGTTGATCAGGCGCCTGCCGCGTCGGAGACGGAAGCGTACGACGATGAGACAGTGATCACGTACCAAACACTAGCTGCTGCGAAGCCAGACACTGCACAGTGGGTTGCGTGGACACAAGCAGATGCGGTCGCTCTCGTAAACGAACTCACCGCGGCAGCCGCTGCTGGCCGTGTCACGTTCAACGCAGATACCGAGAAGGATCCAGATACTGCCCGCGTCCAGTATTTCAATTTCGACGAGCCTGGCCTCACTGATGTAAACACGATCAAGCATTGTGTTGATACGATTGAGCCCGCGTGGATCGGACAGGGAGATACGTTTGTGCTGCGCTTCGGCGGTGAGACAGATGAGTAAGAAGACACCACCGCGAGCCCGCCGCGGGACGTTCACATCAGTTCCGCGAGTTACGACGCTCGATGGAGTAATTGAGAAACCATTTCGAGAGCTTCTCGGATCGCTGCCAAGCCTGGCGTATTTCGACGCTGACCGCAACATCACGTATGCACCCTTCGAGCTGCTGGTATACCGGACCGTCGATGACGATCTTGTGTATCGACCGTCGTATCTCGCCCCGCACCCAAACGAACGCGAGCACAAGACTGGCGCTGAAGCATCGTTCACAACTGCGTTCGACTACACAGACCTGACGGCTGACCCGTACTGGACACCCGAGACGCTATTTGAAGAGCATGTGTGCCCGCCAGAGTCAGGCACGCTACTCGAACTACTCCCACGAGACCACGGTCCGTCCACGACTGGCTCGCAGTCTGATCCGTATCCCTCGGTTGCACCGAGCGCTGGACTTGTCGCGCTGATTCAGACACTCGACCGAACGAATACGCAGTGGGCCATTCAACTGCTGTGTTCCAGTAGCAGTGGCATGACGATCCGGGTCCTGCTCGACACCACATCCCGAAACCCGGCACAAGACTGTGATCTCTCTCCGATCACTAACCCCGACGCTCAGGGTCCCACACATCCCTTGTACTGGTTACACCCTGTTGAACGAACTGACAAGGAGTTCAGCGTGTGTTTCCGGCATGCGTTACTGAAAGATGGGGGATCATTTGATCCGCCATTTAATTACGCGAGAGGGTTCATCTACCCGCCAGCCCGTAAATCGTCACTACGATCCGGGATTGGCGGCACAGTAAGCGGTCTCGAGAACGGGCCAACGGACAAGATCTCCGCGCTCCTAGACTCGAAGTGGGCTATCGGCAGTGAATCAACGTTTCGTGCCGACAGACAGTTGAAATCACGCCTGGGACTCGGCGTACCTGATCTACCTGCATCGGTGCTTCGCGTTGCATCACCAGAGACACTGTTTCACGTCGAGAACACGGTTGTGAGCGCGTTGCGATCTAACCGGCCCACGTTCGTGCTCTCGACAAGCAACACCGTCATCACGTACTGCGCATACCTCTACTGTCATTTCTACAGGGAAGACTCGTCTGTAGATGATATCATGGTGCCCGAACGGATTACGGGTAACGCGCTTTCGCCGTTCCTCACGGAAGACCGGATTGCCGAGCTTCGCCCGTGGTTCAAAGAGATGCTTACGGGACCGGCAACGCTCTATCTGATCGACCTGTCTGACCATGAGTCACTTACACACTGCGCCGATGAAAGCACTGCCTTGCTGCTCTCGGAACTCAGCAACGCCGGCTATGGACTCGGCGACACAGCGCCAGACTGTACTGGCAACGTGTTCGCACTCACGCCACAGCTTCTCTCCGCAACGAACGCTCACCAAGACATCGTTGAGCGTGCACTTCGAAAGACCAGTGAGCACCGTCTCGCAATCGATGTCGCAACGACGTACGCTGTTGCAGAATCGAATCGTAGCCTTTGGGACTCGATCAGTCAAAGCGCAGATATCGTCATGGCGGCCAACGACGGCCAGTCCGCATCGTTCGTTCTGGATAACCGGCTTTCAGACTCGGATTGCACCCTTGCCAAGGAAATCACGACGAACGGGTCAGACGCACTGTGGAACACCCGTCTCGACCTGCGCGACTGGGCGCCATTCATCCTTCCGGTTCGCAAACTCGCTCAAACAGACGCAACGCCAGCACCGACGGAAACGAAGTCATACCCACATCAACAGGACGCACTTGAGCACGTCCTATCGAGTTTTGCAACGGTTGACGTTCCTGATCCAGGCGTGAACACGCAAGTCCCCTCGTACACAGGTCTGTCAGCGTCTACGGGCGGATCAATTCGTGAGCGGACGCATATCCCGCGTCGCACCGCGTTACCGCCAGCAATCGAGTACGATGACACGCGGCAGTGTTACAAGTGCATGCAGTGTTTCCCCGACGATGGAGAGAATGCGTCGCTTCGTGACGCGACTACGGATGGGCTACGCGCAGCGATTACGTGCTGTGAGTCACTCGACGAGGTTGACCGAGACGCGCTGCGGCGCATGCCAGACCCTGCGCTGAAAGTCACAGCAGAAGACATCGAAGAAAGCGATCTCAGCCTCAACCACTTCAAATTCCTGAAAGGGCTGTACCTCGTCGAAACCCAACAAGTCGATCATTACTTCGAATACGACCCGCTTCGAGATAGCGGAACGAAACTCCGCGATGACTACGATCTCGCACCGGCTGACATCGACCTGCTGAAGCAACACGGGTATATCACCGAGGATACCGATCCCCACGTCCTCTACACAGTAACGCCCGCAGGCCGCCGTCACATCAACGAGCCCTGGAAACAAGGGCAGGAATACGGACCGGGAATTCGGGAACTTAACGACACCCTCGAGCATTACACGATGGTTCGTGGAAGCGAACTTGATTACAAAGCACGCTTCGAAGACGATCCGACCCTTCACGTTGAGACGTACGTCCCGATCGAAGTCACGACCCCTGATGGCGAGACCGTGACGAAAAACATTGACGTTGCAGTCCTCGATACGGATGGGAACATCATCCACGCAACGGAAGCTGAACGTGAAAACAGTGATCAAAACGATTCCGTCGTCGAGACTTATCGGAAGCTCTGTACTGCTGATCCAGACACCGCTCGGTGGGTTGTTCCCAATAGTACAGCAGCTACAAACCTCTTCGACGATCTTGCAACCCAAGCCGCAGCCAGCCGTATTGACTACTCCGGCGCCACCTACTCAGACACGACATCCCCCGCCGACATCAACCCAGATGAGCCAGGCATCACAGCCATTGAAATTATTCGAAACCTGAAACACAACGCAATTGAGAAGGATATCCGATAATATTTCTTGTCCGCTTACGACGGATTTCTAACATTCACTCCAACCTCGTGAAGAGATCTAGTACATGGTCTCCATGGCAGCTCATTCTGGGAGTGGTCGCCTCCTACCGATTCCGGAGATTTCATTGCAATAACTGCCTGCGTCAGCCGTTACGATCACTATACTCTATCTGAAACAATCTCCAATTCTATTTTTGGCACGAAAAACCCGCAAACCCAGTGTATCGGCTGCTTACAGAGGTTATAGTTCTCTGAGAGGCAGAGTTTTAAATATCATCCGTTCAAAAATTGGGTATGCGATCAAGTAATTCACCGAGCGGAGACCGTTTAACCATCCACATCGAAGGATCTGATCTTCCGAATGACGAAGAAGCGCGAGCGAACCTTGCCATCGAACTCGGAGATGCTATTAGAGACGTACTCTCCACGGAGGGAATCAATCCGGACGACCTCCGTTGCATCAACGGGCACGCATACGCCGCGATCCCAGACGAATGCCCGGTCTGTCACGACAAACTCGAGCTAACTGAAGTCTCACTCGACACGTCGAATGGCGCTCACGCAACTGCCCGATGCGACTGCGGGTGGTACGGTAACGCCATCTACCGGCTCATTGACTTACACGAACACTCCGAGGAAACTGGCACAGAATTCGTTGTTGACCCCGAACAAGTCAGCAGCGTCCACCTCCACGACGTTGACCCCCAATACACACCGTATTAACGACTCACAATCGCTTAGACGGATACTGAACGGAAACTACCCCTAGCCACATTACGTCCGCCCACTTAATTTGATGTACCAAAAACAGCATACAACCAGCCGTTCTCCCTCGGACGGTGTTGGTCAAGTGATCGAAACGACAACCCCAGTGAAAAAACCGGCAGCAGATCTTCCATCCGATGATTTCTTCGAAGCCACTAGCCACAAACCACTCTATCCAACTGGTGTTCCAGAGTACTCCCTCGGTGGGCGAATTGAAGGCATTCATGTTCTCGGAATCCTGCACGGGCACCCAAAAACGATTGAACGTCTCACAACCGCGATTATCCAATTCAACCCAGATATCGTCGCCGTGGAAGCCAGTCGAGAAGCAATTTTCCAGCACCATCCAGACCAATATGAACTAGATTGGCCACCAGAGCACGAACTGGAAGCTGCGGGATACGCCGCCAGACACAATGATTCACTCTCGATTGCAGGAATTGACCTTCCTCACTGGGAGTGGCCGCTGGACGGGAAGGAACGATTTGCAAAGGTAGACGCTGACGTTCTCTCTGAGCTTGGAGTGATTGATACACCGAGTGACCTCACATCTGACAGCTACCACTTGTTGGATCTCCCCACGATCCGCAAGTGGCGCGAAAGAACACAACTGCGAATACCAGATCTCTTCAACCAAGTCATAACAATCCGTGACGATGCGATGGCAGGGCATCTGCACGAACTCTACCAAATGGACACCGTCGACACCGTGGTTGCCGTCGTCGGTATGCAACATCTTACCGGTGTTCTTGACCGCCTTCAGATACCGTACTTAATACCGGATACCCGCTTCGAACGTCCACCGATATATACGTATAACCCGTCCGAACTCAAAGAACAATTTCGCTAAGATAGTACGACTACTTCGTCAGTTACCTCAGAACCAATCCCCGTAGTTTCTTCCATAGGACTCCTACTCATACAATCCCGATTCGGACCGTATTCCTTAAGATATGTCGGTAAAACACCATTTTCAGTGGCGAACCCACCACGGATCGCTGAGGTCACGCCAGCTACCATCTCAGCCGGCGCGTCACTTTCTAAAGGAAACAGCGAGAGTTCCACGGGTCACCTGACCCGTGGGTGAATCGCGTACGCTCGATTAATGTTCCGTCTCCTCGATGTACCGACGAACCACGTCCTCGGAAACAGCACCAGTCGTCCCAACGTAGTATCCATCCTTCCACATTCCACTTCCCCAGAAATACCGCTGTTTGATTTCTGGATGGCGTTTCAGAATCGTTTGGCCCGAGTAGCCCTTGAACTGCTTGGCAATCTCGGCAGGACTCCATTTCGGGTCAGCCTCCACGAACAAGTGAACGTGGTCAGTAGCAATCTCCATCGACATAATCTCGTGACCGAACCGTTCAGCAGTTCCTTGGAACAACTCCGCAAGTTCGTCTCGAACGAACTCCAACATCCCGTGTCGATACTTCGGGCACCACACGAAATGATACTTACACAAACTAATCGAATGTGCATGACCCCTGTAATCTCCCATCCTAATCCCTACTTTTATCATCATTTGATTCGATAGTCAATGTATGGGTATCGAAGAAGTCACGAAGACCGCACGCACCCGACTCTGCATAGAGTCTGGTGAGCGGTCGTGGCTCAAAGATGCCCGCTTCACCGCACGAGACATCTCCAACGACACTCTCGAACTCAAGCAACAAGGCTACTCTCGCACTGAGATTCAGAAGGAAGTTGACCGCGATGACTTCCTGCGGAACAACAAGTGTGCAGTCGTCGGGAAAGCCCTGCAAGCGTGGGACTCCTACAAAGAACTCCTCAATTGGTGGCACGACCAAGACGACACCAACGCCGGGAAACCGTCGCCACCCGCCACGGACAAGAAGGGAGCATACCCACTCGTTATGGCGCACACCGAAGGTTATCGACTCACCTACAACGAAGAGGACGACCGCGTTCAGTTCCGTGTGAGTCCGAAGCCGTACAAGAAGGTGAAAGGACACCTTCGAGGGCGACCGGAAGACCTCAATCACATCGAGTCGGCCTTAACGGATGACGAGTGGTCGTTGGGGCAGGCCGAACTTTTGTACCGAGATGGCGTGTACTACCTACATGTCACGGTCAAAACAGAGGTTGAAGTGCCTGAACCAGAAGACGCTGACACACTCGTCGGCGTAGATATTAATGAGCGCAACATCGCCCTCACCGCTCTTAATCGTGAGACGATGGACACTCTCGGAACACTCGTGCTTGACTACGGCTCGGTGAAAGCCGAACGCCAACGCTACCACACCATCACCAAACGCTGTCAAGAACACGGCCAATACTCCATCCACCACCAACTCGGGGAGAAAGAAGAACGCTACACCGAGTGGATTCTCCACCGAATGTCCCGAATCGTGGTGGAGTTCGCCCAACAGTTCTCGAACCCAGTCATCGTGTTCGAGGATATGGAAGGTATCCGCGACGAGATCAAATACGGTACATACATGAACCGTAGACTGCACAAACTACCGTTCCACAAGTTCGAGAAATTCGTCTCGTACAAGGCGACGTGGAACGAGATCCCCACGGACACGGTAGACAGTTGCTACAACTCGAAGTCGTGTTCGTGCTGTGGACACCGTGGCTACCGCCAAGGTCGGCGGTTCCACTGTACGAATGATTCGTGCGAGGTTCAGCAAGACCACGCTGACCGAAACGCGAGCGTGAATGTAGCGTGGCGAGCGTGGGCGAAACACGCTGGCATAGACGTTGAATCGATTAATTACCGGACTCGCAAAACCCAACCATTTGTTCGGAAGGTGAGCCTGTCTGGGTCGGGGCGCTCTGTAAATCGCCCATCCTCATCCCGCGAAATCGCTTCGCGTGGAGTGCTTACGACGTAGGCTGAGGGAATTAGAAAAGCCACGGGTCACCCGACCCGTGGTCGTTTACCGGTGGAATATCCGGCCTTGCCATCGGCGGTGGATTGCGGAGGAGTTGTCGGATTCATCCCGCGCCTAAAGGCACGGGTATTCTCCTCGATGTCGTATAATACTGCCTGCCTATCCTTGCGGTATCGTTGTGATGTTATTTTACCACAACGGCTATGAGGGCCGGGTGTGTTGTCCTATGTGGACAACGCAGGTGCTTGGATGCCAGCTAGGAAGATCTTCGAGGACGACGATGAATTTCCAGCCGGTGACCGCTGGGAAGCACTTGCCTGGGACGTCCCTGAAAGCGACCAGTTCCCGGAGGGACTCAAATACAGCTTTCAGTACCTCGGCCCAGCCGACGAAGAAATCCTCCGGTACGACAACGCAAACGACGCCCACGGCGTCGGCCGCCATCACCGACACTACCGTGGCGAGGTCGAAGGCATCGAATTCGAAGACCTTCGATCACATCTCCAGCAATTCCTCACCGAGGTTGAAACCATCCATGAACAAGAATTCGCCTAACCACGCACACGAACCCCCGGAGGACGTTGAATACCCCTCGATCCTTCGCATCACGTCGAAACCGTTCGAGGAGCACAAGGAGAACGCACTGGACCGCGCTGCCCGCTGGGAAGACGGCGAAGACATCGCCCACGTCGTGAACTTCCAGGACGCCAGCCGCCTCCAGCGCATCCTCACCCCACGCCGCTTGGATCTTGTGAAGAGCCTGATGGATGCACCCGCAGACAGCATCCGTGCCCTCGCCGACCGCCTCGACCGTGACATCCGACAAGTCCACGACGACGTCCAGACACTACACGAGTACCGCATCGTGCACTTCCGTGAAGCAGGTGTCGCGAAGCAGCCCTTCGTCCCCTACGACACGGTGAAGATCGAGGTTGAACTGACGAAGTCACTCGGAGACACATCCGAATCACCAGCCTCGGCGTAACATGCGTTCTGGAAGGGTATCTTCCTCGCTCTTCCTCAGGGTTGTATCCGCGAAACCGGGTTCAACAGAGCCATCTATTTCATTCATTACTTCCGGAGTCATCGATGGCTACACGAACGCGGATGCGATCTTCCTCAGTTACGTTCTCTATGGCCTGATCGTTTGGGCCTTCAACTTCGTCGTATTCGGTTGGGAATCGTGCTTGCACAATTCGATTGTCCAAAATTGGCTGTTCTACATCGTTCGGTGGTAGTCCAGTTTCCTTACAGAATTCCTCGATGAGTTCGACTGCTCGGTCAACCCAGTCATCATCTATTTCTGCTGGGTCACTTTCTCTATTATAACGGAGTCTCAGTTTTCCATTGTGTTCTCCGTATTCAAACCCGGGATACTCGTCGGCTAATGACATTAGTTCGTAGCAGTAATCGTTACTGGGATGCCGATCAAAGATCTGATCACGAACCTGATTGTAGTCTACGCCAGCACTAGAAGATCCGTTAGCACGCGCCTTTAATGCCGCTACGAGGTGCTCAACACGGTCCTTCTTGTCCATTTCGTACCAGTCGAGATCATCGTCAGTTTTGTTTTCTTGAGCTAACTGCTTTGCTCGCTCGGGCGTTGCGTACACGCCATCGCTTGTCTCTACAGCGACAAATCCAAGTCGGTCAATGACACGGTCAGCGAAATCGTCGCGGATATCGTCAGAATGGACATCTAACGCCTCATCAACGGCAACTCTAATTCCCTTTATGTGGCAATACTCCGGGTAGTCAAGATTATTGTTAAGTTGGTCAATTACTTGTCCAACCCGATCTTCGGAAACGATGTCTGTTCCATCACGGAGCTGTTCGTAGTACCGTCGAACCCGTGCAACTTGACCGCCGTCACGGTATTCGTCGAATGCCGTCGCTATGTAATCTCCACTCACACTACGGACTTTCTTTTCTTGGTCGTAGACGTATTGTTCAAGCGCGTTTTGGACATCGTCTGCGATGCGGTATGTGACTTTTACCGTTTCGTCGCTACGCGAGACAGCAGGGTTTTGTTTCGATGAAGAACAGACGTCCAAGAGTCCGGCTTGGTCAAGATCCGTCCGAAGATCAGCTTCGAGTTCGTCAAGATCATCCCGGAACCGATCGGGACGATACGTTGGTGGAAGATACTCGACTATCGCTTGTTCAGCATGTCGCCCCTTATCGCCGCCATTCACGTGACCTTCACGTTGACACCATTCATTGAATTTCTCTACCGACTCCTTTCGGACTTCCCGGTTCAGTTGGGGACGCCGACTCACGATGATCGCCTCCTTGACGAAATTAAGTGAGTTGGTTGAGAACCAAGCCGATTCTTTGCTGTTTCTTCTCGAACCGAGTTGGACGTAACGAATCGAACTGGTTCTTTGAAGAAAGAAGAAGAATGCAGTTCACCGAAGAAAGAGAACCGAACCGCACAGATCGGGATTTTAACCGCAGCGTAGAGGCGCTGAGTCGCTTGTTCTAGTGTAGAGGTGCAGATACCCCCTCTCTTTTTGTATCTTTCTTCATCGAAACAGATCAAATTCGATCGATTCGGTTTTCCCAATCTTCGTTGGACTAGTCTCGGATACCCGCGTTTTCGTGAACTATACTTCATCTTGAACGAGGGTTTGAACCCCTCCCTTTTAAGCGAAAACCCAAGGTAATTGTGTTAGTATGAACCCAATCAATAGCGAACTGTTATGTATTCGGAAAACAATCATCCCGTATGGAATATGATTCGCAGAACATTGCGGCTAGGAAGGACAATGCTGTCGCCATACTTCGAGAAGCGAACGAAGAGAAGTGGGAAGAATTAGCGGAAGAGACCACCCTGACGAAACGTCAAATCGCCATGTGGGAACTCGCAATCGTATTCGATCAAAAGAACGCACACATAGCAAGAGAATACGGCGTTCGAGTTACGACAGTTGCTCGCCATTGCGAGCGCGTACGAGAGAAGCACAAAGAAGCAGAAAAGAAAGTCCAGCAGTTAGAGAATACAATTGAGTATCTTAACGGAGCATCCTCTACTGACGCATGACCCCTTTCGTCCACAGCCAGGCTTCCTCAGCGCATTCTAAAGATTTCATTGTTTTCTCTGTTCTATGGGATCGGTAGGGGTATTAGGCACCGTGGATGCCCAGAGTGTGACCTACACTACCGCCCCGAGACTATCAGGACGATGGTAGCGTGGGGATGTCCGACTAGTCCATGCGGATCCTCGCAGTCGTCTGAGAGAGTTTTTGCTCTTTCGTGATGACGAAAGGCCGAAGGCCTTCCCGACTGTGGCATATGCTTATACGTGACCGGTCATAATTCACAACATGCCACATAAGAACGACCGTGATGAAACCGAGCAAACCGCCCGCGTGGAAAATCTTGAGGAAGAGATCTATCATCTCGACCTGGAATCTGAGTTAATTGATCAGCAGAAAGCCCTTGTAGGCTGGGACCGCGAAAACATGATCTGTGCCAGGTGCGGCGGGGACCAAGCTACCTGGTATACAAAACAAGTTAAGCACGAGATCGCCTACTACAGCGATCATGGCTGCGTCAACACACTATGGTGTGATCAGTGTATTCCGCAGGAGTTCGTTGACCTCTGGATGATGTGGCCGTGGACCCCAGATTCGCAACTGTAGTTGGTATACGAGTTCTGGAATCAACGGACTGCCGTCTTAGGGAGGGACGGGACTTTATCGGTCCATATGATCGTATCAAGTACGTCCACAAGATCAGCGATTCGCTGGTCAAACACGTTTAATGGATGCACATCAAGAAACGTTGCTTGTTCTCGCTGTACGGTTTCGCCTTGAGAATCGATTTGGAAGTGGCACTCACCAAGATCCATGTGCGTTTCATCTTGATGCCACCCAATCATGAGATCTCGGTTGGACTCGACCCATTGAACCGAGTAGAAATCGTACGCGTGGCTCTGCGGAAAGTCAAACGAAATGTGGAGTTCCGCTTCATCAATCGGGTATGGCATATCAAGGAATTTCGACGGGATAACTGTGGACCGGACGCCGACTTTGTTCCCCGCTGACGTGTGATACCAGACTTGCTCGATCGGGGAATCCTCTGCAGGTACCTGTGTCTGCAACCGATTGTGGAGCCGAGAAAGGAGTGTCCGTTTATCGAGGTTCGACCGATTTGCGAGAAAAATCATCGTGAGGCCTACTGGGAGAGCGGAATCAAAGAGTTAGACGAATCGGTCTGTCCCGGGTAGAGTTCTCGGGCGTCATCATAGAGTTCTAGTGCGTGCTTGAGCAGACGCTTATTGTCCTCGTAGCGCTCCCACTGTCGGAGTACACGGTTGCGCTCTCGGATGGTCTCACTGTCCAGGTCATCATCAGTGAGCGTCGATTCTAACTCATCTCGCGATTCGATGTCGAATTTCGTCTTCCACTCATCAATTTCAGCTTGAATAGATGCGATTTCTGTCCGAAGATCCTCTCGGGTGTAGTTGTTGATCAGATCGGTCACCTCATTGAAGTATCGGAGCTGGTAGTTTGGCGCATACTTCGGATTCCCACCATCACCTTCGATAGCCTGTACTTGCCTGAATTCGACGAGCATCTCTAACTCATCTTTCGCGGTCTGCCACGAGGACACCTGTGCTTCTTTGCGTACCCACTCGACGGAGCGAGGCTCGGTGAGCGTTGTAGCGATTTCTCTGACGCGCTCTCGAGCAGAGAGGTCATTGGTCCACGATCCGAGGCCACGATCAGTCATATACACCAGTACGCGGCTTGCTCTATTATTTCTTTGGATGGATCACAAATATACGAGAGAGATGGTGAACTACCCCACCCTACTCTCTCACGGATGACGCCGTTCGCCCCCGAGGAAGGGGTTGTTATTTCCACAACGCGCTTTGCAGACATCGAAGGGCGCTCGTTGCTGAACTCGAGGACGGCGTCGCGGCCGACGATGACGTGGCGAGGTTCCGTAAACAGCTTGTCCATTGACATCCTCCCGCGCCTGAACAGTAGTTGCTGAAGTAACCAGGTGACGATTATCATTGCGGTCGTTGTCTCGATATGGTCGAGACAACCGAGGCAACGCAAGTAACTCGCGCAGCTTCATCACTGCTGTTTCCGGAACTTGACTTCGGGATCGCTGCGAACGGCACCTATCCGAGCGAGGACTTCCAACAAGTCCTCGCTCGGATCGCATTCGACAATGAGTTCGCCAATACTGATGCGAAAGCCTATCAGCTCGCCCGTGGCGACGATATTGCCATTGACGCAACCGCTCGAAATCCGCTCGCACGAGAACTCCTCTATCATTTGCGTGGACTCGACGCGGACGCGGTCGAACTGATCGTCGACCGCGTCCGCGAGGCGATCCTTGAGGAAGTAGCTCGCAACCGAGTGTTTACCAGGCCAGTAGATGTCGCAATTGACGTTCACGACTGGCTCTATTACGGGGGCGAAGAGACTCCTCACGTCTGTACAACGAATCCTGCGCAAGGTACCGATCGTGCGTACAAGTTTGCTACCGTCTGTATCGTCGATCCGAGTGTCCAATTCACGCTCGGATCGGTTGTCTTGGAAGGCAGCGATACCGACGAGTTGGCGGATACACTCCGCCAACTCGTCTCAGAAGTCCGCGAGTACGTCGATATCAATCGGCTCTACCTCGATCGTGGCTTCTATCGTGTTCACCTCGCTCTAGCGCTTGAAGACCTCGACGTTGAGTTCCTGATGCGTGCGCCGCAAACACGGAAGGTACAGCAATTCATTGACGACCACGACAGCGATACGTTCATCGCAGAGTACGAGATGGCTCGATCGAATCCGCCGACGGGCCGGACGACAGTCCGGCTCGTCGTCGTTCCGCACCGAACACGAGATGACGACCACTTCTGTCTGGTTACCAACCGCGATCTCGACGTCGGCACTGACGTCGAGATTGCTCGACCACTGGCCGAAGTATATCGCCGTCGGTGGGGGATCGAAACGTCCTATCGCAAGATTACGGAGTTTCTCCCGAGAACGTCGTCACCAACGTTCTCAGTACGACTATTTTACTTTCTGTTTGCTGTCGCGTTGTACAATCTGTGGGTATTGACGAATCTGCTCGTGACTCCACGTCGGGCGGTCGGGACGGATCCAGTCGTCCCGACCGCCCTGTTTCGCGCGTTTCTCGGGCAAATACCGTACGGATAGCGGTTGTCTCGACGACTGATTCGGGCTGAGCAGCCCGAGTCAGTACGCCGTTCAGTACTGGCAAGACTGGAAAAACAACGGCTGACGAAAAGCTTCGGCAGCTGTTCCACTCTCTGGACAGCACTGAGCACGGTTTCACGAAGTCGGAGTTGAGACTGAGACTTCAATCCTTGCGGCTTTCCTGATCGAATTAGCAACTACTGTAAAGGCGCGGGTATTCTCCTCGATGTCGTATAACAGTCACCCAACAAAGTCGCAATACGACTGGTAAAGGTCCAATCGCGGATGGACAGCTACTCGAAAAGAGTCGTAGACGTGTCAAATCCGATCGGTCGTTGCTTCTCCCACTCGACGGCGAGGATCGCGTCTTGAAGCGATTTGAGCCTCTGCTCGATGACGTCAAGCGGATGCGTGTCGATGAATTGTGCTTGCTCGTGAGCGACGACGGTTGAGCCGTCGTTTATTTGTAGATGTACTGGACCGAGGTCGTCGTGGGTATCGTCTTGGTGCCAGCAGACGAGAAGGCTTCGGTCCGGCTCAATCCAGTTGATCCAGTAGTGCTCGTATTGGTCACTTGTTCGTAGCTGGAACCCGATCTCGACCCGAGCAACTGTCACTGGATATTCGTCATCGCCGAGGAACTGTCGTGGATTCACGTCGCCAACGACACGGTACAGGCCAGTTTCGTGCGGCTCAGTACGCCGTCGTCGAACGTTGTTGAATTCGGCACTAAGCCGTTGCTGGATACGATCATGGAGCCGTTTACTCTGTAAATTCGCCCGATTAGCGAGAAATACGGGCATTAGGCGAACGTCGAACGTGAGTCAGTCTGGAGTGAGGAGAGTTCAACGACGTCTCCATACAGCTGGAGCGCGTGTTTTACGAGCCCGATTTCCGTGTTGATCGCCTCCCACGTAGTGATCACATTGCGACGCTCCCGAAGCTCGTCAGCCGACAACTCGTCCACAGCGAGTTGCTCTCGGAACTCCGTGAGCGAATCGACGTTGTACTCCGCGGCGAGTTCCTCCTGCTCAGCTTTCAACTCCGTGAGCTGGCTCTCTAACTCGTCGCGTGAGTGCTCTTCAATCAAGTCCGTCACTTCGTCGAAAAGCATCCGAACAGGATTTAGATCGTACGCCTTCGTCCCGTCAATGGTCGTTTCAGTGACCCAGTCGTCGCTCTCCAAGCGCTGGAGTTCGTCGTCTGCCGTTGCGCGCGAGACCTCTGCACGGTCCGCGATTTCCTGTACCAGCGTTGGCTCGTCCAGCAGTTCTACGACGTGCCGGACGCGCTTACGTCCGCTCATACTCTCCGTCCACGAGCCCTGGGCCGAGTCGATCATCGTACTGGCTCTTCTATTGCCCTACTCAAATAATTTGGCTTTGTTCAAATATTCAAAACAGCAATAGTGAACACGAATCCGCCGTCTTACATCCTCTCCGCCCTGAAGGGCGAGGCTTTCTCCTTGACTCTCTATAAACTCACCGCCGAGGTCTTCACATGCCTCCGTTGAGTAGTTTGTCTAGCCGTTGTTGCACCGCTGGGAGCGGTATCTGTGAGTCGCGTCGGTTGGTGACTGCGCCGAATGTCTCAATGGCGCAGGTGATTGGTCCCTCCACGCTGTTTTCGGCGGCGAGGAGTGAGGCGTACCATGATATTTGTGTTCGGTAGCGGCGTTGTGTCTCGGTGGTCAGCTCTGTGAGTGCGATTTTGATGTCGGTGATCACCCATGACCCGTCCGGGTTCTGCATCACGACGTCTGCCTGCCCTTCGATTTCGAATTCGACGTCATCACGTCTGACGTGACCGCGAAGTCGCTTTTCGACATAGATTTCGGCTGCTTGTTCTAACTGGCTCCACAGCTCTGAGGCGAGGAAGTTGGGGAGGACGAACTCGGTGAGGAACTCGATCAGACCGTCGCGTTCAGCTTCGTTCGCGGGTGGCCCATGGCGGTGGAGTTCCTCTGCAATGATTTGTTCGATATCGCCACCCTGCGTGCGGATGGCTGTTTTCGACATGCCCCGATCGACACAGCGGGTGAGGACGCTGTGGCAGAGTTTCCCGACGTCTTCGGTGTCGAACGCGGTGAGGGTGAGTGGTAACTCGCCGTCTACAGCGTCTGTGTCCGTGTGAAGTGGCCGGCCCTGTAGATGATCAAGGAGATATCGATCCTGGTCTTCTAGGAGCGGGTGGATTGTGCTGGGCTGGAGGAATCGTGGTACGAGCGCTGCGAGGTCGTCTCTGTCTGGCGGTGTTGATACGACGAACGGTGTCGGCGTGGCTGAGTGGGCATGGGTTGCCTGGCTTGCGGATGTGTCGACAGCATTGACGGCGACGTCGATGCACCGAGTGGACTCGTTCGGACCTTCGACGTCGAGGGTGTACGTGCCGGCAGCAGGTGTCCCGTCGAACTGCAGCCCGTCACGGATGGTTTCGAGCCATCGATCCCGTGGGTGTTCGGGGCCAGGTATGTCGCGGGGAAGCGGAACAACGAGATGTTGTTTGGCACGGGAGAGGGCTACGAACAGGATCCGGAATGCCTCGGCGCGGGTACGCCGGGATGCTGTTTGAACGCGGTCATGCCCGGCAAGTCCCGTGCTCGAGTGATCGGTGGTGACGGTGTCTGCCCAGTGTTCGCTTGCCCATCGAAGGCCGACGTCGATGGGAAAGGGTGTCGAGCCGACGCGATCATCGGTACGTGGGTCATAGAGACCACGCGTGAACGCGGAGAGGGGGTTGATGTCCGGTGCAGCGGCGTTCACTGGCGGTGCGAGGCCAAGCATCGGCCCGGTAGCGACGAAGCGCTGGCTGGTTGGACCGAGTTTGCGGAGTGGCCAGCCAAGATCTGCGAGTGCGACAACGTCGCTTTCGTCGCCTTTCGCCTGATGCACCGTCTTAAATACGACGTCGTGCTCATCGGTGGTGGTCACCGGTTGTGTTGGCCCAGTATATGGTTCGTTCCGAACTGGAGTGAACACATCGATGACGTCGCTCAGATCGGCTATCGAGTCGCCTTCCCAGCGGGTGATGAGCTGGACGAGTGCGTCTAGGTTGGCGATGCGTTGTGATGGAGCAACGGCGGTGAAGTTGTCGTTCGGATCAGCACGAAGAGCGAGTATCTCGATAATGTCGGCGATACTGGCAGCGGCCGACTGCGCCCGGAATGCGGGTCGCTTCTCTCGGAGGTGGGCGAGTCGGTCACGGACATCCCGTTGCTGGTCGGCGGTCTCGGTGTCGTCGCGGATCGCATCGAGACTCCAGGTAGCCGTGTTGCAGGTATCTGTACGGGTGGAGAGACCGAGTGGAGTATCAGTGACGAGTGTCTGTAGTCGGTCCATATCGGCGGGATCGACGAGCCACTCAGCGACGTCGAGGACAGTCTTGACAACAGGGCATTCGAAGAGGTAGTTGGAGGCGTTTGCAACGGAGAGGCCTTCCGCCTCGAATGCATCAGCGTACCGTGACATGTGTGTGCGCCACCGGAACAGGATAGTCACATCGGGCTGGTCATCGCTCTCGCTATCGGTGAGCGTGCCGTCGGCAAGCCCAGTAGCGATATAGGTCGCCAAAATCCCGGCTTCCCCTTTCCCCCTCTCAGGGGCGACATAGGCCGGTGATCCAGGACGTGCATCGGTCGTGAACGCTGCGACATGGACGCTCGGCCCAGCGGTCGCGTCGCGTGCAGTGTCAAGCGGTGTGTACGCGACGTCGAGGTTGCCGATACCCCCGCGGTCTGGGTCAGTGAGTGCCGGTTCAGCAATCGCGTTAATCGCAGCGGCGATGTCAGGCGTACACCGGTACGTCGTCGCTGCTGTCTCAGTCACGTGTGTCTCCCAGTCGACACCCAGATACTGCCCCTCCTCGACAGCGCGGTTGAAAAGCGACGGGTGTGCATCACGCCACTCGTAGATCGTTTGCTGAAGGTCTCCAACTGCAAGCACGCGGCAATCCTCACCCACGAGTTGCGCAAGCGCCGCGTGTTGCAGTTCAGACACATCCTGCGCCTCATCGATAATGACACTCTCGATGCGCTCCCGGTATCGCGCCAGCACCCGCTCCCGTTTCGCAGTTGCGCTGTCACCGGTACCGCGGGCCCCGGAGAGGAACTCAGCGACCAGGAACGCACAGTCCGTATGAGAAATGACGCCGCGCTCCCGACTCCGTGTCTCGTACGCGTTCCGGTAGGCGTCCAGAAGCGTCCCGAACGCAGTCACCGTCTCTCTCCACGCCGCCTGCAGCTGTTGGTCGGCGGCAACCAGCTGCTCACGGTCAGTCTCATCAAGCGCCTTGCAAGCCTCTGTCGCCGCTTGAGACCCAACACACCTGGCAAGCGCAGCAGCGATATCATCAAACGACGTCGTCTCCCCTTCCGCATACACTGCCTCAATCGTCGCGTGGAGTTCCGCAGTGAACTCCGCCGTCGTCAGACGACGGGCCCGACACTGCTCGAGAGCCTGGCGTAACAACGCACTCAGTCCATCGTCGTACTCACCCGGCGGGTACGCAGAGTCAACGACGTCGACGGCCTCCGCATATGCCGGATTCGACACGAGCGCCTCGTAACAGTCTCCGTGCAGGCGGGTAAGTTGCCCCTCGTTCCCAACGCTCGGCATCTCACCGAATCCGACCGTCGCCGCGAACTCCCCCAGAATCTGCCGGAACACGCTATCGATTGTTCCAAAATGCGGCGCGCGCCGGACCCGGTTAGCAAGATACTGTCGCTCATCGTCTGAGACAGCCGCCGCAGCCGGTGTCATGTCGTGTTCGACGAGTTCACGAAGTCGTGCAGTGAAGTCGGGAACAAAGGCAGCTGCTTCATCCCGATTGAACGAGATCACGCAGAGCGATTGCTCAGGCGTCTCATCACCATTGACAAACCGTCGCAAGAGTTCCTCAGCCCCGATATCAGTCTTTGTCACCGTCTTCCCCACTCCCGGGTTCGAATCCAAGATGAACAGCCCGGAATCATGGTCAAAGTATGCGTTCCGAATCCGTCGTTGTGCGTTCCGAAGGACGATCGGGCCCTCGCGTTCAGTTGGATCACCGGCTTTCCCCGTCGAGTCAGTCATCGGGCATCACCCCCATGGACGCTGACGCCTCACCGGGTAGCATCGACCGAATCACGTCCGGCAACGCCCGTTCAGTGCTCAGGAGTCGGCGGCGCGCAGCAGTGCTGATGGGTTCGACGTCGAGGGAGTCGAGTAACGGTGACCGAAACTGTCGGTTCCGCTCGGCGTCATGTGAGTGTCGCGTGACAATGAGACCCGTTGTGGCTGCCTGTACCGTATCCAGGAAGTGATCGTGGTCACGGCCATCCATCCACGCTGTCTGTGGAGACAATCGCTTCGCCGGCCCATTCCCGGCAAGGATGGCGTGTTGAAACTCTGCCGGCACAACACTTCCTCGTTGCCGTGGCCACTCTCCATCGACGAGCCCGACGGCGATGACGAACGGGATCTTCCGGGCCCAAATGTCGTTTGCTTCCAGAATGTCAAGGGCCAGCGCGTTTGCGTGTTCCCGCCGACCGGGTCGCTGCGTCGCTAGCGACTCGCAGATACCGGCCACCGTCACCCACGATTCGTCACTCCACCCGTCGGCTACCCGCTGTGCATACTTGCTCTCAACCTGCTCGACGAGTGTCTCCATCCGGACGACCGCACGCGCAGCCGTTTCCGTCTCCAACAACGCCGGCGAATCCGTCGCCTGCTGCTGTGGCAACACCGACTCGCGGTACGACGCTACGACACCACCGAGCACATCAGCGACGGTCTCCGGTGACGGATTCGGAGACGTCACAACCCATTCAACGAACTCGATGATTCGTGGGTCCGCCCACGCTGCATCTTGTAGAAGCGACTGCCATGCTTCGACCGAGCGTGATCCACACGGTGTCTCATGATACAGCTCCACCACTGTCTCGGCCGGAACCGGCCATTCGTCACCCGAATCCTGCGGCACCCACCCGAGTTCCAACGGCCGGAACAGAACATCACGAGCCGGGTTCGACGCAGCAATCAGTTCACAAAGCGCGATCACCAGCCGGTACGGCCGCGATGTGACAAGGTCGATCTGCGTCCAAAACACCGGCGTAATACCGTATCGAACAGCCGCTCGAGTGAGCGGCTCCTCATACCTCTCTAGGTCACGCGCGACTACGACGATATCCCGGACAGGAACACCATGTGCTCGAAGTTCAGCGACGACCGCCATCACCGCTCGTGTCTCCGCACGCCGTGTGGTTGTCGTGAGCTCCGCAACCGGCACGTCCGGCGTCACGTCCGCCGCATCCAGGTCCAGCCGGCCCGGCAAGCCAGTCATGTGACCACCACCCGGCCCGGTGTCGGAACTGCCAACAGCTCTGTGAGCCGCGTCTTCAGAAACGGCCCCGTTCCACGCCGGAGCATCCAGCGCACCTCGACGTCGCACGTAGCGGCGATGGCAGCCACCAGATCAACGAGCGGGGCCGGAACAGTACTCAACCCAACAACAACCACTCGTTCGACAGTCGGGAACGCCTCAGCCCAGGCCGACCCGTCAGCACCAGCCAACGCACGAGTCGCACGCCGCACAACCGCCCTCTCAGACGTCGCTTTCGACGTTCGCCGTCCCAACTCCCGCTCAACAGCGATCGTGCCAGTAAGAACATCACAAGCGTCGGCGTCGATGGGAGCCGGTACCGATTCAGCCACCCGGCGAAACCCATCAACACGTGCTGGGTGATAGTTCGTCATTGCTTCAAGTTCTGTTCGGACCTGCTCAACCGCTTTCCCGTTCTGGCCCGGCTTCCCACCGAGAATCATGCGAAAACGGTCAGTCACCTCGGTCTCTTCCGTCAGAATTTCTCCGAGCAAGGCGAGCCGGTCAACGCGATCAAGCGACCCGGTTGCACGCCCCTTCTTCGCCAGAACCAGTGACGCAACATGTCCTGGCTCCGTAAACCGGAACGCATCCAGCGGTAGACCAGCGTTCGTCAGTCGACGCTTCAGATTCCGCCGATGCAGTTCGACTGGGGCAATGACGAGATCTGTTGCCGACTGAGTCTGTCCAGCCCGATTAAGCAGTGGCTCCACCGTCCCGATAGACACGGCGACCCCATCAGGGAGCGCGGACCTCTCGTCACCCTCTCTCGACCCCGTCATTCAGCACCCTCCAGTTCCGCTTTACCGCATCCACCTTGACTGCCAGCCACGCCAGTGACTGAGACGGCCTCTACCACGAACCGTGTCGTCTGCGCTACCGTCCGCCGCTCAACAAGCCGCGCTGACGCAACAACATCGAGCGACAATGGATCCGGGTCAAGTGGACACTCACACGCATGACAGGTGCGGGCATCAACCTGCCACGCAAGCCGTTCTAACGGCCGCCGAACGCGTACCGTGATCGTATCCCCGTCCCGGAGCGACCGGCTACATACATCACACGCGACAGCATCAGCCTCCGTCACCACCCACCCCGTCAACACTTGCTGGGCTGCCGCCCGTATCTCTGCCTGCGTATACTGCTCGTGAGTGGACTCCCGTCCACCCTCTTCGGGTTGCGAACGAAGCGCGACCCTATTACTCACGTGAAACCATAGTTTCGCAACCAGCCTAGTAAGATGACCACCGCCGTCACTGGCCCAGTGTCCACGTTCGGTATCCGTCGATGGCGAATGCTGTCGATGATGACCAGATTCTTCCGCATCGCCAGCTAGAGACGAAGCCTCCTCAGCGTCAGCATTCATAATCATGCGTTCACCGCCACGACTTGCCTTTCCAGTGGTCGTGACTCACAAGGGCTGGCATCACGTCTCGAACACTTCCATTGGATCGACAGTGTCGTTAACGAGTCTGTTCGTCGGCCAATAACCGGGTCGAATCTTTCAAGTCGCGTGGTTACGTCATTCATAGTGGTTTCCGTGAATTAGGCACGGGAACCCAGCGGGCCCGAGCCCCTAACTCGGGGCCCGCAGTTTACTTCGACAACAGGTATTGCTGCACACCTGTCGCCGATCGATGCAATTCTTATTTCCGTTGCAGGCCACTAATCTGTTCGGATCTCTAATAGTAGAGACAATATTTTTTCGTATCCGTGAAGAAATGCCAGAGACCGTGCGAACTTTTAAATTTGTTTGGGTGCAGACCCCCTCATTTCCTCGTGCGAATAAACATCATAAGTTTGGTAATACGTGTATTCTTTCAATAGGAGTGTGGAAAGCTGCAAAAGAGATCTGGTGGGTGGTTGGGTCCCCGTCACTTCAAATAATATAATAATTTTTGAAAGTTATCTCGACACTCTTATATACTGATAGAATGCAGCACAGATATGTACGATTTGACAGGGTTTCAGCGCGACCTGTTATACACCATCGCCGGGCAGGACGAACCCCACGGACTCGCGATCAAAGACGAGCTCGAGGACTACTACGAGACAGAGATTCATCACGGGCGACTCTATCCGAACCTCGACGAGGTCGTCGACAAGGGACTCGTCGAGAAAGGCGAACTCGACAAGCGAACGAATTACTATAAGATCACTGCTCGCGGTCAGCGCGAACTCGAGGCTCGTCGGGAGTGGGAAGATCAATACGTCTACGAATTACTTTCAAATTGAAATCTTCTCGCCGTAAACGCCGAGGGATTCTCTCCTTGAACAACGTTTCGGCGTGCTGTACGGGTCTACAGGCTGAGCAGGGCGAGTGCCTCGGGGCTTGACCCCGGGGGTGAAGCCCGTCACGACACCTGACTTGGCACAAATACAAGTATTTACAAACCACGGTTTCTAACCAGTATACGTGCAGAAATCGCTGACAAGCACTCTGGTGTTCCAACTTGACATTCACGAGGGCAGTCAGCAACTGCTAGATACTGGACAACTCGAAGCCCGGCGAGTCGTCAACGAAATATTCCGCTTAGACGACGAAGGACACGATTGGGAAACTATCGAAGACAAAGTGATTGGGCGGTCTAACCACGTCCAGAACACCACGCAACGACTCTTCGAGAAAGCAACAGACGCGCTCGGCCGCTACTACGACCAAGACGACTACGGCCACCCTCGACAGAACCACGAAGAGTCGTTCCCACTTCGAATGAACCACGGTGAAGGCTACCAACTCTCCGTTGATGATGGGTCAGACAGTGTTTCGTTCCGTGTGACGGCACTGAAGCGGAACTTCAGTACCTCACAAAGCATCGCCAGTTCACCTGACCTGAGTCACCTGTTCTGTTGTGATGAGTCGCCGATAGCGGTTGAACAACGCTGTTCGAAGGCGGAGCTGTCGCGTCGGCGGCTGACCGCCGCCGACAGCGACAGCGTAGCCACTCACAAGGCGGCGTTCCTGGTCGGTGACTACCGGTGGAACCGGTCGTCTGGTGGCCGGTTCGCGGGGACGGCCCGACGCACCGCGAGGGCCGTCCACGCAGCCCGTCGAACCATATTGATAAACTCCTTGTACGGCCACCACCAGAGGCGGCGCCCGCCTCGGCGGGGCGTCGCCACGTATTCGTGGTGGAGATACCGCCAGACGTTCTGCAACAGCAGACTTACTACGACGTACAGCAGTCTCACCGTCGCGTCTCGCGTTGTTGTCGTCGCTATCGTTTGCTCGGACAAGCGATAGCTCGACTCGATACCGAAGCGTTTCGAGTAATGGTATCGAGCGTCGCGTGGCGTGTCAATGAACGGTGCGTCAGCGGCGTAGCCGTGACGCGCCACGCCGTTCTCGTCGTACCGTCCGTTCAGGTACGTACAGTCGATGTAGACCGGAAACTCGACGGTCCAGCTGTGACCGTCGAGTTTCCCTGTCAGGTCGTGGTTGATGACGCGACTCCATCCTTCCGAGAGTTCCTGCTGAATCGTCTCACCCCACCGGATAATCGGGACAACGTAGGCGTAGTTGTGCGTCTGGAGTAACGTGAGACACTTGCTGTCGTAGAATCCGCGATCGAGGTAGACGGCCTTGACTTCGGTGTCAAGGCCGTCGAGGACGCCGAGGAACTCAGCGAGGACGCTGCTGGCGGTGTCGCCGTCTTCGAGACGGCGCACCGCCAGCGTGTAGCGTTTGTTCTTCACACGCGCGTAGAGTGTGGCGTAGGCGTGGAAGGCGGTGGTTCCGCGCTTGGCCTCGGAGTGGTAGAGGCCGTCTGTGTCGGCTTCGTCACCGTAGTAGGGTCGCAGGTGGAGGTCTGCGCAGACCTCCACCTGCTCGGGGAGCAATTCGACGACATCCTGCCGAAGGAGTGTGTTAGCCACTCGTTCGAGCCGTTCCGGCTCGAACTTCGTCCGCAGATGATAGAGAATCGTGTTCGCTGCGGGTGAGTTCTCGCTAGAGCCACATAACGTAGAGACCGAGGTCCCGTCGGCGCACGCGCCGACGAGGACCTCGTAGATGACCTCAGCATCTATTTCAGCGTTTTTCGAAAGGCCGAGCGAAACTTCCTCGTCAAGCCGGTTGACGAGAAAGTTAAGGAGTTCGTCTTCGTGGATTTCATTGTCTGCTTGTTGGGTCTTGAACACACCTTCAGCAAGCAGACGTTCTAACTAACCGGCTTTGTGAGGTACTGAACTTCGTCCGAGGCACTCTCCAAAGTAGTCAACACCATCTTGAGCGTCTGAAGACAGCGTTGGTGGATGACGACTGGCGTGTTGGCACAGCAGAAGTCGTGCGCAACCGTGATCGACACGAACTCCACATCAACGTCACGTACGAGACTGCTGAAGTCGCTAACAAAGAAACCGCTGAGACGTTCATCGGTGTGGACGTGAACGAGGACTGCGTTGGATTAGCCGCAGTCACTGAATCTGGCGTCGAGGACTCAGTGGTCATTGAGTATCCAGACATCAAGAAAACGCGGCACGAGTACTTCACTATCCGTAAACGAATGCAGAGCGTCGGACAAACCACGCTCGAACACGGAGTTCGGGACGAAGAACAACGGTTTGTCCACGACCAACTCCACCAAGTGTCACGAGATGTCGTGGCGTGGGCACAACAGTTCGAGAATCCCGTCATCATCTTTGAAGACCTCAAAGACATGCGCGACGACATCGACTACGGGACTCGAATGAACCGGCGCTTGCATTCACTGCCTTTCGCACAACTCCAAGGATTCGTGTCGTACAAAGCTGCGTGGCGTGGAATCCCCTCCGAGAAGATTGACCCGGAGTATACGAGTCAAGAATGCGTGGATTGCGGGCATACGACTCGTTCAAACCGGCAGGGAAAGCGGTTCCAATGCGTTCGATGCGGGTTCCAAGACCACGCAGATCGGAAGGCAGCGTTGTTGATTAGTGCGAGAGGTTTGGAGAAGTTGAATCGGAAGGTGCCTGCTCTCAACAGCCCTCCGATTGTGAGGGTGCGACGGCATGGCAACGGGCTGAATGAACCAGCCGACCACGACCCTGTTTCAACCGTTCGAGGCCACCAGACCGATGGTGAAACAGGGAGTGTTAGGAATTAATCCGTGGGAAGAAGCCTCGGGGCTTGACCCCGAGGCAGTTCACCTGCACGACATCCAGGCCGTGTTCGCTTGCCTTGTTGTTGTGAACCGCACACATCAGAACGAGTTCGCGGAATTCGCCGAAGACGGATCTTGTGGGCCCATCCGATTTTGGATGGTTCAGATCCAAGGGACAGCATCGGGGTGTATTTAAATGGGGCGTCGTTCGACGTTTAGAGTCCATTCAATTAGTGAACGGGGGTCAGCGTCGTTGTGCGATTCGCTAAGAGCCATTCGTCCATCAGGGAACATAAATGATATTGACAGCTAGTGGCCTTCTCAGCTGAGTACACCTGTTCCTTTCAGCCCATCCGAAACACGCACCGAGCGAGATCGTGCGAACGGTCAAGAGCATCACGGCGCGAGAGATGTGGAAACAGCACGAACCGTTCTTGGAAGAGTATCTGTGGGGTGGCGGATTTTGGGAGGAATCGTATTACGTCGGAACGGCGGAAGATGTTTCGACCGACACGATTGAACAATATATCGAGCGCACAGAACACGTTTAGCGGAGCGTACGGCCTTCACTCTCGGGGTCAAGCCCCGAGGCACTCGGCCTGCTCCGCCTGTAGACTAGTTTGCCAGGCTTCAATCCCGTTCTGGGTTTCTACCGCCTTGCGACGGGAACACTAGTCGCTACGGGGCCGGCGACTTCGTGTTTCAATCCCGTTCTGGGTTTCTACCGCCCTGCGACCCCGTCAGCCCGTTCATTCACGATATCTTCTTGCCAGTTTCAATCCCGCTCTGGGTTTCTACCGCCCTGCGACCCCGTCAGCCCGTTCATTCACGATATCTTCTTGCCAGTTTCAATCCCGCTCTGGGTTTCTACCGCCCTGCGACCCCGTCAGCCCGTTCATTCACGATATCTTCTTGCCAGTTTCAATCCCGTTCTGGGTTTCTACCGCCCTGCGACTTCAAGTACATGCTGCTGGAGGACTGGCGGCAACAGTTTCAATCCCGTTCTGGGTTTCTACCAGCCTGCGACAGTACCCCGGGTTCCCATCCAGTGAGGATTACCTGAGTTTCAATCCCGTTCTGGGTTTCTACCGCCCTGCGACGAGCGCCTCCTGGAGCCGATGCCACGGCACCCGATGTTTCAATCCCGTTCTGGGTTTCTACCGCCCTGCGACGCGAGCTTCCCGCGTTTCGACAGGTCTTCACCGTTGTTTCAATCCCGTTCTGGGTTTCTACCGCCCTGCGACACCGCGTGATGCGGCGACTCGGACTGTACCACGAAGTTTCAATCCCGTTCTGGGTTTCTACCGCCCTGCGACGCGTTCGGCTTCCGAGAGTTCCACCGAGTCCGGTTGTTTCAATCCCGTTCTGGGTTTCTACCGCCCTGCGACGGAATTGACTCAGGAACTAAGTCGGCGTCACGTCCTGTTTCAATCCCGTTCTGGGTTTCTACCGCCCTGCGACTCCCATCGGCGAAATCCTGTGGTGCGTCGGTGATATTGTTTCAATCCCGTTCTGGGTTTCTACCGCCCTGCGACGTAACTTCATCACCGGGCGGGATTATCTCGAGGTCGGTTTCAATCCCGTTCTGGGTTTCTACCGCCCTGCGACTTCTGAGCAACGTCACCCATAGCATCACCTACGTGTTTCAATCCCGTTCTGGGTTTCTACCGCCCTGCGACGTCTTTGGACATGGACGACTCGAGCATTCCACCGAGTCGTTTCAATCCCGTTCTGGGTTTCTACCGCCCTGCGACCCGTGGACGCAGTGCAACGTCGGAGGGACTGCAAACGGTTTCAATCCCGTTCTGGGTTTCTACCGCCCTGCGACATTTCATGGGACCCAGAGAGTTGAGACCAGAGATGATGTTTCAATCCCGTTCTGGGTTTCTACCGCCCTGCGACAGGGGGTGATTTTTGTTCGAGCGAGTCCATAAACCTTACTCTACCCACGACAGCGCGGCTCGCTCTCGTGGACCCCTGCTGTACACGGCTTTAAAAAAGGTCGACGAAAGCCGACGTCAGATGACGTTCGATTGCTCGTCCGGTGGTTCGGTCCCGAGATCTGTCGTCGCCTCTTGGCAGGCTTCGCAGAGCCGATACAGCCGGACTCGATCTCCGTCCGCCGGGTCGATGTGTTCTTCGAGTTCGTCTTCAAGCTCGACCCGCTCGCTCTTCGACACGTCGAGTTCGAAGACGCTGTACTGTCGCCATGCCCCATATCGTTCCAGCGTCCGATAGACGCGCCGACGATTCGTGTCGTCGCTGACATCGTATGTCACTGCGAGTCTCATCGCGACACCTCCAGTGCGTGGTAGTCGTCGAGCTCACCCGTTATCGCTTTCCGCAGGAGGATCACTTGCTGTCGGATCGCCTTTCGACGACTCACGCGGTACTCGAAGTGCGGATGTGTCAACTTTTCGTCCGTGTAGTCGTCGAACTTGTTCAAGTACGCTTGGAAGCCGTCGTCGGTGAGTCGGTTATCGTTTCCGAACTGATCGTGCGTGATCGTCCCTCGGTTGATCAGGCGCGTGACGAGCGCGTCACAGAACAGCGGCCGGAACTCCTCTTGGAGATCAAGCGCGAGCGACGGTCGTCCGTGCCGATCGGCGTGGAGCACGCCCAGGAAGGGATCGTGGTTGTAGCAGCGCAGACCGCTCAATACCTCGTTCATATTTGGCGGCGCTCGATGTCCACGGACGTGACTCCGTCCTGTTGGACGTATGCGGCGTACTGGCCGTATCGGACTTCGATCGGCACCACCGCCTTCGGTAGCGAGAGATCGGAGAAAAACTGGCGAAGTACACCCTCGTCGACTTCTGTCTCGGTGAGATCGGAATCCTCGATCTCTGGGTAGATCCACCGGGAGAACATTTCCTCGATCCCGCTGTTGGAACCACTGTAGTCACGTGGTCGATTATTGTACCCGGGGAATCGAGCGGTGACCGCGACCGGTTGCTCCGAGCCTCGACGCTTGACGACGAGTGTCCCGTCGGACTCAATATTCTCGATGTCGTAGTATCGAAGCGTCGTCAAGAGGTCGTATGACGTGAGCGCCTCTCTGTCACCCCGTGGATACCGAATGTCAACAGGTAACGAGCGGCCACGGAGGCTCTCGAAGGTCCCGAAACAGTGTCGTGCGAAGTCGAGTATTTTCCGGGTGGAGCTGTTCTGCATGATTGGGGACCCGAACTCGCCGGCACTCTCTAAGGTCGAGTCAACGGCGCGGAAGAACGCGCGCCACTTTCCGTACTCGGAGACCGACTCGAAGTCCTCGAACAGCTCCGGTCCAAACCACTCGTCGTCGGCCATCCGAGAGTGAATCGCGTACGCCCCACGCATCCCGACGAGACTTCGGAGGGTCGCGATCTCCTCGTCTCGGCTTCGATGCGCTCCGAGCGCGTCGTAAATCGAGTCGACGAAGTCGAGATAGCTCATTTCGTCCGGCCACGCCATATCGCCGAGGCCGAACAGGTGGACGATTGCTTCGTGCTCCCGGCCGGCACGTCCGAACCGCTGGAGGAACGCGCTCGGCGTTGCCGGAGTCTCCATGAACAGCGTCTGAATGTCGTAGTCCAATCCGACTTCACCCTTGCTTGTCGTGTTGAGAACGAAGAAATTCCCGGACTTGAGATCCGCGTCCGGATCGTTCGTGTCGAACCCGTTGTCCTTCACGGCGTGTTCGAACACTTCGGGGAACACCTCCGCGAGATACGCGTGGAAGTCGTTGCTTGCGGCAACGCTGTTGAATACGAGCGCGACCTGCGGTTCGTTGAGGTCGTTAGCGTCGTCGACGAGTTCTTGGAGACGCTCCGCGACGGCCTCCCGCTCCTCGGCGATCGTACGGGCCTCATGTCTGTCCACGGTCACCGGCTGGCGGAACTGATCGCCGTCAGAGACGTACTCGGCGGTGATGTCTCGGACTGGGAGCGAGAGTTCGTCCTCGACGAATTCGACGAACGACTCGTTCGGCGTTGCGGACGCGAGGAGGATGTCCGTTCCGCGCCGGTCGTGCATGACGTGCATCTGCAGGAGGAGCCCGCTCGCAGCGAGATCGTCGTAGAAGTGAAACTCGTCGTAGACAACTGCGTCGAAACGGTTGAAGAACGCCATCGGCTTCGTCGAACCCTGATACATGTCCTGAATGATCGCCTGCAAGATATCGGGGTTCGTGACGACGACGTCGTGGCCTTCGAAGCGGTCGGCATGCTGTAGGAGGTTCTCGACGCGTTCGTCTCCGTGACCGGTGAGCGTGTCGGCATTGAGCGGTTCAGCGCTGATATCATCCCACTCGCGGAACCGTTCGAGCTGTTGGTCAAGGAGTGCGTTCGTTGGGTAGACGACGAGCGTCAGGGCGTTCTCCTTGACCACCTCGTAGAACGTCGCGGTCTTCCCCGCACCGGTCGGTGCTCGGAGGACACCGACCGGTTCCGTGGCGTCGTCGTGCGCCCACTCGGCGATGCGGTTCTGGAACGCCCGGGCGTGGTCGAAGTCCCGTTCAGCGAACCCCTCGGCGGGCGGTTCAGTCGCAAGCGTGGCACTCCGGACACGCATCTAGCTCAGCTCCGGGATGATCGTCTCACGTGCGTACTTCGGATCGACGCCGACGAAGTGCTGGAGTCGAGGATCGTTACCGCGCTTGAACGAGTCGCTCCGCTCCAAGAGTTCGCTGAGCGTCTCCGTCGGGAGGTCGTAGACTTCCTCAAGGAGGAACTCGTTCAGTACGAGCTGGTTGAGGTCGGTTTCGCTCGCGCGGAACTCCCCCGTTTGTCCGATACCCATTCGAAACGACGGCCGCTCTGGAAGGGGCTCGTCACTCCAGACGGTGAATTCAAATTTTGATCCGGGTGAGAGGCCGTGATATCGGCGGATGGTCTGCCAGCCGGCACCCGAGCGTTCGAGAACCTCCGGGACTGACTTCCCACCGGTCACCTGTTCGGCAACGTTCGGATCCGCCGTCGTGAAGTGCCGTTCGGAGCGGTAGTCGGTACTCCGAAACGTCCGTTCATCGGCCTTGACAGCGACTGGGCGCATGTCGCTCACGAATAGCGGTAGCTCGCGGAGGTGATCGTACGAAGGAGATGTCGCGTCGTCGCCAACGAGTGCGTACCGCTTCTCGAGGCCGCAGTACCGGTAGCCGATCGCGTGCATAAGTGCGGTCGCGGATAGCATCGGCTGTGTCCGGACGGACCTCCCCTCCGCGCTCGAGTAGAACAGCGGAGCGTACAGCTGTGCCTCGTACGTCTGCTCAATCATCGGCACTGAACACGTCCGTCGCCGCTTCGGTGAGACGACCGAATTCCTCTAGGAGGATCTCGTCGGCGTCGTCAGTCTCCCGCGACGCCACGGCCCGCATCCCCTCGTACCACTCAGGGAATGCGTCCGCATCGTGGAAGTCGCCGTAAACCTCCCAGTCGGTTCGGCGGACGTCCTCGACATATTCAGCAATACTGTCCCCGACCTCGTTGTCCTCCTCGTGGTATTCCATCAGGAGCTCTCCTGTCGAGAGCGATGTGTCGTGATCACCGAGGATAACGCCACGGATCGAGTTGCGGACATTACGCCCGGTCCGCGTCTCGCGGGCTCCGTACCGTCCCGTGTTGAGAACGTTGTGGAGCGCGTAGAGGAGCATTGGTCCCGTCGCGGCTTCGAGCGTGACGAAGTGGACGAGCGAGTTCCCTGGTTGGACTTTGACGTAGTCGAACAGCGCTTTGGACTGTTCGTTCTCGTCAGTACGCATCGTCCCGGACTCGTACACCGCGTTCCGGGTCTCCTTGTTCATCAGGTCGTACTCGTCGGTCGTGTACGTGTAGCCCTCGATGACGCGGGACTTGATCGCAAAGTCCTGGTCGCCGGTGCCGGCGAGGCCGTACGTGAGCGTTCCGACGTTGATCGACTCGTCGAGCGTCGCAGGTTCGTTATACGTGTATTCGTCGCCGACCAGTTCGTCGTCGAGCGACCGGAGCAGGTCGAGACCGCTGAGCCGCTCCTTGCTCGTGAACTTCTCACCGTTCACCTGTGCGTGCAACTGGTCACCGAACTGTTGGGTCTCCGCACGGTCGTTGTTGGAGTTGCGGAACAGCGTCGGTTCGGTAATCTCGCGTTCGACGACGAGCGTGACGCTCGGCTTCTGCGTGCGGTAGATTTCGAACGAGTCGACGAGGCCGGTTTCGGGGTACGTGAGTGTCATTGTGGATCAGTGAATAGGATTAGTTATCGGACGATTCGGTATCGTCCTCGTACAAAACCTGTTCGTAGGCGTATAGGTACGAGTTAACGAGCGCGTTCTCCCAGTCGGAGAGTTTCTTGAGGGAGTCGAGATCGTTCTCGACGAGATATGCCTGTAGGGCGTCGACGAACTCTTCCGCCTCTTCTACGGTAACGTAGCCGGCGTAGTCTTCGCGGTCCGCCGCGTCGTACACTTGTGCCGCGACGTGTTCGCGGAGGTCGTCATCGGACATCCGCTGGTTCTTCCCGCTGAGGAACGCGTCGATCGCCTCGCGGAAGATTTTCGTCTTCTTGTACTTGCTGTCGTACTGTTCGCCGAAGAGGTCGACTCCTCGTTCGGCGACGGTTTTCATGTCCATGAGTTGGGCCGTGTGGTAGGTTTCGAGATACGACTCGAGGTCGGAGAGGTGAGTCGCGTTATCGTGGTTCTGTACGGCGAAGTTAGCGAGGTGGTGAAACGTGTCTCGGTCGAGTTGGAGATAGGAATTCCGCATCCCCGCCTCCTGACCGATGGTAGCGATGATCTTGCAGAGCGCGAGCGCACGTCGGAGGTGCGACTGCTCGTGTCCGTCGTTACGGTCGGCGAACGACGGGAGCGGTCCGAACCGATCGATTACGTCCAGATCGAGCAGTTCCTGCTGGCGGATCGCATCCTCATCGACGAACGCCGCATTAGAGCTCTCGAAGCGCGTGAACGGGCGGCCGAGGACGACCTTCATGCCGGCGTCCTGTGCCGCCTGCATCAGCTGTCGAACGATGACCATCCGGTGGTTCTTTTCGCCCATCGCGGGATGTCCACCGAAATTGAACGGCTGGACGTAGTACTGGGGCCGGAGGAGACTCGTTTCTACCTCCGTGTCGCTGAGGTCGATCGTCTCGCCCTGCTGGAGGCCGACGCGTCCACCACGGAGACGGATGTCTCCAAGAAACTCGTCGAAGTAGTAGTACGCGACGCCGACGTTCGAGTTCAGGTTGACGTCGGCGCGTTCGCACGTGTCAGCGAGGAGCGCGTACTCGAGGTTACACACCTCGCAGATCTTCTTGTACTCGCCGTGGGGTGGTACACGTTTCGAGAACTCATATGATCGATACACTGCACTTTGCCCCTTCTGGTACTTGGTCTCAGTTTGCTTTCCACAGAGATAGCACATCTCGGATTTGTCTGGAATCCCTACATTGCTCTGTATTTCGAACAGAGCGCTAACAGATTCGAGTATTGCGTCTACTGATGGCTTAAGATCTTCTTTCAGCTTCGGCTCATATTTTTTCTGAAGCCAATCAAGTTCTCCTGAAAACTCTTGGTAGCTTCTCGCCAATTCTGTTATGAACTCTAGTTTTATTTTTTGGCCTTTTGTGCTCTTTCCACCCTCAATAGAATTATACACTTCCTCGTATCTGTCTTGTAACTTTCTATCATCAAAATCACCGACTCCATCAACGTATATTGCTTTGATGAGGCCTGGAAGGTATTCCTCAAAGCCCTCGGGGACTCTTTCAAGTGGTTCGATACCTCCTGCATCGGATTTGAGTAGATCGACAGCTTGCCGACGAATCTGTTCTATTTTCTCTTCGACTGGTAGGCTCAATTCACCAAGAACATCGTAATTAAAACTGTTCCACCCAAGCTTACAGGAGAACGAGTATGGGCCATTGTCAGTAAGATTCTGCTTAGCCCTCTCGTATGTTCGTTCTCGAAGCACGTCGCGGTCGACCTCGTCGCCGAGGTACAGCACGCGATCGGGCGTGCTCCCGACGACGACGCCGTACTCCTCGCCACCGTCCTTACCGGACATGACTTCCTTCGTCGCGCCGAGGAGTTCGTCGTTGAGGATCGGCTGTTCAATCTGTGTCAATTCGAGGAGGTGGACCTCGTTGTCGTCGAGTTTCTTGCGTAGTTTGCCGAACCCACCCTTGATACCGTCTCGGAGGACAACTGATGCAACTTGATCGCCAATCTGACAGTACCGATCGAGACCGGCGAACTCTGTCTGCGTTCCGCGGGTTTCACGGCTGTCCTCGTTCACCTCCGTCCGCTGGACGAGATAGTGGAGGTCGTCGCGGTAGCCCTCGCCGAGGAATTCCTCGACGCCGAAGTCGTCGCCGTTCTCGAAGTAGGCGTCGAAGGCCTCGTTCGTGTTCCCGTCCGTCTCGACACCGTACGCCTCGCGGACGTACTTGTTCGTGTCGTGGAGCGCGAGCGCCGCCGCGAGCACCGAGAGTTCCTCTTCGAGTTCCATGATGTCGCGGCCGCCGTCGACGGCGTTGTACACGAAGGTGTTCACGCCGACCGTCATCGCGTTGATGATGTGGGCCGCGAGCGACGTCGTCTCTTCCGGCTCCGTCTTCGCGTCGTACTCGCCCGCGTGCTCGAGGACGTTCCCGATGAGCGGCGTATCCACGATGTACCGGTGTGCGTAGCGGGCCGCTGAGGCGGGTGTGTCGTGGGTCATTTCAGCTTCTCCTTGGTCGATCTCCCATATGGGTGTGCCCCATCATTTCCCATCAGGGTCCGAGACGGGATTGAAATAGTGGCAGTGCCGATCCTGTTATCTAAAAACCCATTCTGGACCCTCATTCTTTCACCTCCACAGAGACCGTCCCACAGCCGCGCGAGACGAACGCGCCGATGCCGGCGTACTCGCTGAAGAGCGCAAGCGCTGTCACCGCGGTCCGGATGGCTTCGCTCGCGTCCTTGAACTTGTACGTGCAGTCGGCGGTAAACCCCTGGCGGAGGATCGGGCCGCCATCCTCGCCGCGGTTGACGAGGACGCTATCCGTCTCGTAGGTGTCCGCGTCGGGTTTCTCGATGAGGTTCGTCCCGAAGTCCTCACGGGTCATCGCAATCTCGAACTCGTCTGCCCGCTCGTCCGGGATCGTCGCGTTCCATTTTCGCAGTACCGAGGCGAATACGTGTTGCCTCGCGGGAAACATGTTAGTTATATTGCTACTCTCTTTGATGCACGTCGGCGTCTCGAAGCGGACCTCAATTTCGAAGGTGTTGTGGTACCGGGCGGCGATCTCTGAGGCTTCAGTGAGGAGGTCCTCGTGGGTTGTGTTCGTGCTCGCAAAGTCGCGCACGCGGAAGTCGCCGTCCGCGAGTTCGAGAGTATCGTCGCTGAAGACGAACGCGTCGGCGAGTGCTTGGAAGACCTCTTGGTCGCGGGGATCGGCGACGCCCAACTTGAGATCGTACGTCTCGTCGCGGATTACGCGTTTGTGGTGGTCGCGATTGCTTCCGTCGAACGTCCCGAGGAGGCCGCTGTTCGTCAGACTCCCGATCGAGGAATCATGGACGCGCGTGCTCACGTCCTCGTCGACACCATCGAGCGCCGAGAGAACCGCGCCGTAGATCTGGTAGCCATTCGCGGTCGGCACCGGGAACGAGCCCTCTGGTTTAACCGTTAGGTCGATTCGACGCATAACACCTCTCGACAGTATACAATCGTATGTCGCTTCATGATCACATCTGGACCCGTCACTACCTTGAATCTTTTTACGCGATTACTATGTGTCGACGTGCTTGAAGCTGCCGAGGGGACGGTGGTACTCAACTTCGACGGGGGTCCGCGGGAGATCTTTCTCCCGCTAACCGTCGCCGCGATCGTTCGGCCGAACGTCGTTGACCTCGCACTCCAGTTCAGGGACATCGACGAAAAATCGAAGAGATCGGCCTCCCGGACCTGATGAGCAGCCCGTCCGACGCGACTCTTGACACGCTCCGGTATCTCGTCTCTATCGACGAGAGTACGACACTTCCTGAAATATCTGACGAGACCGGGAAATCGAGGAGTACTGTCGGTCGACACTTCGACGCGCTCGAATCCGATGGCGCCGTCGAGACGTGGATGGAGGGCAAAACCCGCTACGTCGTACCGACACTTGCCGGCCGACTCCAGACGTAAGTGCCAATTTTCGTCAACCCTTTTCAAAGCCATGTACAGCTGGGGTCCACGAACGACTCCCCCATTCTCGCGTCTCCAGAGAAAACTATAGGTGCTATCCCCCAGAAAACACCCCCTGACGCAGCAGAAACCCAGAACGGGATTGAAACACCGCCCGTAGAATCCGTCGTGTACTGCGCTGTGTTTGATCTGGACGCAGCAGAAACCCAGAACGGGATTGAAACACCGCCAACAGGAGGAGTTGGGGGAGCGGTTCACCGGTCGCGACGCAGCAGAAACCCAGAACGGGATTGAAACAGTGCGCCAAGGACGCTGAGCTCAGTTGCGTAGCTGGGTCGCGACGCAGCAGAAACCCAGAACGGGATTGAAACACATCGCTATCCAGCAGGACACGAGCGAGACGTACATGTCGCGACGCAGTAGAAACCCAGAACGGGATTGAAACTGCTTGTACTCGGGGTGTCGGGTGTTGGCAACGAGAGTCGCGACGCAGCAGAAACCCACACCGGGATTGAAACGCAAGCGTTGGCCGGTGCGACCGAACTGGTCACGACGTCGCGACGCAGCAGACGTCGAGAAGAGCGGATTCGCCATGTTACTCCCCTGTTACGTGACACTGGCAAGTTAACTTGATTATACCGTGAATCGACTCCGATTGGCCGGGAGGCTTTGATGTGGACTCTTGGCAATCAGTTTTTGGCGATGTGATACAGCGATGCGACCGATTATGTTCGGATCTTGGATAAACGACGTTCACAAATCGTGTGACTGATGTCCACCAATCCGACGGTACGTATCTCATCGTCGGTGCTGTCGGCTTCGAGCCACCGAAACACTTTGTACTGGTCGCTGAACGTCTATTATGGGAACGATCGAGGTTCCATCAGACGTTTACGATGCCCTCAACGTCCCGGACGACAAACGGGACGACGTCTTGCGCAACGAATTGGCGATTTCGCTGTACCGCGAAGGCATCCTCTCGTTCGGAAAGGCTCGAGAACTCGCACCCTCTCTCACCGAGAGTTCCACCAACTGCTCGGCGACCGGTAGATCGAACGTCACTGCACGAGCGACGACCTTGACGACGACCTCGAGTATGCGCAACGGTGACCTCGTCGTCTCGGACACGTCCCCGCTTCTCAACCTCGCGCTGATCGACCGGCTTGACCTCGTGGGGGAACAGTTCTCGACTGTTACCGTCCCGCAGCAGGTGTGGAACGAATTGCTCGCAGGCGAGGACGGTGTCGATGCACTTCGATCCGTACGCGATGCTGGCGGGATGGACATCGTCAATGTTCAGTAGTTGAAAGCGGGTCAAATCCGGAAGTCGGTTCTGTTTCGTTCGTGTCATCTTGAGTCGTTTTCTTGCGTGGTTGTTGTCGGCCACAGGAACTATTCATATCAGGTTCCTGCTCTTTATTCTGCACCAAGTGGTGCGTTTCCCTAAATTCTTGCCCCGCGTGGTGCAATATATGGGTCAAAATTGACTAAAAGAGATAGATGACGTGCAATCCTAACGACGACTCAATCCTCAAGAAACACGTCAAAGTCGCGGGCGGGTGACCGAAATCCAGCCTCATCGATCCAGCGCTTAAGATACCTGTCAGCCGTCTCAGCCGAAATGTGGCCGTCTTCAACGAACCGTACCAAGAGACCGATAGAGCCGGTTAGGCCAACACCACGCTGCTTTGCAGTCGCACGCGCATCACCGTCGTCGGTAACGGCCATTCCGTCAGCGACCTCTGCGACGGCCAGAGCCTGTGCCTCTCCAGGGTCTAGCGTTTCAAGGAGTTGCTCTTCCAACTTCTCCGCCGACGCAGATGGGGTGATAACGGGTATCTCCTCTTCGAGGACAGCCAGCGCGTGTTCAACTGAAGCGGTAGCGCGGAGTCCCCTTCCTCAAGGAACGAGCGAAGCGAGTGAGTAGGGAGAGGAGGAGCGCGTTCGCACAGGGAACAAACACCGTACTATAAGTAGCAGCGGAACCACATTGAACCAGTGGCAGACGACTACGTGCGTCGGACGGCAATCACTCGTCTCAAAGTCACGGACGAGCAACGCGACCTTCTCGAAGAGGCTATCTCCGAGTGGAAGCGTGGTTGCCAAATCGCCACCGACATGGCGTGGGGCAAGTGCAACGCCAAAAGCGACGTACAGCCCCTCGCCTACGACGACGTGCGCGAACACACTGACCTCGGTAGTCAGCACGCGATCCTCGCCACCCACCAGGCCGCCCAAGCCATCACCGGCTGTATCGAACGCCGGTCCAACGGCAAGAAGGTGAGCAAGCCGACCTTTACCGCATCCACGGTGAAGTACGATACCCGGACCATGACACTGTTTGACGACGATACGGTGTCACTCACCACAACGGAAAGTCGCGTCCGGTGTGAACTTGCTCTGCCCGACGCTGACGATGGCTACCAACGACAGTACCTCAATTCAGACAGATGGAGCATCACGGAAAGTACGCTCACCGCCCGTGACGGCGACTACTTCTTGCATATCGGCTTCCGCCGACCCAAGAACGACACCGAGCAGAACACCGTCGAGGACGGAACGGTCCTCGGGGTTGACCTCGGTATCGAAAACCTCGCCGTCACAAGCACCGCCTACTTCTTCAGCGGGCGGGAGATGACCCACGACCTCCGCGAGTTTGAGAAGGTGCGCGCCGGACTCCAACAGACCGGGACCCGAAGCGCCCACCGAACGCTCGAGCAGTCAAGTGGCCGCGAGCTTCGATACGTCCGCGATGTACTCCACCGAGCGTCGAACGCCATCGTAGGCGAAGCACTCCGGTATGAGTGCGACGTAATAGCGTTCGAGGACTTGACACACATCCGCGACCGAACAGGTGCGTCGTGGGGGCATAAATGGGCGTTCAGGACACTCTATGAACAGGTGGGATACAAAGCCGAAGCGGTCGGCATCTCGGTGAAGCAAGTCGGGTCGGCGTACACATCGAAGCGGTGCGCCGAGTGTGGGTTCACGGCAGACGAGAATCGCCCGAATCGTAACGATTTCCGCTGTCAGAAATGTAAGTCGGAAGCGAACGCGGATTACAATGCGGCGAAGAACATCGGTATGCGGTACGTCCGTCGGGGCCAACAGTCGTCTCGACGGACGGGCAACAGTCAGCTTGCCCTACAGTCTGGAACGGTGACGCCGAGCGGCGGATTTACTGCCCACCCAGATGGGTTCGAGGCCGAGTTCATGGACAAGCCCCACCCTCAACGAGCGAACCCGTCAGGGTGAGCGAAGTAGGGTGGGGTAGTTGACTGTACAGGTGGGTTTCAGCGCCTAATTCGAGTTCTTCCTGAACAGCATCTACTGTCACGAGGCGAGGTAGATCCAGCAGCAACTCGACGTGGTCTACCTGCGCGAAGTTCGAAAGAACGGTGGTGTTGAGAACCGTCGCGTTTGTCGGTGGGCCGGTCATTCGAGGTTGCGGGCTGCCTCAATCTCGTCTCTCGCGGCATCCATGTCTTCAGGGCCGAACCGCAGTTCCACACCTTCTTCTCGCAGTATGTCCCGCATCTCGAACCGGTTGATGCCGGCAAGGCGGGCAGCCGTTCCGAGGGTAATCTCGCCGTCTTCGTACAACGAGACCGCAGCTGCAACCCGCGCGTTCTGGTTCTCTTCGAAATACTCGCGGAGAACGTGGCGAATGGCGTCGCTCTTGTTTTCGAAGATTCCCGCTCTAACGGCTCCCTCCATGAGATCGGTGAGATCGTCCGGGATGGTGGCGGTGGTTCGGGACATGCCTCCACTCAAGATATGGGCTTCATACAATATATGAATTTTGGTGAGGGGCAGGAGCCCACATTCCGTTCAGACAGGTGAACCGCCTCGGGGTCAAGCCCCGAGGCTTGTCAATGAACTTAATACAGTTACGGCGCGGCAGTGGCCGTGTCGCCAGCCTCTGGATCGAACGGGAGGGTGATCACGAGTTCGTCGAACCAGACGACCGGGCGCTTACTCTGGCCGTCTTCCTCGAAGAAGATGATGCCCAGCTGGGCGAGCCGGCTAAGTTCCCCGTGGACGTTCTTCACGTCCCGGTCAACGACCCGTGCGGTCTCGTTGATGCTGGCTGGTTCTTCCTGACGGATGGCTTCGATGAGATCGAGGACGCGCGGCGTCAGCGTCTCCATCAGATCATCGTAGCTGGTGAACGAGAGCGTCGGCGTGGAATCCACCGTGTCCCCCTGTTCGAGCGCCTCGATCCCGTCGGTGACGCCGTCGTGGAACTCACTGGACGACCTCACGGTCACGACGAGGGTTGATTCGGCCCGAAGCTGTTCGCGCTCCATCGGGTGCAGCGGCGGCGTGGTATCGTTCATGCGTATCACCGTGGTGTGATGGCCTCACTTGACCTCGAACTCGGATTTCGGGATTTCGCTCCAGAACCGTTTCCAGAGTTCGACCATCCCGGGGAACTTGATGATGTCTGGGTTGGGGTCCGGTGCAACGTGTAGTTCGTGCCCTTTGGTGTCCTCGTGCGAGTGTCGTACCGACGAATCGTCCCATCGTCAAGCGTGCGGGGCGGGTCCGGCTCCGTCGCGCCGTAGTGAGCTTGTAGGCCCACCCAGACGGGTACGCGTCACGGTCTGTCTGCATGCAAAACACGCGGACGACAGTCCCATCGGGGTACTTTCGCCCCTCGCTCACGCCATCGAGGTCGTCGTCGATCAGTGAGGCCATCCTCACCTATTGGTACACTGACCAATATGATAAATCTGTGCCGAGCGACGACAGAGACGATTTCTTCTCCCGCTTGCTGCACGGCGAGGGCACCCTCGCTTGCGGAATCAATCGCTGTCGAGTCCGAACCTGAACGGCCGACACCGTCGGACACGATGACGGATCCACTGATGTTTAAGGTCGTACGGAGCAAGTATTCGGACATGGCCACGGATCTCACCGAGCGGGTGCAAGAGATCGCCGACGCACGAGGAAAACCCGAATCGGAGATCCTCGAACACGCCCTTGAGCGCGGCGTCGAAGACCTCTGGATCGAGGTCGTCCTGTCGCGATACGTGAACGACGAAATCGACCGAGAGACGGCGATCGAACTCGTCGGTCGGGACCGGGTCAAGCGTGCAGAACGTGAGCTGCAGGCGGTTTCCGACGATGTGCAGTGGGGACTCGATGCGTGACGCTCGCGGTCGCTGACACGGAGCCTATTATCCATCTCGACGAGATCGATGCGCTCCATTTGCTCTCGACCATCGATCACGTCCTGCTTCCACAGACGGTGTGTGATGAACTTGCGGCGGGCACGGTTCCGCCTGCGCTCGGCGCCATCGAGTACGAACTCGTCGAGGCCGACGCGGCCGCACTCGATGTGGAGTTGGATGCCGGCGAGACAGCCGCGCTTGCGGTCGCGGCTGAACGCTCAGCGGTGTTTCTGACCGACGACCTCGCAGCCCGGAACGCCGCTACGGAGCGCGGTGTCGAGGTGCATGGATCGATCGGGATTCTCGTGCTCGCGTATAGCCGTGGCGCGCTCAGTGAATCAGCGGCGATCGGCCACATGCGAGCGCTCCAGGCAGAGACGAGCTTGTTTATTACCGATGCAATCGTGGAGCAAGGGATTGCGCTGCTCGCGGAGTCGTCCTGACGCTGGTCGCCTGTGACCCGATCGAACGCGTGCGATACGGATTCGACCGAGTACCACCAGTGTGGCTATCGAACCGGTGTACGAGACGGTCGTTGCTGGCACACCACTCCCACCGGTGCTCGCGACCTCGCGACGATTTGACAGGGGCCAACAACGGCTACCTCCCGCCGACGGTCTCGGTGTATAGCCCGCCCGGCATGGGCAAGACGCTCACGACGCGGTGGGTCTTTGGGAATTCGCACAGCGCCACGACCAGCTCGCCGCCGAGTACGTGAATCTGAAGGAGTGTCGCACGCTGTTTAGCGCGGCTACCGAGAGTCTCGCCGCGTTGACAGGGGTGAAAAGGGCGACTACGAGGGGCTCGACGGCGTCTTCACCGGGATCTGGAATGCGCTCGCTGCGTATTGGGCGTGGACCGTCCTCCTGCTCGCCGAACTCGATCACGTCCAGCAGGATCCGAACGACGACCCCAGCGACTTCTTCTATCGGCTGTTGCGCGGCGAGGGGAAACTCGCCCACGGCATCGGTCTCTCGGTCTGGCTGGTCAACAACGAGCTGGTTGAGGTCGACCTCCGACTGGACAGCCACGTCGCGAGCGCGATGAGCGACGCGGCGGTCTGCTTCCCGCCGTACGACGCCGCTGGCCTCGACGCGGTCCACACTATCGTCCTCGACGTCGCAGGCCAGGTCGTCTGGGAGACGGCCGCCATCGGGGGCTGGCTGGTGCTCTCCGACGACGGTGGGACGGTGGTTACTGCGGACACAGACGGTACGTTGTACGCGATTGCTGCCCCCACGGGCGAGGTGCGATGGAGGGCCGACATCGGCATGTGGCCCGCCGCCGACCTCAGCGTCTCCGCTGACGGGTCGTGTGTCTTCGCCGCGGACCGCGGTGCGGGTGCGTTCGTCGTCGTCGACGAGGGAGCGCCGATCTGGAGCGCGTCGCACGACGTCGGCCCCGGACGCGGGGCAATCGCTGCCGACGGGGGGGACGTGGAGTACCATCGTCACGGATCTCGCCGCCGAGTCTGCCCACCTGGCGGTCTACCGGACCCCCGACGCGGTGGCCGCGCCCGAGTCCGCACCGCCTCGGAATGGACCGCCCGCCGACGAGGACCCGGCTGCGGAGGACGACGAGTCAGCTAACCGTGACGATGACTCGGCCGGCGATGACGACGAAAACGACGAAAATGACGCGGGGCCAGGTGATCCGGCAGCCCTTGCACTCGCTGACTACCACATCCTCGGCGAGCAAGCCAGCGCGGAGTATCTCACGCTCCGGAACACCGGCGATGGACCGCTCGAGCTGTCCGGTTGGACCATCCGAGACCGAAGAGACGGTGGCCGAGTGGGCAATAGCGCCAGTCCGTTCGAGTTCCCGCGCGGATTCACGCTGGAACCAGGAGCGACGGTGACTATCTCCACTGGCGCGGGTGAGCCCACGGCCGAAACGCTCTACTGGGGGTACAGCGGCGACTTCCAGATCTGGCACGAGGAGGGAGATGTCGTGATCGTGCGCGATGCCAGCGGCACCGTCGTTCTCGAACAGGAGATCGCTACAGACCAACCGCCGGAGCCGCCCGGTGACGAGGACCCCGACGAATCGGCTGGCAACGGATCCGACGAACCGACCGACCCACCCGATGATGATGTCCCCGACGAGCCGACCGATCCATCTGGTGATGAGACCGACGACCCAACAGAGCCACCCACCGGTGAGCCGACCGAGCCACCCAGTGATGACACCGCGGACTCCCCAGCCACTAGTGGTGGAGCTGATGGCGCTGAACCGAATCGCACCGACGGGGCGTGACGGTGACGGCGGCCCCAGAGTGCAGTCGGTGACGGACAGGGGCGCACGGGCCTGGGTCAGCCAGCGGTTCGACTCAGCGTGGGCTGCGCGTGCCGATCACGTGGAGTCCCCCGTCGTCACGACAGCGGCTGGCTCCGGGCGACACTATCGGGGGACAGGCCGGCCTCGACCAGCCGCCCCGCTCCGCAGCAGTGCCATGACGGCGCGGCGGCCGCGCTGTCCGCCCGATTTACTCGGTTGGCACGATGTCACTGCGGCGTGACGCGACCGCTGTGTCGTGTGTTGACGTGGGTCTCGTGGCGCGGGCGGCGCGCCACCGGCCTGAGTGACTCGCTGTGGCGGTCGGGGCTGCGACGGCGCTCCCGCCGGCCGGTCCACGGCCCACGGTGACCGCCACGATTATGACGTGTTATTGTGAAATACTATCATATATGCCGACCTGTAGTGACTGTGGCGAGTTCGTGACGCGGGACTTCATCCGTGTGTTCGGCGTCGAGGGGGAGGTCGACGGCTGTCCGGCGTGTCGGACCAACCGCGAGCTGGGCGACGGTGACGCTGCTACACGCAGTGAGTGACGCGGCCTCGAGTCAGGCCCGACACGGTCGCTCTCAGACGGGGCTGTACTTGTGCCTGCAGAACTGGTTCTCCGGCTTCCGCTTCAGCGAACACGGTGCCGGCCTGCGCCGGCAGTGCATCGACGAGGGAGCCTAACAGGGCAACTGCTCGGCTCTGGAGGTCGGCATCTCACGGCTCCTCGTAGTTGCGGTCACAACGGTCGGCAGAGACGGTATCCGAGTTCCGCAGCCACCGCGTCACACGTCTCGTCTAGAACAACAGCTCCCGACCGCCGGTACGCGTCCGTTTTTTCACGGCGATGTCATCATCCGTATCGAGCCAGACCACCTCGTCACCGGGCTGGAGGTCGTATTTCTCGCGGAGTTCCTTTGGACTGCTCGCGATCGATCTCCGGCTCGATACGTGGGGCGAACCGCCATGAACGACGAGGTGGTGTTCGTCCCACTGGATGGTCTCGCAGAGCGACACTACGGCTGGTTTCTGCTCAGACTGCTGCAGGATCGATTCGGCGGACAATGCCATCGAAGTCATCGTCGAAACTCATGATCGCGTCGAGATCGTGACGCCGACACAGCGCGACGGACGTTGCATCAGTGAAGCTCAGCGCTTGATCGTCGTACTGTTCGAAGATTTCGACGGCATCGGCGAACACGGCCGCTGATACGCGGAGCATTTCATATGTCTGGGGATACGATGCGACACCGCGGAGTTTCTCGCCGAGATGCTTTGCTGGCGTGAACGATCCGCTTCGCTTGAGCGTCAGTGTCACGGCTTCGTCGTAGAGATAATCGCTCACGTACGGCTGGCCGAAGGTCCCACTGTAGACCGCCTCGAGTGTGTCGCTCGCAGCGTCATGTCGAGACGCGTCGCGATCGTGATCCGCGTACAGCACACCCGTGTCGACAAGGACCGTCATCCGTACAGTACGTCGTCAATGTCGTCCTCATCAGTCTCGAGGCCGGATTGGAAGCGATTGCGACGCATTGCCTCCTTCTCGGCGTCCGAGAGCGGAACCGTCGTCTCCCGAAACGAGTCAATAATCTCGTCGTGCGATTCGTAGGCGTCATCGATGAGGCGCGTGAGGAGCTCCTGTTGGGTGACGCTTGCCCCCGCCCGAAGCCGGATCTCCGCCTGGAGCTCCTCGAGTCGTGATTTTGCATCTTCATCGACTTTGACCGCTGTTGCCATACGACCTAGTTACGTTCGAAACCTGGTAAACGTTTCCACCAGGTGACGCTGGCGGGCAGCTGCGGACCAGGAGACGGCATCGATGAGATACCGGTGTGGGTCTCGGCGATGCAGCGACGGGCAGACCCACGGTGGCTTCGGCACGGTGAGGGCGCTGCGATCGCTGCACCCTCTCGAGGACGTCCGGGCCTGGATCGCCGACAACGGAAAGCTACATGGGCTGAGCTCCTGCGATCACGATCCCGTCAAGATCGACACGCGCAATCGCGCGGGCGACAGCGCCGAAGCTGCGACGACGGACCTCGATGAGGGAATCGCTGAGGTGCGCAAGCGCCTCGAGGTCGATGGGAATCTAGATGCGGGCGTCAAAGAAAAGATGATCATGACCATCGGCGGGATGCCGGACGCTACGTATGTGTCGTCGTCGTCGAGCGGGGAAACCCGACACGCGGGCGAGACAGCCAGCGCCGAGCCAGCGACCGCCGACGAGTCGGCGAGAGCGTACGCGGCGGCGTTCCGCCGCCGCTGGGGAATTGAAACCTCCTATCGGCAGATCGGTGATTTTCTCCCAAGAACGTCGTCGCCGACGTTCTCGGTGCGGCTGTTCTACTTCCTGTTCGCGGTTGCGATGTACAATCTGTGGATCCTCGCAAATGTGCTTGTCTCAGCTGGTGCTGTACCAGAGAAATCGCCGATCTCGACGCGTCTCTTCCAGGAATTCGTCGTTGTGACTGACTACGGATAGCGGTTGATTGATCCGACCGAACTTATCGGTCAGCACGCCATAACTGAGTGGAAACGCTCAGAAACGCCGTGCTGGCGGCGTTTCTTCGCTCCTTCCATCTCTGTATCGCCGAGAGCATCGCAGCTTCACAATCCAAATCGCTTCATCAACTACGACTTCGCTCGGCCGTCGCGTCGAATCGGCAACTACTGTTTAGGGCGGAGAGGATGTCACCGAGTTGTGCTACTATCAACGATATCAAGATCCGGCTCCTCAAACTCGAGCGCTTCCGCAACAGCTTCGGGAAGCGCAGGTCGCGGTGCTGATTCGTGGCGTTCGATTTTTTCAGTTTTCCGGGTATTCTCATAGAGGGCGCGGGCGACTGGGAGGCCGCGCAGATACTTATAATCGTGAAGGATCTCGACGCCCCGCTCCGTGAAGCCGTAGAACTGCGAAGGAAGATCGCGTTTCCCCTCGCTCGGTTCGTACGTGTAGCATGCGAGGATTCCGGCCTCGCTTAGCCTCTCGAGTTGGTCTTTGATGGCTGCTTGGCTCTTTCCAGTCATGTACTCGAGTTCAGCGAGCGACATCAGGTGGGCAGGATGGCCGAGAAGTTCTTGGATGATGAGGTGGCGCGTATCCTGGGACAGCAACTTAAACAGTCGCTGCTGTTCCGCAAACGGCCCCGAATCGGCTGTTCTGCTGTGACTCTCGCTCATACGTGGCTCTACGAGCAGCAGCACTATAATGGTTAGGACTATCCAAGTTGGTAATTAGCGGAAATACCAAAGTCGTTCAGAAGTGATAAGGAATTCCAGCTTAATCACCAGCTGATGAGTGATCCGAGTCCCCCACCCGACGCTACGGATAGTATGGCGGTGGTCCACGAGGCAGTCGGGGATATCGAACTCGAGCCAGCGGAGAAACGTGAGATTTGGCGGTTCACGCAGCGCGAACTGCCGTACCTTCGGAGTCAACGGACGTCGTACTTCATTCTCGGCAGCTATCGTGATCCCTACCTCCGGCGTCTTCGCGCTGTACAGAACGAACTCACGAAACAACTTGGCGCCTACCCGTTCATCATGGGCGATCTCCTTGAGCTCCCGACTGACCGGCTCAATACGTTCGATATCATGTTTTCCCTGTTGGCAACGTACAGCGACTACATCGTCGGTGTCTTCGAGAAAGAAAGCGGTGGTGAAGCACCGGAATTAGGTGAGATCGATGACCCGCCGTTTTTCGATAAAGCGTATGTATTCCCCCGCGACTACGCGTGGGTGACTGATACGAATCTCGAGTCGAAACAGCACGTCATCCAAGCTGCCCTCGAAATGGCGTTCACGGACGGTTTGACAGAGACTGAGACTCACTCAAAAATCGAATCGCTCATTGACAGTGCGCAGGCTACTGGTATTGATGTTACTGAAGACGAGGTATGGGATGTTGTTGATGAACGAGCAGAAGAGGGGGAGGAACCAGCGACGTATAGTTGGGTCCATCTCAACAAGTTCCGTAAATTCGAATTACACGGCCGGTGCTTCCCATGGGCAACGGAAGAGGAACTCCGAACTACGGTTACCGAACTCCCGTCACCGACACCACGTCCAGAGTGGGAAACGAGCGATGAGTCCTGAGTGTCGGTCACCGCGTCCGTGGCCGCCGTGAATCTGCTAGATCTCATCGATCACGTTGGTTGTCAACGACCCCACCCTACTTCGCTCACCCTGACGGGTTCGCTCGTTGAGGGTGGGGCTTGTCCATGAACTCAGCCTCAAGTCAGGGACGTTGAATGCGAATGGTCGATTTCGACCTACCGAGTTGCTCGGTTAGAGCGGGAGTCCACTGACAAGCCTCGGGGCTTGACCCCGAGGCGATTGACCAATCATAGCTCTCAGTCAGAGTGCCCGAGGGAACGCTGACCGCCACCCGTCGTGCGGTCTGAAATATCAACACTATCCTCAGATCGGACCACAGCCCTATATAGGGGAAGAAACGAGATTTTCTCCCGGTATCCTACCGCTTCCCCTTGAGTGCGGGTTGGAACATCGAACACCACATGTGGCGGAAATCCCATGGTGGGATTCTACGTCCGTCAGGGCGGAGAGGAGGTCAACTGATTGAGATTGTCGAGGTCAAACAGTGACCAATTGCCGTCGAGGTCGTCAGCGAGACCATCGACGAATCCACTTTTCGAAAAGAGGGCGAACTGCTCGGAGCGATCGTTTGGGCCCCATCGGACGCTGTCTGCCTTTGCTCGAAGGTCTGCAACGAGTCCATGGCCGACCGGGTCACTGGTCCATTTGCATTCGGCGAGGAGGATACGGTCATCAGCGGGGGCGAGACCGACGATGTCGATCTCCTCTTCACCGTACCACCAGCGTCCGACGTCGGAGTACGACGCAAGGTCACCTCGTCTGATCAACTCCCAGATGGCTTCTTCACAGATGTCTTCGAACGTCGCTGCGACGTGCATCGGTAAATCTGGCTCGATGGTACCGTCGAAAACGACTGACGGTGCTTCTTCAATGCTGGAGCGATTCGGCTCGACGTAGCGGAACCAGAATCGGAGAAACTCATCAGCAACGCGATATCGGGAGCGTTTGGACTTCTGCTTGGACGCTGTGACTGGGACACTACGGCCGAGGAGTCGGAGTTGGCGAAGCGTTTGGAGATACTTCGACAGTGGCCCCGAATCGATTCCAGTTGCTCCCGAAATCTCGTTCGGAGTCGTGTGACCCAGCGCCACTGCTTCAAGAATACTCAGGTACCGAGCGGGATTTCGTAGTTCGGTTCGAAGCAGGAATTCCGGTTCGTTGTAGAGTACTGCTGTCGGCGAGAGGATGTGTGTCTGGATGTTCTCGGCGAGCGATTGCCCGTAGTCGAAGAGAGTCAGGTACATCGGCGTCCCTCCGGTGACTGAATACGATCGAATCGTGTCTGCAATATTATAGGAGATAACGGCTCGAGCCTCTTGAAACGAAAACGGTTGGAGATCTATCTGCCCGGTACGGCGGCCGTACAGCGGACTCTCGTGGCCGAGGACCTCGGACTCCATCGTACTCACACTCGATCCGCAGAGGACGAGCATCGAGTCAGTGTCTGTGAGTTGTTCGTCGACGAACCCCTGGATGTAGGATGGGAGTGAGTCGTTCTCCTCGACTAAATACGGGAATTCGTCAATGACGACGATTCGGTCTTCGACGGAGAGTTTGTCACCGAGATAGTCGAACGCATCGTCCCACCCATCGATTCGTGGAACACGGTCGTCGAACGACTCAGCTATTTGCTCGACGAATTTCTCACGCTGGCGATACTCCGCTTCTTGAGCGGCGAGATAGTAGAGATGCGGGCGGTCAGCGCAGAATTCCTTGAGAAGCGCTGTCTTTCCGACGCGTCGGCGTCCATAGACGACGTAGAACGCGTGACCAGACGCCCTAAAGGCGGTCTGTAATGACTCCAACTCGTCGCTCCGGTCATAGAAGGTCATACTTTGCCTAATGATTACTGCAATAATGACTTGTATGTTTTGGTGTGCTCAGACATGTAAACTACCCTCCCCTACTCCCTCAGCGCATACGCGCCTCGGTCCTTGAGGGGAGGGCTTTGATGTGGACTCCCGGCAATCAGTCTCCGGCAATAGGCCGGTGACTCTCGCCGTTCAACATCCCACCATTCACACGCACGTCTACTGGTGCGTCTCCGCTCCCCGACGTGGGCGAGGAACGGAGTCTGTGTTTCCGCTTCCGGGCGTACCGGAGCCCGATATTCTTCGCCGCATTGTAGTCTGCGTTCACCTCGTAGCCGCACTTCTGGCACTTGAAGTGTTCGTCGTCACGGTTCGCTTCGTGCGTGAACCCACAGTCTGTCCGAGAACAGCGTTGGGACGTGTGGTTCGGCGCAACCTGCTTCGCCGCGACACCGCGTTCGGCGGCCTTGTACTCGACATACTCGAACAGGCGACGAAACGCCCATAAGTGGTGCCACTTCGCCTGTGGAAGCCGCTCGCGGATGTCCGTTAAGTTCTCGAACACGATCACGTCGCATCCGTTCTCGACGGCTTCGGTGACGATTTCGTTGGCGACCGTGTGGATGTACTGCTTTCGCCACGCGTCTTCGCGCTTGCCGAGGCGAACAAGCGCGTTGTGCGCAGCTTGCGTCCCACGCTGTTGCAGATCACCGCGTCGCTTCTCGAACTCACGGCACCAATGGTCGTAGTCGTCTCCCTTCCAGAAGCGCCCGGTCGAAGCGACTGCAAGGCTGTTGACGCCGAGGTCGATACCAAGGACTGTTTGGAGCTCAGTATCTTCCGAAACCTCGGACTCGTCATCGTCCGAATCGTGCTTCCGAGTCGTGATGTGGAAGTAGAACTCGTCAGTCGCCTTATCGTATTGCAGTGTGCTCGCCCGGAATTCGAACTCCTCGGACAGCACGTACCGTTCGTATGGTGTGGGGCTGTCCGAGGGAAGTTCAAAGTCACACTCGACGCGCCCGTTGACGGTTGAGAGGGACACGCGGTCGCGATAAAAGGTCGCGCTTCGCTTGTCATAGAGGATACTCCATGACGTGAACTCCGGCTGGCTCACTCGTTTCCCGTCCTTCCACCGTTCGACGCATCCCTTGACGGCTTGGACAGCGCGTCGAATGGCTTCTTGAACGAGGTTCGCGGTGAGATCGGTTTCCTCGCGGAGTTCGTCGTATAGCGCGTCCCGTGCGGTCGTGTTGGCCGTGATGCACTCTGTGGGAGAGGCGTTGGACCAACAAAACTCGGCGGCGCGGTTCGCACAGTGGAGGAACTGACGGGCGGATTCGTGGAGGTCGGTGTGGCGCTCATCGGGAACAATGAGTTTGACCGGGGCGGTTCGACGAACCTCCATGTTTCAGATTACTGTCTAATGGTACTTATACGCTTGGGAGTCGAGTGGCTGCTGTCGTGCGGTTGCGTCGTCCATTGTCGGTTTCCTCTCCGACCTACTCGCTCGCTTCACTCGCTCCTTGAGGTCGGAGGCTCCACCTCGAATTATGCTGAGACCGCGGACCGCGGTGCGGGTGCGTTCGTCGTCGTCGACGAGGGAGCGCCGATCTGGAGCGCGTCGCACGACGTCGGCCCCGGACGCGGGGCAATCGCTGCCGACGGGGGGACGTGGAGTACCATCGTCACGGATCTCGCCACCGAGTCTGCCCGCCTGACGGTCTACCGGACCCCCGACGCGGTGGCCGAGCCCGAGTCCGCACCGCCTCGGGATGCACCGCCCACCGGCGAGGACTCGGCTGCGGAGGACGACGAGTCATCAGATGATACCGATGATTCGGCCGGCGATGACGACGATGACGAAGACGATGAGAGTCCTAGTGATCCGGTCTCCCTCGCACTCGCTGACTACCACATCCTCGGCGAGCAAGCCAGCGCGGAGTATCTCACGCTCCGGAACACCGGCGACGGACCGCTCGAGCTGTCCGGTTGGACCATCCGAGACCGAAGAGACGGTGGCCGAGTGGGCAATAGCGCCAGTCCGTTCGAGTTCCCGCGCGGATTCACGCTGGAACCAGGAGCGACGGTGACCATCTCCACCGGCACGGGTGAGCCGACGGCCGACACGCTCTACTGGGGGTACAGCGGCGACTTCCAGATCTGGCACGAGGAGGGCGACGTCGTGATCGTGCGCGATACCAGCGGCACCGTCGTTCTCGAACAGGAGATCGCCGCAGACCAACCGCCGGACCCGCCCGGTGATGATCCACCCGATGAGGAGCCCGACCAGCCGACCGACCCACCCAGTGGTGATGAGCCCGACGACCCAACCGAGTCACCCACCGGTGAGCCGGCCGACGGCCCGGCCAACCCACCCGTCGATGACACCGCGGACCCCCCAACCACTAGTGGTGGAGCTGATGGCGCTGAACCGAATCGCACCGACGGGGCGTGACGGTGACGGCGGCCCCAGCGTGCAGCCAGTGACGGACAGGGGCGCACGGGCCTGGGTCAGCCAGCGGTTCGACTCAGCGTGGGCTGCGCGTGCCGATCACGTGGAGTCCCCCGTCGTCACGGCAGCGGCTGGCTCCGGGCGACACTATCGGGGACAGGCCGGCCTCGACCAGCCGCCCCGCTCCGCAGCAGTGCCATGACGGCGCGGCGGCCGCGCTGTCCGTCCGAGCCACTCGGTTGGCGCGATGGAACGGCGGTGTGAAGCGACCGCTGTGTCGTGTGTTGACGTGGGTCTCGTGGCGCGGGCGGCGCGCCACCGGCCTGAGTGACTCGGTGTGGCGATCGGGGCTGCGACGGCGCTCCCGCCGACCGGTCCACGGCCCACGGTGACCGCCACGATTATGACGTGTTATTATGAAATACTATCATATATGCCGACCTGTAGTAACTGTGGCGAGTTCGTGACGCGGGACTTCATCCGCGTGTTCGGCGTCGAGGGGGAGGTCGACGGCTGTCCGGCGTGTCGGACCAACCGCGAGCTGGGCGATGGTGACGCTGCCACACGCAGTGAGTGACGTGGCCTCGAGTCAGGCTCGACGCGGTTGCTCTCAGCTCTCTGGACTCGTCATAGCCGAGATTCCCAGTGCGAGGAAACCCTGGCGTTCACGCCGGAGTGGATATCATCTGTCGAGAAGGTCGTCCAAGTCGTCGGCTGTTAGCGAATTCTGGTCTTCAAGATACGTTTCAACATCTTTAACAGATTCCAAATTTGTGATCATCTCCAGCGTCTGTTGAGCTTGCTGGCTCAACTTCCCTAGTCCCCCTTGGTCATAGTCGTGGTCTTCGTCAACGTAAAGAACGTAAATGATGTGATAGTGGGTATTTCTCTCGGGGATAAACGTGACTACTTTTGTGTATGTGCGACCCGTTCCACTGAATTTGATTATATCTAAATTGCCGATTTGTTCGTAAACGTATCCATCGGGGGGCGCATCTTCTCTCGCGATGTTTCTGAGCTTCGTCAGCAAATCCCGCTGTTCGGAAGCACTCAGATCGGCGAGGTGAGTAGGGATTCCACCATCAAAGATAACGTGTGTCTCTTCCGACCCGCCCAAGGGAATATACGCCACACGTCCTCAAAAAGCAGTAATGAGACTTAAAAGTTTAAAACTTGAGAACGGCTTCGATTTCTTCCTTGCTAGCGGTGTTGCCCTTTGCAAGGTTATCAATCGCTTCGAGGACCTCCACCGGGACGTGTGGCTCACTGTCCCCTTCCTGCTGGGCGGGTTCTCGAGCGAATTCGGTTGACATATCGACCACTAAGCGGGTCATAGATATAAATCTACTCCCTTGCCATCTCACTCTGAATATTGGAAGTCTGGAAATCATACATCCTGACTTAGCCATCTTCTTCTCGCATAGGGGTATATGGGAAACCTTAGTTCCATAGCGTTCGATATCGGGACCTCGGGTTTGGTGCCCAGGGCGGTCGTTACGTTGCGGGCCTCACCACGGACATCGGATCGTGGCTGACCTTGAACACGATGGACTGCGACGCCGATTGGATTCTCTAATTTGAGAATCAATGGGCACTATGGACAGTTGTCGTCCCCAGAGAAACCTTCGAGGTCGTCTCTGAATGGACTGCTGAGGACTGCTCAAGGAGTGTACCTACAGCTAGCCGACCTAGCAACTAACCGCTTCTCGCGTCTGTATTGAGTTCTATTACGAGATGTGGCCTCTCTCGAGGGGACTTACTAGGGCCTGTCCCTGGTTAGCCGAGGACGCCAGTTGTCTCTGGAGCGTCGTCGTCTGAGCCACTCGAGTTCGACGGTTCTCCCGGAATCTCAGCATCCTCCGGTAGGACCAATCGTCGCTCAGTGTACTCGAGGCCGTTCTTTCGTTCAGTCCGTCTCCGAACTGCCAGTCGATGCTTCGAGAGATCGAGCATGGCGTCGATCGTCCGCGAAACCAGCTTCTTTGCATACGCCTCGCTCGTCCCTGGTTCCTGCCGGCGGATCCAGTGTTTCAGATCGCTTGCCTTGACGTACTCCCTGATACCTTTACATCCCGCCTCCCAGGGATTATCACCGAAACTCGAGTCAGCTCGTGCCTTCCAGAGCTTCGCAGCTAAGCGCGTCGGCAACGCGTTCGCCGTCGAGCGAAGCATGTCTTCGTCCATGCGCGCGAGTTGCTGGACGGGCAGCAAATCACCGTAGGCGAGCGAGACACTCCCGCCGTCGAGGGGGTCAGCACTGTCGGGAAGCCGGAAGTATGCCTTGCCGTCGTCTTTGGTGATCCGCTCGAGTCGATCGCCCTGCACCTCGAGTTCGTGTTCATCAATGGTCTCTGTTTGCAGGTGGGCACCTTTCTCGAGTTCTCTCGCCTGGAGCTCTTCGATTCGGTCTTTGTTCGTCCCGGCTTTGTTCAGCGCTGCGTCGACGGCGTTCTCACAGCGTGTTCGCGCTTGTTCGCACTCCTCGAGGCGCTCTCTGAGAGCGGCGGTCGTTTTCTCGAGGCGGTCGCGCTCGAGGTCGTCAATTCGGTCGTCCTTGGTTTCGAGTTCCGTCTCGAGGTACTCAATGCGCTCCTGGAGGTGCTCAAGTCCGGTCGCAAACTGGTCGATTGATCGGGTCGAATCTGAGGTCTCGGTATCGTCGGTCATTGTGATTGATGTCGCTCATGAGTGCGGTGATCAGGCGATACGATGGCAGAGACAGCGTTGGGAACTGGGAACGAGAACCCGACAGTGAGGACGTGTACCCCGCTGTTCGGACTATAGATAGGGTAGCTGCCTAGCTCACAGGGATGGAGAAGAGCCTACTCGAGGGGGTTCACACGCTCGAGTTTGCACAGCAGAGCCCAACTCTAGCTACCGGAATCCTGTCTGGCAGATAACGGTAAGCAGGAGAGGCCCTGCGTTACTCACCCCCTGTCTCGGATTTGTGTTCGCTTTCGCTATCGTCCCCAATCGGTCGGAATTAATCCGTGTGTTCGGCGTCGAGGGGGAGGTCGACGGCTGTCCGGCGTGTCGGACCAACCGCGAGCTGGGCGACGGTGACGCTGCTACATGCAGTGAGTGACGCGGTCTCGAGTCAGGCCCGACGTGGTCGCTCTCAGAGACTGTCGCAGCGGGAGGGCGGTATCGCCTCTCGGAAACATGATGTCTCGCCGTGCGAAGTCTCGAGTGTGCCCCCGCGTGCGGCGGCCCTGTGCGTCTTCCCGGTGGCAGCAGGTGGTGCTCGAACGCGGGTGACCTGTGAGAGTGGCCCGCCAGCCCACGAGGGGGTCCGCCTGTGGCGTGATGGTTGTTGGTTGGGCAGTCCGCGAGGGTCTCTCGACACCGGTCGTTGAAACGGCCCCGTACACGCCTGCAATGCGCACTGATGTGACCACCGGGTTCCGTGCCGAGACAATGAGCCTGGTCGCCGATCTCCGGAACCAGCGGCACGGCGTTCGAGCGCGATGCCGCGGTGATGGCCGTGATCGGACTTGCCGCGTCGAAGTCGGCGCAGGGCCGCCGCCGTGGCGGCGGCTGGGCCAAGGGTTGGTGCCCGCACAGTGGCGCTGCGAGCACGGGCGTGGCGCGTCACGGCCCCGGTTGCTCCTATCAGCACTGTCATGACCGAGGCCGCCGAAGTGGTCGAGAGCCATGGGAACAACACGCAACCAGCAGTGGCGACTTGCGAGCAGACCGACCGGCGAACCGACGGCCGATGAGTTCGAACTGACCGAGGAGCCGATCCCCGAGCCGGGACCGATGGAGGTTCTCGTCCGGACCGAGTACCTCTCCGTCGATCCGTACATGCGCGGGCGGATGCGCGACAGCGAGTCCTACGCCGACCCGTGGCCAGTCGGCGAGCCGATGCGGGCACGGGCCGTCGGCACGGTCGTCGAGTCGAACCACGCCGCGTTCGAGGCCGGCGACACCGTCTCGGGCCACCTGTACTGGGCCGAGTACGCCGCCGTCGACGGCACGGCCCTCGAGCCGGTCGACACGGGGACGGCACCGGGTTCGACGGCGCTGCACGTCCTGGGAATGCCCGGCCGGACCGCCTACGTCGGCACCGTCGACGTCGGCGGGGTCGAACCCGGCGATACGGTTGTCGTCTCCGCCGCGGCCGGCGCGGTCGGCTCCGTCGCCGGCCAGATCGCTCGGATTGCCGGCTGCCGCGTGGTCGGGATCACGGGCCGGGACGAGAAGGCCGACTGGCTCACCGGCGACTGCGGCTTCGACGCGGCGATCAACTACCGCACGACCGACGACCTCTCCGCGGCGGTCGCCGACGCCTGCCCGCGCGGCGTCGACCTCTACTTCGAGAACGTCGGCGGCGAGGTAACCGATGCCGTCATGGACCACCTCGTCGATCACTCTCGCGTGGCCGTCTGCGGGAAGATCGCCCTCTACAACGCGGAAGCGGGCGACGACCGACTGGACGGGCCGCGGCACTTCCACCAGCGGACCCGCACGCGCGTCGAGGGGTTTATCGTCAGCGATCACGCCGATCGGTTCGACCACATCAATGCGCGGCTGCGGCGGTGGGTCGAGGCTGACCGGCTCCAGTATCGCGAGACAGTCAGTGACGGCATCGAGACCGCTGCCGACGCGTTCCTGGGGCTGTTCGACGGGACGAACGTGGGGAAACAACTCGTCCGGATCGCCGACGACTGATCCCGCTGGAGAGCCCCGGGCGACCGAGTTCGCGGGCTGCTCACTCGCCGAAGCGGTCGACGCGATGGCGATCCCGGTCGTCGTCGACGGCCGCCGGGTCGTCGAGCGCCGAAACGGGAGCACCGACGACGGACTGACCTGGGAACCGGTCGATCGACGATCGTGCGCGCGCTCCTCGCCGCTCGAGGTGGCACGTCTCGTTCCCGCCGATCCCCAGACGAGTCCCGCGCCAGCGGGCACCCTCACCGCCGCTCGCGGTCGACGCCCGGACCGTCGCCGCGTCGTTCGGCGTAGATGACGGTGACCAACAGATAGACGCCGAGCGCGACGGCCGCGAGTCGAGCCGAGTCGGTGGGATCGGCGCGGTCGAAGACGGCGTGGAGCCAACAGACGTTCCCCAGCGCCGAGTGACTCAGGTCTCGGACGGCCCCGCGATAGATCGGCGTCACGCGCCAGACGTCGGGCAACAACGCCCAGCAGCCGCTCGCGACGACGATGGTGGCGTCGTATCGCGTCCGGACGGGGAGGTACGCCAGAAGGAGTGTTGCACCGGTCGCGCCGGCCGCGAAGTGTGTCAGGGCGAGGCTCATGGTTCGTCGTTCAACCCGCTGCGATACAAAGCGGGGTGGTGGGACCGTCGCGGCGCTGGTCGTCTCTCGAGCGGTGGCATCTCCGTCCGCCAACGGAGTAGTCATTCCCCTTGGATGCCGGTTGCAGATCAGCTCTCGGATACGCGACAGTATATCGACCCTCGAACCGCTGCCTGCTGCTCGAGCGACGCAATCGAGTCAGATAGCGGTGTCTGGAGGGCGTTGGCGGGTAAATCGCCTGCCGTGGTCTACGACCCATTCGGTAAGATCCGCGGAATCGGATACGTTCCACCGTTGGCGTGAATTACCTGCCCGGTAATGAACGGCGCTCGATCGGACGTTACAAATGAACAGACGTCGGCGATCTCGTCGACAGTTCCGATTCGACCGAGCGGCGTCGCCTCGAAAATCGCGTCCTGCGCCCGTTTCCAGTCGTCGGTTTGGTCCCGACCGACCTCGATGAATCCGGGTGAGACGGCATTGACGCGGACGCCGTCTCGTCCGAACTTGCTCGCCAACTGTCTGGTCAGGCCCTCGATGGCGAACTTCGTTCCGTACGAGTGAGCGTGATTCGGACGACCCAGATACACCATCGCACCGATCACGTTGACTATCGAACCGCCACCACGATCCAGCATGTCGGGAATGACGTGCTGGGCCGTGAGAAGGGTCCCGCGGACGTTCACGTTCATCGCCCGATCGATATCGTCAACGGTCAGGTCGAGGAGCGGTTTTATCGGTCTATAGGTTGCGTTGTTCACGAGTGTGTCGATCGGCCCGAGTTCCGAACGGATCGTGTGAACCAGCTCCTCGACGTCGCTGGGCACCCCTAAATCACCGAGTGCGATGGCCGCTTCGCCATCCGCCGCTTGAACACGTCTGGCGGTTTCTTCACACCCCTCCCGGTTCGTGTGGGCGACAACGCCGACATCTGCTCCCTGTTCGGCTAGTTTCACTGCGATCGCTCGTCCGATATTTCTGCTCGCACCGGTGACGAGCGCCGTTCGTCCGTCCATCTCCATGGCTGGTATACCTTCACCTATCAAGTAATTGTTCGCCTCTCACGGGTATTGCTCTGTCGTTCGGTATCTGTGCGCAGCCATCAGTTCGAACGTTCTCAATGGGCGAACACCCCTGAGTATCTACGCGGCCGGGCCTCTGATCGTAGTCAGTATCGGTACACTCGGCGCGTTTGTCACTGGCTGGCGGGCAGCACGATACGCCCGCGTCGCCGTTCTCACCGTCTGACAGTGCTGTTGACTGTAATACGTTTTTATCGAGTAATATCTTCTGCGCTGTGATCGGCATGACTTCCCCACACGAAGGGAATCCGGCTTGCTACCGGTCAGTTTCAGGACTCACTCTCCCGAGGTCAGCGGGGCGGGTTTCGACCCTCGCCCGGGAGCGTCATGTGACCTGTCACATGACATGGCGCTGTTCGCCGGCCAGAGCGGCGGGCTGACCGACGATGTTCGGCCGGTGGGAGCGTTGCTCGAGGAGTTCGTCGCAGAGACGATCGAGACGGTCTCGGGGTTGCCGGCAGTCCGTCACGGCTGATCGGTCGCCGCGAGTATGCGCCGCGTTCCTGCTCCTCGAGAAGCGGACGTCGCACGATATTCAGCTAAAACGACGTCCAGTCGACGACGGAAACATCGTCCATCCGCTCGAAGTGATCGACGTTCGCGGTCAGTACCGGGAGACGTTCGACCGCTGCAGTCGCGCCGACGTAGACGTCGTGGAGATCGTGTAACGGCTTTCCACGCCGCTGAAGGTCGGTGATGATATCCGCCGCCGCGGTCGCGACCGCTCGATCGATCTCGACGAGTTCGAATCGGGCAAGGAGTCGGTCGAGGTCCTCCAGAGCGCCCTCTCGTGACGAATCGTCTTCATACCGTTTGTCGACGCCGTGGCGGAGTTCGGTGACCGTGACGCTACTGATTGCGTGGTGACCCTCGTCGTCGAGTTTCGTCACTCGATCAGCGACGCCACCGCGATCAATATCGACGAGGACGGACGTGTCACAGAGTTTCATCGTCCATTCTCGAGAGCGTCCCGCGGCTCAGCTGCTTGATATCGTCTTTCACGTCTTCGTGCGTCTCCCGGTCGAGGACTCCAGCCCCCGTGACGTCGGCCAGTTTCCGCCGCTCCTCGAGATTGTCTCGAATGACGTCACTGAAACTCCGGTCGCCCTTCTCTCGTTTTAGCTCTCGATAGACATCGTCCGAGATCGAGATGTTCTTGCTCATGCTAGATGTATGGGTACCCATACGAAAATCATTTACGGGAAGTAGAGACTGGTGGTAGTAGATCGACAGCGGTCACAAGTCACCCATCCGATGATCGGACTGACCGACACCGTTCGAACGGCGAGAGCGCTCCTCGAGGTGTCGTTTCCAATCGCCTAGACATCGGTCGGCAGCGCGACGGCCCCAGAACTCGCAACGGCCGTCTCGAACGCCGGCGGCCTCGGTAACCTCGCGGTCACGCGGCGCGACGATGATGGGAGAGAGAAACGAGTATCTCGAGGTGATTCTCGAAGCCAGGGTCAATACCATCGCCACGCAAGGCAGCCTCTCACTCATCCCCGTGTCCCTACCCGATCCTACACGCCTTCGGCGTATTGAGGGAGGGGAGAACGTCAATTCGAATCGTCGTTGTTGAACCTGTCGCGCACTTCGATGATCTCCGCCGCTACGTCTTTCACGTGCTGCTGGTGTGCAGCCGAAGTCCGGACGCTTTTGGCCGCATCGAGGTGGCCATTGACGACCGCGTTCTGTTGTGGCCCCCACGTTTCTGGCGGCTCGGATCTGATGTATTCGACCCAGCGCGTGATGCCTTCAATGCGTTGCTCACGGTTCCGTTCGTGCTTCGCGTCGAGGTGCTCACGCGCGTTTGAGTCGCTCATATTCGGTTTCAACGTCGAGCCGCGTTACCCACTCTTCGAGGCGGGAGACACGAAGGCTTTCCTCGAAGAGCCCTCGAGTCGACCGCGTCGTCGCTGTCGACTGGGTCGTCTTCGATCGCTTCTCTCGACGGAAAATGGAAGGAATAGTCCGCTCACGGTAGTAACCGTTGGTATTTTCAGGAGTATAACTCAAGGTTCCCAAACTGTTAACTTCTGTGACGTTGCGTCTCAGCGTAGCGCCCATCGTCTCGCGACGATCCGGGGGTGTGGGGATATGAGCAACGACACAAAGACGAAAACAACCTACTGTCCCAACTGCGACGCCGACCGAGAGGTGCGAATCACCGTCCCCTGGCAGGACGATTTCTGTCTCGAGTGCGGAGAGAACGTCGACGGCTAGGGGGACTCACGGCGGTCGGTCGCGACGTGGGTCAGGACGCGATCGATCGCTCCGTCGTCCGGTGGAGTGCGGTCGAATAGCAATCCGGAATTTTTCGACTCGTATGAACCAGTAACCGTTCCCCTCGGCGGGCCGGCCGATGAATTCTCGTCGGTGACCCCCACGCTAACGTCGAGATCCGATATCATCGATTCAGATCCGCTGGCATACGAATCGAACGAACAGCATATCGAACGTCCGTGTCGTCGAACACTGACCGAGATCCCTCTCGGTTCGTGAGCGGAGTTCGTCTTTTCGTTCCGCGACCGAGAATTCATCTCGATCGGTAGCGTCGCTCAGAATCTCGAGCCTCCGATCGTTCGCTCCCTGTTCGAACACCGTCCGTGTGTTCCGCCGAACTGTTATGCCCGTGGCGCTCATGCTCTCGGATATGGGAGTGTACGTCGATGACGTGACTGAATTCACCCGGTCGAATGACGCTGACGACGACCGCGCCCCGTTAGGCGAGCGGCTCCGCGGAATGGCGTCCGAACTCGATGTCAATTCCGTCGACGAGGTCCGGAGCGTTCGGGAACAGACATGAGGCTCTTTCTCGATACGAACGTTTTCGTCGCCGCCGTCACTGATGAACCGGAAACGGGGGAGATCGCGGCTGCCTTGCTGAGCGCTGACCACGAATTCCTCACATCGACGCTCAATCTCATGGAGCTCCGAACTGTCCTGACGAAAAAGCAGCGCCTCGAGCTTTCTCGAGCGAACACCATTCAGACCGAGATCACGCAGGACGTCGCCGTCGTTATCCCCGATGCATCAGATATGATGGACGCGAATCGATTGCAGCAAGAGACGTTACTGTATCCACTCGATTGTCTCATCCTCGCATGTTCACAGGGCCACGATGCCGAGCTCGTCTCCTTCGACACGGAACTAGAAACGGCAGGGGCACTGGCACCGGCCGATCTCCTCGACTGATCAGGGACACCGCTCCGGTCGTCGTGGTCGTCTCTCTTCAAGCACCTACTCGATCGTCTTTCTCCGTGGACAGCTGTCGTCTCCGGACGGCCACTCGAGGCCGTCTCGCCGTCGACTGCCGAGGACTGCTCGAGGAGGGAGACCCACGGCTAGCCGTCCTCGCTCGCCGGCCCTCGCGTCGTCTCGGTTGGTGGCCAAGCGCGCGGTGTCGCGCTCTCGAGGCGGGGGTGACGGAGCCCGTCCACGGCTGCCCGAAGACGTCAGCTGTCTCCGGGGGCCGCCTCGCTCGTAGCCGTCTCGTTTGCAGCCGTCTTCGCTTCGGTGCTCGAGCCGTTCTCTAGGGGGCACTCATCGCTTCGGAGTCAGCCGGGTTCGTCGTCTCCCCGGGAATCTCGGCGCCCGTCGGGAGGAGGAGTCGGCGCTCGGTGTACTCGAGCCCGTTCTTTCGCTGGGTGCGTTTGCTGACCGCGAGGCGATGTTTGGAGAGGTCGAGGATCGCGTCGATCGTCCTCGAGACGAGTTTCTTGGCATACGTCTCGCTGATCCCGTCTTCCTGCCTGCGGATCCAGTGTTTGAGATCGCCCGCGGTGACGTACTCGGCGACGGACTTGCAGCCGTCCGTCCAGGGATCGTCTCCTATCGTGGGGTCGGTCCTGGCCTGCCAGAGTTTCGCGGCCAGTCGGGTGGGGAGGGAGTTCGCGCTCGAGCGGCGCATGTCCGCGTCCATCCGCGCGAGCTGCTGGATCGGGAGGAGGTCCCCGTGGGCGAGCGCGACACCGTCGGTTCGATCCAGCGGATCGCTCGAGTCCGGAACGCGGTAGTACGTTCGTCCGTCGTCCCTGGTGAACTTCTCGAGGCGATCGCTCGTGATGTGGATCTCGTGGGGATCGACGGTCTCCGTTCGAAGGTGCGCGCCCTTCTCGAGTTCGCGACCCTGAAGCTCGCGGACGCGATCCTTGTTGGCGTCCGCCTTCTTGAGCGCGGCGTCGGCCGCGCGGTTCGTTTCGGTTGTCCGGGACTCGCACTCGGTCAGTCGTTGTTCCAGGTCCGCGATTCGGTCGTCTTTTTGTTGGCACTCCGCCTCGAGCGAGCCGATTCGATCGTTCTTCTGCCCGCACTCCGCCTCGAGGTCCGCAACTCGGTCCTCGAGGGTCGTGATCTGATCGCGGAGGGCCTCGAGTTCGCGTGCGAGGGGTTTGGGATGGTCGGAGCTCGCGCTCGAGTCACTCCCCATCGCGATCACCGTTGTCTTCGTTGGGAGTGCGATTGGTGGTGTCGTCGTGGTTGGTGGTGTCTGCGTGGTTGGAGTCGTCGGCGGTTCCGATCTCTCCGTCGAGGAGTTCATCAATACTAGCGGGCTTGCGGTCGCCGGTCGCGTGTTCGAGGGCACCCGGGATCGGTCCCCGAAAGGTCGTCGTGAGCGAATCACAGCCGACGACCGTCGGGAGGTCGTCGGTCTGGCGGTCGTCGTCGACTTTCTCGGCCGACCGCCTCGGAATCAGCATCCCCGGCCCGAACAGTTCGAGGCCCACGCGCCTCGCTTCCGCATCGATCTCTCGCAACCGACGCGTCGCGCCACGGCGCGTCTCGTCGGAGATGTCCTCGAGATCGCTCGCGGTGTCAGGGTTCCGCACCTCCTCGAGGATGCTGTTCGTGAGTTCGGTGATCGTCTCGAGGCGCTCGCGGACGGACTCGTCGGTCGTTCCGCCGTCACAAGCGACTCTGTCGTTCGGCGTCGATGCGTGCGGTCGGTCGGGGCTTTCAAGACCCCGCGAATCGTCGTTCATCATGGCTTCCGTAGGTGGTTTACGGGAGCTGCTCGCGGACTCGGTGCCGCAAACACCGGTCCGCTATTCTACGACTCTGCAACCGAGAGAGTCGTGTATGCTTCCGTACCAGAGAAAATATCCTCCACTGACATAAATCTTAACAACGGGCGTTGATCGAATAAAACAACGATTGTATACACTCTCCCTGCCAATAGTGCTACTTTTTCTGCACTGCTGGCAGGTACTCACCAACAGATGGTAGAGCGAGTATCTTGGATGGCTCCTGTCGACTACGAGATTATGCTCTTTTTCGATGTGCACCCGATTCTGGTCTCCCCAAAAGTGCTCGCGGTGAATATCGAGTACGACCGTCAGTACGTGAGCAGACGATGTAGCGCACTGTCCGATGCTGGACTCCTAGAGTCAGTTGATACTGGTCTCTATCAGTTAACAGAAACGGGGGATTCCTATCTCAAGGGAGACCTCGACGTAAGCGAACTCGAGACCGACGAATAGCCTCGAACGGAACTGTTCTCCGAGATTACTTTCCAGAAAGCCCCGACGGCTCTCGAGCGCTGCGACTTGTTGCGCGCCTCGCTTCGCTGCGGTGCTTACTTCGTCTCGCACCTCGAGAGCCGTCGCCCCTTTCAGTCCCACCCGCGGTGGTTCGGTCGGTCAGCTCTCGCGGATACAGTGTGAGATGCCGACCCTAGTACTAGGACCGGACCTAGTATAGTCTCGTTGCGCTAGTCGGGACGATCCGTAAGTGGCTCACTCGCGAGAATGCCGTATGGACCTCCGAAAGCGTCTGGGATTGCGTCTCCACCGGGCGCTCCTGTACTGGGGCTCCTAGAACACCCGCGCGGCCGCGACTATGCGAAAGAACGGTCACACCGCTCGGCGGGGAGAGTGACAGCGCGAAACAGGAGGCGAAATTTCTCGACGAAAACGACGGCACTGAGGAGTGATGAGTTTTTCTGTAATCTGGTCGCTCGAAACGCTACCACGTCCCGTCGATCGCGTGGCGGTAACACTGCGCCGCCTGATCGGCCACGGTATCCCAGTCGTATCGCTGCGCTCGAGCGGTGGGGTCCGTACTAGGACGGTCACCTGCTAGTGCCCGCTCGAGCACCGCTGCGAGGTCGTCCACAGTTGGGGACGTGAGAAACCCCGCGTCGCCAATGACCTCGGACGCAGCGGACTCGGGATGGTCCGCTGCGATAACGGTACAGTCCGCAGCCATTGCCTCCGCGAACGTGATCCCGAACCCTTCGCGGGTCGAGGGCGAGGCGAAGACATCCGCCGCGCGCATGTGAGCGAGCACGTCGTCGTACTCCTTGAGGAAACCGAGCATGGTTACGCGGTCGGCGTACTCGATGGTTTGGGCCTGTTGCTCGAGACGGTCGCGTTCCGGCACGTTTCCAATGATACCGAGGGACGCGTCAGGGAGAACGAGAATGGCGGTCATCGTCTCCAGGACGTTCTGGGTGGCCTGAAGCGGAGGATTATTGATGAGACTGTCAAGATCGAGTATAAGCGATGGCCCTACGGTGGGACGGAGTCAACCAACACGACAGAGGTCCGTGTCATCGGTGTCCGCAACGAATACTCCGACAACTACCATCCCTACGTCACGAATCAGCCCGAGGAGTTCACTCCCCGACAGGCCGCAGCCCTGAACGGACTGCAGTGGACGGCAGAATTGCTGTTCCGTGAGCTGAAACCGGTGTGCTGGCTCGAGACGTTCCAGACGAGTAATCCAGCAAGCTTCGAACTGTTCGTCGTAGCGGTTCTGCTGACATTAGTGGTCACTAGTGACTTACTCGACCTGTTTCAGGAGTTATTCCTAGGGACAGTGCTCCCGGGAGAACGCTAGGCGAGCGACTGGAAGGTCCCCATCCAACTGGCTCTCGTAGAAATTGCCGAATCGATCGGTCATCCGCTACCGGATCTCGTGGCGTTACTCGTTTTGGATACTTACCAACCAGAACGATCACTATAGATATTGCCTGAACGAGTGATTGAAGCCTTCAGAGTAGAATATAGTGTATAACCGAATACAATGTATCGAAGATCTAATTTTTCCATCTCAGGGCCCTGCAAGTACCGTCACGAACCACGACGATTCGTATCCACACGACGGCGCCAGGTTCCTTATAAAGAACTCGGCGGACCGCGAATGGATATCGTCACGGTGCGTTACGCCCTCCTCGCCGTCTGGCGATTCGCTAAATATGCAGTACGGTGCAGGGGTAATAAATGGAGGGGACTAGTCAAATCAAGACGTGATCTAGGCCGTCACTGATCGAAGCGATGTGGACTGCAGAACTGGTCGGGACATCAGTTACCAAGTGGGCATTCGCAGACAATGCCGTCTCGTCGGTCTAGACGACGTAATCAACGTTCGAAGATGTGATGTCTGTAACTGCGAGGAACACTCGGTCAAGTGGGCCAGAAATTCGTCCACGGCAACTTGCTTACCAAAGCGCGCTCTATTGAGCGTATGGACGAACAGACGCACCAGTACTGCCCGGACTGTGGCGCCAGTTTGAGTTCTCAAGAGATCGAGGGCCAACTCCGAGCGTACTGTGCGACGTGTGGGGCTCCGATCTACCGAAATTCCAAACCCTGTGCGGGAGTACTCGTCATGGACGACGCCCAGTTATTGCTGGTGAAGCGCACGCAACCTCCCAGTGTGGGATCTTGGAGCGTCCCTGCCGGGTTTCTAGAGTACGACGGACCTCCAGCTCTCGGTGCAGTCCGAGAACTCGAAGAAGAGACCGGTGTAACGGCTTCAGAAGAAGATATAGAGCTGTTTGATACTGCATTCGTTACTGCGGGCGAACGGGCGAACGTCCTCGTCATCATCTATCGCGTCGAACGAAGCGCGACGAAAGGGGAACCTGGCTCCGATGCAGGCGATGCTCGGTTCTGGGAGATGGAGGCCTTTGAGAGTGAAAATGAATAAGTCAAATCGGGCTATGAAGAGATTTTTCGGCGCGCTTGAAACCTCTGAGCGCTACTTCGTGAGCATCCGATAGTAGTCGTCAATCGATTCGTCCACGGTGAAGTTCTCCTCAAAGACCTCACGTGCATTCTTCCCCTGTTTCTCCACGAGTTCAGGGTTCGACTTCCAACGCTCAATAGCATCGACAATACCGTCCACATCGCCCTGTGAGACGTGAACCCCGGAGTCAAATTGTTCAACAATTCGTGAGTTGTTGTCGTTTGTTGTGTCCTTCTATTAGATAATCTCTTAATTATGTTCAAATGTAGCCTTCTTCACGTGCCAATAGTAGGGGGGTGAGAGTCCAACCCGTTGTTGGCTGGTTCATAGCTATCTTGAAGGCGATTTCTGCCGGGATATAATCCCATTCAATATACTCACCCTCATCTGGCTCTGATTCCCCTTCAGATAAATTTTGAGCAACAACTACCGCACGTTCGTAGCGGGTTGTGGCTGTAGGATAGTATGTAGTCAGGTGTGTGAGTTTTTCAGCAGATATCCCTGTTTCCTCTCGTAACTCGCGTGCAGCTGCTTCAGGATAGGTTTCGTCTTTTTCCACATGGCCGCCAGGACATTCTATGAAAGTATGATCTAACTTAGGACGATATTGTTCAACCATGACGACATTATCGTTCTGAATCGCGACGACGGCAAGCGCGTTCTCAGGCCGATCAATCCAATAGTAATTTTTTACGCTTTCATCCGGTGTCTTTACCTTATCGTAGCCGACGGAGAACCAAGGGCACTGGAACACCGTCTCTTCTGATAGAAAGTTCCAGCTATCGTCCATTTTATTAATACACGTGGGACCAACAAAAACTTAAAACAATCTTAGAGCTACTCATGTCTACACTAGAGGTCGTCGTAAATCTGAGCCATATTGTCCATGCAACGCTCTAGGGAATCGTCGAGTTTTATTTCTGGATTCCAGTTGAAGTCGTTTTCTGCTTTATCGACGGAGGGAACTCGTTTCTTGACGTCGTCATCATATATTGAAACGTGGTCAAACTCAAGTGTATCCCCCTCAACGATACCGCGTTCTTTGCCCTTCTCAAATATTCGTTGAGCGAGTTCTTTCATCGTTACCGGTTCGGGATTTGCGAGATTATACGCTTCATTGGTAGTCGCATCAGCGAATGACTGTGTGGCAATTGCACCAGCCACTTCATCAATCCACGTGAAACACCGCACCTGTTCTCCCTCGCCAAATATCTCCATCGGATTCTGTTTTTCCACTAGAATCTTCCGTAAGAAGTCGGCGAACACGTGGCTGATACCTGCCTCTTCCTCACTTTTTTCGTATGGAGTGATTATATTGAACGGTCGCCAAATAGTGTAGTCAATATCATATTGTTCCTTAAACGCCATACTGAGTCGTTCACCAACTACTTTCGAGAGACCGTAGTCCGTGGACGGTACATTGCTTTCCCAGACATCGTCTTCATTATGCGGGGGCTCATCCTGTTCATACACCATCGACGAAGAGAGGTATGCAACTCTGTCAACGTCGTGTTTGGCAGCTGCCTCCAAGATGTTCCGATGGATAGTGAGGTCGTTCGAGAGGATGTCTGCGGGATACTCGTGAAATCCCTTCACGCCATAGATTAGTGCTGCGGCATTAATTATGGCATCTATATCTGCAACCAAGTCCATAACCCGGTCATACTCCGTGAGATCGGCCTTATGGAACTCGTACTTTTTAGGGTCCACAACTCGCGTGTGTTTATAGTCGTCGTATCGAGCGTGGTTATCCACACCGACGACCTCGTGACCATTCTCAAGAAGATGCTTGGTGGTCCACTGCATAAGAGACCCTTCGCTTCCCGTAACGAGAACTCTCATTGTGCTACCTCCGTTTCTATCGTCATCTCTTCTTGATCTACTTCGCACTGGAAGAAATAACCATTGTCTGAATTATACCTGGCAATGTCCCATGTCCCCCAGAGATCACAGTAGAGACAGTCACTGTTATCCACCTGGCGGCTAATTGCCTCAAAATCTTCGAACTCATCGTGTGGTGTCATAAGAATCACCCAGTCACTACCTTGGATATCGTTGAAATCGTCGAACCCTTCTGTGTTAGGTTCAATTTCGACAATATTTCGGTATCCCTTCATCCTGAGTTGCTTCTCCATTTTAAACGAGACAGAATTCCGGGTATCGTCGGAATTTGCTTTAAATGTCATCCCGAGAATCGTTATCTTGTCCGGATTCGGGGACTTCCGAGCCATCCGGTCAATAATCTGTGCTGGCATCCCTTCGTTAATCTGGTACGCTGTCGAAACAAGCTCATTGAACGGAATGTTGTCTACGAGGAACCACCCGTCTTTGGTCAAGCAGGGACCACCGACGTTTGCACCTGGGGATGGCACATCAAATCGGGGATAGTTGTGCCCCGTTTTATCGAGTATCTTGTTCACATTGACATCGTGATGAGTTGCAAATGATTCTGTAATGAGATGGAATTCATTCGCCGCTGCGAACGTCAAGTAACGCCACATGTTCGTGAACAGTTTACCGAGTTCTGCTTCTGTCGGATTCAGGCGGAGACACTCCTCTTCAAGGAAGCTTTCAAAAATTCCCTTGGTACGTTGATAGCTTTTATCGTCAGGTGCACCGATAAGCTGGGGAAGACTAACGATCTCCTCAAAGGCCTTATGCTGAGAAATCCGTTCAGGTGCGAATGAAACGTAGACATCTTCTCCGACCGTATAACCTGCCTCGTCAAGAAGTTCACAAACAAGGTTCGTGGTCCCCGGATAGATTGTTGAACGGAATATCAACAATTGATCGTCAGTAAGGTTGGAGATGACGTCGTCAACTACAGCAAGCAGTGTATCCATCTGTGGATTGTGATGTTCGTCAATCGGGGTGCCGATGACGAAGAATATGACATCATAATCCGCTATCGAATTGATCTCAGTGGTAGTATCCAATCTGCCTTCCGCTAAAACATCTTCAAGGAGTGGTTTTCCACCGGGCTCATTGAACGGCAATTCACCGTTCTCAATAGTATCGAGTCTATCTCCATCTTTGTCAATCAGTGTGACGGAAAACCCGGCGTCAGCAAGCACAATTCCCATTGGTAGACCGACATGACCCCCTCCACCGATAATACCAATATCCATACCCTCTTTCTATTTTATAGCCATATTATGTTTTCCTTCTAGAACGGAGAGTGATTCTTCTGACTTCAGGTAATTCTAATAAGGACTTAGTTAGTGGCCAATAACTTGTAGTATTCACCAATAGACGCGTCAGCTGTGAAATTTTCCTCAAATGACTGTCGAGCATTTTCTCCCTGCTGTTTCACGAGGTTGGGATTTTGGCGCCATCTTTCGATAGCCTCAACGACACCCTCAATATCCCCTTGGGAAACATGGATTCCCGCATCAAATTGATCGATGATTCTCGCTTCGTCGTCATTTGGCTGTGCTATTGTCAATACAGGTTCCCCAGCAGCCATAGCAGTATACAACTTACTTGACACACAAACTCCCTCAAATCCTTTTTTAACAGTGACAACTGAGACATCCGCTGACGTAAGACTGTAGGGTAAATCTGCCCGCGGCTGGTAGGGAAGGAAGCGAACCGTCCCTCCCCGGAGTCCCAACTTTTCGGCCCGAGATACGATGGTTTCTTTATTATCTCCTTCACCAATAATTAGAAACTGAACATCCTCATCTTCGAATTCCGCTGCTGCCTCCACAACCGTTTCGAGGTCGTGAAAATGCGCAATATTCCCCGAGTAAAGGATCGTAAACGGCTCAACGAGGTCGTGTTCCTGACTAAACCAATTATTCTCCTTATCTTGCGGTTGGATAAACTCTTCGTCCTCCCAGTTGTGGATGATTTTGACCTTTGACGAATTAAATTTCGGGCCAGCGTTCTGGCAGATGCGCTCCTTCATTACCGGACCGAGAGCGACCACGTTCTTTGCGGCAAGGAGAGCTTGTCTGTCCAGAAATCCCCAAACCCGATCAATGATATCGCCTTCTTTGATGTAATTGAGTTCAACCGGCTGATCAGGATATAAGTCGTGGACGATATAGGTATAGTTCCAACCACGGATTCGACAAACTATCCATATTGCAACGGGCAGGAAGGGAGGGTTCGAGACGAAGACTACCTCACGTTCTTTCTCGGTTTGGCTCAATAGCATCACAAAGAACATCCAGATAGTGAAAATACCCCAGTTAAACAAGCGGCGTAGAAGCGACGACTGGCGAACCTGGGGTGCACGGATGCGTTTGACCTGGACACCCTCATGCGTGGACACGAGAGGTTGTTTCTCGTTCTCACCGCTGTGGTAGTTCGGCTGTCCGGTGAGAACGGTCATGTTTAACCCGCGATTTTCAAGCCCGACTGCGAGGTCAGTGATGAGTTGACCGGTCGTAGCCGTGTCGGGGTGGAAATACTCTGTGACAAGAACGTACTCTTTGTTTTCGTCAGTCATCAGAAGATGTGCGTTAGTGGATTTCAATGCTTTCGGTAGCTTCGATACAGCCGTTATGGGTTGTGGGGTCTACCGGACGAATCTCGATCTCGTTCTCGATATGGGAGAGTCTGCGGTGCCCACTTAAGAGATTGTCTACGACCTCCGCACCACGGTCGACAAGTTCTTCAGTCAGGAATGAACCAATTAAGCCCCCACCGCCTGTAACAAAGGTAGTACTACTTCTCCAGCCAATTGACATTGTCCACCTCATCCTACCTTATTAGGAGAATAATAGTGTTCCGATATTATAGATATCCTAAGTCTTCCAACCGGTTTTCAACACCGCCGTTTATCTCACCTTGTAGATATTGTGCTTCCACGTCGAGTTCGTCTAGACGTTCGAGAACGGCGTTACGGACGGTTTCGGCCTCAGCGTGGTCTCGCTCTACCTGCTCGAAGTTTCCATCACGGAGATCGAACAGTCTGTGTTCGTCGTTGATTTCATCCCCCTCGTAGAGCCAATCCGACGACCGAGCACCAACGATTACCTCTCCCTCCACCTCGTGTTCCGCTATAATATACTCACGAGCCTCGTTAACCCCCGGAATTTGTCCTTCGTATTCCTCCGGAATTTCCAGTCCGAGTGCATTATGAATTAGCGGAGGAATATCAAGAAGGCTCACTAACTGATCCTTGGCGTCGTTGAGATACTCTGGACCGTTAGCGACGATGAGCGGAACATGCAGCAACTCGTCGTACATCCGTTCGGGTTTTCCATACTTGCCGTACTCACCAAAGAGCTCTCCGTGGTCCGAGGTGATAATAACGAGTGTCTCTTCGTAGCGCTCAGAGTCTTTCAGATGGTCTATGATACGCCCGATCTGTTCGTCAGTGAACTCAACGGCCGCACTGTATAGGTCCTTGAGATCCTGAATTTCTTCGTTTGAGAGTGTCTCCGGGTTACGGAGAAGCGCAGAGTACCAATCAGAGACTTCGGTCTGGGATACGTCTTTCACGCCATGTCGATCACGGTATTCTTCGGGTGGGAAGCAGGGATGGTGAACGTCCATATAGTGTGTCCAGCAGAAGAACGGAGTGCCAGTTTGGGAAAGCCAATTGATCGTATCATCAGTTATGATATCGGCACTAACGTAAGGACGCGGCTTACCTTTGACTAACTGGTACGTTTTTTTGATGGCATCCGTTAAATGGAGTGTATCGTCAATCCTGCGGAGTTTCGGGTTGTTGATTTCTATTCCCCGCGGGAAGACTTTGGTAGCAATCCCCATCAAGGGATTTTGGTAGTCTTTGAATTTATTGTACCCATCATCATAGTTAAAATGAGCTGAAAGGAATGGGTTACACTGGAACGCTGCTGTCGTGAGACCTCCCTTTCTCAAGAGTTCACTCACGCGAGGCCGAGCATCTGCTAGCGCTCCTAAGCCATCATATGAAAGTGGCAGCGTCCCTGTCAAAAGCGCCGGGAATGATGGCGTCGTTCCAGGGCCAGTGGCATATGCGTTCGAAAATGAAACCGAAGACCCACCTAAGGAACTAAGAACACCTTGTTTCGAAGACTCTAATTGGATACTATCGAACCGAAGCGAATCGACAGTAATCAATACGATATTTTCAACCATCTTCTTAGCCAATCGTCTTTACGAGTGATATGCTTTGATGTGCGTAATTCCATAGCTCAAGGCCTTCAACGTCGACGTCCTCACCGGAGAGCATCATCTGAGTTGTTCCAAATGGTGGATTAGCTTATGTGCTGAGTCTTCCCACGAGTACTTGTTAAGCCTTTGCCTGCCCTGATCAACCAATTCCTCTCGCAACTCCTCATCATCCATGACTCTTGATATCTTGTCAGCGATGTCCGTCGAATCATATGGATCAAAATATACTGCCGCACCCCCTGCCACTTCGGGAATTGCGGCAACATCGGAAGCTACGACTGGTGTTTCGAAATACATCGCCTCCAGAAGCGGCATCCCAAACCCCTCATATAACGAGGGTTGAACATACGCTGCAGCACCCTCATATAAACCCGCAAGTTCGGTATCCTCCACATACCCTGGTAGATACACTTGATCGCTAACACCCTTCTCCACCGCTAGCCGTTCCACCGCATCGGCATCACTCCGCTTCGGCCCACAAACCACAAGCGGAGGAACCGGATCAATCTGAGCAACTGCTTCAATCAACGCTGTCGTATTCTTGTGTGGATGGGTTGTACCGACGTACAATAGATATTTACTGTTCCTCACCGAAGTTAGCTCCGAGGGAAAGGTAGGTGACGTCTCAATTAGCGTGTCCGGCAACGCATTTGGTACCACCTGTACCTTTTCGGACTCAATATCGATTAGGTCTAGAATTTCCCGTTTTGAGAACTCAGAAACAGTGAATACCGTATCTGCGGATGTTGCTGACAGCGGAACGAGAGTTTTCATCGCCGTTTGTTTGAGCCAACTGAAACCTTCTGGAACTCGTTGATAGTTCATATCATGAATTGTAGCAGTTGTAGAGAACGGCGCCATAATGGGCGCGAGATAATCAACCGAATGCAAAACATCGATCCCTTCCCTGGCTGCGTACATTGGTAGAAATATCTGTTCGGCGAGTAACCGTTGTTCTCGGCTATGCCCACTAATTGGCAGTTTGACTTGGCCGTACTCTTCCGGAACCTTCAGATTCTCATACCCTTCCTTATTCGTAAACAGGATGATTTCATGTTCGTGTTCAATCTTGGTTAGCTCATGAAGAAGATTCCTCGAATGGGCATATATCCCAGCATGATGGCCTGGAATAATGGAAAGTAGATTCATTCCAATCTTCATATAGAATTCGTCGGCCGTCTGCGTTAAAAGTGTTCCAGTATGTTATCGCGTTGTCTGTTCGCAGTCACGGTCAACGAAGTCGGAACCTTGAACCACCTTCCTCAAGAGTATTCCGTAAGGCCATTTCAAAACTACTATCATGAAAATCGCCCACATTCAGCATCCGTACTTTCTAGGATTAGGATATCAGGAAAACCATCTCCCAGCTAAACAACGTAAGCTTGGTCACGACGCACGAATTTTCACAAGTGACTATCTCCCACGCACATCAAACGGAAAAACCATCGTAACTGGGAATTTTACATACAACGGTGTTCCCACAACACGATTGAAGGCCTCCCCAAATCTAACAAGTATCGGAAGTGTTGGTCTTCGGGGCCTCCAAGCAGAACTGGAACAGTTTAACCCTGAAATCATCCATTCACACGGCCTGTACTCGATCTACGTCCTTCAGAGCTTATGGTACAACTTTCAGAATGACGCAAAGTTATTTGTGGATGTCCATATTGATAACGATAATTTCCACATCAACTCGCTATCTAAGTACATAGGCTATTCTGCTCATCGCTATCTGGTCTTGCCGTTTCTTAAACGGCAAGTAAATACATTTCTGCCAGTAAACCCTTACGCAGAGCAATTTCTGACGGACGAACTGGGGATTCGCTCGTCAATGGTGAACCTACTTCCATTGGGAGTGGATACAGCAGTATTTTCCCCGGACGTTAATTCTGATTTACTTCGGGAAGAACTTGGTATCAACAAGGGTGAGAAAGTACTGATTTCGGCTGGAAACCTAAATAAGACTAAAGATTTGGATGTTTTGCTTCAAGCGTTTGATTCGGTAGTGGACGAAGAGTCCAATATAAGGCTTCTCATCGTTGGGCCCGGACCCGATGAATATCTTCGAGAAATCAGAGAACTTGTGTCCGATCTTGATCTCAGTGATCAAGTGAAATTCTGCGGGGAGGTTCCCCATGAATCGCTCTCAGAGTACTACAATTTAGCTGATGTCGGGATTTGGCCGGGGAAGTTGGGAATCACGATTATTGAGGCAATTGGTTGTGGACTTCCGGTTATAGTCTGCCATAGTACTGCAACGGATTTCTTGATCGCAAATGAGAATGGTATGACTTTCGAACGGGGTAACTCAAAAGTATTGGCGTCAATAATTTCCCAACTGATTTCTGACCCAGATCGAATCAATTCATATTCGAAGAAAGCCATTGAGTACGCTCAAACCGAATTATCTTGGCAGAAAATAGCTGAGCGCAGTATTGAACTCTATCAAGAATAAGTCTCCGACGTATATTCGCCCTTTACTATTGCTGCGTGCTGATCTGCGGCAGTTTCGTTTCTCAATCTAGTGACCCGTTCACAGCCATTTTCTGCTAGCTTTTCTCGGATTTTTGGACTTTGAATAATCCTCTGCAGCTGGTTTGCTAAGGACGAAACCGACCCCGGCGAAGCAAGGAGTGCGTTTTCGCCATCAGTCAGCGAGTTACTGAAATGGCCCAAATCCGTTGTTATAACAGGGAGCGCGTATAGATGTGCTTCGTCGATCACTCGCGGAAATCCCTCGCCACGTTTCGCGGGAAGAACAAGAACATCTGATTGGTTGTATACTTTTGCGAGTTCTATTGAGTCATCAATATACCCTTCAAATGTAACTTGATTATCTATCCCTAAATATTCAGTCAATTTCTCTAATTCTTTTCGCTGTTCACCATCACCGACAATGCGAAGTCGAACTTCTTCGTATTCTTTCTCAACTTGTGCGAAAGCCTTGAGCAAAATATCTAGGCCTTTCCGTTCGTAAAATCCACCAACATAAAGAAAATCGAAACTATCGTTTGTATTTCCGACCTTCTCAGACTCACTTATACTTATGATTGGTCTGGATTCGTGTACGTTACCGTACGATTCGTATCTCGATTTGTCGCCACGTACGAGGACAGAGTCACTTAATCTGAGAGCAAGCGTCGTATGTGCTACATTGAGCAAATGCTTCAGCCTTGTAGTGATACGCCCACGAAAACTTGTTTGAGAACGATCGACTGCATCATGGGGGTTCATTGCGACATATACTGATAGATGGTTAGTTAAAAGCGCAATCGGTATTATTAGAGGAGCGTACCCAGGCGATGGAACATTAACAATTGCGCTTGAGCTTGCATATGAAGCTCGTATCACTCTTGCTATCCCAATCAACAGGGAGGTCAAAAAGTTTGATTGATTATTTATATAGGGAACTACCTCTACTGAATCTGAATCAATTCGAGAGGTGAGGATCCCCTCTCGATGAACGATATTTCCAACTAACCAAACTTTGCTAAATTCACCACTTAAACTATGACTATAGTCCCGTATCTGGTTCTTTGTAAAGTATTCGCATTCTTCTTCCTCAAATACACAGAAATTCACAACCAGAATATCTTCTTCTACCATGTTACTCTGAGTATGAAGGAGACCCCATTAGGTGTTCTCATTCGTCCTCTGCTAAGTTTCGACTTCGGTAATGTAATAGTTGGTATTGTTTATCTAAATCAAACATCGAACAAAAAGGCACTGTCTAGATGAGGGTTTGAGAAGCGAGCAGGTGGTGGCGAGAAGTGGTCATACAACTCGCCGACCTGCTCAGAGAGACCTTGGACGTGGATTGTGATGAGCTTTGGGAGAACGAGCGCACCCCGACACTCGTCAGGATGTTCGGGGTGCGCCTACATTCGATGGGATTGTCGGTTCGAGAGGTCGTTGTAGTGCTGGAAATACTCGGTATTGACCGTTCTCACGGCGCAATCTGGAACTAGACGCACAAACTCTCAGAGGCCCAGAGCGACCCGCGACGGCATCGCCGTCGCGGGTCGCGGTCGACGAGAAACAGATCGAAGTCGATGACGAAAAGAAGTGGCTGTACGTCGCGATCGACACAGAATCGAAGCTATTGCTCGAAATCGACGTCTTCAGCCGCCGCGGGGTCAGTCCCGCGGCGTTCTTGCATCGTCTCACCGAGAAACACGAAATCGACGAGACAAAGTTTCTCGTCGATGCTAGTGGCTATCTGACAGCTCTCGCTCGTCACGAATTGAGCAGTCAACTCAACTACAGCGAGCGAAACCACTTCGAAAAGTGGTTTCAGACTATCTCAATGCGGATCGACCGCTTTCATTCCTTCTGGCGGGGCAGTCCAGCTATAGCAGACATTAGAAATAAAATGTTTCGCGTGATCGGCAGTAACATACTCTTCGAAGCGAGAGAAAAAGCGATTATCGTCTTCGGTGATCGCGCCAAGCAGTACGTCCAATCGCGTTGTCCAGAGAGGTCAACAGCAGGCCGCGTGCCGCGCGGAAACCACTCGGCACGCGGCTCAATTTGCACGGATTTCTTGGTTTGATCGCTACAGACTACTGTGGCGTCCATCTCCCGCCGTTTTTTAAGTTCCTCGCTAAACGTTTCTTGCTCCTCAGCGTCAGATTCGGCGGCTGTGCGGCGTGGCTTTTGATGGCTTAATCCCGCTTCTTTGAGCAACCACCGACATCTTGGGATCGAGTACTCAACATCGTACGTCTCGGCAAGATACTTCTGAACCAGCGCCGGCGTCCACACTGGTGCGTCAACCCCCACTTCGCCGGGTGATTCGTAGACAGTTTCTTCGAATTCTTTTTGCTGTGCTTCTGAGAGCTTTCGTTTTCTCCCAGATCAGTGAGTATCAGTTACGGCCTGTTCAAGCGACTCGTCGGTGTCGAGTCGGTGAGCCAGCTATAGATTGTTCGGCCCTGAACGTCGTACCACTCGGCTAGTTCAGTCTGCGTGACGCCGTTTTGTACGTAATTGCCGCTAAGAGCCGTTGTGTCGGCTTCTTTCCGTCCACGTTGTCGAGGGCGTTTTGCAAATCCTGGCCAGAGATCCCGTCGAGATGATCCACTACATTCAGTAACACTCTCTAAGTGGAAAATTCTAACGGTTACTATAACGCACGCCGCTGGCTCAGATACTTCAGACACCACTATAACCACGATCGACCGAATCAAGCGCTGAATGGCAGAACACCAGCTGAGGAGATGCTGAACTAGACAACGCCGCCAATACCGAACCCTTATAGGTCAGCAGCACTAATAAACATACCATAAATTGATTTTCCGGATTGACTATTCAACACACATGGTTCTTCCCGTACATCAAATTACAAAAGCAATGGTGGCGACGTGATCAAACAAGTATGACTATCAATTCACGGTTTTTGCGCCTAATATTAGCTATTTATTTTCTTATATTTTCTTACGCTATTTACTGGGAAGCCAAATTACCATATAGAGTAACAACGGATGAAAGACTTGTTTTTGGTGACATATATGATACTTACACAGAGGGGATTCTCCCCTCATTACCAGACTATCCGAATGGAGTCGGGTTTACTATTATTGAAACAATAATTCTAAGAGTTGTTGGTGGAGATATCTGGGATACATTATTAATTGATAGATTCGTATCTATACACACTATCATTTTATTTGTGGTAGTTCTCATGACGATCTATATTGGAGAGGTCCCAAACAAAAATAGAATTGACCACGACATCTGGGTTCTTGGTATAATATCGAGCTCTTTCTTTATTTTTGCTGGATTTATAAATAGACTGTTTGAATCAACGCATATATCATATTCCTACGCACTTTTTGCACTCGCTATTTGGTGTTCTTTTAGAATGAATACTGGGAGTGAAAATAGGATAAAACTTCTGCTCCCATTCCTTCTGTTTTCTATCGGTTTATACAATTTTATATGGGCTATTGTGTTTGGTGGGATTATTGTCATATTTATATTATTAACGCAAAAGCTCAGTAAAATAGTTTATGTGTCTATGCTATCACTAATCCCTACAGTTCTAATACCTATCTATTTTAACAAGGTTACTTTTCCAGTTTCATATTTACTAGGGCGTATACTAAATATTGGTTCAACCGATCAAACTATATCCAGTGCTTCAACCAAGGTAGCAACCTGGCGTTCGATATTCATCCCATATCTTGGCGATTTTAATGTCTGGTTCTTGTACATCTCAGGAATTGCTTTTGTGTCATTATTAACACTATCTGCGATTCTAAGCATATTTTATAGAGGCATGAAAAAAGAGGAATTGACACTACTCAGCTATTATGTTCTATCCATATGTTTTGGATTTGGAATGCTTGCTATAATGTTCATATACACAGAAGAATTAGCAACTTTGAAGAGAGTATTGGCTATCCCGGGAATATTCGGTATACTTTACTGGGTATCTTATACAGTACGGAATAAAAGAAGAAATATAATACGATACTGCTTGGTATTTCTCTTGATATCATCATTATTATTCAGTGGACTTGCTTCGAATAGGTCAATGTTAGATGGGGGCCAGAAGCCTTATGATAATTATGTTTCTGAAAGTGAGATTCAGTCGCTCAACTGGATGCACAATCATGCAAACCTAGAGGATGAAGAGTGCTTAATCAGTAATAACCCAAACCACTATTATACGAGTCGCAAAGAATTTGGATATCAAATCCCACGTAACTCTGGAGAATATCCAACTGGAACCGATGAAATTCTAGTGTATAAAAATGAACAATCTTCTGTTTCTTGGGTTTGCCAGTCTTAAGAATCTAAGTGCTTGTCGAGACACAGTGTAGTTCGGACGAATCGGTCGCTATCTAAAGAACAAAATCAAATAGATAGCTCTGGTGAATCGCCAGATGGGTAGTAATTACATGTTTCACTGATCGCTCAGTATTGTAGACCACACATTTTAAGACGACTTTGCAAAATTCACGGTACTTCGCTTGGGAACACACCGCGTGGCCAAGTCTGTTTGATCGCCGAGAAAACGGTTTCAGACAGTGCTTTCTAGCCATACAGAGACCCACCGACACGCACATTCCGTCCGCAGTTGATGGGATCGGAACTCGACGAAAATTATATATGGATGTTTTGGTAATGTCATATATGGGCAAATCTCTAAAATTCTCAGTCATTCTGCCAACCTATAATGGGGAACTATATGTCGAAGAAGCTATCCGATCCATTCTAAAACAGACACATAGTAATTTTGAATTGATTATTGTGGATGATGCGAGTGAAGATAATACACCCGATATAATTGACAAATATTGTGATTTAGAGTGTATAAAGATATTTAAGAACGACTCAAACCATGGATTAGCAACGACAACAAACAAAGCAGTTGATAAATCTACGGGGGATGTTCTCGCGTTTATTGATCAGGATGATAGATGGCATGATAATAAGTTAGAAAAGCACAAATATTATCATAATCGTGAGGACAGGATGGTTGTTTTTTCTGATTATAAAACAATAGATGCCGATGGGGATACAATAAAAAATGAATCAGGTCCAATTCCAGCTAGTACCAGATCAAAGTTAATCCAACAATTTTGTGAATTTGGGAACATAATTGGTACGATGAGTTGTGCTACAGTACCGAAATCAGCTTGGGATTCAATAGGAGGATTTGATAAAGATTTTGTTGTATCAGCTGACATTGATTTGTGGATAAGACTTTCTAATTTATATGATTTCAGAAAGATCAATGAAAATCTCACCGATCGAAGGATCCATGATAACAATACCATAAATAACTACCGCCAGATGTATATAGACAATGTCAAAATATCTGATAAACTTAGTGGACATAGGTATATTAGTGGCAAAAATATTGATCAATTCAAATATCGAATAACAAAGAGAAGAGCGTATAACGAATTTCGTGATCATAACCACTTATATTCTTTATATTATTGCATGATGTGTTATAAGTATATGTGGAAACCGATCCCATTAGCAATAATTTTGTGTGTTGTTCTTAATATAATTACTTTTCACTATAGATTTGGAGATATTATCGAAAATAAATATAGATCCCTGAATTATAGTTACAATACAATTATCTGAGGGTGTCATAGAACTCTTCTCACACCGTGGTGATCGTACTTCCCGAATTGTCTCCACGCTCGATCGAGCGCATAACGCCCGAATGAGTAGTCGCTAGTACAACCGCCGCTAGGTGGTTGAGACTGTCTTCTCGTCGATCAAACGCACGTTCGACTCTGCCGTGCGTGCGCGAAGTTGGCAGCTCGAATTCCGAGAAATGGTACTGAAGTGTGCCGTCTACAATCTTCGTCGAACGGTAAGGAATCCATAGAAACGACCGCTATGTATCAGTTTTCACCGAGTTATGTAGTGATTGAAAACGCCGAAATCAAGCCTCGTCTAGCGGTCCTACGAAGCAGAACGAAACGCGGACTGAAGCGGTCCACCGGGTGGCCGAGGCAGAGTTTAGAGAAAGAGAGAGAAGACCACCCGAACGAGCCCGTCTCGCCGTACGGCGTCTCCAAACTCTCTGGCGAACACTACACTCGCGTGTACAACGAGGTGTACGGCCTCTCCACGGTCGCCCTGCGCTACTTCACCGTATATGGACCACGTATGCGCCCGAACATGGCAATTTCGAATTTCGTCTCGCGCTGTATGCGCGGTAAGCTCCCACAGGTGTACGGCGACGGCGAGCAAACTCGCGATTTCACCTACATCGCAGATGTCGTCGACGCTAATCGCACACTCATTTCTGACGACAGCGCTGACGGCGAAGTGATGAACATCGGCTCGACAGACAACATCGACATCGCGACGCTGGCCAAAGTCGTGCGTGACGAAATCGACCCTAGCCTCAATATCGAGTACACGACGGCACGCGAGGGCGACGCCGAACACACCCATGCCGACATCTCGAAGGCGAATAGCCTGATCAGCTACGAACCCTCGCGCGATATCCGCGAAGATGTCCGCGAGTTCATCGAGTGGTACGAAGACAACCGTGACTGGTACGAACCTCTCGTCGTCAACTCGTAAACTTGCTCGTCCCCTGATGCTACGAGCTCGCGAGCCCGATCGATATCGTCCGGTTGATTGAAGTTTACCCGCTCATCGATCTGCACCGTCTCGATCGCATAGCCCGCGCTCACGAGCAATCCAACGGCCTCGCTCAGCTGGTACTCGCCCTCCGCAGACAGCTGAACGAGCTTACACGCCTCAAAGACGTCTTCGGGGAGCACGTAACACCCGGTCTTCACCAGCGTGGATGGGGGATCGGTGGGCTTCTCGACGATATCCGTCACCGAGCCGTCTACGGTCTCGATCACGCCCGTCTTCGTGGCGGCCTCTCGGGAGACCGTTGTGACCGCGAGCGCTCCGTCCGTGTCCTCCCGATCGGCCGCCTCGACGACCGGCCGGAGCGATGTCCCGAAGATGTTGTCACCATTCACCACCACGAAGCTTCCGTCGACGTGTGGTTCCGCCTGGAGAACGGCGGGGTCAAGCCCAAGCCGGTCGCGCTGGTGAACGTAGTTGATCGGCACCCTTCGTACGAATCGCTATAGTGGTCGATGATCTTCTCTTTGAAGTAGCCGACGACAGTGATCAGGTCGTCTGCCCCGAGCGCGGCCAGCTGATCGAAACAGTGCATAAGGATTGGCTCCCAGTCGACCTTGACCATCCCTTTCGGTTTGTCCTCGATCAACGGTTCAGGTGGGTCCCCTCCCCGACAACGATTACATTGGCTTTTTTGCCGAATATTACCCTTCTCTACCATATGGTGTTCATGACCAGAGTAATCGAGCCTAGTACCGATATAACTAGTATATCCAGCAACTGAAAGCAGATCAATTCGAACCGACGGAGTAAATTCCTCGATTAACGACATACAAATAGACGGTAACTGGCTCTACAGCACATGAATTATGGGACGGAGATGGAATCGAGTCGCAAACAGCCAGCAGTTGACGAGATGTCATCACTGCAGGCCGCTACCGCCTCCACGTATTGTTATAATCATCTAGAACACATACCCAAGTAAGCGGCTTTGGTGAATCGCCATGCAGCGGTAGGTTGAGTGATTTTAGAGAGCCTGTGACAGCGTCCAATCGCTCCGCTATCATGGATTCTTTCAGGATTGTGGCTAAATTGTCCTAGAGGGCACTGTCTAGTTGAGCCAGTTTGAGAAGTGAGCAGGTCGTACTGTTGAGTTGGTTGATGCTCACAGACCTGCTCAGTGAGAGCTATGAGGCGGATTTAGAAGAATCTTGGGAGAACGGGCGAACGGCGACGCCCGTCAGGGCGTTCGCCGTTCGCCTCCATCAGACCGGTTGTTCGCTTCGGGAGACAACAACGATTCTCACTGAATTAGGCGTTGAACGCTCTCACGGAGCGGTTTGGAACTGGGTACATCGGTTGGCTGACAGCGGACGCGACCCGCCGACGGCATCGCCGTCGCGGGTCGCTGTTGACGAGACTGCTGTCAAGATTAACGGCGAGTGGTCTTGGCTGTACGCTGCAATAGACACCGAGACAAAGTTGATTCTCGATGTCGCGTTATTTGGTCGGCACGGTACCGATCCGGCAGCTGCGTTTCTGCATGGACTCCGCGAGAAACACGATCTCTCAGATGCTGAGTTTCTCGTCGATCAATTCGGCTATCGGACTGCCCTCTCTCGATTAGGATTAAGCGGTCGGATCAACTACACCGAGCGAAACCTGATCGAAAAGTGGTTTCACACCCTCAAAATGCGAATCGACCGCTTCCATAATTCATGGGTGGGCAGTCGGACGAGCGTCCGAGAGTGGCTTGAACAATTCGTTCATTATTACAACCACCAGAGACCGCATCAATCTCTCGGTGGAAAAACGCCGGTTGAGAAGGTGCAGAACTAGACAGTGACTCCTAGAGTAGCGCCTCAAGCCACAAAATCTCACCCGAGATGTCGACGCCGTCTAACGATTCACCAGGGCCAAGTAAGCAAAAGCAGTGAAACATCATCACCAAGAGTGAGGCGTTGATCAGCTTAAACAAGGGCATTGACATAGTTTTCCTCATACAGTTGCTGAACAGTCTCTCCGTTGAGCGCCTCTGAATAAATTCGCATGCTATCAACGGACGCAGTCGCAAAGTTCCCGCTTGGTCGTCCCCCGATAGATAACGCCCCTTGTCCTCCGATTGGCCCGAGGCTGCTTGCATCGCGAGTCGTCACGAGTTCCCCGTTTCGATAGAGACGGACCTCATCTCGTTCCCGATCGATAACCGCCGTAATCAGTGTCCAGTCTTTGAAGGTCGTGGTCCCAATTCCGAAGGCACGGACACCGATCCCCTCGACATCGTCAACTCGAATGCCGAAATCTCCGGAACCAGATCGCGCCCAAAATCCGTATCCTCCTTCACCACCTTGCCGAAGAACCGTGGGATAGTCCGCACCGCTTGCCGCGAGATCGCCTTTCACCCAGAACGACACAGAGAACGAGCCGTTAGCGACTCCTTGCGCCCGATCGTCCTGGACAACAGTCGATCCGTTCCCGTCGAACCGTAATGCGGTACCGTTGACACCGCCAACCCATTCGGCACCGTCGACCGTCGCTTCATCGCCCCCAATTGGATCGCGGACGGTGTCACCGCTGCCCTCGTCGAACGTCCAGTGGGCTCGAGATGATCCGAGGGTCGCACCCTCCTCAACATCGTCGGCCGTGACGGTTCGCGTCTCGCCTGCGGTCTCGTAGTCTGCAGCGTAGGGCACCGTCACGCCGTAGTCGCCGTAGCGATTGGTCTCGACCTGCCGCTCGTAGGTAAACTCCTCACCGTCGATTTCGACTGGGGTTTCGATCGTAATCGTCCCGTTCACCGGTCCGCTACCGGTCATCCGGGCTCCGGGGACGAGTTCGAATGCCGCGCGATCTCGGTCGTCCGAGACGTGCAATGCTCGATACTGACCAGCCCCGGGTGCGTCGTCCCCGCGGCTGCCGAGTCTGTCGTGGAGCGTCGCCTGCGTACTCGAGTCAGAATAGTTCCCGTCTATCCCGTGGGTGACGACGAACCGCCCCTCTGATCGCAACTCATCGTACCAGCCGTCGGGATCGCTCGAGGTGATGAAATCCTCGTAGTTCGACTGTGCATACCAATACGACGCCGACTCCCCGTTGACGAAGTAGTTGTACTGGAGGTTCTCGCTCCACGGGCTGAAGACGTAGTTCTCGGGATACTCGTATCCTTGCTCGGCACTGTACCCCTCGAGCCACATCGCCGTCTCGTGCGTCGACTCATCAGAAACCACGTCCCCCATGTAACTCGGGACGTAGATCAGGCTAAAACTCGATATCAAGAGGAAGCCGAGAACAATAAACGCCGCTCTGGATGGGGCGGGAAGGTTCGATCGGCTAATGACGCCGTTCGACAAAGACTCGTCTCCCTTCCCACCGTCGGACAGCGACTGTCCCGTACTCCGGGCGCCAGACGGCGATTGTCCGCCGCTTTCACCGGCAAAAAGGGTTGTCGGTTCCGCCAGATCGACCCATGACAGGAGAGCGACGAAACCGATCCCGGCGAACAGCGCAACGAAGGGGGCGAACTCGGCCGCGAACCGCAACTGAATCACAGTCCAGACGAGCAGGTACCAGCTGAGCGTCGCGACGACGCCCCACCCGCGTTGATCCGATCGAAAAGCGGTCCACGTCGCCCACCCGATGACCGGCAGCGCGAGGACGAAGGCTCCACCGAGATACATCAGCGGCCCGAAGATCACGTTGAAATCAGCCGAGAACAGCGATGCCGTTTCGGTAATTCCCGAAGATCCAGTCTCCTCAAAATACCATATTGCGCGTGTCACGCTCTCAGTAACTACCGGCACTATCAACCAAGCGGTCACTGCAGCAATACTAGCCAGAGTCACTGCTCCGGCACCCATGGCTCGAGTCGATACGTCCACCCGCCGAGCACCTTCACCACCGGCGAGCACGACCCCGCTACCGACGAATAGCAACACGGGCGCAACCGCACGGGACTCCTCGAGCCAGCCGAACCAGCCCCAGAAGACGAGCGTCACCGCAGCCGTGATCCCGATCGCCGAGAGCACTGGAATCCCGAACTCGAGAGGGGACCGATCGTTCGTAACGTCCACGATCGTTTGGACGAAAACATAGAGACCGATGCCGGCCAGCCAGAGCGGCCCGCCGCGCCAGGCGGCGTTCTGCGCGGCCAATACGAGTCCGAATCCGATCACGCCGACCCAGCGGGCCGAAAGTACGGCCCCGCCGATCCGAACCTCGGGATCGCGATCCACGACCAGGACGAGGCTCCCGGCAACGAGGGTCAACAGGAGGTAATCCAGCGCGTGATGATCGGCAAAGCCGAGCGCAGTGTACGTCGTGTGGATCGGGATCAGCGCGAGCATGAGTATCGACGCGATCCCCATCCGGAAGTCGCCGGTCAACCGCATCGTGAGCGCGTACACCGCGAGCGCCGTCCCCATCGCCGCGACGACCGGATACCACGTGAGGACCGTCGACACCGCCTCGACGGAGTTCCCCAGCAGCGCCGAGGCGAGCCAGGCGAGCCAATAGTAGAACACGTCGTTGCCCGCGACCTCGCTCGGCATCGCGCTGAGATCCCCCGGGTTCCACGGCTGCAGGTCGCTCGTGACGAGCTGCTCGACCCAGTACCGGTACCGATAGGGGTCGTTGCCAGGCAGGACGACGACACCGTCCCGGTGGACGTCGCCGTAGATAAGCACGGTCCGCACGGCCCCGACGAACGCGAGCGCGAGGCCGATCACGATCGCGCGAAGTGAAACCAGTCCGACCAGCGCGGCGCGGACGGCGTCGACTCCCTGTCCCGCACCGGGAACGTCAACTCCCGCCAATACTCCCTCCTCGTCTTGAGTCGACTCCGCCGAAACCGGATCGTCGCCCTCGAGCGCGCGCCGCACGGCGTCCCGATCCGCGAGCCGGTACTCGCCGTCGACCTTGGCGACGATCCCCCGGGAAACCAGCTCGCCGAACGTGCCCGAATCGAGCGCGACATCGTCGAACGACCAGGGCTCGCCGTCGGCGTCGGCCGCAAGAGCGGCCTCGAGCGCGGCCGCCCCGTTCTCGCGGTCGGCCGCGAACTCTCGAGCCCGTTCGTAGACGTCCGCGCCGTCGTTCGCTTCCATCGCTCCGAGGTATTCCCGCCGCGGATAATGGTCCTTTCGCACGGCCGACGGCGTGAGATGCCTAGGCGATCGTCTCGGTTCACTACTGCAGTCCTCTGAGATACTGAAATGATGGATACACTCTTGACGACGGTCAATGCTGCGCCTGACCTATTAGCCAGTGGCTGACTCCAACTATAGTAACCGTTAGAACTTTCCACCCAAGGAATGTTGCGTAGACTAATGGACCATCTCGACGAGATCTCCGTCGAAGAACTCCAAGAGGCTCTCAACAACGTTGAGGGAAACAAGCCGACACAGCGGTTATTAGCAGCAATTGCGTACAAAAACGGTGTTACGCAGACCGAACTAGCAGAGTGGCACAATATCGGCCGACGAACAATCTACAGTTGGCTCAAGCGACTCGACACCGACGAGTCGCTTGAGCAGGCTGTAACTGATACTCATCGGTCTGGGAGAAAACGAAAACTCTCAGAAGAAGAGCAAATAAAATTCAAAGAAACTGTCCACGAACCACCAGAGAATGTTGGAGTTGACGCGCCGGCGTGGACGCCGGCGCTCGTCCAGCAGTATCTTGACGAGACCTACAATGTTGAATACTCACTTCCGAGCTGTCGGCGGTTACTCAAAGAAGCAGGATTGAGCTATCAAAAACCACGCCGCACAGCCGCCGGATCAGAGGCTGACGAGCAAGAAACGTTCCGCGAGGAACTCAAAAAAAGCGGCGGGAGATGGACGCCACAGTAGTCTGTATCGACCAGACCAAGAAATCCGTGCAAGTTGAGCCGCGTGCCGCGTGGTTTCCTCGCGGCACGCGGCCGGCAGTTGAACTCTCTGGACAACGCGATTGGACATGTTTACTCGGCGCAATCACCGAAGACGGTGATCGCTTTTTCTCTCGATTCGAGGAGTACGTGACCGCCGAACACGCGAAACATTTCATTCTCGCATTATGCAAAGAGTTCGAAGATGATTTGATCATTGTGTTAGATGGAGCACCGTACTTTCAGGCTTCGGCCGTCACGGACCTAGCGGCCCGTGACGACCTCGCCTTCGTCACGTTACCGGCATACTCTCCTGAGTTCAATCCAGTCGAAGAGTGCTGGCGACAGCTACAAACGGCTCTCAGCAATCGGTTTTTCGACTCACTTGGTGAGTTAACAACGGCGATCGATACCGCACTTGACCAGCTCTCTGTACCACAAGTGAGCAATTATTTCTAACTTCTACTATAGTCTACCAGTCGAATTGCGAGTGTGAGCATTGTCCCGCCGAGCACACGGAATGAGATAAGAGCCACGGAAAATTACCGATGGAAGCGTATAGAAGTTGGTCATCATAAGTGTTCACAACGATCCATCATTTTCTCGACGCCAACGAATCCCTATGGCTTATGAGGTGCCAAGTGGCTGAATGAGTAAATGTGTGTTTCAATCATCACACCGGATCTCTCACATAACTGTCTCAGACGAGCATACATACTGGCGCAATTACTGGAGCGAAACCACGAGGTTGAAATTATAGGTCTGCAATTTGACGGCGAAGTTTGGAAGCCCCTGAGAGATGCGTATGAATATAAAGAGGTGAAAACAAGCAAGAGGATTTATCGATTTTTACCCTTGGTTCCAGAAATACTAGGGGAAATAACCGGGGATGTAGTCTATGCCTCGAAGACAAAAATGAATGGTTACATAATTAGTTTATTATAAAATCTCAAAGGGGATTATCCGCTTATTATAGATATAGATGATTGGGAATCCGGGCTGGCATATGGCGAATCGAGGACATTCACGTATCTAAAAGGGATACCGTTTCTAGCTCATGTGGACTCGTTCTATTACACAGGGCTATTTGAGTTAATTACGGATGTCGCCGATGCTAGGGCGGTATCAAATGGATTTCTTCGGGAGAAATTCGGTGGCACGGTAATCCACACGTTCGAGACACGAGGTCTTTCGATCCCGATCGATTTGATAAGCAGAGGCTATAAGGAAATTGGGACTTCCCACCGACAAATTCTTGATCATGTTTTCTGGGACGCCTAGGTCGCACAAAGGTGTGGATGACCTTGCAAGAGCACTAACGCAGATCAACCGTCCAGAGATCAAAGGTGTTGTAATCGGAGCACACGATTCTAAATATATAAAAAAGTGAAACGAATTGCTGGTAACTCACTAACCATCAAAGGTCAACAGCCGTTCGACGAGATTCCGAAGTGGATCGCGGCTGTAGACGCTATCGCTATTCCCCAGCGTAATACCCTGGCGACGAGGGGACAGTTGCCTGCAAAGGTGTTCGACGCGATGGCGATGGCAAAGCCGATCATAGCCACCAACGTCTCTGACCTGCCGACGATCTTGGATGGCTGTGGCTTGATAGTTGAACCTGAAGAGCCGACACAGCTCCAGGATGCGATTCTCAGGTTATTCTTCGACGAGACACTGCGAGAAGAGATCGGACAAGCGGCTCGAAAACGGTGCGTCAAGCAGTACAGTTACGACGCATTAGCGCCGGTAATAGACGAAATCGTTACCACTGTCGCAGACGACTAGTTTAGTCACCGGAATTGATATGGCCGTGTTAGTTAGCAGAGGATATCCAAGACGGTCGTCAACCTGACCGACGAGCGAATAAATTACCCTTGCAAGGAGTAGTGGCAGGGAATACGATAAGAGATTTCGATTGGAGATAGAAGATGATGTTGAGGAACGAATCTGATCGGTACTATACAGAAACAGAACAAACCCAGCGAGGACTACGTGGTAGCACCGGGGAGATAACCGGTCGTATTTAGTTAAGGGTAAAGAGTGAGGCGAGGCGATTTTCTGAGTATCTCTGGCAGAAATGCTTGCCTCAGTGGTTATAGCGACTGAATAGACTTGGAATTTGTGGAGCGAGAATAGACATCGGAGTCGCTAATGCAACTCGGCATTCTCCACCATCTCGCTTTCCATGATTTTTGGATTACATTGGCCGTGGTGAATCGCCAGACGTAGCTTGATTTCACTGTTTTAGAGATCGCTTGGTGTTGTGAACCACACACATCAAAACGAGTTCACGAAATTCACCGTACCAAGTTCGCGCACGCACGGCGTCGCCGAGCGTGCGCTTGATCGTTGAAAAGACGGTCTCACACATCGCTCGTTGGCGGTATCGAGGCCCATCGATCCGCGCGTTATGCGCGTGATCGATGGGCCGAAACTCACGATGTTTGATCAGCGGTCTCACGCCGTCTTCGCGGAGTTTTTCGCGTAAATCCATCCAGTCGTAGCCTTTGTCGGCAGCGAGGCTGGCGAGGTCGTCCGCGTTGCGGCGGGCGACCTGCCAGCCGAGCTGTGTGTCGTGGCGTTTCTCGGTCGTACAGTGAACGTCCAGAATTGCTTGGCTTTCTGTGTCGACAAGAGCTGTCGCTTTGAGCGTCTGAACCCGGTAATTCGTCCGACGGCAGTAGTGTTTGCTAGCGTTTTCGCGGTCGAAAAACGTCGCGTCAATGGCGGCGTGACCGCTCTGGCTGTGCAGCTGCGCCGAGAGGCGCAGCAGCACTCGCCAGAGTGCGGTCTTAATCCTATCAAACCACTTGACTAGCGTCGAGTGATCGGGGAGATCGGTCGGTTCAAGGCCGATCTCCCCGAGTATTTGTGGCATCTCGCTCAGCAAATCGAGTGCTTCTCGGTAGGATTTTTCCAGGTAAACCCGCAGACAGTGCAGCGACACCACCGCATACTCGGCGAAGCCGCCACCCCCTTCGGGGGCGGCGACTTCGCCTCGCTCACCAACAGCATTTTTAGCTAACTGAACGACTTTGCTCGTGAAGCGGGAGATCTTCGACATAGAGCATCGGCGGTTTCCCGCTTCATACTCCTAGTTCTGACGGTCGAAACCGACGCCGTCCAACGATTCACCAGAGCCATTACATTAGAATTATTTTCAATTCCGGTGTCAAACAGTCACGAAAAGTTGTCCACGACTGGGTACAGAAGGCTGAGTTACAGTCAGCCAGCGATGCGAGCCCGGATACATCGCGCTCGACAAGACCATGATCCGAATCAATGGTCAGCAGTATTAGCTGTACGCTACCGCCGATCCAGGAACCAACGAAGTCCTGCACTTACGGTTCTATACAACGACTACAACGGCATTGACGCAGCGGTTTTTGCACGAGCCTCAGGAGAAACACGAGGTCGAAAATGCGGTGTTTCTCATTGATCTCGCCCAGCATCTCGCTGTCGGCTTGCATCGAGGAGGACTCCGATTCAAGACGGTTCGTCATGGAAATCGGAATGCTGTCGATCGTGTATTCCAAGAGATAAAATGACGAATCTCCTCGTTTAGTAATAGTTTCAGTCACGTCGAACCGGAGACCGCCGAAACGTGGTTGCAAGCCTTCTCCGTTTGGTGGAACTTGCTAAATACGAGACCGCCCATTCTTCCAAGGTTCTTCTAAGTCCGCGTCCAACTTTCGCTGAGCAGGCCTGTGAGCATTAGTCCAAATCAACTCAACGACCTGCTCTCTTCTCAAACCGGCTCAACTAACAGTGTCCCGTCGAAATGGGTTTCGCAAACCAAACGAGTAATCAAACCTTCTATAAATCCACGACTGGAAATAGGACGTCTTTCCGAACGAAACGAGCCGATCTGTGTGGGTCAAACGGGACATTCGACGCGTTGAGCGGTTGAGCTCATTCGCATGCTTTTTACCTGCCGGTATGTACCTACGGATATGTCCTTGGACTCCGCGGACTCTAATATCGTCGTGTATACCGCCATCTTCGGCGATTACGATGTACTCATTGATCCGGAAGTCATCGAGTCCGGCGTCGATTACGTCTGTTTTACCGACGATGAAACGCTCACGTCCGACATCTGGAAGATCAGAAATGTGACGCCGATGACCAATCCGGCACTCTCCAATCGCCGCATCAAGATTCTCAGTCACGAATATCTGGAGGAGTACGATATCAGTGTCTATATCGACGGAAACATCCAGATATTGGAGCCGATCGAACCACTCGTCGAGGATTATCTATCGACCGCGGACTTCGCTCTCTACAAGCATCCGAAGCGAACCAGTGTCCTCGAGGAGGCGGAAGCATGTATCGAGAAAAACAAAGCGGAAGAGGGTCCCGTTCGTGAACAGTTGAAACACTATCGCGACGCGGGATTCCCCGATGATCGCGACCTCTCAGAGAATCGCATTCTCTTCCGTCGTCATCAAAAACCCAAGATCAAAGACTTAATGTGGTCCTGGTGGCGTGAAGTTTCTGAGCGTGTGAGTCGAGACCAATTGAGTCTGATGTTCGTGTTATGGAAGCATGATATTGAATACAACCTGATCCCTCATCCGGTGCGGGATGCACCTCAGTTTGACATTCACCCACATCGTCCCAACGGGTATCTCGAATCAATCTGGCCGTACTGGATGTCGATAAGAACGGATCCCGATCCGGGGGTCTTAAAGAAGGCAGGTCTTTATTCCGTGAAATCACAATATGTTTTAAAGAACCAGGGATTCCTGGCGTTGCTGTCAAAATCAATCTCGTTGATCGTAAGAACTATCGATATTCAGGTGAAAGAAATGGGCGATCAACTCGGGGTGATTGGGCCCGACCAGATCTACTCCGAGAAGTACTACGCGAAACGAAGACAGGATCCGTTTCGAAGTGAATCACATGAGATCGCGGATGCGCTCGTGGAACAGTTCCAGCCCGATAGTGTCATCGACTTCGGATGTGCGATCGGCACGTACCTAGAACGGTTCGAGGAACTCGATGTGACGATCCACGGCGTCGAAGGAAACTCTGCGGCCTTCCGTCACGCCGTAGTCCCGAAGGATCGTCTAGAACAACACGACCTTCGACAACCGTACGAGCCCGACGACTACTACGATCTCGTATTGAGCGTTGAGGTCGCGGAACACATTCCCGAGAGATATGCCCGAACCTTCGTGAACACGCTCGCCAAATCCGGTGAGGTCGTCGTATTAACCGCTGCTCCTCCCGGACAGGGCGGGACACATCACGTCAACGAGAAACCGCCGGAATACTGGATCCGACTCTTCGATGACCACGGAATGGAGTACGACCGTGAAACTACGGATAAACTGAAAGAAGAGATCGTTGTTGACTCCCTGTACCACGTTCCTAAGAATATAATGGTCTTTAAAAAGATGGGACCGTGATTCGTCTACCGTATGGATCTTCTACGATCGCTGGTACCAGCGCCCAAAGATGAAGACGGGCTCACCAGTAAAGTCCTCAGTGGAGGGGCTTGGGTTGGCTCTCTAAACGTCCTCAGTCGACTTCTAGAGACGTTCAAACTGATCGTCCTCGCACGGCTGCTTTCTCCCTCGGATTTCGGTCTAATGGGCATCGCACTCCTCGCGTTGGCGGCACTGGAACAACTCTCTCAGCTCGGCGTTGACCAAGCGTTGATCCAGGAGGAGAAGGAGGACATCGACCGATACCTCTCGACTGCCTGGTGCCTGAAGATCGTCCGTGCCGTTCTGATTATCTCTGTCCTGTATGTGACATCATCTGCTATTTCGGACTTCTTAGGGGAACCGCAGGCTGGACCCATCCTCCAAGTGATTGGGATCACGTATCTGTTACGAGCATTCATGAATCCAGCCACAATTTACTTCGAAAAGAACTTAAATTTCCGCAAGTACTTCTCGCTAAAGTTCTCTTCGGTTTTCGTCGATGTAATTGTCGCCATCGCGTTCGGCTTCGTCTTTCAGAACGTCTGGGCGTTAGTGGCCGGAATACTTGCCAGGCACCTCACACAACTCCTTGTATCGTACCGTATCGATCCGTTTCGGCCGTCGCTCGAATTGGATACGGAGAAAGCAAAGGAGCTAATGGGATTCGGAAAGTGGATCTGGGCGTCCGGAATAACGACGTTCGTTTCGACACAGGGCGACGACGGATTCGTCGTCTGGCTGCTCGGTGCGGACGCCCTCGGTTTCTACCAGATGGCGTTCCGCCTCTCCAACGCGCCCGCTACAGAGATCTCTAAAGTCATTTCGAAAGTCGCGTTTCCGACCTACTCTGTCCTCCAGAACCAGAAAAAACGACTCAGGAGAGCATACCTCAACACGCTCGAGATTACGTTTTACCTTACTGTACCGATGGCTGTCGGCATACTGGTTGTCGCCCCCGAATTCACCGTCGTTGTACTAGGCGAGGAATGGGTGCCGATCGTCCCGGCACTACAGGTGATGGCGATAGCTGGTTTTGTCCGCGGGATTGCGGCTACCGGTGGAGCAATCTTTAGAGGCACGGGGGCTCCCGAGTGGGACTTCAGAATGAACCTACTTCGAGCGATAACGATCCTCTTGACGATCTGGCCGCTCACGAACTACATGGGGATAACAGGTGCGGCGATCAGTATCACACTCGGTATTGGAATCACCATCCCGGTCTGGCTCGTCGTGAGTCGACGTATCATCTCGGCTCGTTACAGTCAGTACGCGAATAGAGCCGTGATTCCAGGTATCAGTTCTGGTGTGATGGCGATCGCTGTTCAAGCCATACTCTCTGAGGACATCGTTGGATTACTAGCAGGCATTTTGACCGGAGTTCTCTTCTATTTCCTCTTCAGTACGTTACTGTATCGATACATCCGCCCGCATCCGGTATCCGTACTTAAAAACTTCACAGGAACGTCCGAATGAGAAACGGCCGACACTGACCCACCTCCACCTCTCTCAGTACTCCAACTGCCTTGTCGATGAATCGATCTCGTTCGGAGAATCAATATATCGTACGTGTTTAGCCCGAGCTAATTTCGGTACTGTCTCGTAGGAAGCGTTCAACGGACACGATATGAACAGGCAGCAGACATCGGATACGACTCTCAGGGATGGGCTCCACTGCGGAGCCCATCCCGTTGCCTCTGCTGTCATAACTCGTTGGTGGAGTCTGTGAACGCAGACGATTTCACCAAAGAAGAGCTCCTTTCTCGACTTCTTCAACTTGAACAACAAGTCGAAGAACTTCAACAGGAAGTCGATCAGAAGGACGAGCGGATAGAAGAACTCGAAACACGTCTTCGCAAGTACGAAAATCCGCACACGCCACCCAGTAAGCGACGGTCGGGGACTGACGAGTCCCCGACCTCGCAGGACGACGAAGACGAGAATGTTCGAACCGACGGCGGCACTCCTGGACGGAAGGACGGTCATGATCCAGAGTGGCGTGTAACAGCTGGTCCCGACAAAGAGATCGAAGTCACCCGTGACTGTTGTCCCGAATGTGGCAAACACTTCGACGAGTCGGTGGGCGTCAGCCCCCGACTCGTTGAGGAGGTTCCTGATCCGCAGCCTCCTGAAGTCACCCAGTACAACCGCCACTGCTACCAGTGCGACTCTTGTGGAACAGAAACTGTTGCTACACACCCCGACTGCCCCAATGAGGGGCAGTTCGGGGTGAACGTCATCTCTCAAGCAGCACTTTCTCGGTACGATCACCGCCTTCCCTACCGGAAAATCGCTGATCGCTTCGAGCAACTGCACGGGCTAGAACTCTCAGGCGCGTCCGCGTGGCACGCGACCGAGCGCGCTGCGCGCGCCGGTCGCTACGAATATGAACAGATTCGAAGACAGATTCAGCAAGCAGAGATCGTTCACGTCGACGAAACTGGTATCAAACGCGAGGGTGAGCAAGCGTGGATCTGGACGTTTCGGACGAGAGAGCACACACTGTACGCCGTAAGAGAAAGTCGTGGGAGCGATGTCCCCGCGGAAGTCCTCGGAGAGGACTTCGCGGGAACGGTCATCTGCGATGGGTGGACGGCGTATCCAGCGTTCACCAGTAATCTTCAGCGGTGCTGGGCACATCTTCTCCGGGAAGCCGAGGACATTGCTAGTGACCACGAGGAGGCAGAGCCGGTTCACCGGTATCTCAAACAGATGTTCGTCGGTCTCCAGTCGTGGCTGGAGACCGACCCGAGTCCTCGTGAGAGAGCACAGATGCACCGATCATGCCAGAACGGGCTTAGATCGCTCGTTGAGCGGTCAGTAACCGACGAAACAGTGGCAACACTACTCGGGAAGATCGAAGGAGGGATCGACCACTGGCTCACCTTCGTCGGTGAGCCAGCGGTCTCCCAGACGAACAACGCAGCTGAGAACGCACTGCGTGAACCAGTCGTTCTCCGGAAAATCATCGGCACACTCCGTAACGACCGAGGTATGTTCGTTCACGAGACGCTCTTGTCCCTGCTGGCGACATGGCGCCAGCAGGGACGCAATCCCTACGAAGAACTTCGTCGAGTCGTCAGCAACAATGAGATGATCTTACGGGCTCACGCTGTGCCGGCTGTCGAGACTTCGGGGTAAACACATACAATATATCTAAATACTATCTTCACCGGCGCCCTCACTTCTATGATGCCCGAACCAATGGTTCGTACCACTCTCGGTTTGCCTGGTACCACTCAATGAACTCGCCGACGCCCTCCGCGATCGTCCGCGAGGGCTCGTACCCGATCAACTCTCCAGCCTTCTCCACGGATGCGTGGGTGTGCTCGGCGTCAGCCTCCCGCGCAGATTCATACACGATCTCAAGTTCGGGTGCGAGCTGGTCGCGCACCGTCTCAGCCAACATCTGGATCGAGATATTATCCGAACTCCCGATGTTCAACACGTCGCCGTCGACTGCGTCCGACTCCAACAGCGTCCGATTGGCGTCCACCACGTCATCTACATACGTGAAATCGCGCGTTTGTTGTCCGTCTCCGTAGATCACCGGTGACTCCCCGTTAACACACCGCGAGACGAAGTTGGAGATCGCCATGTTGGGGCGCATCCGCGGACCGTACACTGTGAAGTACCGCAGGCAGACGGTCGGCAGGCCGTGTAGCTCTGTGTACACCCGCGCCATGTGTTCTTGGGTGAGTTTCGTCACCCCGTAAGGGCTCACGGGCTCGGTCGGATGGTCCTCCTCGTAGGGCAACGAGCGTGGCTTGCCGTACACTGACGAGGAGCTCGCGAGGATCACCCGCATTACGTCCGCCTCTTTCGACGCCTCAAGGAGGTTCACGGTTCCGTCGACGTTGATGTCGGTTACCTTTCGAGGATGCTTCACGCTCTCACGTACGCCCGCCTGAGCGGCCTGGTGAACCACAACGCCCGCGTCGGCGACGGCCTTCTGGACGGTCTCGATGTCCCGAACGTCTCCCTCGACGAACCGGTACTCGGCGTCGACCTCGTTAGCCACCTCGCGGTGGACCGAGAGCGTGTGGCGTTTGATCCCCTCCGCGTAGAAGGGTTCAAAGTTGTCGAGGATCGTCACGTCGTGGCCGTCAGCGAGGAACGACTCGGCGAGGTGGCCGCCGATAAACCCGGCCCCTCCCGTCACGAGGATTCGCATGCTCTCCCTTCCGACAGCCGACATAAAACACGTGCGGTTCGCCGAAATCGGAGTCTCATCTGGGACTGACTTCGACGGTTCCCGAGAGATCGTGTTTCTCCCGGAGTCTATGCAGAAATACAGCCGCCGGGTCAGTACCGTGCCGACCGAACGACGCGATATTGAGGATCACTTTATCTCGATGTATATTACAGCGTACAACCAAGACCACTCGCCGTTGATCTTGACAGCGGTTTTGTCGACAGCAATCCGCTTCGGCTTCGCCTCAGGCGGGCCGTGTCCGCTGTCAGCTAGCTGAGGCACCCCCGTTCCAGACTCTCTATGAAAGCATTTAACGCCTAATTCAGAGAGAATCATTGTTGTCTCAAAGCGAACAGCCGGTCTGATGGAGGCGGACGGTGAACGGCCTAACGGGCGTCGCCGTCCGCTCGGTCTCCCAAGGTTCTTCTAAACCCGTGTCATATCTCTCGATGGGCAAATCTATAAGTGTTCTAACTAATTTACTTAACGACCTGCTCATTTCTCAAAACTGGCTCCACTAGACGGTGCCTCGTATTTGATTAGTTCAACAAAATTATAACCATCGACAGTAGATACCACGAATATGATCCATGGTGTGGAGGTCAAAGACCTCCAAATAAACGCCGACGAACGCGGTCATCTCGTGGAAGTCTTCCGCGAGGACTGGGAACTCTACGACCCGGATCCTGAGATGTCCTACTATTCGATGACCTACCCCGGCATCACCAGAGCCTGGCATCGCCACCTCGAGGGCCAGATCGACCATTTCATCTGCCCGAAAGGGCGTATCAAGGTCGGCATCTACGACGATCGCGAGGACTCCCCCACGGAAGGAGAACTAAACACCTTCATCATCGGAGAACATAACCAGAAGGCGATCCGCATTCCGGGGGACTGCTGGCACGGCTTCAAGGCCATCAGCGACGAGCCGGCGTTCCTGCTCAACTTCCCGTCGAAGCTCTACGACTACGAGGATCCCGACGAGGAACGAATCCCCTACGACACGGACAAAATACCTTTAGACTGGGACGAAGAACCGAGCGGATAACCAATGAAAGGTGTTCTTCTATTAGGCGGGACGGGATCGAGACTCCGACCGATCACCCACACCGGTCCGAAGCAGCTCGTCCCGGTCGCGAACAAACCGGTCCTCGAGTACGCGATCGAGGACCTGAAGGAAGCGGGCGTTACGGAAATCGGCGTCGTCCTCGGCCACAAGGGCCGTGAGGAGATACAGGAACTGCTCGGTGACGGCAGCGACTACGGCGTCGGGATTACGTACATCGTCCAGGGGAACCCGCTCGGACTGGCCCACGCAGCCGGCTGCGCCCGAGACTTCGTCGGTGACGACGACTTCGTGATGTACCTCGGGGACAACATCCTCAAGCAGGGAATCGAAGAGCTCGTCGAAAGCTTCGAGCGCGGCAACTACGGGGCGGGGATCGCGCTACAGGAGGTCGACACCCCCCAGCAGTTCGGGATTGCCGACATCGACGACGATGGCAGCGTCACGCAGCTCATCGAAAAGCCCGACGACCCGCCGACGAACCTCGCGCTCATCGGGATCTACGTCTTCTCGAACGCGGTCTTCGACGTGATCGAGCGCCTCGAGCCCTCCTGGCGGGGCGAACTCGAGATCACGGACGCGATCCAGACGCTGCTCGAGGACGGCCACGCGATCGACTCCCACGTTGTTCAAGGTTGGTGGAAGGACACGGGTAAACCCGAGGATATCCTCGAGGCCAATCGCCTAGTACTAGAGGACGACCACCTAGAGCGAAACGGCCGTGTCGAACCCAACGCTACTGTCGAGGGTCGGGTCAATCTCCACGAAACGGCGACGATCGAAGACGGCGCGGTCGTCCGCGGCCCGGTTTCCATTGCCGAGAACACAGCGATCAAGTCCGGCACGTATGTTGGTCCGTATACGTCCATCGGACCGGACTCGACGCTCGAGGGCGTTCACATCGAGAACAGCGTCGTCATCGGAGAGTCCACGATCGAGACGAGCGGCAAGATCATGGACAGTCTTCTCGGTCGCGGCGCAAATATCGGCCGGGCGGAGGACGAACTTCCGGAGGGTCGCCGACTCGTCGTCGGTGAGAACTCACAACTCAAACTCTAACCATGCGCATCATCACGCACATCTGTACAGAATGCGGGACCGTCGTCTCGGCGAACGAACTCGAGTCGAACCGCGTCATGAAGTGTCCGGGACTCGAGTGCGAGAACGTGCTCCGGTTCGCAGACCTCCCGTCGGAGGAACGCCAGTTCTTTCTTGAGCACACCGAGCAGTACGAACTCTAGACATCGAACTGACCTTCGATCGCACGGAGATCCTCTTCGAGTGTCGGCTGTGAACGCCCGAGTTCCTCCTCGACTGCAGTAACGTCGAGACACGTGTACGCCGGTCGGTCCGCTGCTCGCGATACATCAGACTGCTCGCTCTCCGTGATCAGTGCGTCGTCGGCGTCCTGTAGACGGGCTATTTCGCTCCCGAATTCGTACGGCGTTACACACGATCGGCTCGCAATATGGTACACGCCTTCCGTTCCGCTCTTGAGAAGGCCGAGTATCGCCTCAGATGCCTGACCGGCTCGAGTCGGTGTGAGGTGTTGATCGACGAACAGCGGTACCTCGTCGCCCGCTCGGAGCGTATCGCGAACCCAGGACGGAAATCCGATTAGTTCGTCCGTATCGCCGCGAACGCCATACACGAACGAGAGTCGCGTCACTAGCGTTTTCCCGTCGACGTTTCGAACGGCTTCCTCGCCTGCGAGTTTCGATTCGCCATACACCTGAATTGGGGCCGTCGACGCTGATTCATCATACAGCTCCCTCCCGTTGCCGTCGAAGACGTAGTCCGTCGAGACATGAACGAACGGAATATCGTGCGTCGCACAGCTGGTCGCGAGTTCGCCGGGTGCAGTTCCATTGATTGCGAACGCAGCTTCTCGATTAGACTCGCAGCCATCGACGTCCGTCAGTGCAGCACAATTCACTACGGCATCGGGCTGATACCTGTCCAGTAACGGTTGGAATTCTTCCGTATGACGGATATCGTGTTGCTCGAGCGGGATATCGAACGACGGGGCCTCCGAATGATACGTCCCGACCACGTCGACCGATCGGTCGAGACCTCGGTTCACGAGCGCACTTCCGAGTAGCCCGCCTGCACCGAGGACGAGCACCGTCATGATCGATATGCGTTCCCGAAAGTGTAAATATGTGCTGGGATGCACATGCTCCTATGCGAATACTCGTTACTGGGGGCGCGGGCTTCATCGGATCTAACTACGTCCACTATTTGCTCGAGAACCGCGACGACGATGTCATTACGCTGGACGCACTGACGTACGCCGGCTCACTGGACAATCTCGACGGGGTTCTCGATCATCCGCAACACGAATTTGTCGAAGGGAGTATCTGTGACCGAGAACTCGTCACTGATCTCGTTTCGGACGCGGATGCGGTCGTTAACTTCGCAGCTGAGTCGCACGTCGATCGCTCTATCGAGGGCGCAGGCTCGTTCGTCACGACAAACGTTGAGGGAACACAAACGCTCCTCGACGCCGCGGTCAAGACGGATATCGATCGGTTCCTCCAGATTTCGACCGACGAGGTGTACGGACAGATTCTAGACGGCACATTCAGCGAAGACGATGAACTGAATCCACGGAATCCGTACGCTGCGACGAAAGCTAGTGCCGACTTGCTCGCCAAGAGTTACGAAACGACCCACGACCTCCCCGTTCTCATCACCCGTACATGCAACAACTTCGGCCCGCGACAGCACGCGGAGAAACTGATCCCGAAGTTCATTCGGAATGCTGCTGCGGGCGATGAGCTACCAGTCTACGGCGACGGTTCGAACGTTCGCGAGTGGATTTACGTCGAGGACAACTGCCGAGCACTGGATCGAGTGCTCCGCGACGGAGAGATCGGCGAGGTGTACAATATCGGATCCAGCGAGGAGCGAACGAATCTCGAGGTGACCGAAGCGATTCTTGATTCCGTCGGCGGGTCAAAAGAACAGATTTCGTTCGTAGAGGACCGTGCTGGTCACGATCAGCGTTATGCCCTCGAAACGGACAAGATCGAACGTCTCGGCTGGGAACCGTCCTGGTCGTTCGAAGAGGGACTCGAACAAACCGTCGAATATTATCTCTCATAGGTCGAAACAGTACCACTGTCAGAAGATGACCGCTGGGTGCCGGCGGACATGGATAGAGCCATCGTAGCGAACGTCCCGATCAGCGGTAGTTCGAGGAGACGGTGATCGGACTCGTAGCTGAGTACCCTTCAGTCGGAGACGGACTCTGTCTCGGATTGAGAACGTGTCTCCAACCGTTCCTCGGCCTCGTCTCGATCTTCCGGATAGCCGACGTCGATCCGCCAGCCCTCGAGTCCGATCGCGTCGATCGTCCGGCCACTCTGAATCAGCAGGTCGATCGCCTCACTAATCTCGTACTCGCCGCGATTCGACGGCTGCACGAGGTGACAGGCATGGAAGATCGCCGGCGTGAATGTGTAGAACCCGGTCATCACCAGATTCGACGGCGGATCGTCGGGCTTCTCGACGACGTCGGTGATCTCCCCGAACTTGTTTGTATCGCAGACGCCGTAGCGATCCGCTTCGTCCCACGGCACCTCCTCGACGAGGAACGCCGCGTCCGCCCGATCCTCTCGTTGTCGACGGACGACGTCCTCGAGGTTCGCCTCGAAGACGTTGTCTCCGAGCATCAGCATGAAGTCGTCGTCGATGTGCTCCTCGACGGACAGCAACGCGTGGGCGAGTCCCTGCTGCTCGCGCTGGTGGCAGTACGTGATCGGAATGCCTCGGTACTCGTCGCCGTAGTGATCGATAATCCGCTCTTTGAGATAGCCGACGACGACGATCAGCTCGTCGGCACCGAGCGATGCCAGCCGGTCGAAACAGTGCGTGAGAATCGGATCACCGTCGATCTCGACCATCCCTTTCGGCTTGTCCTCGGTGAGCGGTCGGAGCCGCGTTCCTTCTCCCGCAGCGAGTACGACGGCTTTCATAGCGTCTACTTGGTCGACTCCGTCATATGGGTTTTCCGGTCGAAAACGGACGAGAACGAGACTAGTACGAGTGTGAGAGAGTGAAAGCATGCGGGTACGCTCCCCGGTTCGGTTGGGTGACATGCAGAGTGCAGTCCTCGAGAGCGGGTAAGTCGGGACGACGGCCACTCCGTCCCGCAGCGGTTATCCGTCCCGCAGACGTGAAAACGAAGTAACGCAGTCAGCGTCCACGAAGAGTTCGGTCCGGGAATCAACACTGCTGACTACGATCGATGCGACTGCGCTCGAGGCGACGGGATCGGTCGTGCTATCCTTGCCAGAAGGTATATGTGACCCTCAGATGTCATACCAGACAGATGGCACTCGAAACGACGCACGAAGGGGACCGGGAGACCGCGCTGGCCTCGATCCAGCAGGGGACGTGTTCGTACTGTGGGGGAGACGCACTGACGCGCGAGCGCTACAAGGGGAATGACGCCGTCGTCTGCGGCGATTGCGACACGCCGGCCGCCCAGTTCTGGTAGCCGTCGCCGAACCCGCTCACGGCCGTCCGCATCGAGCCACAGACGCATAGCGACCCTGCCGTCGACCTGTTCGGAACGCTCTGTCTTCGGACGGGGGGTATGGGACGACGAAGCGCTCGAGATCGTCACCAACACGACTGGCAGTGCGCCGTCGGAGCCGTCGCTGAAGATCGGGATCGTAGACACGGCTGCGGAGACGGCCGACGAGCTGAACCGGGCACCCTCAGCACAGTTCTCGGAAGCTACGGTCGACGAGATTGTACTCGAAGATACATCTACAGTGAATTGATCTACAGATGGTTTATCAATGATTAGTTATAACCCCCCTCGTAGATGGATCTCGGAACCACCCGGCGGGATGTTCTCGGTCTCGTTGGGGTAGGCTCTATAGCGACAATCGCGGGTTGTAGTACTAATTCTGATACCGGCCCTGAAGAACCAGAAACGGAAGAGGCCGCTACGACTGACCATAAGTCGCCAGAACCAATCGATGAGTTGGTGATCAAGTCGGGCAAGCAGTACACAGTTGCAGATGAAGAATCGTACGACGCTGTTCGCTGGGAACAGACCGGCAGTCTCGCCTTAGAAACCGACGCAGAACTTGAACTCGAAGAAATTAGCACCTGAACCATGGCAGACATCAAACTCGTTAACAAGGACAGAACGATCGTTGGGGTTGACCCGGAGACGGGAGACGAGGTCCCAATTGAATTCGATCAGACAAGTATCGGGCAGGCAAGTGTAGATCGTCTATCAATCAACCAATCCGGACAGTATGTTTATCCTTCGGGCCGCGATAAGATCACAACTGGACCGGTCGACCGGACTGCGGACCCTAGCGGAGACTCCGTCACTGTTAGCGTTGGCGGGACGGATCATGAATTTTGGATCCCCGACATCCCTGAGGTAATCGCACACGAATTTGTGATCAATATCCCAGACGGGAATTATTCTAATGTGAATATCTTCATCCCCCCATTCAAGACTGCCGACATTGTTGGCCATGATGACGCCGGTAACAGCAGTATTGAGGAGGGCGCAGCACTCGTCCCTTGGATTCGTGGGAACCCCACAACTCCGACAAACGTAAAGTTCAACTCTGCCACATTGGTCGGGTCGCAGGGCGCGATCGCCCCTGTCATAGAGGGCGTGAATTTCCTCGGGGAGGCCCCGGGAAGCGATGAGCCAGTGTCTGTGCCGGTGTATGGCTGTCAAAACGTCTCGTTTCGGCAGGTGAGTTTCGAGGGGTGTGCTGCTGATCGCGGGTTCTTGATCTATTCCTCTACCGCCACCATTCGCGACGGGTGCGACTTCGGATCCAGTGACCTCACCCTCGGCATCGAGACAAAGCACAACTCGATGGTCTCTATTGACACATTTGGCGATCTGACTACCGGCACCGTCAACGACTATCTGATCTGGACCGATGACGGGAGTTTTGCGGTGATCGAGGACACCAACGTTAGTGCAGGTAAAGGCTTATTCAATCATGTTCTGGGGTTGTCAGTCTACCAAAAAGAAAACCGAATTTACCCACGGCCCTCTGGGGCACGGTTTAACGGATCCACGTCCGACCAAACCATCAGCACGAACACATTGGGCAACAATGCTGAGGTGCTTGAATTTGACACAGTGGATTACGACTATGGAGGCGGCGCACAGCCCGGGAGTTTCCAGTATGAAACTCCGGTAAAGGGACGGTATGAAATCAAGGCCCAGGTTCAGTGGATCAGTCCGCCAGCAGGAACTCGGCTGTAGTTACAAATAGCGGATACAACAGGAGTCCAACGGGTCATAAATGAGTATGAGGCCGGCGGGTCGGTCAACGAGACGATCACGATCCAAGATACGCAAGACCTCAACGCCGGACGGGCAATAAAATTCGAGGCTGGTCATTCTGACAGCTCATCGATTGATGTGAACATGGATAACCCAGAGTTCACTTACCCGACTGTCAACCGGATAGATAGGTAATGAGAACAAGAACACAATGACATACGACATCAAAGTCTACGACGGCTACGAAGAGAAGGAGACTATCCGCGGTCTGGAATACTCGCAGATGAACGCGATACTACGTGCGTTTGAGCGAGAAGGAGTTACCGCGGCAGCAATTGATACGGAGAGTCGGACGAAGTACGAGGTCGTGAACTCGACCGTTCACTGCTGAGGCAAGTTGATCACTACGGCGCTTGAGAAACAAGATGATTCGACACACCCCACGCAGGAATTGGAGAAAGATGAATGAGGACGGTTTCCTCAGAGACCCAAGCAATTGTTTTCCCTATAATACACTGACGTCTTTGCTGGCATCCGGTTTATTGGCTTGAGCCCCTCGAATTCAATATGGCTGAAACCCTCGTCGCGAAGCTTCTGTTTACCCGTTTTGTATTTCTGACGTTGGGCATCGTCTAAGATAATAATACCCGAATCGGATAGTTCAGGGACAGCGGCCTCAATACACTGATTACGGTCAAGACCATCAATGATTATCACATCGAAGGGGCCTCGGGATTGAATCGAATTAGCATAGGTTTCTGCAGAGATGTGGTGAAGTGATGCATTCTCCGGCATTAGTGGCTTTATTTTACGATACCACTTCTCATCATCCTCAACTGAGACGACTTTGGATGCTCGGTCTGCGTACCAGACCGTCGAATTTCCGCCTCCATATTCGAAGAGACGAGTGCCGGCTAACCGTTCGTCAAGGAAATTAATTGAGCTATAAGTCATCCAGGGGATCTCTTCACCGTTCTTATTTACTGGAGCTCCCCTTGCACGGGATTTAAACCACCCATACTTTGTCAGAATGCTTTGCGAGTACAAGAGTACTAAATTGAGGGGGTGGAATCGGTTCAAAGCGCCTACGAACTTCCGTCGAGGGCCTTCTGGAATATACTGCAGAATACGCCCAGCGAAAGTTGGTGCAGACATAATCAAACACGGGTTTCCAAAATACAAATATCTAATCAATATCGGAAGCCAGGTTAAAAATGAGCCTTATCACTTAGTCCTGATGAGTAGTTACTGGACCGCCACATAACAACCCGTGAAATCTGATAGGAACCCATAAGTATGACACAGAAATGCCATTCCGTCGGAAAATTCTATGATTTGTGTCGATTCCCCTCCAGATTGTGAATACTTAACCTATATCCATTAGAGTATCTTTAATTTGTACATTTGTGAGAGAACTATTACAGAGGATGGTAGTACTGGAGCGACATACGAAGAATCAGTAGGCAGACGTATAGCGACTCGATAGGCTTCACCTATGGTTGTATCTCGACCGGACAAGAATGAAACAAGTAGCCAAAGGCACGCCAGAGGACCCGCCACAAATCCAAAAGGAAACGTCAAAGAATGCTTCCAGTTCTATTGGCCCGAACACCCATCCTTGCGTGGGACAGGTACCATTGTTCTGGCAGAAATAGGGGGCCAACAAGTGCATCGTCCGTTATTAGTGCGGATGTGGATAACTAGCCTGTCTCGACTACAGTTGTCTCCTCGTTTGAGACTAACGTCGATGCTAAATAGAATGACTTGTCAAACGTTGGGGCGGCAAGTGTAGAGGACACATGTATCATCCGGCCTGACCCACCGAAGTGCGGTGGCGCGCGCTGGCGGCCGACCGAGCGTCTCGGAAAGCGAGCGGTGACCGCAGGGAACCGTGAGCACAGTGAGGGCGGCTGGCGATACTCCGCAAGGGTGAATGAGCGCCGTAAGGTGCGAGCGAATCGGCTGGGGAGGGCGCGTGGCGATTCCCTGTTGCCACGATAGCAGGACGCTTCGCCTCGCTCGAGCCCATCGGAATCCACTGCTCCGTTCGCAGTCACCGTTCCGACGACAGCTACCCACACCGGGTGACGATCCCAGTCGGCTCGCATTCTCGGCAATTAATCAATTGCAAGACTGACCGTCTGGTTCGACACCGCGAAAACGACCCGAAAAAGCCCCGACCGACCCGCAGTTACCGGTTCACGGCGCTCAGGAAGAACGACGAGAACACCGTCTGGAGGCCGATGACGATCGCCGTGAACGCGATGAGCGATCCCATCGTGAACTCGAGCGTGGCGAACCCGTTGTTCATCCACTGATAGAGTAACGACAGCGCGTACGCGCTGCCGACGCCGAACACCGCCAGTCCGACCGTCGCGCCGTGCTCGAGCGACAGCGACTCCGTTAGGCGCTCGGTGATCGGATCCTCGGGTTTCCGGATGGGGTCGCTTGCCACCGAGGCGAACACGCCGAGCGTGCCGATCTGATAGCCGACGATCGTCAACAGGCTCCCGGCGATCATCGAGTGGATCCCGAAGTTCACGCCGCCCACGGAAACACCGCTGAACGTGGCCCCCATGACGACCAGGCCGACGACACCCAACAGGAGCCCCGGGGCCGAGAACAGGTAGCCCGGCGCGTTCACGAGCATGAACCGGACGTGTCGCCACCCGTCTCTGAAGCTCTCGAGGGTCTCCTCGCCCTCCCGCTCGTGGTAGACGATCGGGGTTTCGACGATGTGGAGGTCCTTCGCGCCGGCCTCCATGATCATCTCGCTGGCGAACTCCATCCCGGTCGTCTCGAGTTCCATCGTCTCGTAGGCTTCCTTCGTGAAGATCCGAAAGCCGCTGTGGGCGTCGCTCACCCCGGCCCCGTAGAAGGCGTTCAGGAACTTCGTCAGGAGCGGATTGCCGACGTGTTGATGCAGAGACGGCATCGCCCCGGGTTTGATCTCTCCCTCGAGGCGGCTTCCCATCACCATATCGGCGTCCTCGTCGCGGAGGTGGGCGAGCAGGCGCGGGATCTGTTCGAAGTCGTAGGTCGTATCGGCGTCGCCCATGACGATGTAGTCGCCGCGGGCGCGGTCGAACGCGTACCGATAGGCGTAGCCGTACCCTGGCTGATCGGGTTCGTAGATGATCGCACCCATCTCCCGACCGATTTCGGGCGTCCGGTCGGTCGAGCTATCGCTCAGGATGATTTCGGCGGGCAACCCGAGCGTGGTGATCGCCGTCTTCGCCCGCCGGATGCATTCGGCGACGCCGTCCTCCTCGTTGAGCGTCGGCATGACGACGCTGATCGTCGGCTGCTGCTCGCTGTCCCGACCCAGGAGCAACTCGTCGCCCTCCAGGTCGCGGACGGCCGGTTCGTCCTCCCCCTCCCGCTGGTCGAGTTCGTCCGCTCGCGGTCGTGGTGTCGATTCGGCTGGCTTCGGCTGGCCTCGGTCTCCCCCGTCTGACGTGCTCATAGTGGTCGGTTTGTCCAAGTCCCGGGTCACCGGGTTCAGTACGGCCCGATCGGTCCGGTCCGTGATCGCCTATATCAGTTGCCCGATAGCTGTATCGGGATTACTCAGTATTGACTGATCACACCTACTGCAAACCGTTCCATAAACGTTCGGTCTTAGGATAGTATAACACCTTTTACTAGTGGAGATGGGGCGATCTCTTCTAGTATTCAAACCTTGTGGCCGAAAACGCTAATCTATCCGAAACAATATAATATAAGAAACTATATTGTTCTCGAACGGACCAAAAACGTACCTCAGTCGTTCGACTCGGAGACGTCTACCCAGAGGTGGACGGAGTATTCCGTGTCCGCCATCGAGGGCTCGGCCGGCACGTCGCCGCCGGGGAAGAGGAGCCAGACGATGCGCTGATTCTCGCCGGTCATCGTCGGCTCGAGGTCGTACGTCTGGTGCCAGCTCTCGTTGTTCGCGACCGTGGTCTCGAACCGGTCGAGTTCGCGTTGCTCCTGGACGACCGTTTCGTTGACCGTCGCGTTCGGGTCGCCGGACTCGGGGGCCGTCTCGTTCTCGACCACCTCGACGTCCTGCTCGAGGACCACCACCGTGTACTCCGTCCGCTCCCCTTCGTGATTGTCGATCCCGACGACCAGCTCCTGGCTCTCGCCCTGAACGAGTTCGGTCGGATAGTCGTCGGCGATCAACTCGCCCTCGTCGTCCTCGGTCAACAGATAGATCGCCGAGAACTGCTCGCCGTCGGGCGGGACCATCACCGCGTAGCCGACGCTCCCGACCGCGAGGATGACCGACACGACTAACAATACGTTCAGCGCGGCGTCCGCGCGCGTATCCGGCTCGAGCAACTCCGTCCGGCCGGCGGCGTACCACGCCCGATAGGGGACCTGAAACCGCTCCTCGACCGGGAGGTCCCGCCGACGTTCGGCCGCAACGGCGGCCGACACGAGGGTGAACCCGCTGACGGAAACCGCGATCGGGACGAGTCGAATGCCCCAGGGCGTGAAGTTCAATACGAGCCCAATGAGCGGGACGATGGCGATGCTGAGTCCGAAGGAGAGCGCGACGCGCTCGAGGCCGTCGATCCCGGACCGCGAGGAGACGGCGTCGTACCAGCCGTCCGAATCGGCACCCTCGGCCGTCTCGCTCTCAGTCGGTGTGTCCGGCTCGTCGGAGCGGTCCGGCGACTCGCCGGCCTCGGGAAACAGCGCCGCGATGAACGCGTAGCCGGGCACGAACAACACGAACGCGAGGCCGAGCGGGACCCGGAGAGGCGTCTCCCGAATCACGGGTGCCAGTGCGGCGACGTTCGTCGCGACGACGAGCACGACCACCGCGGCGAGATCGGCCGGTAACTGTCTGAGTGGCCGTGGCAGCAGGAGCCACAACGACCGGAACGCGACCATTCGATCGCTAGTACTGCCAACGGAGGTAAAAACGAATCGATGAACTGCCACGGGGGTAAGATCGAATGTTCAGTTGATTCCCTCTCTGGAAAACCCGCCGAGATATCCCCACTTCTCGACGAGCCCGACCAAAGACCAAGTAGCGTCAACACGATTGTCGACGTAAGATGGGCACGGTCGATGAGCAGATCCGAGTGAGCAACACGGTGAGACGCGAACTGGAGAAACGGAAGCGCGAAGGCGAGAGTTACAACGATGTCCTCGAGCGTGTACTTGGCGAGAAGACCGCGGGCGACTTCTCCGATGGGTTTGGTCGCTGGTCCGGTGAGGAAGCACAGAGCGTCCGTGAGGGTCGCCGGAAAGCCAGGGAAAAGCGCAAGGAGCGAATGCGCCAACGGGCCGAGAACAGCGCGTGAAGGTCCTCGATGCGTCGTTTCTGATCGACTATTAGAGGACGACCGCTAGCGGGTCGTGAGTAACTGCTTCAGAATCCGCAATTCCTCGGCGTCCGAGATCTGTTCGGAGTCGAGACAGGCGTGTGCGACCTTGTGCACGAGTTCGGGATCTCCGAAGACCGACTGGTCGCTCGCGAGTTGGCGTTCGAGCGCTTCGACCCGTGCGGCGAGTTCATCGATTTCGTCGTCCTCGTTCGTCGCCGTCCCCGCGCTCGCACGCTCGTCCGCGAGGGGACTTCCGGTCGAGGGACGACCGTCTCGAGCGCCGGGACCCGTCGCGTGCGTCGTGGCCACTGAGTCGGACGCGCGACCCTCGCGATCCGCGGACTCGCCGGCCTCGAGCGCGTCGGCTTCGGGTGAGTCGCCCTCGAGGGAGTCTGCCCCCGGTGAGTCGGACTCCTCGGTTCCGCGCGCCGTACCTGAACGATCCGTGTCTGATCCACTCGCACTGACCGCGGTGTCCTCGTCGGGCCCACCCGCACGGACTGCGGGTTCCGTATCATCGGGTCCCGTCCCGTCAGTATACGCGCTCTCGGCCGACTCTTGGTCGAGATCGTCAGCGGCACTCGCGGTTTCGTTCGTCGCCGCGTCGATCCCGGCTTCCCCGTCGGCGTTCGCGTCGTCCGTCTCGAAGGAGGGGTCCGACCGGTCGAACAGTCGCGCGACGAACGTCTGGCGCTCGGACCAGTCGAAGCCGTCGATCCCGTTGACCCGCTGACTGATGGTCGCGCTGGTCACGCCGAGTCGCTCCGCGAGCTCCGCCTGCGTCGCGTTCGGACGGTTCTCGATCTCGCGCAGCGTCTCCAGTTGTTTCTCGGTGATATCGGCCGTCTCGAGGGGTCGACTCTCGTCGGGACTGTCGTGGGTGCTCATAGCTGAATGGGTCACTCCGGAATCGCGGTCGTCGTCCGCTGTCGAACGCTGTTCCCCCCCGGTCGTCGAATCATCGTCCGCCCCGACCGATTCCCGATCATCGTCGCTGCTCGGACCGCGGTCCCCGTTCGGGTCGGCATCCTCGCTTGAATCGACATCCCCGCTCGGATCCGCCTCACCGCTTCGGTCGTCGTCGTCCAGTTCCGACACGGGTTCGTCGGCCGCGACGTGTCCCGGGTCGCCGTACTCCTCGAGTACCTGCTCGACGAGCGACGTGGTCGCACCGGTGACGTCGTCGGCGATAGCTTCCATCGACGCGTCCGGTCGCGCTTCCGCGACGGATAGGATCCGCTTGTGGACGACCGCTCGCGGAAAGGCCGTTTTGTGCTCGATACCACCCGCTGAATCGGTTGATCGTGTGTCACTCATACTCCCCTCGAACGGTAATTCGAGCTACGTTTCCCGTCCTCCATCCGCTCGCTTATATCTTTTTCACACGGATGACACCATCAATATTCTTGATAAATATGTACTGAAATAAGATCTGGCGGTCGGGGACGAATGATCTCCGCGAACGAGGAACGGAGCGTCACAAACGGGGAAACGGCGTCTCCCGCGAACGGGCCGTCAGTCGTCCGCGGGAACGCCACCGTCCGAGGACTCGTCGAGATCGCACAGCTGCCGCGCTCGCTCGAGGACGCTCGCCGCCTCGTCCGGAGACACGCCGCCGGGATCGAACGCGGCGCGTTCGTACTCCCGCGTCACGTCGCGGAGTAACGCGGCGTCCGCCGCGTCGGCGGTTCGAAGCCGCCGATAGAACTCCCAGTGAGTCAGCGCGTCGGGCCCGTCGATCTGCGACGCCAGCGCCCGCCGAACGGCGGCGTACCCCGTTCGCGCCGCATCGTCCGGCCGGCCGTTCGACAGCTGTTCGCTCGCTCGCTCGAGGAGCGGTTCGACGGTGTCGGACGCCGGGTCCGGCGAACGGTCCGCGACGGTCGTCCCGCCCGCGGTGGAGTCATCGCCGCCCACCGGCACGGTCGGGACGGAATCGACCCGGCGAGAGCGGCGGTACCACCAGACGCCGAGCCCGACTCCGAGCAGGGCGAGGAGCCCGCCGCCGAGCCAGACCGACAGCGGCAGTTGGAGCCCCGTACCGCCGACAGAGACGACCGATTCGGCCGTCGCCGACGCGACGTTGGAGCGGCGTTCGTCGTAGGCGGCAGTGACCGACACGTCACCCCCAGAGACCGAATCCGGAACGGACACGGTCCCGCTGAACGTCCCGTCGGCGGCGGTCGTGACGGTTCCGGCGCTCAGCCCGTCGATCCGGATCTGGACCGTCTCACCCTCGACCCCGTCGCCGCCCGCCGTCTCGAGCGTGCCGTTGACCGAGACCGTCCGATCGCCGCTCGACGCAGCCTCGATCGAGAGCGCGCTCTCGGTCTCCTCCACCGTCACGGTCGTCGCGTCGGCCGTCGCGGCGAGGGCCCGTTCCTCGAACGGCAGGCGGACGCCCAGTTCGCTCTCCCCGTCGGGGACGGACGCCGGAACCGTGGCCGTCCCGTTGAACTCGCCGTCCGTGACGTTGGCCGTCCCGATTCGCTCGCCCCCGAGGACGACGTCGAGCGCGACGCCGTCGACGGGGATGCCGTCGACCGCCAGCTCGCCGGTGACGGCCACCTCGTCGCCGTACGACACGGAGCCGGTACTATCGTCCAGCGACACGGTCGGCTCCGCCTGGCGCTCGATCGAGACGTTGACGGTGGCCTCGTCGTCCAGATACACCGACTGGGTCCGCGGCACGTACTCGACCGTCAGATTCTCCGCCGACAGCGACTGGTTGGTCGGACGGTACTCGAACGTAAACCCGCCCGTCGAGTCCGTCGTCACCCGCTGTGTGTGGTTCCTTACGGCGAGGGTAATCTCCCGATCCGCGATCGCCGTCCCCTCCGCGTCCCGCAGTTCGCCCGTCGCGACGAGCGGCTCCGTGAACGAGATCGCCTCGCGCTCCGGCGACAGCGTCAGCGACGTTTCCTCGAATTGCTGGTCGCGAACCGTCGCCTGTTGGGTCCGAACGTCTTCGGTGACGGTCTCGACCGCCGCGATCGACTCCGAGAGATCGGTGCCCGTCTCCGACTGGATCCGCTCGTAGCTCTCGCGAACCGAGCCGCCGAGAGCGTCGATCTCCTCCGCGAGCGCCTCGAGTTCGCGGGCCAGTTCGCGTGCGCGTTCGTCCTCGCCGGCCTCGTAGGCGGTATCGTACTCGTCTTTCGTTTCCCGGTACTCCCGGACGGATTCGGACAGGTTGGCCTGCGTCTCGCCGGCCGCCTCGAACTCGTCGCCGATCCCCTCGTTCTCGGTCTCGCCCGAGACCTCGACGTACTGTCCCAACTGCTCGCGGTACTCGTCATCGACGTACTCGCTGGCTGCATCGTACTCGCCCTCGCTCAACTGGATCGCCCCCTGTCCGAGCTGGCTGCCCAGCTGACTCGCCAGTTGCGATTGAACGCCCCCGAGGTCGCCGTCCTCGGAGTACTCGTCCGGGTTCCGATGGGAGGGCGTCTCGTTGGATTCCCCGTCGGCTCCGTTCTGCTGGACGGCGAGCTGGGGGCCGGCGTCGCCGTCGGCCGCGATAGACGTGCCCGTGAAAGCGATCCCGCCGATAACGGTCATCGAGACGACGAGGAGGGCGACCACTAGGACGCGGCCGACGGCGGTAGTCACAGCGGAGCGGTTCGCAGCGCACACGGATAAGGTATTCTCTCGAGAGCGGGTCTAGCACGTCTCGTCCACCGCGGGTACCGCCTGTCCCTCTTCGTCTTCCCGCCCCGACTCGAATCGCGACGTGTAACCAGTACTTTGAACACGGTCACCGGGATCTGTTCAGACATGTATCCCACGCGCCAGGGATGGACGGTCGCCGCGCTCGCCGCGGTGCTCGCCGTCCTCGCCGTGGTGTTCGCACGTCCGTTCGTGCTCGCCGGCGCGGCCCTCGTCGGCGCGTGGCTGCTGGCCCACCAGTATCGCTTCGGCCGGGACCTCGAGCGAACGGTCGACTCGCTGTCGATCGACCAGTCTCCCGCCCGGACCAGCGTTCGAACGGGAGACGAGGTCCCGGTGACGCTCGCTGCGACGCGCGGGGCCGAAACGGCGCTCACGCTCGAGATCGCCGCCGGAGTGCCGGTCGCGGCCGACGCGACCAATCGGCTCGTGCTCACGCTCGAGCCCGAGAGCGAGCGCGCGGATCGAACGCGGACGATCGGGTGGCCCGTCGCCGGCCACCACTCCTTCGACGGGGCGACCGTGACGGCGACGGACGGGCTGTTCCGCGAAACGCTCACCGCGGGTCCGCGACCGACGGTGACGGTGGAGCCGCCCACCCCGCGGACGATCCACGTCGGCGAGGGCGGCGACCGGACCGCCGCCTCCTACGGGACCCACGAGGCCGGCCGAGCGGGATCGGGGATCGAGCTCGCCGAGCTGCGCGAGTACGTCCCGGGCGATACGGGGGCGGAGATCGACTGGAAGGCGACGGCGCGACACACGACGCCGTACGTCCGCGAGTACGAGACCGAAACCGCCCGCCAGACGCTGTTGGTCGTCGATCACCGCGCCGCGCTGTCGGTCGGGCCGCGGACCGAAACGAAACTCGAGGCGCTCCGCGAGATCGCGCTCGTCATCGCGGGGAACGCGCGCCGACTCAACGACCCGATCGGCCTGGTGACGGTCGGCGACGACGGCATCACCGGCAGCCTCGATCTGGCCTCGCCGGCCGCCAATTATAGCTCGATCCGGCGTCGGCTCCTGGCGCTCGAGCCGACGGCCGACGGGGACGCGACTCCCGCGACGGCCATCTCCGGTCGGGCCGACGCGACGTCGGCGAGCGGTTCGAGAGACGAAACGTCCCCGTCGGCCGGTCCGTCCGATGCGGGCGCGTCGTCGGCCGAAGCCGTTGCGACGAGCCCGTCCGCTGGGATCAGCGGCGGTGCCGGGAGTGCCTCTGTCGCGCGACGGCGCACTACCCCCGCGGAGGTTCACCGCTCGCTCGCAGATCTCGAAGGGGCCGATGACGCGTTCGCGAGCACGCTGCGTCCCTTCTACGCCGACCGCCGGGTGTATCGAGAGCGCATCGTCGAGGACCCGCTGTACGCAGCGGTCCGCAAGGGGATAGCGAACGCGGAGGGCGCGGTCTGGAGCGTGATCTGCACTGACGACTCGCGGCCGGCGGAGCTCCGCGAGACGGTCGCGCTCGCGCGGCGGGGCGGAAACGAGATCATGGTCCTGCTCGCTCCATCGGTGCTCTACGAGCCCGGCGGTCTGGCGGACGTCGAGCGCGCCTACGATCGGTACGTCGAGTTCGAGGAGTTCCGTCGGGAACTCGCTCGAATGGACGGTGTGACGGCGCTCGAGGTCGGTCCGGCCGACCGGCTGTCGGCCGTCCTCGAAGCGGGCCGAACGAGCGGTGGTCGCGCATGAGTACCCGAATCGACGCGGTTCCGGCCGCGACGAGCCGCGACTGGCTGACGATCGCCTCGCTCGCAGCCCTCGTCGCCGCGTTCGGTGTCGTCGCCGGTCCGCTCGGCCTGCTCGCGGGGATCGCTACTGCTGCGGTGGGCTACCTGCTCGGCCCGCCGTACGCCCTGGCGTTCGGCCACGTCGCGCTCGTCGCGGTCGTCCCGAACGGGATCGAGCCGCTCTCCGTCCTCCCCGTCGAAGCCGCGTTCGTGGCCGTCCTGCTCGCGCCCCTCCGTCGGACCGACAGCCCCGGTCGGATCGCGCTCGCCGCGGTCGCGAGTGCGATCGCGCTGGCGGGAACGGCATGGTTCGTGGTCGACTCGCAGTCGGTCGGACTGGCCGCCGCAACGGTACTCGCGCTCGGCGTGTTCATCGCGTACGGGCTCCACCGGTACGAGCTCGTTCGGCTCGGACTGGTACCGGCCGACGGCGACGGCCCGTCACCGCCGACCGGCCGTAACGCGACCGCCGATTCACCGCCCGAATCATCGACAGAGCCGCCCGCGGAACCGACCGCCGACCCCCCGACAGACACATGAGTACGAGTGATATCGATCTGGACGAGCCGACGACCGACCCGGAGACCGACGGAACGGACGAACGAGACGACCGGCTCGAGCTCGCGGCGAGAGCGGAGCTCTTGGAGCGGGAAAACAGGCGACTGCGGGCGGAGTACGCGCGCGCTCGCCAGTCGCAGTATCGCCGCACTGCGGCGGGGCTCGGCCTCATTGGCATCTGTACCGCCGTCGCCGCGATCCTCTTTCCCGCAAACCGGGACGTGCTCTTCGCGCTCGCCGCGGTGGGGCTGTTCGGCGGGGTGCTCACCTACTACCTGACGCCGGGCTCTTTCGTCACCGCGGCCGTCGGCGAACGCATCTACGCCGCGATGGCGACCAACGAGGCCGTAATCGCCGACGAACTCGGGCTGAGCGACGACCACGTCTATCTCCCGACCGACGATACCGCCGGTGTGCGCCTGCACGTCCCCCAGCGGACGACCGATACCGTGCCCGACGAACTCGACGGCCCGATTCTGACCGATCCCGACCACCGCGGGCTCGTCCTCGAGCCGACCGGCGCGGCGCTGTTCGCGGAGTTCGAACGCACGCTGACCGACGAACTCGCGACCGCGCCGGCCCCGCTCGCCACCCAGCTCGCGGACGGCCTCGTCGAGCAGTTCGAACTCGCGGGCAGCGCCGAACCCGACGTCGACCCCGCCGCGAGTCGCATCACCGTCGCCGTCACCGACAGCACGTTCGGCGATATCGACCGCTTCGATCATCCGATCGCCTCGTTTCTCGCGGTCGGGTTCGCCGCCGGACTCGAGCGACCGATCCGACTCGAGATAGCCCCCGGCGACGAGCGGAGCGACTGGCTGGTGACGTGTCGCTGGGACGCCGATGGAGATGTTCGCGAGGACGAAACAGACGTGAGAGACGACCGCAAGGAGTCAGACGTGCAGGAGCAGTCGGACGACAGGCGCTAGCCGCCACGGGTCGCCGTCGAAACCGACGCGGATCTATTCTCGGGACCGGACCGGGATTCGGTCACTACGGGAGTTCGCGCGTGAACCGCCGGTGTAGACGGTCGTACGAGGAGACGATCGAAACACCACTCGAAAGCGATCACTCCGGACGACTAGTGGCGATCGTTACTCCTACCGTCGAACTCGGACGACGCCCGCGAGTACACTAGCTGATGTCCGACCCGCAGTTCGTACAGAGATCCGATTGCCATGGCACCGTTTCCCTGATTTCCTGTTCCGAATCACAGTTCGGACAGTATCCGATCGTTTTAGTTCTGTTTGACATCTTTGCTGAACACTCTTCGAATCTGACCTCCACGAAATGGTATTTAGTTTGTCATCCCTTAATTCCGGACGGAAGACTGATCGCGGTGAGAACGAAAGGACCGAATACCGATGGAAAGAACTGCTAAACTGCAGTTAATAACTTATTACCAGGGGTCGAACAGTGCTATTCGCCGGCGTCGTTACCGCCGTCGCTCGCCGCGAGCGAGTCGACTTCGTGACCCGCATCGGTGCTCGGTGGCTCGATCGTGTCGACGATCTCCCGGACGACATCCGCGGAATCGACATCGCTCAGATCCGCATCGGTGCTCAGTACGAGCCGGTGGCGCAACACCGGTTCGACCATCGACTTCACGTCGTCGGGGATCGCGTAGTCGCGGCCGTTGATCGCGGCTCGCGCCTTGGCCCCGTTGAGAAACGCGAGCGTCGCACGCGGTGACGCGCCGTGGGCGGTATCCGCGTGCTCCCGGGTCGCGGCGACGAGATCGAGAATGTACTCCTTGACCGGCGGTGCGACGTGAACCGCTCGAACGGTCTCCTGTGCATCGATGAGCGTCTCGGGCTCGACGACCTGCTCGACGTCGTCGGGGCCCAGTTCCGGCTCCTCGTCGAACCGGTCGATCAGCTCCCGTTCGTCCGGCCGATCCGGGAGATCCAGCGTCAGCTTGAACTGGAAGCGATCGCGCTGGGCTTCCGGCAGGCGAAACACGCCCTCCGATTCGATCGGGTTCTGCGTCGCAACGACCATGAACGGGTCGGGCAGCGAGAGCGTCTCCCCTTCGATGGTCACGCGTCGCTCCTGCATCGCCTCGAGCAACGCGCTCTGTGTCTTCGGCGTCGCGCGGTTGATCTCGTCGGCGACCACGAGGTTCGCGAAGACGGGACCGCGCTGGAGTTCGAACGTCCCCGGACCCTGCCGGTAGATATGCGTTCCCGTGATGTCGGCCGGGAGGGTGTCAGGCGTCATCTGGATCCGATTGTAGTCGAGGCCGGTCGTCCGCGCGAAGAGGTTCGCCAGCGTCGTCTTGGCGATGCCGGGGACCCCCTCGAGCAGGAGGTGGCCGCGAGTCAACAGCGCGATCGTCAGGTACTCGACCGCCTCCTCGTTGCCGATGAGAACGCGGTCGATTTCCGCCTGCAACAGATCGTACACGGCTTCGGGATCGCTACTCGTCCCGTCGGCCGGATCGGTGGTCCCGCTCATTCGTCGGTCACTTCTTCCGAACGGGGATGGTTAAGCGCTGCTATCACTCGCTGGATCTGGTCTTCGTCCCACTCCGGGTATCGTCTCCGGAGGTACTCCGCGCGCTCGGCGTCGGAGAGACCGGGAGTCGCCGGTCCGCCGACGCGACTGTCGGCCGGACGGAAGCGCGCTGGCAGCCGCGACCGCGCGGCTTCGAGGACGGAGCGAACCCGCACTCGAGAGAGCATCGCGACGAGCCCGATTCCGACGCCCCCGATGAACAACTGTGCCAGCGGCGAGTCGCGGATCGTCAGTATCGCACCGATCAGCGGGGGCACGCTGGGGCCGTGCGAACGGTCGAAGACGACGTGATCCGCGTCGGCGTACAGCCCGCGCACGAACGCGGCGTTATCCGGCTCGTCGTACATTGCGTTGATCGTGATACTGGGGTCTCCGACGACGACGACGCGGCCGTCACTGACGTTCTCGACCGTGGCGACCGGGTACGATCGAAGCTCGGTTTGTTCCGTCAGTTCGTCGCCCTCGGGACCGAGATACGCGAAGTCGCTGCTCGAGACGAGTACCGTCGCGTTCCCGGGATCTACTGCGGTTCCGTAGTTAAACGTCAACTGGTCGACGTCGGCCGTCATCGTGTGGTTCCCGACGCCCGTCGCGACCGGCATCGTCGGCCCGCGGAAGTGGTGGCGTTCGTCGCGAAGAAGCTGTCCGTTGACCCGCGCTTCGGTGCCGATATCGGCCAGCAGCGCGTTCCCTGGCTCGCCGAAGTTCTCGAGGACGACCAGCGTCCCGCCGTCGGCGACGAACTTCCGAATTCGGTCGGCGTCCGCGCCCTCGTACGGCCGCTCCGGTGCGATCACGAACGCGACCGTCTCATCGGCCGGCAGCTCCCCGTACTCGGCGGTGTCGCGGACGAGGTGGCTCTCGACGCCTTCGTCGTTCGCGGCGTCCTGCCGGAGTGCGGACGAGCCGTCCCACGAGGGATTGTACGGACCGAACGCGGCCGACGACGTCGCGGACACGGCGCCGAGCGAGACGAGCAACGCGACGGCGAGTGCGACCAACAACACCCGTGGCCAGTCGATTCCGGGGCCGTCGCCGAGCACTCCCCTGTGCCAGCTCATCGGGTCACCCCCGCGGCTCGAGCGAGCGGTCGGTCTCGCGAGCGGCTCACGCCCCCGCTCACAGCGGGAGCACCCCCGGCGGCAAGATTCCGATGATCCGGCGGACGACGACGACCGCGAAGCCGACGAGGCCGAGCAGGATGAGCCATCGGAGCCGGCGACGCCACGTCGGCGTGACGTTGAACGGGGCCGTCAGCTCCGTGATGATCAGGAAGCCGATCAGCGAACACACGAAAAACAGCTCGTAGGAGAGCGCGTTCAGCAACGCGAGCGCGAGGACCGTCGCAACCATCCACGCGACGTGCACGCGGACGAATCGCATCCGTCGCTGTGTTGGCATCTACTCCAATACGTGACACAGGGCTACCTAAACGTAGCGCACTTTCGCCGCGTCCGATCGGCGGCGCGTCGCCGCTCGACGGGCCCGGAGTCACGGTAACGAGCGCTTTCGAGACGGAGCCCGCGTTCCGAGGGGCTACTCGGCCGCTGGTGAGCGAGCCGGTGTCCCGTCGATGGTCACGGCCCGCGGCACGCAATCGCATGCAGGCCGCAGTAGGGAACTCGAAACAATGATCGACTGCCGACTCTCTCTCGGACGAGGCAGTTGTATGGTACACGATTCCCACCCGAACGCGGATAACGGTGCTCGAGCGCGGGCGATCGGCGAGGAACTCCCTCGAGCGACCGCCGAGTTGCCGGTCACCGTCCGGTGTGAGGATGTCACCCACCGGTACGGCGGCGACTCGTCCAGATTTCGAGCCGCGTCGTCGCGAACGGTCACCGCGCTTCGAGACGCGTCCTTCAAGGCACACGCCGGCGAGGTCGTGGGCCTCGTCGGACCGAGCGGCAGCGGCAAGTCGACGGTGCTTCACGTCGTCGGCGGGCTGCTCGAGCCGAGCGAGGGGACCGTCACCGTCCTCGAGACGGATCTGACGGCGCTTTCCCCGGCCGAGCGGACGCGACTGCGCCGCGATCACGTCGGCTTCGTCTTCCAGCAGTTCCACCTGCTGCCGTCGCTGTCGGCGCGGGACAACGTCGCGCTACCGCTGATCGAACGCGGCATCGGACGACGCGAGCGCCAGCGGCGGGCGGCCGCGGTACTCGAGCGGGTCGGGCTCGGCGATCGCACGACGCACAAGCCGGGCGAACTCAGCGGCGGGGAGCAACAGCGCGTCGCGATCGCGCGGGCGCTGGTGACCGATCCCGAGATCGTCCTCGCCGACGAGCCGACCGGCGAGCTCGACACCGAAACCGGCGCGCGCGTCCTCGAACTGCTCGTCGATGTCGCGGACGATCGGACGGTGCTCGTGGCGACCCACGACGAGCGGGCGATCGAGGTGACGGACCGCGTGCTCCGGCTACTCGATGGGGTGGTAACGACCGATGCGCGATAAGCGGGTGAGACGCGGTGGCTGACAGGGCGGCGGATCGGGACGGCGGAGGCCCTCGAGGCCGCCGGCTTCGGCGGTGGCTTGGGCTGGGCCGGCTCTCGCTCGGCCGACTTGTGTCGCAGCTGCGGCGATTACCGAGACAGACCGCCGTGACGGTCTCCCTCGTCGCGCTCACGATCGCCCTGCTGGTGGTCGTGACCGGGATCGCCACCGGCCTCGCGGCCGATTCGACGGCCGACGACGAGGCCGACATCCGCGTCGTTCCCGAGGGGGGCGGTACGCTCTCGTCCGTTGTCGATGTCGAGAGCGCGCGGCTCGGCGACGCCCACGAGAGCGCGGCGGCGATCGAGCGCCGCGACGACGTCGCGTACGCGACGCCGGTCCTCACGGAGGCCGTCAGAATTCGAACGGCGGGGAGCGACGAACCCGAAACCGTGCTCGCGATGGGCGTCGTTCCGCCGGCCAAACCGACCGAGATCGAGGGCGTCTCGACTGCCTCGCTCGAGTCGGGTGACCCCCACTACGCGAACGGGAGCTACGACGGGCCGCGGACGGGCGAAATCGTGCTGACGGACGCCGCGGCGGACGGGATCGACGCGTCGGCGGGAGACGATCTCGCAGTGCGGGGTTCGATGCTCCAAGCGGCGAACCGGTCCGGAGCGGGCGATCGGTCTCCGACACACACCGTGACGGCCGTCGAGGACGTGTCGGCCACCGATTTGAGCGGTGAGCTTCCGCTCGTCGTGCTCCACCTGAGCGAACTCCAGTCGATGACCGGTGCCGAGGACGCCGATCTCGCCGATCAGGTACTCGTCGAAACCGAGTCGGGGACATCGACGGCGGCCGCCGAAGACGCGTATCCGAACGCGACGATTCAGTCCGGAGACGACGGCGGGTTCGCGTCGATTCGAAGCGATGACTTCGCGCTCGCGACGAGCCTCGTCGCGCTTGTCGTCGCGGTCGTGATCTGCTCGCTGTTCGTGGCGACCTCGTCGGCGCTGACGATCGACCGGGACCGACAGGCCATCGCAGTGCTCGCGGCGGTCGGATTCTCGGTTCGCTCGCGCCTGGCGATCGTCGCGCTGACGACGCTGAGTCTGACGCTGGCCGGAGCGGTTGCCGGCGTCATCCTCGGGATCGTCGGCATCTCGCTCACGAACTACGTGGCGACGGCGACCGTCGCACCGGGCCCGATCGCGACGTCCCGGCCGGCGTTCGCCCCGTACGCCATCGGGGTCGCGCTGATCGCCGGCATCCTCGCGCTCCCGTACCCGCTGTATCTCGTCGCTCAAACGAACGTCGTCGCCGAACTGGGTCGATAACCGTGGGTCGACGACTCACCAAAGGGCGCGCGGTCGCGGGGCTCGCGGTCAGTCAGGTGCGCCACGAGCGCGGCCGGACTATTCTCGTCGTCCTCGCGATCGCGCTGGCCGTCCTCGCCGTCACGCTGCTGGCGAGTCTCGGGCTCGGGGTCCTGCAGACCGGCGAAGAACGGTTCGACCGGGCCGGACAGGACGTCTGGATTTCGGGCGAGGCCGTCGAACTGACGGCGACCGGCGGTCTCGAGAACCCGATCACGGACTCCCATCGGATCGCCGGCGACCTCGAGCGCCGCGACGACGTCGAGAGCGCCTCGCCGCTCGCGTTCCACGCGATCTACGTCGGGACGGAGCCGGACGACCTTGAGCTCGTGACGGGGGTCGGTGTCCCGGGAACACAGGACGCCCGCACCGACACCGGTGACGGCTTCTCGGCCGGCGACGCCCACTACGCCGACGGGAGCTACGACGGGCCGATGAGTCGGGAAATCGTCATCGATCCGCAGACGGCCGAGACGTTCGATGTCGCCGTCGGAGACGAGATCCACGTCGGGACGAGTCGGGAGACCGCCGCGGAACGGGAGTTCGAGGTCGTTGGAATCTCCTCGACGTACTCGTCGTTTCTCGGCACGTCGACGGTGACGATGCCGCTCAGCGAGTTACAGGAGCTCACCGGGACGACGGGATCGGATCGGGCGACGTTCGTGACCGTCACCACGGCGGACGACGCCGATCGAGGCGCCGTTAGCGACGACATCCAGCGGTCGTATCCGGAGTACGATGTCCGGACGAGCGACGAGCAGTTCGAGTCGATGCTGAGCGAGTACCTGCTGGTGCTCGCCAGCGGAGCGACGCTCGTCGTGCTGGCGCTGGTCGCCGGGATCGCACTGACGACGAACACCCTGGTTCTCGTGGCCGTCCAGCAGCGCGAGGAGCTCGCGGCCCTGCGAGCGCTCGGCCTCTCGCGCGGATTGATCGCGGGCGTGGTCGGCGGCCAGGGGTTCGCACTCGGTGCGCTCGGCGGGCTCCTCGGTCTCCTCGCGACGCCGGTCTGTGCGTTCGGTCTGAATCAGGTGGCAGTCCGGTTCGTCGGCTTCGAAACCCTGCTCCGAACGCCGCCGAGTATCTACGCGGCCGGGCTCGCGATCGCGATCGGAATCGGGACCCTCGGTGCCCTGGTCGCTGGCTGGCGGGCGGCGCGGTACGCTCGCGTCGACGCGCTTCACGCCTGACAGCGGCCGAGCGCATCCGCGTCCGGACGGGGACCGCCTATCGGCGTGCGGCCCGCTGCTACAGATCCATCCCGCCGTTGACGTCGATCACTTCCCCCGTCACGTACGAGGAGTCCTCGCTGGCGAGAAACCGAACGACGGCCGCGATGTCCTCGACATCGGCCAACCGCGCGAGCGGGATCCCGGCGATGATCCGGTCGAGCACCTCGTCCGGGACGCTCTCGAGCATGTCGGTCGCAGTGAAGCCGGGCGCGACGCAGTTGGCCGTCGAGCCGCCCTGGGCGAGTTCGAGGGCGATCGTTCGGGTGAAGCCGAACATGCCGCTTTTCGCGGCGGCGTAGTTGGCCTGGCCGAAGTTCCCCTGTTTGCCGACGACGCTCGAGATGTTGATCAGTCGGCCCTCCTCGGCGTTCCAGATATCGTCGTAGAACAGTTGGGTACAGTTGAACATGCCGCCGAGGTTAACGTCCATGACGCGGTCCCACTCCTCGCGGGACATCTCCGTGAACTGCTTGTCGGCCGTGATCCCGGCGTTGTTCACGAGCACGTCGGCCGGGCCGAACGCCTCGTGGCAGATTTCGACCATGTGTTCGACCTCGGCGCGGTTGGAGACGTCGGCCTTGGCCGCAACGGCAGACCCGCCCGCCGATTCGATCGCATCGACGGCGTCGTGTGCCGCCCCTTCCGATGATCGGTAGTTAATGACGACGTTCGCACCTTCCTGACCGAGATACTCCGCGATACCCCGACCGATTCCCTTCGCCGAGCCCGTGATCACACAGGTACGACCATCCATGGACATGAGTCGCACATTCAACGTCCGATGGTAAATAACGACCCGTTAGTTATCAAGATATCGAGCCTGAGACAAACCCGACTCGAAGCTGGTGGCAACGCTGTATGGCCCCGTCGAGCAGTGCCAAATCGGGCGCAGTTCACCGCCGATCCAGTTGTGCTGCACCACCGATCCAGTTGTGCTGCACCACCGATCCAGTTGTGCTGTCGAGTGAGTCGCGGACGCGAGCGACCGCTACGGAGTTCGATCTCTGGGGACTCTACGGGCAGGAAAATCGAAACGGGAACCCGTGGAGAGGGAAACGGGGTGAGCTACTCGTCTCGAGCCTGGTCCTTCCAGTCCTCGATCCGGCTGGGCGAGATCCCCGTTTCGGCGGCGAGTTCAGCGACGTCGGCGGCCGCGAGCTGCTCGAACGTCTCGATCTCGGCCGCGGCGAGGTCCTCCGCGTACGCTTGCCCGACGCCCGTGAGATCGGTGAGATCGTCGGTTTCGGACTCGATCTCGGAAGCGGCCTCCTCGCCGGCGACTTCCTCGACGACATCCTCATCGACAGTCATCTCGCCCGGCTCCGCGGGCTCGTCCTGAACGTCTTCTTCGGCGCGCTCGACGATCTCGTCGTCCGAGCGGTCGCTCGTCTCGGACTCGAGAGCAGTGTCGGCAGCGGCGTCAGTGTCCTCGGATTCCAGCGTCTCGGGTTCGGACTCAACGTCGGCGTCGGTCGACCGGGCTTCGAACCAGTCACAGACCTCCGGCCAGAGTTCCTCGTGGCTCCGCGAGGAAACGGACATCCCGATGTGACCCGTCGCGAACTCGAGGATCTCGGTGTCGGTCGAGGAGACCGCGTCGTTGAACGGCTTGGACGCCTCCGGCGGGATGAGATGGTCGTACTCCGCGACGATCTGGAGGACGGGCATGTCGATATTCGTGATATCGACGTGTTCGCCGCCCAGCTCGAGTTCGTTCTCGTAGAGCTTGTTCTCCTGGTAGATATCCCGGATGAACTCCTCGTAGGCGACGCCGGCCATGTCGATACCCTCGTCGAGCCAGCGCTCCATGCGAGCGAAGTTCTCGACGAAGTCCTCGTCGTCCATGTTGTCGTAGAACCGGACGTACTTCGTCACGTTGTTCGCGACGGGATCCATCAGTGCGAACCCGATATCGAGGAACTCCGCGGGAACGTTGTCGAAGGTATCGGTGACCCGTTCGGGGTCGTAGTAGTCCTCGCCACCCCAGAGCTCGAGGACGCCGCCGTCGCCGGCGAAACAGAGGCCGGCGGCCATCAGCGCGAGGTTCTCGACTTTCTCGGGGTACAGCGAGGCGTACATGGCCGACTTCGTGCCGCCCATGCAGTAGCCGAGGATGTTGATCGAATCCCGCCCGGAGCGCTCGCGGACGACGTCGACGCAGTTGTCGATGTAGCGGTTGACGTAGTCGTCGATAGACAGCGAGCGATCCAGCTTGGAGGGCTCGCCCCAGTCGATCAGGTAGACATCGAAGCCGGCCTCGAGCAGCGTCTGGACCACGGAGCGGTCGGGCTGGAGATCGAGGATGTACGGCTTGTTGATCAGCGCGTAGACGATGAGGATCGGAACGTCGTGTTGCTCCTCCGTCATCGGCTCGTAGTGGAGGAGCTCGAGTTTGTTCTCCTCGTAGACGACCTCGCTGGGCGTCTGCCCGACGTCGATGTTCTCGACGGTTTCGGTGCGCTCGGGCGCGACCTTCGTCTTCTCGGCCAGATCGGCGGTCGCCTCCCAGGCCTGCCGTTGCACGTTCAGTGCGGTTGCGAAGGGGTTGTTCATTGCTCGTCTTCGACGTGCTCGAGCACGCGGTCGAGTTTCTGCTCGACGGCGTGCTGGCGGCGCTCGAGTTCGACGAGGCGGTCACCGATTTCGACGACGTCGCCCTCGGTCGCGAAGCCCAGCGAGGTGAGCGTCTCCTGGGCGGCTTCGTCGGCCTGTTCCTGCAGTTCGAGGACGTCGCCGACGGTCTCGCCGGTCATCTTGGCGAAGGCGGTCGTCGACATGACCTCCTTGAACGCCTCGTTCGCCGTGTTGAGCCAGATGTCGCGGAACTCCTCGATGTCGACGTCCTCGCCCTCGAGCTGGTCGTTCGCCCGCTCGACCATCTGCTGAGAGGCGTTCATCCACGTCTCGTAGGCGCGAGCGTAGCCCTCGACGCCGTCGGAGATCTCGGTGTCGTCGCTGGCCTCGCCGACGGTCTCCGACCAGCTCTCGACGAACTGCGCCTGCGCTTCCATATTGTCCTCGAGGGCCTCGAGGAACTGCTCGTTCCACTGTTCCGCGAACGCGTTCCAGTCTTGCATCGGGGGTTGTGAGTCTGACATGGGTGAAAATTGACGGTTGTACGGTAAAAAACTGCGCCCGGATCTACGCCGAGACGTCGAACTCGTCGGCGGCCTCTTCGACGTTTTCGGCGACGGCACCGACGTTCTCCTCGACCTGCTCGTGGGCCTCGAGGTAGGCGTCGAACGACGTGTCGACGACCTCGGTGTAGCTCGCGGCGAACTCCTCGTAGGCGACCTCGGACTCCTCGAGCGCTTCGAGGTAGGCGTCGATCGACTGCGACTGGGCCTCGGTGGCCGAGTCGAAGCCGTCGTCGACGAGTTCGCGGAGTTCGCCGAAGTCGGCGGCCTCCTCGGGCAGCGACGCCTCGAGGGCGTCGAAGTAGGCGTGAATTGCGCCCTTGGTCAGTTCGGCGTTTGACTCGGCGAGCGAACTCGATGTCTCGACGGCGTCGGCGAAGGCGCTGATCGAGGTCTTCTGGGCCTCGAGAGCGTCGTGGGTGAGGGACTGGCTCTGTTCGATTGCGGTGCGCTGTGCGTCGAAGACTGCGGTGAATGGGTTCTGTGTCATGATTGATCCTCTCGGTTGCGTTTGACGGGAACGACGATCGTCTGGACGATATCGCCCTCTTCGATGTCGAGGGCTTCCCGTTCGGGGCCGGGAATGCTGATCCGACCGCCGCTCTGGACGCGGGCCTTGAACGTCGCCGTGCCCATGTTCATGGGACCGAACGCCGAGGCGTTCTCGAGCGGGTTCGCTGACGTGGCCTGCAACAACTGTTTCATCATCTCCTGCTGGGATTCGGCGACCTGCTCGCCGGCTTCCTGCATCTCCTGCATTCCCTCCGTAAACATCGCGGGTGGGAACCAGGGCGATCGGTCGGAGTCGTCCGTCATCAACAGTATAGTGGATCGCAGACACCATAAGGCTTTCCACTAGATACCATCTAATGGTAGAGAGTGGTTTTGGCTGGATTGGTACACCGGTCACTGACTCGGACGAGCGACGGCCGCGATCAGAACCTGACCGTATCGATCCAACTCAAACACCGAAATCGGGCGGAAGTGCGCCACCAAGAAGGAGTTACTGCAGATTCAAGTCGGTAAAACGGTGTTGAAACAGCCAAAGAAGTCATATATGCGCCACGCCTAGCCGCCCGTAGATGTCACACCAGAACGCTGGCGAAGACAACCTCGCTGCCATGACGAACGCGTGGTCGGCGATGACGCGAGGATTTCTTCGAACTGCGACTGCGGCGAATCGTGCCGCCGTCTCCGCGATGCTGCCAACCATCGACGGGGAGAACGGCTCGGAAACGAACAGGACCGCCCCGCCGATCCCGTCGGTCGAGTACTCCGACCTCGACTGGCAGTTCGATCGCACCGTCGACGATCCCGATCACATCAGCGTCAGCGACACCGTCACGTTCGAGAAGGCGCTCACCGACGCGGACGTCCGCGCGTTCGCCGCGGTCAGCGGCGACACGAACCGCCTCCACCTCGACGACGAGTTCGCCGCCGATACCCGCTTCGGCGAGCGCATCGTCCACGGCACGCTCGTCTCCGGGCTCATCAGCGCCGCCCTCGCTCGGCTCCCCGGACTCACCATCTACCTCTCACAGGACCTCGAGTTCAGCGGCCCCGTCGGCGTCGGCGACCGGGTATCGGCCCGTGTCGAGATCGTCGAAGACCTGGGGAACGAGCAGTACCGCCTCGAGACGGTCGTCCGCGACGAGGACGACGACGCGACCGTGATCGACGGCGAGGCCGTCGTGCTGATCGACGACCTGCCCGCGGAGTAACGTTTTCCGTCGGCCCGAAGCCAGCGTTTTCGCGTGTATAGCAGTTCGACGAGGAGAGACGGTGGGCGAAACGCACTTGTGTTACGATGTACTACACTGTATACAATGTCGTCGATCAGCGCTCGTATCCCGGACGAGGACGAAGCCGCTCTCGAGGAAGTGTCGGAGTTGCTCGGCGAAGACAAGAGTACAGTAATTCGAAAGGCGCTCCGTGAAGGGCTGTCCGATCTCCGCACCCGACTCGCCGTCCAGCAGTACCAATCCGGTGAAATCTCGACGAATCAGGCCGCGCGGGTCGCCGGCGTGAGCGTCGCCGACTGGCTCGAGATCGCCCGCGAACATAATCTGACGACGCAGCTTTCCCCCGACGATCTCGCCGCCGACGCTGAGACCGCTCGGGAGTTATGACGCGAATCTACGTGGACGCGACGACACTCATCGCGCTCGGAACGATCGGGGAACTGGCGTTACTGGAGTCGTTCGACGGGACGCTCGTCGTCTTGCCGTCGATCCGAGACGAAGTGACGACCGAACCGGCCGAGACGAACCTCGAGCGGCTGTGCGAACGGGATTCGATCGAGACGACGGTCCCGGACATCGAGCTAGACGACGAGAGAGCGAAAGACGTCCTCGGCGAGCCCGATGTGAACGGGGATGTCCGCATTATTGCGGCAGTGCTCGCCCATCTCGAGGCCGACGATCACGTGGCGATCGTCTCTGATGATCGTCGACTGCGAACGGTCGCGGACGGGCTCGGAGCGACGGTCACCGGAACGATCGGCGTGGTCGTCAGTGCGGTCGAGGCGGGGCTCTCCGAAGACGACGCGAAAGCGGTCGTGCGTCGCGTCGACGAGCACGGGCTTCACATGACCGCCGAACTTCAGGCCAAAGCGGATGAGCTAATCGAAGCAGCTGCCGACTGAGCGATCGTCCGTATCGCGAGTCGCGAACGCCGAAGTGACGCCCGACTCGCCGACTGTTCTTGCGCCGAGTCGGAGAACCAAAACAACCTAAGTAGCTCCTCGCGGAACGGCCGGGCATGAGCCTCTTCGGAACTGCGGGAATTCGCGGCCCGGTCGAGGACGTTTCGCCCTCGCTCGCGCTCGCCGTCGGTCAGGCTGCCGGTGACCCCGGCGAAACGTTCGTCGTCGGTCGCGACGGCCGGGAGACGGGGCCGGCGCTCGCGGCGGCGATGGAGGCCGGTCTCGAGAGCGCCGGGGCCGACGTTCGCCGGCTCGGACAGGTACCGACCCCGACGCTCGCCTTCGCCTCGCGCGGGCGACGCGGCGTGATGCTCACGGCGAGTCACAACCCGCCCACCGACAACGGCATCAAACTCTTCGCCGACGGTGTCGAGTACGACGGCGACGCGGAGCGGACAGTCGACGACCGCGTCGCGAGCGAGGGCACACGACTCGCTCGCTGGGACGAGTGGGGCGAATCCGAACGCCTCACCGTGCTCGATCGGTATCTCGATGCCGTCGAGGGCTACATCCGCGAGCGCTTCGGTGACCGGACTCCGAACCCCGAAGACGCACCGCCGGACGAACCGCTCGCGGGGCTTCGAATCGCCGTCGACTGCGGCAACGGCGTGGGCGCGCTCGCGACGCCGCAGGTCCTCGAGCAACTCGGCGCGAATATCGTCGCGATCAACGCGTCCGTCGACGGCCACTTTCCTGGTCGGGAGAGCAAACCCACGCCGGAGACGCTCTCGGAGTTTACCGCGTTTCTCGACGATGGCAGCTTCGATCTCGGACTTGCTCACGACGGCGACGCCGACCGCCTCGTCGTCCTCGGTCCCGACGGGTCGGTGATTCACGAGGACACCGTCCTCGCCGTCGTCGCGGCCCGCTACACGGCCGACAGCGACGCCGATGATCCCGTCGTCGTCACCACGCCCAACGCCTCCGCGCGCATCGATGAACTGGTTCGCGCGGCCGGCGGCAGGGTCGAACGCGTCCGACTGGGGTCGCTCCACGAGGGAATCGCGCGCGAACGCGCTCGAGGAGGCGAGGACACCGAACTCGTCTTCGCCGCCGAACCCTGGAAACACATCCACACCGCCTTCGGCGGCTGGATCGACGGCGTGGTCAGTGCCGCGGTCGTCGCCGCGCTCGTCGCCGACACCGGCGATACCGATCGACTCCGGGACCCCGTTACCGAACGCCCCTACCGAAAGGTCAGCATCGAATGTCCGGACGCGGCCAAAGCCGACGTGATGACCGCCCTCGAGACCGAACTCCCCGCGGCGTTTCCGGAGGCGACGGTCGACACGGACTACGGCGTCCGCCTCGAGTTCGCGGACGCGTCGTGGCTGCTCGTTCGACCGAGCGGAACGGAGCCGTACGTCCGCCTCTACGCGGAGAGCGATTCCGTCGACGCCCTCGTCGACGACGCGCGTTCGGTCATCGAAACGGCGGTCGAAAAGAGCCGGTAATCGGTCGACATCCTTTGGTAGCCGCCCGCCGAACCCGTCGGCATGGACGAGTTGATCGCTGCCGCTCGCGACATCCAGGAACGCGCTCACGTCCCTTACTCCGAGTACCGGGTCGGTGCCGCCCTCGAGACGACCGACGGCGAGGTCTTCGTGGGCTGCAACCTCGAGAACGCGAACTTCAGCAACAGTCTCCACGCGGAGGAGGTCGCGATCGCGGAGGCGGTCAAGAACGGCCACCGGGAGTTCGCCCGGCTGGCCGTGAGTTCGGACCGCCGCGACGGCGTCACGCCCTGCGGGATGTGTCGGCAGACGCTCACGGAGTTCTGCGACGACGACCTCGTCGTGATCTGTGACGAGGGCGGCGACGACATGACCGAGTACACGCTGGGCGAACTGCTGCCGAACACGATCACCGAGGAGACGCTCGAGTAGGCCTCGAGCCGAGGGACGCCCGAACCGTCAGCTACCGGCCGATCTCAGAACTGCCGCTCGAACGACACCGGCTCCGAGACGGTGTAGTAGGGGCCGCCGAGCCGCCCGACCGTATCCAGATTACGCCCGTCGAGTTTCCCGTCGGTCAGCCGCGCCTCGTCGACGTGGACGTACTCGACGTCGCCGAGTATCATCAGCTTGTCGTGGACCTCGATCGAGTCGTGGAGCGTACACTCCATCGAGATCGCCGCGTCGGCGACCCGGGAGGCGTCCACCGTCCGACATTCACCGCGCTCGACGTCGGCGAGGTCGAACTCGCTCTCGTCCGGCGGGAGCGACGCCGAGGTGTGGTCCATCCGCTCGATGTCGGCCTCGGTGACGACGTTGACGACGAACTCGCCGGTATCGAGGGCGTTTCGCGCCGTGTCCTTCAGATCGTCCCGGTCACCGTTGGGCGTGTTGAAGAGAACCGTCGGCTCCTGCAGGGAGACGTAGTTGTACGAGCTAAAGGGCGCGAGGTTGTCGACGCCGTCCTCGCTTCGCGTGCTGATCCAGGCGATCGGTCGCGGCGTGACGACGGTTTTGACGAGCCGTGCGATCTCGTCGTCCGTTCGGTCCGCGGGAGCGAATTCGTGCATCGCCTCGTCGATACGCGGCCCGGCTACTCAACTCTGCGTCTCGAGGTACTCCCTGAGAATCGTCCGGTGACACCGCTTCTTCTCGGTGTTCTCGTAGCAGACCAGCGCCAGCGACTCGCCGGCTGACAGCCGATCGTCCAGCGCAGCGACCGCCGCCTGCGCCTCGTCAGCGTTCTCGAGGTACTCGCGATACGCCTCGCCGAACCCGACCTGGTCCCACGCGGCGTTGTGAGCCCCTTCCTCACAGAGGCCCTGCATTTTCATGTCCTCCTCGGCGTCGCGCATGGACTCGAGCAGGTCGGCCGGCGGGCCGAGTTCGGGTCGGTTCTCGTCGACGGTCGCGTGAAACCACGACGTCGGCCGTCGAACGACGCCCACGCGCGTCGCGTCCGGCGGCAGCTCGACCAGTTCGTGCTGGATCGCGGCGACGTAGGTGTCCGTCAGCGTCCCTCGGACCATGCCGGACCGGTACGCGCGCCCCGCATTTATATACAGCGTCGGATCGAATCGACGCTGTTCAATGTCTCACGACAGTGAAGATCCGAACGCCGACGTGCAGTACCACCTCGAGGTCGGTCCCGACGACGTGGCCGAGACCGTGCTCCTCCCGGGAAACCCCGAGCGCCTCGAGAAGATCGTCGCGTTCTGGGACGACTACGAGATGCGGGCCCACCACCGCGAGTACCGAACGGCGACGGGCGAGGCCGACGGAACGCCCATCTCGGTCACCTCGACCGGCATCGGCAGCCCCTCCGCTGCGATCGCCGTCGAGGAACTGGCTCGAGTCGGCGTCGAGACGTTCATCCGGGTCGGCTCCTGCGGTGCGATCCAGCCCGAGATGGCCGTCGGCGACCTGGTGATCACGACCGGCGCGGTCCGTCAGGAGGGGACCAGCGACGAGTACGTCCGCGAGGACTACCCGGCCGCCGCGGACTACGAGGTGGTCTCCGCGCTCGTCGCCGCCGCCGAACGGCTGGGCTACGAGTATCACACCGGCGTGACGATGAGCGCGGACTCGTTCTACGCCGGTCAGGGCCGGCCGGGATTCGACGGCTTCGAAGCTGCCGGCGCCGACGACTTGGTCGACGAACTCAAAGCGGCGAACGTCACCAACATCGAAATGGAGGCAAGCGCCATCCTCACGCTCGCGAGTCTGTACGGGCTCCGGGCCGGCGCGGTCTGTACCGTCTACGCCAACCGCGAAACCGGCGAGTTCCGGACCGAAGGAGAGTCCCGCGCCGCCGAAACCGCGACGCTCGCGACCCATCTGCTGGCGAAAATGGACGCCGTCAAACGGGAGGAAGGCGTCGACCGCTGGCACGCCGGCCTCTCGCTCGAGTAGCACTTCAGAATCGAATAGCCGTCCGGAATCGACGAGTTCACCGTGTCAATCTCGCATCCGGATGATGCCGTTCTCGAAGATCTTGCGGTTCGGAACGATGTACTCCTCCGAGTCGTCCTCGATCTTGGTGACGAACAGGTCGACCTCTTGGACGATCCCCGTCTGGTCGCCGATTCGGACCTCGTCGCCGATCCCGTAGGGCTGGTTGAGAAGGAGATAGATACCGGCGGCGCTCGAGACGAGGAAGTCCTTGAAGGCGACGGTGCCGACGATGACGATCCCGATGGCGTACACCGTCAGCAGGATCAACAGCGCCAGTACGTGGACGCCGATCTGGCCGAGAGCGATGATGAACGTGACGTACAGCACGGAGTACTTGACCAGTTTCGGGATGACCGAGACCTCGGGGAGCTTGACGCCCCGCAGATACTCGCTGACGATCAGTTCCGACTTGTCCGCGACGATGAATCCCAGAATGAGCACGAGCACGGCGATGAACAGCTGCGGGATGAACTCGGTGACGCGGAGCCAGAACGCATCGGTGTCCAGCAACTGCGCGATGTGGATCGCGGTGAGCACCGCGATACCGTAGATGAACCAGGAGCTCAGCCGGGCGACGATCTCGACCGTCGAGGTCCCGATCGACTGGGCCGTCCGCTCGAACGGCGTTCCCTCGACGGCTTCCGGGACGCCCGAGGCCGAGAGCAATTCCTCGTTGAGCCTGCCGACGAGATAGCCGACGACGAGCCCGAGCGCGAGCACCGCCGCGGCGATGACGGCCGGCTCGTTGACGAACGTCTGCCAGTCAACCATATCAGTACGCCTCCGGATCGACCTCCAAAATGAGTTCACCGCCCTTGAACGCCCGGACAAGCCCGTCGCTTTCGGACAGCACGATCGCGATCGCGTTTGTGTCCCGCGTGATCGCGCCGCCGGCCATGTGCCGTGCGCCCAGTCCCTTCGGAATGTCGACCCCCTCCGCCGACGGCTCGAGGTAGCGATACGCCGAAACGATCTTGCCCGCATCCGAGATGATAAACGCCCCGTCGAGCCGCGAGAACTCCTTCAGCATGACGTTCACGATCGGGTCGCCGACGTGGACGTGGGATTTCTCGAAGGGATTGTATGAAAGCGGGCGAGACTTGTTCATCACCTTCCCCGCGTCGCCGACGACGAACAGCGCGCCGACGGGTTTGCCCTTCTGGCCCTTCTGTCCCAGTTCAATCGCCAGCTCGAGGACCGCCTTGACCACTTCGGGGTCCGCGCGGGACTTGGCGAAGATGTCGTAGATCCCGGTGTGGTTTTCCGCGTCAGCGCGGACGCGAGACACCGTATCGATTCCGTCCCCGAAGACGCTCGTCGCACAGGCGAGTTCGTCACCGTCTTCGATTACGCCCTGTTCGAGCGCACCCTCGAGTCCGAATCGGATCCGCTCGGAGATGTCCTCGAACTCGAGGGGGAGTTCGACGAACGTCTCCGCACCAACGGCGTTTTCGGTGCCGACGACGACCACGTCGAGGTCTTCGACGGCCACGAACCGCTCGTAGTACGAACCGCTCGGTGAAAAGAGTACGACGGCATCGACACTCGCGAAGAGATCCCCGAACACGTCGTCTATCCCGGCCATTGATACTACAACTCGGTTCTGCTCGAATAAGCGTTATGGGGTGTCTGACGCTCGTCTGCCGATTCTATCCGAATTCTGCCGCGTTCAAAATAACTGTCATTACTTCGCCATTCGATTCGGGACAGCCCACGGGAGGCGACTGATCGCTACACGTTGCCGTCATCGGCCCGGTTCTCGGTTCGCGGGAAGAGTTTCGATCGATATCAGCGTTGGCTCACCTCGCCGAATTCGTCCTCGAGCAACGGTATCAATCGTCACGGCCTCCGTGTTCCCACTCTGCTCCACGATCCGTTCAGTGCGCACGGCTCGCTTCGGTCACTGGTCGCGAACTCGAGGCCTCACTGTGCTCGTGTCTCGCAGTGCGCGGGACCGGATTCGAACCGCGAGGACTTCGCTTCGCTCGTCCTCTGGGCCACGAATCCGCTGGCTGCATTCTACACTCACGAAGTTGTCCGCGGAGAATGCGCGGGACCGGATTCGAACCGGCGGACCCCTACGGGACAGCGTCCTAAGCGCTGCGCCGTTGGCCTAGCTTGGCTACCCGCGCCCGGTCCCGACTTTTCTCGAGTCGAGTAAGTAGCTGTCGGTCCACGTCAAGGGCGCTTCACCGGCTCTTCCGGCGACCAGTCCGGCGGGACGATAAACGTCACGTGCTCCGGATCCCGAAGCTGGTGGAGCTCCGCGGCCTGCTCGGCCAGCGACCGCTCCCGATACGGCATCTCGAGTCCGCAGCCGGTACAGACGAGTTTGCAGGTTGGTTCTTTCATGGGGCGTCGTGAACCGACACCGACGGCTGGCGTCGAGTACCGCTTCGGTTGACGGCTGGTTTAGTAGTTGTCACCTAGTGAAAACGGCAGAGAACGGCCGGTTTTCCGGGATATTCGTAGCGAACCGTTGCCATCCGTAGTACTCCATTGGGCGGCGGCGAGGATCGTGCCGGGGTCGTATCGGCCGACCGGCGAAATCGCGCAGTCGGACCACACGTTTATCCCGTCCGATCCGATATCCGGACGTATGCACAGCGCCCGGGATCGCATCGAATACGAACCGTGGCTCGAGGAACTCGAGACCGTTGCGGACCGGCTCGAGCTGACGACGGAGGCCCGTTCGTGTGCCGCCGATCTCTTCCTCGCAGACGTTCCAGACGCCGATCGCTCGAAGCGAGCGGTGCTCGCTGCCAGTCTCTACGCCGGTTCGCTCGTCGCCGGTGATGGTCGCACTCAGGGCGCAGTCGCCGACGCTGCCGACGTCTCCCGACTGTCGATCCAGTCCCGCTGGAAGGAACTGCTCGAGTCGGCCGGGCTCGAACCGCCCCGCTGGTAGCGCTCTCGTACAATCACCGTTTCCCGGCGCAGTGGTGGACTGATTCGGCATAAGCTGATACTACGAGCGCGATCCGACGCAGGGTTGCCGGACAATCGGTTCACGTGACAGGAGACGGTTCACGTGACAGGAAATAATTCGTCCGCTCGCTCAACGGGAGCCGATAATCGGGCCACTCAGTCGTCGATGACGGTCCCGTGCTCGTCGATCTCGCCCGTGACGATCCGGGTGCTCGAGATGATGTCGCCGTCGTCCGCGACGAGGTGTGGAACGACGACCACCTCGAGCGGGTCGTGCCCGTTCTCGCGGCGGATCTCGTTGATCCGTTTGCCGCCCTCGCGGGTTTCGGGGGAGACAACGAGATAATCGAACTGCGGTTCGGTCGCGATTCCCGTCGGGGACTCGAGCATTCGGATCTCGAACTCGCGGTCGTGGTCGGCCGCGATCGACTCGAGTTCGGCAGCGAGTGCGTCCTTGCGTTCGTCGAACGATCGGACGTGTCGATCGACATCTCGCGACTTCGGTGCGAGTTCGTCGCTGGTCAACCCGACCGTCACGTCCCCGAGTTCGAACGCCCGTTCGAACAGCCGTCGATGGCCGTCATGAACGGGGTCGAAGGTCCCACCAAGCGCGACGTCCATACCCCATCTCACTTGCGCGGTGCGTATAAAACGGTCGAATCAGCGTATCTGCCTGCGAGGAATCTATGCCCCCCGCACAACCGGGGATTTCGACAGTTGTCGAAACTCGCCTTCGCATTGTTTTTAGTAGTCCCCCGCAGTGTCCCCGGTATGGGATTAGATGAGGATTCACTGGAGTATCACCGCACCGATCCACCCGGAAAAATAGAGATTTCGACCACGAAACCGACGAATACGCAGCGCGATCTCTCGCTCGCGTACTCGCCGGGCGTCGCCGCGCCGTGTCTCGAGATAGACGCGGACGAAACCGACGCGTACCAGTACACGGCCAAGGGTAATCTCGTCGGCGTCGTCTCGAACGGCTCCGCCGTGCTCGGACTGGGCGATATCGGCGCGCAAGCGTCGAAACCGGTCATGGAAGGGAAGGGCGTCCTGTTCAAGCGCTTCGCCGACATCGACGTCTTCGACATCGAACTCGACGAAGCCGATCCCGACAAACTCGTCGAGGCCGTCAAGATGATGGAACCCACCTTCGGTGGCGTCAATCTCGAGGACATCAAAGCGCCCGAGTGTTTCACCGTCGAGGAGCGCCTGCGCGAGGAGATCGACATCCCGGTCTTCCACGACGACCAGCACGGCACCGCGATCATCTCCGGCGCGGCGCTCATCAACGCCGCCGACGTCGCGGGGAAGTCGCTCGAGGAACTCGAGATCGTGTTCTCGGGAGCCGGCGCGAGCGCGATCGCGACGGCGCGGTTCTACGTCTCGCTGGGCTGTAAGAAGGAGAACATCACGATGTGTGATTCCTCGGGGATCATCACCGAGGAGCGCGCGGCGGCGGGCGACGTCAACGAGTACAAACAACAGTTCGCCCGCGACGTGCCCGAAGGGGGGCTCGCGGACGCGATGGAGGAGGCAGACGTCTTCGTCGGCCTCTCGATCGGCGGGATCGTCTCCCAGGAGATGGTCCAGTCCATGGCCGACAACCCGATCGTCTTCGCGATGGCCAACCCCGATCCGGAGATCGGTTACGAGGACGCCAAAGACGCCCGCGACGACACCGTCATCATGGCGACCGGCCGCTCCGACTATCCGAATCAGGTCAACAACGTCCTCGGGTTCCCCTTCATCTTCCGCGGCGCGCTCGACGTACGTGCGACCGAGATCAACGAGGAGATGAAGGTTGCCTGTGCCGAGGCGCTGGCCGAACTCGCTCGTCAGGACGTTCCCGACGCGGTCGTCAAGGCCTACGGCGACGAGGCGATTCAGTACGGCCCGAACTACATCATTCCCAAACCCGTCGACCCGCGGGTGCTCTTCCGCGTCGCACCGGCGATCGCCGAGGCCGCGATGGAGTCCGGTGCCGCGCGCACCGAGATCGACCTCGAGGCGTACGAGGAGGAACTCGAAGCCCGCCTCGGGAAATCGCGCGAGATGATGCGCGTCGTCCTCAACAAGGCCAAGAGCGACCCCAAAACGGTCGCGCTCGCGGAGGGCGAAAACGAGAAGATGATCCGGGCGGCCTACCAGATCCAGGAGCAGGGAATCGCCCTGCCGATCCTCATCGGCGACGAGGACGATATCAAGCAGACGTCCGCGAACCTGGGCCTCGACTTCGATCCGACCGTGGCCGACCCGACCGTCGGCGACTACGAGGAGTACGCCGATCGGCTTCACGAACTCCGCTCGCGCAAGGGGATCACGCGGAGCGAAGCCGGCGAACTCATCGAACACGACACCAACTACTTCGGCAGCGTGATGGTCGAGCAGGGCGACGCGGACGCGCTCCTGACCGGCCTCTCCCATCACTATCCGTCGGCGCTCCGGCCGCCGTTGCAGGTGATCGGCACCGCCGACGACGTCGACTACGCCGCCGGCGTCTACCTGCTCACGTTCAAGAACCGCGTCATCTTCGTGGCCGACGCGACGGTCAACCAGGCACCCGACGAGGACGTCCTCGCGGAGGTCACCAGACAGACTGGGAAACTCGCGCGGCGGTTCAACGTCGAACCGCGCGCCGCCTTGCTTTCGTACTCGAACTTCGGCAGCGTCGACAACGAGGGGACGCGCAAACCTCGAAAGGCGGCCTCGATGCTGCAGGACGATCCCGAGGTCGACTTCCCCGTCGACGGCGAGATGCAGGCCGACACCGCCGTCGTCGAGGACATCCTCGAGGGAACCTACGGCTTCTCGGACCTCGAGCAGCCCGCGAACGTGCTCGTCTTCCCGAACCTCGAGTCGGGTAACATCGGCTACAAACTGCTGCAGCGTCTCGGCGGCGCGGACGCCATCGGGCCGATGCTGGTCGGCATGGACGAGCCGGTCCACGTCCTCCAGCGGGGCGACGAGGTCAAGGACATCGTGAACCTCGCCGGCGTCGCGGTCGTCGACGCCCAGCAGGAGTAACGCGTGAGCGAGCACGCCGCCCCTCGAGACGGGTCCCCCGATCGGGACGCGAGTTCGGATCGGAACGCCGACGACGCGGAAGCCGATCGGAGCCGTTCCGGAGCCGGCGGTGCTCGATTCACCAGACGGACGCTTCTCAGTACCGCGGGAACGGCCGGTGCAGTCGGTCTCGCGGGCTGTACCGCACGCCAGCACCGCGCGCCGCCGGACTGCGGCCCCGTCGCGACCGCCGCCGAAACCGCGGACGGCTACGTGCCGCTGCCGGCAGACGACGACGTGTCGATGTTCCGTCGCGGACTACGACGGTACGGCTACTACCCCGAGGAAACCGTTCCGTCATCGGTGACCGTCGACTGGTCGTTCCCGGTCAACCGCATCGGCCATACCGCGGCCAAATCGACGCCCCGGCCGACGCCCGACGGTGAGACGGTGCTGATCGCCGGCGACGACGGTCGGATTCACGCCGTCAGACCGACCGGCGAACACCGGTGGGAACGCGAGACCGGGGCCGGCAGAAGCCTCGGCTTCCACGGGACGCCGGCGATCGCCGACGGCACCGCCTACATCGGCGGCTACGACGGTGAACTCTACGCCGTCGACATCGACTCCGGAAGCACGATCTGGCACACCCGAATGCGCGAGTTCGGCGATGCGATCGCGATCGGCTCGAGCCCCGCGTACGTCGACGGCTCGCTCTATCTCCTCACCGAACACAAGAACCCCGCCAGCGGCGCGCTGTGGGAGGTCGACGCCGCGACCGGGAATCCGACCTGGAGCGACGACCGCATCTGGGGGATGCCCCATCCCTCGCCCGCGATAGACTGCGAGGCCGGCCGGCTCGTCACCGGCTCCAACGACGGCGTCGTCTACTGCTGGGAGTTTCCCTCCCTCGAGTTCGCCTGGTCGTTCCAGGCGGGCGGCGAGGGCGGCCCCGACGGGAAATCGATGGCCGACGGCCGATTCACTCTCGGTGCGCAGATCAAGGGGACGATCCCGACGTACGACGGCGCGGCGTTCGTGGGCTCCTGGGACGGCCGGTTCTACCGCCTCGATCTCGCCGACGGCAGCGAGGAGTGGTCGTTCGACACCGGCGACGTCGTCATGTCGAATCCGGCGATTGATCCCGACCAGGGCATCGTCTACGTCGGTAGCGATAGCCACTACGTCTACGCGCTCGAGGCCGCGACCGGCGACGAACTGTGGTCGACGGACGTCGACGGCCACGTCATCGGCTCGATCACTGCCACGGCCGAAACGATACTCGTCGGCTCCTACGACACCCACCTGTACGCACTCGACAGAGAAAGCGGTGACCGGCGGTGGCGAGTCGAAAACCACGGCCACGTGACCAGCGGCGCGATCCCCCGCGACGGCCGGATCTACTACGCCGAGCGCGGCGTTTTCTCGAACTACTACGACGATGACGAGGAGACGGTGCTCGAGAAGCCCGGCCGTGCGTACTGTCTGGTTCCGGACGAGTAATTAGCACTCACACAGCTGGACGGTTTGCCAGTGCGGTCTCACTGGTAGTCACCGTGAGCGACCGAAGGGAACGAGCGGGCCGACAACTGACTCGACGCGAGTGAAACGAGCGGAGAGGAAGGAGGAGTGTTTTTGATCGAAATTTTACCGAGGGACGCTGCGCTGCGTGGCGAAGCCACCAGCGCAGCAGACCGCAGAGTAAAATTTCGTAGCAGTGCATTCAAGTAGACGCCAAGATTTTGATTGTGTATGCAAGATCAGGGACGCTCTACGCGCAAGCGAACCGGTGGCCGACTGAAGAACGTTCGAAATAGCCGCAAAGACGAACTCGGTCGACTGCCGACGGAGACCGAGGTCGGCGAGCCGCGATTCCGGACCATCGATGTCCACGGTAACGGCACGAAAACGCGAGCGCTCGCAACGAACGTCGCGAGCGTCAACAAGGGCGACGAGACGGTGCCCGCGGATATCGAGGACGTCGTCGAGAACGACGCCAACCCGAACTACATCCGCCGGAACATCATCACCAAGGGAGCCGTCATCGAAACGAGCGAGGGTCGGGCCCGCGTCCGGTCCCGACCCGGTCAGACCGGTCAGGTCACCGCCGTTCTCCTCGAGGAGTAACGATCGACGGTTTCGGTCGGTTTTTGCGCACTGTTCCCCAGCGGTGCTGCCGCGGAGTCAGGGCCGCGGTGCCGCCTTCTGTAACGCCGTCTCGGCAATGTTGCCGCCGTAGTCGGCGCTCCGGGACAGCGAGTCGACGATCAGCCCCAGCGACTGGGCCTGTGCCGGCTCGAGGTCGCGGAGCTTGTCGTCGATCTGGCGGGTGTACTCGTCGATCTCGAGGACGGCCGCGAGCGCGTCGTGGCCCAGCCGAGTCGCCTCCTCGGAATCGTCGGCGAACAGCGCGTCCATCGACTGGTCGAAGACGCTCGCGGCTTCGGCGTGGAGTCCGTGGAGGGCGTCGGCCACGTCGGCGGGGAGCTCGTCGAGTTTAAGCGCGATATCGCTGATCTTGACGGCGTGGTCGGCGATCCGCTCGAGTTGGCGCGCGCTCGAGTGGAAGTCGAAACAGGCCTCGCGCGAGACGCCCAGTTCCTCGACGGCGCGCGGTGACCGAAGTGTCGAGCGGAAGATCCGCGAGACGACGAGCCAGAGCCGGTCGACGTCGTCATCGCGCTCGATCACGTCGCGAGCGATGTCGTCGTCGTTCTCGATCAGCGCGGTCACCGCGTCCTCGAGCATCGATTTGGCGATCAGGCGCATCCGCGTGACGGCGTTGACGATCGACAGCTCCGAGGAGTCAAGCAAATCCTGGATGACCACGCTGTCGCTGGTTTCCTCGAGCACCTCGACCCCGACGAGTCGCTGGGTCGCATCGCGGATTGCGCTGCGCTGATCGGTCGTGATCCGGCCCGCCTCCAGCGAGATGACGTCGAAGCCGCTGACGTACATCGTCATCACCGCTCGCATGAGCTGTTCGTCCGCGAGCCCGGAGACGTCCAGCGTCCCCTCTTGTCGGCGCGTTTCGCGTTCGGGGGTGAGGAGCAGCTCGTCGTCCTCGGGATAGAATTCGACAGTCGTCCCGCTGCTCACGTCGTTTTCCGTCGCCCACGTTTTCGGCAGCGAAACGGTGTACGTCGACCCGCCAGTCACCTGGACTTTTCGCGTCTCCATACGCAGCCCTTGCTACTGTAACAATATAAATCCACTAGTCTATAGAGAAGTATGGACCAGTAGCATTCGTGCGTTCTAGCAGCGCTTTCGCCTATTTTCGGTACCTATTCGCCCGTACTACTCAATCGATAATGGTTCACAACAATAGACCTATATAGATTTGTTCGGCGTCCGTAACGCCACGAGTTCAGTGATGACCCGTCGCTGGTACTGACACGGAACGAATGACTCGAGCGAGACGCAGCGACCCTTGAGTCGGAGCCAAGCGGATCCTCACTGTCCCTTTTTGCGGCGCGAATCCCCCCGCCATTCGCGGTCGACGCCGAACCGAATGTACGGCGAGGAGGCGGTCACTGCATGTCGGCGACATCGACGAACGCCCGGACGTTCGCCGATATCCACGTCGTCAACTGGTCGGCCTCGGAGCACTCGCGCGGTGCGATCGTACACCGATCGGGGCGGTCCTCGTATCGGACGACGATCGACTCGAGCGCGGGCGCGTCGCGCTCGTGCTGTGCGACCGCGGCGAGTCGTTGTCGGGCGGACCGGTCGTCGTGACCGCTGGTGGATCCGTTCATGGGTTCGAGGGATCGTGTATGCGATCCGAGCGACGGCACGTACAAAGCCGCTGCTAGTTGTGATATTGAGGAATCAATACCCGTTCTATGCGCTCCGTACGAGGTCCGAGTGGAGCGCAACGGTGACAGTTCTCCGAGAGTGCGGCGCAATCGCCCCACTCACTGCTACCAATCGAACTGACCGCCGACAGACAGAGGGACGATTGAATCGATTACGTCCGAGGATCGTTCCGAACGTCGGCGAGTGCGGAACGCATGAACGTCTCGTGGACGTTCGTCGTCGCTCCGTCCTCGTCGGCCCGACACCGATCGTAGCTCCCGTCCGACCGCATCACCCATCTGTTCGCATCGTCCGCCAGCAGGGTCTCGAGGATCGTCTCGAGTCGCCCCTGAAGGCGCGGGTCTTCGATCGGCGCGATCGCCTCGACCCGGCTATCGAGATTGCGGGTCATCCAGTCGGCCGAGCCGATGTAGTATCGGTCCTCGCCGCCGGCGCGGAAGTAGAAGATCCTCGAGTGCTCGAGGAACCGGCCGACGACGCTGTAGACGTCGATCGTCTCGCTGATCCCCTCGAGTCCGGGCCGAAGCCGACAGATGTCGCGAACGATGAGGTCGATATCGACGCCGGCTATCGACGCCTCGTAGAGTTCGCGAACGATCGCCGGATCCTCTAACCGATTCATCTTCGCGACGATACGGGCGTCGTCGCCGTCGCGGGCGCGCTCGGCTTCGGCTCGAACGAGTTCGACGAAGCGATCGCGCATGTTCCCCGGGGCGATGAGCAGTTTCCGGTAGTCCCGATACATCGAGTGGCCCGTGAAGTAGTTGAACAGCCTGACGAGATCCTGCCCGATGTCTCGGTTGGCCGTGAGCAGGCCCAGATCCTCGTAGCGCTTCGCGGTCTCGGAGTGGTAGTTACCGGTCCCGACGTGGGAGTAAAGGCGCACCCCGTCGTCCTCCTCGCGGACCACCAGTGACGTTTTCGTGTGGGTCTTGTACCCGATCGTCCCGTAGGCGACGTGGATCCCCTCCTCCTCGAGCTTCTTCGCCCACTCGAGGTTGTTCTCCTCGTCGAAGCGGGCCTTCAGCTCGACCATGACGGCCACCTGTTTGCCGTTGCGAGCGGCCTGAATCAGGCTCTCGATCACCTGCGAATCGCTGGCGGTCCGGTAGATGGCTGCCTTGATCGCGAGCACGTCGGGGTCGTTCGCCGCGGCCTCGAGGAACCGCTGGACGGTCTCCTCGAAGGAGTGGTAGGGGTGGTGGACGAGCACGTCGCGGTCGCCGATCTGGTCGAACACGTTCGTTCCGTCCTCGCACCGCCCCAGTCGCGGATGGGGCTGTGGCGACCACTCGGGAAGCTTCAGATCCGGTCGGTCGAGTTCGGTCAGGTCCGCGAAATCGCGGTACTCGAGCGGGCCGTCGAGCGCGAACACCTCCCGATCGTCGAGGTCGAGTTCGCGCGTGAGGATGTCGCGGATCTCGTCGGGCGCGTCGCGCTCGATCTCGAGCCGGACGGCGGTGGCAAACCGGCGTTCTTCGATGACCTCCTCGATCATCTCGATCAGGTCCTCGGCGACCTCCTCGTTGCGCCGGACCTCAGCGTTGCGCGTCACCCGGAACAACGCGGTGTCGACCACCTCGACGTCCGGAAAGAGCAGATCGAGATTCGCTCGAACGATGTCCTCGAGGCGGACGTACCGCGCGTCGTCACCGAGCTGGACGAACCGGAGCTGGTTGCGCGGGATCTTTACCCGCGAGAAGGTGAGATCGGTATCGGCCCGTTCTCGCGTCAGGACGGCCAGCGAGAGGCTCTGGTTCGAAATGAACGGGAACGAGTGGGCCGGATCGAACGTCAGCGGGGTCAAGGTTGGGAGGACGGAGCTCTCGAAGTACTCGCGCAGCTTCCGGCGCTCGACGGCGGTGAGGTCGTCGTACCCGACGATGTGAATCCCCGCGTCCGCCAATGCGGGTCGGATCTCCTCGCGGTACCACTCGGCCTGGCGCTCGAGCAGCGGCCGGGATTCCTCGAGAACGTCCGCCCACTGCTCTCGCGGCGTACGACCGTCCGGCGTCTCTTCGGTGACGCCGGCCGCGATCTGCTGTTTCAGTCCCCCGACCCGCTTGCGGAAGAACTCGTCCATGTTCGTCGTGACGATCGCGAGGAACTTCACCCGCTCTAAGAGCGGATTCGTCTCGTCACCCACCTCGTGGAGGACGCGACGCTGAAAGGCGAGTTCGCTGAGTTCACGGTTCAGGTAGTAGGACGGGCGCGTGAGATCGACGCTCGAGGAGTCGGTCTCCGAGTCCCCGGACTCGGTGGTCGATCGTTCGATCCCATCGGATGCGGCCGGCGAGTCGGTCTCGGTGGACGCATCGACGCGGTCGGCGTCCTCGGCCGGAACGGGGAGCGTCGCCGTTTCGCTGGCGGTACTCGAGTCGATATCGGTGTCATCGCTTCCAGTAGCTGTTTTCGCCGCCTCCGACGTTGTCGAATCGGAATCACACCACCGTGCAGTTCGCTCGGTCGGGCTCGAGTCGTCGCGACCCTCCGTGGGTCGGTCGGCCGTCTCCGAGTCCGCCTCTCCACCCGTTTCACCGTCCAGTACTGATCGAAAGGCAAACGCGGCCGCGTCGTCAGTCGCGGATTCAGTCGGTCGGTCGTCCGATTTCGACCCCTCTTCGTCGTTCTCGGTTGTATCTCCCTCGTTCATCTCAAATCCCCCTCAACTCTCGTCGAGCGCGACGAACTTCTCGGACGGTCGTTCCACGTGATCGGCTCCGGCGACGCTGTGGAACCGATCGCGCCGGACGTCGTAGGCCGTGAGCGTTCCGCCGTAGACACACCCCGTATCGAGGCCGACCGCCCACTCCCGATCGATCGGGCCGTCGAGGACGGTGTGGCCGAAAAAGACCCGCGGCGGTCCCTCGTAGGTCTCGAACCAGAAGGGACCGTCGTAGCCGTCGCCGTCAGGCGACCGCATCGTCAACACGTCCCCCGCAGAGTGGGCCGCCAGCGGCCTGCTCGGGTCGATGCCACCGTGAACAACGAGGCCGCCGTCCCACGAGATCGCCGTCGGAAGCGACTGAAGATACTGGGAGTCGACCGCGTCGAGGGCCGGCAGCGAGGCCTCGCCCTCGAGCAGCTTTCGCTCGTTGTTTCCCCTGACCGAGAGCAACCGCGGCGACCGTCTGACGCGATCGAGTACGGCCTCACTCTCCGGCCCCTTTCGAACCAGATCCCCGACGAACACGGCCAGATCGTTACTGCCGAGATCGAGCGTCTCCAGCAGTGTCTCGAGCGCGTCGAGACAGCCGTGGACGTCACCGATGACGTAGACGTCGTCCCGGTTCTCGAGGTCGATACGTCGGTGATCGAACGATACCGTGTCGTCGAACGCGGAGGTCCCGGTCGTCACGTGTTATACGTCCGAACCCTCAACCGAGACCGGATAAATCGTTTATATGTTTCATATTGTACACTATATAGGACCGTGTAGTCAGCGAGCGAAACCGCAGTCGCTGCTCGCACGTCTCCGGTTCGGAGTGCGACGCGTATCTAAACACGGGCGCTGCGACTGGATCGGACCACGGCCGTCGACACGCGGATAGACTCACGACCGCCGAGACACGGGATTTCTTTACGATCGACCGCCCACCACGGGTATGCACGTCGTCGTCAACGCCGCCGCGAGCGCGGACGGCAAGCTTTCCTCGCGCCGGCGCGAACAGATCGCGATCAGCGGCGAGGCGGACTTCGCACGCGTCGATCGGCTCCGGGCGGCGAGCGACGCCGTCGTCGTCGGCGTCGGAACCGTCCTCGCGGACGATCCGCACCTGACCGTCAAGGACGAGGAGTTGCGCTCCCAGCGCCGGGAGGACGGCCGTCCCGCCAATCCCGCGCGGGTGGTCGTCGACTCGAGCGGACGGACCCCGACGGACGCGGCGGTCCTCGACGACGCGGCGACGACCTACGTCTGTCTGAGCGAGGACGCACCCGTCGATCGCCGCGCGGCCCTCGCCGACTGCGCCGAGTTGGTCACGGCGGGCGACGAGCGAGTCGACCTCCTCCGCGCGTTCGCGACGCTACAGGAGCAGGGCCTCGAGCGGATCATGGTCGAGGGCGGCGGCGAGCTCATCTTCTCGCTGTTCGAGGCCGGACTGGTCGACGAGCTACGGCTGTTCGTCGGCCCGAAGATAATCGGCGGTCGCGACGCCCCGACGCTGGCCGACGGCGAGGGGTTCGTCGCCGACTTTCCGACGCTCGAGCTCGCGGACGTCGACCGGCTCGACGACGGTGTCTTGCTGACCTGGCGAGTCGACGAACGATAGCGAGACTCGAGTCACTCGAACTCCGGATCGCGATCCTCGACGAACGCCGCCATTCCCTCGCGCTGATCGTGCGTGCCGAAGAGGCTCGCGAAGGCGCGTTTCTCGTAGGCGAGCCCGCTCTCCTGGGAGCCCTCGAGCCCCTGATTAAGTGCCTGTTTTGCGGTTCGCATGGCGAACGCTGGCTGTGCAGCGAGCCGGTCGGCCAGTTCGCCGACGACGCTCTCGAGGTCGTCATCGGGGACGACCTCGCCGAACAGCCCCGCCTCTGCCGCGGAGTCGGCGTCGAGCCGTTCGCCGAGGAAGATCATTCGGCGCGCGGTCTCGTCGCCGACCAGCCGCGGCAGCCGCTGGGTGGCTCCCCAGCCCGGAATGATACCGAGATCGATCTCGGTGTTGCCGATCAGCGCCGATTCGGCCGCGACCCGCAGGTCGCAGGCCAGCGCCATCTCGCAGCCGCCGCCGAACGCATAGCCGTTGACCGCGGCGACCGTCGGCGCGGGAAACGCCTCGAGCGCGTCGGCCACGTCGTGACCGAGTTCGCCCCACTCCTGGGCCGCTTCGGCGGAGAGATCCCGCATGTATTTGATGTCCGCACCGGCGATGAACGCGTCGCCGGCACCCGTCAGGACGAGAACGCGCGCGTCCTCGTCCGCGGCCGTCTCGAGCGCCTCGCCCATCGCCTCGAGCGTCTCGACGTTCAACGCGTTGAGCGCGTCGGGGCGGTCGACGGTCAGTGTTGCAACGTCACCGTCCCACTCGAGTCGGACTGTGTCCCATGACATACTCCGGCGTTCAATAGCCACTGACAAATCCTTTCGCACGCGATTCGGTCGGCGAACGGGACGACGCTGCTGGTCGGTGTTGTACCCGTCACATCTTTCCTCGGTCGCGCCCTACGAACCGCTATGGAACGAGCCACGTTCGGCGGCGGGTGCTTCTGGTGCACCGAGGCGGCGATGAAGGAACTCGAGGGTGTCGAATCGGTCACGTCCGGCTACGCCGGCGGGCACGTCGAGGATCCGTCGTACCGCGAGGTCTGCTCCGGAAACACCGGCCACGCGGAGGTCGTGCAGGTGGAGTACGATCCCGACGCGATCGGGTACGACGAACTGCTCGAGGTGTTCTTCGCCACCCACGATCCGACGCAGCTCAACAGACAGGGGCCCGACGTCGGAACCCAGTACCGCTCTATCGTCCTCACGCACGACGAGGACCAGCGGCGACAGGCCGAGGCCTACATCGAGGCGCTCGACGAGGAGTACGACGACGACGTTGTGACCGAACTAGAGCCGCTCGAGACGTTCTATCGCGCCGAAGCAAAGCATCAGGACTACTTCGAGAAGAATCCGAACGACGCCTACTGTACGATGCACGCGGCCCCGAAAGTCGAGAAGGTTCGCGAAAAGTTCCGGGAGAAGGTGGCAGCCAAGAGCTAACTGACCCCACGAATTTTCGCTACGTTCCGTGGACTGTGTCCCGAAACCAGGGGTTACCCCGACTGGAGTAGCGGGAAGTCGTTATTGGAATCGGCAGTCTAAAATACTGTCAGTGAATTTTATATTATATATTAGAGATACAGACGATCCACCTAATGTGGAATACAGATGGATGAGACAATTGATACGCTACGTGGGGCGCTGAACCGGCTTGACGAATTAACTGACCCAATCCGTCTGGATGGGGACGAAGGCGATCTCGACGCATACCTGTACGCTCTGAGCAAGATGGCCGAATCAGCTATGGAAAGGAACGCACTCGGCGAAGCACACCGACTCCGTGACCTCCAGGCCGAGATGGAGCGGGCAGACGAACGGGACGAGCCTGTAGATATTCGCCGATCCGATGCCCTCCGACTCTCGGTATCGCTCCACACGTACCGCGAGAAGCTTCTTGACCAAGATGACGAGGCTGCCGCTGAGGATGTGGAACAGACCATCCACGTCATCGACGGGAAACTTGAGGAGACGACCGCTCGACCCGAGAGAGGAGAATAATAGATTTTTCCACAGGGTTACCGCCGACCAGAGTGACGGGGGCGCTGTGACCAGCCTTGTCCCCGTTGCGAACGGGACACTCAGGGCCGCCAGTTCTCGAGCCTCATCTGAGCCGTGGCCCGCCATCTCCCGTTCTTCGCTCTCGTACAGGACGTGAGCGCGAGCTACGTAATCCGACTGCGTCTCGAGGCACACGATGTTCTCCGAGTGATTCTCACAGGCAGCCGACCACCCCGGCGTTATTTGAGACTTTTCAGCAACGCTCTAGAGTGGGAATGCCGTTCACAAAATACTCGATACAGAGCGTCCGCAGGGGGATCCGGAACCCGGAACTCGTCTGGACGGAACTCTGCAAGTATCTCTGGTCGGCCCACCGGACCGTCTTCGAGCTTCGTCACGGGAGCGGCATCGATATCATGGCCGAAGACTGGGACACGCTCATCGTCCTCGACGCCTGCCGGTACGACGCCTTCGCCGCCCGGAATCGAATCGACGGGACCCTCGAGTCCCGGCTGTCCGCCGGCTCGAGCAGCCCGGGGTGGATCGACGCGAACTTCGCGGGGAAGACCCACCACGATACCGTCTACGTGAGCGGGAACGCCTTCACGGCTGATATCGGAGACGACGTGTTTCACGCGATCTATCCGGTACCGCCGGAGCCGGTCGCGGAGTCGTCGGCCGTCGACGCGAGCGACGTCCTGGATCCCGAGTTGCTGGAAGACAGTTATGCGATCGATCCCGAAACCGTCGTCGAGCGAGCGCTCGAGGCCCACGAGAAACACCCGCACAAGCGGTTGATCGTCCATTTCCTCCAGCCCCACGTCCCGCTCATCGGTGAGACCGGCCTCGAGATCTACCAGCGGATCGCCGCCGAGGGGGATCTCTCTTCGCTTTCGCGCGGCGGCCGAGGCGACCGCTTCGGCGCGTTGAACGTCCAACTGTACGATATCATCGAGAGCGACGAGTTCGATATCGACGTCGCCGATCTGCGTCGCGCGTACGTAGAGAACCTCGAGATCGTCCTCCCATTCGTCGACCAATTGATTCGGGAACTGGACGGGAAGTCCGTCGTCTCGGCCGATCACGGCGAACTGCTCGGCGAACGGCTGCTCCCCTTCACGAGCCGAAAGTACGGCCACTTCGAGTACCTGGCCGCGGAGCAGTTACGACGGGTGCCGTGGCACGTCGTCGGCTCGGACGATCGCCGACGGATCGTCGCGGACACGCCGATCGAGTCTGCTCGAATGGACGAAGAGGAGGTGACGGAGAAGCTCCGGGTCCTGGGCTACCGGTGAGGAGACCTGTTTTGGCACCGAATTTCGAGGGGGAATCGGACGACGTGGGTTGGGGCTGACGCCTCGAGTCGGGAGGCGGCTCGAGCAACCACGGGTCGGCCTCGATATCGGCCCGCTGCCATCCGTTTTTCGTCCGCATCTGGGCCGTCACAACCAGCCCGCTGTCCGTCGAACAGTGAAAGGTACGTCCGTTCGGGGCGCGTCGTTCGAATATGGACGATCGAACGGACGTTCTCGTCATCGGCGGCGGTGCGACCGGAACGGGAATCGCCAGAGACCTCTCGCTGCGAGGCGTCGACGTCACGCTCGCCGAGCGAGGTGGACTGTCGTCGGGCACCTCGGGGCGGTCACACGGCCTGCTCCACAGCGGCGCTCGCTACGCCGAGGCCGACGGGAGGGAGGCGCGGGAGTGCCTCGAGGAGAACCGTATCCTCCGGGACATCGCCGGCGACTGTATCCGGAACACGGGAGGGCTGTTCGTGCAACTGGCCGACGACGATCCGACCTACTTCGAGGCGAAGCGCGACGCCTGCGAGGACGTCGGGATTCCGACCGACGTGATCGACGGGGAGAGCGCTCGCGAAGCAGTCCCGGGCCTCGCCGCGGACGTCGAACGGGCCATGCGGGTCCCGGACGCGGTCGTCGCTCCCTCCCGGCTGGTCGCCGCCAACGCGGTCGACGCCAGCGAGCACGGCGCTCGAGTCCGAACGCACGTACCGGTCACGTCGATGACCGTCGAGGACGACCGGGTGACGGCCGTCACGCTCGGCGGCGACGCCGGCGAGACGCTCCGGCCGCGATACGTGGTGAACGCGACCGGGCCCCACGCGGGCCGGGTCGCGGAGATGACCGACGTCTCCGTTTCGATGCGACCGACACGGGGCGTCATGGTCTCGGTCGAATACGACGGCCTCGAGCCGGTGGTAAATCGCTGCCGCGAGCCCGACGACGGAGACATCGTCGTCCCGCACGACGGCGAGGTCGTCCTCGGGACGACGAGCGTTCCGGTCGACGATCCGGACGACTACGAGCGGGCCGACTGGGAGATCGAACGGACGGTCGAGGAGTGCGCGGCGATGCTCCCGTGGGTTGCCGAGAGCGAGCGCGTTCGAACGTGGTGGGGCGTCCGCCCGCTGTACGAACCCGACGAAGCCGCTCGCGGCGGCCGCGGTATCTCGAGGGGGTTCCACCTGCTCGAACACGCCGACGAGGACGTTGAAAACTGCTGTAGCGTCGTCAGCGGGAAACTGACGACCTACCGCCGGATGGCCGAGGCGACCGCCGATCTCGTCTGCGACCGGTTCGGGGTCGACGCCGATTGTGAGACCGCGGAGCGGCGACTCCCGAGCGCATCGGACCCCGCACGGCTCGACGAATTCGTCCGGCGGTTCGACGGGCAGGGACCGACGGACGAGGATCTCGTCGGCCGATAAGGGGGACCTCGTCGGTCGGTCGTGATCGGTTTCATGGTCAGGAGGCCGAGACGCCGGTCTCGAGGATCCCGGTGAGCGGAGCGCACGAAGCGGCGCGTTCAGAACTCTCGCTTCGCGTTTGACCAGATACTCAGCTCGGCCGACCGATCAATATCGGCGTACAGCTCGTTGTCGTCGTCGAGTCCGATCGAGATCCGATTGAGGTTGGCGACGTACCGTGACCGATGGTGGCCGCCGTGACGGACGCCGACGGTCTCGTCGACCAACCCGGCCTCGGTCAGTGCGTCAAGTTTGCGATACGTCGTCGAGAGCGGACGATCCGTCGCCTCGGCGATATCGGGGACGGTCATCGGCTCCTCGAGCACCGCGATGATCTCCCGACAGGAGTCGTCGTCGAGCGCGGCGATCACCCGCTCGAAGGCGGGTGCATCGTCGGACGAGGAGAATTCGAGAGACATTGGCTGACCGCAGGTTAGGAGCGAGCCCTAAAGACACGTTTGGTTAGGGGTGTCACGCTATCGACACGCGCCGAGTGGACCAACTACATGTACGCTCGGTCCGACCGATCGCGTATGAACGACGACCGGAGATCGGACTCGCCGATCGAGAACACGCCGGGACAGGGACGAACGCCGGAACCCGAGCGGATCGAGCCGGCCGCACCCGAGGAGTTCGGCCTCGTCCAGGTCTGGTGGGGCGACGGGAAAGGGAAGACGACCGCGACGCTCGGCATGGGAGTGCGCGCCGCGGGCCACGGCTACCGCGTCCACATGCTCCAGTTCATGAAGGGTGGGGCCTCGAGCGTCGACGCGGTGCGCGGCGAGTACAACGCGATGGCCATGCTCCCCGGGCTGAGCTACGAGAACCTCGGCCACTACGGCTGGCACGGGATGGCAGACGGCAGCGACGAGGCGGACCACGAGGCCGAAGCGCAGGCCGGCCTCGAGCGCGCTCGCGAACTGCTCGAAGCGGCGGGAGCGACCGACCTCGACGAGCCGATTGACCTCGACGCGGAGCCGGAAGCGGGCGTCCACATGCTGATCCTTGACGAAATCCTCTACGCCGCGGATCGCGGCCTGCTCTCCGAGTCGGACGTTCACGACCTCATCGACGCGAAGCCGGACGGCCTCGAGCTCGTGTTGTCAGGCAGCCATACCGAGCCGTCGTACCTGACGGATCGCGCCGACCTGATCACGAACGTCCGAAAGGTGAAACACCCGATCGACGACGGACAGCGGGCGCGACGCGGCACCGAGTTCTGAACGGAATCGGCGGTCGTCGAGCGCTGTTGTGAGGGGCGTCCGCGACTCGAACGGACCCGGATTTTTGGCGGTTGCGGTCGATGACTCGCACATGACAGACCGAACCCGCGCACACGTCTTCGTCTCGGGAAAGGTACAGGGCGTCTACTACCGCGCGAATACCCGCGATACGGCCCGTGACGAAGGCGTCGACGGCTGGGTGCGGAACCTCGAGGACGGCCGCGTCGAGGCGGTCTTCGAGGGGCCCGAGGCCGCGGTCGAGGCGATGATCGAGTGGTGTCACGAGGGCAGCCCCGCGGCCGATGTCGAGCGCGTCGAGGCTGACTACGAGGAGCCGCGGGGCGAGGACGGGTTCGAGATTCGCTACTGAGACAAGGGAAAGATGACAGTCGAGGGCACCGAGCGGCGAAGCGACAACGGGACGATCCTCGAGCCGCTATCACGTCCAGTGACCGTACGGCATCGAGACGGCATTCACTTCGAGAGCGAGGACGGCTATCGGGCGCGGCCGCTGAAGCGAGACCAGACCACGCTCGATGAATTCTGCTAATGGGAATCATCGACCGCTTCGAAGAGGAGTATCTCGACGTCTCGAGTAGCCGTGCGTCGGTTCGGGAGTTGCTCGAGTTGCTCGTCGGTGCGGTGTTGTTCGTCGTCGGTGCGAGCGCGCTGGCGTACTATCTGCTCGGGCGGCAACTAGCGATATGGGTCGCCGGCGGGCTCGTCGTCATCTTCGCGATCACGCTGGTCTCACAGGCCTACTGGGCCGTGACCGGCCGCGAGGACTACGAGGAGTAGTCGACGGCCGGGCCTCACCGCTTGCTCTCGCCCTCACTCGGCGGTTTCGAAGCGCCGAGCGCCGCGGATCATCCGGGCGGTCAGGAGTCCGACACCGACGACGAATGCGATCCAGATCGCCTCGGAGCCGCCGAACGGCTCCGTATACTCGACGATCGCGACGAGCAAGACGAGCGCGGCGACGTAGAGGGCGTTGGTACCGATAAAATCCGCCAGTCCGTCCTCGTCTGCGACCCGGTCCGGGTCGTAGCCCGCGATCAGTCGAACCATCCCGAAGTACTTGATGAGGATTCCCAGTGTGGCGATGAACACCGCCGATGCAAGGAGACCGATGACTGCGCCTGTCGCCATACGGCAATAATGACAGCCCATTCATAAAAATCGTCCCAGGTGTCTCGTTCGGCAACGTCCCTATGCGCCGGTCCGAAGGTGATGAAAGACGTAGGTCTGGGCGTACCCCGCGTACTCGCCCCCGAGCCGTTCGCGAAGGGCCCGCGAGGTCTCGGCGTAGGTCCCGCGGTCGCAGTCGGGATAGTACTCCTCGACCGCCGACTTGAGCCAGGTGTCAAGCGGGACGGCCTCGTCGAAGTCCAGCGAGAAGAGGAGCACGCAGTCGGCCACCTTGTCGCCGACGCCGACGAACCGCGTCAGGTACTCCCGTGCGTCCTCGTACGGAAGATCGCGCGCCTCGGCCGGATGAGCCTCGCCGGCCGCGACCATCTCGGCGGTCCGGACGACGTAGGGAGCGCGGTATCCCAAGCCGAGCTCGCGGAGTTCAGCCTCGGTCGCGATCGCGAGCTGTTCCGGCGTCGGAAACGCGTGATACGTCTCGCCGTCGAAATCGATCTCGTCGCCGTACTCGCGGGCCAGCGTTGAGACCATCGTGTGAATCCGTCCGACGCGCATCTGGGCCGAGCAGATAAACGAGATTAGGCAGCCGAAGGGCGGATCCGCGACCAGTCGCATTCCGCGGTGGGCCTCGTACGCCTCGCGGAGCAGCGGATCGTCCGGTCCGGCCGCGACGATTGCCTCGAGATCGTCGTCCAGGCGCAGCAACCGGTGCACGGCCGGTTCGGCGTCGGTCGTCGACTTCCACTCGAGGTCGCCGTCGCGGATCCGGACGCGGATCACGTCACCGGTGGGCCCGTTGGCGGCATCCGAGCCGCCGGATACGGCGTCCGAGCCGACGACCGTCGAGTACCACGCGCCGGGGGCCACCGTGTCGGTATACATCTCACCGTCTTCTCGCCGCCAGAGGTAGCTCTGTCCGCTCTCGAGGGTTCGGTACAGATCGAGTCCGCCAGCGAGTTCGTCGATTGGGATCGTCCCCGTTTCCATTCGGTCGCACCTTGGATCCCGCGGGCCCTTTGCCTTTCGAACCGACGCTCTGACCGACTTGGTCCGCGATCCACGCCCGACAGCCACACGGCGATAGTCCCGCCGTGGGGCGAACCTTCTTACTGGAGGGGATGCAATGTCTGTGTATGGATTGCAGGGTTGTGGTCGAAGCTGCCGTGCCGGTCTTCGACGTCGAAACGGCGGACGAGGCGATCCGAATCGCCATCTCGAAGACGGGTGAGATGTTGAACCCTGACCTGAACTACGTCGAGATCAACATGGGTGAGCGCACCTCCCCGTCGGGAGAGGAGCTTCCCCCCGCGTTTATCGCGGCCGACGAAGCGCTCGTCGCGCTCGAACTGGAGATGACCGTCTTCAACGTCGAGCGCGAGGAGCACGCCTCGCGGATCGCACGAAAGGAGATCGGCCAGCTCCTCGAGAACATCCCGCTCGAGGTCATGCACGTCGAGGTTCTGGAAGACGATGAGGATGCGAACGATTCGGCCGACGAAGAGACGACCGCTCCCGACGACGAGTCGATCACCACGAATTCGACCAGCGACGCCGACGAGAACGACACCACCGAGAACGACACCACCGAGAACGACGCGGACGACGAAATCCTCCCCGAGTTCGAGGACCTGGTCGAGTAACGGTTACTCCGGCCGCTCAGTCCACGTCTACTACAGAATTGCACATCCACAGGTCCGCTATTTGTCGGTGACGATCTCCTCGAGCAAAGCGCGCTGCGCCGAGTCTTGCCAGTCGGCGGTGTCGATGGTCCAAGGATACGTCGAGAATCTCAGTCCGCAGTTGCGGCGACAGCTTCTTCCTGCTCACCTTCCCGCATGTTCATCGTGATTCCCCCAGCGAGCGCAAAAACGGCGGCTTTGTGATCTGTTTTCGATTTGTGAATCGATGTCGGTCGAATCCCCTTGGCTTCGTACTCGCCAAGATCGATCTCACAGTTATCCCACTCTGCACACTGATTGGATACCTCCGCGAGAAGTCCGTGAAGGTGAATGAGCTCCTGCTTCTTCATACCATCCTCTCCTACCCACTGCAGGGTTATATTATTATCTTGAGTTGCGTTAACACGCGACCCATGTCGGCCGAGTGGTGTGTCATCGGCGGAGACGATTCGAATGCGGTGCCTACGCGAACAGAGCCAGACGACGGGAGCACGGTACGACCGTATTTACGGGCGTAATAGCTGCTTTCGCTATAGTTTCTGAAAGGCTATCGACGGAACGTAACGAATACCTACTTCGGAGCACCGGCGGCGAAAATGCGGTTTCGATCGGCCTATCCGAGCTGTTTCAACGTCTGGAGATCGCGATCCGTCCGCATGAACTCGGCGGTACGATGAGAGGCGTGACAGTTCGGACAGTGAAACATTTCGGCGGGCGTCGGGAGTTCGTCCGGAGAAACCTGCCAATCTTTCGTACATTCGGGGCACAACAGCTGGACGGTCGTTTTATCCATGCTACGTATGTGCACACGAGGGGTCAAAAACGTTGTCGCAGTCTCGGTCGGTCGAACGCACCACCCGCGTCGGTACGACGCGACAGATGACAGCCGTTACACGACGTTTCAGTCGTCGATTTCGGGTTTACGCGGGTGCGGCCGTGTCCGACGCCTCGAGCAGTTCCTTGTAGCGGTTCCGGATGGTGACTTCGGAGATGCTGGCGACCTCGCTGACCTCGTTCTGGGTGACCTTCTCGTTGGTCAACAGGGCGGCGGCATAGACCGAGGCGGCCGCGAGGCCGACCGGCGACTTGCCGCTGTGGACGCCTTCCTGACGAGCCGACTCGAGCAGCTCCCGGGCCATCCGCTCGGTCTCGTCGGAGAGATCGAGGTCGCTGACGAACCGGGGCACGTAGTGTTCGGGGTCGGCCGGCTTGACCTCGAGGCCGAGTTCCCGAATGATGTAGCGGTAGGTGCGGGTCAGTTCCATCTTTTCGACGCGGGAGACGGCCGAGATCTCGTCGAGGCTGCGCGGCGTGCCGGCCTGTCGGGCGGACGCGTACAGCGACGCGGTCGCGACGCCTTCGATCGAGCGGCCCGGGAGCAGGTCCTCCTCGAGCGCGCGGCGATAGATGACTGACGCGGTCTCGCGGACGTTCTCCGGGAGGCCGAGCGCGCTTGCCATCCGGTCGATCTCGCCGAGGGCCTGCTTGAGGTTACGCTCTTTCGAGTCGCGAGTGCGGAATCGCTCGTTCCAGGTGCGCAGGCGCTGCATCTTCTGGCGCTGGCGGCTCGAAAGCGCGCGGCCGTAGGCGTCCTTGTCCTGCCAGCCGATGTTCGTCGAGAGCCCCTGGTCGTGCATCATGTTCGTCGTCGGTGCGCCGACGCGGGACTTCTCGTCCTTCTCGCTGGCGTCGAAGGCTCGCCATTCGGGGCCGCGATCGATCTCGTCTTCCTCAACGACGAGGCCGCAGTCCGTACAGACGGTCTCGGCGTGTTCGTCGTCCGATACCAATCGGCCGCCACACTCCGGACAGTGCTCTTGCTCGTCGGAAACCGCCGTGGTTTCCTCCGCTTCGGTTTCGGTCTCTCGGTCGTTCGTATAGGTTCGGATGCTGGTATCTGTCATAGTGTATCGGGTGAGTTACTTGGGGCTCCCGGGTGGGGTAACCAGAAGAAACCCGGTCGCCGCAGCTAACATAGAGTTAGGCCGTAAGCCATATAAAGGTTTCGCCTACTTTATAAACTAATCGCAATTGCTGGTATATATGTTCCGGTTACATAGTTATTAATCGTGTTGGATAGCAGGGACGGGATACAGTTTCCACACGTCGAGTGAACTCCGCTACTCGACGGTGAAGAGGTGGCCCTCCGTCGGCACATCGAACAATCCGATGCGGGCCCCCGCATCGAGCCACGCGTGGCCGTAGGAAAACGACGCCAAGGCGTTAACGAGATCGCCCTGTTCTCGAAAGTGGGTCCCGTCCTCGAGATACGACGACGCCATCTCGTAGCAATCGGCGGCCGCTTCCGCCATCGGGGTCCCCTCCGGCGGCGCGATCGTCGCCGCCTCGAGCGCCTCCGCGAGTAACTCGCCGTACCGGTTCGTCTTCTCCTCGAGATCGGCAGCCATGGTCGATCCTCGTTACTCGGCCCCGTAAGTGCGTCGTCGCGCCCACGTCGAAGCCGCCCGGATTAACTACCGTATACGTATGGCCCACCCCATCGTGGCTCTCGAGAGTGCGACTACTCCAGGTGTTCGTCCCGGACGACACGCGGGACGAAGCGCTCCGGGTACTGGAAGACGAAGACATCGATTACGTGTTGACCGCCGAGAACAGTGACCGGTCAGACGGTGATCTGGTCACGTTTCCGCTCCCGACCCAAGCCGTCGACCACGTGCTCACGTCGTTGCGCGAGGTCGGCATCGACGACGACTTCATCGTCGTCTCTTCGATCGAGACGGCTCGAACTCCGCAGATAGAGGAACTCGAGGAGCGCTACGTCAACGGAGAGGAGGCGGACGACAGCATCGCTCGCGAGGAGATTCGGACGCGGGCGCTGAACATGACCCCCAGTCGTCTCACGTACTACGCGATGACAGTCCTGAGCGCGATCGTCGCGACGGCGGGCCTGTTGCTCGACTCGCCGGCGATCGTCGTCGGGTCGATGGTTATTGCCCCGCAGGTCAGCGCGGCCCTCACCAGCACCGTAGGGCTCGTCCTCGACGACCGGGAGATGGTCCGGGGCGGGCTCTCGTCGCTGGCGATCGGACTCGTCGTCGCGATCGTCAGCGCCTTCGCGTTCGCCTGGCTGGTGCGCTTCAGCGGAGCCGTCCCCTCGACGATCGACATCACCGCCATCACGCAGGTGCAAAATCGGATCTCACCGGGTCTACTCGCCCTCATCGTCGGCTTCTGTGCGGGGGCAGCGGGCGCGTTCGGCCTCGCGACGGCAATCCCCGTTTCACTGGTCGGCGTGATGATCGCCGTCGCGTTGATCCCGGCCGCCGCCGCGGTCGGCATCGGGCTGGCCTGGGGCCATGCACCCGTCGCGCTCGGAGCCTTCGTTCTGGTCGCCGTCAACGCCGCCTCGATCCTTCTGGCGGGACTCACCGTGTTCTGGTACCTCGGCTACCGACCGCTGAACTGGACGGCGGGAACGCTCCGCGGAAACGTCTCCCGGGACCGCGTCGGCACCCTTGCCGTCGTGCTCGTCCTCGGCGCGGTCGTCGTCGCCGGTGCCGGTATCATCCTCGGCCACCACGTCGCCTTCGACAACGAGGTGAACGACGAGGTCAGAGCCGTCCTGAGCGACGAGGAGTACGACGGACTCGAGCTGGTCGAAGTGCGGACCGAGTTTAACGACGGTGGCCTCGTCAGCGACGAGACGGGCGTCACGGTCGTCGTCCAGCGGCCCGCGGACCAACCGTATCCCACCCTCGTGGAATCGGTTCAGACGGCGCTCGAGGACAGAACCGACCGCGAGATCACGGTCTCCGTCGAGTTCGTCGAGGGCGCAACGACGGCGGACGACACCGAAAGTCCGTCACAGTAAGCGGGATCGATTGCTGAGAGCACAAGCGGTTTAGGCACTCTATTCGAAACATGGGATATGAGCGACCAGCCACGCGTCGAGATCTATACCAAAATGGACTGTCCGTACTGCGAGAAGGCCAAAGACCTCTTCGACAGCAAGGACATCGAGTACGAGACGTACAACGTTACCGGTGACGACGAACTGTTCGAGGAGATGGTCGAGCGCGCGGACGGTCGCAAGACCGCCCCCGAAGTGTTCATCGACGACGAACTGATCGGCGGTTGGGACGACACCAGCGCGCTCAACGAGACCGGCGAACTCGACGAAAAACTCGGCATCGCGAGCGATGCGCCGGAGGGGCATCGAAACGGAGGCGGCGAAGCCGCCAACGAGAGCGACGGCGACATTGTCCAACACCGCACGATGATCATCGCCGGGACCGGCATCGCCGGGCTGACCGCTGCGATCTACGCCGGCCGCTCGAACAACGAGCCGCTGGTCATCGAGGGCGACGAACCCGGCGGCCAGCTCACCCTGACCACCGATGTCGCCAACTACCCCGGCTTTCCCGACGGCATCGGCGGCCCGGAACTTGTCAACAACATGAAAGAACAGGCCACTCAGTTCGGGGCCGAGCTGAAAAACGGCATCATCGAGTCGATCGACGACTCGAGTCGCCCCTTCCGGGTCGAACTCGCCGACGGCGACGTCTACACCGCCGACGCCGTCATCGCCGCGTCGGGTGCCAGCGCCCGCACGCTCGGCATCCCCGGCGAAGACGAACTGATGGGCTACGGGCTCTCGACGTGTGCGACCTGTGACGGTGCGTTCTTCCGCGGGGAGGACATGCTCGTCGTCGGCGGCGGCGACGCCGCCATGGAGGAAGCCACCTTCCTCACGAAGTTCGCCGAGACCGTCTACATCGCCCACCGCCGCGAGGAGTTCCGTGCGGAGGACTACTGGATCGACCGCGTCCACGAAAAGGTTGAAGACGGCGAGATCGAGATCATGAAAAACACCGAACTGACCGAGATCCACGGCTCGCAGGAAGAAGGCGTCGACCACGTCACGCTCGTCGAAAACGACAAGGGCCATCCCACCGACCGCCTCGAGGACCCCGAGACCGAGGAGTTCGAGTTCGACGTCGGCGCGGTCTTCTTCGCCATCGGCCACACCCCCAACACTGACTATCTTACCGAAACCGGCGTCGAAATGGACGCCGACGGCTATCTCAAGACCAAAGGCGGCGAGGGCGGCGGCCAGACCGCAACCCACGTCGAGGGCATCTTCGGTGCCGGCGACGTCGTCGACTACCACTACCAGCAGGCCGTGACTGCGGCGGGGATGGGATCGAAGGCCGCTCTCGACGCCGACGAGTACCTCGAGAACCGCGAGCGAGCCGACTCGAGCGTCGAGGAAGCGGAGCCGGCGGCGGCGGACGACTGACGGGTTCCCATCGGAACTGTATCTGACTCCGCGTTTCCGAATTCATCTTCGTTGTGCACGCGTCAGTAGAGACCGAGATAGGAGACGAGAGTAGCGACAGCATCGTCGACGACTGCTTCGTCCAGCGTTCCGAGTTCCCGATCGATAGCTGCTGCATCGATCGCCATCACTGACCACGGCAAAATCGCACTCTCGTCCGGGAGCCCGCCGTTGACCATGTCAGTATCGTCGATCGGAATCCGTTCGTCGTACCAAGTCTTCGTCGAAAGAGTGAGACAGATGTATTGATCCCCGTGAAACGGCATTTCTGCGGTATTGAGTACGAGCCAGGGACGAGCCATTTCTGGTCCTTTAAAAGGATCATCACCGTAGACGATCGTACCGCGGTTGTACGTCATCGATCGTCTCGGTCGGCGGCATGTTCGACCCACTCCTCGCGGTCTTCCGCCCCGTAGAGCTCGTTAAATAGTCGATTCGCTCGGTGGATATCGTACGCCTTTCGCAGCCGTTCCGTGTCGTCCGTGATCGCCCAGTACGACCCCTTGTGGCGGACAAGATCGCGCTCCTCGAGTCGAGCGAGGACGGTATTGATCGAGTTCCGGTTGATATCCGTCCGGTCGGCAATCGCTGTTGCCTTCCAGGCACGATCATTGTTTTCGAAGAGGAACACGAGTACCCGCTCGGGATTGCTCATCTCCTCGAGTTCCTCCTCGCTGCGTTCATTGAAACGGTCGATATCGATGGACATAGTGGGTACTAGCGATGCCGAGCATATAGTTGTACCCTCTGTACCCGATGTACGTTACTTCCGTACGTACCCACTGGTAGTGGGCTTCGGTCGACACGAACTCGAGTGAGACAGGGAACTGATTTCGAGCGAACCGACTCGAGCGTCGAGGAAGCGGAGCCGGCGGCGGCTGACGACTGAGCATCTTCGAGCGGGAAAGCGATTGTCGGTTCTGTCAGACCTGATTTCGGACCTCACTTGGCCGAACGGGAATTCGATTCGCGCCAGACGGACTGTGTTTTCGAGTCTCCATACCTGATACCATCACACGCCGAGACGTAGCAATCACTTATCTCCGAGTTCGTCCGCTCGAGCGCGTTCGATCGCGTCAGTTCTTTCAGCGATCAACTGCCTCAGACGGACTCGGATCGATCGCGAGTCGGAACCGCACCTTATCGAACGCATCGTCAGCACCGGTCCGTGACTCGAGTCCAGTGTCTCGTCTCCTTGAGGAACCACACTTCGGACTGGAAACGAGCGCGTGTCCGAGCGGCGTTAGCGAGTCGAGGGAGTCCACACCAGTCGCTGTCGCTGGTCGGTGTAGCATCCGATAAAAGAAACCGCGGAAATTAGGGCCGGCGGAAGCCGGTAGTTCGACAGCTTAGTTCTGGCGGCGGAGTGCCAGCATGGCAGCGCCGAGGAGTGCGACGAGAGCGACGCCGACACCGAAGCCGGGCGTACCATCGTCACTGTCGTCTCCATCGGAGCCGTCGTCACCGTCGGAGCCGTCGGATCCGTCGGATCCGTCACTACCGTCGGAACCGTCGGAGCCGTCGGATCCGTCACTACCGTCGGAACCGTCGGAGCCGTCGGATCCGTCACTACCGTCGGACTCGTTAACGGTCAGCGTACCGGAGTCACTGGCGTCGCCAGCGTGGGTCTCCCAGCTGATGTCGCCTGCGGAGCTGGTGTCGAAGTCTTCGCTGACTTCGTGCGTGCCACCGGCTTCAACAGTGATCTCTTCCTGAACGACGGTCTCGCCGTCGATGTCGATGTGGAAGTCGACAGTACCTTCAGCGTCGCCGTCGTTGGTGACGGTCACGTCGAGCGTGGCGTCATCTCCAACCATAACCTCAGAGGGTGCGTCACCCTCAACGGAGATGTCTGCTTCAGGTTCGGGTTCAGAAGCGACGATGATGCCTTCTGCTTCGGCAACCTCGCCACCAGCTTCAGACGCGCGGACGAATTCGATTGCGTCGCCTTCCTGGTAGTCACTGAAGTCCCACGAAGCGGTCGCGGTGCCGTCATCGCCGACGACAGCCGAGCCGGAGGTCACCGAGGTCGGGAAGCGGACGCGGTAAGTGACTTCCGTACCGGGTGCGACGTTCGATTCGACGGTCACTTCAGAGTTCTCGCTGTTTTCGACCGGGAGCTGATCGTCTTCGTTGAGTTCGGTTGCGAACTCAATGTTGCGCTCTTCGACGCCGAAGTCCTGGGAGATGCTCTCCTCGCTGTCGGAGTCTTCGACGTAGCCGTTGTTCTCGTCCACCGTGAATTCGGCGTTCCAGGTTTCCCCGGCGTCGACGTCACTGTGGTTCGAGATGTCGGAAACAACGTAGAACGTGTTGTTCTCAGCGTCCGGGATGATCTGCACGTCGTCGGAGTCGAGATCGTTCACCGAGAACGAGTCAGCCGATCCGTATCGTGGCTCGTTCGTGTCGGTGAACGTGAGATCGAGACCCTGGGACGTGTTGAGTTGATTGCTGCCGGACTGCAGGTAGCCGTAGATACCGGAGGCTTCGACCTGCGTGATGAGGAGATCGTCCTCTGCGATGTCGTTGCTCTGCGTTGCGTCACCGAGGATGGTCTCGAGATCGTCGTCGACACTAGTGCTTTCCGGAGCGGTCCACGTGCTAATGTCGTCGGTCGAGCGTTCACCCAGGACGAGGACTGCTGCGTCAGTCTCGTCTGCATCGTTTGTTGGGTCCTCAGTGTAAACCTCAAGCTCCATGTCCGCGGGGAGCAGTCGGTCGTTACCGAGGTTGTTGGTGGAACTCACGTTCGAGACTGTACCTTCGTCAACGCTGAAGGCATCCTCAACGGAGTTGTTCGCCTCGTAGGTGTTGAAGCTAACCGTCACTTCGTCGGCGTCACCGTAGCCCGTGAGCTTGAGGGTCGCCTGGTAGTTCTCGTCTTCTTCAGTGACGTTGACCCACATCTCGTCGGTGGTGTCGGTCGGCTGAACGGTGAATTCAGCGACGTCACCGGCTTCCTCTTCGTACGTGTTCGAGTCGAACGTCGCGCCGAGCGAGTCGGCCTCGGACAGTTCGATGTCGACACTGTCGCTCGCGGTCGTGTCAGCCGCCTCGAACTGGATCGAGTAGTCACCGGCGTCGAAATCGTTCTGGTTGAAGTTGAGCGTCAGCTCTTGAATGCTGTTGACATCCTCGAGAGCGATTTCGTCGCTGTCGAGGTGCGAACTGGAGTTGTCGATGTTGCTCTGTCCGTAGTTGCTGAAGACGCCCTCCAGCTCGCTCTGGTCGAGCTGGTCGGACGAAACAACAACATCGTAGCCGCTACGTTGAGAGTCGAGCGTCACATCGATGTCGCTGCCAGCCGTTGCGGGCATGCTACTGTCGACAGATGCATCGAGATCCTGCTGGTCGATGCGGAACTGTCCTTTGACAGTACCGCTTTCGACGATGTCGTATAGACCGTTGCTCAGTCGGGTCGTCGAGATATTGAACGATGTATCACTGCTCTCGACGCCGATCTGGCGTTCGAGATTCTGTGATTCGTTCTCGATAATCTCGTACGTAGTATCGCTACCGAAAGGGGAACTCCCCTCTAATTCAGTAGCAGTAACTTCGACTGTCTGTCCTTGCCAGTACCGCTCGCCGTCAGAGAAGGTCTCTACGTCGTGGTTACTTGCTGCGACGGCTCCACTAAAGGATGCCGTCATCGCCACAACGGAGAGGACCATAAGCGCTGCCAGGACGACTGCACGTCCCTTTTTGCGATAGTCCGTTTCGCTTGTCATTATGTATTATTAGTTTTCGTTTGCGTTAGTTAGCGCGCGATTCACCTGGAGAGCGAGTCTACCCCAGCACCGTAGGACCGGGCTGTTTGGTCGACTCACACCGGGTAGGGGTAATCAGTTCTTTAGACAACTCCGTAATAAGCTTTCTGTCTCACATATTGTGAGGGCGACATAAGTAAAAAGCGTATTACCACCTGACGGCGACGGCACTGTATCGAAGTAGGAAGAATACTTTGGCCGATCGAAACAGTTCGCTTTCGGTGATACCCGCTCGAGTGTTACGCTATACCGAGATGGTAATCAAATACTACCCCCGGTAATCGCATCTCTCGTCTGGAGCGCGGGCCGACCGCGCGTAAGGTCCAATAACGAGAATCGTGTGTTTTCGGTCCGCGGGACACGAGCGGTATTATGACTGGATTATCGGAGACCCCGCCAGTATCACAGGAAAACTAGGAATTATAGTCCGGACCGCCCTTTGTCAATCCATGCACAGCGAATTCATCGAGCTACTCGAGGCCAACGCCGATCACGCCCAAACGCACAAATCACAGTTCGACGACGTTCAGGACTCTCAGGAACCGGGTGTCGTCACCGTCTGCTGTTCCGACTCGAGAGTCCTCCAGGACCACATGTGGGGCAACGACGAACCGGGCCAAATCTTCACGTGTGGCAACATCGGCAACCGCGTCATCCAGCGCACGGACGCGGGCGAGGTCGTCTCCGGCGACGTCCTCTATCCGGTCGCACACACCGGCACGGAGACCGTCGTCGTCGTGGGCCACACGGGCTGCGGTGCCGTGACGGCGACCTACGACGATCTGACCGACGGCCTGTCCGAACCCGACGGGATCAGTCACTGCCTCGAACTCCTGAAGTCACACCTCGAACCGGGCGTCGAACTCCTCCCCGACGACATCGACCGAACGGCGGCCATCAATCGGCTCGTCGAGTACAACGTCGATCGACAGGTCGAGTTCCTCACCGAAAGCGACGATATCCCGGCGACCGTCGACATTATCGGTGTCGTCTACGACTTTCAGGACGTGTACTCGGGCAATCGCGGCGAGGTCCACGTCATCAACGTCGACGGCGAAACCGACGTCGATGCGCTTCGGGAGGAGTATCCGGACCTCGAGTCGCGGATCGAACGACGCTGGGAGTACTGAGACGGACCCCTGTCAGTACGCCTTGACGTACTGGAAACGAAGCACGTCGTAAGTGCCGATCAGGTCGTAATTCGAAAAGCCGGGAAACTCGCCGGTGAGCTAATCAACAGCGGTAAGCAGATTGAGCGGGAGAATGTATTATTGCAGAATTTTCCCTCCTGAACGATGGTCCGATTATTACAAAAAATACCTCACATTTCAACCGTGTCGATGACCTCGAAGTACGGTCGTACTAGGGAAATCATCCGATAAGGTATCTGCTACCGGTTCTCTCTTTGCTCAACCTTGTTCAGGTAGCTGAAATCCATAATGGATTCTCGTAAAAATAGGGAGTATGCCAGGTTCAAGGGAACCGATATCAGCCGCCACAGCCCTCGAAACGCAACCGCATATAAAGAAGCAGCAATGGTGAATATAAGGTCTTGTTGAAACCCTCGATTGGTGGTAGGTTTCAAGAGCCGTGCTGCATACACTGCGCGAAAGTAGCAAGGGATTCGGATTGATTTGCGAAGGTAGCGAATCGTTCAGTACAGGTGAAGTACAGATTGGCAGAATAGGACATGGTATATTTCCGGGCCAAAATAATCACTGGCCAGATTTTATATTGGATCTTATATTCTTATTTCCTATCCAATAATCGGTTCATCATCCCAGTCACGAGCCTCGAGATCGAGTTGGCGACATTCCCCAGCAATCTGCTCTGCCAGATCCACAAGAATACCTAAATGAGATACGTACTCGTTAGGTGCCACTAGATCTCGCTCCTCATCATATTCGACGAGACCAGCTTCTTTCAGTTTCGGAAGGTGCGAGTGATAGAGGGATGTTTGCAGAGCTTCGATAGACAAAATCTCCTTATCAGATGTTTTACGAATTCTCTCTATGACGTCATGTGTTAATTCGATAGTTGGTTTTTGTGTGTTTGAGTTCCGCAATACATCTATGATTATCCGTCGATGGTGATGTGCTAGACAGTCAAATAACTGATCTTGTTGTGGATTGGTATCCATATTCATATAGGCCATTGGCCCTGCTGGTACTGATTATAACCCTTGTCCAAACAAGGGTCTTAGTAAGGGGGAGCGGAATTTGGCATTTCACTTCACTCCTATTCCGGTTTGAGAGGCAGATTCAGCGCACCTAATACGACTTTTTCGGTGGCACCTCTAACCCGTTGTGAAAGGGCCTGTTGAGAGATGTCAAGTTCAGTAGCGAGTTCCTCAAGAGTCACCTCACGTGGTGTGCTGAAGTATCCACGTTGAGCGGCAAGGACAAGCGCCTCTCGCTGTTCTGGAGTAAGATTGTACTCAAAAAAGTGGCTTGACCGCTCATTTAACGAATAGACGTGTTCTAGTTCAATTCCCCTGATCTCGTTTTCCACGCAATAGTTATAGAACTGAGTCAGTTGGTCATGATCCGGGAAACGGAAATGAAAAAACCAGTATCTGCCGTTGCTATATGCCTCCAGAACTGCGGCATCCGTGTCGATAAGACCTGCGAAGAACTCTCCATGTTTCACGTCCCACTCGGCTTGATAGAGCCGGTCGTGATTAACAGTATCAAGCAGTTCGAGTGAGAGGATACGAGGATGGTCTTCAAGAGCGTGTTCAAACTCATTCAAATTCTCACCCGATACCCAAAAGTACGGAATGAAGCCATCTTGGGTCGGGATAACACGAACGAGTTCAAACACAATATTATCGAAATTCGATATAATAGATCCCAACGGAAGGATTTTGACTGGAATTCGAAACTTCGCGCTGAGAGTCATTATGAGGGCTGTTGATTCAACCTAGTTATTGATGGTCGTAACTATTTCTATTGGGAAATGACAGACTGAATTCCAACAATTCTACACCAAGGTGATTTATGAAAACATCCAGATGATCTGTTTATATATTCACTAACTGCGGGATCTGTGTGATCAAGAAGCAGGACAGACTCAAACAGACAAGTTCAATTAGCAGTAAGTACGCATGTGCTACTTTACGGTCAGTACAGTACCGATGAGACAGAATAAACGAGGACGCTGTGAGAGATGCATCCTCTCTATTTAGCACGCGACTCCTGTCAGCTGAAGGATTCAAGGACGTTGATCTTCGATATGCATTGACCGGATAGCGATTTCCGACAGTCAACAGCCTCGTGAACGGATACCCTCAAATAGTTCGTCAGCCGTCGCAAGGTCACTCTTCGACTCAGTGCCCGAGACCATTATAGAACTGTGTTATTATTCACCGATCGAAGACCGAAAGAGCATCTACCGGAAAATATTTAGCTACCCGACCAGCAATAGATGCCCTGAAACCCCCGAATTCGACTACCGGCTCTCTCGCTGTTCTACTTTGTTCAGTTCGATCAGCAGCCGGAAGATAGCCTTCACCAAATTCGCATCGACGTCGAACTGCTCGGCGTTATCGCCGGCCCGCTCCATGACCTGTTGTTCCTGTTTCTCGTCGGTCGTCGGCAGCCCCTGTTCGTCCTTGACCGCAGCGATCGTGTCCGCGACGTAGGTTCGCTGAGCGATCAGTTCGACGATCTCCTGATCGATCGTCCGGATCTCCTCGCGAAGTTCGTCGAGGTCCATCTCTTCGGGCGTACGATCCTCCTCGTCGATTCCGCCATCCGTCACCGTTGCAGTGTGCTCTCGAGTCATGTCGTTCGTGTTCCGTCCGTTCGCGTCTGCAGTAATCGTGTCGTTCCGTCGCGCTCGTCCCATCGCGGTTTCACTCTCTCGAGCGTCTCCCGCTCGCCGATGGCGACGTAGCTCGGTCCGGTTCCGGAGAGCGAAACCCCGGTAACGTCGGGCAAGGCGTCGATCATCGGTCCCGTCGAGAACTCGAGTGCGCCACAGAAGGCGAAGCCGTTGACGGTCATGGCCTCGCCGTAGCGTCCCTCGAGCGCGAGCTCTTCGACGAGGTCGGCCATCGGAGCGACGCGCTCGCAGGCCGACACGTCGGCGTCCGCACTGTAGGACTGTTCGGGTGGCGTGTAGACCAGTGCGTGCCAGTCGACTTCCTCGCGGGCGAGTAGCGCGTCGGCCGTGTTGTCGGTCACCGTCACGCCGCCGAGCATACTCGCGCTGGCGTCGTCGAACGCGCCCGTCGCCGTCACACCGGCCTCGCGGGCGGCCCGAACGCCGAGTCGGCAGGCCTCGATCCGCTCGACCGAATCCGCGACCTCGAGGGCGTCGAGCGTCGCGAGCACCGTCGCGTTGGCCGCGGCGCTGGAACTCTTCAGTCCGGCGGCCATCGGGACCTCGCTCTCGGTATCGACGCGCGCACCCACGTCGGTCTCGTCCAGCCCGGCCCGCTCGGCGTACTCGACGATCGTCATCGCGGCACAGCGCTCGACGAGCGTCGTGTCGGCCTCGGGCTGGCCGGCAATCGTCCCGACGATCTCGCCGTCGTTCGTGAGTTCGACGGATGCCGTCGTCTCGAGGTCGATCGCGAACGCCGAGCCGGTTCCGGTCGCGAGTGCGTTGAGTACCGTCCCGGCTGCGGGGGCGACAGCGCGGCCATCCATACACGGACACTCTCAGCAGGCGTACTTACGGCTAACGATCCTCGAGACCGACCGATGGAGAAACCGCTCCTTTGCGAAGCGATGAGACCGGAGAACGCACCGTTTTTCCCCGATCCGACCGAAGCGGAGACCATGAGCGCACGGAACAACGTCGCCCCCGGTACGATCGGCGTCGATCTCGTCGACGGTGGCGTCGTCGTCGAGTACCACGACGGTCGAGAGGTGTTCTACCACGGTCCGCCCGAACCCGTCGACGGACCGCTGACGACGCCACCGGGGAAGGAAGTCCACGTCCTCGTCACCGACCCCGACGGCGTCGAGGGTGTCATGACGTACGTCAACGATCGCAACACGCACGACGATATCCTCGAGACGACCGGCGTCGGCCGCGTGATGCTCGAGCGCGACGACGAGGAGGACCTGTTCCCGGGCGTCACCGTCGCGACGGAGGCCTACTCGGTCCGCGTCGAAGCCGACCTCTCGCTCGTCGACGGTCGCGTCTTCGTCTTCGCCGAGGACGAGATGAGCGAGCACGCCTACGAACTCGTCGAGGCGACCGACTGATGCCGCTGCAGAAACCCTGGCGGGACCTCGAGCGGGAGACGGTCGCCGCCGCGCCGGACCGACCCGGCGTCTACGAACTCGGCGACGCATCGGGAACGGTGCTGGCGATCGACCACGGCGTCCTCCGGGACGAACTCAAGAGCGTGCTGGCGTACGGCGACGGCGACCGCGTCCGGTGGTCCGAAGCCCACACGCTCGAGCAGGCCCGCGAACTCGCCGACGAGCACCGCGAGCGCCTCGAATGAGGAGCTCCGGCTCCCGACTGAGTCACTGGATGTAGGACGGATCGCTGTCGTCACACCGAGACTCGTGTTCCGTCGCGTCCGACTTCTCGTCGAAGAGGAGCCCGCAGGTCTCGCACTCGTACCAGGTAGTGTCGTCGCGTTCGGTCTGGACTACCATGGGAGACGATGGAACACGAACGGCAAAAGGCGTTTCTCCGGTGACTGCAGCGAGCCCGAAGGCGACGGTACTGAGCGAACGGCCGTCGTCAGGCGTCGAGTTCGGTCAGTTCCTCGACGTCCGGAATCCGCTCGCTCGCGGTGGTGATCTGGCGCATTCGCTGTTCGTGTTTCGTGTACGCGTAGTCGGCGAGGTCGGAGGGGTTCGGACCGGGGCCTCCCTCGGAGCTGGCCCCGTCGTCGCTCGTCAGGCTCTCCTGGACGAGCGGCACCAATTCGTCGACCGTCTCGCGGAGGAGGTCGGGATCGACGTCGCCCTCGCTCACGAGTTCCTTGAGTTTCGCCATCCCGAAGCCGACGTGGCGTCCCTCGTCGCTGCGAATCAGTTTGAGTCCCTCGACCAGTCCCGGCAGATCGGGGAGTTCGGGTTCGTTCTCACCGTACGCGAGGGTGAGTCCGTAGTAGCCGGTCTGGGCCAGAATCCCCTCGATCGTCAGGTGGTAGTGGCAGTGGGCCTTCGCGCGGTTTTCTGGCGTATCCTCCTCGAGGAGGCGCGCCATCGCCCGCTCGTTGCGCTCGAACAGTTCGTCGTAGGGCTCGTTGAACCACTTCTCGTCGGTCGGCGACGAGAGCGCCTGCCCGCGGCGCTCCTCTTCGGTGTGGATCACTTCGCGCCAGTAGCGATCGAAGAAGTCGGTGTGTTTGGACTCCTCGTAGAGCTGCGTCGTGATGAACATCTGATCGCCGATCTCCTCCAGGACGACCGCCAGCGGCGCGAGATCCTCCGTCACCGACTCCTCTCCCGCGCCGAACAGCGCGAGCGACTGCTTCAGCCCCCTAAAGGCCGGCTCGGAGAGCTCGGCCGCTCCCGCTACGTCCGCCGCGAGATCGATCTCGTGGGGATCCCAGTGCTTCTCAACCGCGTTTCGGTAGTAGTTGTGCGATCGGGTTCCGGTCTCGAGTTGCATCGACGGCTCGTTAGTGGCCATTCTCACCTGAACAGATGCATCGCTGTCCGATCAACCTATATCTCACGTATTAGGGCATTTAACTAGGGGCAGGTCGAAGAGGGGGTATGGGCCTCATCGCCGAGTTTCAGGTGAACTCCCCAGACTTGCCGCTGACGGGCGCGGTGGCGGCCGTCCCGGAGATTACAGTCTACATCGACCGTATTCTCGTCGACGATCCCGATCGACCGGTCGTCCTCTGCCGAGCGGTCGACGACGCCGACGACGAGTTCGGGCCCGCACTCGAGGACGATCCCACCGTCGAGACACACACGACAGTAGACGGTGCGGGCGGCGGATCGACGCACCGGATCAGGTTGCGCGATCCGCCGCTCCCCATCTACCGCAAATACGTCGAACTCGGAACCACGCCGCTGGGCGGGATCGTGACCGTCGACGGCTGGTGGGCCCGAGCGCGGTTTCCGGACAGGGAGGCGCTCGCGGAGTACCGAATGTTCTGTACGGATCGGGGCGGAACGTTCAAACTCGAGCGACTTACTCGGGAATCGTCGAGCGACGATCCGCCGTTCGGACTCACCCCCGAACAGTACGAGGCGCTCGTCGCAGCCCGCGATGCGGGCTATTTCGACGTCCCGCGAGAGGCATCGACGGAGGAGATCGGCGATCGACTGGGAATTTCGGCACCGTCGGCGTCCGAGCGACTCCGACGCGGAATCGACCGGTTGCTGGAAAACGCGCTATAGCCGCGAGCGACTGACGGCGCCGCCTCGGAGCAACCGACGACGCCCCGGATTCAGCGTGCATGCAGCGGCGTCCGATGGGACAATTCTCAAGACGACCGGCCCGAAAGGAACGGGTATGAGTTCGTCGGAATCGGACGGCGTCACGTTGTCGGTTCGCGCTGCCGAAAAGGGAGACGCCGGCCGGGGCGTCGCGCGAATTCCCGAACCGGTGCGGCGACAGCTCGGCATTCTCAGCGGCGACGCCGTCGTGATCGATGGCGAGGAGTCGACGGTCGCCAAGATGTGGCCCGCGGATCCGTCGGTCCCCGACAGTGCCATCCAGATCGACGGTGATACCCGAGCGAACGCCGGCGTTCACGTCGGTGACACGGTTACCGTCCGGGCGAAAGACAAGTCGACCATCGCCGACGCCGATCGGGTGACGCTCGTCGCGCCGCCGGGGCTCGCCGAGAGTCAGCGACGAGCCGCCGAAAGCAGCGCGGCGGAGAAACTCCGCAATCGACCGGTCCGTGCCGGAGAGCAGATTCGGATCGAGGGGATCGATCAGCAGCCGTTCCGGGTCACCGACACGGATCCCGACGGTGACGTTCGAATCACGAGCGCGACGACAGTTCGGCTCGCCGACCTCGAGTCTGGACCGGACGCCACTCCGAGTTCGAGCACGACGGAATCCACCGGCCGCGGCCGACAGTCGGACGGATCAGCCGGGGCGCCGACCGGTTCCGACTCCCAACTCGAGGCCGAAACGGCCGAACTCGATCCGGGATCCGGCGTCACCTACGAGGACATCGGCGGCCTGGACGAAGAACTCGAGCAGGTCCGCGAGATGATCGAACTTCCCCTGTCGGAGCCGGAACTGTTCAGACGCCTCGGCGTCGAACCGCCCTCCGGCGTCCTGCTGTACGGCCCGCCCGGCACCGGGAAGACGCTGATCGCACGCGCCGTCGCCAACGAGGTCGACGCCGAGTTCGTGACGATCTCGGGGCCGGAGATCATGTCGAAGTACAAGGGGGAGTCGGAAGAACAGCTCCGAGAGACGTTCGAGAAGGCGCGCGAGGAGGCCCCGACGATCGTCTTCTTCGACGAGATCGATTCGATCGCCGGCACGCGCGACGACGACGGGGACGCCGAAAATCGGATCGTCGGCCAGCTACTGACGCTGATGGACGGCCTCGACGGCCGCGGCGAGGTGATCGTCATCGGTGCGACCAACCGCGTCGACGCGATCGATCCCGCGCTCCGGCGCGGCGGCCGCTTCGACCGCGAGATTCAGATCGGCGTCCCCGACGAGACGGGCCGCCGGGAGATCCTCGAGGTCCACACCCGTGGGATGCCGCTGGCCGACGACGTGGATATCGACGCGATCGCACGTCGGACCCACGGCTTCGTCGGTGCGGATCTCGATGCCGTCGCGAGCGAAGCGGCGATGGCGGCCATCCGCGATCGCCCGACCGAGACCGACGACCGCCGCGAGTGGAACCGCAATCCAACCGTCCGAAAGCGTCACTTCGACGCCGCGCTCGCGTCCGTCGAACCGTCGGCGATGCGCGAGTACGTCGCCGAGTCGCCGACGACCGACTTCTCGGACGTCGGCGGTCTCGACGAGGCGAAGCAAACCCTCCGGGAGTCGGTCGAGTGGCCGCTGACCTACGATCGACTCTTCGAGGAGACCAACACCGATCCGCCCTCCGGCGTTTTGCTGTACGGCCCGCCCGGCACCGGGAAAACGCTACTCGCGCGCGCACTGGCGGGCGAGACCGACGTCAACTTCGTCCGGGTCGACGGCCCCGAAATCATCGATCGCTACGTCGGCGAGTCGGAGAAGGCGATCCGCGAGGTGTTCGAACGCGCCCGCCAGTCCGCCCCATCGATCGTCTTCTTCGACGAACTCGACGCCATCGCGGCCGCTCGAGGCGACGGCCACGAGGTCACCGAGCGCGTCGTCTCGCAGCTCCTGACCGAACTCGACGGGATGCGAGAGAACCCCAATCTCGTCGTCCTGGCCGCGACCAACCGGAAGGATCAGATTGACCAGGCGCTGCTCCGACCCGGTCGACTCGACACCCACGTCTTCGTCGGCGAGCCCGACCTAGACGCCCGCGAGAAGATCCTCGCGGTCCACACACAGGGCAAACCGCTCGCCGACGACGTCGATGTCAACGAACTCGCGGCCGAACTCGAGGGATACACCGGCGCGGATCTCGAGGCGCTGGTCAGAGACGCCTCGATGCGGGCGATTCGAGAGGTGGCCGCGGAGTCAGACCCCGAGACGGCCAATGAGCGGGCCGACGAGGTCCGAATCGAGCGACGACACTTCGAGGTCGCGCGGGACTCGACCGACCAACCGTGAGCCGAATCGATCGTCATCGGGCCGCTACTCACGGCCGGACTGTCAGTGCATGGTACCCACCTCGTTCGGCGGAAGGGAGGCCAGTTCACCGGCCGTTCCGAGCACGGAGAGTTCGTCGCCGTCCCGTAGCGTCTCGTTATCGTCCGGAAACGGAATCACCTCGCCGTCACGGACGACGACGAGAATGGTTCCCGAAAGCCAGCCGACGAACACGTTGTCGAGGGTGCCGCCGTCTTCGACGGTGACGGATCGCACCGTCTCGTCGGCGGCACGGAGCACGGAACACAGCCCGTCGCCGTCGTTCGGCGGTTCCGACCGCGTCGTCAGTCGATAGCTCGAGCCGGGATCGAACGCGAGCCGCTCGGCGGCGTCGGCGTCCACGGCGATCGTCGCCACATCCCCAGCAGTGGCCCGTACCGTTCCGGTCGCAGCGAGTCGACTCGAGTCCCCTTCGGATGTCCAGACCTCGATCGGATCGCCGACGCTTGCGGTCGGTGCCGGATCGGCACGGATCGCCATCGCGACGGTTCCCGTTGGAAGGCTCGACCCGATTCGAGAGCGAGTGCCGCCGATCGCGAGTCGCTCGACGGTCCCGTCTGCTCCGACCGTGATCGACGCGTTGCCGAGACCGTAATCGCGCTCGAGGCGGGTCGCGAGTCGAGAGCGAAGTGCCGATTCGTCGCTGATCTGGGGAACCAACACCGTCCTGCCGGCGAGATCTCGTTTGATCGACGGATCAACCGGCGGATACCCCGCTGCATCATCGACTCGTTCGGGTAACTGGATCGCTATCGAGAGCCGCGCCGATCGGACGAGTGAAGCAATCTCGCCGGTAGCCGCCAGCCGGGTGATATCGAAGACATCGCGCGCGACCCCGTCACCGATTCGCCGGCCGATCTCGGCGGCGACCGCACTGACGACGACCGCGCCGAGGACGTACGTCGCGGTCGCGTGGTGGACGAGCGGCGTTTCGTCGATGATCGTCGCCTGCTCGAGACCGGCGGCGTTCAGCCAGCCCGCAACGACCGCGAGTCCGGCGAACGTGCCGACGCCGACCGGAGCCCCTCGCGTACTCACGGCCCGATACCCGAACGCAACTGTGGTCGTGACGATACCGGCGATCAGTGCGAACCCGAGTATATTGATCAGTGCCGTTTCGGTCCACTCGGAGACTGCCGTCTGCAAGACGACGACTCCGGTCATGATTCACCCTCCAGTACCGGGATAACGGTCGAACGCGGCGTCGGTTCGCGCTCATCGTCGATCCGCCGCTGTAACTCGATTCGCTCCCCGACGACGAACACGTCGTCCCGGTCGTCGAGCGTCGCCACATCGGGGTCGAGACACCACGTCTCCCGTTCGGCGACCGGATCGATGCTCGTCGACCCCGTGCCGTCGCCGTCGTCGTTGGGGCGGCTCGCCGCGAGGACGCGGATCGTCTCGTCGGTCGCTCCGTCGCCCGTATCGACGTGTTCCCTCACCGTACCGAACGATACGCGACGAACCGAGTAATCCGCTCGCTCGAGCCGGGACAGAGCCTGGCGGTCGGCGTCCAGTCCACTGGCGGGGACGGCGATTCGGGCGCGCTCAGCAGCGAGTAGCGAGTCGGCGTCGGCGGACGGAACAGCGACGGTAACGTGGCCGTCGCCACCGACCGTTTCGGCGGTCGGACGTGGGGCTGCGTTCGTCGCTCCAATTGCTGGTCGGCTCCCGTTCCCGATTGTCCCTCCCTCGCTAAACCCGGCTCCGGAATCGGTGGCTGGCCCCGATACTGGGAGATCGTCCGAGAGCGAAGGGGCAGCTTGTCCGTGCCCGGACTGATCTCGTTGACTGGCGCTCAGAACGGTCGCCGTCACCGACGCACCTCGAACGTGGACGGCGACATCGTCACCCGGTCGCAGTCCGGTCGGGAGGAGCGCCGAAATCGAAACGGCGCGCCAGCCGTCGGGCACTGCCGTCGCGGTATCGCCGGATTCCGGTGCGGCGGCGACGGTCGCCCGGGCGCGCCCGTCGATCGACACGGCGACGGCAGCCAGTTCGTACTCGGTTCGGAGTCGCGTCTCGAGTCGCATCTCGAGCGCGGACAACGGGAGATCGGCGGGGAATCGCCACGCATCCGCCTCGAGTGCCCGCCGAACGTCGGGCGACAGCGACTGATAGCCGTCGATATCACGGATTCGCCCCGTCGTTCGGACCGTCACCTGTCCCATCGCATCGACCGAGTCGATGGCCGCGGCAGCGAGCGAGCGGTTTCGCTGGGTCGGCCGCCCGGCCCCGAACGGGAGCTCCGACGCGACGCGCTCGCCCTGACTGGCCGCGGACACCGTCAGGATGGCAACGACGAGCGTCCCGGTTGCGAGGCGGGGAAGCTGCGTTCGAACGAGACCAGGCTCGAGCACGCCGACGAAGTAGCCGTTGAGGGTAGCCATCGCCACGCCGAGCGCGACGCTCGCGGGCAACGGCAGACTCGAGCCGCGGTCGCTGAAGACAGCACCGAGGATGCCGACGGCGATCGCGGGGCCGATCCCGATGACCAGCCCGAACGCGATCCCGATGATGAGTTCGGTCGTCGTTTCGATCATCGATCGTCTCGGTCATCGGTCGTCTCGGTCATCGGTCGTCTCGGTCATCGGTCGTCTCGATCATCGCTATCGGGCGACGACCCGAATGCTCGGGTTCGGCTGTTCGTCGATGTAGTTGCTGTCGGACGGCGGAATCACCTCGAGCTGGATCGTTCCCATATCCTGATCCGCTCGAAGGCTCTGCGAGCCGTCGAAATCGAGCTCTGCGTGGTTGTCGTCGCCGGTCGGTTTGTCGAGAACGCCGTCTAGTTGGGCGGAATCGGCGGTCGCGACGATGGTCGCGTCCGAGACGTTGTTCCCGTTTTCGTCCATCGCGTAGACGTCCACTTTCGCATCGCTGCCGGTCGCATCCGCATCGATCACCTGATCGGCGTCGGCGATTTTCACGGTCACCTCCGTATCGCCCACGCTGCCGATTCCGCCGAGCATGTTCAGCATGATCGCCAGCGCGGCGACGCCGACGACCAGCGCGATCACCAGCCGAATCGGGAGTCCCTCGATCGCTCGATCGTCTCGAGCGAACGACGACCGCGACCGGTTCGTTCCATCCGTTGAATCCGAGTCAGTCCGTTTCGAAGTCACGCCTCGCTTGGCCGCGGCTTCGCATTTAAACGGTGGCTCGAGGGTTCAAATACGATGCCGCGGCAGTTCCCCCCGTGAGTTTCGTACTGGGTCGCGACGGCGATCGCGAGGACGGCCCCGTCGGTCGCCTCGGTTCCTACAGGGCGCTCGACGGCAGCGACGGCGCACCCCTCCACCTCGATCTCGACGGGCCACACGCGATGTTGCTCGTCGGCAAGCGCGGCTACGGGAAGTCCTACACGATGGGCGTCATCGCGGAAAACTTGGCTCGATCACGCGGCGTCGCACCCGTTCTCGTCGATCCGATGGGCGCGTTCGACACGCTGGCGGAACCGGCCGACGGCGAGGCAGTGCCGGCCAGCGTCGTCGTCGAACCGACCGTCACGGCCGCGTCCCTCGATCCCAGATCGTGGTGTGAACTGCTCGGTCTCTCGCCGGAACGCGGCGCTGGCAGCCTGCTCTGGCGGGCCGCCCAGGACGAGTCGACGATCGAGGACATGCGGGCACACGTCGCGTCCGCCGACGCCTCGAGCGTTGCAGTGCGCGCCGCGACCAACCACTTGCGCCTCGCCGACTCGTGGGGCGTCTTCGACCCCGACGGACTCGATGCGACGGCCCTCGGCGGACCGGAGATATCGGTCGTCGACGTCTCGGAGCTCGCGGCCGCACCGATGAACGCCGTCTGTCGCGGCGTCGCGGAGGCGCTGTACCGAGCGCGGGTCCGCGAATCGATCGATCGGCTCCCCTGGCTCTTGCTCGACGAGGCCCACGCGTTCTTCGACGGCGTGGCCGAACCCGCACTCGAGACGATCCTCACGCGCGGCCGTGCACCCGGCGTCAGTCTGGTCGCCGCGACCCAACGACCGAGCGCCGTCCCCGAGGTCGGCATCTCACAGTCAGACATCCTCTGTGCGCACCGACTGACCGCTCGAGACGATCTGGCTGCACTCGAGCACGCACAACCGACGTACGTGAACGGCTCGCTAGCCGATGCGGAGCGGTTGCCGGACGCACCTGGAGAAGTCGTCGTCATCGACGACGCAACGGAGACGATCCACGCTGCCCGGATTCGCGCTCGAGACACCCCCCACGGGGGAACGAGTCCGACCGCGAGCGGCAGTGTGGCCTGCAGTGAGAACGAACGGGTAAAGTGACGATTCGCTCCGCTCGAGCAGAGATACCGTCAGCTACCAGACCGAACTGTCAACGGTGCTCACGCGGTCTACCAGCGAAAACCGAAAATCGATCCGCAAACGCGTCGATGAACCGGGACGACGATCGCGACTACTGGAAGCCGATGCGGCTGCCGCGACGACCCGACGGATCGGGGCCGCTCGTGCCGCCCTGGAACTCCTCTTCGATCTGCTCGTAGTAGTCGAGGATGTCGTCGGTAATCGTCGGCCGGACGTTCTCCATGGCCTGTCGGAAGTGGCGCATCTCGACGATGTCGGCTTCCTCGTCCTCGCGGAGGGCCTCGATGGCCGCTTCGCGGGTGATCGACTCGAGGTCGCTGCCGACGTAGCCGTCCGTGATCTCGGCGATCTCTCGCAGCGTGACATCGGCGGCCAGCGGCGTGTCTTCGGTGTGGATCTCGAGGATACGCTCGCGGCCGTCGACGTCGGGTTCGCCGATCATGACCAGCCGGTCGAATCGGCCCGAACGCAGCAGTGCGGGGTCGATCATGTCCGGCCGGTTGGTCGCGCCGATGACCATCACGTTCTCCATCTCCTCGAGTCCGTCGAGTTCGGTCAGGAGCTGGTTGACGACCCGCTCGGAGACGTTCGAGCCGACCTCACCGCCTCGGCCCGGCGCGAGCGCGTCGAGCTCGTCGAAGAAGATGACCGTCGGCGAGACCTGTCGCGCCTTGCGGAAGGTCTGTCGGATTGCCTTCTCCGATTCGCCGACCCACTTCGAGAGGAGCTGCGGGCCGCGCACGGAGATGAAGTTCGCGTTGGTCTCGTTGGCGACGGCCTTCGCCATCAGCGTCTTCCCGGTCCCCGGCGGGCCGTACAGCAGGACGCCGGCGGGCGGGTCGACGCCCAGCCGATCGAACCGTTCGGGGTTCGAGAGCGGCCACTCGACGGACTCCTGGACCTGGTCTTTGGCGTTTTGCAGGCCGCCGACGTCGTCCCAGGAGATCTTCGGAAGTTCGACGAGGACCTCCCGCATCGCGCTCGGTTCGACCTCGTTGAGCGCCCCGCGGAAGTCCGTCCGCTTGACGATCATCCGATCGATCAGGCTCGGCGGGATATCCTCCTCGTCGAGATCGATCTCCGGAAGGTAGCGCCGAAGCGCCTTCATCGCCGCCTCCTTGGTCAGGCTCTCGATGTCGGCACCGACGAAGCCGTGGGTCTCGTCGGCGAGGTGGCCGAGGCTGACGTCGTCCGAGAGGGGCATCCCGCGGGTGTGGATCTGCAGGATCTCCTCGCGGCCCGTCTCGTCGGGGACGCCGATCTCGATCTCGCGGTCGAACCGGCCGGGCCGGCGCAGCGCGGGATCGACCGAGTCGACGCGATTGGTCGCCGCGATGACGATGACCTGGCCCCGCGACTCGAGGCCGTCCATCATCGTCAGCAGTTGGGCGACGACCCGGCGTTCGACCTCGCCGGTGACGTCCTCGCGCTTGGGTGCGATGGAGTCGAGTTCGTCGATGAAGATGATCGACGGCGACTCCTCGGTTGCGTCCTCGAAGATCTCCCTGAGCTGCTGTTCGGACTCGCCGTAGTACTTCGAGATGATCTCCGGGCCGGCGATAGAGAAGAAACTGGCGGAGGTCTCGTTGGCGACGGCCTTGGCGAGCAGCGTCTTCCCGGTGCCCGGCGGGCCGTGCAGCAGGACGCCCTGTGGCGGCTCGATGCCGAGTTTCTTGAATATCTGCGGATGCTTCATTGGGAGTTCCACCATCTCCCTGACCCGCTGGATCTCGTTTTGGAGGCCGCCGATGTCCTCGTAGGTGATCCCGCCTCCGGTCTTTTCGAAGCCCGAAATCGGCTCCTCGCGGAGTTCGACGTCGGTGTCTTCGGTGATGAGGACCACGCCCTCCGGTTCGGTCTCGACGGCTATGAGTGGGATCGCCTGCCCTGGCGACCGCATGAATGGATGGTTCGTCGAGCTCATCACGGGGACGATATCGCGGCCGACAACCGGACGCTTGAGAATCTGCCGTTTCACCATGCCGGCGGCGTCGGAGCCGAACTGGACCGACGCCTCCTCCGGCGGCGCGAGGGTGAGCTTGTCGGCTTTCGTCGCTTCGGCCTTTCGGATCGTCACCCGTTCGCCGATGCCCACGTCGGCGTTCTGACGGGTGAAGCCGTCGATGCGGACGGTGTCCGTGTTCCAGTCCTGCCGGTCTGCACGCCAGACCTTCGCGGCAGTCGTGTCTGCACCCTCGATTTCGATGATGTCGCCCGGACTCAGCTTCAGATGCAACAGCGTGTCCGGGTCGAGTCGGGCGATACCACGACCCGAGTCGTTCGGGTACGCTTTCGCGACCTCCAGTTGGACTTCGTTCATGGTTTAGGGATGGACGGCGATGTCTTTCACTCCGGTTCGTGAGCGGATAGGTTTTGTGTTAGCCCACATCTCTGTGCTAGTCACTACCATAGAGAGATGCGACCGGACGCTACAAAGATGTACCGGACCCGGTCGGTTTTGGCCGTATCGACAGCCCGTCGAAGACCGGAAGGGTGGCTTTTTGCGTCTCCCCCTCCGGAACGTAGGCATGCGAATCCTCGCCTTCGACGGTCGCATGGGCGCGAGCGGCGACATGATCCTCGCCACGCTCCTCGACGCCGGTGCCGACCCCGACGTCCTCGAGCCCGTGACCGACGCCCTCGAGGTGGAGTATCGGATCGACGAGACGACGAAGCGCGGTATCGCCGCAACGACGGTCGACGTGTTGCTGACGGGCGAGGAGGAGAGCGACGGAGACGGTCACCACCACGACACCGATCATCAGCACGACCGGGACGATTCGGGTCACGAGCACGACCACGACGGCACTCGCGCTGAGGGTCACGGCCCCCACCGCAGCTATCTCGAGGTCCGCGAGATCGTCGCCGAGATGGACCTCGAGCCGGCGGTCGAACGCGACGCGCTCGCGATCTTCGAACTGCTCGGCGAGGCGGAGGCGAGCGTCCACGGCGAGGACCTCGAAGACATCCACTTCCACGAAGTCGGAGCCGACGACGCGATCGCGGACGTAGTCGGTGCCGCGGCCTTGCTTCGCGACCTCGAGCCGGATCGGGTCGTCACCACTCCGCTCGCGACCGGCGGCGGGACGGTCTCGATGAGTCACGGCGAGTACCCCGTACCGACGCCGGCGGTGGTCGAGATCGCCGAACGGGCCGACTGGTCGCTGCGCGGCGGGCCGGTCGACGCCGAGTTGCTCACGCCCACCGGCGCGGCGATCCTGGGCCACGTCGCCGACGGGATCGACGCGCTGCCCGCGCTCGAACTCGAGGCGTCGGGCTCCGGCGCGGGCGGCTACGATCTCGATCCGCATCCGAACGTCCTCCGGGTGCTGGTTGGCTCCGGCGAGGGGCGAGGCGAACTCGTCAAAGACGATATCGCAGTCCTCGAGACCAACCTCGATGATGCAACGCCCGAAGTGCTGGGTGGGTTGCAGGAGACCCTCGCGGACGCGGGCGCTCGAGACGTGTCGATCCTCCCCGCGACGATGAAGAAGTCCCGACCCGGCCACCTCGTGAAGGTCATCTGCAAGCCCGCGGATCGAGAGCGCGTCGCTCGAGCGCTTGCCGAAGAGACGGGAACGCTGGGCGTTCGTGACGCGGGCGTGACGCATCGGTGGATCGCGAATCGAGCGTTCGAGACGGTAACGCTCGAGATCGACGGCGACGAATACGAGGTCACCGTGAAAATCGCGAGCGATACTGATGGTGAGGTGTACGATGTGAGTGCTGAGTACGACGATGCGATGGCGGTTGCTCGAGAGGTAGAACTACCTGTTCGAGAGGTGCTTTCCAGGGCGGAACGAGTAGTTGGCTCACCGATTACTGGACTCTAATCCGAACTACCGTTGATCGCTATCGACGTACCGAAATCGGACTCGAATCGACGTGATGCAACTGGCTCATCGGTGATTTACTGAACGAGAATCCGAAAAATTAGTTCGGTATTATTAGAGTAGTTACTCAGTTATAGGCCGAGTTAAAGACCGAGCTCGGCGAAGATACCACTAAGGATACTCTCTAGCTGGTCGCCGGTGACGCCGTCAACGGAGTTGTCAGTGTCGTCGTCAGTGGCGTCCGCGTCGGCAACGGCATCGGAGTCGGCTTCAACGTCGTTCGAGGAGACCGTGGTCGTATCCTCGACGTTGGCCGAGTTACCCTGATCGACGTCCTGAGCCTGCTGTGCATTCGTCTCCGCGTAGCTCTCGTCTGAGCTGCTGTAGGACGACGCGGCTTGCGTCTGCTCGTTATTGTTGTTCTGATCGACGCCGATATTTGTCTCCGCAGACGATGTCTGATCGACATCGTCAATATTGACATCGGAGTCAGCGTCGGCGTCGGCGTCGGCGTTCTGTGCGGCTGCTGTTCCCGCGGCCGCTGTGAACAAGAGGCCGCCGATCAGTGCTACCGTCAGTGCGAGTGTGATTGCGCGTTTCATTGATTCGGTCACCGTATTCGTCATCGGGCAGCACGCGTGCGGACCACAACGAAAGTATCTGTCACGTGTGGCGGCGCTGTGTGTGGCGGCGCTGTCGCTCGCCGCGCGTAGCGCCGACACCTCCCGGTTCTCCCGCTGTGGCGCGTTGCCCAGTCGCTACTGTTTACAGACACCCATTTGAACCCGGCAAACGGTTTCGCGGCGAATCCACGCGTTGGACCCGCGTTTCCTTCCCCTATCACAGTGTGATCGTTTTTATCCGGATTTGGGTAGACCCTGTCCTTGTTACAGCGACACTACATCGCCGATTTCCGAGCGTTTCGGTGACGATATTCGGAATCGCCGTCCCCGAAATGTCGGTCGAGTCGAATGCTCGACTGAAAATTCCAGTCGGTAATAGCAGCCTACAATCGGAGAAACGGTTCACAGCAGCGGGACGAGGTGCCCGTGCAGACCGTACGAATCACTGTCTAGTCCCCGATCGATCTTCGGAACCGTACCGTGCTCGCTTCGAGACCGCTTTGGCACACCATTCTCCGGTCGAAGTCATCGATTACTGATTGTAAGGTATTATCTTCCCAATTATATCTCGACGCAACCGAGCTCCAACCTATCGATAACAAAGGTGGTCATCACGGAATGGTGGTTTGCGTCGTAGAGACTCAGAAACGAAAGACACTCACGAAGCAAATCAAACGATCAATGACAAACGACACGACGAGACGATCACAAGCTACGACACTCCTTCTGGCCTGTATGGTCGCCCTGTCCATGGTAGCGGCCGGCGTTCCGGCGGCTACGGCGGGCGGTGACGGCAACCTCGAGAACGGGACCGTACACGCGCTCGAGGACGGAGAGGAGCTCTACCTGGTCTTCGGTGCCGACCTCGGCGACATGTCGCTCGAGGAGTACGTCGACCAGCACGCGAGCGGCTCCGCCGACACCGCGGCCGAGGTCATCCAGTATCAGGACGTCGATCAGGTCAACATCAACGAGCAAGGCTCCGCGGTGTCGATCGCGATCGATGGCGGTGAAGCGACCGCCGTCCAGGAAGCGAACCAGTACAACGACAACGAACAGCGCGGGTCCGCGACCGCCGAGGATCGGCTCCAGAGCGCGGAGACCCAGTTCGAGAACGTCGGTGACGTCAACATCATCATCGGCGACGGTGGCGACCAACAGTTCGACGGCTGGGGAGTCAAAGACAAGAAAGGTGACGACGAGACGGTCACCCAGGAGGCTCTCGCCGCCGTAACGCAATCACAGGAGGTCGCACAGGCCAACTACAACAACCAGAGCACCGCGTTCGCGCTGGCGGTCAACGATAGTGATGCGACCGCGCTCCAGCAGTCCTACCAGCGCAACGAGAACCTGCAGGAAGGCGTCGCCAACGCGTCGAACGTCTACCTCGGTGACGGTGACTTCGGTCACAAGAAGGACAAGAGCGGCGATCACGGACCGAGCGCCGGCCAGAGCGCCGACTCACTGCTCACGCAGCAACAGGACGTCGAACAGGCGAACGTGAACGAACAGCGCGGTGCCGTCGCCATCGCCGTCGGCGAGGGCAGCACCGCGACTGCGATCCAGTTCACCGATCAGAGCAACCTCAACACCCAACTCGGCAGCGCCGACGCCTCGAACCTGCTGGCGTCGTCGGTCGGGATGAACGTCGCGACCGCGGGCGACGTCGGCAGCGATGTCCTCTCGACTGAAACCGAGACGAAAAAGCCCGACAAGAAGGGCAGCGACGACGGTGCCGAGCAGACGGCGACCGCCGGCGTAGCCCAGGAGCAGGGCGTCGAACAGCGCAACATCAACCTGCAGAACAGCGCCATGGCAATCGCACAGAACGGCAGCGAGGCCGTCGCCATCCAGATGGCGTACCAGCAGAACTACAACGCACAGATTGGCTACGCTGACGCGCTTAACGTCTACGCCAGTCCGGGCTACGTCTCCGACGAGGTCGCCCGCACCTCGAGTACGACGGTCACCGTGGACGGTAACTCCGGCTCCGCCAACCCCGGCATGTCGTACGATTACGCCGCCAACGCGACGCAGACGAACGACATCGATCAAACAGCGAGCGCGGCGATCGAACAGCACCAGTTCGTCACGCAGGAGAACCTGAACGAGCAGCACACCTCCGTCGCACTCGCCGAAGACGGTGGCAGTGCCGGCAGCTCGCAGATCTCCATGCAGGAGAACGAAAACATCCAGCTCACGTCTGTCGCGGCGACGAACACGTGGGTCGAAGCGTAACTGGCATCCGTCACACGGTCGATTTTCGACCGGCGTGACCGCCGCTTCGTTTCTTTTGGTCGCTGATCGAGCGGGAGAGAGTGAGACGAGAACATGAGAGACAACTCGACAGTGCGGTTTTCGAGCGGGGAAACCCGAAAGACATTCACGAGGGACTAGCCGCCAGCGAGTCCGCCGTCGGCAGTGAGCTGTGATTCCCGATCCCGACCGGCGAGAGACAGTTCTGAAAAGACGGCTACGACTCCCCGGAACGGTCAGTGTCCGCAGACCCATTCGCTGACGCGTCCCCATCGTCTCGGTGCTCGGCGAGGGCTTCACCGATAGTCAACTCGCCCGCAGCGACCCGGCGTGCGAGCACCTCGTCGATCGCCCGATTGTGCTCGCTCTGTTCGCGCGAGCGGTCTTTGATGACCTGAATCTCCCCCTCAGTCGGGTCGATCTCTCGCGCGTCGACGACCTCCCCCTCGAGCCGAGCGATATTGACCGCAGCGAGCACGTCACCCATTCCTCGCGTCCCGGTGCCGAGGTAGGGGGTCGTCCCCGTCTCGTCGACGAGTTCGACGCGGACATCGTCGAGATCGGTGACCAGTTTCGCACTCTCGAGGCGGGAGCCGTCGCCGATGCGGACGACCGGGGAGGGTGCCTCGGCGGCCTCGCGTTGAATCAGGTCGACGGCGTCGCCCAGCGGCACCTGAAAGGCGGCGACGACCGTCTCGCCGGCGAGGACGGCGATACCGGGCTTGCGGCCCGGATCGACGCCGATGATCGTCCGGCCGCCGTCGCCGCGAACCGCGGCCAGCGCCTGGTCGACCGCCCGCCTCGGGTCGTCGGAGTCGGCGACGATCGTCGTCACGTCGGCGAAGTCGTCGGCGTGATCGGCCCCGGTGACGACCACGTCGGCGTGGTCCGGCAGCTCGGCGTCGGGCTCGACCGTGGTAAACGTCGTCCCGCGCTCTCGCAGCTCGTTGACGACGCCGTGGTACACTTCGAAGTCCGTCGTGGCGACGACGATCACACCTGCGCTTCGGCCCCGAACGCAATAAACGTGCGCGAACGCTCTTTTCGAGCGGTGAGACGAAGCATGAGTAGAGCAGACGAAGCAGTACCAGTGTAGCCTACGGCCTGCTGTCACTGTGTACCGGTGCACCCATGACCCATCATGCAGGTGCGCCGGAAATGATTCGCAGTAGTCCGTGTCATGCCACCGTCGAGAAGATCCACGAGTAGCACGGCGGCACACTTGTCGGGCGGGGAGACGGCAGTCTCGAGATCACGGTGAACGCCTCGAGTCGACGAGCGGACGGAGGCAGCCGTTCCGGGGCCTTTTTGCGGGTCCCCTCCCAACTCGAACCGTGACCGACGAGGCGATTTCAACCGGCTGTAGTCCGGTCGACGAGTTGCTCGGTGGGGGGTTCGAACGCGGGGCCGTCACACAGTTGTACGGCCCGCCGGCCGCCGGGAAGACGAATCTCGCGCTGTCGGCGGCCGTCGAAACGGCGGTCGACGGCGGTACCGTCGTCTACATCGACACCGAAGGCGTCTCCGTCGACCGCTTTCAGCAACTGCTCGAGGCCACCGTCGACACCGAGTCGCCTCGAGACGAGAATGGGGGTGACGCGGACGACGTCGAGGCCGTCGCCTCGCGGATCGTCATCGAGGACGCACTGGACTTCGAAGAACAGGCCGAAGCCGTCCGCGACGCCGAGGAGTTCGCCGAGCGCGCGGACCTCATCGTCCTCGACAGCGCGACCGGATTCTACCGCCTCGAGCGCACCGCCGACGGTGACGAGGGCGAGGCGTTACGCAGCGTCACCCGACAGGTAACTCATCTGCTCTCGCTGGCCCGGAAACACGACCTCGCCGTCGTCCTGACGAATCAGGTATTCGCCGATCCAGACTCGGATCGCACCCGGGGGCTCGGCGGGAACACCCTCGAGCACTGGACCGGAACGGTCGTCCGCCTCGAACGCTTCCGCGGCGGAAAGCGACGCGCGACCCTCGAGAAACACCGCTCGAAACCCGTCGGGGACTCGGTTCAGTTCCGGATCACTGACACCGGACTCGAGGGCGGTGACGATGCCGCCTGGTCCTGATCGCGCCGTCTGATTTCCGTGGCTCCGTCGGCTCCGTGGCTTCGTCGGCTCCGTGGGTCCGTGGGTCCATCGGTCCATCGGCTCGTTGCGACCCCGACGACGGGTCGTCGATGGTAGAGCGTGACGCTCAAGCGATCGACGTGACGAGACTGCCGAAAAACCGAACGCGGAGACACTGAAGTCGGATGACTCCGGCGCCGATTCGATGAGTCACCGACTACAGTTGGTTAAGTTTTCGCAGCAACTGGCCGCGGTACTCCTCGTCGCTGGTGACGCCTTTGACCTCGAGGACGTTGCGCTCGAGTTTGTCCAGTGCGACCCGGAACGAGTTCTCCGCGCCGTAGCCTTCGCCGGTGCCGGCGACCTGGCCCTTGTTCGTTCGTAGGCGGATCTGGCACTGCACGAGCGGCGTACCGCGGAGTTTCTCGTTGTGTTCGTGGAAGCGGACGTGGGCGTGCATCACCTGCATGTCTGCGTACTTGTCCGACACCTGCTCGATGCTCTCGACGATCGACTCCCGGGTGATGGTGTCGAGCATCGAGATGTTGGTGATCTGGACGTCCATGTGATCTTCCTCGGTGAACGTCAGCGCGCGCAGGACGTCCGTCTTGGTGATGACGCCGATGACGACCCGGTCGTCGTCTTTCGGCGTAACCATCAGCCCTGCGTAATCGTCCTTGAGCATCGCCTCGACGGCCGCCTTGGCGCTCGTGTCGAGTGTCGTCGTCTCGACGGGGCTCGTCATGATGTCGTAGATGGGGACATCGAGCAGGCGGTCGCTGTCGCCGACCCGGTCGCCGGTCGTCGTCGTGTGGTTCTCTCGGATGACGAAGTCGGCGATATCGTGAGTGGTCACGACTCCGGAGAGGTAGCCGTTCTCGTTCATCACGGGCAGTCGCGAGATTCCGTGTTCACGCAGGAGGTTGATTGCTTTGCCGATCCCATCGTCCTCAGTGAGGGTGATCGGCTCGTCGGTGTAGATGTCCTCGACGGTGAGCGCGTCGAGGTTCTCCAGTACCGCCTCGAGGATCGCGTCATCGGTGATAACCCCCAGAGGTCGCCGTTTTCGAAGACGGGGGCGACCTTGGCGTTGCTCTCGACGAGAACGCGTGCGGTCTCCCGAATGTCCTCCTGACGGTCGACCTTGGGCGACGGCGTGCTTCGGCTGGGTTTGGTGAGCGCCGCGACCTTGGCATCGTCCTCGACGTGCGATTGGAGCACCTCCCGCTCGCTGATGACGCCCTCGTACTCCCCGTCGTTTGTGACGATGATTCCCTTGGGATTACCGTTCTCGAACATCGAACGAACTTTTCCCATTCGCGTCCCAACGTCGACTTCGATAAACTCCGTAGTGGCGATATCAGCGATATTCATCTGTCCGTCTGAACGTAGTGCCGCAGGGGTATTTAAGATACTGCCCGTTTTGGCCGGGGTGGCTCCGGGCACCGGGATTTTTGTGCGGGCCGTTGAAACGTCTCGCAATGGACGACATTACCGTCTTCGGCCGGTACACATACCTCGTCACCGAAATCGTCTGGGGACTCGTCGCCGCGCTTCTCTTGTGCCGGGCGAACGCGCTCCGGAAGGCGGCGGTTACTATCCTCGCACTGTACCCGATCGCCTACGTCTGGGACCGCTATACCCTCGCCGTCGGCGTCTTCGACATCAAACTGCGGACCGGCGTCGATATCGCCGGCATCCCGCTCGAGGAACACCTGTTCATGGCGGTGGTTCCCGGGCTCGTCATCGGGATCCACGAGACGATTTTCGGCGACGAATCCGATGAGGCGACGGCACCCTCGAAGCCATTAACACACCGATAGGTGCCTCTCACTGACTGTAAGCAACCGCGACTATCATATGCAGACGGACCCTCAGTTGACTCGATGGATAGCCGGCGGCTTGCAACAGCCGAGGCGGATGAAACGGACGCAAGCGAGAGCGCCGACCGCGCGCTGATGCGGGGACTGGTGAACTTCCTCGTCGCCGTCGTACTCGTCTGTTCGCTCGCCCTCGGAACCGCCCTCTTCGCCCCGCAACTCATCGACGGGCTCGGCCTCGAGGAACGGCCGTCTCCCAGTTCCGACGTGCAGCCGGCCGGCGAACGGAACCCTAACGTGACCGATCCCGACGATCCGGGGAACTCGAGTTACGAGACCGACGTCGAGGTGGTTCGATCCGCGACCGTCGAGGACTTCGTCCACGCGGCGGTCAACGAGCGCCGGGCCGAGCACGGCCTCGAGCCGCTCGTATGGGATGGAACGATCGCGTCCGTCGCGCGCGCCCACAGCGAGGATATGGACGATCGCGACTACTTTCGCCATAGGAATCCCGACGAAGAGGGTCCCTATGATCGGTTTCAGGACGTAAGTAACTACTGTCCGGGATACGGCGAAAACATCGCCAAGACGTGGCTCGACCGCCCCGTCGAACGACCCGGCGGCGACGGGACCGTTCGCCATCGGACCGCCGAGGGGCTCGCGACGGGGCTGGTCAACCAGTGGATGAACTCCACGTCCCATCGGCAGGCCATCCTCGAGGAAGGCGACACGCCCGGCTGGGATCGGGCGGGAGTTGGTGTCTACATCACCGATGACGGCGAGGTCTACGCGGGCCAGAACTTCTGTCGCGAGTGGTGATGGGCCGGGACCGCTCCGCCTCGGGCGGGAATTGATTCGCCGGCGGGTGCGTCTCGAGCGTTGACAGGCACAGCGAAAACCGCGAGACCGATCGACTCACAGGAATTGCGAACGACTTACAGGTTCATAGACCGGAAGAACGTACGTTCACTATGGAGGTTCCGGAACCGCTCATTACTATCTATCGAACGGCGAGCGACCGCGATCTGACCTTTCTCGCGGCCGGCTTCGCCTACTACGCGTTCGTCTCGCTGATCCCGCTCATCCTGCTCGCGCTCGTCGTCGGCTCGCTGATCGGCGGCGAGCAAGCGGCCCAGCGGCTGATCACCGTTGCCGGAGACTTTCTCCCGGCGTCGGGCGAGGAGCTGGTTACCGCGGCGCTCACGACCGAATCCGGACGCGCGGAGGCAACCATCGTCGCGCTCGCCGTCGCCACGTGGGGTGCGCTCAAGGTTTTCCGCGGGCTGAGCCTGGCGTTCGACAAGGTCTACGACGAGGTGGCCGAGGACTCCATCGTCGACCAGATCAGAGACGGACTCACCGTGATCGTCGCCGGCACGGGCGCGCTCGCCCTCATGATCGGAATCGGCGCCATGCTTCAGGTCGTCGCCGACTCCGTTCCCTTCGCCGGTCTGCTCGGTTGGATCGTCCTGCTGGGCGGGCTCGTCCTCGTCTTCCTGCCGATCTACTACGTTCTGCCGCCGGTTCCCGTCGAACTGGCCGAGGTCCTCCCCGGTGTGATCTTCGCCGCCGTCGGCTGGACGGTCCTCCAGATCGGATTCCAGCTCTACGCGTCGAACGCCGGCCAGTACGAGGCGTACGGCGCCGTCGGTGCGGTCCTCCTGTTCGTCACTTGGCTCTACTTCGCCGGCATCATCATCCTCGTCGGTGCCGTTCTCAACGTCGTCCGATCGCGACCCGCAATCGCGGAATAGCGGCCGGGAGTAGCGTCACTGATCCCGTTTTCTGTATCGCCCGGACAGGGGAAAGATTATGTCCCCGGCAGCGACAGACCACGACCATGAGCGACGAGCGATCACCCTCCACCGCCGCGACCGACGACCCCGGCGCGGTCGACGACGTCGAGGCCGATGATGGCTCGAGCGAGGCCCTCGAGCCGAGCGGCGGCCCCCGGCGCGTCGTCTCCGAGCAGAGCGTCGATGACATTCTCGACTCGCTCGACGCGACGAAGGCCGAGTCGACGGACTCGAGCGACGAACCGACCACGACGAACGAACCGAGTGACACCGTCACGACCGCGGCCGACGAGTCCGACGTTCCGACGGCCGACGAGGAAGTCGATGCCACAACCAATGGAATGGCGGCCGACGAACCGACGACCGACGACATCGCGTCCCGATCCGGTGAGGGGGCGGACGCGAGCGACCCGGCGTCGGTCGACGCAGCCGCATCGTCACTTCCCGACGACGCGTCGCTCGAGGACCTCGCGACCCGCGTCGACGACGGCACCGTCACCGGTGCGGACGTTCGCGCGGCCGAGGCCGGTGACGGCCGCGAGTCGACCCCTGAGATCGACGATGTCGACCTCTCGATGAACGACCTCGAGACGACGGAGACGGAGGCCAGCGACTCCGGTGGCGATATCGACGTGCCCGACGACGCCGGCCCGCTCGCCGGCTCGGTCGACCGCGACGCGAACAGCGGCGCGAGCGACGAGTCCGCGGACGACGAGCCCGGTTTGTTCGGCCGGCTGAAGCAGTTCTTCTCGCGGTAGTGGACGGCTTCATCGGTCTGGATCGGTTTCAGCACCGCTCGAGAACCGGTGATTCGAGGCCAGCCCTGCCGACTAACTGACCAGCGTGATCAGAACGAACAGCGTCGCGACGGAGGCGAGCGTCGTGACGAAGACGTTCAGCGACGCGAACTCCCGGTCACCGCCGAGCTCGCTCGCGAAGACGAACGTCGAGACGGCGGTGGGCGTCCCGAGCATCACGACGCTGGCGGTAAACGTCGCGGGATCGACGGCCAGCGCGGAGAAGACCGCCCACGCGAGGGCGGGCATCAGACAGATCTTGAGCGCGACGACGGCGGCGGTCGCCCCGACGTCGATCGAGGGGACGTTGACCTGCAGGGACGCCCCGACGCAGAGCAACGCGACGGGCAGGGCGAGCGAGCCGATCGCATCGAGACCGGTCGCGGCGGACGACGGGATCGAGATTCCGAGGGAGCCGACCGCGAGGCCGACGATCAGCGTCGCCAGGATGGGGTTCGTCGCGAGTCCGCGGAGTTCGCGCGCGATCGAGGCGTCGGCACCGTTGAGCGTCGAGAGCACGAGGATCGTCAGCGGCAACTGGGTCAGCGTCACGACGCCCAGCACGACGCTCGCGACCGCCGTCACCGACGCGTCGAACGTCGCGGCGACCAGCGGCAGTCCGAGGTAGCCCAGGTTCGAGTGATACGACTGGACGATCGCGACGCTCCGGCGGGCGCTCGAGTCGCGATTCCGGTGGACGAGCGCGGCGAGTCCTGCGGTTGTGAACAGCACAACGAGGAGTCCGGCGAGCAGCGCCGGCGAGAGGAGGTCCCCGACAGCCCGGTCGTAGGTGGAGACGAAGATCAGCGCCGGCAGCGCGACGTAGTAGGCGACGGCGTTCAACAGCTCGGTCCGACGCCGGTCGAGTATCCCGGTCGTCCGCAATCCGGCACCGACAAGCAACACGACGAGCAGCGCCAGCAGCCGACCGACGACTTCCATAATCCGCTCGAGCCGACTCGCGGGTTTGTATCGTTCGATCCAGGTCAGCAGCGGCTGGGTCTCGACCGCAACTCGAGAGCGGGCGGTGACGGCCGCCGGCACTACACCCAGCAGAAAACACTACTACCCGGCGAAAAGCGATCCGGCGAATTCGTCGTGAAACGTCTGGCGTCAGCACCGACACGCACTCGCGTTCATGCCGACACTATAGTAGCCGCTAAACTCGTAATTCTAGGCCAGCGTCTGCCGAACTTGAAAATTAAAACGTACTGGCGGACGACGCAAACACCGATACGACGGGCCAGCCCGCCTGCTCTACTCCTCTCCGAATCCGCAGCGGTGACCGAAGAACGGTTGAGAGCCTTTCAGGTCACCTGCGAACGCGGATTTTGCTCATCGATACTCGCGACGGTTTCGAGACTTCTTGCTTGAATCTCGTTCTCAAACGGGTTCTGAAGCTTGAATTTTTAGTGGAAAGCGCAATCAGAGAGTCCAACGTACTCTTTTGCGTGAGAGATTCGATGTGCACGAAACCGAGACCGTCTCTCGTCCATGACCGAGACTGGAAGCGTGGTCGCCAAGACGAACCGTATCAAGTCGCGCTGGGTGGTCGACCATGAGGATTACAATTCTGGCCGACAACACCGTTGCAAGAGGGATTCCGAAAGGCCTCCGCGGCGAATGGGGGTTTGCAGCGGCGATCGACGACGTACTGTTCGATACCGGCCAATCCACTGCCGCCCTCGACAATGCACGGCTGCTCGATGTCGGGACGGAGTTCCACAACATAGTGCTGAGTCACGCCCATTACGACCACACCCAAGGGCTCGAGGCGTTCCTCGACGCGGTCGAGAGTCCAACCGTCTACTGCCATCCCGATATCTGGACCGAGCGGTTCATCCGGGAACCGGCAGACGGGAGGACGCTGGACGAGCCGGTCCGTATCGGCGTCCCCTATTCTCGAGCCGAAGTCGAAGCAGGCGCGGACATTCTCGAACACCGCGATCCCGTGGCGGTGAGCGACGGCGTGTTCGCACTCGGTGAAATTCCCCGACCGCACGCCGACAATCCCGTCCATCTGCGCGAGGAGGATGGTGAACTGGTCGATGATTCAGTGCCGGACGATCAGTCGGTCGCCGTTGCAACCACTGACGGCACGGCCCTCGTTCTCGGGTGCTGTCATGCGGGTCTTCGAAATACCATCGAACACGCCGAGACAGTGACCGATCAGGACGTCCGCTACGTCATCGGTGGGACACATCTCGTCGCTCGTGACGCGGACGAAATCCACGAACTGGCGGACTGGTTAGACGGCAAACTCGATCTGTTCGCCGGAACCCACTGCACTGGCTTTCAGGCCGAGAAGATACTCTCAGAACGTCTCCCCGATGCGTTTCGTTCCGTTGGAGTCGGGAGTTCGATTGAACTGCCGCCGAGGACCTGACACGGTCTCCACGTTCAACCCGGCTGGGCGGTAGTTCGGGTGGCTCGCTCGCCGAGTAGCAGCGTGGTAGTGGTATCCAAACCACCGTTGGGATTTCATCCAACCCGCCGTTGGGATCTCTCCGTTCACGCGGAGGTGGATGTTACACTCCCTCTTTGATCTGATTCAACCGGTCTTCGAACTGGCTCTGGCAGGTGGAACAGCAGAAATGGTGCATTCGGTCGTCAATCCACTTGGACGCTCCTTCGTTATCTACGGTGTTCCCGCATTCTGCACACGTGAGTGCAAACTCCGTGCCATCAAGCGACGGCTGCCATTCGATCCCGTCGATGAGCGTCACGGTGTACTCCACGTCCTCGGCTGGTTCGAAGAGTCCGTCAAGCCACGGATGTACGTTGTGGACCTGCGCTCGCGCGTTGAACCAGAGTTCACCACCAGCGGTAACCATCACGTGTTCTACTGCATCGGATTCATCGAGTCGGGACCGAAGTCGGTCAAACGAGTTCCCCGGATCGAGTTGGACAAATATCTGTGCCCCTGCGCCGAGTTGTGTTCGATCAATGTCGATCGTGAACCGATTGATAATTCCGGCGTCCTGGAGACGTTCTATTCGGTCGGAGACGGCTGGCATGGACATATCGACTTCCTCACCGATGTCGGTATACGACAGCCGAGCGTTGTGACTGAGGAGACGCAGAATCTCCATGTCAGTTTCGTCAAGTGATGCCATGAGAAGTCGTAGCGGCTGATAAAAGAAATAAACCGTGGCTAACAAATTACTCCCTCAGTCGTGAATAGATTCGATTTTCCCAGTACAACTCGAGGCAAACGACGCGAGCGAAGCAAGGCCGAAAACCGACTACCACATCAAACGTTCATGACTCCGGAAGACGTTGCCAGACTCGAGGAGGACGATCTATCGTGACTACAACGAGTCTGTCAAACAGCTATACCCGGCTTAAAACGGGAGTACAGAACCGACTGCAGCGGCTTCGCTGGTGGTATGCGCTACGAGTGGCCGGCGCTCCGAGCTGTGCCGTCTGCGGTGAGGAGGCGGCGTGGATCGCTGAGACCGAGAACGAACCACGTTGCTTCCAGCACATCCCCAGCGAGGGAATGGATGGCATCCGCGAGGTCCAGCCCGCGGACTGTCGTACCGACTGGGAGAGCGACGATGAGTGAACCCGACCGACTGAAAGCGCGAATCATCGATGAACTCGAGCAAAATAGACACACCCACGCGTCGCTCAGGCACGTCCTTTCGGAGGAGTACGGGTACAGCGACGCGGCCGTCAGCGCCGCGATCTCCGCGCTCAACGACGAGGGGAAAATCAAACACGAGCAGGGAGTTTTCGAACTCACCGACGATTAACGACAGCGGTGCTGACACACTGGGGACACACAACCGGTCGTAAATATGTTCGCAACGGAGAAATGGGTTGGGGCAGAGTTGAACTGCCGATCTCCTCCATGTCAAGGAGGTGTCATAACCAGACTAGACTACCAACCCGCCTGGTTTCGCGGTCACACAGCCCGACGTGCGTCGTCACGCTGTCTGCACTCAGTCGTTACCCGCCGCTACAATTGAAGGTTTCGAATCGACCGCCGTACGCGAGTCGCCCCCACGCGACGGGACGATACGCTTAAGTCTATGTACTCATTTGGCCATTGTAAGACAACTACGTACATTGGTGTTCACTATGCAGGAATACGTCGAACGAGTGACGGAGGGTGAAGATCTCACGCAATCGGACGCTCGAGCGGCTTCGGCGGCCGTTTTCGAGGGCGCGACGGAAGCACAGATCGGCGCGCTGCTTGCGGCGTTACGCGCGAAAGGAGAAACGGAGGCCGAAATCGCCGGATTCGCAGAGGGAATGCGCGACGCGGCCAGAACGATCGATCCCGACCGGGAGCCGCTGGTCGACACCTGCGGAACGGGTGGCGACGACTACAACACGATCAACGTCTCGACGACGAGCGCCATCGTCGCAGCCGGGGCCGGCGTTCCGGTCGCCAAGCACGGCAACTACTCGGTTTCGTCGTCGTCGGGCAGCGCCGACGTGCTCGAGGAAGTTGGCGTGCACGTCGAGGCCGAACCGCCGGCTGTCGAGGAAGCCATCGAAGCCGACGGCATCGGCTTCATGCTCGCACCGGTGTTCCACCCGGCGATGAAGGCCGTCATCGGGCCGCGCAAGGAACTCGGGATGCGGACGATATTCAACGTCCTCGGACCGCTGACGAATCCAGCCGGGGCTGACGCGCAGATCGTCGGCGTCTACGATCCGGAACTCGTCCCCGTTCTCGCGGACGCGCTGTCACGGATGGACATCGACCGCGCGCTAGTCGTCCACGGCGCGGGCACCGACGAGATCGCTATTCACGGCGAGACGCGCGTTGCGGAAGTCGACGGCGGCTCCGTCGCGGAGTACGCGCTCGAGCCCGCGGATCTCGGTCTCACGGAACACGATATCGACGACATCGCCGGTGGCCAGCCCGAGGAAAACGCGGCTGATATGCGCGGGATCGTCGATGGCGACGTGACCGGCGCGAAGCGCGACGTCATCCTCGCGAACGCCGGCGCGGCGATCTACGTCGCGGGCGAAGCGGACTCGCTCGAGGCGGGTGCCGACGCGGCCCGCGAGGCGATCGACTCCGGCTCTGCGGCGCGGAAACTCGACCGACTCCGCGGCGCGACGGCGGAGCCGGTCGGGGAGGAGCGATGACCCGCGTCAAGGTTTGCGGACTGACCACCGAATCCGACCTCGAGGCGGCGGTCGACGCGGGCGCGGACGCGGTCGGCATCATCTGTGACGTCCCGGTCGACACCCCGCGAGAGGTCTCGCTCGAGCGGGCTGCAGCGCTCGCGGCGGCGACGCCACCGTTCGTGACGAGCGTGCTGGTAACGATGCCAGCGGGGCCCGAGGAGGCGATCGAGCTGGTCGAGACGATCGAACCCGACGCGATTCAGATCCACAGCGACATCCGGGTCGGCGACCTCGCGTACCTGCGCGCGAAACTCGAGGTCGAGCTCCTGCTCGCGGTCGACGCCGACGACGCGACGACCGCCGAAACCTACGACGACATCGTCGACGGGCTTGTCGTGGACACGGCGGCCGAAGACGGCGGCGGCGGAACCGGTCGAACCCACGACTGGGAGCAGACCCGGATGGCCGCCGCGGACCTCGAGTCGCCGCTGATCCTCGCTGGCGGACTCACGCCCGAGAACGTCGGCGACGCGGTTCGGACCGTCGACCCGTTTGCCGTCGACGTGGCCAGCGGCGTCGAGAAACGCGGCGGCGTCAAGGACATCGACGCCGTGCGATCGTTCGTCGACCGAGCGAAGAACGCCCGCCGACCGGCACAGCCGTAACTGACACACATGGACGATTCTACCGCCACCGTATCCGAGCCGCCAACGGTCGACATCGATCGGGAGACGTTCCGCGAGCACGCGGGGTCGAGCGCCGACCGCTCGGACCGACCCACCGTCGTTCGCACCGTCGCCACCCTCGACGTCGAGACGACCCCGCTCGCTGCCTACGCGGCGCTTACCGGCCGGACGGCCGCAAGTGACCGCGAGCGCGCGCCGTACGCCTTCCTGCTCGAGAGCGCCGAGAAGACCGCCTCGAGCGACCCGGACGGAGCCTTCCGTCCGAGCGCCGCGGACGCAGAGCGCCACGCGCGGTACTCCTACGTCGGATACGATCCCGAGGCCGTCGTGACGGTCGAGTCCGGCGAGGCGACCGTCGAGGCCCTCTCAGAGAATGCGCCGCTCGCGGCGATGCAATCTGAAGCCGACGGAGATACCGTCGACGCGCTCCGAACCGCGATGCCGGATGTCCGTCTCGCGAACATGCCCGACCACGACCGTCAGCATCTCGAGGGCGGGCTGGTCGGCTTCCTGGCCTACGACGCGGTCTACGACCTCTGGCTCGAGGAAGTCGGCTGCGAGCGGCCCGACTCCCGGTTCCCGGACGCGCAGTTCCTCCTGACGACGAAAACGCTGGCGTTCGACGAACGCGACGGCACGCTCTCGCTGGTCTTTACGCCCGTCCTCGAGGCCGACGACGACCCGGACGAGGTATACGACGCGCTCCGGGACGAAGCCGCTGCGGTGGCGGCGACGCTTCGCGGGGCCGAGCGGCCCGAGACAGGCGGGTTCGTCCGCGACGGCGAGATCGCGGGTTCGAAGGCGAACTACGAGGAAAGCGTCCGCCGAGCCAAAGAGCACGTCCTCGACGGGGACATCTATCAGGGCGTCATCTCCCGGACGCGAGAGCTGTACGGTGATGTCGACCCGCTCGGCTTCTACGAGGCCATGCGGGACGTGAACCCGTCGCCGTACATGTACCTGCTCGATCACGACGAGCTCACCGTCGTCGGCGCCAGCCCCGAGACGCTGATCTCCGTCCGCGGGCGCGAGGTCATGTCTAACCCCATCGCCGGCACCTGCGACCGCGGCTCGAGTCCCGTCGAGGACCGCCGCCTCGCGGGCGAGATGCTGGCCGACGGGAAGGAACGCGCCGAGCATACGATGTTGGTCGATCTCGCGCGAAACGACGTTCGTCGGGTTTCGGAGCCAGGATCGGTCCGCGTCGACGAGTTCATGAACGTCCTCAAGTACAGCCACGTCCAGCACATCGAGTCGACGGTGACGGGGACGCTGGCCGACGATGCCGATTCGTTCGACGCGACGCGAGCGTCCTTCCCCGCTGGCACCCTCTCGGGCGCGCCGAAGATCCGAGCGATGGAGATCATCGACGACCTCGAGTCCGATCCCCGTGGTCTCTACGGCGGCGGCGTCGGCTACTACTCGTGGACCGGCGACGCGGACTTCGCGATCGTGATTCGGACGGCGACCGTCGAGGACGAGGGCGACCGCGATCGAATCACGGTCCAGGCCGGCGCGGGGCTGGTCGCCGACAGCGATCCCACCGCCGAGTACGAGGAGACCGAGCAGAAGATGGGCGGCGTCCTCGCCGCGCTCGAGGCGATCGAACTGCCGACCGGTGACGATGACTCGAGTCCGGACGAGCCCGACGCGACGGCGGAGGTGAGCCGATGAGCGCGACCGCGACCGACGAGATGGACGCCGACACGGACGGGGACGGAGATGCGAACGGGAAGGAGGATGCGGACCCGATGACGGTCCTGTTTGTCGACAACTACGACTCCTTTACGTACAACCTCGTCGAGTACGTCAGCCAATTGCCCGGCACCGAAACCGAGGTCCTGAAGAATACGGCCTCGCTCGAGGCCGTGCGAGCCGTCGATCCCGACGCGATCGTCATCAGTCCGGGCCCGGGCCACCCGAAAAACGACCGCGACGTCGGCGTCACGATGGACGTGCTCCGAGCGGTTTCTCCCGATGTACCAACGCTCGGCGTCTGTCTCGGCCTCGAGGCCGCCGTCTACGAGTACGGCGGGACCATTGGCCGTGCTCCCGAACCGATCCACGGGAAGGCCTCCGCGGTGGACCACGACGGCGACGGCGTCTTCGAGGGCTTAGCGCAGGGCTTTCGCGCCGGCCGGTATCACTCGCTGATCGCGACCGTGGTCCCCGACTGTTTCGAGGTGTCGGCGACCGCGGAACACGGCGACCACACGCTCGTGATGGGCGTGCGCCACCGCGAGCATCCCCTCGAGTGCGTCCAGTTCCATCCGGAGAGCGTGCTCACGGCTGTCGGACACGATATCATCGAAAACTTCCTCGAGTCGGTCTGAACGGCGACCGACTCGCGGGACGGCAGGGGTATTCCGAGAGCGAACAGCGCGGGACGTCGGCGGTCTAGAACGGCAGAAACGACAGGTCGGTGAACCCGGCGGCATAGAGCCCGGCGAGGACGACGGCGGCGACGATGCCGATACGGACGGCCAGTTTGATCGCGATTTTAATTGCGACGACGGCGACGGCGAAGGCAGCCAGTCCGGCCAGTACGAGGAGGATCGTCGGCCCCGATGTCAGTGCTTCGATCATATGCGACCTCGCGTACTGCAGGGACGTAATCTTTCTGGATATCGTGACTAACTCCCGACAGTGACTGGCTCCGGCCAGTGACTGACTCGAGCGACACTGCCTTCCTGGTACACCGAAACACCCGTGAAAGAGAAAACCGCACGAATGCGACGGATTCTCGTCGCTCACAGTCACTTTCAGTCCGGTCTGAAAATCGTTAAGACGGTCGGCGACGTAGGACGTAGTGACCACACAGGCGGCCGTCTCGGCGGCCGCGGGAGGCAGCGAAACGATAGGTTACAGAGACATCATTACAACTGTATTTGTATTACTACAAGAAAAGTGGGACAACAACACCACGTTTTATGATGGATGCATGAATACCGAACCTTCGTTACGAATGATGAGAGCAACGACCCGGATTGACGCCAGAATCGGTGTGCGCCAGCGGTGTACCGACGAGGTGACGCGCGCATGAGCGACGTCGAACTCTCCGCGGCGGATCTGACGCTCCCGATCAAGCGGTCCGACGGGGACACCTTGGCGGAGCGATTGACCGACAACGCCTACGAGAACATTCTGCCGGCCCGCTATCTGCGGAAGGACGCCAACGGCGATCTGATCGAGACCCAAGAGGACCTCTTCGACCGCGTCGGCACGAACATCGCCCTCGCAGAGGCCGTCTACGAGGCCGAGAAGCGCGACCTCGAGATCACGGTCACGCCCGACCAGCTGAAGCCCGACCACCCGCGACGAGACGAACTCGCCGCGGAAGTCTTCGGGGAGGGTGTCACGGCCGAGGATGACGTCGAAACGGTCCTGACGGAGCGCAACGTCAACAAGTTCGCCTACGACACGATCGTTCCCGAACTCCCCGACGAGGTTCGAACCCACGTCGAGGACGTCGCCGAGACCTTTACCGACGGAATGGAGTCGCTCTCCTTTATGCCGAACTCGCCGACCCTGATGAACGCGGGCAACGAGCTCCAGCAGCTCTCGGCCTGTTTCGTTATGTCACCCGACGACGACCTCTCGGACATCCACGAGACCGCCAAGAAGGCGGCCGAAGTCTTCCAGTCCGGCGGCGGCGTCGGCTACGGCTTCTGGCAGCTGCGACCCTACGGCGACTCGGTCGGCTCGACCGGCGGCATCGCGTCGGGCCCGATCACCTTCATGCGGACCTACGACCAGCTCTGTGAGACTATCGCACAGGGCGGAACCCGCCGCGGTGCCCAGATGGGCATCATGCGCGTCTCCCACCCCGACGTCATCGAGTTCATCCACGCCAAGAACAAGGACGTCTCGCTCGCTCACACGCTGCGGCTGAACGACCCGGACGACTACACCTACACCACCTTCTCGGAGGCGCTCGAGGAAGCTCGCGACCTCATCGACGAGGACGGACGCGTCCCCAAGCACCTGCGGAACGCCGTCGAGGGCCACCTCTCGAACTTCAACATCTCCGTCGGCGTCACCGACGACTTCATGGAGGCCGTCCAGAACGACGAGGAGTACACCTTCACCAACCCGCGGACCGAGGAGCCCCACATCGCCACCGAGGAGACCAAGGAAATGTACAGCCGGTACGACCTCGGCGATCACATCGAGGTCGGCGAACCGCTCTCGATCCCCGCGGAACTCGTCTGGGAGCGCATCGTCCAGGGGGCCCACGAGAACGGCGAACCGGGCGTCATCTACCTCGAGCGAGTGAACAAGGAGCACTCCTTCGACGTCGAGAAGCAAGACGACCATCGGATGCTCGCGACGAACCCCTGCGGCGAACAGCCCCTCGAGGAGTACGAGGCCTGTAATCTCGGCCACATCAACCTCTCCACGCTGGCGGACCTCGACGCGCCCGACTGGCGCGTCTGGTCCGACGAGCACGCCGACGAGTACGACTCGCAGGAAGCGGCCGTCGACGCCTTCCTCGAGGAGGCCATCGACTTCGAGGAGTTCGACGAGCGCATCGAGTACGGCACGCGCTTCCTCGAGAACGTCGTCACGATGTCGGACTTCCCGGTCGAGGAGATCGAGGAAAAGGTCCACGACATGCGCAAGATCGGGCTGGGCGTCATGGGCCTGGCCCAGCTGTACGTCCAGCTCGGGATCAAATACGGCAGCGACGAGGGCAACGAAGTCGCCAGCCAGCTGATGACCCACATCAACCACGGCGCGAAGGCGAAGAGCCACGAGCTCGCCGAAGAGCGCGGGTCCTTCAACGACTGGAACGAGTCGAAGTACGCGAACCCCACCGAGTACCGCGAGTGGTTCGAGAAGCAGACCGGCGAGGACGCCGACGACTGGGCGAACGGCTTCCCGATCCGCAACCACAACGTCACGACCATCGCCCCGACCGGGACGACCTCGATGGTCGGCAACACGACGGGCGGCTGTGAACCGATCTACAACGTCGCCTACTACAAGAACGTCACCGACGACGTGCAGGGCGACGAGATGCTCGTCGAGTTCGACGACTACTTCCTCCGCGTCTTAGAGGACAACGACATCGACATCGATGCGGTCAAGGAAGAAGCCGAGGAGCAGATGGCGACGAACCAGTTCGACGGCGTCGAAGGCCTCTCGACGGTGCCGGACGCGATCGGCGAACTGTTCGTTATCACGTCCGACGTCTCGGCCAAACAGCACGCAGCGGTGCAGTGTGCCTGCCAGAACGGCGTCGACTCGGCCATCTCGAAGACGGTCAACGCGCCCAACGACTCCACGCTCGAGGACGCCAAGGAGGTCTTCGAGTGGGTCTACGAGAACGGCGGGAAGGGCGTCACCTACTACCGCGACGGCACCCGTTCGAAGCAGGTGCTGACGACGCGTGCCGACAACGCCGACTTCGCCGACGAGACCGAGGCCGCACAGGCCCTGGTCGAGCAGATCGACGAAATCTTCGGCGGCCTCGAGGCCTTCCTCGAGAGCCAGGAAGTTCAGGACGTCCTCGAGGAGGACGTCGACGCACTGCTCGGTGACAGTCGCCAGCCGGTTCAGGTCGACTTCACCGAGAAGCGCGAGCGACCCGACGCGCTGCAGGGCGTCAGCCAGCGCATCGACACCGGTTACGGGAAGATCTACGTGACGATCAACGAGGATCCCGAGACCGGTCAGCCGTTCGAGCTGTTCGCGAACATCGGTCACTCCGGTGGGTTCACGAACTCCTTCACCGAGGCGCTCGCGAAGGTCATCTCGACCTCGCTGCGTTCGGGCGTCGACCCCGAGGAGATCGTCGACGAACTCTGTGGTACTCGCTCGCCGAAGGTGGCCTGGGACAAGGGCGAACAGATTCAGTCCATCCCCGACGCCATCGGCACCGCGATGCGCCGGTACCTCGAGAACGAGATCGATAAGCCGTACCCGAAACAGCAGACGCTCGAGGAGTCGGCCGATGCGGACCTCAGCGAGTACAACGGGCCCGAGACCGACGGTGGCGCGGCCGCTGCGGAGGGCGGTGTGTCTGCGGATGCGAACGCCGACGCTGACGACGCGACGCAGGACCTCATCGACGCCGGCGAGTCGCCGGAGTGTCCCGACTGTGGCTCGCTCGCGCTCGAGTTCAGCGAAGGCTGCAAAACATGCAATAGCTGCGGCTGGTCGGAATGCTGAGCACTGAGTAAGGCCGTTTCGGTGCTGTCGATTCTGCCGTTTTTCTCGGCTTCGTTTTCTCCCCTTCATTTTCTCCCCTTGCGTTTCCGTCGCCGAGCCACCGGAACACCACACTTAGCATCGCCCGGTGAGAACACTGGCGTATGACTGTAGACGGCGGGGCGGGGTCGGATGGGACCGGCGCGGCCGGCTCGAGCAATCGAGCGACCGGCGCGCCGCGTTGTCCACACTGCGAGGCTCCGATGTACAAACGCCACTGCAAGTACGTCTGTCCCCAGCACGGGGTCATCATCGATTGCAGCGACCCCTTCCGTTGAGATCGCGGTAGTGGCGAGTCGGACCGGCTCTTTCAGCGGCCGACTCGAGCCGTGAGTCGCCCGCAACCCCTACAAGACGGCAGTCTGTGGTCTCGGACAACGAATACATGTCCGCGCAACCGACGATCCTCGTCGTCGACGACGAACGGGAACTCGCAGATCTCTACGCGATGTGGGTCGGCGAGAATTACGAGGTGGTGACCGCCTACGACGGCTCCACTGCCCTCGAGCGAATGAGCGACGCGATCGATATCGTCCTGCTCGACAGGCACATGCCCGACATCACCGGCGACCGGGTGCTCGAGGAGATCCGAGCGGCGGGCTACGACTGCTGGGTGCTCATGGTGACCGCGGTCGATCCAGGGCTCGATATCGTCGAACTGGACATCGACGACTACCTCACGAAGCCGGTCACGCGAACCCAGCTCACGCGGATCATCGAGAACCTTCGGGTCCAGTCGCGCTACGGGGACGACGACCGGCGGGAGCTCGAGTCCATCTCGAACAAGATGGAGACGTTGGAGGACGAAGCGTCCATCGAGGAGCTGACCGACACCGAGGCCTACCGACGGCTCGAGTCGGATCTGAAGAAGATGAGCGATTCGCTCGTCGAAGACCTCAACGACGAGTGACTACCCGGTCGATAGATCTCGGTTAGAAAACGGATTCTCGCGACGCAGTTCTCCTCCCCTATCGGAAGCCGGATTCGAAGACCGGTGATCGGAGCGTCCGGAATCGGAGCGCTGAGTATCGCGACGCCGGGATCGGAGCCCTCGGAATCGAAGCGTTAGCTGTCCGCCGATCGTCCCGCGTTCTCCGTCTCGTCCGGTTCCGGTCGACGCTCCCTTCGGACGGTACCGTATGCGGGGCCGGCGAGGAGGACGAGGGCAGCGGCGGCACAGACGAGCGAGAACGCCACGCCGAGTTCACCGACCCCGCTCGAGGTGACCGTCGCCGCCGAGGCACCGACGACGACCGCCGCGGCCGTCCACGGGAGTTCACCGATCACCGTTCCGACGACGAACCGGCGGAGCGACACGCCGCTGACCGCGGCGGCACAGGTCGCGATATCCGACGGAATCGGCGCGAGCCGCGAGGCGGTGACGCCCCGAAGCGGTCCCGCCGTCTCGTAGTAGCGCGCGACGGCGTCGCCGGCCCGCTCGAGGAGCCGGCTGCTATCGCGCTCGCCCTCGCTCTCAGAAGGGGTACCTCGAGTGTGAGGAGTCGTCTCCGACGCAGCCGCGTCGTCGGCGCTGAGCCAGCGGGCGGCGACGAAGACGGGGAGCACGGTCACGACGACGCCGAGGAGTGCGATCGGGAGTCCGACGGCCGCACCGAAGCCGTAGCCGACGACGGCTGCGAGCGGCGTCGTCGGCCACGCGAGCAGCGGCCGCACGAGGTAGAGGCCGGCGACGACGAGCCCGAAGAGGAGCGGGTCCGCGGTGAGCGAGTCGACGGCGCCGAGCGTCGTCGACGGCGAGACGAGGAGGCCCGCAGCGATCATCGCGGTGGCGACGACCGCACCTGCGAGCGCGCGCGTCCGAGCCGACGACAGCGACATCGGTCGATGATTTCGCTCGAGTACTGAAACCTTTGTGTCTCTCGCGGTTCGATCGACGACCGCACAGCGAGCGACTCTCGTGGGACCGTGATCGCGCTCCTCGCGCTCGCGGAACGAGCGGGTCGAGTATCCGTCACTCGCTGGCCGCAATTCCGTGGGACACGGCCGCAGTCGCCGACCCAAAGGAAAGGGCTTTTATAATCACGCTGGATACGATTGAGTGCAGACAGAGACCGCGAGCGTGGGTAGCCAAGCCAGGCCAACGGCGCAGCGTTGAGGGCGCTGTCCCGTAGGGGTCCGCCGGTTCAAATCCGGTCCCACGCATCGCACCGGTGGACGATGTCCACCACGCCCGATGCAGGTGATCTCCCTTCGAGGACATCACCCACGCATAATTCGTTCCGATGCTATACTGATGAGCGATGGCTTCGTGTGACACTTGTTGTAGCCGGCTCGTATGGGACAGTGAGTTTTGATGAGAATACGGTGAAGGAAGTGTCCTGCTATCGTGGCAACACGGAATCGCCACGCCCTCCCCAGCCGATTCATTCGCTCGCTGTACTCGCTCATTCATCCCTCGCGCAATATCGTCGGCCGCCCTCGCTTGGCTCACGGTTCCCTCCGGTCACCGTTCGCTTTCCGAGGTGCTCACTGTATTCGCACCTCGCGACGCTCGGTCTGCCGACAGCGCGCGCCACCGCACACCGGGCAACGGTCTGGAGTGATACGTGGGTTCCCTTGATCTGCCATTTCTCGAATCCTGGCTCGAGTCCAGTGCGGAGAGTAACCACTTTCCCGTTCCGCTCGAACGCTCACGTATGGAATACGTTCCTCGAGAGCGCGTGCGCCTCCTCACCGGCGTGTTGAGTGTCGTGTCGCTGGCGGTCGTCTTCGCCGCCGCGGGCGGCCGGATTCCGTCCTCGAGCGTACCGACGGCACCGGAGTGGGTCATCGAGGCGATCCCGCTCGTCAACGCCGTGCTCAGCGCGATCGCGATCGGGACGATCACGGTCGGCTGGCGAGCGATCCGGCGCGGCGAGGTCGATCGCCATCGGGTCGCGATGCTGTCCTCCTTTGGCCTGTTCGCGAGCTTTCTCGCGCTCTATCTCTACCGGCTGACCGTGACCGGCGGACCGCAGGACTTTCCGGGACCGGCGGCCGTCGAACAGTTCGTCTACCTGCCGATCCTGGCCGTTCACATCCTGCTGGCGATCGTCTGTATTCCGCTGCTGTACTACGCGCTGTTGCTCGCGCTCTCCCGTCCGGTCGCGGAACTGCCGGAAACGAGTCACGCCCGTATCGGTCGGATCGCGGCGACGCTGTGGCTGATCTCCTTCTCGCTCGGGATCGTCGTCTTCGTACTGCTTCACGTCCTCTACTGAGGAGCGCTGTTCGAAGACGGAGATCGACCGACTCAGTCCAGAATATCGCCAATACGGCGCGGTTCGCCCTGCAGGTTCGGCTGTTCGGCGACGATCTGCAACACCTCGTGGTCGGTCACGTCGTAGTAGGATTTCTCGGTTGCCTCCTCGATGAGTTCCTGCTCGAGGCGGAACTCGGTCCCTTCGTAGACGACGTCGACGCCCTCGTCGTCGAATGCGAGCGTAGTCATGGCTGGTCGTATGCAGCGGGAGTGTAAAAGCGAGGCGACTGTGTCCGACGGCTGCGAGACGCGAGCGATCGGAACGGCAGACGGGCGTCAGACGAACGACTGACGACGCGCGAGGTTTATTAGGCGGTACTCCCTTTGGATGCGAATGTGGCCTTCAGCAGGGATCCGCTCGACGAACTCGTCGTTCCCGACGGGACGGAAGCCCAGGAGCGCGACCTCGTAACGGACGGGGACGTCCTCGTGGGCGGCCGTTCGACCATCGAGTTCGGCGTCCGCGGCCGAAACGTACTGGCGGGCGAGAGCGCCGAGTTTCGCGGTGCGATCGAGGCCGACGGCGACTGCCGACTCGACATGTGGTGTGACGTCGCGGAAAACGTACTCGTCGGGCAGGACGCCTATATCGGCGAGCGCGTCCACATCGGCGGGAAGCTGAAAGTCGCGGGCGACCTCGATATCGGCGACGACGTCGAGATCGAGGAGGGGTTCGAGGCCAACGGCTGGATCGTCATTCGGAACCCGATGCCGACGATCGTGTTGCTCTTCGTCTACCTCAAACACCTCCTCCTGATCGGCGAAGAAGACGCTGCCCAACGGCTCATCTCCGAACTCGTCGACGAGGAAGACGGCGAGCCGGAGACCGAGCCACTCGTCATTCCTCGGAACGCGACCGTCGGTGATGACGCCTGGCGGGTCTCGACGCCCGCGACGATCGGCGACGACTGCCGACTTCACGGCAACGTCCGCGCGGAGACGATCGACGTCGGTGCCGATTGCAACGTCTTCGGGAGTCTCCGGGCCCGCGGCGACGTCACCGTCGGCGACGGAACCCGCATCCACGGCGACGTCACCACTCGAGACGGTGACGTCACCATCGACCATGACGCTCGCATCCTCGGCGACGTCTCCTGTGACGACCTCGAGCTTGGTCCCGACGCCGAGGTCGACGGCACGATCCGTGCCGACGGCGAGATCACGATGCGGACGACCGAACGCGAACGCGAGTAACGCGAGCCGTCCGCCGCCGCTCCGTTCGATCCATCCCAGATCCCTGTCGAAGCGCTTGCTACCACGGGTCGCCCCTCCGATTCAATTTGGCTTTTGGAAACGGACACCTCCGAATACAACCCCCTATCGGCGATTTTGACCCCTATTCTTAATACTGATAATATGAAAGGGTCCCACAGGCATGGTAAATACAGACACACACAGGCGGAGGTATCCATGCGGTCAATCGTACTGACGAAAGGCGTTCCGGACTTCTCGGAGGGTGCCGTCTCGTTCGACGAGGACGGCCACCTCGAGCGCGGGAAGACGCCGACGGTGATGAATCCGAACGACGAGTTCGCGCTGCAGGCAGCGCTCCAGACCACGGTACGCCACGGCGGCCACGTCACGGGGATGAGTATGGGGCCGCCGGGGTACGCCGACGTCCTGAAGGGGGCGATGGAGACGGTCTACACCGACGACAGCTACCTACTTTCCGATCGGGAACTGGCCGCTTCCGACACGTGGGCGACTGCGATCACGCTCAGCGCCGGCCTCGAGACCTATCAGGAGACCGTCGCGGACATCGACATCGTGTTCGCGGGGTTCAAAACGGCGGACGGCGAAACCGGACAGACCGGTCCGCAGACCTGCTGGGCGATGGACTGGCCGATCGTCACCCACGTGGTCGCGCTCGATATCGACCCCGAGGAACGGACGCTCCGCGCGAAGCGACTCGTCGAGGGCGATATCGACGAGATCGAAACGATCGAAGCGCCTTTACCCTGTTTCGTCGTCACCGATCCCGAGTTCGAGCCGACGTATCGAAAAGCCTCACACAGACTCACGCACAAGGAGCTGCGAGCCGAAACCGAGGAGCGAGCCGCCGACCACGAGGAGTACCTGACGACGTGGGATCACGAGGACCTGAACCTCGATCCCGACTACATCGGACTCGACGGCTCGCCGACGATCGTCTCGTCGGTCGATCCGATCCCCAAAGCGCCCTCGGAACGGGAGGCGACGATGATCGATCCCGACGGCAGCATGAGCGAGGTACTCGAGGAGATGCAGCCATACGCCGCGGAGGCGGGTGATTGAAATGACGGCGATCGATCCGGACGACCACACGGTCGACGAACTGACCGCGGAACTCGACGCCGTCGACGACGAGGACGAACTGCAGGCGATCCTCGAGGCCGAACGAGCAGGTCGGGACCGGGCGACGGCCCGCGAGGCGGTCCACCAGCGACTCGAGGAGATCGGTAGTGACGGCGACGAGAGCGACGGTGTCGAGGAGGGAACGGAAACGGAAGGCGAATACGAAGAGACGGAAGAAGACGTCGGCGACGAAGCCGAGGCCAATGCGGAGGAAGCGGAAGAGACGGACGAGGAACCGGCAGAAGCGGAAGCGGCGGACGACGAACCGGCGGAAGCGGAAGCGGCGGACGATGAACCAGCGGAAGATGACGGTCTCTCACATCCCACCCGCGACAAGAAACACGTTCGGGGACTCGCGGACGGCGACTACGCGGACCTGTGGGTGTTCTGTGAGACCCAGGGCGGCGAGTTGCTCGAGGTCTCGAAAGAGATGCTCGGCAAGGGCCGCGAACTGATGGATCAGTTCGAAGCGGACTACGGGGACGAGGAGCGCGTCGTCGCGTTCCTGATGGGCGACGACTGCGAGGGCCTCGCCGAGGAGTGCATCGCCTACGGAGCCGACGTCGCCGTCTATCACGAGGACGAGCGCCTCGAGCGATTTCTCCACAAGCCCTACACCGAAATCTCGGCGCACATGGCTCGCGGCGAGGGGACCGTCGAGAGCACCGACTGGCGCGACTACGACAAGCCGCGCTACGTCCTGTTCCCGGCAACGAACAACGGGCGGGACCTCTCGGCGAAGGTCCAGGCCGAACTCGACTCCGGGCTCGCCTCGGACTGTTCGGACCTGTTCATCGAAGCGAACGAGATCTCGAACCCGGTCAAGACCGGCGAACCCGGCGTCAAGAAGACCGTCGAGAAGGTCCTGCACATGAAGCGACCGGACTTCTCCGGGTTCGAGTACTCGACGATCCTCTGTCTCGACAATCCGGATCGGGACTTCCACCCGCAGGGCTGTTCGGTGATTCCGGGCAGCTTCGACCCGATCGAGCGCGATCCCGACCGCGAGGGACTCGTCGTCGAACACGACATGGCCCTCGAGGACGACTGGTTCCGCGTCGAGATCACCGAGCACGACCGGCTCGAGGCCGGGATCGACCTCACCGGGCACGACGTGATCGTCTGTCTCGGCCGCGGAATTGCCGACGATCCGACCGAGGGGATGGAACTCGGCCTCGACCTGGTCGACGCGTTCGATGACGCCGAACTCGGCATCACGCGCGGGATTGTCACCTCTTCCTACCAGTTCGAGGGCCACGTCGAACAGCACTCGAAAGAGGAGCGCCAGATCGGCGAGACCGGTCAGGTCGTCGCGCCCGACGTGTACATCGCGGCGGGCGTCTCCGGCGCGGTCCAGCACAAGGTCGGGATGGACGAGTCCGACACCATCGTCGCGATCAACACCGACCCCGACGCGCGGATCCGGGACTTCTCGGACTACTTCGTCGAGGGTGACCTCTTCGAGGTGTTGCCCCGACTCACCGAGGCCGTGGAGGCGGGTGAGACGGCCCTCGAGCCCGAGGCCGTCGCCGACGGAGGTGACGAGTGATGGCGGGACCGACGGACGACTACGAACAGTACGAGGCCGTCGTGGTCGGCTGTGGGCCCGGCGGGGCCGCGGCGGCCGCGCGACTGGCCGATCACGGCGTCGAGACGCTCGTCTTAGAGCGCGGGACCGAAGCGGGCTCGAAGAACGTCTCCGGCGGACTGCTCTACGCCGAGGATTCAGCCCCCTACACGCTCGACGACCTCTTCGACGGCTTCCGCGAGGAGGCCGCCGAGCGGCCGGTCACGGACTACTATATCCACAACGTGGCCGGAAATTCGGTCAAGACCTACGATCTGGCCGATCTCCACGAACACGACACCGACTGGTGTGACGCCGTGCTCCGACGCGAGATGGACTCCTGGCTCGAGAAGCGCGTCCACGAGAAGACGAGCGAGACCGGCGGCGGCGTCCTGACGAACGTGCGGGTGAACGGTCTGCTCGAGGAGAACGGGGAGATCGTCGGCGTCACCTGCGACGAACTCGACCCGATCAGAGCCGATCTGATCGTCGCGGCCGACGGCGTCAACTCCGAACTCGCCCGCGAGGCGGGGCTGATGGACTGGGAGGAGCCCGACGAGTGGTTCCAGGGCGTCAAGGCCGTCGTGGACATGGATCCCGACGCGATCGACGACCGGTTCGATATCGGGCCGGACGAGGGTGCGGCCCACCTGTTCTCGGGCGACCTCTTCGAGGACGTCCGAGGTGGCGGATTCCTCTACACGAACGAGGACTCGCTCTCGATCGGGACCGTCTTCCATCTCGACAGTCTCGTCGAGCAGGAGGCCGAACCCCACGAACTGCTTGATGCGCTGCTGACCCACCCGCTGCTGGCGGGCTGGTTCAAGAACGAGTATCACGAGCGGGAGTACGCGGCGAAGCTCGTCCCCGACTCGAAGAAGGTCGCCCACCGCGAGCCCTATCGCGATCGACTCGTGCTCGTCGGCGACGCCGCCGGCCAGATGCAGGCCCAGGGGCCGATCATCAAGGGAATGAACCACGCCGTCACCGCCGGCGCGCTCGCGGCCGACGCCTTCGCCGTCACCCGCGGCAACAGCGATCCGGACGCTGCGGGCCGCCGATACGCGAAGATGCTCGAGGACTCGGGGACGATGGACAAGCTCCGCCCCCGGCGCTACGAGCTGAGCCGGACCGTCGGCGAAAACGACACCGTTACGGCGGCGGTCGAACGGGTGCTCGAGTCGCCGATCGGCTCGCTCGCGGTCGGCAATCCGATCACGGATCGCCTGCTCCAGCGGGCGTACAACTCGCCGTTCCTCGTGTCGATGCTCCCCGACACGAAGACCGGCTACGTCTCCCTGCCGACGCTGATCGGCGAGGAGCACGGCAAGACGATCCACTGGGAGAGCGAGATCGAACCGCCGACACTCGAGGAGCGCATCGGAGACCTGACCTACGATACCGACGTGGGCAATCCGCACATCGAACTCCGAGACGAATCCTACGCCGCCAGCGGTGCGGCCGTCAGCGCCTGTCCGGTCAGCGCCGAGGACTTCGGCGGCGGCTGTTACCGCTCGGAGACGGTCAAAACGAACGGCAGCGAGGAGACGCTGGTCAGTCTCGACACGCAGCCCTGCGTCGAGTGTGGTACCTGTGCGATCGTCGCTGACACCGAGTGGGAACACCCACGAGGCGGCAAGGGCGTCGAGTACCGCGAGGGATAGGATGAGCCGATACGGTCCCCGGATCGCCGCGCTCGCCCGCCGGGCCGAGCGCGAGCGGGCGGCGCTCGACGCCGACGGTTCGGACGGCGAGACGGCCGTCGATCCGAGACCGGACACCGCCGATACGTACCTGCGCGAGGGAGCGGGTCAGGCCATCTGGCTCTACGTCGAAGCCCGCACCGGCGGCCGACTGGTGCCGTTTACCGAACCCGAGTTCGAGGCGCTCGAGACCGCGATGAACCGCTGGCTCGAGTGTTACACGCGCTGTCACGGCGTCGACCTCGAGGCGGCGTTTACGGTCCGGGAGGCGGCGGAACTGCTGCTCGAAACGCGAAACATCATCGACACGGCCCAGTTGCTGACCCGCGTCCCGAAACGCGACCGGGCGTCGCCACCGACCGGGTAGCGACCCGGGCCGGCACCGACAGACGGGGCAATGTGGGAAACGCCCACAAATTCCGCGCAGACCGGCTCGTACTTGAGTCCCACGCAGTAGACGGGTATTCGACTATTCCCGTTGAGCGCAAAGTCAGCCCGATGGCACGAGACGATCGGTTATCCCGACGGCGAATGCTTCAGTTGACAGGTGTCGCGGCTTCAACGGCAGTCGTTGCGGGCTGTGGTGGCGGTGGCAACGGCAACGGCAACGGCAACGGCGGTAACGGAGACAATGGGGACACGACGATCGAGCCCGGCACGCAGATCGAATTCGACGGGCAGACGGCCGGCTGGCTCGGCATCGCGCCCGATTCGATCGCGGACGCGGAGAACCCGACGCTCGTCCTCCAGGAGGGAGAAACCTACGAGATCGGGTGGACGACCGGCGACGGCGCCCGGCACAACATCGAAATCCGCGACGAAAACGACGAGGTCATCGACGATCTTCAGACGGAGATCGTCACCGAACCCGAAGACCAGTGGCTCGAGTTCGAGGCCAGCAGCGAGATGGCCACGTACATCTGCCAGGTCCACCCAACGACGATGATCGGTGATATTCAGGTCGAAGGCGGCGACGGTGGCGGCGGAGCTGACAACGAAACGGACGGCAACGAGACAGACGGCAACGAAACGGACGGCAACGAGTCGATGGGGAACGAGACCGAGGGTAACGAAACGGAAGATAACGAATCCGAGTAACTCGGTTCTCGAGCGGGGCGTTCAGTAGATGAGTTCGTCGTCGTTTTCGACCATGTAGAGCGTCCGCGCGGCGATGTTGACCGCGTGGTCGCCGACGCGCTCGAGGTCGCGAATCGTCAACAGAAGCCGCGAAACGTCCTGAAGTAACCGTTCGACCTCGCTCGGCGAATCGAGTTCGCGCTCGATGAGGTCGCGAACGACGATCTCGCTGGCTCGTTCGGCGAACTGATCGAGTTCGTCGTCGCGAGCCGCGAGTTCTCGACAGGTTTCGGTGTCCTCGGTATCGTAGGCGAGCATCGCGTCCTCGAGCATGTCGAGAGTGAGGTCGCCCATCTCCTGGACGTCGACGTCGGGGAACAGGTCCTGTTCGGCGTCAAACGTGTACTCGCCGAGGTTGGTCGCGAGGTCGGCGATCCGCTCGAGATCGGTGATGATCTTGAACGAGGCGGCGATGAATCGCAGGTCGCTCGCCACCGGCTGTTGCAGCGCAAGCAGGTCGATACAGTCCTGCTCGAGATCGAGATACATCCGGTTGATCTCGCCGTCGCCCTCGATCACTTCGCGGGCGAGGTCTTCATCTTTCTGCTCGAGGGCGTCGAGCCCCATGCGAAGGCGTTCCATGACAACTTCACTCATGTAGAGCACGTCCTCACGGAGCTCCGTGAGCTTCTCCTGGTAGGATTTTCTGGCCATGATGCACGCACCTGTCCGGGCGAAGATATAGCTTGTGCTCACTGGCCGACCAGCGGTGACCTTGCGACGCTCGGTTTCGTCTGCACGGCGGTCGAATCCGTCGACGTCTGCGAGCGGTCCGCACACCTCCCACCAGAAGTATTGCCACCGTGTAAATGGCTATGTGTTCGTTTCACTATATCCATGACTACAGAACATACGATGGAAAATGATATTGTAATACCAACGGACGGTAGCGAATACGCCGAAAAAGCAGCCGTTGCTGGCTTCGATATCGCCACGAAGATGGATGCCACCGTCCACGCACTCGCCGTCGGTGACATCGACCGCTCGGAGGTGTCGGCCGTGGGCGGAGCACCACCGCGAACGAAAGAAGACGTGACTGAAATCGCGGCCGAGTGGGCAGAGGAACTCACCGCCGACGCCGAAGCCAACGGACTCGAGGCGGAGGCGGTCGTCCGAACCGGCACTCCTGCGGACGAAATCGTCGACTACGCGACGGAGATAGACGCCGACATGATCGTCATCGGTACGGCCGGTCGAAGCGGGTTCGAGAAACGGATTCTCGGAAGCGTTACCGACAAAGTCGTCAGAACGGCCCCGCTCCCGGTCGTGACCGTCCGACCCGACGGGACCGTCGACGCCGCCTGAAACGGTCTGCGACACCTGTGTCCCGGCACACTCGCGACCCGCCAAGCGGACGCGCCGGAACTGACTGACGTAGTCCGTCTGAGCGATCGATCACCTGACGACGGTCCGTGGAGGTCGGAACGTTCGTAGCTCCTGTTCGTCGACATCGTCGAATCAGTTCGGTTCTGAGAGAGGTATGCCCCGTCGATACAGCTCTCGCCGCCCGCCGGGATCGCGTCAGGTAACTGATCGACTCCGTATTCCGGAGATCTCTCGGTCGGGACCGAGGGGCAATCGCTCTCACCGTCACGCTCGATGGTCCGATAGCCGACGGTTTCACCCCCTTCTCGACGTGGTTACCTATCGGAACCGCTCTGAGAGCGTCTCAGGGGGATGGGAGACGACCTGCCGACCGAAATCGTATTTCATACCGAGCAAGCCGCCGAGGATCATGGATACGGCGATGATCGATATCAACATATTCAGTAGCAGCCAATCGACGGAAACCCCGTACAGCGCGAGGTCGAACGGAGCAAAGGGACGGACGCCGCCGCTCAGGGAATCGAGGAGAATGTGCGAGCCAAATCCGATGGCGGCGGCCCGCCAGGGGCCAAACGCGGCGAGGAGGATGGTGAGAGCGATTCCGGCCAGCAGCGAGTGGGTCAATCCCCGATGCATCCACAGCGCCCCCTCGACGTAGCCGAGTTCGACCAGCGGCCGAAAGACGAACGTATCGATGTCGGGGACGGCCGCCGCGAGCGCCGCGACGAGGTACGGTTCCGGCCGTTCGGATCGGAAGAGCAACACGACCAGTGCCAGACTGATCAAAATGTGGACCCCGGTCGCAACCATGTGAGTGGCTATCATGGGGTGCAAACGCATAAACGGCACTGTCAGTACCGGACAGTGATCAGCGGGACGGACTATCCGAATTTGCCGGTAATGTAGTCCTCGACGCGGTCGTGTTCGGGATTCTCGAAGATCTTGTCCGTGTCGTCGAACTCGACGAGTTCGCCGCCGGTCAGGAAGACCGCCGTCTTATCCGAGATGCGAGCCGCCTGCTGCATGTTGTGCGTGACGATGATGACCGTGTACTCCTCGGCGAGATCCTCGATTAGGTCCTCGACCTTCGAGGTCGCGACCGGGTCCAGCGCCGAGGCCGGTTCGTCCATCAGGATCACGTCCGGATCGGGAGCGATCGCTCGAGCGATGCACAGCCGCTGTTGCTGGCCGCCCGAGAGCTCGAGGCCGCTCGAGTCGAGTTGGTCTTTCACCTCGTCCCAGAGCGCGGCCCGACGGAGAGCGTTCTCGACGATCTCGTCGTAATCGCCCTTGATCCCCTGGACGTTCAGACCGTAGGCGACGTTGTCGAAGATGCTCTTGGGGAACGGGTTCGGTGTCTGAAATACCATCCCGATCTTGCGTCGAAGGACGACCGGATCGACGTCGTCGTCGTAGACGTTCTTCCCTTCGAAGCGCAACTCGCCGTCGATCCACGCAGCGTCGACGAGGTCGTTCATCCGGTTGATGCACCGCAGGAAAGTCGACTTCCCACAGCCGGACGGACCGATGATGGCCGTGACCTGCTCGGATGGGATCTCGATGTCGATCGACTGGAGCGCCTGCACGTCGTCGTAGTAGACATCGAGATCTCTCGACTCGATTACGGTTTGGTTTCCGGTCGACGGCGCGCTCGAGTGATCCTCGACGTCGATCGACGAATCGACCAAGGGTTCGGTCGTCGGATCGGATCCCTCCAAGTCGTTACTCGCGAGGCCCTCGTCGGTCGCTTGCGTGTCAGTGCGGCTGTCCGGGTCGCTCATTGGATCTTGTGTCATGGTCAATCCCTGCGTTGATACTTGTTGCGAATGATGATGGCAGCGCCGTTCATCAGGAGGAGAACGACCAGCAGCGTCATGACGCCGGCCGCGAGGACGCCGTGTTGGAACGCCGCGTCGATTTCGCTCGACCAGGTGTAGATCTGGCGCGGCATCGCGCTGAATTTGTTCGTGAAGGAGTCCGGCGCGATCCGGACGACCGCCGGCGCGCCGATGATCAGCAGCGGTGCCGTCTCACCGATCGCGCGCCCCATCGCGAGGATATTGCCGGTCATGATTCCGGGCAGCGCTTCGGGGAGGACGACGTTCCGAACCGTCTGCCACCTGGACGCTCCCATCCCGTAGGAGGCCTGTCGCATCGAGTCGGGAACGGCACTGATCGCCTCCTGCGAGGAGATGATGACGATCGGGAGGATCAGCAGGCCGACGGTGAATCCGCCGACGAGCGCGGTTCCCGACCCGAGCCCGCCCTCCCGAATGAACAGCGCGAGCCCGAGGACACCGTAGACGACCGAGGGGACGCCGGCGAGGTTCCCGATGTTGACCTCGATCAGATCGACGAGCCGCCCCCAGGGCCCCCGATCAGGAGCGTACTCCTCGAGGTAGACGGCGGCACCGACGCCGACGGGGAACGCGGAAACGACGATGACCAGCAGCATCATCACCGAGCCGACCAGCGGGGGATAGAAGCCGGCGTCTTCGGGCGTTCGCGACGGCGGATTGGTGAGAAATTCCCAGTCGAGCCACGAGTTCGGCCCGGCGAAACCGAGCGCCTCCGTGACGACGACGCCGGCGACGATGCCGACGACGACGAGGAGCGGGAACGCGAGGCCAGCGGTGCCGGCTCCGCGCCGGACGACGCTTTCGACGTAGAGGCCGACGGGGACGACGGTGACGACGACCAGCAGCATCCAGACGAACGGACTGATGCCGACGACCGGCGCGAGCCCCAGGCCGGCGGCCGCAGCGACCAGCGTCAGCCCCGCGGCGATCGCCCCGTCGCGGTCGTTCTCGCGCTGCCTCCGAACGAACCAGCCGACGGCGACCGCGACCGGAACGACAGCCGAGCCCAACAGCGCGAGCGCCTCGGTCGGCAGCACCGGCAGCGAGAGGATGAGGTTGGGAATCAGAGAGAGTGCGGCGATCGGAACCGCGACGAGAACGATGAGCCGCTCGAGGTCGGCGGCCGTTCGAACGCGACTGTGAGCGTAGACGACCGCGCCTGCGACGGCGAGCGCGACGAGGATCGAGACCCACTGATAGACGCTGACGATGTGTTCGAACGTGATGAACACGCCACCGGTGAGCAGGAGCGAGACGACCGGCAGTCCGAGCGCGATGGCGGCGGTCTCGCCGGCTCGCGTGTCGCGGGTGTAGTAGTAGCCCGTCGCGCCGAGGGTCGGAAGCAGGAGCGTCGCGGCGAAGGTGAGCGCCCAGCCGGTGTCGGCTGAGAGCGGTCTGAACGCGTCGTTCGCGACGTACAGGAGGAGAACGAAGACGGAAAGCAAGGCGAGCAGGGTCGCTCCCAGACAGAGGGACTTGAACGCCTGGCCGCGAAGGCGGCTGACCGCTTCGTCCGTTCCGTACCATTCGCCGGTGCGCTGGTCGGTCGACATTATCGGTACACCTCCGTCGGTTCGTCGGTGGCGATCATTGGTATTCCTCCTGATATCGTGCCGCCACGTAGTCACTCGCGAGGTTCATGGCGAACGTAATCACGAACAGCGTCAGTCCGAGTGCGAACATACTCAGATACGTCGCCGAGCCGCCGGTCGCGTCGCTCGTCACGGCGTTTACCATCCCCGCCGTCATCGGCTGGCCCGAGTTGAGCAGGTTGTTCAGCGGGTTCGAGAAGTCGAACATCCGCGGCCGCAGGCCGGCGGCCATGACGACGATCATGGTCTCGCCGATCGCCCGCGAGAGCGCGAGGATGAACGACGAGAAAATCCCCGAGACAGCCGCCGGGATTACGATCCCGGTCGAAACCTCATATTTCGTCGCGCCCATGCCGTAGCCGGCCTGTCGGAGCGAATCGGGGACGGAACTCATCGCGTCCTCGGACAGCGACGACACCATCGGGATGATCATGATCCCGACCATGATCGACGCGCTCAACAGGTTGAACGTCCCGACCGGGATTCCGATCGCCTGCAGCGCGGGCGTCAGATAGACCAGCGCCAGGTAGCCGTAGACGACCGTCGGAATGCCGGCGAGAATTTCGAGCGAGGGTTTCAGAACCGATCGCATGCGGTCGCTCGCGTACTCGCTGAGGTAGACGGCGGCCGCCACGCCGGTCGGAACGGCCACCATCGCCGAAACGACGGTGATGATCAGCGTCGCGGTCACGAGCGGCCAGATGCCGAAGTTCCCCCCGTCCCCGGTGACGAACCACTCGGTTTCGGTGAAGAACTCCGCTGCCGGAACCATGTCGAAGAACGTGAGCGCGTCCCTCGCGAGCGTGTAAATGATCGCGACCGTCACGAAGACCGTCAACGCGGCACAGGCGAACAGCAGCCACTTGTAAATGCGTTCTTTGACGACTTGACCCGACGACGATCGCGTCAGATCGACGTCTATCGATCGCTCACTCATTGACGGGGGATAGTTGGGTGATCATCGTGAATCGTTCGGTTCGACCCGATCAGTTCGCCGCGCTCTCTAGCTTCTCGAGGTTCTCCTCGACCTGCTCGTCGCTCGCCGGGACGTACCCGATGTCGGTGATGGTGTCGGTCGACGACTGCTCGATGTAGAACTCGACGAAGTTGTAGACCGGGTCCCGATCGAGCGACTCCTGGCTGACGTAGATGAAAAGCGGCCGTGCCATCGGGTACGTTCCCTCGCTGGCCGCGTCCAGACTCGGCGCGGTACACTCGCCGTCCTCGCTCTCCTTGATCTCGAGCGCCTTGAGGTCGTCCTCGTTCTCTCGGTAGTACGCGTAGCCGAAGTAGCCGATCGCGTTCTCGTTCGAGGAGATTCCCCCGACGAGTTTGTTGTCGTCCTCGGTCTTCTCGTACTGGCTGACGTGGGTCCCGCTGTCGCCGATCACGTTGTTTCTGAACCAGTCGAACGTGCCGGACGTCGAGGGTGGGCCGTAGCGTTTGATCTCCTCGTCGGGCCAGTCGGAGTTGACATCGGACCACGTCTCCGCACCGTCCTCGGACCATATCTGTGCGAGTTCGTCGTAGGTGACGCAGTCGACCGGCGAATCGTTGTGGACGGCCATGGTGACCGCGTCGGCGCCGATCTGGAACTCGATCGGCTCGACGCCGTCGTCGTTACAGTCGCTGACCTCCTCGTCCGCAATCGGCCGCGACGCGCCGTTGATGTCGGAGTCGCCGGGACAGAAGTTGTTGTTGAACCCGCCACCGGTGCCGGTCGGGTCGGTGGTGACGTTGACGCCGTCGTTTTCGTCCATGAACGCTTCGGCGAGCGTGTCGGAGATCGGAAACACCGTACTGCTTCCGGTGACGATGACGCGCTCGTTGTCCCCGTTGCCAGTATTTTCGGTACAGCCGGCAAGCGAGAGCGCGCCCACCGCGCCCGTCGCCGCCAGAACCTTTCGTCGAGAAATCGATCGAGCCGAACGGTCCATATCAGTCATCACGTGAACGTTCGAGTGTGTATAGAAATACGATGCTATGTTAGCTATATAGATCTAAATACCAGATGTAGCTACTAGCGGTCTGGAGATTGGAATAGATACGGCGTCTAGAGAGTCTTAAACTCCATATTTCGGCGACGAATGATGGAAACACGTTCACGAGGTGTTACATAGATGATTATATCGGAAGAGAGCTATAGATTTCACAGAACTATAGTACCGCCCCAATCGGGCGAAGCAACTGACCGTCGACCTAATTCAGAGATGTGGATAACGGTCCCACCGAGGATACGATTATTTCAGTATCAGTCGTCTCCGCTCAAACCATCGACCGTACCGACCGCCCCGCGCCGGACGGCCGTCGCCCAATAGTATCGATGGAACTGGGTCACCGCCACCAGAATCGATCCCGTTCGGATCGTCGGCTTACTCGCCAAGAATCTCCTCGAGCGTCGGCAGATTCGAACGGTTTAGCGAGCGAGTTTGAATCAATAGCTCGACGATCTGTGCACTACCTGAGTAGCTCCTCGTCGCTCTCGAGCGCGTACAGCGTCCGGGCGGCCACGTTCACCGCGTGATCGCCGACCCGCTCGAGGTCGCGAACGATCACGAACGTCCGCGAGACATCGGTCAACACGTCCGCGACTGGCGGGCCGCCGGCCTCGTCCCCGACTCGCTGCTTCTCGTTCGTCCCGCCCCCGGCACGGAGATCGATGAGGGTCCGCACGACGCGCTCGGCGACGCTGGCACAGCGGGCGTCCAGTTCGTCGTCGCGCGTTGCGACGGCAACACAGCCGTCCGGGTCGTCCGTGACGAACGCCTCGATCGCCCGCTCGAGTTGCTCGAGCGCGAGCGCGGCGATCCGTTCGAAGTCGACATCCGGAAGCGTCGGGGCGGAGCCGGTCGACTCTAGCGTGTACTCGGCCAGGTTCGTCGCGAGATCTCCGACCCGCTCGAGGTCGGTGACGATCTTGAACGCGGCGACGACGAATCGCAGGTCGCCGGCGACCGGCTGCTCGAGCGCGAGCAGGTCGAGACAGTCGCCTTCGATCTCGCGGGCGCGACGGTTGACGGCCGAGTCGCCCGCGATAACGTCGCGCGCGAGTTCTCGATCGCCGGCGAACAGCGCGCTGAGTCCGTCCGCGAGCTGCTCGCGGACGAGGTCACCCAGTGCGACGACCGCCTCGCGGAGGCGCTCGAGGCGTTTCCGGTAGTCCTCGCGGGCCATTCACCCGAACTTGCCGGTGATGTAATCTTCGACGCGCTGGCTCCGCGGGTTCTCGAACACCTGATCGGTATCGCCGTACTCCACGAGTTCCCCGCCGGTTAGGAAGACGGCGGTCTGGTCCGAGATACGGGCAGCCTGTTGCATGTTGTGCGTGACGATGACGACCGTATACTCCTCGGCGAGGTCCTCGATGAGGTCCTCGATCTTCGCGGTGGCGATCGGGTCGAGCGCCGAGGCCGGTTCGTCCATCAAGATGATCTCGGGGTCGACGGCGAGACACCTGGCGATGCACAGCCGCTGTTGCTGGCCGCCGGACAGTCCCAGCGCGTTGTCATCGAGGCGGTCTTCAACCTCGTCCCAGAGGGCGGCGTCGCGAAGGCACCGTTCGACCAGTTCGTCCTCTCTCGCTTTCTCGTCGCGTCCGAGTAACCTGGGAACCAACCCACGGTCGATGTCACCGTGTTTTCGCGGGCCGTAGGCGACGTTGTCCCGGATCGACTTCGGGAACGGGTTCGGATGCTGGAACACCATGCCGATGCGTTTCCGCAGTTCGACGAGGTTGGTTCCATCGGCGTAGACGTTCTGCGCGTTGAACGCGACCTCTCCCTCGACGCGAGCGCCTTTGATCCGATCGTTCATCCGGTTGAGACACCGGAGGAACGTGGACTTGCCACACCCCGACGGACCGATGAGCGCCGTCACGCTCCGTTCGGGAATGTCGATCGAGATGTCCTGCAGCGCGTGGTCGTCGCCGTACCAGACGTTCAAATCCTCGACCGAAAGGACCGGGTCGCCGTCGAACGCGTACTCGCGCCACTCCGCTTTCGTGCGCTCGTCGCTCTCGCCGGTCGTCGTTTCATTGCTCGACGGGTATCCGTCGGCTTCCGTTCGGTCCGCTGCCGTGGTAACGCTGGATTCTGTCATTGGTGTAGTTTCCTCCTGAAGTAGCGTCGGCTCGCGACACCCATCGCGAAGAACGAGAGGACGACGCAGAGCAAGACGAGCGCCGTTCCCCAGCCGAATGGCTCTTCGGCAGCGACACCGGCGGTGATAACCGCGTACAGCTGGTAGGGAAGTGCGCTCGCCCGCTCGAGCAGTGCGGGGTTAGAGACGTGGACGAACGGCGGCTGGAGGCTGACCCGGACCATGAAACTGGAGAGGATACCGGGCGACCTGGTCGAGAAGTTCGGCCCGTTCAGGACAAGCAACAGGGGTGCGGTTTCGCCGGCGATTCGACCGACACCGAGGATAACCCCGGTAATGACCCCCGGCATCGATGCGGGGACGACGACGCTTCTGATCGTTTCCCATTTCGAAACGCCGAGTGCGGCGCTCGCGTCACGGTACTCGTCGGGCACGCTCTTCATGGCTTCCCGACTCGTGATGAGCACGAGCGGGAGCAGCATGAATCCGAGCACCAACTGGCTCGCGAAGATGGAGGGGGTACCGCCGAAGCGCGGGACGAGGAACGCGAGGCCGAACAGGCCGAAGACGATGCTTGGGGTGCTCCACAGTCCGTTCGTGGCGATGTCGACCGCGCGGGTGAAGATGCTGTCTTCGGCGTACTCGGTGAGGAAGACGGCGGCACCGACGGCCAAGGGAACCGCGAACACGACCGCGCCGAGAACGAGCCAGATCGTCCCGACCATCGCCGGCATCACGCCTTTCTGGATGCCGAGCCCCTTCGACGGGTTCATCACGAACGGCCAGTCGATGGCACCGCTGGCGGCGATACCGACCGTACCGCCGACGTCGGTACCCGTGACGGTCGCGTGAAGGCAGCAGACGACGAACGCGCCCACTGCGACGGCCCCCATCCGCGACAACGGCGGGATCCACGTCGGAAGATGCCGACCGCTGACGTGCGCGCCAGCGGTCACGACGGCGGTAGCCGCCGAAACGCCACCCACGGCTATCGCGAGTATCGGTACGACCGCGAGCTCGATCCCCGCGACGAGTTCGAGGAGGACGAGAACGGCCATCGCGCCGACGGCGACGGCGAGGAGACGGGCGACGGTACGGCCCGCGCCAATTTCCGGCGACCACGGCCGAGTCGAGCGGCGGAGCACGTCCAGGAAGACGATGCCGACGAGCAGCCCCGGCAGCGCACCGACGGTGCTCGTCGGTTCGACCGTCACCGCGTATCCCGAGAGGGTGTGATTCGCGGCGATCGTATACGCGAAGACGATACCGACGAGGGAGAGCACGACCACCACGGCGAGATGAACGAACGAGACGATTTTGTCCGTGCCGTCGGCCGTCGCCGGGTTGACGTGCCCGACTCTCACCGACAGGACCAGCGCCGCGACGGCGAGAAGTAGCGCCGTCCCGGCACCGACCGTGAGGTTCTCGAGTACGACCGTGATCCCCCGTTCGAACACGAACGTAAGCAGGAAAACGAGCACCGAGAGCGTGAGCAATACGCCGAACGATATCAGCAAGAACGCCCCGTTCTGCCTGCCGCGCGTTCCGAATCCCTCGTACGCGATCGCGCTGGATTGACCCGCGAGGAGGCCGCCGACCATCGTCAGCAACGGAATCGCGATCTGCCCCGGAATGACGGCGTCGAACGACGATGATTCCCACACCCATGTCGGGGAAATCACGCCGGTCAGGAAGACGATGCCGAGGAAGCAGACGAACACTGCGGTGGGGATCGTCGCGCCGAGATCCTCGCGGGCGGTGATCGTCAGCGCGCCGACGAGCAGCCCCACGAACGCCGCGACGACCCATCCCAGCGCGCCGAGTCCGAGCGTAGTTCCGGCGAGAAAGCCCGCGGTGACCGTCCAGAGCGGCATTTGAACGAGCACGGCGCCGAGACCGGGCGAGCGGTCGGGAGTCGTCCGAACGCCGCCCCACCGCGAGAACGCACCGAGCATCCCGGTTGCCAGACCGAGCGAAAGTAGTGCGACGCCGAAGTACGTTGCCAGACTCTCGACGGCGATCCACTCGAACAGCGCCGCGGTCCCGAGGGCGAACGCCCCGAACGAACCGATGACGACGGCTATCGCGAATCGTTCGTAGGTCGTCCCGCCGCTGTCGAC